>NZ_CP012333.1:7917500-9342155 GCF_001263205.1 Labilithrix luteola
AGCTCCGCCAGTTGGCTCGGCGGCCGAGGGGTCTGGAAGGGCTTCTTCAACCTCGGACCGGGGCGCGGCTCGCGGCGCGCGTTGAGTCAGTCCCTGCTGGGAAGTTGCTTCGTGAGGCGCGGCGCGGCGCGGACGGGGCGCGGAGTGCGTTTGGTACGCCTGCGCTGATGTCGTGATGGCAGGCGGGATGCAGGCATCGGGCGGCGTGGCGCGACGGTGCAAGCGCGCCCGAGGAGGCCGCGATGCAAGCTCCGACGACGCAGGGGATTCCTCGGATGGGCCGAAGGGGAGGGCCCGCGGGCGAGATGCGCGAGCGGCGCCGCGGGCGCTACCTTCTCGATGATCCCGTCACCAACAAGGGAAGCGCGTTCACGGAGGCCGAGCGTAAGGAGCTTGGTCTCGAGGGCCTGTTGCCGGCCGCGACCGAGAGCATCGAACGGCAGCTCGAACGGGTGCTCGGGCACCTCGCGGTCAAGCCGAACGACCTCGAGCGGTACATCTACCTGATCGATCTCTGCGATCGCGACGAGACACTCTTCTACAGGACGATCATGTCGGACCCGGCCCGGTTCGTACCGATCGTCTACGACCCGACGATCGCCGAGGCCTGCCTCAAGTTCGGGCATATCTACCGTCGCGCACGGGGCATGTACGTCACGCGCGCGATGAAAGGGCGCATGCGAGAGGTCCTGCGCAACTGGCCCTTCGATGACGTCCGCTTCATTTGCGTGAGCTCCGGAGGGCGAATCCTCGGGCTCGGCGACATCGGCGCGAACGGAATGCCGATACCCATCGGGAAGCTGCAGCTCTACACCGCTTGCGCAGCGGTTCCTCCGGACGGTCTTCTGCCGATCCTCTTCGACATCGGCACGACGAACGAGAGCCTGCGCAACGATCCGCTCTACCTGGGCCTCCGTGAGGTGCCGCCGGGCGACCAGGAGGTCGACGCGCTCGTCGACGAGTTCGTCGCCGCCGTGCAGGAGGTCTTTCCGGGCTGCTGCATCCACTTCGAGGACTGGAAAGGCACGGACGCCATTCGCCTCCTCGAGCGGTATCGCGACAAGATCCTTTGCTACAACGACGACATTCAGGGGACGGCCAGCGTCGCGATCGCCGGGCTGACGACCGCCCTGCAGATCATCGGGGCGAAGCTCTCCGATCAGCGCATTCTCTTCGTCGGCGCCGGTTCGGCCGGCATCGGGATCGCGAACATGATCGTCGAGGCAACGGTCGCCGAGGGGCTATCGCGAGAAGCGGCGCGTGAGCGGATTTCGATGTTCGACGTGAACGGGCTCCTCGTGTCGTCGCGAGCCGATCTGAGCTCATCCCAAAGGGGCTACGCCCGAGAACTCGGGGCGATGACCGATCTGCAAAAGGTCGTCGAAACAGTGAAGCCGTCGGTGCTTATCGGCGTGAGCACGAAAGGCGGCGTCTTCACGCAGGCGGTGGTCGAGACGATGGCGGCGCTGAACGAGCGACCGATCATCTTTCCGCTCTCCAATCCAACGGACAGAGCCGAGTGCACTCCGGAGCAGGCGTATCGCTGGACGAAAGGGAAGGCGCTCGTCGCTTGCGGAGTGCAGTTTCCGGACGTGGTGCTCGACGGGAAGGTCTACCGTCCAGGCCAGGCGAATAACTTCTACGTCTTCCCGGCCATCGGGCTCGCCGTCTATGCGACTCGCCCGCGGCATATCGACGACAGGATGTTCATCGCGGCGGCCCACGCGACGGCCGATCAGGTCGATGCCGAAGAGCGAGCACGCGGCATGCTCTTCCCGAAACAAGCGAGCATCCTCGCGACCGAGATCACGACGGCGGCGCGTGTCGCCGAGCATATCTTCGACCGCGGCGAGGCCACCGTGCCGAGGCCGAAGGACGTTCGCGCCTGGATCGAGGCGATGACCTACCGGCCCGAGTACCGCTGAACGGCGAGGAGAGGAGCGACACATGACCCGCTCGAAAGACACCCTGCGCGACGTTCCGATCGGAATCGACGCGAAAGGCCACCGCGAGGAGTTCGACTCTATGGGAACGGTCGAGGTCCCTGCCGACAGGTACTGGGGGGCGCAGACTCAGCGCTCGCTCCTGCACTTCTCGATCGGCGACGATCGAATGCCGAAGCGGCTCTATCACGCATACGGCTACGTGAAGAAGGCCGCCGCGATGGTGAACGCCAGAGCTGGCCGGCTCGATCCCATCAAGGCCGAGGCGATCATCCGTGCTGCCGACGAGACCATCGCCGGGCAGCTCGACGAGCATTATCCGCTCTTCGTCTGGCAAACGGGATCGGGAACGCAGTCGAACATGAACGTGAACGAAGTGATCTCGAACCGGGCGATCCAGCTGCTGGGAGGGAGGCTCGGAAGCCAGAGTCCCGTGCATCCGAACGACGACGTCAACATGGGCCAGTCGTCGAACGACACCTTTCCGACGGCGATGCACATCGCCACCGTTCTCGAGCTCGACGAGCTGCTGCTGCCTCGTGCGAAAGCGCTCGCGTCCGCGATTGCCGAGAAGAGCCGAGAATGGATGGACGTCGTCAAGACGGGACGAACCCATCTGCAGGATGCTGTCCCTCTCACCGTCGGACAGGAGTGGTCGGGATACGCGAGCCAGCTCTTCGATGCGATCGAGCGCATCGAGCTCACGCGCTCCGGTCTCTATCAGCTCGCTGCGGGAGGGACGGCGGTGGGCACGGGGCTCAACGCCCCCGAAGGCTTCTCGGCGGCGATGGCCTCGACGCTCGCTTGGTTGACGAACAAGCCCTTCGTGACCGCGCCGAACAAGTTCGCTGCCCTCGGCTCGCTCGACGCGATGGTCGCGGCCATGGCGTCGATCCGCGGTCTCGCGGTGGCGCTCATGAAGATCGCCAACGACATGCGCTGGCTCGCCTCCGGCCCTCGGTGCGGGCTCGGAGAGCTCGTCCTGCCGAAGAACGAACCTGGCTCCTCCATCATGCCGGGAAAGGTGAACCCGACGCAGTGCGAAGCCATGGTGATGGTCTGCATCCAGGTCATCGGCCAGGACAACGCCACAGCGTTTGCCGGAAGCCAGGGAAATCTCGAGCTCAATGCGATGCGCCCCCTGATCATCAACAACGCCATCCGCGCCGTACGGCTCCTCGCCGATGCGTGCGACAAGATGCGAAGGTTCTCGGTCGAGGGCACCTCGCTGAACCGCGCGAAGATCGACGCGATGGTCTCCCAGTCGCTCGAGCTCGTGACAGCCCTGTCGCCCGTCATCGGCTACGACCGGGCTGCCGCGATCGCCGAACGCGCCGAGAAAGAGGGGACAACCCTCAGGGAGGTGGCCATTCGCACCGGCGTGATTGACGCGAAGACGTACGACAGGGTCATCGACCCGAGGAAGATGATCGGCCACGGACTCGCGGGGGCGTAGCTGGGCGAAGCCACGACGTGCGTTCGAATGCGCCCGGCAACGCTCGCAGGCGATTCCTATGTTGCGCTGCAAAAGAAAGATCCCTCGCCAAAGGGTACGGAGGGCGCCGCGTTCACCGCCGGCGGATCGGATACGTCGGCTTCCCATGCGCCTTGATTTGGACGGATATTGGATCCAATATTCGGACATGCGGATCGTGCGGACCACGGTGGCGGAGGCGACGGCCAAGGCGCTGCGGGAGATGATCGTGGCGGGCGATTTGCGCGCGGGGGACGCGCTTCGGCAGGAAGAGCTCGCGGCGAAGCTCGGGGTCAGTCGTACACCGCTACGCGAGGCGATTGCTCGGCTCGATTCGGAAGGGCTGGTCGTCAACGACCCCCACAAGGGCGCGGTCGTGTACCGGCCCACGTTGGAAGAGGCGCTCGAAGGATTCGAGATCCAGTCGGCGCTCGAGCCGCTCGCGGGAGGTCTTGCCGCGCAGCATCGAACGGATGCCGATCTCGTCGAGATTCGCGCGCTCCTACGGCGGCTCGACGATGCCGAAGTCGCGGATGAATGGTCGAACGACAACGCGAAGTTCCACCTGCGCATCTACAGGATGGCGCGACGGCCTCGGCTCTTCGACCTGATCGCCAAACAGTACGAACGCTCGAACGTCTTCGTACGGATGCTCGCCATGGACGTCGAAGGCAAGGACCTCGTTCGATCGGCTCGTGAGCACACCGCGATGGTCAAGGCCCTCGAAAAGAAGGACGCCGCGAAAATGGAGCAACTCCTTCGCGACCACGTGAACGGCACGATGGAGTTCGTTCGAAATCAGTACGAACAGCGCGCTCGTAGCGCCGAGCGTTCTTCGACGACGCGCGGGCGCTGACGCCTCGCACGATCGAACGCGGCACGTTTCGCCCGCTGCGGCTCAATCAAGATTGGATCCAATATGCAAAAGCCCATGGTGGATGACCAGGTTCGGGAAGTGCTTCGGCGCGCCGCTGGAGCGCCCCATCCCGCCGACGTGAAGGTGGAGGAGGCGCGGCGTGGTTTGCTCGCGGCCGTTCCCTCGTGGTCGCGGCCCAAGCGCGACGTCGCGTCTGTGCGGGACGTCGAGATTCCGACGTCGGCTGGCTTCGTTCGGCTGCGTCTTTACGAGCCCGATATTGCTCGTCCGGCCCCCGCGATCCTCTACCTGCACGGTGGTGGCTGGGTGCGTGGCAGCATCGAGACCCACGACGGACTTTGTCGCGAACTCGCGGCGGACGGCCGGTGCGTCGTGGTGAGCGTCGACTATCGACTGGCGCCCGAGAATCCCTATCCAGCGCCCCTCGAAGACACGTGGGCGGCATTGCAGTGGCTCGCCAACGAGGCTCCAGGCGTCGACCGCTCTCGCATCGCCGTCGCGGGGGACAGCGCAGGGGGAACGCTTGCGGTGGCTCTCACGCTGAGGGCACGAGAGGAAGGCGGTCCGGCCATCGCTTTCCAGCTTCTTGCGTATCCTCCGCTGGATGCCGCGTGCGCGACGCCATCGTTTACCGAGCACGCCGAAGGCGCCATGCTCACGGCGGCGGCGATGCGCTGGTACTGGGCCCAGTACGCTCCCGATCCCGAGACCGCAGCGTCGCCCTACGTCTCCCCGCTTCGTGCCAACGACCTCGAGGGCCTACCTCCCGCCTTCGTTCTCACCTGCGAGTTGGATCCGGTACGCGACGATGGCGGCCTCTGGGCCGACCGGCTGCGCGCTGCGGGAGTCGCCGTCGAACACCGTCGGTATCCGGCCATGCACATCATGCTGCTGATGGACGGCATTCTCGAGGTGGCACGACGCGCCCGGGCCGACCTGACGGCCACTCTACGACGCGCTCTTCGCGTGGAGTGACGCCGGTTTTTCTGCGTGCAGCGTCGT
Organism: Labilithrix luteola; assembly: GCF_001263205.1. Taxonomy (GTDB): domain Bacteria; phylum Myxococcota_A; class Polyangia; order Polyangiales; family Polyangiaceae; genus Labilithrix; species Labilithrix luteola. The sequence continues at coordinate 7,922,797 of NZ_CP012333.1, forward strand.
TCGACCTCCTCGCTCGTTCGTGTTGCGCTGCAAAAAATCCCTCGCCAAACGCTACGGAGGAGGTATCTGTTTGTCGCTGTAAAATATGGCGGGCAGGGGAAAGCCTGCGCCGAAATTTATGGGAGAGAGGGCCGGGCAGGTCGACATGGCACGTATCGACGAACCCTACGAGGCGATGCCGAGCTCACCGCGGGCGAGCGAGACAGGCCACGCCACGCCCGTGCTCGGGCCGTGTTTCTTTCTCGAAGTGACCGCCGGCTCGAATGCGGGCGTCAACGTGGCCATCGACGATGGGTCTGCGCCGATGTTCGCGGGGACCAGCGCTACGTGCGAGCTCCGCGTGGCGGATGCGGCCGTCGCCCGGCGTCACCTCCGTTTCGAAGTCTCGAACGGTCGCCTTCGTTTGTGTGAGCTGGGCTCCGCGAGCGGCACGTTCGTCAACGACGTCCGGGCGGCGGAGGCTCTCCTCGAGGGGGGAGAGACCATCCGTATCGGGGAGACGTCGATCGCCGTGAGGCACGCCATCTGCGAGCTCGCTTCTCGGGGGCCTGCAGCCTCGTTCGGTGCGTTCGTTGGTACCAGCGTCACCATCCGACGTCTCTATCCGGCGTGTGCGAAGCTTGCGGCTTCTCGGGCGCCGCTCATCATCGAGGGCGAGCCCGGCACGGGAAAAGAGTCGCTGGCGAAGGCGATTCATCACGCGGGGGAGCGTGCGTTTGGGCCGTTCGTCGTCGTCGACTGCACCGCGCTGCCCCCCACCCAACTGGCGCTGGCCCTCTTCGGGCGGGACAGCCGCGGCACGGAAGAGACGGCGGCAGTCGAAGGGGCGTTCGAGCAGGCGCGCGGAGGGACGCTCTTCATCGACGAGGTTGGCGAGCTCGATCTCGGGCTTCAGGCTCGGCTTCTCCAGGGGCTCCAGCGCTCGGAGATTCGGCGCATCGGGAGCAACGCCTGGCGAACCGTCGACGTGAGGATCATCGTCTCGACGCGGCGCGATCTCGACACCGAGGTTTCGGAGAGCCGCTTCCTCGACGGCCTGTTCACCGTCCTCGCTGGCGCGCGACTCTCGTTGCCACCCCTTCGCGAGCGCTCCGAGGACATCGAGCTGCTCGCGCGGCACTTCTGGGCCATTCACACGCGCTGGAGAGCGCAGCCGTTCCCCGAGAACTTGCTAGGGCGCTGGAAGGCCTATGGATGGCCGGGAAACGTGCGAGAGCTGTCGAGCACCTTGGCGCGTCTTGCAACGTTCGGTGAGATCTCCGCGAAGGAAGCTCGCGAGGTGTTCGCCCGGCGCTCCACGCCGCCCGAGGCGCACGACACGCTCGACGAGCTCATCGCCGCGAGCGAATCGTTTGCCGACGCGCGCGCGCGGATCATCGCGGAGTTCGAGCGGCGTTACATCGGCTTTCTCGACGCTCATCACGTCGGCGAGCGCGCGCGTGTGAGCGCGTCCGGGCTCAGCGATAGGTATCTGCGCGTGCTTCGCGGGCGTGCTCGCGATGCCGTTCGGCGATCGCCCGTGTGCTAAATCTCGAGCATGCCGCGTTCGGTAACGACCTTCCTGATGTTCGATGGCGCTGCGGAAGCGGCGATGAATTTCTACGTGTCGCTCTTCGAGGGGGCGGTCGTCAAAGGCGTCGAGCGGTGGGCCGCCGGCGAACCCGGCAATGAAGGAGCCTTCAAGCGTGGCTTCTTCTCGATCGCCGGCCACGAGCTCGTCGCGTTCGATTCTCCGGCGAAGCACGCGTTCACGTTCACGCCGTCCGTCTCTCTCTTCGTGCAGTGTTCGAGCGAGGCAGAGCTGGACGCCGTGTACGCGAAGCTCGCAGAGGGCGGGCAGGCTCTCATGCCACTCGGCTCGTACGGCTTCAGCAAGAAGTTCGGCTGGCTCAACGATCGCTTCGGCGTTTCGTGGCAGCTGAACTTCGACTGACGCGCATCGTTTTCCTCTGCGTGCCGTTCGTCGTCCCTTCGCGCTTCGAGCGCGAATTCGGCGACTGGGGACTCGTTTGTCCATGCATGGGGAACCGCAACGAGATCGCGGGCCTTCGAGAAATCGTCAGCAGCGAGCTTTTTTTCGATGCGACGACTCACGGATCCGACCGTCGGCGGGAACTGTAAAGGCAAACGATGTGGACATGGGTCCACACGAAGCGGGGACACCATGAACGCGCTCAGTTGCATCAGCGAATCGAGTCTCGTTGCGCCTCCCAGCAGCACGTCGGCGATCGCCGCCAAGGCCGTTTTGGAGGCACCCGCCTCTGCGAACGACGGCGTTGCTGCTCGCACGGTGCCTGGTCGTCGTGAAGTCTCGAGTCGAGCGCGAGCACTGATGACCGTGCTCGGGGTGCGCTCCTTGCTCGACGACTCCTATCTCTCGCCCGACGTCGAACCGATCGCCAAGACGATGGGCGTCTCGGTTCGCACGTTGCAGCGTCGACTCTTCGCTCACGAGACGTCGTTCGAGCGTGAAGTCTCGCTCGCTCGCGTTCGTCGTGCGCAGCGCCTCATGCTCGAGACGAACTTGCCGCTCTCCCGCGTGGCCACCGAGTGCGGCTTCTCCTCGCTCTCACGCCTGAGCGTCGTGTTCCGCAAAATGCAGGGAACGACGCCGAGCGAGTGGCGTCGTGCGAACCGCAACCGGCCCGCCGCGCCGGTCACTGAGGTCGAGAACCCGCCGGAGGAGAGCGCTCTGCCGACAGCTCCGGATTCCGTCGCGCTCGCCACCGCGACCTGAGCCCTCGCGACCGACGTGCCGTTCTCGGTGAAGAGCCAGGACGCCGACCATCCGTTCCATCTGGCGGTCTACATGAGCGGCTCGCAGACCTACAAAACGCGCGGCGACCCAGACTTCGTGAACCTGATTCCCGACGACCAGTTCCTCGACCACTACGTGTTCTTCGTCGATCACACGAAGGCCGGCAAGCCCGTCGCGACGCCGGCCGGCTCGTGCACGTATGGTCGTCACGAAGCGACGAGCGATGGCCCGTTCATGGTGTACGTGTGGGGCCTCGACGTCGACGCGAGCTATGGCTTTCCCGCCGGCGCGGGCAGCCGCCACGACCCCCTACAAGATCGAGGTGCGCTGACGCTCGCCGAAGGAGCGCCAGCGCTGGTGAGCGGACGGAAGCACGAGCTCGACGCTCGCGGCCGCTCGTCGGATCACTTGGGGCAGCGTGCGATGTCGACGCGCTGCATGTGCACGGGCGTCCGCGGCTTATCGTTGGAGTTCCGAGGAACCTCCGCGATCTTCTGAGCCGTCTCCACATCACACTTGCCGAAGACGTTGTAGTCGGCGGCGGGGCCGGTGCCGACCACGATGTAGAACTGGCTGCCGCTTGGCGCGGTGCCCGCGGCCATGGCGAGCGTTCCGAGCGGCTCGTCGACGTGATTCTCTTGCGGCAGATCGTAGCCGGGGCCGCCCGAGCCGGTGCCCTTCGGGTCGCCGCCTTGGATGACGAAGCCCGGGATGACACGGTGCCAGATGAGGCCGTCGTACAGACGACCAACCTTCCACGTAGTGCCGTCCTTGTACGGACGAGTTCCGCGGGCAAGGCCCACGAAGTTGGCGACGGTGGCCGGTGCGTTGGCTTCGTCGAACGTGCAACGGATGGCGCCCTGCTCGGTGGTGATGAGCGCCGTCAGCGTGCCGCTCGACTCGGGGAAGCCGGCGAGTGCTTGCGCGAGGGTGAACTTGTCGGACCCGATCGGGTCCTCGGCGGAGTTCGGATCGAAGGTGACGGTCGCGGGACCGGGATCCTTCGTGCAGGCGGCGAGGGGATCAGGGGTGCCCGCGTCTTCGCCCGCGTCTTCGTCGGGGGTAGCCCCCGAATCGGCCGTCTCGCCCGCGTCCGGCGTCTGGGGACTGCCGTTGGTGGTCGAGTCCGAGGAGCTACAAGCGATGACAAACGCGCTCGCAGCGAGCAACCAGCTTCCGTAGCGGACGATCATGGGGCCCTGCCGTAGTCAGAAAGAAATGAAGCCAACGCTGGCGCCGGCCGGTGTCGTGCGGCACGCCCCAACAGTGCTGAATGCCGGTGACAGGCACTTCTTTCTAACTATTCGGCTGGAGGCCGGTCGATTTGTGACGAGACGTGGGCTCGCGGGTGACGGATGTAGGTCGAGCCTGGACGAGCCGTCGGCGCGCTCGAAGCATCGCGCGTGCGTCGAGTCGTGCGTCACGAAACGGAGCTCGTGCGCGCGTCGTGCCTCGCTCGCGCTCGGCCGGTGCGCTGAGTGACGGGCTCACCGCCGGCTTCGCAGCGGTCGCATCTCGTGAGTGTCGCAGCCCGCGCCGGTGCGCGCGTTGCACCGAGCCTCGGCCATGAGCAAGAACGATCGCCCGGGTTCGAAAGGCTCTTCCGCATCCGGCAACGGACACGGTGGCAACGGCCATTCAGGCAACGGACAGAGCGGCTCGTCCGGAAAGAAGCCTTCGGGCGTGTCGACCGCCCCGCCGAGGACCTATCTGATGGGCACGCCGTTCCCAGGGCGCATCGGGCGTACGTACGACGTCTCGCAAGAGGCGTTTCCCGTGCCACCGTCCGCTCCCAAGGGCGCGCCGAACATCCTCTACATCGTGCTCGACGACGTGGGCTTCGGCTGGACGAGCACTTTCGGTGGCCTCATCGACACGCCGCACATCACACGACTCGCGGACAATGGTCTGCGCTACGTGAACTTCCACACGACGGCGCTCTGCTCACCCACGCGCGCGTGCTTGCTCACGGGGCGTAATCATCACTCGGTCGGCATGGCGAACATCACCGAGCTCGCCACCGGATTCCCCGGCTACAACGGAATCCAGCCTCCGGACAAAGCCGCGATTGGCGCGATCCTCCATACGTACGGTTACAACACCTTCGCCGTCGGCAAATGGCACAACACGATGGGCGAGGAGATGACGATCGCCGGCCCGTACGACCGCTGGCCGGATGGTCCGCTCTTCGGCTTCGACCAGTTCTACGGATTCATCGGCGGTGACAACAATCAGTGGTACCCGAAGCTCTATGCGGGACGCACCGCGATCGATCAGCCGAAGTTGCCCGAACAGGGATATCACCTCTCCGAAGATCTCGTCGATCAGACGATTTCGTTCATTGGCAATCAGCACGCACTCGAGCCGAGCAAACCCTGGTTGACGTTCCTGGCGTTCGGCGCCGGTCACTCGCCGCATCACGTCTTCAAGGAGTGGAGCGACAAGTACAAAGGCAAGTTCGATATGGGCTGGGACAAGTACCGTGAGCAGACGCTCGAACGGCAAAAGAAGCTCGGTCTCGTCCCACCGTACACCGAGTTGCCGCCAATGCTCGAAGGCGTCCAGAAGTGGGATTCGCTGACCGCGGACCAGAAACGCCTCTATGCACGTATGGCCGAAGTCTATGCCGGGTTCGTGTCGCACGCGGACGCGCAGATCGGTCGTCTCCTCGAGTTCCTCGAAACGAGCGGAATGCTCGACGACACCTTGATCTTCGTCTTCATCGGCGACAACGGTTCGTCGGGCGAGGGAACCTTGCACGGCCTCTACAACGAGATGTCGCTCGTCACGACGCGGCAGGAGACCGAAAAGGAGGTGCTCGACCGCATCGACAATCTCGGACTCCCCGGCTCATACAACCACTATCCGATCGGCTGGGCGCTCGCGGGCGACACGCCGTTCCGCCTCTGCAAGCAGTACACGCACTTCGGCGGGACGCGAAATCCGCTCGTCGTCCACTGGCCGAAAGGCATCAAGGCCAAGGGCGAGCTCCGCACGCAGTTCCACCACGTCATCGACATCGTTCCCACCATCCTCGATGCGGTGGGCGTGAAGATGCCGGAGATGATCAACAGCGTCCAGCAGGCCCCCATGGAGGGCGTGCCGATGAACTATTCGTTCGACGACGTGAAGGCGCCGACGAACCACCCCACGCAGTATTTCGAAATGCTCGGCAATCGCGCGATCGTCGACGGCAAATGGAAGGCCGTGACGTACCACGGGCGAAAGCCGTGGGAGAATCGCGCTGCCTGGGGATTCGACGAGGATCACTGGGAGCTCTACGACCTGGAGAAGGATCCCTCGGAGTGCCACGACCTCATGGCGGGCAGGGACGCATCGAATCTCAAAGACCCGATGGTGAAGAAGATGATCGAGCTCGTTGGCCTGTGGTGGGCCGAGGCCGGTCGTCACAACGTGCTTCCGCTCGACGATCGCTTCCAGGAGCGCGCGCTTGCTCGCAAGGGCCTCGTTGCCGACCGGTCGAAGTACACGTTCTTCCCCGGAACGGTCCGCGTGCACGGCAAGGCGGCGCCCAATACGATCAACCGGTCGTGGTCGATGCGCGTCGAGGTCGAGATTCCACCGAAGGGAGCGAGCGGTCCCCTCGTGGTCATCGGCGGTGATACGAATGGCTGGTCGCTCTACCTCAAGGAGAGCGCGCCGACCTTCTGTTACAACCTCGCCGGAATGGACCTCACGTACATTCGTGGACAGAAGCTGCCGCCCGGCAAGCACGTCGTCGAGTACGAGTTCCAGAAGACAGGCAAGGAGCCATTCGGTGCCGGGGGCATCGGGCGGATCCTCGTCGGCGGAAAGAAGGTTGCCGAAGGGAACATTCCCCAGACCACGGCCTTCGATTACTCACTCGACGAGACGTTCGACATCGGCTGCGACAAGGGCTCGCCGGTGACCACCGAATATCCGCCCCTCGCCTCGTTCGACGGGAAGATCATCCGAGTCGATATGGACCTCAAGCCCGACTTCGCGACCGACGAGAAGCGCCATCACCAAGCCACGTTCACTCATGCGATCCTTCGCGAATGACGCGTTGAACGAAGAGACATCCGTGGGCGCGCGGCAGTTCGACCGAGAGGCTCGAGCTGTCGCGCGCGTTCGTCTCTGCGGAGACGATCACTCCTCGTCGGGAACGCCGCCGCCGGCGCGGGCCACGTCTTCCTGTTTGATCTTGTCGGCGTTGAACTTGGCGGCGCGGTCGCGCATGGTCGTGAGGACCTTCTCGGCAGAAGGTAGCTCGCCCTGAATCCAGCGCAGCGGATTGATGCGCGCGACGACGAACGAACGCAGGTAGGGGCTGACGAGGCCCTTTTCGCGCAGCTTCGCGACGGCGGCACTCACGTTCGCTTCGACCTCGAGGGTCAACTTGGCGAGCTTCTCGTGCTCGGCGATGGCGTCCTCGATCGGCTCCTCGCTGAAGCGCTCGACGCGTCGCAAGACCGGGTGATAAGCGCCGCCCGCGAAGCGCGCGTTCTGCTCGTAGCAAACGCCAAGCGTCACGAGCGCAGGGTCTTCGAGGTAGAACGCAAAGCCGGATTCCGCGCGACTCCCGTCTTCCTCGAGCAAGCCGCGATAGATGCGAATGACTTCGAGCGAACGCTCCTTGAGGTTGTGAGCCTTCTCGGTGTTGAGCGCGAGGATCTGCCAGGCGACCTCGCGCGTCGGAACGAGGAGCACCGTGATCGCCTTGGCGCCGAGGCGGCGCATGGCCTCGAGGCGGTGGCGTCCGTTCGGAGTCCAGAAGCCACCCTTGTTTTCCGGCGCAGTGATGGCGACGATCGGGTCGAGGAAGCGACCGGTCTTTTCGATCACCTCGGCGAGTCGCTTGTGATGCGTCTCGCTCAGGTCGCGCTGGAAGGGAGTCGGTTCGACCTTGTCGATGGGCACGACCGCGAAGAGGTGAGGGTGGCCACCGAGTGGGTCGCGATAGCGACCGAGCACCGCTCCACCGGTCTTCGTCACCACGCGCTCGAGCTCGGCAAGCGCGGGCTCGGGCGAGTCGATGACGCAATCGAGCGGTGCGAGCCCAGCCGACGCGGCCGCCTTCTTCTTCGGCGTCTTGCGACGCGCCGGAGCTCGAGGCGTGCGTGACGAACCTGCGCCTGACGTTTTGGATGCCGCGCGCTTTTTGGTGGCCATGGGCCAGTCGTATCACGTCGTTTACGAATCTTTACGGCTCACACGCGCGACGTTGGTGCCTCTCGTCGGCATCTTTTCCCGTGACCAACGAGGAGAAGAACCGATGGCGTTCTGTTCGATTGCATTGGCATTGGGCATCGTGGGCGTGATGGCAACGGTGCGTGGCCTGGTTTGGCGTCACCGCGTGCGTCACTTCGGCCCGTTCGCGTTCGGCGGAGGTCCGTTCGCCTATGGCGGCCCGTGCGGCGCTGGTGCTCATGAGTTCGGTGGCCCCTGGGGGCAAGGCGGTTGGGGCGGAGGACACGAAGGCGGTTGGTACGGCCATCGCCACGGTCACCACGGGTTCCGTCCATTCGGAGGATTCGGGCGATCGTTCTGGCTGCGTGGGATTCTCTCGCGCCTCGATACGACGCCGGGACAGGAGAAGGAGATCCGCGCCGCGCTCGACGATCTGAAGAACGTCGGACGCGAAGCCAAAGACGAGCTGCATGCCTCGCGGGAAGCGGCGTCGCGCGCCGTCGAGTCGGAGACCTTCGACGAGATCGCGATGGGCGAGGCGACCGTGAAGTTCGATGCGGCGACGGCCAAAGCCAAAGACGCATTCGAAACTGCACTACGACGCATTCATGCGACGCTCGATGCGCGTCAGCGCGAGCAGTTCGCGACGCTCATTGCACAGGGGCCGCGCGCTTTCCGAGGATGGAATGGTCCGCCCTCGGGCCCGTATCGCGATCGCGGTCGCTGAATCGACTCTAGAACCCGAGCTTCGACGGCGCTTCGGGGTCGAGTGAGGCGACGCGCCGTGCGAGCTCGCGCATCTTGGAGGCGAGCACCGGATCGCTTCCGAGGCGGGCCCGCACGACGTCGCCGCGCGCGACGGCGAACGCGAAGGTCTCGGCCTTGTCTTCCTCGGCGCCGCTGGTTGCATAGGCCGAAACGAAGCCGGCGAGGTCGGTGGGGCGAGCCGCCCAGGTGGAGCGCAGCGTTCGCCCCCCGGCGCCGTACGCGAAGCCTTCGCGGTTGAGCGACTCCCAGCTCGGATCCGGCGCGAGCTTCCCGTCGTCGGCCAGGTCGGCGAAGTGAAAGATCTCGTGGTGGATGGCGCGGACCAGATCGATCTCCGCGCCATGCACGTCGAGCAGCATGAGGCCGCCGACGTTGGGGAGCGAAGGGATCGGATTGTCGCCTTCGAGCAGGGTGCTCACGAGCACGACGCCGCGAAGGCGAACGGCATGGAGGAAGTTCTTCGGATAGCGCGCAAGCTCGCGGGCGAGTACGCGCCGCGCCGTGCCGAGCGCCTCCTTCGGTGGAGGCTCGCCATGAACGGGACCGTTGCCGAGGGCGAGCTCGAAGCGCTGGGTGGCTTCGAGGGCCATCACGCCGTTCTCGTCGCCCGCGCGCACGAACCCCACGCGCTCCGCGTCGCTCGGGAGGTCCGAGGAATCGGTCGTCGCTGCCGGTGCAGACTTGGCGGCGATCCCCACGCCACTCACGAACGCCATCGCGATGACGACGAAGATTGCCGAGGGGGAAACGCGCATCGGCGCTCAGTCTAGCGCGCCCGGGCGCTCGCGGCACGGCGGCGTTTCAACGCGTGGCCGCAACCACCGGCGGCGCCGCCGTGAGCGAATGATCGCGTTCGATCCCCAGCCGCGCCGCGACGCCGTCACGGTAGCGCTGCCAGCGAGCGAGGGCGTCCATGCACGTCTCGACCACGATCTTCGCGATGGTCTCGTCCTTCGTGTGATCGAGGACGATGCGCCAAGCGTCGCCCCGGTGCCCACCTTCGACGTCGCCGTGCGCGCGAACGAGCTGCATCGCCGACGGCGGACAGCCGTAATGGACGACGAGCGCATGATGTTTCACGGCGTCTTCGCCGCGGCGGCGCACGTAGCTTCCTTCGAGTTCCGCGCGCTCGTTCACGCTGCCTTCGACGAAGATGGTGAGGAGCGCCACGGCCGCTTGCCACGGCGACTCGACCGAGCGTGCGCGGAGCCACTGCTTGTAGCTCGCGGCTGCTTCGTGCAGGTCGCGATCGAGTGCGCTTTCCTCGAAGTCGTCTCGCGAGAAACCGAGCCCCTCCATCATGCGGAGGAACAGTTCCGGATGCGGTGCGCTCTTCGAGAGGCCACCGGTTTGCTCCTCGTAGAGGTTCTCCGCGAGCGCTCGCCGTACGTCCGGCAGATCGGGGACCTGGCCAAGTGCGCGCGCGAGGAGCACGGGGAAGTCCCGAACGTACGTCGCGTATTCGTGTTGGAAGTGGACGAGGAGCTGCTTGCGCGTCAGGCCGGGACGCGTCAGGGCCGGGTAGGCCCAGTGGTGCTTCTGGTCCATGATCGCGAGCAGGCGCTGAACAGTCGGATGCGTGAGCGGGATCACGTCGCGATCGTGACACTCCCGATGGGCTTCGGCCAAATCCTCCGGTCAGGTCTCGATGGCCGTCTTGATCGACCAGCGCGGCCGCGGCACGAGACGCCTGTGGCATTCGAACCGCGCTATGGTGCGCGCATGACGAAGCGATCCCGCACCGAACGGCGCGAAGCGGCCCGCGACGCCGCGAAGTTGGCGAAGGCGCGCATGCGTCTCGCCGCGCTGGAAGCGGGCGGAAGCGCCGAGCGTCCCATCGAGGTCACGAGCGCGTCCATCGTCGAGCCTCATGCCTCGAGCTTGCCTTGTCCGGCGTGTGGCGCGCCCGGTGTGCGCGTCGAGGAGCACGTTGCCGTGACGGTGCCCGGTGACGCGGGAGAGGAGCCGCGACGCCTTCGTGTTGCGCGTGTCGTGTGCCCGCGTTGTGGCACACGTCGCGACGTCTTCTTCCGTATCGGAACCACGCTGCCTAGCTGAGCGCTGCGCCCCGACCTACGGGAAGAACAGCGTTTCGGCTTCGCCGTTCGCGGCGATCTTGGCGTCTACGACGCGCAGCAGCTCCTTGCGTCGCTCGAGCACGGTGCGAAGCACCTTCTGCGAGAGCAGGGGAGCGCCGGGCGTCTCGTCGGCGATCGCGATCGCCAGCGCCCGCTCGTCGAGGTTGCGAACGTGCTCGATGAAGCCGCGTGAGAAGCGATCGACGCTCTCGAGGATGCGCGTGTTGCGCGCGAGTGCATCCTTGGGCGGATTCTCGAAGAACGCGCCGTCGTTGTCGACGAAGAGCAAGAGTCCCTTGCCGCGATCGAAGCCGACGTTCGCGCCGCTCCAGCGATCCCAGTTGCCGGTGAGGTAGTCGAACGCGACCAGCGTGCTGGTCTGCGCGGCGAGATCCCGCGTTGCGAGCGGGGAACCTGCGTCGGCGTCGAACGGCTCGTCAGGGATCGCGTTCCCCTTCGCGAGCCATCCGTGCCAGCGACTCCGAAGTGGTTCGGCCTCGAGGGGAAGGAACTCGAGCTTGTCGATCCAGCCGACGAGGGAGCCCTTCGACTTGCTGTCGCTACCGGTCGCTTCGCTCTTCAGGAGCTCGCCACCGGGGGACGTTTCTCCTCCGAGCGCACCGAGCAGCTCGGCGCGGTCGAACGTGCGCGCGAATGCCGGCGGCACGTTCACGAGGCCGAGCGCGGACGCCAAGCGGTAGGCGGCAATCTCGCCCTTGTAGCGAAGCGGACCGCGACGGGAGGCAGGCTTGAAGACGGCCTTCGCGCCGTTCGTGAGCTCCAGTTTGAAGACGACCGACGTGTGCCCGATCGGCTTGGCGGTGCGCGCCGCTCCCGCGTACTTCGCCGGAAGCTCGCGAATGGCCTCGGGCGCGGACTTCGCTTCGGGCGCCGCCGAGGAAGACCCGGGCGGGGAAGGAGTGCTCGATGGCGCCGCGTCGGGCACGGTTGACGAAGCCACGGCCGCACCACTCGCGTCGGGCGCGGTCGATGTGGGCTCGGCATGCCGCGAGCACGCGGCCAGCGCGAGAGCGCTAAGGAGTCGAAGGGCCCGAGACACGGTCGATGAACGCCTTGATACGAGAGCCAACCAGGTCGGGCTGCTCGATTGGCGCGACGTGGGTTCCCCCCGGAACCATCAAGAGCTCGGCGTTCGGGATCAGTTCCGCCATGTGCTCGGAGAGCGAGGCCGGCGTGAACGTGTCCTTCTCGCCCGCCACGATGAGCACGGGCACGTCGATCTGCGGCAAGTACTTCTCGGCGCTGTGTTCGCCGGCCGCACGCAGCATCCGAAGGAACATCGGGAAGTCCACGTGCGTCATGTGACGCAGGTACGGGAGCATGTCTTCTCTCCGCACGTGGTTCGGATCGACGTCGCGCGCCAGAAGGGCCGCCTTCAGCGCCACTTCCGGAGGAATCCGCGACCAGAGCGCCCGCACGAGGTCGGGCTGCTTGTCGACGATGTCCATCACCTTCGGAAGGATGAGGTCGATGATGGGCATCCCGCGGAAGGACTGGGTGACCTTCCCGAAGCTGCCGCACATGAGCACGAGCCCGCGCACACGTTCGGGGAAGAGCCTCCACGTCTCCAGCGCGACCTGCGTGCCCATCGAGTGACCGATGATGACGCTCGGAGGATCGCCGAGATGGCGTCGCACGCTCATCAAGTCGTGCGCGTGGGCTTCGATGTCGATCCGCGCGGGGTCTACGGGCGCGCCGCTGCGCCCGTGACCGCGGTAATGCCAGTGGGCAACATCGTGACTTTCACCGATGTCGCCCCATAAGTACTTCCAGATGAAACCGTCGCACAGAATGCCGTCGCAAAAGATTGCTCGGACGGCCTGTCCCCCGCCTGTCCCCCCCGAGCAGACGAGCTGTCCTCGCTGGCCGGCGACATGACTCGAAGAAACAGTCGTGTCCCGTCCTCCGCCGTGACGGTTTCATGCGTTTCCCTCGGGTTCGGAGGTACCGAAGGAGGGAAGAGGGACGGAGGACGAGCGCTTTCGGTCATGCGATAGGCCGAGCGAAAGAGCAGTGGTTCGAGCGCGAGTGTTTCAACGCGGGTGATCCAACCGATCTGAGAAGTCAGACGAGCTGGTCCAACGGGACGAAGGGCTCAGCCCTCGTCGTCGTCTTCGCCGCCGTCGACCTCGTTGACGCTCGGGAGCTTCTTGATCTCGAGGCGCGAGATCTTCCAGGCGCGCTGGACGACCCACGACAGCGAGCGGTCGAGGCGAGCGGCCTCTTCCTTGATCTCCTGAAGCATCGACTCGGGGAAGTAGAGACTCTGCTTCCGCTTGTCGGTCTTCGAGCTTTCCGTGCGCAGGTTCGAAATCGAATCCTTGTCGTTAGCCAAGGCGGCCTCCTTCGATAGGGCGGTAAGGGCGGTAAGGGCGGCCAGGCTCCCACTTGTGCTGACTGCGTGCTGACTGCCGCACGCCTGTGAGGATATCAGCCGTATTTGCCCCGTGACCCGACAATGATCCACTTCTCGCGCATTTCCGTAAAGGCTTTTTCGAAGAGCTCCTCCGCGCACACGCACGCGCGACGGGAAAAATAAGGGTGAGGCCCGATGTGGGATAACGCGAGCACCGGCGTCGCATCGGGCTCGACTCCGCCCAAAGCTCACCGCCGCGCTGTAGAGTGGCCACCGTGAGCACCACCTCGACCACTCCCGAACGTCCCGCACGTTCCGCTTCTTCCGACTCGCCGCGTCGCGAGCGCGGGCGCCGGCACGCGCGCCGCCTCCTCCGGTTCCTGGTGCCGACGGTGGCGGCATTCGCCGGAGGCTTGGTGGTCGGTGGCTACCGAGCGGAAGCGACGCCCGAGCAGCAGAATCCCTACCAGGCGGTCTCCCAGCTCGGTCGCGTGCTCGTGCAAGTCGAGAACCACTACGTCGACCCCGTCGAGCGCGGAAAGCTCGTGGAAGGCGCCATCAAAGGGATGGTCGAGAACCTCGACCCGCATTCCTCCTACCTTCCGCCCGACGAGTGGAAGCAGTTCCAGAGTGACACCGAGGGCAAGTTCGGGGGCGTGGGGCTCGAGGTCGACGGACGGGGCGATCGCCTCGTCATCATCGCCCCCATCGAAGGATCACCGGCTGCGCGCGCAGGCCTTCGCAGCGGCGACCAGATCATCGCGATCGACGGCGTCGACGTGATGAGCGAGCCGCTCGATCGCGTTGTCAAGAAGATGCGCGGTGCGCCGGGCACGAAGGTGAAGATCACCGTGCATCGCGAGAGCGGTCGCGGAACGGCCGTGGCGGGGGCACCCGACTCGGGCATCGTTCCCTCGAAGAACGTTGCTGCACCCGACGGCGGAGCGAAGAGCGAGGATGCCGGTGCGGCCGAGCGCACGGGCCAGACGCTGACCTTCGAGCTGGCGCGCGAGATCATCCACGTCTCGAGTGTCACGGCGAAGCTGCTCGAGGGGAACATCGCGTACATCCGCCTGAAGCAGTTCCAGGAGCGCACGCACGACGAGATGATGCAGGCTGCCGCGAAGCTTCGCGAAGGAGCGAAGGGGGGCGCCGTGTCCGGCGTGCTGCTCGATCTGCGCTCGAACCCGGGAGGTCTCGTCGACGAAGCGACCGACATTGCCGACGAGTTCCTCGGCGGAGGTGGCATCTACTCCATGCGCCACCGCGGAGAGATCATCGAGGACCTCAAGGCGACTCCGGGCGGAGCGTTCTCGAACGTGCCCGTCGTGGCGCTCGTCAACGAGTGGAGCGCGAGCGCCAGCGAGCTCCTGGTCGGGGCGCTCCAGGACAACAAGCGCGCGACCGTCGTGGGCGTGAACACGTTCGGCAAAGGCAGCGTGCAGTCGATCGTTCCGCTGCCCAACGGCGCAGGGCTCAAGCTCACGACCGCGCGGTATTACACGCCAAGTGGCCACGCGATCCAGGCCGACGGCATCCATCCCGACGTCGTCGTCGAAGTCGGCTCACGGAACGCCCCCGAGCTGCACGTCCTGCGGGAGCGGGACCTCCCCGGTCACCTCGCCGCCGAGGGACCTCAGGGCGGCGCTCCCACGCGCGATGCAGGGGCCATCGTCGTCGACGGCGGCGTGGCCGAGAACGCCGACCTCGGCAACGGCATCCTGGCGCGTGACATACCCACCGATCCGTCGTCGTCGTCCGACCCGGTGCTGCGCGCCGGCTACCAGATTCTCCGCGGTCAGTTCGAGAAGCGCTGAGCGCGCGCGGGGAGCCTGACGAAGGCCGTCACGCTCATTGAAGTGTTCATGTAAGATGGCGCAACCCGTGGACGATCGTGCATCCAGGCGGGCGGCTTTGCTCGCATCGATGGCGCTGCTCGCGTTCAGCGCGCTCACGGCGCTCGCGATCGTGAGCTGGCTCCATCGTGGACCGGCCGTCTGGACGTGGAAGGGCGTCCTCGCGGCGGGCTGTGCGGTTCTTGCCGTGACGACGAGTGCGCTCGTTTGGAGGCTGCCTTCGCGGACGCACGCCGTCATCGGTATCGCCATCATGCTGGCGTCGCTCGCGCGCGTCGGTGCACCCAGCGAGTGGACGTGGGTGAGCTTCGCGCTCGTGGCGGTGACGTTCGTGTTGCTAATGCCGCTCGTGCACGCCGCCATCGTCTTGCGCGACGACGAATGAGCACGCGATGAGTGGCGACCAGCGCGCGTCGACCAGCGGTGGGTGAGGGCGGCGGCGCCTATCCGCGGATGCGAATTGCGTAGGTCAGCTTCGCGACGCTCTTCAGGACGTTCGGCACGCGCTTGAAGAGGTTGATCGACGGCGGGCGCTTCTCGATGACGCGCACCGGAACTTCCTTCGTGCGCACGCCGCCGCGGTCCGCGCGGATGACGAACTCGCTGGCAAAGACGTCCTTGTCGACCAGACACGCGCGAACCACGTCGAGCAGGGCATCGCGACGGAAGGCCTTGAGGCCGTGCGTGTCCGTCCCGCGGAAGCCGAGCAGCAAGCGCAACATCGTCGAATACGCGATGCTCGCCGCGTGACGAATCACCGGACGGTCGTCCTCGGCGCCCTCGGCCAGCTTCGAGCCGATGACGAGGTCGGCTTCGCCGGTCTCGAGGATCTCGACGGCGCGGCGGTGGAAGTCGGCGTCGCAGAGGTCGATCTCGTCGCAGATGACGAGGTCACCGCGCGCGAGCAGGATGCCCTGCTTCATGGCCTTGCCGTAGTTCGGCTCGCCCATGCTGATGATCTTCACCTGGCCGCTCTCGGCGTTTCCGTACTTGGTCGCGAGCTCCTGCCCGATTTCGACCGTGCGATCCTTCGAGCCGTTCTCGGCGAGGATGATCTCGTACTTCCATCCCATTGGAGCGAGGCGCTCACGAAGGTCCACGATGGCGGCGTGGAGGATCGCCTCCTCGTTGTAGACGGGGATGACGATGGAGATGTGCGGGTCGCCGCCGTTGTTGTGAGCCATGAGTCGGGGGATCGAGAGGGTCGAAAGACGCGAAAGACGCGAAAGACGCGAACGAAATTAACTCGAACAGTGTGAGCGGGAGGCGTGTTTCGTAAGGTCGCGCCGTACCTTCGAGCGGCCACTCTTAGTACGTTCGGCACGTAGCCGCCAAGTCGACTCGCTCCCTCGCCTACAAACCGGGCTCGTAGTAGGGTCCGACCCCATGACCCACGCCATGGACCGGAGCTCCTCCGGGTCGTCCGCCGTCTGTCACCGCGTTCTCCCCGGTTCTCGTGCTCGCGCATCCCGTGGCAAGCGCTCGTGGGGGACCGTGGCCGCGGTCGTGCTCGCATTCGCGGGTGTCGTCGCCTGCAACAAAGACGAGGCCAAGCCCATCCCTCAAGAGGAAAAGAAGGCTTCGCCGGTCCCTTCGGACATGGTCTTCAACGACTTCGTCCCGCAGGGCGGCGGCGGCGGCAATCTTGCCGTGCGCGTCGATGGTGGTGCGCTCGAGGCGGGCGTGGGTGAGGCTGCGGGCGACGCCAGCTCGGCGGGTGGCGGCGCAGAGACTGCGACCGCGGCGGCCAAGCCGAACGTGACCGACCCCGGCGCCGAGCCGCGCGCGGTTCGAAAGTACGCGTTCGCGGCCAACAAGCCGGAAAAGCGCGTGCTGACGATCCGTCAGACCATCTCGCAGGGCCCGCAGCAGCAGCAGGCGCCTTCGATCCAGCTCACCGTCGAGTTCACGGCCAAAGAGGTCAAGCCGACCGGGGCGCGCTTCGAAGTGAAGCTCCTCAAGGTCGATCTCGCCGACAAAGCCGACCCCCAGCTCGCCCAGATGGTGCAGCAGCAGTTCGGGCAGTTCGCCGGACTGACGGGCACCTTCCAGATTTCCCCCTTCGGGGAAGTGGGGGAGGTCTCGATGGCGGGCAGCGAGAAAATGCAGCGTGAAGGAGCGGCCGAGATCCTCGGCATGTTCCAGCAGGTCGTCGAGCTCGCGGTGCCGCCGCTCCCTGAAGCGCCGATTGGCGTCGGCGCGAAGTGGGAGCACGCCGAGCACGGCGCCGAGGGCGGAGAGAACGCGGCCCGCAAGCTCGAGCTCAAAGAGCTCACGCCGGAAGGCGGCACGATCACGGCCTCGCTGGAGATGAAGGTGCCGAAGCGCGCCATTCCCGACCCGCGTGCGAAGGGCGCGACGGTCGAAATCAACGCGAGCGGCAACTACACGTACGCGTTCCGCTTCGATCGCATCGCGACCAAGGTGACCGGCGATCAGGTGCAAAAGCAGTCGATCGAGGTGCCGACCTCGCCCGATCCGAAGGCTCCGAAGCAGACGATCGTCAAGGAAGCGAAGAGCAAGTACACGATGGAAGCGCCAGGCTCGGAGCCCAAGAAGTGACGTCTGGACGCATCCCGTCCGTTGACAGCTGGCGCTCGCCGTACGAGGAAAGGTTTTTGACGGAGGACGTGCGATGGCCGAAGGCTTGAACAAGGTGATGTTGCTCGGGAACCTTGGGGCGGATCCGGAGCTGAAGATGACGGCGGGCGGACAGGCCGTCCTCAAGCTGCGCCTCGCGACGACGGAGACGTACCTCGACCGGAACAACTCCCGTCAGGAACGCACCGAGTGGCACTCGGTCACGCTCTGGGGCAAGCGCGGCGAAGCGCTCGCGAAGTTCCTCTCGAAGGGCGAGCGTATCTTCGTCGAGGGATCGCTCCGCACCTCGAGCTACGAGAAGGACGGCGAGAAGCGCTACCGCACCGAAATCAACGCCACGAACGTCATCCTCGCCGGTCGCGCAGGTCGCGGCGCGGGCGATGAGATGGGTGGGGGCGGTGGTGGAGGCGGCGGCTTTGGCGGGGGCGGGGGCGGCGGAGGCGGCGGAGGCGGCGGCGGCTTCGAGCGTCGCGCTCCCTCGCGCTCCGGAGGCGGAGGCGGCGGTGGCTTCGAAGGTGGCGGCCGCGGCGCGCCTGCCTCGGCGCCCCCTGCGGATGACTTTGGCGACTACCCCGGCGGTGACGACGAGATTCCGTTCTGAGTCGTTGTCGTTACGGTCGCTCTTTCGCGACCCGTTTCGTGAGCTTGGGGCCTGCTGTGCTTGCAGGCCCTGACTCCTTCCGCTAAGAACGGCGACCCCTCCTATCAGTCCTACTTCCGGACTGCTTCGACGGAGGATTGAGGAGAAGTCATGAAGGAAGGCATTCACCCGGATTACCCGGCGTCGACCGTCAACTGCGCCTGCGGCAACTCGTTCGTCACCAAGTCCACGCGCGGCGACATGCAGGTCGACGTTTGTGCGGCTTGCCACCCGTTCTACACGGGCACCCAGAAGCTCATCGACGCGGCGGGCCGCGTTGACCGCTTCCGCAAGCGTTACGAGACCGCGAAGAAGCCTGCTGCTGCCAAGGCGGCTGAGCCGAAGGCGGAGTAGCGTCCTTCGGGGACGTGCGTAAAGTTGAAGCAGCATGTCTGAAGCGCTTCCGTCCGCTAGTTCCCCGAAGAGCAACTCGAGTGTGCCTGCCCGTCCTTATATCGGCGGGCAGGCCGTGCTCGAGGGCGTGATGATGCGCTCGCCCACGTCCTTCGCGGTCGTGGTGCGACGTCGTGACGGCTCTCTGCACGTGCGTGAGAAAGGGATGCCCGACGGTCGCACGGGCGCGGCGAAGTTGCCGCTCGTCCGCGGTGTCGCGTCCCTCGTCGAGAGCCTCAAGCTCGGAGGTGAAGCCCTTCGCTTCTCTGCCGAGCAGATGGAGCGCGATTTCGACGAGCAAGAGAAAGAAGAGGCCGCCAAGGCAAGCAGCGCGGCCAAGAAGACTGGCATCGGCGCAGGCGCCCTGCGGATGCTTCAGGCGATCGCGTACACGCTCTTCTTGCTGATCTCCGCGGATGACGGAGGCGAGCCAGCGGGCTCGAGCGGAGAGGTGATCGAGCCGGTCGCTTCGCCCAACGACGCGCAGCCCGAGAAGGAGAAGGCCTCGAAGGGCCCCATGGGCCTGATGCTCGTCGTGATGGTCGTCTTCCTCATCGCCCTGCCGCAGGCCGCGGCTGCGGGGATGAACAAGCTTTTGAAGTTTGGTCTCGAGGTCCAGTCGCCCGGTTTCCAGGCCATGACGGGCGCCTTCAAGCTGACCATCGTGATCGGCTATCTGTTCGTCATTCGTCGGTTTTTGCCCGACATCCGGCGCGTGTTCCAGTACCACGGCGCCGAGCACAAGACGATCAGCACCTACGAAGCCAACGAGCCGCTCACGGTGGCGAACGCGCGTGCGAAGACCACGCTCCATCCGCGCTGCGGAACGACGTTCCTCGTCATGGTGGCGCTCGTGTCGATCCTCGTCTTCACGGCGGTCGGTGGCTTCTTGCCGAAGATTCAGACTGGCAAGGTCCTGCTCGACAACGTGATCTTCTTCGCCGAGAAGCTTCCGTTCTTGCCGCTCATCGCGGCGGTGACGTTCGAGATCCAGCGGGTGTTCGCGCGCTACTGCACAACGGGGCCGCTCCGCGTGCTGCTTTGGCCGGGTTTCCTCTGCCAGAAGATCACGACGATCGAGCCCGACGACGAACAGCTCGAAGTCGCGCTCGCTTCGCTCCGCGTCACGCTCTTCCGCGAGGAAGGCATCGAGAAGTCGGTCGTGCCGGCGGTGACGGCCGCGGGGCAGGCACCCGCTCCGGCGGACGTGCGCTACCGCAGCTTCGACGTGCTCATGAAGTCAGCGCGTCTGCGTCGCGCCGCCTGACTCACGAACAGCGCGGACTCGTGACTTGCGCGAACTGGCGCTTTTCCAGCGCCGCGCGCAGCGCCTGCGACGTCGAGCCGTGGTAGGCTCGGCGTTCGGATGCTTCCCATCGACAAGCTCGAGCAGCTCTCCCGTCGCTACGTGGAGCTCGACGATCTGCTCTGTCAGCCAGAGATCCTCTCGGACCGCAATCAGCTCTCCAAGCTGAACAAGGAGAGGACCGAGCTCGAGCCGCTCGTTCAGGCCTTCTCGGAGTACCGCACGGTCGAGAAGAAGCTCAAAGACGACGAGGAGGCGCTCGCCGATCCGGACCTGCGCGAGCTTGCCGAGCTCGAGATCCCGGAGCTCCAGACGCAGCGTGCGGATCTCGAAAAGCAGATCCAGTTCCTGCTGCTGCCGGCCGATCCGAACGACAAGAAGAACGTCATTCTCGAAATCCGCGGTGGTGAAGGCGGCGAGGAAGCGGCGCTCTTCGCGGCCGACCTGTTCCGCATGTACGCGCGCTTCGCGGAGACCAGGGGCTGGACGCTCGAGCCCATGTCGATCAGCGAGAGCACGACGGGCGGCTTCAAGGAAATCATCGCCCTCATCAGTGGCAAAGACGTCTACTCGCAGATGCGCTTCGAAGGCGGCGTGCATCGCGTGCAGCGCGTGCCGGCCACCGAGACGCAGGGGCGCATCCACACGTCGACGGCCACCGTCGCGATCCTCCCCGAAGCCGACGACGTCGACGTGCACATCGACGACAAGGATCTCGAGATCTCCATCGCGGCGAGCGGTGGTCCCGGTGGTCAGGGCGTCAACACGACGAACAGCGCCGTGCAGATCCAGCACAAGCCGACGGGCATCATCGTCAAGTGCCAGGACGAGCGCTCGCAGTTGAAGAACAAGGCGAAGGCCTTGAAGGTCCTCAAGAGCCGCCTGCTCGACATCGAGCGTGAGAAGCAGGAAGCGGCGCTCTCCGCCGAGCGTCGTGGCATGGTCGGTACGGGCGAGCGCAGTCAGAAGATCCGCACGTACAACTACCCGCAGAATCGCGTCAGCGATCACCGCATCAAGCTCACGCTGAACAAGCTCGAACGCATCATCTCGGGCGACCTCGAAGAGCTCATCACGGCGCTCCGTACGCATCGGCAGGCGGCGCTCCTCAACATCGCGAACGGCGGCAACGGGGCCTTCTCCTTCAACGACGGAGACGACGACGCGTGAACCTTGGCCCTCGAAAACTCGAGGCCTTGACCGTCGCCATGGCGATTGCGCCTGGCGTGTATGCGCGTAACCGGATGTTCGAATTCTTCAACAAGGCGGGCGTCTCGCGTGCGAAGTCGCGCGCGGCCACGCTGCGCGGGATCGTGCGCCATCTCGGCCGCGCCCGCGCCGTGACGGTCGCCATCGACGACGCCGTGGCGGGGACGCCCGCCGGCGCGGAGTTCGTGCTCCGCTACCAGATCCCCGCGATTCGGCTCGCGCGCGTCGTGGAGCTGTCGCGGCTCGAGCTCGCGACGTTGCGCCTCCTGGCAGCGCGGGCCGGCGCGTCGTGCCTTCCGCCCGACGAGGCCGACCGGGCCCTCGTCGACGCGGCGCTGGCGCAGCTGCTCGTCTCGGGCGAGGGGGATGTGGCGCGTGTGACCAAGGAGCTCGGCGAGGCGCCTACGAGGACGCGCGCGCCGAGCATCCCGCCGCCGGGCGGCGAATAAAGCTCAGCCGGGCGGCCAGGCGAGGTCGCGGCCGCCGAGGATGTGCACGTGGATGTGGTGCACCGTCTGGCCGGCGGCGTCGCCGTCGTTCACGACGAGGCGGTAGCCGTTCGCCTCGAGGCCTTCCTGGTGGGCCACCTTGCGGGCCGCCACGAAGAGCTGGCCGATCGTCTGCTCGTCCTCGTGTGAGAGCGCGCGGACGCCCGGGATGTGCTTGCGGGGCACGATGAGCACGTGGGTCGGAGCGACGGGGCGAATGTCTCGGAATGCGACGGTGTTCTCGTCCTCGTAGACGACCGTGGCCGGAACCTTCTTCTCGACGATGTTGCAGAACAGGCAGCCCATGGGTCCGGAAGGGTAACCCGCCCGCGCGAGAACGAGTGCACAAACCGCCCATCAGCGCCCATGCCGCACCGCCGACGGCGAGGTCCGACCCACATTGCGCTCTCGGGGCCCAAGCCCGACCGACATTGAGGTCTCGCGTCTCGGGCGACAGAACCGACCGACAGTGAAGTCTTCGCGGCCATAATTGACCGACGGTGAGGGTCCTAAGCGGCCCCGACCGACCAGACTCGACCGACAGTGAGGTCCCTGCGGCCAGAACTGACCGACAGTGAGGTCTCGAGCGGACCGACAGTGAGGTCTCGAGCGAGCGGACCGACAGTGAGGTCTCGAGCGAGCGGACCGACAGTGAGGTCTCGAGCTGACCGACAGTGAGGTCTCGAGCGAGCTGACCGACAGTGAGGTCTCGAGCGGACCCGACCGACATTGGGGCGCTCAGAAGGTTGCGTGATGCTTCGAGATCTTCCTCCGAAGGACGAGCGAGCGAGCGCAGCGAGCGAAGCGAGAGAAGAACGACACAACGAGAAAGACCCGCGTTCCTTGTGGGAAGCGCGGGTCTCACTCGACGTCGCGGCGCGGATGTCTGTTCGAAATCCGTCCGTGACGATGTCAGCTCACTTCTTGGCGGGGTCGGCCGGCTTCGGGGCGTCGCCCGGCTTGGCCGCGTCGGTCGCCGCGGGCGCCGTGGGGGCGCTCTTGTCGGTCGCCGCCTTGGTGGGGTCGCTGGCGGTCGTCGTGGTCGCCGGATCCGTCGGCGGCTTCACGTCGCTGCCACCACACGCCACTGCCATCGCCGCAAGGGCGCCGAGAACGATCAGCTTCTTCATGGTCATTGCCTCCAAGGCCGACTTTTTCGACTGTCGACCCGGTATTCGTCAAGAAAAACCACATGGCTCTCGCAGGAAACTCGCACCCATGGAGACCCCCGATGGGCCGCGCTGACATGTATCTTCGTTCGTGAAATCAAACGGATAGGGTGGTTTTAAGGCGCACCTTCATTGTGGGTCGACGGGGGTGGCAAGTGCGTTTGCCGATCGCGTGTCTTCGGGGCGGACGCGGTGCAGCATTGAGGTACGATTTGTCTCGCCGATGATGATGAATCGTCTCGCACGTCGAGCGTCCATCGGGATTAACGGCTGGCTCTTACGGTGAATCCCAAACCTTCGAACTCTCAGTATCCGTCGCGCCCGTCTCATCTGCCGGTGCGACCTTCGCGTGGCCATCGCCATCTGCGTTGGGTGCTGCTCGCGAAAGCTGGCGCGGGGGTGCTCCTTGCGATGGGCTTTATGGGCATCACCCTCCTTCGTGCGAAGGGCGTCGAGCCGTTCGAGTTGTCGAGCACGGTACGTCGCGTCGAGGATCCGCGGTTCGAGTGGCGCACCGTCGACAAGAAGCATTGGCAAGCGGTCGCTCCGTTCGGGCTCGAGCCGTTCGTTGCCGAGTCGGTCGTCGTCACCGACGCGCGTGAGGCCAACGGAGCGGGGTGCGCGCCGGGCATGGTTCGCATCAAGGGCGCGTTCCGTGTCGGCGAGGTGGAACGCATCCAGGACGGTGCGTGCTCCGACTGGATCAGCAAAGACTTCCCCGCGCGCTGCCGCACGTTCGACAAGGAAAAGATCGCGAGCGGCGTTTCGAAGCTTCCCACGCGTGGCCTCGATTTCTGCATGGATCGCTTCGAGTTCCCGAACGTCGCCGGCGAGAACCCGCTCGTCGTCGTGACGTTCCACGAGGCCGAAGCGATGTGCAAGAAGACGAGCAAGCGTCTCTGCACGGAAGACGAGTGGACGTTCGCGTGCGAGGGCGAAGACGCGAAGCCCTATCCCTACGGCTTCGACCGCGACGCGAGCGCGTGCGTCGTCGACCGCGCATGGAGGCCATTCGGGGAGAACGCATTCGCGATTCGTGACGGCCTCGCGGCGCGTGAAGAGGTCGATCGCCTTTGGCAAGGCGAGCCCTCGGGATCGCGTGGTGGATGCAAGAGCTCGTTCGGCGTCTATGACATGACAGGCAACGTCGACGAGTGGACGCGAACCGTTCGCTCCACGGGCTATTCGTCGATTCTCAAGGGCGGCTACTGGGGCCCTGTTCGCGCTCGATGCCGGCCGTCGACCCGCGCCCACAACGAAGAGTTCGTCGCCTACCAGCAGGGGTTTCGCTGTTGTTCGGAGTCGAACACGTCGGTTGCCCCGCCGACGCCACCGCCGGTGTCGCGCCCGCTCACGCCGCTCGCCGCGGCGGATGCCGGAGTCCCGGCCGGCGGTTCAGGCAAGACGGCCGACCTCTCGCCGACGTGGCCTGACGACCATGGCAGCGACGACGGCAGTGACGACGAGATTCGGGCCATCGCGCGTGCAAGGGCCGGAGCTTTGCGATGCTCGACGGGGCTTCTCGGGGATGGCGTTGCGAGTGGCGCGGGTTGGATCGCGATCGCGCTCGGTTTGGCGGCGGCACGTCGTGCGCGTCGAACGTCAGGTTCGAGGCACTGAACCGCTCGCCGGGGCCCGGCCTCCTTCAGCGCGCTTGCGTGCGTCAGCCTGACGGGCAGCGTCTTCCGCCGCGCGTGTCGCGGCACGGACGAACCGCTGGACACTGAGAAGTCGCTCGCGAACGCCGTCCTCACGAACCGCGATCTCCGCCATCGCCCGCTCCGCGCAACTTCGGAGAACGGCGGCTGCCTGCGCCTGCAGGAGCGCACTCGCGATGCGCACGAGGCTCCGCGCGACGTCGACCCGTCCGGAGACGTGCTGGACGATCGCGAGCGCTTCGCGATCGGCATCGGCGGGGCGCGGTCGCGGTGCGCTCGAGGTCGACGAGGACGCAGCCGCGGAGGGGCGCGGCAAAGGGCGCGAGGGACGCGACGACGGCTCGTTCGAAGAGGACATACTCGCAGCTCAAGCACGGTGCATGCCCCTCCTTGCCGCTCGCGCAACACCGCATCGGGCGAGGGCTTTCCGGCGACGCCGACCGCGAGGCGTCGCCGTTCGGTGTGACGGTTCGCGACGTGACGTGGCCCGCGGAGGAACCTCGCTGTTCCGACCGAAGATACGGGCGTGGAGGCGCGTGCTTTGCAGCTGGCCATGGCGATGCGTGGCCCCGCGATGTGCCGGATCCTCGTCGTCGCCGTCCTGGCGATCGCGGCTGCGGGATGCCACAAGCGGGTAGGCCATGGGCGTCCGGACGGCGCGGCAAGACGCGCCCAACTCGACGGGATCCCCGAGCTCGAGCGTGCCGAGCGTCGCGTCCTCGAAGAGACGAGCGTGGACGCACTGCCCTCCGAGCCCGACCCCAGCGCGCCCGAACCGGAGCCCGACGCGGGCAGCCCCAACGGGCTCTGGCGCGACCGCAACCAGTTCCGACGACTGCTCGGCAAGGAGATCAACTGGATCGACCGCTACATGGGCGATCTGCGCACGGACGCGGAGGCTCTCCATGGCGTCGAGCGGGACGAAAAGCTCCACGACGTCGACGTCGCTCGCGAATGGCAGGGGCGCCTGCGTGGCGATCTCGAAGCCATCGGTCGCGTGAGCAGCAAGGTCTGGCCGGCCCTCAAAGAGCAGATCGAGCGAGACCTCGAGGAGGACCATCCCCCCTCGATTCCGCGCTCGTACGAGAAGGCTTACGGCATCTGAGGCGCCGTCAGCGCACGTCGAAGACGACGTTGTCGACGTGGTTCGCGAACGCCGGGTGCGTGCCGCCGGGCGCATACGTGATGCCGAACATGCCCGTCATCTGACCGTTCGCCATGGGCGGTGTCAGTGCAACGGAGCTGGCCCAGGGCGCGCCGTTGAACGTGGTGTCGACGACGGCCTTACCCGCTTCTGTGATGGTGAGCTTGAGCCCGAGTGTGAACCACTGGCCGATCGGCACACTCGTCGCCGGCGTGAAGGGCTGCGAGTACTTGTTGGCGGTCACGTCGTACTGGAAGACGAAGAGGCGTTTCGCGCTCCCGGCCGCTCCGACGCCGACCTGCCACTGCTTGCCGTCCTTCGCGACGTTCACTTTGAGGAATTGCTGATCGCTGAAGGTGCCGTCGGTCGCGAGGTCGAGCCGAACGTCGACCGTGACCTCCGCGATGACAGCGTCGACCTTGGGGGCCGTGTAACCGACGTACGTCTCGACCTGGCCGGCGTCGACCAGTGCGTCGGCCGACGCCGCGAGCGAGAAGCGAGGGGAGCTCGAGGTGATGTCGTCGCGCCGGATCTTGCCGTGCGTTTCGACGATCGAACCGAAAGGCAGAACCTCGCTCTCGTCGAAGTCCTCGCAGAATCCCGCGTCGCCTCGGTGTGTCGCACACCACGAGGGAGCGTCCGCGTCGCTGGCGCCAGTCTCGTTGGCTGCGTCGGCCGTCGTGGCATCGGCCTGGCTCGGCTCTGCGGCATCGGATTCGTCGAGAGGCGACTCCGTCACCGGCGTCGTGAGGCCGTCGAGGGACGTGAAGAGGCTGCAAGCAGAGACGAAAACGACGATGAAGGGGAGGGCAACTCCCACGAACGTACGAGCCGACTGCACGGTCGGTACGTTACCAGAACCGTGGAATGCCCCGCATCACCTCGTGCTCGACGACCTCAGGCCTGCGCGCTTTCGCAGAGCTGCGATGAGCCTCCCTGGCCGGATTCGAAGACTCGGACGGTGGACGCGCGCTCCACGGGACGCAACGTTCTGCAACGTCCGCCCTCGTTCGAACGAGTCGAGCTGGGGGAATGAGAACACTGCTTCAGGCAAACCATGACAGAGCGCCTCTAGCGCTATCGTGGTTCGGGGGATGGGATGCGGAAATCCTTTACGTTCAGAATGTCGCCCTCGAGCGTGTCGTTCGCGATCGCGCTTGGCGTCCACCTTCTGATCCTCGGCGCGTTGCTCGCGCTGGCACCGAAGCCCTACCGCCCCGTTGCAGCGGTGACGCCCGAGGTTCCACCCTCGCCGGAGCCGGTCATCGAACTCATCGAGGTCCCGCCAGCGCAACCCGAGGTCCCGGGGCGCGAAGAGGTAGCGTCGGTCGGTCCCGCTCGCGAACTGAGTCCTTCGACGCACGCACCCGCTCCGAGCACGAGGCCGACGGAAGGCGAGGCGCGAGCGTCAGAGCCCACCACCGAGACTCCGGCGCCTGTCGGATCAGGCGTGACCTTCGGTGGGCCCTCGCTCGGCCTGAACGCATCGGGGGCAGGCAATCCGTTCCTTCGACCTGGGGCGGTCGAGGCGCCTCACGACGACGGGCGACCGACGCGCGAGTGGACGATCGAAGACGGAAAGCGTCGCGTCGAGCAGTCGCTGCGTGACGCGGTTGCCGAGCGCGACACCGCGATCGGACTCGGACCCGAAGGACCTGCCGTCAATGCGCTCTCCGAAGCGACGCGCGAGTCGGCGACGCCGGTGAAGTCGAAGGCCGTGTTCGTGATCACCGCCAACGCGGAGGGCGTCGTGCTCGACGTGCGCCTCGGGTCGAGCGGCAGCGATGCGCGATGGGCGCCGGTTCGCGCGCTCGCCGCTGAAAAGCTGCGAGATAAGCGTCTGGCGATGCGCGGCGCAAAGGGCGTCGAGCTTCGCATCGAGGTGTCCTCGGACGTCACGCTGCCGAGCGGAAGTGCGCCGGGAACGATCGTCTCGAAGGGGGACCTTTCGCCTGTTCCCGTGCAAACGCCCGCCATCGCCAATCCTCGCGGCGGAACGGAAGGCGACGTGTGGATGACGTACGAGGTCGGCAAGTTCGACATCGCCGACCTCGGGGCAACCCCGCAGCGAACCGTGCACACGCGCGTGCTCGGCGTGCGTCGGTTCTGAGAATCAGACGTCGAGGGGCAGCGGCATATGCATCTCGTGTACGCGCGCGCGATGGGCGAGGAGCGCGGGCGTGATCGCGTTGCCGGTGTCGCCTCGCAGCCACTCGAAGGTCTGGCGAAGCGGCGGGAGCATCGCGCAATCCTTCTCGGGGAGAGGCGCAATGACCGCCATCGCACTCGCCGCGTAGATGTCGAGCGCAGTGAACGTGTCACCGAGGAGCCACGGCTTTCCCGAGCGCAGCAGCCCGTCCAGCACGGCGAGCCCTTCGTGGAAGCGTGCCCGTGCGCGCGGCCCACAGCCCTCTGCCCAGCCGTAGCGCGGCGCGAGGTACTTCGACGCGACGAGCGGGAAGCCTTTCTCACCGCTGCTCGCTAGCCCCGCATCGATCGCGTACTGACGCATCGACCACAGGAGCCCGCCCTCGCCCATGAGCTCGTGGCCGTAGCCGAACATGCGCGCGCGCGCCTCGGGATGGCTCGGGACGAGCGGCATCTCGGGGGCGAGGCGCTCTCCGAGCTCGAGGATCTCGGCCCAGCCGCTTCGTACGGGCTCGGCGTCGTAGAGGGCAGCGGGCGCGTTGTACGTTCCCGTCCACGCGCAGATCTCCGTTCCGGGCGCGCGGTAGCGCACCGCCACGAACGGGACCTTCTTCACTTGGAAGATCGCTTTGGCCGCCACGGACCATGGACTGGGAAATCCGCCGGCCACGACGAGCCGAAGTCCACTTGCAGCCTTGGCGGTTTCGAGATCGACGAATTGCATACGCTCGATCTAGCGCCGCTTGCGTCGAGCTCGCGAGCAACTTCGTGGCGAGACTCACGCTTCGCGGTGCGAAGAGCGCTACGCCGGAATGCTCTCGGCGAGCAACGCGAGCCCCATCGATGCCTGGCCGAACGCTGTTTGGGGGTCGAGCTCGCGTGCGCGCATCGCGGCGTAGACGTCGGTGAGAGTCGGTGCGTCGGAACGCTCTTTCGCAGGACGTACGTTCAGATCGTCGACGAGACCGAGGAAGGTGAACCCGGTGAGCAGGCCAACCAACGTGCGGAGCGCACGGAAGCTCGCTCGAGACTTCTCATCGAGCGGCGCGCCGTCATGAAGAGCAGCGAGATCGAGCGCTGCGCCGTCTTCGAGTCGCAGGAACAGCGCGAGCGTGGCGAGGTCGTAGTAGGGGTGTCCGAGCGCCGCGACGTCCCAGTCTATGAGCCATGTCTGCGTTCCGTCCCACATGACGTTCGTGGGATTGACGTCGTTGTGGCTCACGACGGAGCGCGGATCGGCGTCGAGCGTCTTGCCGATGGCGTCGAACGTTGGCGCGAGCGACGCCGCCCATCCTGGGAACCCCGGTCGACCACGCGCCGCCTCCCAAGCCTTGCGCGCGTACGCGAGCGGTGAGCTCGCTTCGATGCCGGTCGCATCGAGAGAATGCAACGTGCGCAAACGGTCGACGATGGACGCGAAGAGTCGCTCCCGCTGAGTCGGATTGCCCAGTGCGGCGCCCATCGGCATGCCGCTCACGCGCTGCGAGACGACGGCCCGCGCGCCTTCGTCGACGTGAACCACCTCCGGTGCAACGCCCGCTTCCGCTGCGCGTCGCTGCACGCGTAGGTGCTGCAAGAACGCAGACTCGTTCAGCTCGGGCGACTGGATGCGAAGGATGTACTCGCCACGCGACGCGTGCACGGCCCAGACGCCCGCACCCGAGAGACCGATGTTGATGGGCTCGAGCTGGTCGACGACACCGACGCGATCTTCGGGCAGAAGGGCCAGCAGATCGGCGCGGGAGCGAGTAGGGGGCGTCATGCGCGAGTCCTACCCATCGCGCCTCTCCGCGGCAATGGCCATCGTTGCGTGGCGTGGACCGCGACGGGGTGCCCCCTTCTCGCCGCACGATTGACACGCCCCTGACGACTGCCGACTAATGGCGGTCGATGTCTCCTCGAGTCGTTGCGGCCTCGTTCGTGCTTCTCGCGCTCTCGGTGACGTCGCTCGCCAGCGCGCAGACGGTGCCCTCCGAACCGCCTCCACCGGAGGCGCAAACCGTCGAGCCTCTTCCTCCTCCGGCCACAGCCGCGGAGCCTGCACCGCTTCCACCGGCGCCGGTCGTTGCGACCCCGTCGGGCGACGCAGGAGCGATTCCTACGGACGACGGCGCATTCGCGAGGCGCATGCTCCGCGTCATCGGCGAGGACGCGCGCACGGTTCGGCTCGCGACGGGCGGCGGACTCGTTCTCACCGGTGTGGGGTCGATCGCTGCCGGTGTTCTCGCGGACGCGTCGTATCACCAGTCGTACGGCCAGGTGCTCTGGATTGGTGGCATTGCCGTCGCGACGAGCGGACTCGTGAGCCTCTTTTCGTCGACTCCCACGGAGGTCTTCGCTCGGAATGCGAGCACGCTCTCGCCGCGCGAGCTCGAGGCACGCTGGGCTGCCATGGCGGAACGATCGCGCACCGCACGAAAAGTCGGTGGCGTGGCGAGCGTCATCGTCGGCGGTATCGCGGCGGGGACAGGCGCGGCACTCGCTTCGGGCGCCGGCAATCTCGAGAACGACTCGAAGCAAGCGTGGTCCGTGGCCCTCATCGCCGGCGGCGCAGCGATGCTCGGCGGCGGTCTCGCGGCGTTTCTCGTCGAATCGCCGCTCGAGCACGGTTATCGGGCGGCTTATGGTACGGCAGCGGCGTCGCCCGACGTCGCGGTGTCGGTTGCTCCCACGACGCGTGGCGCTGCCGCCTCTCTCCAGATGCGATTCTGAGCTGCGTTCGATTCGCCCCGCCGGCCGTTTGCACGGTACCATCGCGTGGCGATGCGATTCCTGGCTTGTTGCGTGGGGCTTTCGGCATTCCTCGTTTTCATTCCCTCGATCGCCGCGGCGGGAACGCTGACGGTCGGCCCCGGGAAGATGCACGCCGCTCCGTGCGCAGCGATTGCGGCAGCAGCACCGGGCGACGTCATCGAGATCGACGCCGCGGGCACCTACCAAGGGGACGTCTGCTCCTGGTCGACGGACGGACTGACGCTTCGCGGAGTGAACGGGCGGCCGAAGATCGACGCCGCCGGCAAGAACGCCGCGGGCAAGGGCGTCTACGTCGTCGCAGCCGATCACGTCACGTTCGAGAACCTGGAGATCTACGGCGCGAAGGTCCCCGACAACAACGGCGCCGGCATCCGCCATCAAGGAAAGGACCTCGTCGTCCGAGGCGTCTACTTCCACGACAACGAGAACGGCATTCTCGGATCCCCCGCGAAGGACGGGGAGGGCAGCGTCCTCATCGAGCAGAGCGAGTTCGCACAGAACGGCTTCGGTGACGGGTACTCCCACAATCTCTATCTCGGCGCCTACGGCTCGGTGACCATGCAGAGCTCGTATTCGCACGGTGCGAAGGTGGGCCACCTCCTCAAGTCGCGCGCTCGCATCAATCGCATCCTCTACAATCGACTCACCGACGAAGCTGGTTCGACGGCGAGCTACGAGCTCGACTTCCCGAACGGCGGCCTCACGTACGTCATCGGCAACCTGATCGAACAGAGTGCGGAAACGGAGAACCCCACGGTCCTCGCGTATGGCGAAGAGGGAACCTCGAATGCCGACCAGCACCTGTTCTTCGTGCACAACACCGTCGTCAACGATCGAGCCAACGGCGGCACGATCGTCAACATCGCCAATGGGGTGACGGAGCCTGCGCTCGTCGCGAACAACGTGCTCCTCGGTCAAGCGACCGTGTCGACGCAGGCGAGCTCGAAGCTCCAGGGCAACTGCGTCGACACCGTGGCCAACGCAAAGCTCGTGGACGCCGCGAGCTTCGACTACCACCTCGGGGCGGGATCGCCCTGCATCGATCACGGCGTCGATCTGGCCAATCCCGACCTTCTGCCGACCCAGCAGTACGAGCACCCGACGCACACCGTCGCGCGCGCCGCGGTCGGCCCGATCGATCCCGGGGCCTACGAGTTCGGCAACGCTCCGCCCGACGCAGGCGGTGGCACATCGCCTCCCGATGGTGGAGGATCCACGGGTGGGTCACCCGAGGCAGGGCCCCCCGACGGCCAGACCGACAGCGCGACCGCGTCGAGCGGAGATTCCGATAGCGGATGTGGTTGTCGCACGGTGCCGAACGCTGGTTCGCGCACGAGGCTCGGAGGCATGCTCCTCCTCGCGGCCGTCGCGACCCTCGCCAGCGTGCGAGCGCGAGCTCGTCGTAAGCTCTAGGCGCTCGCGCACGAGGCCTCGCGCCTCCGGAGCGACGAGAGGCGCGATGACCTTGGCAGCTGCGCTTTCGAGTCTTACCGACGAAGGCCATGCGAAGGACGGTGGCACCGCTGGCGCATACGGCTCGTGAGCTCGGACGGCTGGTCTTCGTTTGGGGAGCGCGCATGCTCTACGTCGGCCCCCTCGTTGCCGCGAGCCGGCACGCGCATCACGCCGCTCAGATCCTCGTCGCGCCGGGCGGGGTGGAGGTCGAGGATGGTGTCGGCGGACGCATTCGCGCCCGGGCAGCCGTCATTCCCCCGCGGGTGACCCATGGACACGGCGCCTGCACCCACGGTGCTATCCTGTTCCTCGACGGAGACGACGCGTCGAGCCGGGAGCTCGCTCGCCATGCCGAGCCTCGGTGCGAGACCTGGCGACGGGACACGCTCGACGTGACCGTTCCTCGCGATCCCACGCCCGAGCAGGCGCGCGCCCTCATCCGATCCATCCTCTCCGCCGTGGCGCTCCGCCAGCCACCGAAGCCGCGCCATCCGGCGACGCGCCGAATGACGGCCTATCTCGATGGCTCCGACCACGCCGACCTCGCGAGCCTGTCCCACGCCGCAGGGCTCTCGCCGCGGCAGATGCGCCACGCTTTTGCGCGTGACGTCGGGCTCCCGATGCGCGCCTATCTTCGGTGGAAGCGTTTGCGGCGCGCCCTCGCCGCCGTGGAGCAGGGCGCGAGTCTGAGCGTCGCCGCGGCCTCCGCCGGTTTCGCGGACAGCGCCCACCTGAGCCGCGTCTTCCGAGAGCAGTTCGGCATGACGCCCACGCAGGGCCTCCGCTCGGTCAGGTGGCTGACGCTCGAGTGACGTCGCGGCGCTCCCCGATGGCATCTCTTCGCCATCGTCTGCTGGCCACAAAACGAAAAAGGCCCCGAAACTCGGGGCCACTCAGAGGTGCGGATCGGATTCGAACCGACGTATAACGGTTTTGCAAACCGTTGCCTAACCACTTGGCTACCGCACCAGGCAGATGCATCGATACCGGGCCTTGAGCGCGCGGTCAACCACGTGTGCGCGAAACGTCGAGAAAATTTGCCGATGGCGCCGGGCGACTCGGCGTGCTCGCGGTGGGGGGACGTGTGCGGGTCGGGCGAGGAGAAGGGACTTCGCGTCCCAACGGCTAGGCTTCCGGATGCCACCTCAGTAGAATTGACGCGTGGGCGTTTTGTCGGAGGACTCGTCGAGCGAGATCCGCGTCGATGTCGACGATGCCGACGACACGACGTCCGCTCAGCTTGGTCCGCCGGTCCTGAGTGACGACGAGGAGCTCGAGGAGACCGCGACCGCCACGAAACGGCCTGCGATCGCGAACGCGTTACCCAAGCTCGGCGATACCGAGGACGACGTCACGGCGACGGCTCCGCGCGGGAATCTGCCTCCGTCGTTTCTCTTCGTGCCGCCCGCGCGCGTCGAGATCCGAGATGCGCCGCAACGTGAGGAAGAGCTTCTCGACGAGACCGAGGTGAAGACGGTTCCGGGCGAGATCTCGGCCATTCTCGCGGCCGCCGCGCGAGCACCGGCTCCAAAGCCTGCCGCGGGCAGTCGCCCGCAACCGTCGCCACCGCCCGATCCGCTCCCCGCGGATCAAGAGCCGGACAGCATTACAGCGATGGCGCCGAAACGTTCCGAGGCGATCGCGGCGCTCATGGCCGGAGCCATCGAAGACGACACTGCGAGTGCGATTCGCGAGGCACGCACGACGGTCGGAGGGCGGCCTCATCCCGCGCAGAAGGCGGCGTCGAACGCGCCCGATGCTTACGACGCAGAAGAGAGCATCACCACGCGCGGACCGCCGGTCGACCTCGACGACGACAGCATCACGTCGCTCGGTCCGCCTCTCGCTCGGAACAACCCGCCTCTCGCGGGCCGCATTTCGCCGCTCGATCGTGCCATCGCCTTGCCCGAGAGCGAGCGGCCTGCGCGTATGCCGGGAACCGAAGACGACAGTGTCGTGACCGCCGAAGCTCCGGCGCCGCTCACGAACATGCTGCGTGTGATCGCTTCCGACCGAATCTCGAAGGGAGACGAGGAGGAAGAGATCAGCCGAACGTCTGTCATGTCGGACGCACCGTTTCGGCGCGTCCTCGATGCGAGCGCCAGTGCGTCCGTCGCCGCCGTCGCTCCTCATCCGCATCACGTCATCGGAGGCGGCGCCTCGATGGGCGGGCTCGCCGTGGCGGCGACCCTCCATGCGGGCTTGCCGGCCTCCGACAGTGGGCTGCGCGTCGCGCAGAGCCCGCAAAGTGGAAGCGGTGAGCGGAACCTCGCGGGAAGCCTTGCCTCGAGCGCCGCGGCAGCGATTCCGCGCGACGCTCCCTCCGGTTCGCCGTCTGACTCGTTCTCGGGCTCAGGGGCGCGCGAGCCGAGCCTCCACGACGTGGATTTCCGTGGTCCTCGCTACGGCCTCATCGTCGCCGTGGTCGCGAGCGTGTCGGTGCTCGTGCCGGTGACTCTCTTCTTCATGCTGCACAGTTCGCCGGAAGACACGCCGGACGTGCGCCGAGCGGTGGCCACGCAGCCCGCGGCCGATCTCGTCAAACGCGACGAAGGCGTGCGCGGGCGAGACCGGAGCAAAGCCTCACCGTCGGCTTCACCCTCGGCGTCGCCCCCGCCGTCGCCCCCGCCGTCGACGGGGGCACATCGCCGCTTTCCGTTCCGTCGCTGAGCGCGCTCAGACCTTCGGACGAAGAACTTCCACTCCGTTCATGTACGGCACGAGGGCCTTCGGCAGCGTGATCGAGCCGTCGGCGTTCTGGTGGTTCTCGAGCAGCGGGATGAGGATGCGCGGGCTCGCGATCGCCGTGTTGTTGAGCGTGTAGGGGTAACCGAGCGAGCCGTCGGGCATGCGCAGACGGATGTTCGACCGACGCGCCTGGAAGTCGCCGAGCGTCGAGCAGGAGTGCGTCTCGTTGTAGGCGCCCTTGCCGTCGTTGCGGCCCGGCATCCACGACTCGACCTCGTGCTTGCGCGTCTGGCCGAGGCCGATCTCGCCCGTGCAGGCGATGGCCACGCGGTAGGGGATCTCGAGCTTCGCGAGGATCGCTTCGGCGTTACCGAGGAGCTGGTAGTGCTCCTTCTCGGCGACCTCCTCGTCGGGCACGCAGAAGATCACCTGCTCGACCTTCGTGAACTGGTGCACGCGGTAGAGGCCCTTCGTGTCCTTGCCGTACGCGCCTGCCTCACGACGGAAGCAGTTCGAGATCCCGGCGTATCGAATCGGCAGCTGCGCCGGATCGAGCGTGTCGTCGCAGTGGAGCGACACGAGCGGGACTTCGCTGGTGCCGACCAGGTAAAGCTCGTCGGCCGTGATGGCGTAGGCCTCTTCCGTTCCGAGAGGGAAGAAGCCCGTGCCGACCATCGCGCGCTCCTTCACCATGACGGGCGGAACGACGATCGTGAGGCCGCGCTCGACGAGCGTGTCGACCGCGAGACGCGTGACCGCGAGCTCGAGGAGCGCGCCCGTGCCGGTGAGGGCATACGAGCGGCCACCGGCGAACTTCCGCGGGCCGTC
This sequence comes from Labilithrix luteola, assembly GCF_001263205.1. Classification (GTDB taxonomy): domain Bacteria; phylum Myxococcota_A; class Polyangia; order Polyangiales; family Polyangiaceae; genus Labilithrix; species Labilithrix luteola. The sequence goes on from NZ_CP012333.1 coordinate 7,958,287, forward strand.
CCAGTTGACCATCTTGTGGAGGGTCATGAGCTCGACGTGATCCTTCGGCTTGAAGGCGAACTCGCGGGGCGTGCCGACCTTTCGGATCTCGACGTTGTCTTCCTCGCCCACGCCGATCGGGACTTCCGGCCGCGGAATGCTCGGCACGCGCAGCATCAGACCGTCGAAGGTCTTCTGCACCTGCGCGACCGCCGGCTCGAGTTGCTCGACCTCGAGCTTCACGGCCTTGCCCTCTTCGATGAGCCTCGGCCGGTCCTCTTTGCTCGCCTTCGGGATCAGGCTCGCGATCTCGTTCTTGCGCGCGCGCCTCTGTTCGAGCTTCGCGAGCACTTCACGGCGCTCCTTGTCGGCGGCGAGAAGGGCGTCGAGGTCGAGATCCACGCGCTTGTTCGTGATCGCGGCGCGGACGAGGTCGGTGTTGTGGCGAATGAAGGCGATGTCGAGCATGGACGGTGCTGACAGTCGACAGGGTTGGGCCGGCCGTCAAGAGGGAGTTGAGGGATGGGCGATTCTCGGCACATCCGATGCTTGGTTTTCGTGGCGGGGTGCCGTCATGGAACCCGTCCAAACCGCAGCACATACCAACATGGGCCAGTACGCCATCATCGTCATGCTCGCCCTCTTCGCCGCAGCTCTCGCGCTCGCGGTGCCGATGTTCATCGAGCGCCACGCGCACTGAAAGCGAACGAGAAGGGAAGGAGCACAAACGCAAAGCGGCGCAGCTTTCGCCACGCCGCCATGGGTTTTTTTTGTGCCCGCAGGTCCCCGGTGTCAGCGACCGGTACGCCCGGGGCAACGACTCACTTCGAGTAGAGCTGCGCCGCCGCGAGGCCCGCGCCCTTGTTCGCGCGAACGATGAACTTGGCGTTCGCGGGGAAGGGGCTCAGCGGGCGGAGGCAGTTGGCCTTGCCGCCGATGGAGACCTGCGAACCCGTCTGCGAGCTCTTGCCGATGCTCGGCGCGAGACCCGGAAGGGGCGTGACGTACTGCATCTCGACCTGGAGCGCCGAGATGCCCGCGCCGGTGGCGAGGAGCGTGTAGCACTTGCCCGGCTGGAACGTGAACGTGCCCTCGAGCGTCTGGCCTTCCTGGAAGTTGCCGGCGAGGATCGGGCCGTCCTTGGCCATGCCGGGGGCTTCCGTGTTGGCGAACATGCCGAGCGGGCCGGTCGCGAGCGCCGCGAGGTTCGGGTCGATCGCCTGGGCGGTACCGCCCGACGCCGTGCCACCGCCGCCGGCCGGGGGGAAGCCGGGGATCTGCAGACCGCCGGACGCCGCGGGGGCCGTTCCGGGCTGCGCGCCAGGCTGCGCGCCCGGCTGCTGCGGGTAAGCACCCGGCTGCTGCGGGTACGCGCCCGGCTGCTGCGGGTAAGCACCCGGCTGCTGCGGGTACGCGCCCGGCTGCTGCGGGTAAGCACCCGGCTGCTGCCCGTAGTAGCCATTGGCGTTGGCCTGCGGCTGCTGCGCAGGCGTCTGGTCTTTGCTTCCGCAGCCCGTGACAAAGGCAGACGCTGCAACGACGACGACGGCAAGCGAGGTAGAAAGGCCGGTTCGATTCACGGCAAGGCTCCTTGGTTCAGTCTCTTTCCCGGAAAACGAGCGGGAGCATAGCCCGGAACGCTGGCCGGGCGTGCAATGGATTGTTTCGTTGGACGAGCGGGGGTGCAAAACGATGCTCCAACGTCCGTTCATGTCGAAAGAACGCGGCCTTGCGGCAGACCTTACACTCCCTCACGACCGCGCTCGTCAGGGGAGCTTCGCGTTCACGATGGAGATCGCGTCGAGGTCGAAGCCCACGGTCGTGGGGCGGTTCGGTGTGGAAGGGCAGGCTTGCGTGCCCAGGTCGCGGATCTTCACGAAGCGCGCCGTGGTCAGGCCGAGCTTGCCGATGTCGTATTGGTCGCCTCCGGCCTTGGCGGGGTCGATCGGCGAGATGCCGTTCGACGGCGACGAGTAGACCGGGTGCCAGCCCGCGCAGTCACCGAAGGGAGGCGCGGTGCCGTCCGTGCACGTGAAGGTTTTCCACGTCGTGCCGTCTTCGCTCACGCTCACTTCGGCGAGGTCGGCGGATGGGGCGTTCGGATTGCCGCCGGCCCAGAAGGCGTTTTCGAAGACGATGAAGTCGACACCGGGGCCGTCGACGATCGCGTTTTCGCCGAAGCCGACGATCATCTCGCCGCCCTTGCCGAAGGAGACCACGTCGAGGCTGCCGGCCAGCTCGCCTCCACCGACGGGGGGCCCTTCGACGACGCCGGGCATCTTCGTGAGACCAAAACCGGCGCACTCCCCGGGCGTGAAGGAGACGACCTCGGTGATGAAGCGGTCTTCGCGGATGACGCCCCCGTCGGGGCCTTCGAAGCCGCCGTCGACGCGGGGCTTGTCGCCGTCAGGCACGTCGACGTCGAGATAGCCGGCGTCCCCAAGGGAGATGGCTGCGTCCTTTTCGTCCGCGGAAGTTCCTGCGTCCGACGAGGAACAGGCGAGCAGGGCTGCGCTGGATACGCACGCGCACGCCAGAGACAGCGCGACCACGAAGACGGATTTAGACCTCACGTTTGGAACTCCTGCCGCGTGGCTCGCGCGGCGTGGGGGGCACGGCGTTCGGCACGAGAGGTCTTCTGGCTCCCGGATCGTCCCCTTCGAACAGCCTTCCCCCGGATTCCGGAGTGGGCAATCGGTTCCTGATCGTTCGAAGAGTTCCCGGTTACAGCGGCGGCACCGCGTCGGATTCACACCGACTTCCCGCCTCGTGACGTGGCGCGGGTCTTAGCCTGTGGTCTCGGGGCGGGCAAGCGCGTGGCGCAGACGGAGCGCGTTGGCGATGACGGACACCGAGCTGAAGCTCATCGCCGCCGCCGCGATCATCGGGCTCAGCAGCCACCCGAACAGCGGGTAGAGCACTCCCGCTGCGATCGGGATCGCGAGCGCGTTGTAGCCGAAGGCGAGAATCAGGTTCTCGCGGATGTTCCGCATCGTGGCGTGGCCGAGACGGAACGCGCGCGAGATCCCCTTCAGGTCGCCTTTGACGAGGATGACCGAGGCGCTCTCGATGGCGACGTCGGTGCCCGTACCCATGGCGATGCCCACATCGGCAGCGGCAAGAGCGGGCGCGTCGTTGATGCCATCGCCCGCCATCGCGACCACGTTGCCGCGCTCCGCGAGCCGCTCGACCATCACGGCTTTGTCCTCGGGAAGCACCTGCGCGAAGACGTCCGCTTCGTGGAGGTCGAGATGACGGGCCACGGCGCGCGCGCTCGTTCGAGCGTCTCCCGTCAGCATCACCACGCGGATCCCGCGGCGTTCGAGCTCGTGCACCACCGTACGTGCGTTGCTCCGGACAGGGTCGAGCAAGGCCCAGAGGCCGACCCAGCGCCCGCCGATGGCCGCAAAGGAGACGGTCGCGCCGTTCTGACGCAAGGACTCGGCCTTCGCGACGGCACTCTCTGGAATCTCGACCGACCGCTCGCAGAGCAGCGCGGGACTTCCGAAGAGGATTTCGCGCGCTCGCCCATCGATCGTCAGCTCGGCGACGACCCCTTTGCCTCGCACGGCGCGCGCGGCGCCCTCGTGTGGACTTCCCAAGTCCAGGCCGCGCTCGCGCGCATCGGCCACGACGGCACGTGCGAGAGGATGTTCGCTGGCAAGCTCCGCCATCGCGACGAGTCGGACGACGGCGTCGCGATCTTCTCCTTCTGGGATGAACACCTCGTGCACGCGCGCCTTGCCCTCGGTGAGCGTGCCGGTCTTGTCGACCACCAGCGCTGTGACCTGTGCGAGTGTTTCGAGTGCGCTTCCGTTCTTGACGAGCACGCCGGCGTGCGCGCCCGTTCCCGTCGCCACCATGATCGACATCGGTGTCGCGAGGCCGAGTGCACAAGGACAGGCGATGATGAGCACCGACACGGCGGCGACGAGTGCGTGAGGAAGGCGAGGCTCGGGGCCGACGAGCAACCAGAGCACGAAGGCGATCACGGCGACGGCGATGACCGCGGGAACGAACCATGCGCTCACGCGGTCCACGGTTTTTTGCACGGGTGCACGCGAACGCGCAGCCTCGGCCACCAGCGCCACGATCTTCGCGAGCAGTGTGTCTTCGCCGACTTGGTCGGCGCGCATGAGTAGAGCGCCGTCGCCGTTCAATGTGCCTCCGGTCACGCGATCGCCTGGCGAGCGATCGACGGGGATCGGCTCGCCCGTGATCATCGATTCGTCGATCGACGAGTCGCCCTGGAGGATGGTGCCGTCGGTGGGGACGCGCTCTCCCGGCCGAACGCGAAGCTCGTCACCGATCGCGAGGCCGGAGGCGAGAACGTCTTCCTCGTGGCCATCGCGCACGCGTCGCGCCTTCTTCGGTGCAAGCGAGAGCAGCGCGCGGATCGCATGGCTCGTTCTGGTGCGCGCTCGAAGCTCGATGACCTGTCCCACGAGAACGAGCGTGGTGATGACGGCGGCGGCCTCGAAGTACACGGGGACCGTTCCGCGGTGATCGCGTATCGCCGGCGGAAACAAGCTCGGCAGGAGCGCGGCGACGAGGCTGTAGCCATAGGCGGCGGCGATGCCGAGGCCAATCAGCGTGAACATGTTGAGGCTGCGCGTCTTCAGCGAGAGCACGGCGCGCTCGAAGAACGGCTTCGCGCCGTACACGACCACCGGCGTCGCGAGCACGAGCTCGAGCAGAACGAGCCCGCGCGGCGAGAGCGCACGTCCCACCGGATCCGACGGGAGCAGGTCGCTCATGGCGAGGAGGAACAGCGGGATCGACAGCGCCGCCGAGACGACGAGGCGCTTCTTCATGTCGACGTATTCGCGGTCCTCACCGGCCTCTTCGCGGAACGCCTTCGGCTCGAGGGCCATCCCGCATTTCGGGCACGAGCCGGGGCGGTTCTGCACCACCTCGGGATGCATGGGGCAGGTCCATTCCGTCTCGGTCGACGGAACGCGTGGGACATGCTTCTTCGGGGCCTCTCGCTCTGGTTTTTGCGTTCGCTCGTGCCACGCGTGGCCAGGGTGCGGCGTGTGCATGTTTGCCTCGCTTTGGCCCGTGCTGACGCGCCAAAGGATCGTGGCTTACACGCTTCGTGCCGCTCTGCTCGTGCGCTTGTCTCGTCGCGTCTCGTCGCGTCCGCAGCTCGAGCTCGTCAGTGCGCGCAGGTGCAGTCGACGCAACCGTGCGATGCGCAGGATCGGCACGTGTCCTCGACGCGTTTCTTGAGCGCTTGCCGCGCGCGATAGAGCCGAACCGCGGCGTTGTTCGCGGTGATGCCGAGCTGGCCTGCAGCGTCGGGCACGGAGACGCCGTCGACGTCGACCTTTTCGAGGAGCTCGCGATATTCGGGCTTCAACCCCGTGGTCAGTGCGCGAACGCATCCGCAAGCACGGTTCCGATCGTCGAGCTGCGCATCCTCGAACGACGCTGGAAGCTCGGCCGCGAGTGTCTCGAGCGCACGGCCCTTGGCGTCACGCCGTCGCCAATGATCGACGATGGCGTTTCGGAGAATCCTGTAGAACCACGCTGTTGCGCTCTCGTCGTCACGGAGCGAGCCGCCGCGTTCGAAGCCCTTGAGAAAGGCTGACTGCACGATCTCTTCCGCCGCGGCGTCGCTCTCGACGCGCGGCCTCACGAAACGAACGAAGGCTGCGCGCGAAGCCGCGAGCGTTTCGACGAGCTCGGGCGCTTCGGTTTCCTGTCGCGTCGGTTCATCCATCGCGGCTTCGCTCCTACCGTCGTCCTAGCGCAGACGGTCGGTCGTCGCACGCGAGCACGGGCGACGAGCAAGCTCAGGAGGGACCGAGCGGCCCGCCCGGCTTCTTTGCGGGGATCTCGGCTCGCAGGCGATCGCTGCGCATCATGCGCTCCAGCACCTCGAGGCGCTTGGTCGTCTCGGCGCGGAGCGCTCCGACCTCGCGGAGCAAACCCTCGATTCCGACTTCGTTCTTCAGATTGACGCGGAAGTCGGTCTCCGCCGTCGCGCGGTCTTTCATCGTCTGGCGGTTCTGGCTCATGACGATGAGCGGCCCCTGCAGCGCGACGAGGATGGCGAGCGCGAGGTTGTAGAACTGGTACGGGTACTCGTCGAACGGCTTGGGCAGCCACTGGTTCGCGGCCGACCACGCCGCCGTGAGGGCCAGCAGGAAGAGGATGAAGGACCAGCTTCCGTTGAGCTCGGCGACCTTGTCCGCAAGGCGCTGGCCCCACGTGAGGTTCTCCTCGAACTCCTTCACGACGTCGCGTGCGGCGCGCTGCGAGAGCATCGCGTTCGTCTCGCGGAGGCGCTCGGCCATCTCCGCGAGGATCGTCATCGCGGCGTTCTTCGACTTCGAGAGGTGATCGCCGAACTCCTCACGGGTGAGCTCGAGCAGCGTCGTATCGACCGTGGCCTCGACGCTCGCCGAGCGCGGCTTGTCGTCGAAGAGGGAGAGCTCGCCGAAATACTCGCCCGTTCGTGCGTCTTTGAGCACGACGCGTGGCTCGTTCTCGGCGCCAGGCAGGAAGATTTGCACGGCGCCCGAGAGGACGACGTACATGCTCGACCCCGTGTCTCCTTTGTCGAAGACGCGGGTTCCGGCCTGGAATTTGCGCTCCGTCATACGGTTCGCGAGCGCTTCGAGGTCTTCGGCCGCGAGGGTGTCGAAGAGGGGGATCTGGGCCAGCAGCTCGGAATGCAACATAAGGCAGGCTCTCGATGATGGTCGCGCAGCGGCCCCCCGTCGCGCAAGGCTGCGGGCGATTTGCCTACATCGACGCCGACGGATCTTCGGTTCTCCGGGCTGCTGCCTGCCGCCCGCGGGTGATGGCAACCGGTAGCAAAGCTACCAGCGTGGGGCTGTCTAGGACCGCGTCCCCCGATATCAGAATTTTCCCCGGTCGATCCGGCGTTCGGGCCTCGAACCGCGGTCGGCACCGTCATTGCTGTGGGGGGCACCTGTCATGAAGCAGACGGTTTTGGTCTTCGGCGCGGTGCTCGCGGCAGCAGGAATCGCCGCGGCCTGCACGGGGAGCATCGGGGGGGACGATTCGTCGTCGACTTCGATGCCGGCCAGCTCGGGCCCCACCGACGTCTCGAACGACCCGACCGACAGTAAGGTCGACGTGCTGCCCGATCCCTTCGAGGAGCTTCCGAAGGGCGCGGCCCAGACGCAGACCGTCTGCGCGCGGGGAGACAACAACGCAGTCACGAAGGCGTTTTGCGGGACCAAGGTCGCAAGCATCGGCTCGCTCGTCGAGCTGCGCGACGCGCTCGGTCTGAAATTCCAGGACGATTCGAAGGACGGCCAGAACAGCGCGGGGGGCAATCCTGGCTTCGCGCTGCTCGCCAACTCGAGCTCGCTCGTCGCGCGCGCCGTCTCGGCGACGAACCCCCGCGCCTTCATCTTCACGCCACCCCCCGGCCAGGCAGTGCGCCTCCCGGGCTACGTGATCATGGGGTATGCGCGCGGGAGACCTTCGTCGAGGTCGCCGCCGAAGATCCGGGCACGAACAAGCTCACGTTCTATCTGGTGAAGTTCGAGATCGCCTGCTCGCTGACGAAGTCGTGCAAGCCCGGCGACATTCTCACGCTTGCGGTCGAGAAGAACTGGAAGGGCGTCACCCTCTACGACGACGAAGATCTCAAGAACACGATCGTCGACTGCCGCCACTGCCACCAGCCCGACGCGTCGAAGCCGCCGATGCTCCGCATGCAGGAGTTGAAGGACCCCTGGACGCACTGGCTCACCAACAACCGCAGCGGTGGCACCGTGCTCATCGACGACTTCCGCCGCGTGCACGGCGAAGAGGACTACGCCTCCATCCCCGGCAAGATCGACTTCCGCTCCGACGGACGCGCCATCGGAGACTTCGTCGCGGGACAGGGCTTCGAGCCGCAACCGAACGAGTTCGACTCGCCGACGATCGAGAACGAAGTGAAGGAGTCGGCCGGCGGTCAGCCCGACGTCAACGTTCCCATCGGCAAGAGCGCCACCTGGCAGGGCCTCTTCGACAAGGCCTTTGCCGGACAGTTCATCCCGCCGCCCTACCACGACATCAAGGTCACCGACCCGACCAAGCTCGCGTACGCGACCGCGGCCTACCAGAAGTTCCTGAACGGCAAGATGGCCGCCGCCGACCTGCCGGACATCCGCCGGGTGTTCCTCGACGAGGCCCTCGAGGGGATGACCATCGTGCCGAAGAAGGGCGCGAATGGACGCGAAGTCCTCATCCAAACGTGCGCGCAATGCCACAATGCGAACCTCGATCCGTCGATCTCGCGCGCGAAATTCGACGTCACGAAGCTCGAATCGATGACGCCGAAGGAGAAGCAGACAGCCATTGCCCGGCTACGTCTGCCTGCGTCGGATCGGAAACACATGCCCCCGGCCATGTTCCGGTCGATTCCGGACGACCAGCTCCAACTCGCGATCGCCGAACTCACGAAGTAAGACGTTTGCCGTAAACCGGCGCCGTGTCATGCTCCGCGCCGACATGCCGGGCTGGCTCAAAGATTTCCTGCCGATCGTCGCGTTGCTCGCGCTGGTGGTCGTGGTCGTGGGGCGCTTGCCGAAGGTCGATCTCGGCCACGACAAGGCGTTTCTGCGGCGGCGGTTCATGAACTGGTTCCCGGTCGGCCTCACGTACGCGTTCCTCTACATGGGGCGCTACAACCTCAATGCCTGCATCGGGCACGTCTTCGACAAGGCGCAGTTCTCGGACATCTACTTCTGGGGCACGCTGACGTACGGCTTCTCGTTCGTCATCAACGGGCCGCTCACAGACAGGCTCGGTGGGAAGAAGACGATCATCCTCGCCGCGCTCGGCGCCATCGCCGCCAACGTGGGCATCGGCCTGCTCGTCCAGCACGCGATGGTAGGCGGTGAGGTTCCGAAGGATGCGCGTGCGGGGCTCGTCCCGACGTTGAGCGTTCTCTACGCGCTCAACATGTACTTCCAGAGCTTCGGCGCCGTCTCGATCGTCAAGGTCAACTCCGCCTGGTTCCACCTCCGCGAGCGCGGCACGTTCGGCGGCATCTTCGGCATCCTCATCTCGCTCGGGCTCTACTTCGCCTACGACTGGTGCGCCTTCATCCTCAAAACGTCGGGCCCCGCGGCGGTGTTCTTCGTTCCCTCGGCCATCCTCGCGGTGTTCGCGGTTCTCGACTTGATCCTCGTCCGCGACACTCCGGGCGAAGCAGGTCTGAAAGACTTCGATCTCGGGGACGCGTCCTCCGGCGACGATGGCCCGCGCAAGCCCATCGGCGAAGTCGTCACGATGATGCTGAAGAACCCAGCGATCATCACCATCGCACTGATCGAGTTCTGCAGCGGCTATCTCCGTAACTCGATCCTCCAGTACTACAAGCCCTTCGCGAAGGAGACCGGGCGCGTGGCGACGGAGGCCGCCCAGAAGGCTGCGGCGCTCGCCGGCAACGTCGCGCCGAGTGACTTCGTCCACGACCACTGGGGCATGCTGAACTGCATGGCGGGCATCGCGGGCGGCGTGGTGGCGGGCATCATCTCCGACCGCGTCTTCGGCTCGCGTCGAGGTCCGGTGGCTGGCGTCCTCTACCTGACCATGATCGTGGGCGCCGGCCTGATGTTCGTGGCGCTTCCGACGGCTGGCATCGGCTGGGTGGTCGTGCTCATGTCGCTCGCCATCATCGGCGTGCACGGCATGCTCTCGGGAACGGCGAGCATGGACTTCGGCGGCAAGAAGAACGTGGGCATCGTCGTCGGCGTCATCGACGGCTTCGTCTACCTCGGGACCGCCGCCGAAGCGCTCGTCCTGGGCCGCGTGCTGCCGAAGGACCAGCTCGCTCACGACGCGCACAATTGGTGGACCTGGCCCGCGGTGATGCTGCCGGCGGCCATCCTGGGCTTCGGCCTGTCGACGCGTGTTTGGAACGCGCGACCGAAGGCGGCCGCGCCTGCGAGCTCCCAGCAAGAGCCGCAGAAGCAGGCGGCCTAGACCCTACGCCTTCAACTCTCGCTCGATGCGAGAGAGCAACTCGGCTTCGGCGTCGCTCACCGGCGGATCGAGATCGAGCGCCGGCAGCGGCTCGGCCACGTGGCGTTCATCTTTGCGGTGAACGCGAAGCCACGCGCGCTCGACGCTCGCGAAGCGATCGTTTGCCCCGAGCAACAATGCCGTGAGGTCGGGGCCGACGGCGCGTCGAGGTGCGGGCCGGATTTCCAGCGCTTTGCCGTTCACGAGCGTGGCGGAAAGGCCTGCCAGTACGTGATCCGCGGGATCTTCGAACTGCGGGCGCGCTCCGGGCGTCCCTGACGCGATCCACGCTCCGAGCGTGGTGATGGAACGCTTGCCCGAAAGGTCGATGCCGAGGGTCAGCCCACGCTTGCCGAGCTCGCTTTCGATCTCGCCGAGCGTGAACGAGGCGGACGCTCGGGCGAGCAGGCTCTCGAAGTCGATGTCGATGGTCTCGGTCATGCCGTCACCTGCGTCGCGTGAGCATCGGGAACGTAAGGCGACGGTGCGTCGGGTCTCAGGTTGCCCGGATTCAGAATGCCCTTGGGGTCGAACGCACGCATCAGTGCGAGCGTGGTCTCGACGCCTCCCTCACCGAGCTCGCGCATCAGCCGCGGAGCCTTCGAGCGGCCGGCGCCGTGATGGTGAGCGAGCGTGCCTCCGGCCTCGACCGCCGCTGCAAGAGCGTCGCGCCACGCACGGTCGTACGTGATCTCGCAGCGCTCGTCCCAGCTCTCCGACTCGTCGCCTTTGGCCGCGGTGCCGGCGAACGAGAAGTAGATGCAGCAGCCGTCGGGGTATGCGTGACTCAGGTGCGCCATGACGAAGACGTGCGCTCCGAGCGCGCGGCGCACGGCGTCGTAGAGGCCTTCGAGCTTCGACCACGGCGCAGCAACCTCCATCGTGTCGGAGAAGAGGCCGGAGGCGAAGACCGGTGCTTGCCGGTAGCTCACCGAATAGCGGTGGAGCAGCCACTTGCGCGCCGGGCCTTCACCTTCGTACTTGGCGCGCATGCCCATCAGCAGCTCGTGCGCGCGCTCCTGATCGCGCTCCGGCACGCTGCCTTCGCCTTCGAAGATGACGACGAGCAGCGAGCCGCCGAGCATCTTGCTGCCGATCGACCCTTCGAGAAGCTCGTTGATGGTGCCCGGCCGGCGCAAGAAGCTTCGCAGCATCGCCGCGCCGAGACCGGGCGTGTTGCCCGAGTCGGCCCCGTCTTTCTTCACCGAGCCGCGGCGCGCGAGCATGGCGTCGAAGGGATCGTAGAGGCGTGCGACCGCCGGACGGAGGCCCGCCTGGAACATGGCGCGCATCGCCTCCCAGCCGTGCTTGGTGGTGGGGAAGGAGTAGGCTGCGAACGCCCGCGTCTTCGGTGCCACGTGAATGCGAAGCGTCGCGCTCGTGACGATCGCGAGCGTTCCTTCGCTTCCGACCACCAATGGGATCAAGTTCGGTCCGCTCGTGCGATGGCGGAGGTTCACGATCTCGCCCGCGCCCGTGACGCACTCGAGGGCGAGCACCATGTCCTCGATCTTGCCGTACTTGCCCGAGCACTGCCCGGCGCTGCGCGCGGCGACCCAACCGCCGACGGTGCTGCACAAGATGGAGGAGGGGAAATGGCCGAGCGTGAAGCCTTTGCGTTCGAGCTCCTCCTCGAGCGGCAAGCCCATGTGACCGGCTTCGACGTCGAGCGTGAAGGCGGGGCCGTCGAGGCGGCGAATTTTCGCCATACGTTTCAGATCGACGACGATCATGTTCTCGCTGGGCAACACCCCGGCGCAGACGCCGCTGCCCGCGCCGAAGGGAACGATCGGCGTCTCCGTCTCGTTCGCCCAGCGGACGATGCGCGCGACCTCTTCCGTCGACGTGGGCCAGACGATGCCAGCGGGGCGATGGGCGGCCACATTGCCGGCCCGGACGGCAAGGTGGTGCCTCGGCCACAAATCGCGCGCGTAGGCCACCCGATCGGCAGGATCGGTGCTCGTACGAATGCGTTCGCCCGAAGTACCGAGGACGCGGGTGAGGCTGCGCGGGAGGTCACCAGTCGGATTTCCGCTAGGCTCGGCCATGGGGATCGATGGTAGTCGACCTTGCGCGGCCGTGCCTTGCCGCGCTAACTCCTCCCGCCATGGCCAGTTTTCTCGAGGCGCTCGCGGCCGGACCCTTGGTCGTCGATGGCGCTGCCGGCACTCAGCTCTACGAGCGCGGGGTGCTCTACAGCACCTGCTTCGAAGAGCTGTGCGTGTCGAAACCCGAGCTCGTCAAGAAGATGCACGAGGACTACGTGCGCGCCGGCGCCCAGGTCCTCGAGACGAACACGTTCGGGGCGAACGCCATGCGCCTCGAGAAGCACGGCATGACCTCGAGGGTTCGCGAGATCAACCTTGCCGCCGTGAAGCTCGCGCGTGAGGCCGCGGCGGGCAAGGCGTTCGTCGCCGGGGCGATCGGCCCCTCGGGATACTTCCTCGGTAACGCCCTGCCGGAAGATCTCGCCAAGGTCCGCTCGGCGCTCTCCGAGCAAGCGCAGGCCCTCGTCGAAGCTGGCGTCGACGTGCTTCTCATCGAGACGATGCGTCAGACCAACGAGCTCCGCATCGCGGTGGAGAGCGCGGTGGCGGCGTCCGGTGGAAAAATCCCGGTGATCGCGTCGGCATCGGTCGACGAGGCGAGCCGCATGGCGGATGGAACCTCGTCGGGCGAGATTGCCCGCTTGATGCGCGAGTGGGGTGCGAACGTCGTCGGCGTGAACTGCTGCGACGGCCCGATGAACGTGCTCGAGGCCATCGAGCCGATGCTCGAGCTGGGCGTGCCGGTGTGGGCGGTCCCCAACGCGGGTCTCCCGCGCCGCGTCGACGAACGCCTCGTCTACGTGTCGACCGCCGAGTACTTCGGCGTTTACGCACGACGCATGTTCAAGATGGGCGTGAAGCTCGTCGGCGGCTGTTGCGGAACGACGCCCGAGCACATCAAGCGCATCGCCGCGGCGGCCCGCATGGTCGGTTCGTCGGAGGCCAAGAGCGCTCCGCCCGACTCGGAGGTCGTTCGCGCGAGCGATAGCTTCCAGACCTGGTCGGCACATCCGCCCGCGATGCCCGGCGCCGCCAAGGCCACGCCATTCTCCGAGCGAAGCGACTTCGCCTCGAAGATCGCGCGCGGCAAGTTCGTCGTGTCGGTGGAGGTCAACCCGCCCGTCGGCCTCGATCTGAGCAAGGCGATCACCGCTGCGAAGATGCTCAAGGAGGGCGGTGTCGACGTCGTGAACATCGCCGACGGCGCTCGCGCGCAGGCCCGCATGGGCAACGTGGCGATGGCCGCGCGTGTCCAACAGAACGTCGACATGGAGACAATCCTCCACGTCTGCGGTCGCGATCGAAACCTCCTCGGTACGATCGCGCATTTGCTCGCGGCGCACGAGCTCGGCGTTCGCAACCTGGTCGTCGTTACCGGCGATCCGCCCAAGATGGGCGACTTCCCCGATGCGTCGGCCGTCTACGACCTCGATTCGATCGGCATTCTCAAGCTCGCCGCGCGGCTGAACCACGGCATCGATCCGGGCGGAAAACCTCTCGGTTGCGGTACGCGCTTCGTTCTCGCCACGGGCGCCGAGCCCGCGGCCCTCAACTACGATCGCGAGCTCTCGCGTCTGCGTCAGAAGAAAGATGCCGGCGCCGAGCTCGTCATGACGCAGCCCGTGTACGATCCGGCCGTGCTCGATCGCTTTCTCACCGACATCGCGCCGCTCGGCCTTCCGGTGCTCGTCGGCCTGCTGCCGCTCGCCAGCTACCGCAATGCCGAATTCCTGCACAACGAAGTGCCCGGCATGCAGGTGCCGGAGGGCGTGCGTGAGCGCATGCGCAAGGCGGGAACGGGAGCGGCGGCTCGCAAGGAGGGCGTCGCCATCGCGCGCGAGATGCTCGCCGCGGTGCGCGGTCGCGTCGCCGGGGCGTACATCATGCCGCCGCTCGAGCGCTACGAGCTCGCCCTCGAGGTCGTCGACGGTTTCCTCGATCGCGACGATCGACCTGCCGCGAGCGCGAACGCTTGATGCGCGTCGGCACGCTCGCATGGGCAGGCGTCGCGCTCGCCGCATCGCTCGGATCCATCGCGTGCCGCAAAAACGAACCGCCGGCGCCCACCACGACGGCCTCGGCTTCACCGGCCGAGGCGCCGGCACCCGTCGCCGTTGCGGAGGAGCTTCCGCGATGCCGTGCAGAAGGAGCCAAGCTCGACATCGCCGGTGAAGACGTGGTGGTCGGCGACGCCGTCGTCGCCGGCGATGCGCTCTTCACGGGGCTCGTGCGTCGTGAGGGGACCAAGCGCGCTGCTTCGATCCTGCGAACGGGACTCGATCTCGGTTCGCCGAAGTTCATCGAGATCGGGCCGGCGCTCGGTGATGATCCTCCGCCCGTACCCTACGGGGCGGGCAATGCGGTGTTCGCCGCGTACTTCGCGCGCAAGGCGGTCGAGCCTTCACCGAAGGCCGCGCGCGGAGTTCTGGGCACCCGCGAGCTTCGCCTCGTGCGCCTCGATGCGTCGTCGACCTTCAAGCTCGAAGGCTCCGTCGTTCAGCAGGCCGACGAGTCGCAGGCCTTCGATGTGGCGTGGACCGATCCTTCGGCCGCGCCGCTCGTCGCGTGGGACGAAGATGCGCCGCTCGGTCCGGGGCGGATGCTCGCCGATCGCGGCGTGATCAAGGTGCAGGCGCTCACGCCGGGTGCGAAGCCGCTCGTCGCGTCGCCCGACACGTCCGACGCCGAGTCGCCGCGTCTCCTTCCGCGGAAAGGCGGGTACTGGCTCGCCTGGCTCGCGACGAAGCCCGAGGTCGAAGATGCGGGCGCGCCGTCCAAGGCGACCACGGACGAAGGTCCGGGCGAGCGACGCGCGTTTCGGTGGCTCGAGCTCGTGACGCTCGATGCGAAGGGGGAGACGACCTCGAAGGTGCGACGCATCTCCTCCGAGAAGGGACGCGCGGCATCGTTCGAGCTCTCGAAGGGGGCAGCCGAGGAGCTCGTCGTCGTGCTCCAAGACGAGGCCGCCGCGACCGAGGGGGCAGGTGCGCGAGTACTTCGCTATGTGGTTACGGCCGACCGCGTCGAGCCATCGGATCTGGTGGACGGTGGGGTAGGGACCGCTCCGGTCGAGCTCGTCCCGGCGGCCGCCCCACGCTGGCTCGCGTGGACGGACGTCGCGGACCACGCGCGAGTTCTTTCGCTATCACCAGGAGTTCTGGCGACCACCCCGCCGACGCTCGAGCCCGCGCTCGATCCGACCCGGGTTCTGGCCTTTGCGCCCCCCTCGAGCCTCTTCGGTCTGTCCCAGGAAAAGGGCCAGATCGTGCGCTTCACCTGCCCCTGAGGCATTCTCCCACGCTGTTCCGTATTCCCTCCGGGCACCGGTTCGACTAGCTTTTTCCGCGTGACGAGGACTAGGCGGCCGTTCGGGTGGGAGTCGGCCGAAAAGACTGGGGCCCATAGCTCAATCGGTCAGAGCCCCCGGCTCATAACCGGGCTGTTCCTGGTTCGAACCCAGGTGGGCCCACACGTGCCGGCGTTTAGGTTCCCGGTGGCGCTGAAACAAGGAGAGAGCTGTTGAGCAGCACGACGGAGCAGAACCGCGAGCAGGTGCGCGAGCAAATCCGTGCGCTCGAGGAGCTTGCGGCGATGGACGCCGAGGTCAAGATCCTCGAGGAAAAGCTGGTCGAAGAGCGGGGGACACTCACCTCGTTGAAAGACAGCCTGAAGAAGCTGGACGACAAGCTCCAGATCGATCGCGCCACGGTAGGCGCGGCGGACAAGCAGCGAAACGAGCTGCAGCACGATGTCCGCACGATGACGCAGCAGATCGAGCACTCGCGCGAGAAGCTCAATCGCTCGCGTACCGAGCGCGAGTCGAACGCCGCGCAGCGTGAGCTCGAGGAGCTCAGGAAGCTCATTCGCGATCGCGAAGAAGAGGCCACGCGAATCGACGGTGACACGGCTTCGGTTCGTGGGGCGGTCGAGACGGCGGAAGGCGAACACAAGCGCATCTCCGAGGAGCTCGCAGCCGTCGAAGGCGACATCTCGGCAAAGGTCAATCAGCTCGAGGCCGACCGCAGTGCGAAGGGCGGCGGTCGCGATGCGATCGTCAAGCGCCTTCCCCCGGTGCTCTTCCGCAAATACGAGATGATTCGTGGTCGTCGCGGCAACGCGATCGCGCAAACCACGGATGGCACGTGCAACAAGTGCAACATGGCGTTGCCCCCGCAGCTCTATCATCGGCTGCGCAGGGAACCGCTCATCGAGCAGTGCCCGTCGTGCAATCGCATCATCTACTTCGCGGCACCTGCAGCGCAGAAGGTCGACTAGTCAACGCCGCACCACTCGCAGCACCCTCCACACGGGTCCCATGAAGAGCTGCCCCAAATGCATGCGCGTGTTTCCGGACGACGCTGGCTTCTGCCCGGCGGACGGCAACCCGCTGCAGTTCGCGAGCACGGTTCCGATCGCGAACACCGCGGATGATCCGCGGCTCGGGGCCAAGCTCTGTGGTCGTTACGAGCTGCGTCGTGTCGTGGCCGACGGCGGCATGGGCCGCGTCTACGAAGGCATCGACAAGCAGACCAACACGCGCATCGCGGTGAAGGTCCTGCACGACGACGTCGTGAAGGACGAGGTCGCGCTCGAACGCTTCAAGCGTGAGTACGAGATCTCGAGCCAGCTCCCGCACGACTACATCGTCAAGGTTCTCGACTTTCAGCGCGACGAAGCATCCGGCGTTTGGCTGCTCGTCATGGAGTTCCTCGACGGCGAGGAGCTTCGCTTCGTGCTCAAGCGCGAGAAGGAAGTCGCGCCCGAGCGCCTCGTGCGCATGCTCTCGCAGGTCGCGCTCGGACTCGACGGTGCGCACGCGCGGCAGTTCGTGCACCGGGATCTGAAGCCGGACAACTTGTTCCTCTGCGGCACGCGCGAAGGCGACAACGTCAAGATCCTCGACTTCGGATCGGTCAAAGACAAGAACAAGGACGCCAAGAAGCTCACCGTCCTCGGCACGACGATTGGCTCGCCGTATTACATGGCACCGGAGCAAGCGCAGGGGCTCGAAACGCTCGACGCCCGCGCCGACGTCTTCGCGCTCGCCGCGATTACGTACGAGTGCGTCGCCGGCGCGGTGCCTTTCACGGGCAACAACGGCCCCTCGATCTTGCTCTCCATCCTCACGAAGGATCCTGTCCCGCCGAGCTCGCGGAACGGCCAGACGAAGTACCCGATCCCCGCGGCGCTCGACGACGTGATGGAAGTCGCGCTCGCGAAGAACCCGAACATCCGCACGAAGAGCGTGGGTGATTTCGCGACGGCCGTCGGGCATGCCTACGGCCTCGAAGGGGATCACCACGCGTGGGCGCGGCTTTCGAATGCGGACCTCGCCAAGCAGGTCGCCGAAGGCCGTTTGCGCGCGCCAGCTCCCCGTCGCATCGAGGCGGCGGCGGACCCGTTCGCTGCGCCCGACCCGTTCGCGGCCAAGCCGATCGCTACTGCCTCTCCGATGATGGCTGGACCGGCGGCTCCGATTCCTGCTCCGCACATGCCGGGGCCGGCCGTCTCGGGTCCCATCGTGGCTTCGCCGCAGCCGACCGCTTACGCGGACGTGGCGATGGGCGTGCCGCAAGGGCGTCCGGGGTGGCTTGTGCCGGTGATCGTCGGCATCGCCGCTCTCGTGGTGGGCGGTGCGATCGCCTTCGCGCTGCTTGCCCACTGACGCCGAAGCTGAGGGATCGCCGATCCACCTAGGCCTGGTTGACGTGGATCGTTCGACCACCGGGGATAGAAGCGTACGTTGTCTTCATGGTGCTTCGCGCCCGTTGTGCGTGAAGCTCCCACCGTTTCGATCTCACTGCGTTCTTCGCGTGTAACCTCCGCGGTATGATCCGAGCGCGGCGTTGCGCAACTGGCTTGCTGTTCGCAAGGAGTGGCGCCGGGAGCTCGGAACGGAGAAGCATGCTGCCCTTCACGAAACGGCCGGGACGCGGAGAGGAATCGGCAGACGCCGTCGCCAAGGACGACGCGTCGCTCGCCCCGGCTGCCGGCTCGGCGCCCCGCGCTCCGTCGAGCTTCGCGCCGCCGCGTCCCCCGCTTCCGTCGACGTCCGACGAAGAGATGACGACGCTGATGCCGGTGAAGTCGCTGAGCAACGCGGCGATTCCCGCGCCGCGCCCGGCAGCCGGTGTTCCGGCCGTGCGTCCTTCGACCCGCTCGCTCGGATCGTCTCCGCCCCCTGTGGCGAATGTTCCGAGCGGCCGGACTTCCGGAAGGAAGTTTGCCGCCGAGGAAGACGACGAAGATGGACGCACGGTCGTTCGGGGGGCTCCGAAGATCGTCAAGCGCGGAGCGCCGAAGCCCGGCACGCTCGGAGGCGTCGCCACCGCCGTCAATCCGTCTGCGGTCATCAAGCAGACGCTCGACTCGGCGCGCGCAAGCAGCCCGCCGAAGAGGCCCGAGCACTTGATGGCGCCTCCGCCCGCGGAGCTCCTCGAAGACTTCTCGGACCTGCGCCCCAAGCGTGACGAAGAGCGCACGGCCCTTTTGCTCTCGTCGTCGTCGAACAGCACGTCGAACAGCGTTCCTGCCGTCGGTCACAGCGTGATGCCCGGCCAGATGCCGCCGCAGGCGCTTCAGCCGCAGCCCATTCCGACCGGTTCCTATGCGTCGGCGTATCCGCCGCCGCCGAACCCGTACGTTGCGGCGTCATCCTCGAGCACCAACGTGCCGGGGGCGATGTCGATGCCCGCTCACTTCATGGTGCCGCAAGCGCCGTACTCCGACGGACGCATGGACCCGCCCGGCACGTCGGTGACGTCGCGTACACGCATCGGCGGGCGTCCCGCGATGTCGTGGGCCGCTGCGCTCCTCGCGTTCGGTCTCTTCGTCGGCGTTGGAGCGGTTGCCATCATGCAGGGCAACAACGACTCTCTCGCGGAGACAGGCGCGTCGTTCGTCGACCCCTCGCATGCGCCGGGCGCGGCTCACGCGGCTACCCAGCCGGCCGCGCAGGCCGTGACACCCACAGGCGCGCCCGCGGCCGAAGAGCCGAGGGTCGCTGTTCCGCCCGTGGCCGTGCCTCAAGCCGCCGTACCCACGCCGGTCGCCGCACCCACCGCGCCGCCGGTCGCCGTGGCCGAGCCGGAGCCCAAGCCGGAAGCGAAGCCCGAAGCCAAGGTCGAACCGAAGGCCCAGGTGGCGGCCGCGCCCGCGCCGAAGCCCGCCGTGAAGCCGGAGTCCAAGCCGGTCGCGGTCGCCCAGCCCGTTAGTCGGCCGGCGCCAGCGCCGCGTCCGGTGGCTCGTCCAGCAGCAGCGAGCGACGACGAGAAGCCGGCCAGGCCGGTGGCGAAGGCCGCAGGAAGGGGCGCCGCGAAGGGCGGCTCCGACGTCGACGAGGAGACGAAGAAGGCGCTCGAGGCCTTGCAGAAGTCTCAGCTCGAGAGCTCGTTCTAACCCGTTACGGAGTCAGGGAGGCGTGCAGGCGGCACTCCCATTGGGAAGTACGCGGCACGCTCCGAGACCGACCTGCTTGCAGTCGGTGCGCGTGGCACCGCCGCTTCCACAGCTGGTGAGAACGCCTCCGTCGCACGAGTCCGGCGCCGGGCACCCTCCGTCGCTGTCGTAACAGGCGCGGAACGGATCGTACCCGGTGGCGCGGGATGCATCGCACTTGCGTGCGAACTTCCCGCAATCGATCGCGATGGTCGCTCCGCCGACACACCCGGTGAGAACGTTGCCGGTGCAGGCGAAGGGAGTGGCGACCGCGCACTTCTCGGCGGACGCGGCCGGCATGCAGGTTGGTCCGGCGTCGGTCATGACACACGAGCCTCGGCCCACCTCGGCGCAGTCGATCCCGAGGTCGAGCGCGGGGAAGCCTCCGGTGCAATCGACGGCCTTCGTGCCGTCGCAATGAGGCGCGCCTGCGGTGCAGGCGACACCGGTCGGACCGGCGCATTCGGCCGTCGAGTCGTCGATCGCGCCACAGCGTTTGCCGCTCAGGACGCACGGCTCGACGGCGGCCGGACGTGAATCCGTCGCGTTGCACTCGACCCGGACCGCCTTTGCACCGCCGTACGTGCCGTCGACGCAGGCGGTGAGCTTGCCACCGCCGGCGATGTTGCAGGTCGGGACGCCGCTCGGGAA
This sequence comes from Labilithrix luteola, assembly GCF_001263205.1. Classification (GTDB taxonomy): domain Bacteria; phylum Myxococcota_A; class Polyangia; order Polyangiales; family Polyangiaceae; genus Labilithrix; species Labilithrix luteola. Next base: position 7,978,401 of record NZ_CP012333.1, read on the forward strand.
CACGCACTTGTCGCTCGCGTCGCACGAATCGACGTTCGCCATGCAGTGCCAGAAGTCGTCGAGGGCGCCGGCCGGGCGAAGACCAGGATTGGCCGCGCAGTCGAAGGCCAAGGCGGCCCGCTCGTAACAGGCGCCGAAGGAGCTGCCACCCATGGGCCCGCCGCAAGCGCCGAGCCACGCGCAAGCCTTTGCTGCGCGGGCCTGGGCCTGGTTCGACCCCCAGGAGGAGCAGAAATCGATCCTGGTTGCCGCGGCGTCCTTTTTGGGGGGCGTGCTCGTGGCATCGTCCGCGCTGCCGGTCTCGGCTGCGCACGAAGTCGGATCGGTCGTGCAGTCGCTCGTACCGAAGTCCGTCGTGTGAAAGAGGTCGACACAGGCGACGAGCGCCATGCCGCCACCGAGGCCGAAGCCCATCACCATCAGCGACCGAAGCGGGATGGAGCGCGCCACGTCAGAAGCTCCCTTCGATGCCGACGGCACGCGGAGAGGCGAACAAGCGAGTGCTCGGAGCGTTTGCGGTCTCGCGCCTGCCGCTCGACGTCCAGAGCACGATCGAGGTGACGCCCAGAGCCGCCGCGCCGATGAAGCTTCCGAGCGCGACGGCGTCGAGCGTGCGGACGTTGCTTCGCTCGTCGTCGCACCCGCCGGAGCAGCTCTTCTCGGCGTCGCTCTGGGCCGAACCTGCGAGTACGAAGGTCACCACGCCGGCGGCGGCGAACGCGACGGTTCCTGCGGTGGTGAGGATCGGAAGAGCGAGAGAGCGTCGCTTCGACCCCTCGGGCGGGGCCTCGTCGGTGGTGACGCTCGAGGCAATCGGAGTGAGGACGACGTCGACCGAATGGTTCTTGCCCTCGGCAATGTTGATCGACTGACGGAACGGTTGACGGCCTGAGGCGCGCGCCTCGATGACGTGCTCGCCCGGATCCAGGAAGAACGGCTTGCCGTCGAGCGCGGCGGCACTGACCGCGTGGCCGTCGAGCTGCACGTCGGGTTTCGATGCATGCGCATCGACGTGCAGCGTGAGGCGAGGGACGCGCACGCGCAGCGGATCGAGGCGCGCGATGACGGCGTTGTGCACGTCGGTCTTTCCGGTCTCGGTCGCGAGCTTGTCGGCGGCTTCGTACTCTTCGAGTGCCTGCGAAGACTTGCCGTTCATCTCGAGGCAGTAGGCCTTGTGGAAGCGAAGGCCGGCCGTCACGGCGATTTGCTCGGCCTCCTTGTACTTCTGGAGCGCGTTCATGAACTCTCCGCGCTTTTCGAGATCGAGGCCTTCTTCGAAGAGGCGCTTGGCGGTCTCTTTCGAGTTGTCCTTGGGGGCATCCGCGAACGCCACCGAAGGACAAGAGATCGCAGCGACGACAGCCACCGAGGCGGCGACCTTCAACAGCATTGACGCGACGATGACGCGCACCGTCTTCGTCTCTCAGAGGAAGAGGTTCGCGTCAACCGCCCTCACGTCGGAAATCGCGCGAAATGCGCGCTCGCGGAGTCAGCGCGAGGGGGTGGGGCGGGAGACGAGCTCCGGCCACCGCGAGAACGCGCCAAGGATGCGGGAGGTACTGCGATCCTGCGCAGCACTTGCTCGCTCCTCCTGATCGTCGTGGCCGCCGGAGGCACTCGACGCATCACGTGCGCCCGCGTCGCGATTCTTTCCGTTCCCGTTCCCGTTCCCGTTTCCGCCCCCGAGCGCGCCGAGCGCGCCTTGGAGGAACGTTCCGCAGTCGGGGCCGCAGGTCGACGTCACGCATTGATAGATGTCGAGCATCTGGAACAGGCCGCTCGTGTCTCCCGACGCGCACTTCGTCATGCAGCCGAGATCGAAGCTGCCCGAGGAGAGGCAGTCTTGGGCGACACAGAGAAACGAGTCTCGGCAAGCCGGCGCCTGAATGCACGCGAGGATGCTCGACGAACATTGCGAGGCAAGGCAGTCACCGCAGGCGAGCAGCGACGGCTCTTTTTGCCCGGCGTCTGCGGGCGTGGGTTGAACGGTCTCGACGTCGGCCGTCGCCGCGTCCGCCACGGCAGCGTCGACGGGGGGATCGGCCTCGAGAGGACCGCGCGCCCCGCACGCTGTCACGGTTGCGCTCGCTCCCATGAGGACGAGCACTGGCGTGGCAAACGCAAGGACCGAAGGACCGTCGGAGATTCTTGCAAGACGTGAGCGGGCGCAGCGCATGACGGCTTCCTTTCGGCGCTTGAAGTCTTAGCATGCTCGGCCATGACGAGTCCCGTGGACCCGAAGAAGGCCCGCCGTGCGGTGGTGGTGACCACGCCGGCCGAGGCCCGCGCCGCATGCGACGAGGCGCGCAAACGAGGCCTGCGCGTAGGGCTGGTGCCGACGATGGGCGCCCTCCACGAGGGGCACTTGGCGCTCACGCGGCTCGCACGGCAAAAGGCGGATTTCGTCGTCTGCTCCATCTTCGTCAACCCGACGCAGTTTGGCCCCAACGAGGATTTCGACCGCTATCCCCGCGATCTCGAAGGGGATGTGACCAAGCTCACCGAGGTCGACCTCGTCTTCGCGCCATCGGTCCAGGCGATGTATCCGCCGGGCGACGAAACCCGCGTTCGCGTCGGAGCGCTCGCCGAACATCTCTGCGGGCCGCACCGGCCAGGCCACTTCGAAGGTGTGGCGACGGTGGTGACCAAGTTGTTCGGCGTCGTCGGCCCCTGCACGGCGGTGTTCGGCAAGAAGGACTACCAGCAGCTCGCCGTCCTCCGCCGTGTCGTCACCGACCTTTTCCTTCCGGTCGACGTCGTCGGGCACCCCATCCTCCGCGAGCCTGACGGCCTCGCCATGAGCTCGCGCAACGCCTATCTCTCCCCGGAAGAGCGCGCCAAGGCGCTCTCGCTCTCGCACGGGCTTGCCGCGGCCGCGCGAGCGTTCGAGGCGGGCGAGCGACGTGCGGGAACCTTGCGCGAGCTGGCCTACGCTCCTGTGGCCGCGGTAGCGACCTCGATCGACTACGTCACCGTCGCCGACGCGGACGCCCTCGTACCTTTCGCGGACGGCGCGTCGGTGGGGGCCCGCGCGACGCTCGCCATCGCGTGTCGTGTCGGCAAGACGCGCCTCATCGACAACGTCGTCTTGGGGGAGGACCTCGCGAGCTCGATCATCCCCGCGTTTTGATGGTCGAGCAGTAGTGACGCGCGGCGGCACCTACGATATGCCCGCGAGCACGATGTCGAACGCACGTGCAGGGCGGTTCGTGGTCCTCGAGGGGATCGACGGGGCCGGGACGACGACGCAGACGGCGCGCCTCATCGAGCGCCTTCGCAGCGAAGGAACGCGTACGGCGCGGGCCACGCGCGAGCCGAGTGACGGTCCCATCGGGGCGTTCGTGCGTCAGGTCCTCACGGGCCGTATCGTCGCACCGGGCGGGCGCGCGCCGGGGTGGGCGACGATGGCGCTTCTCTTCGCGGCCGATCGCATGGACCACGTCGAGTCCGAGATCGAGCCGATTCTCGCCGACGGCGGCGTGGTTGTCTCGGACCGTTACGATGCGTCGAGCCTGGCGTACCAGAGCGTGTCGAGCGGTCGCGGGGGAGAGCCCGCGGTGGACTGGATCCGCGTGCTCAATCGTCACGCGCTTCGTCCCGACCTCACGATCGTGATCGACCTCCCGGCAGACGTCGCGGGCGTGCGTCGCGAAGCGCGTGGCGAGCCCGCGCAGCTCTACGAGCAGAACGAGGTCCAGCAGGCGCTCGCCGCATTCTACCGCGACCTCGCCCGCCACATGCCGAACGACCGGATCGTGGTCATCGACGGCTCGGGGACCATCGAAGAGGTCCACGCGCGCGTCTACGAAGCTTACTGCGCGCGCTTTTCCTGAGCGCCCTTGGGGATGCCCTTGTCGTCGTCGACGATGGGCAGCTCGAGGATGCGTGCTTTGCCGTCCCGCTCGAAGTCGACGCGCAACGAGGGAGCCTTGTCGAGCGCGCGGAGCGCGGCGTCGGCCTCTTCGGGGTGCTCGATGGGCATGCCATTGACGCGCGTGACGACGTCGCCGGGCTTCAGGTCGACGCCCCACTGCGGATTGATGGCCTTGAGGCGGAAGCCGTAGAACTTCCCGTCCTTCATCACCGGCCAGTCGTCCACCGCCACGTTCTGGAGGAACACGCCGAGGCCGTTCGCGATCGTGCGCTTCACCTTCGCGCGTGAGAGCGTTCCGGTGTTTTCAGTCGCTCCGGGCGCCGCTGCGGGTGCCGTCTCGATCGTGGCAGGCGAGTTCTCGGCCGTCTTGGGCGCCGAATTCGGAGAGCTCCCGCACGCGACCGCGGCAACGGACAGGGCGAAAAGGGCGGGGCCGGCAATGCGTCTCATCGTCCGGCATGGTCCACGCTCGGGCGAGCGCCCGCAAGTTTTCGCCCTCAGCTCAGCCGCGAGAGTCCGAGTCGATCGAGGTCGGCCGTGGCCGTTGGCCCGCTCGCCATCGTGACCGTGAGCGTCGGGTTGCCGACCTCGTCGACGTACACATGGTCGGGATCGACGCTGCCGTGAACCTCACCGACGTCGTGCAGGCGGGCGAGCGCTTCGGTGAGGATCGATGCTTGGCGCGGAGAGAGCTTGCCGGCGAGCTTGTGTCCGCGCGGGGCCGCGAGCCAGATCGTCTTGGACTCGCGATCGACCCGCAGGATCGCTTGCAGGGCAGGGTGATCGGCCCGCGCGAAGGCCGAGGCTCGCGCCAGCGACGTGGCGTCGAGATCGGTGGTCACGACGTGTCGGCCGAGCCATTCATCGACGAGCGCGCCGTTCGGATCGGCCTGGAGACGCGACGCTACCGGACGCAGGCGCTTCGGGCGCTCCGAGCGGGGCATCGCCGCCGGTTCGATGGCACTCGGCCATTCGAGGGCACGGAGCGCGTGCCGCGCGGCGAAGGCATCGAGCGGCCGGCCGGAAGGATCACGCGAGAGCATCGCGAGCACGACCTGATCGTGGCGACGATCGAGATCTCGGTGGAGTGCGCTCGGCCGTACGCGGAGCGTCTTGGCGCCGAGGCCCGCTTCGGGGCGCTCGCCGGTGAGCATCTCCCAGAGAATGGCGCCGACGCCGTAGATGTCGCTCTGCACTGTTGCCGGCCGTCCCTCGCGTTGCTCGGGGCTCATGTATTCGAGCGTGCCGATGACGCCAGCGGTGGCCGTGGTCGACAGATCGGCGAGGTGCGCGACGCCGAAGTCGCCGAGGCGAGTGACGCCGGCATCGTCGAAGAGAACGTTGGCCGGCTTCACGTCTCGATGAACGATGCCGATTCGGTGAGCCTCGCCGAGCGCGGAGAGAACGGCTTCGGCGATTTCGACGGCGCGCGCCGGTGCGAGCGGTTCGCGCGACAGCATCTGTTCGAGGGTTCCGCGCCCCATCCACCCGAGAACGAGCGCGGGGCCGTCGGCGACGTAGTCGCGGAGCGGCACGATGTTCGGATGCTCGAGCGTGCCGAGGACCCGCACTTCGCGCTCGAAGCGAGCGAGCGCGTCGCGGCCTGCACCGCGCGTGTCGTAACCGGCAAAGATCTTCACGGCCACGCGTTCCGACCGCACGGCGTCGGTGCATTCCAGAACGCGCGCGCTCGGCGACGACGCGACCTCGCGTACCACGTCGTAGCGGCCGAAGAGGCGTGTACGAACTTCCGCCATGCGCGGAGCGAGCTCCACCGCGTCGGCCTTGCCGCCGAGGGTGGCGAGCTCCTGCTCGGCTTCGAGGCGAGCCCTGGCGAGTCCAAGGCGATCGAGACCGGTGAGGAGCAAGGTGAGCGCTTCGCGTCGCTCGGGCGCGTCGGGCGCGACTTTTTGCAGTGCGCGCACCGCAGCGTCCGTCTTCCCATACCGAAGAAGCAGGCCGCCGAGGGCGACGAGCACCTTGCTATTGCCGGGCTCCCTTCGCGACTGCGCCTCGAGCGTTCGTGCTGCCCCGACGACGTCGCCCTTGGCTTCGAGCAGCGCTGCGGCCTTGATGGCTTCGCCTGCGCGTTCGTAGGCGCGTGCGGCGGCCTCGCGCTGCCCGAGGCCCTCGAGCAACCGAGCACTCCAGAGGTGATCGCCGCGACGTTCGAGGTGATACGCGACGCGCTCGGCTTGCGCAGGATCGCCGAGAAGCATCGGCAGCGCCTGTTCGGCGATCAGGGTGACACGTCCTTCGAGGGCGAGCGGCAGCGCCCTGGCCCACTCTTCGGCCTTCACCGCTTCGGCGGCGGCTCGTTCGAAGTCACAGGCTCGCTCGTACAGCGCGCTCGCGGTGCTCGCATCGCCGCGTTCGCTCGCCAGTTGGGCGGCAGCCACGAGGCGCTGTTCACGGACGAGTCGTTCGACGTCCGAGTCCATGCGTGTCGCTCAGTCGGCGCCGCCGGTGGGATCGTCGCCGGGCGCGAAATCTTCGTCGTCCTCGTCGGTCGTGATGGCATTGGCTGCGCGCACGTTACCGACGGCGGCGTCGACGTCGGTGGCGATGACGAAGGGGGGAACCGGATGCTCGCCGCGCGCCAGCGCCCGCGCATCGGTCTTCTGCGCGAGATCGCCGAGGATGCCGCGCGTTCGGTTCCGCTTGCCGGGGCCGCTGCTGTCGACCCAGAAGAACGAGCGCTCGCGAACGTCGACGTGGACGAAGCCACTCACCGGATAGACGCCGACTCCGCAGAATCCCTGGTCGCGGGCGAACGTTGCCACTTCCTCGTCGGTCGCGCCGGGGACGACGAGGTCCATCGCTCGACCCTTGCCGTGGTTCGAGGTCTTGCCGGCGTGGGGTGTGCGGTAGGCCGAGATGATGCGAATCTCGTGCGCCTTGAAGTGTGTCTGGATGCGGTAGACGAAATCGAGCAAGCGCGGATCGATCGGATGCTCGTTGCCCGACGAAGGCTCACGCATGATGCGAGCCGCGCGGTCCAGATCCTCCGCGGAGAAGCCGCCATGATCGCCCTTGGCGGAGAGCTCGACGCGATCCGGAATGTTGAGCCCCTGCAGAACGAGCATGGGGCGGCCCGCCTTGTCGAGCGGTGCGGTCTTGCCCGGCGTGGGCGTATGCCAGATGCGCGAGGCGGCGATCGTCTGGGGCGTGGTCGAACGCTTGGGGGCCGGCGCGCGCGCCGCGGTCTTCGGAGCGGGGGCGGCCTTCGTGGACGTCGACGCATTCGGACGAGCCGGGGAGGGACGCGTCGCAGGCTTGGGCGGCTCTCCGGACGCGAGTGCCGGGGCGAGGCAGACCGCGAGGGCGAGGCAGATCGCGAGGGCGCGCAGGCCGCGTCTGTGCATCGAGACGCCTCGTGCGCCTAGGTCCGAGCGAGCCATGGGCGAAGTTCTAAGCGCGGTTCGCGGATTCCGCCAACTGAAACGCTAACCCCGACCCGGGCAGATCCTCGGACCGAACGCCTGGATGGAGCTCGGTGCGAAGGGATCTTGCGAGCCCCCTCGAACTCCGCCGATGCGCAGCCTCGCTGTCGAGGAGTCTGCGCGGCTCGCGCTCAGCCCAGCGCCGAAGGCGCCGGGGGGAGGCTCAAAACCGCAGGTTTTGAGGGGACCGGAGGTCCCTATCGGCGAAACGAAACGACGCGCGACACGTCGAAGCGTACTTCGCCGGGATCGATGCCCTTGGTGCGGAAGCTTTCGCGGTGCACGCGATGCACGGCGAGTTGGCCTTCGCTGGTCCTGCCGAGCACGCTCTCGGGGATGCCCACATGCCCGATGTCCTGCGTCGTGCAGCGGGTCACCACGCGCGACGACGGGCGCGAGGAGGGACCCAGGACTTCGACGTAGACCAGATCGCGAGGGTCGGCATCCGTCGCGTCCCACGCGACGTCGAGCCCGCCCGACGCGTTGGAGGAGACGACGACGTCGCGAACGTCTTGGGGAGCCGCCACGTTCACCACGAAGCCGTCTGCCAGATCGGGGCCGCCACTCGCGTGGAGCTCGAGATGCCCGCCCGGTGCGAACGCTTCGGTTGCGCGCGCCGTGTAGAAAACACCGGACACGACGCCTGCGGGATCCGGCATCGAGCGCGGGAGAAGCAACGTGCTTCGCCCTTGCAGATCGTCGAGGCTCACCGGCCCGACGTCGAGCAAGTCGACGGCGCGCGGCTTCTGCACGAGGGGGTCGTCCGTGTCGGTCGTGCACGTGCCGAGCGCGGGAAGATCTTGTGCGACGCCCGCGATGCGCAGCGCCGGCGCGTCGACGATTCCTTGTCGTACGCGGACGAAACGCGCGACGATCGTGTCCGCGTGAGCGTCGTGCGTGAGCGTGTCACCCGAACGTTCGGCGACCACGCGCTCCACGACGACGACACCCGTTGCCGCCTGCGCCGTGATCTCCGCATCGGGACCGTCCGCGGACGGCGGTACGGTGGACACACTGCAACCCATCGCAGCGAACGATCCGCAAACGGATACGAGCAGGGAGGGCAGCAGGGTAGGGCGCATGAACACGTGTAGAGTAGACGGGAGAGCGGGAGCGGGCAACGTCGGTGGGCGCGAGCGGTGGGGGCGAGCGGGCTCGGTGGGGCCCGTATCGAACACGCCTAGGACTTGGCGAATAGCTTAGCCAAGCGTGGGCCTCCCGTCCCGCTCGTTTTGTCTGTCAAAATGGCGAAGTTGCCGGGGGGCGCGGATGCCAAAACGGCCGGCCGCTCGCCATCTTGCTGCGGCGATGCGTCCGCGTCAGAACGACCACCAGAGGGCGGTGGCGGGCGAGAGCGTGAAGCCGCGAATGGTCACGTCGCTGTCGTTGTACGTGCCGACGACCGTTTGGTACGCGGCCGAAAGCTCGAGCGCGACGTGCACGTGATTGAACCCGGCGGCGACGCCGACGACCCCACCACCGTAATAGCGCCAGCCACTCAGATTAATGGGCTGCAGCGCAGCGGAGGCGGGCTCGCTCGTCATCGCTTCGATGAACGCGTGCTCGAAGCCGCCGCGGGCGCCGCCCCAGACCTTGTAGAGGCCGCCGTCGCTCTCCCAGCCGACGAGGAGCGGGACGTCGGCGCCGTAGCCGCGCATCGACTTGAGGTCGACGTTGGGCAGCTGGCTTTCCTGCTCACGCCCCGCAAGGACACCGGTGCCGCCGACGCCGATGGACAGCGACCACGGTCCATCGTCGAACGAACGCCGGACATCGAGGCGGGCGGTGCGACCCGTGTAGGCGAGACCCGCCTCGAACTGGTCACCGATACCGACGCGCATGGCGACGAACGGCGCGATCCCGGGGGCGATCGACGCAGCGACGAGAGCGCCCTTGGCGTACTCCGGGCTCGTTCCGGGCGATCCGGGCTGCATTGCATCACGTGCAGCCAGGTCTTTGGCGATGCGAAGATCGTTGGAAAGGCTACCGGTGGCGACGTTCGCGCTTACGCCGCCCGCGGCGCGGACGTCGCCCAGCGGCAACGTGCGGGCGGGGTGCAAGAGAGGCGAACCGCCTCCACACCCCGCGCTGGCGAGCGCGAGGAGGAGGACGCCGAACCGCTTCACGGCAGGCTTACTTGCGGAAGCGCGACGGGTAGTTGTTCGCTGACGCACGCTGGCTCAGCTCAGCGTCGTCAGGGTGGAGCTTGATCGCGCGTTCGATGAGCGCCGACTCGTCTTCGAGATGGTTCGGGTCGGGCAGGCAACACTCCACGGGACACACCGCCTGACAGGCCTCATGATCGTAGAAGCCCACGCACTCGGTGCAGAGCTCAGGATCGATGATGTAGATCTCGTCGCCCTCGCTGATTGCCTCGTTCGGGCACTCGGGCTCGCAAGCGCCGCAGTTGATGCAGTCTGCGGTGATGTAAGTCGCCATGAAAGGTTCCTTTACGGGGCGTGCCGCTTGATGTCAAACGGCGATTAGGGCTAAAAGCGGGGCTGGTCGCCTACCTGCATGCGCTCCCTTCTTCCCACAAAGTCTCGCGTGTTTCAGGCTGGCTTTGCGAAGCGAGCCAGCTTCGCTGCGGCCCACGTCGCTCTCGTCGCGTCGCTCCTCTGGGGGTGCACCCCGCAGATCGGCGACAAATGCGTTCTTTCCACGGATTGCTCGAGCTCGGGCGACCGCATCTGTGACACCTCCCAGCCGGGGGGGTACTGCACGACGCCCTCGAATTGCCGTCCGAACCTGTGCCCCGACAAGGCCGCCTGCGTGCTCTTCGCGGGAAGCGTTCCGGGGTGCTTTGTCGACGATCGCGACGGCCCTGCGGGCGCTCGCACCGGACGCGCCTTCTGCATGGCGCGCTGCGAGAATGACGGCGATTGCCGTAGTGGCTACGTCTGCGCCTCGCCGACCGATCCTCGTTGGGGCGGCGTGATCATGGACAACGATCAGACCCAGCTGACGTGCATGGTGGCGCCGACCTTCTCGATCGACGTCGATGCCGGTGACGCCGAGGCGCCGGTCTGCGGCCTCGGCACCGGATCGGACGCCGGGATCGATGCGTCGGCCCCCTCGATCACGCTCGAAGCTGGAACGGTCCCGCCGCTCTTCCCCGACGCCGGTCCCGACGGAGGCTAGCGCTGCGAGCGACGGGAGGCGGTTCGCCGGTCACCATCTCCGAAACCGCGGCGCGCGTTTTCGGGGTGATGCTCGGAAAGGCGCTCGACGCCGCCATCGTCGTGTTCGCGCTCGCTTCGGCGGTCTTCCTCGCGCTTCGCGTCCTTCCTGGTGATCCGTCGGCGCTGATCCTCGGCGATCAGGCCTCGCCGCTCGAGCGTGCTGCGCTTCGTGCAAAGCTGCACCTCGATGAGCCGATGTGGCTGCAGTACGCACGCTTCCTGAAGGGACTCGTCACCTTCGATCTCGGCGAGTCCGTGAGGCGTCCTGGAGCGTCGGCCATCGGCCGCGTGCTCGATGCCGCGACCCCGACCGCGGAGCTCGCGGGCCTCGCGGTTTTGATGGGCGCCGCGCTCGGCATCGGCGCTGCCGTGCTGGGGCAGGGGCCGTGGCTCGGGCGCCGTCGCGTCTGGGTCGATCGCTCGGCCACGGCGCTCGCGTCGACGCCGCTTCTCGCGTTCGCTCCGATCGTGACGTACGCGCTGGCCGCGCGCCTTCGCATCGTGCCTCTCCCGGGAGACCCCGAGGCGGGCTTTGCAGGGCTCCTCTTCGCGAGCGGGCTCCTCTCGATTCCGCTCGCTGCGCACGTCGCGCGCGTTTCGCGGGCTGCCCTCGACGACGTCGCGCGCGGTCAGTTCCTCGGCGTGGCGCGTGCGAAAGGTGGAAGCTACGCGCGCATGCTCTGGCTGCACGCGCTGCCCGCCGCGATCGGCCCGATCGTCACGGTCATCGGTGCGCAACTCGGCGCGCTGCTCGGCGGCGCGGTCGTGCTGGAGCGCCTCTTCGAACGGAGGGGGCTTGGCACGCTCATTCTCGAGGCGTACGGCGCGCGTGATTTTCCCGTCCTCGAGGCTGCGGTGATCTTCACGGGGGCGCTCTTCGCGATCGTCCAACAACTCGCGGCGAGTGCGCACGCTGCCGTCGACCCCCGTGTGGGGTCATGAAGCCGTCCGCAAGCGGCGTTGCCGTTCTCAGGCTCGTTCCGCTCGTCGTCGTGGTCGGCGCGGCGCTCGTCGTCGCCGCCGGTTCCCGCTCGCCGGTTCGACTTGCGCCCGAGCTGTCGTGGGCGGCGCCGTCGTCGGCCTTTCCTCTTGGATGCGGTGATGCAGGAGTGGACCTGCTCGCGGTCGTGGCGCACGCCACGCTTCGAGGCATTGCTCTCGCGGCGAGCGTGGCGGCGATCGGCTTCGTGATCGGCTGTCCTCTCGGCGCAGCGGCTGGGCTCTTTCGCGGTCGCTTCGAGCGCGTCGTCGCGCGTGCGTGCGATCTCGTACAGGCCTTTCCCACGTTCCTACTCGCGCTCGTCGTGCTCTCGGCCGTGCGCTCGCCGTCGCGCGTTCATCTCGGTGTGGTGTTCGCCATCACAGCGTGGGCACCGTTCACCAGGCTCGCGCTCGCGCAGACGCGCGTCCTTCGAGACGCGGCCTTCGTGGAAGCAGCACGCGCGCTCGGCGGCGGCAACGTTCGCGTGGTCGCGCTTCATCTCGTGCCGAACCTCCTTGGGGTCGTCGCCGTCCAGCTGGGCGCGGCCGCTGCGGCCATCGTGGTCAGCGAGGCGGCGCTCTCGTTCGTGGGGTTCGGTACGCCGGACGGCGTCTCGCTCGGTTCCGTGCTCGATCAAGGCGTCGCGGCCATGCTTCGCGCGCCCCACGTTCTCCTCGTCGGCGCCGCGAGCGTCTTCGCGGCGAGCGTTTCTCTCATGATCGCGGGCCGCGCGTTTGATCGGCGCGCGAGCCGACAGTAAAGAAGGACCCATGCTCGGGCCGCCGCCGCTTCCTCGCAACCTCGAAGCCTCCGTGCGTGATCTCGACAGCGCCCGCCCGGAGGTCCGTGTCTCCGCGATCGACGATCTCCTTCGCCACGCGCGTTCGAGCGACGACGTCAAAGCGCGAGCGGTTCCGCTCTACGAAAAACGTCTCGCGGACGCGGATCCGCGTGTTCGCTCGGCGGCGGCCGTGGCGCTCGGGGAGCTCTCCGCCAAGGAGTCGATTGCGGCGCTCTCGAAGCTAGTCGACGACGACGACGCGTACGTTCGCCAGATGGCGATCAACGCCCTCGGTGAGATTGGCGATGCGAAGGCCTTGCCGCGACTCGAACGCGCACTCCGCGATGCGCGCCCCGAGGTGCGTTACCAAGCCATCATCGCGTTCGCTCGCGCTTCGAACGACGCCGCGGCCGTGACGCAGGCGTTGCTCGATGCAACGAACGACGACGACGACGCCATCGTCCACATCGCGTTGCGCGTTGCCGAAGAGCGGCTCGAGGGGGCGAGCGACACGAAGAAAGACGAGGGGGTCGACGACCGTCTCGTCGTCCGTGCGCGCGCTCTCTTGAAGTCGCCTTCGCCCCACGTTGCGCTGGTCGCCGCGATCTTTCTCGGGAAAGCCGGTCACGCCGATGGCCACACGCTTCTGCTTCGGGTCGTGCGTGGCGATCGACGTGGTGTCGACGCTCCGGAGAAAGAAGACGAGCAGGCTGCGGTCGAGCTCGTTGGTGAGCTCGAGCTCGAGCAGGCGACGCGCGATCTCGAACGGCGTGTGTGGGGGCTTTCGCGATGGGTGCGCGATACGTGTGCCTTCCACGCGAAGATCGCGCTCGCGCGGATGAATCACCCGCGTGCACGTGCAGAGATCCTTCGCGATCTCGCTTCATCGCGGCGCGAGGTCAGAGCCGCGGCCGTGGTCGCTGCGGGGCGTGCAAAGCTGCGCGAAGCACGCGAGGCCATCGCACGTTTGCCTTCGAGCGAGCTCGATCCTGCGCTCGCGCGTGAAGCACTCGCGCGAATCGATGCATTCGAATCGTCGCGAGGTTCGTCCAACGAGTGAGTGCCGACGGGCATGCGCGTTGCTTAGTGTCGATACGCACACGCCCTCGCAGGAGGTCCTCCGGCGTGTCGGATTCGAGAAGTGCTACCGCGACGTGACGAAACAGCGACAAACGAAGCGATCAGCGGAGGACCACGAGCGTTCGGAAACGAACTGCGAGTCTGATCGACGAGTCGCCCGCCGTTAGGAATCTATCGGCACCGTCAACAAGCGACACGGGCAGCGCGGCACTAGGACTTGACTGAGATTTTACGCAAAGGTAGCGTGCCGGCGCTTTCGCCCCCCGGGCGGACGCGGGCGGAACGCAGGTCACCGAGCTCTCGAAGCTCACGAATCTCTCTGGGCTCGCCGGACATCGCCGGGGCTCAGCACGGAAGTCATTCGGACGGATAGCTTGCGGCGATGAGACCGCGAAAGTAGGAGGCGAGCGAATTATGATGAAGAAGTTCTTTGCACTTGCGAGCATCTCGGCGGTTGCCGGTGTCATTGCGGCTGGCGCGATGGTCGGCTGCTCGAGCGACACGACCAACAGCGAGACCACCGATGCCGGCGAGACCACCGACGCCGCCAAGCCGGACAGCGGCAAGGGCAAGGATGGCGGCGGTGTCGACGCGCAGCCGGAGCCTACGATCGAGGAGAAGACGGTCGGCAAGGAATGCACGACCAACGCGGACTGCGAAGTTGCCAACGCGGTGGGCGACAACGGCTGCTCGATGGGCGGCTTCAAGGGCGGAGACCTCTTCGGCACCCCCGTCTGCATCCAGGAAGCCTGCACCCCGGCCGGTGCGAACGACACCCTCGACAAGGCCTTCTGCGATGACGGCCCCGGGTTCTGTCTTCCGAACTCGGCATCGACGGGCATCTGCCTCCCGCTGTGCGTCTACGGCAGCGACAAGATCGAGGACCCGGGTTGCGCCGGCGGCAACAAGTGCCAGGCGTACTACATCGGCTCGGACTCGAGCGGCACGGTCGCCGTGGGCTTCTGCTCGTGGGCCTGCCAGGCCGACACGGACTGCAAGGGTACGCCGGGCCAGAAGTGCCAGAAGGAAACTGGCATGTGCCTTACGGCGCCCACCGCGTACACCAAGAAGCTCGGCGACTCGTGTGCGGATCCGTCGACCTCGACCCCGTCGACGGAGTGCGAGTGCAACACGGTCGGCGGCACCAGCGCGGACAAGCTCAAGGGCGTCTGCAGCCACCAGTGCATCACGGGCGCGGCGGGCGACGCGGTGTGCGCTGCGGCCGGCACGGACACGGCGGGCTGGAAGTGCACGACGAAGCTCCCGACGAAGGACTCCAAGGGCAACGCGGCCTTCACGAAGCAGATCGACAACGTGGCCGGCACGTGCGCCCTGCCCTGCAAGGTGGCGGCGGATTGCACCGCGCTCAGCACGTCGCTGGGCCTGAGCACGCCGATGACGTGCGAGGAGTTCGCGGGCGGCAGCTTCTGCCAGCTCCCGTGAGCTGATCGAGCTCGAGAAGAGCTAGGAAAATCGGACGGGCGCGAGGCAACTCGCGCCCGTTCGTGCTATTTGGAGACCGATGAAGTCCGCAGCTTTCCTTCTTGGCGTTGCAGCGTTCGCGTTCGGCGCGTTCGGCGCGCTTATCGGTTGCGCGCGCAAGTCGGAGCCCAAGCCCGAGCCGGTAGCCGCCGAGTCGGCATCGGTTACCAGCCAGGACACCGCCACCCAGGCAGATGCCGAGTCGGTCATGCACATCAACGGGCAGGACTACAAGATCACCGGCAAGGTGCAGGGGTTGAACCGCCAGCAGCGAGAGCGGTTGAAGACCATGCCGAATCCCGGCGCCCCTGCGGAGCAGTGAGTTTGAAGCGCCGGGCGCTCGCGGCCCTGTGCGTGCTTGCGCTCACGGAGGGGAGCCTCGCCGTCATCGCCTGTGACGCGACGGACGCGGTGGACGATGCTGTGGACGCGACGGACGAGCGCTCGAGCTCGTCGTCGGACGCGGCCAAGGATTCGGGGCCGGCGCGGCCCGACGCCTCCAGCGAAGCGAGCAGCTGCGCGCCGGTGCCTGGCGCATGCGATCTCGTGCTCCAGAACTGTCCCGACACGGACGACGGGCAGAAGCAGGAGTGCGTCGCCGCCGGCACCGATGGCTCCGTGCAGACGACGTGCACTCCGGTGCAAGCGAGCCAGCTGCTTCCCAAGGGGAGGAGCTGCTGTCCGGCGTCGGACGGAAACGCGGCGAATCCGTGCTTGCCGGGGCTTACATGTGTCGGGCGAGCTTGCGAAGACGGTGGCCCGCAGACCGGGCGTTGCACGCCAGCGTGTTGCAAGGGTGACGATCAGGCGTGCGGTAAGAGCGAGCCCGAAGGCATCGCCGGCGCATGCGACGTCAGCCTCGTCGACGGGAACGACCACCGCCTCTACGACGTTTGCTCGTACCGCGAACGCTGCAAGCCGTTCGGTGTCGAGCCGTGCAGTGCGGGCCAGATGTGCCTCGTCGAAGACAAGCTCGGAACGGCGAGTTGCATCTCGTCGTTCGCCAAGCAGGTAGGTGAACCCTGCAAGTACAGCAACGACTGCGCAGACGGCATGTTGTGCATCGACGCCACGGGAACTGGCGCGGTGTGTCGCTACATGTGTCTGACCCCGTACTCGCTACCGCCGTTCGACGCGGGGACGAGCCCGGAAGACGCCGGCGTGGGCAAGGGCAGCTGTCCGACGCCCACCGGCTGCAACATCACGGGCTTCACGAACTTGCCGGCGTGGCTGTCGTTCTGCCGTCTGGCAGACGGCGGCTGAGCCTTTTCGGCTCGGCGTGCGGGTATATACTCGGCGCCTCATGATCACCGAACCCAACGCCTCGCTGCACGGTGACGACCCCGACGTCGGTCTCTTCACGGTGCTCCGTGAGGATGGTTCGGCGGATCCCTCGACCGATCCGAAGATCCCCCCTTCGGTGCTCCTCTCGGCGTACCGCCACATGCGCCGTCTGCGTTTGCTCGACGCGCGCATGATCTTGCTGCAGCGGCAAGGGCGTGTCGGCTTCTATGGAGCCTGCACGGGACAAGAGGCCGTCCCCATCGCGACGGGCCTCGTCACGCGCGACAGCGACTGGGTGTTTCCCGCGCTTCGCGAGCAGAGCGTGATGCTCGTGCGCGGCTTCCCGCTCCGCGCGTTCGTCGCGCAGGTGTTCGGCAACGGGGGCGACGTGCAGAAGGGCCGCCAGATGCCGAGCCATCAGGCCGGCAAGAGCGTCAAGCAAGTGAGCTGGTCGTCCTGCATCGGTCCGCAGATCCCACAGGCCGTCGGCGCGGCGTGGGCCATGAAGCTCCGCAAGGATCCGAGCGTCGCCTTCGGTTTCTCCGGCGACGGCGCCACGAGCCAGCCCGACTTCCACGCGGCGATGAACTTCGCGGCCGTGTTCCGTGCGCCGGCGGTCGTCGTTTGCCAGAACAACCACTGGTCGATCAGCGTGCCCACCGCGAAGCAGACGGCGTCGAGGACGATCGCCGTGAAGGCGCGCGCCTACGGCATGCCCGGCGTGCGCGTCGACGGCAACGACGTGCTTGCAATGTACAAGGTTCTCTCCGACGCCGCCGAGCGCGCGCGGAGCGGCGGTGGCCCCACCTTCGTCGAGGCGCTGACGTATCGCATCGGTGCCCATTCGACGAGCGACGACCCCACGCGCTACCGTTCCGACGCCGAGGTCGAGGCCTGGAAGAAGAAGGACCCGGTCGACCGCCTCACGAAGCACCTCCGCAGGCTCGGCTTGATCGACGACGCCTCCGACAAGGCCCTCGAAGAGGAGCTGACGGCCGAGATCGGCGCCGTGGTCAACGAGGTGGAAGCTCTGCCTCTGCCGGCCCGCCAGAGCCTTTTCGACGACGTCTACGCCGAGCTTCCCTGGAATCTGCGTGAGCAGCGTGACGCCTTGATGGCGTTGCCACCCGCGCCCAGCCATTGACGCTACCCGTCACGGCTCGGCCGCTCCGGCCGCGCATGTGTCGGGCCCGCGCAAAGCTTTCGCTGGGGGCGGCGCGACGTTGGCCTCGAGCCCGGCATCGTGTAAATCGGCGCCATGGCGAACCGTACGTGCGATGTCGTTGTGATCGGTGGTGGTCCGGGTGGATACGTGTGCTCGATTCGTCTCGGCCAACTGAAGCAGAAGGTCATCTGCGTCGAGAAAGAAGAAGTCGGCGGCGTGTGCCTCAACTGGGGCTGCGTTCCTTCGAAGGCCCTCATCAGCGCGAGCCACACCTACGAGAAGGTGAAGGATCACGGCGCGGGCATGGGCATCTTCGCGGACAACGTCCGCGTCGACCCGAACAAGATGCAGGACTGGAAGAACGGCATCGTCAAGAAGCTCACCGGCGGCGTGCGCGGCCTCTTCCGCGGTAACGGCGTCGAGCTCGTCATCGGCAACGCGACGGTCAAGGGCCCGCGCACCGTCGAAGTGAAGACGGCCGAAGGCACCGTCGAGACCATCGAGGCGACCAAGGCCATCGTCATCGCGACCGGCTCGTCGACCATCGAGATCCCGACCTTCAAGTTCGACGGCAAGTCGATCATCGGCGCGAAGGAAGCGGTCAGCCTCCGCGAAGTCCCGAAGCGCCTGCTCGTCATCGGCGGCGGCGTCATCGGTCTCGAGCTCGGTTGCGTCTACCAGAAGTTCGGCGCGGAGCTCACCGTCGTCGAGGCCACGCCGAGCCTGCTTCCGGGGGTCGATCCGGAGTGCACCGCGGTCGTCGAGAAGCGCCTCACGAAGAAGGGCGCCAAGATCATCAAGAACGCCAAAGCCACGGGCTACGAGCGCAACGCGGACGGCTCGCTCGCCGTGAAGCTCGATCTCGGCGAAGGCAAGTACGACACGGTCGTCACCGATGTCGTCCTCGTCGCCGTCGGCATGCGCCCCAACGGCGCGGGCCTCGGTCTCGAGGAGCTCGGCGTGAAGGTCGAGCGCGGCTTCGTTCCGTCCGACCACCTCGGCCGCACGAACGTCGACGGCATCTACGCCATCGGCGACGTCACCGGTCAGCCGATGCTCGCCCACAAGGCCAGCAAGGAAGGCGAAGTCGTCGCTGAAGTCATCGCGGGCCACAAGGCGGCGAAGGACTGGGTTGCGATCCCCGCCGCGATCTTCACCGATCCGGAGATCGCCGTCGCCGGCCTCACCGAGGCGCAGGCGAAGGAGAAGGGCATCGAAGTCCGCGTCGGCAAGTTCCCGTTCTCGGCGCTCGGCCGCGCGATGGCCGTCAACGAGACGGACGGCTTCTTCAAGGTCGTCGCCGACAAGAAGACGAACGAGCTTCTCGGCGTCCACATCGTCGGCCCCGAAGCGAGCGACCTCATCAGCGAAGGCGCGCTCGCCCTCGAGATGCACGCGTTCCTCGAGGACATCGGCCTCACCATCCACCCGCATCCGACGCTCGGCGAAGGCATGATGGAAGCCGCGATGAACGGCCTCGGCCACGCGATCCACATCCTGAACCGCAACGCGGGCTGATCGCCGGGCGAGCGAGCCTCGCCTCCGAATCGAGCTCGAATGAAAGGCCGGTGAGCACGAAGCTCTCCGGCCTTTTGCGTGTGCGTCCAGCACGGGCCCGACCTGCAGCCGCAGTCCGCGCCTGGCTTTTCAGGACGTCACATGCTGGGCGCGAAGAGATCCTTGATCGAGGCCTTCTTCTCGGAGACGAATTGCTTGAATTTGTCCATGTGCTCCTGGTGCCGGGCCTTCGACGCCTCCGCGGAGGTCTTTGCCTTCTCCTGGACACTGGCAATCTTGGCGTCCCACGTCTTTTGAATCGTGTCGGCACGCGCCTGAAGCATCTTGCGCTGCTCGGCCTGTTTGGTGCGGATTTCCTCTCGCTTCGCGCGGAGATCTGCCTGGGCCTGCCCGCTTGCCTTGTCGATCTGCCGGTCGATGTACTCGCCCTCGTCGTCGAGTTCGTTCATGCCAGCTTGGATCTGGGTGACGACCACGTCCTGGCTGCTGTGGCGAAAGATCTTTCCGCCGACCTTCGACACGGCCGTGTCGACCGGTACGGTCCAGTCTTCCCAGACGCTCGCTACGACGGCGAAGGAACCAGCTTGCAGGTTGTTCGCGACGTCGTGGACGAAGTCACCAGCCACGCCCGTGAGCCCGAGGTCCTCGGTGAGCCCGACGACGCCGCCCGCAGCAGCTCCCGTGGCAGCTGCCCCCGCGGCAGCCCCGGCCGCGGCCCCCGCAGGGCCAGCGAGCAAGCCGATGAGTGTACCGACCGAGAGCCCGAGTATGGTGCCGGAACCCGTGCGGATGTCCGGCTCGCCTTCTTTGGTCGAAAGCTTCCCGTTCGCATCTTTGGCGACGACCGCACTCGCATAGAGCTCGATCGTCCCCTCGCTATCGAGTCGTTTGAGCGCCTTCAATACCTCGTAGGCGCTCGATTCGTTCGGTGTGATCACGACGATCTCTCGATCCATGGTGAGCCTCCTTTTGCGGGCGGCTGTTCGTGCATCGCGTATGCCGCGATCCAGCAAGCGCGGGCCTGCCACCGCCGGCCCAGCTCGAGCCGATGCACGTGCGACCGCACGGATCCGGGCTCATCATTCGGCGTTCCGTGACGCGCTCCTCCAGCAGAATGCGAGGTGCGCCCGCTCTCGAGATGCACGCGTTCCTCGAGGACATCGGCCTCACCATCCACCCGCACCCGACCCTCGGCGAAGGCATGATGGAAGCCGCGATGAACGGCCTCGGCCACGCGATCCACATCCTGAACCGCAACGCGGGCTGATCGCCGGGCGAGCTAGCCTCGCCACGGCGTCTACGCGTGAAACGGAAAGGCCGGTGAGCGCGAAGCTCGCCGGCCTTTTGCATGTGCGCCAGCGCGGTTCGCGAGCCCCTCGACTCGCGGCAGCCGCTCTTTACTGCGGATCGAGGGCGATGCCCTCGTAAGCGTCGTCGACGGCGATATCGATGGCGGGCGCGCCCAGCTTCATGATCTCGCCGGATCGGTAATCGCGCTCGTCCCACCCGGTCGCCGTACGCTCGACCACCGTGAGTCGATGCGAGCGAGGCGAGACGAACACCACGGCGCGGAGCGAGGGGACCTGCTTGTACTGACTGAGCTTGTCGCCCCGGTCGTAGTCTTCCGTGGACCTGCTCGTCACCTCGACGAGCAACGTCGGGTTCGTGATGGCGTTCGCGTCGATCGACGACGACTTCGCTTCGCCGCAAACGACCGAGACGTCGGGGAAGGTGCTGAGGTCGGTGGCCTCCACGCGGACCTTCATGTCCGACGTGGCTGTCCTGCAGGTCCTCGGCAAGCGCGAATAGAAGAGCCCGATCATCGTTGCGCCGAGCTGCGCATGCGCAGGCGTGCCGCCCGGCATCGCGTAAATCACGCCCTCCTGATACTCGAGGCGGAGCTCGCTCATCTCGAGCGCGCGCACGTACTCTTCGTACGAGTAGTGGAGACGACGCACGGTGCTCACGACCGAAGGATACCTTCGCGTGCCCATCGCCATCACCGCTTTGCTGCCGCGACGTCGCCGCCGCTGCGCTTCGGTCTGCGTGCTACGCTTCGATCGTGCCGGCCGCTCCGAAACTCAAGCTGAGCTACGCAGCCTACGCCAAGCGCGAAGGCGCGAGCGATACGAAGCATGAGTTCTTCAATGGCGAGATCTTCGCCATGACAGGGGGCTCGATCGCGCATGGGCGGCTCGGCACTCGCGTTCGCGACGCGATCAAGGCATCGCTGCCCCGGGGTTGCGGCTGCGTGGTCGAGGGGCCGGACATCCGGGTGCGCACCCCATCGGGAAAGGGCACGTACCCGGATGGCTTCGTCGTCTGCGGTAAGCTCGAAACGGACACCGAAGATCCGGAATCGGTGACCAATCCGATCCTCATCGTCGAGGTGCTTTCAGAGAGCACCGAGGCCTACGATCGCGGGAAGAAATTCGACCATTATCGATCGCTGGCGAGCCTCGAGGAGTATGTCCTGGTCTCCTATCAGGACCCCCTCATCGAGAGCCATGTTCGGAACCCCGACGGCACTTGGACGACGACCTACGCCGGACGCGACGAGACCCTGCACCTCCGCTCGATCGGCGCTCGCGTCGAGGTGAACGCGATGTACGAGGGCATGACCCAGAGCGACGGCGTCATGCGTGTCACCGAATGAGACTGGTCGGCGCCATCAGAGTCGCTCGAGATCGCTCCCTCGCTTCGCCCTGACCCAGGGGGCGAGTCCCGGGCGCGCGAGGCTACGCTTTGCCTGCGAGCGCGTGAAGGCAACGCTGGCGCTGGGGCTCGCGTTCGATGGTATTCTGCGGGCCGAAAGGGGGATTCGATGAATCAGGAGCTCCTGTACAGCCAGGAAGTGCTCGAGGGCACGCCTGAGCGCGTCACCAAGTTTCTGCAGGGGGTCGGGGCACTGCCGATCGTCCGGACGCTGCTCGCGCAGAACGGAATGACGGACGACGACATCAAGGAGGGGCGCGCGCTCTTGCTCAAGTGTCTCGCCGAGCCGGCCGACCCTCGGCCCGACGTGCACACCGAGAGCGCGTCGGCGCAGCGTGCGGCCGTCGCGGAGCTCGATCAGTGGGACGAGCCGAACTTCGCCCGCTTCGGCGCGACGCTGCGGCGGCACGATCGCTCTGCCCACGACTATGTGTTTCACGATCTCAAGCCCGCCGCCGGTCCGCTGGCGGTGCAAGGCATCGCGACGTTCCTTGCCCGCATCGACGCGTTGGAGACGGGGGCCGATCCGGCGCGACGCGCGAGCAAGAAGGCGGATGCCGCCGCGGCGAAACTCCTCGAGTCGCGTGGTCTCACGGCGGCGGAGCGGAAACGCCTGAAAAAGCTCGTCGACGTCGCGCTCGGTCCGACGTCGGTCCTCGACGAGCTACCGAAGGTCGACACGAGCGCGCGACTCCTGTCGCTCAACGAGCTTCGCGGCTGGTTCGACGAGTGGTCGACGACCGCGCGCGCGGTGGTGAAGAAGCGGAGCGATCGGATCCGACTCGGGCTCGCGGTGCGCAAATCGTCGACCAACGCCGGAGGCGATGTCGTCGACGGCGCCGCCTCGGACACCGCCACCGACTGATCGCTCGTCCGGACGTTGTTTCGGCCCGCCCGCGTGCGGCTCGAGGCCTTCGGTGCGTAGCCGGAGGCTTCCGCCGCGCGCGGGAGACGATCGACGTCTCGCCAACGCTCTTCGTTTCAGGCGTTTGCGACTCGCGGCGAAGGTAGGGCCTTCCGACGCCTGAATGTCGCATCGTTTCCCGGCGGAATCACGCGCCATCCCGCGTACGAATGCCTCACGCGTACATCGATGGCTTCAGCCCCGCGTCGGAAGCTTTCCCAGACGCGTCGGAAGTTTGCCGGACGCGTCGGAAGCTTTCCCGAACGCGTCGAAAGCGTCCCGGATGCATCCGATGCTTGAATGACCGGGAGCGTCGAGCGCGGCTTCGTCCCGGCCTACCATCCACCCGCACCGACCCTCGGCGAAGGCATGATGAAAGCCGCGATGAACGGCCTCGGCCAGGGATCCCCATCCTGAACCGCAACGCCCGCTGATCGCCGGGCCAGCTGGCTTCGCCTCGACGTCTACGCGTGAAACAGAAAGGCCGGTGAGCGCGAAGCTCGCCGGCCATTTGCCATTTCCGGTGCTTCGCCGGCTAACCCGGTCGACCGTTCGCGGTTTGATGGCTGCGGTTCCGCGCGTCGTGTTCTCGGGTGACGTCGATGCGGTGTCGCCATGGCACCGTGGAATGTGCTCCGTGCGCGATCAGGTTCGTTGTCGCCAGCGCATTGAACGTCGAACCAAGTGGAGACGCCATCCATCCACTGGCTCGCACGGGGACGTTGTCCAAAAGCTTTGGCGCTCGCGACTGGCCATCTCTGCCGCGCGGGACGCCCCGTGCTGTACGGGTGGCGATGTTCGTTGTGTTGAATTCGAAACGGCTGTCCGAGTGATTGGAGGATTTATGAATTCAATCGGTATTAGAAAATTTGGTGTTTGCGCTGTCGTCATTTCGACCATTGCGCTCTTGGCCGCGGGCTGCGCCGCATCACCGGAAAGCGGTAGCGACGAATCCGCTGCGACAACGAACTCCGAGAAAGATCCTGCTGCGACGTCGTCCAATGGCGAGTCGGCGGCGGCGACGCCCGAGGATACCGTCTTCACACAGACGATGGTCACGGTGAAGGAAGACGGCACACTCGACATCAAGACGAGGCCGATCACTTTGGCCGAGGAAATTGCCGAGCGCGAGATTCGGGAGGCACAGGCCGCTGGGATCCCGATGCAGAAGACGTTCAGCGTCGACCCCGGTTGCGCCGGGAGTTCGGAGTGGCTCTACGACGGAAACAACCTGACCGGCAACAGGGTCTGCATTAGCCATCCGTGGTGCTTGTCAGAGACCGTAGACCTGACGACAGTTCCGCGCTCGACGCTATCGTGCGGAGGTCAGGTGTACACGACTTACTGGGCAGGCGGTGTCGCCGGGTGTTATCTCGACAGAACCCCGCTCTCCGTGCCGGTCAATACCAATCAGGTTCGCAGTATCTGGACAGGCAGTGGGACGTATTACGGAACCTATCTCATCAAGGATGACGGGACGACTTCTGGGTCTTATCCGAATCAGAATTGGCAGTATCCGACCATCAACGTGAGTGGTCGTTCGGTGCGGACCTACGGAATGGCTGCTTGCTGACCGAGAGCTCGTCGGCTCCGAGATTGCTTCGAAGTTGAACGACATCGGGTGATCCGGAGTCGTTCGCACGACGTCGCTTCCTGCCAGAGCCGCAGCAACTGCAAACGGGGGACGTCGCTCGTCGCGCGGCGCCCCCTGTCCTTGCGGTCAGTGCTTGGGTTGCGGCGCTCGAAGTCGAGTTGTGCCGCGTCCAGCCGCCGTCTCGGTCGTAGTCCCTGGGGTTCAGGCAGGCGCGTGAACGCTTGCACCTGCACCGGGGCGTGAGGACGCGCGCCTGCTCGGCGTTTCTTTCGCTACGCACATCGTCGGGCCGGGCGAGGACTCATCGCCTGCCCTTGAAGCCCATCATGCCTTGGACGACGGACTCGCTCTGCTCGGCGATTTCTTCGGTCTCGCGGATGCGGTCGGCGCAGTCCTCGCACATCTTCTTGGCCTTGCCACTGACCTTGATGCTCACGAGCTGGTCAACTTCGTTCTCGCACTCTTTGCAGGTCGGCATGGCTCGAATCCTCGCGGTGAAACGCCGGCTGCCCGGCTCGTGTTCCCAGAATCTTCCTGAAGTGTTCTGGCTTTCGGCGTGGCGCTTTTCGCGGGCGAAGCGCCGAACGCGACCCTATCATACGGGAAAACGCGCGCGAATCGCGCGCACGGCTCTCCTCGTATCTCACGATGAGGGTCGGCCGCGGAGGGCAGGTATGGGCATCTTCGACCGCATGGGCAAGGTCATCTCGAGCAACGTCAACTCCTTGCTGGACAAGGCGGAGGACGACAAAAAGCTCCTCGAGCTGAACCTCGAGGAGATGGGGGAGCAGCTCAAGACCGGCCGGCAGGACGTGATTGCCGCGGTTGCCGCCGAGAAGCAGCTTCGCAAGAAGGCCGACGACCTCAAGGCCGAGGTGGAAAAGTGGGAGAAGCGCGCCGAGCTCGCCCTCAAGAGCGACGACGAGGCGCTGGCTCGTGAAGCTCTCCGGCAGAAGAAGCGCGCCGAGAACGAGCAGCAGATCGTCGAGAAGTCGCGCACCGAGCAGCGCGACACCGCGCTCAAGATGAAAGAAGAGCTCGAGCGCATGGAGGCGAAGCTCGAAGAGCTGAAGATGCGCAAGGGCACCATCGCGGCCCGTGCGCAGCAGGCGCGCTCCGGCGCTGGAAGCGAGAACCTCGGGGCGCGCGGCGGCTCGAGCGCGTTCGAGAACTTCCGCAAGATGGAAGAGAAGATCGAAGGCCGGGAGCAGGAGAGCCTGGCGATGGCCGAAATCGAAGACGCGCTCGGGAAGGGCCCTTCGGATCGCGACCTCGAGGCGAAGTTTCGCGATCTCGAGAGCGGGCGAGGCGGCGGCGGCACGAAGAAGGACGCCGACATCGAAGACGAGCTTGCCGCGCTGAAGAAGCGAATCCGGGTTTGATGCTCTCGTAGCTGTCCGAGAGCGGCTCGACGTCAGGTCTGGGAGGCCTGGTCGTTCTGGCCGCTCTCTTCCCACGCTTCGCGCAAGATCTCGGCGACCGCTTCGTAGAGTGCTTCGGGGATCGCCGTGCCCACTTCGAGCTCGATGAGCGCGCGGGCGAGGGGAACGTCGCGGAGGATCGGGATGCCGTACTGGCGCGCCGCCTGGACGATGCGCGCCGCGAGGTCTCCTTCTCCGGACGAGACCACGACGGGCGCTTCGTCACCGCCTTCTTCGTCGTAGCGAAGGGCGCACGCGATGTGCGTGGGGTTCACGACGACCACGCTCGCCGTCTTGACGTTGGCGACGGTCGCCGACGCGAGCATCTCGTGGTGCGCGCGCTCGCGTGCGGCTTTGAATTGGGGATCGCCCTCGCTCTCCTTGTGCTCACGCTTCACCTCGTCCTTCGACATCCGAAGCTTGTTTTTCCACGTCGTTCGCGTCACCACGACGTCGACGACCGCGAGGAAAACACCAAGGACCGCCGCGCGTAGGGCAACGCTGCGCGCCATTTCGCCGGCGACGATGCTCACGGCATCGAGGCGTCCAGCCGCGCGCGAAAGATCGGCGGCGTGCGCGCGGAGCGTGCCGTAGGCGAAGTACGAGACGCCGGCCGCGAAGAGGGCGGCGCGGAGAATGTTCACGACGCGTGACAGCGAAAAGAGCTGCTTGAAGCCGGAGAAGACGTCGAGCCTTTCGAGCTTCGGCTGCAGCTTCTTCGTGGCGATGATGCCGCCCGATTGGACGACCGACGTGACGGCGGCAGCGACGCCCGCGGCGGCGAGAATCGGTGTCGCGAGGAGGAGCACGCCCGTGGCGAGGACGATCGGGTCGAACGCCACGGTGGGGGAGGGATCGGCCGCGTGCGCGATGGCGGAGCGAAGATCGGCGCTGGCGTGGGTGGCGAGCGCCGTGATGGCGGCAGGAGCAACGGCGACGGCGACGAGGAACGCGAGCGCCTGACTGGCGAAGGCGCTGATGGGGCTGTTGCCCTCCTCTTGCGCCTTGCGCAGTCGTTTTGGTGTCGGCTCCTCCGTCTTGTCGCTCAACGCCTGCTCTTCTTCTTCGCCTTCGTGCTCGCGGGTTTCTTGGTCGTCTTCTTGGCGGTCGCCTTACGAACCGGCTTCTTGGCGACGACCTTCTTCTTCGGCGTGACGGCCTTCTTGGCGGTCGCCTTCTTCTTGGCGACTGTCTTTTTGACGGGCTTCTTGGTGGCAGCCTTCTTGGTGGCAGCCTTCTTGACGGCCTTCTTGGGGGCAGCCTTCTTCGTGGCAGCCTTCTTGGGGGCGGCCTTCTTCGTGGCAGCCTTCTTGACGGCTTTCTTGGGGGCAGCGGCTTTCTTTGCGGGCTTCTTGGTCGGCTTGGCCTTGGCCGCGGTCTTCTTCTTCGGGCGGGCCGCGGTCTTCTTCTTCGTGACCGCCGTTTCCTTCCCCTTCGGCTCCTCCGCGGTCTCGGTTGCCTCGACCGGAGCTTTTTCTTCTTCGGCGGCGACCGGCGTGTCCCAGTCCTCGACCTGGCTCTTGCCGGTGACCACCTTGTAGAGCTCGATGCAGAGGTCGCGCACGTTCTCCTGCGTGGCGGCCGAGACGAGGTGAAGCTTCACCTTCTTCTTGGCGAACTTCTTCTTCAGATCCTCGTAGGCCTCGCGGACGTCGGGCAGGTCCGACTTCGTCATCGCCACCACCTGCGGCCGCTTGGCGAGCTCGGGATCGAACGCCTCGAGCTCGTGGCGAAGGGCGTCGTAATCGGCGATGGGATCGCGTCCTTCGCCTGGATCGAGCGTGACGAGGTGTAGGAGCGCACGGCAGCGCTCGACGTGCTTGAGGAAGCGGTGGCCGAGCCCCGCGCCTTCCGCGGCGCCGGGGATGAGGCCCGGGATGTCGGCGATGACGAAGCTGGCCTCGTCCCCCACGCGCACGACGCCGAGGTGAGGCGTAAGCGTGGTGAAGGGGTAGTCGGCCACCTTGGGTTGCGCGCGCGAACAGGCCCGGATGAAGGTCGACTTGCCGACGTTCGGGAAGCCGAGAAGCCCTACGTCCGCCATGACCTTGAGCTCGAGCCGGATCTTCTTCTCTTCGCCCGCCTCGCCGGGCTCCGAACGTCGGGGCGCGCGATCGTACGGCGTCGCGAAGTGGATGTTGCCGCGCCCACCTCGTCCGCCGTGCGCCACGACGACCTGCGTGTTCGGCTGATCGAGGTCGAAGAGCAGCGTGTTGGTCTCGCGGTCGAAGACCTGGGTGCCGACGGGAACGCGCACCACGAGGTCCTTGCCGGCGCGGCCGTAGCAGTCCTTGCCCTGGCCGTGCTCGCCGTGCGGCGCGCGCACGATGCGGGAGTACGTCAGATCGAGCAGGGTCGACATGCCCTCGTCGGTCGCGAAGACGATGTTTCCGCCTTTGCCACCGTCACCGCCGGAAGGGCCACCGAAGGGCACGAATTTCTCGCGCCGGAACGCGACCACGCCGTTACCGCCGTTGCCGGCGACGATGTCCACTGTGCACGAATCGACGAACTTCACCGTGCTTGGATAGACCAGCGCCCGCCGCACCGCTAGTGCCTGTTTTTCGCGGACGGAACGCGCGGCGCACCGTAGGATTGCGCTCTGTGACCGAACAAGACGGACTGGTTCGATTCGGTGTCGCCATGGAGGCTCCTCTTCTTCGCGCTTTCGACGCGCTCGTGAAGGAGCGGGGAGGGACCCGCTCGGAGATCCTCCGCGACCTCGTCCGGGGCGAGGTGGGGCGCTCGCAGGTGGCCTCGGGTGCCCCTGCCGTTGCCGCTTTGACGGTCGTTTACGACCATCACGTACGGGACCTCACGGAGCGGCTGACCGAGCTCCAGCATGCCCTCGGGGACAAGGTCCGCGCGACGATGCACGTGCACCTCGATCACGACAATTGCCTCGAGGTCACCATCCTCAAGGGCCGCTCCGACGAGCTCCGCCGTGTCGCCGAGCGGATCCTGGCGACCCGTGGCGTGAAGCAGGGCGGCATCGAGCTCGTGGCGCTTCCCGAGGGCGAACACGGCCATGCCCAGGATCATGCGCACGGTCACGATCACGAGCATCACGATCATGACCACGAGCACGAGCACGAGCACGAGCCGCGCGCCCCGCGGAAACCCAAAAAGCGCGCGTCTGCGGCCAAGAAAAAGACGCGCTGACCGCGCCGATCACTCGATCGAGAAACCGATCGTGAACGTGCCCTCGGCCGTCAGCACGCCGTCGACGAACACCGTGTAGGTCTTGCCATCTTCGACCGGGAAGGTGAGCGTCTCTCCCTCGGTGCCCGACGAGGCGTTCGCGCATGCGAGCTGGAGGTTGTCACCCTCGTTCTTGTTGCGGTCGCGGCACGCCGTGCTCGCGTAGAGGAGGTTGTTGAACGCCGTGTTGCTCGTCTTCGCCGTGAGCGTGCCGGTCTTGTGCGTGGTCACCGCGAAGACGCGGTCGGAGGCAGCGGCGCCCGAGGCCGTGGAGGCTCCTGCCGTGCACGCGGGCTTGACCGCACCGGTGTTCGGGGAGCCAACCGTCGTTCCGGTGTAGACGACCTCGCGGTCACTCCAAACGTGCGTCTCGAGTCCAGGGCAGCTGCGTGATGCCGGAGGATTCGAGCCACCGAGCCGGCACGTCGCCGTGCAGCCGTCTTCGTCCGATTGATTTCCGTCGTCACAGTCCTCGTCGGCTTCGACGACCTTGTTGCCGCAAACAGCTTTGCTCGCGTCGCTACCGCCTGCATCGCGCGCGGGAAGAGGCTCGTACTCCTCGGGCGGCAGCGCCGGGTTGTCGCCGGTCTCGCACGGCTCGCACGTGCCGAAGGTCTGTCCGTCGTCGTTGCAGATCCACTCGCCTTCGGACCGATCGGCGCAGCGGCAGTAGTACGGTTCGCCGGGCTTGCAGCCCGAGGTGCTCTTGGCTGCGCTCTTCGTCCCGCAGCCCGTTTCGACCACGACGAGCGCGCCTGCGAGCGAGCCCACGAGGGCGAGAGCTTTGGCGAGCGATACGAGCCTGGCGCGCATCACTGCACTTTGAAGCTGAGCGTGTAGTCGCCGCTGTTGTTCACGGTGCCGGCGCCGTCGACGGCGACGTACACCTTCTCGCCGTTGGTCACAGGGAACTTCAGCTGCTCGCCCTCTCCGGCGACGCCGTCGTTCGAGCACCACGAGACCGAGCTCGTGTTCGCGGGCTGCGAGTTCGGATCGGTGCAAATCTTTCGGGCGACGAGCATGAGATTGATGCTCGTCGCGGGCGTTACCGTGACGAGCATCGTTCCCGCGGCGTGGGCGGTGACTTCGTAGACGTGTTCCTGTCCGACGTTGAATCCCGGGCTGCTGACGGTGCAGTCGTTGCCGGTCTGTTTCCACTGATTGCCGTAGCCCTTGTTCGAGCCGGTGCCCGTGACCGTCTTGCCGGACCAGACGTCGACCGGATGACCAGGGCATCCGTTGCCGCTCGGCGGATTCCCGTTCGGCTTTTGGCAGTCGGGCGAGCAACCGTCGTTGTCGTCGTGATTGCCGTCGTCGCAGGCCTCGCCGCTGTCGACCCTCCCGTCGCCGCAGAACGTGCCGGTGGTCAGCTTCAACGTGAGCTTGTACTTGCCCTGGCTGCCCGACGCGCCGTCGACGACGAGGTAGTAGTCCTTTCCGCTGGCGACGTTCAGCGTGAAGCTGACCGTAGCTCCCGCTTTGGAGGGCGGGCCGCAGCGAACCTGCGAAGCCGCCGACTCGTCGGTGCAGTCCGTGCGCAGGTAGATCGTCGGGTTGAAGGGCGCTTCGGCTTCCACCTTCACGCTGAGCGGGCCGCTGCCGGTCGGCTGCAGATGGTAGATGTGGTCGGGACCGCCGGCGCCTGCGTTGCACGCGCCGTCACCCTTGGTGTCGTCCTTGGCGTCGCTCGTGTCTCCCTGGATCACGACTTCGGTCGTGCCCACGGCAGTCGGCTGGCCCGGGCAGGTGTCGATGGCCGGCCCGGTTTCTCCGGCGTCCTTCCCCTCGATGATGTTGCCGTCCGTATCGACGGGCGCGCCGGCGTTCGGATCGGTCGTGTCTTCTTTGCACTGCCCGCCGCCGGTCGTGCACTCGGCGAACGCGGTGCCGTCCTCGTTGCAACGCTTCGTGCCCTTTGCGCGATTGTCGCAACGGCAGAAGACGTTCGCGTTCGGTGTGCAGATCCTGGCCTCCGCTGTCTCTGCGGTCGTCCCTGCGGCCGTCCCACAGCCTTGGGTTCCCACGATGAGCGCGATCACACCGATCGCCGCCACGGACAAGCCACGGAAATTCATCGAGCCCTCCGAACGCGGACCGCTTTGCGTGAAACGCTTGCGGCCACGAGAATTGCCAAGCCTGAGAGCGTGAGGATGGGGGCGCTATCGACGCTTCTTCCGGCGCTCGCGGTCGAGCATCCACCACCGGACGCGGGAGCATCACACGTTGGCGAGAAGCCGCCTCGCGGTTCCGGGTTGCAGGCCACTCTGCTGTTCGGCGGGTACGCGGAACACACGGCGGCGACGTCGTCGTCCGTCAGCGTTCGTTGCGACGTGGAACCGGGCGTGTACGACTCGTACATCACGGCGGTCGGCTGGTCCGAGTGCGCGAGCCCGATGAAGTGCCCGACCTCGTGAGTCAGGATCGCCTGCAGATCGTATTCGACCTCGGCCGGATTGTTCGTGATGGTGACCTCGTTGAAGGCCGTGTTCACTTCGATGTCGGCGTCGTAGATCTCGCCGGTCTCGTCGTTGTAAGTGACGCTCGTCTTCGCGAGCGTGCCGTCGATGCCGCGATACTTCCAATCGTTGTCCTGGAAGAGCACCACGTTCACGTTCGGCCCGTCCTTGTTGAATTGGCTCTTCTTGCAGGGGATGGGATCCATCTCCTGGAAGGTCATCGACGCCGTTCCTCCGCCCTTGCAATCCACGTCGCTCCACGCTTGAAACGTCTTGCGGATGATGCGTCGTGTGTCTGCGGGATCGAGGTTGATCGTTCCGAGCTCGTTGGTTGCGTACGCGATGCAGCTGGTCGGCCAGTACAGCGTGGCGCCTTCCGCGGGGCAGCCGTTGTCGTCGCGCTCGCACTCCTTGGAGCTCGTCGAGCGGCAGCTCGTGGAACGACAGAACGCGGAGGCTTCGCGCGCGGACGCTATCGAAGCCACGAGCGCGAGTCCGCCCATGAGCAGCCGAAAGGCGACACGAGGGCCAAGCCGGCCAATCGCTCGCTCTCTCCGTGTCGCCGGCGTGACAGCCTTGGTGCGCCCATCGAGAAACATGATGCTGCACCCCGGACGGGTGCACGACTCGTGCCCGTGTAAGACAAGGTGGGGCGACACGTGGGTACGTGAATTTTGCCTGAGATTCGTCGCAACGGAAGGCCGATCGAAGGGCTCCCGGAAGCGCCGACGGATCCTTGGCGATCCACCGCTCACGCGCGAGCGTGTGACAAGAGCCGGTCAGAGCGACCAGTAGCGGATGCCGCGATCGACCTCCTTCGGGTCGAGGACGCTCTTCACGTCCATCACCACGCCGCCATGGCGGACCAGGGAGAGCAGCTTCTCCTGACCCATCTTCGTATAGGCCTCGTGGGCAACGGCGACGACGAGCCCGTCGAGGTTCCGGATGTCTTCCCACTTCGCGAGCTTGATGCCGTACTCGTGCAGGGCCTCTGCCGCGTCGGCGTGCGGATCGTGGACGACGGCATCGATTCCGAAGTCGGCGAGCTCCTTCAGGATGTCCGGCACCTTGCTGTTGCGCAGATCGTTCACGTCTTCCTTGAAGGTGAGGCCGAGGATGCCGACGCGCGCGCGCTTGACCGGGATGTCGTTCTCGATGAGGAGCTTCGCCATCTTCTGACCAATGAACGGTCCCATGCCGTTGTTGATGCGACGACCCGCGAGAATGACCTCGGGCTGGTAGCCGACCTGCTGCGCCTTCATCGTCAGGTAGTAGGGATCGACGCCGATGCAGTGGCCGCCGACGAGTCCCGGACGGAAGGGGAGGAAGTTCCACTTGGTGCCCGCCGCCGCGAGCACGTCGATCGTGCGAATGCCGAGACGATCGAAGATGACCGAGAGCTCGTTCATGAGCGCGATGTTGATGTCGCGCTGCGTGTTCTCGATGACCTTCGCGGCTTCGGCCACCTTGATCGACGAGGCCTTGTGCACGCCGGCGGGAACGATCGCCCCGTAGACCGCCGCCACGCGCTCGAGCGTCGCGTCGTCTTCGCCGGACACGACCTTGGTGACCGTCTGCAGCGTGTGCACGGTGTCGCCCGGATTGATGCGCTCGGGCGAGTACGCGAGCGTGAAGTCTTTGCCACGTACAAGACCGCTGACCTTCTCGAGGATCGGTCCGCAGATCTCCTCCGTCGCGCCCGGATACACCGTCGACTCGAAGCACACGATGGCCCCGGGCTTCACGTGTTTGCCGACGAACTCGCTCGCCTTCGCGAGTGGTGTGAGGTCGGGAACGTTGTTCTCGTCGACCGGCGTCGGAACGGCGACGACGAAGAACGTGGTCCCGTCCAGCATCTGCGTGTCGCACGTAAACTCGAGAGAGCTGCCCCGAAGCTCTGGTTCGGGCGTCTCCCCATTTCGGTCGTGACCGCGTTTCAGCTCGTCGACGCGCCCGCAGTGGATGTCGAACCCAACCGTGTGCGGGAACTTCCTCGCGAAGGCGAGGGCGACGGGGAGGCCAACGTATCCGAGGCCGATGACCGAGATCTTCTCACGCATGACGACTCCTTGACGGTTGAGCGTGCTGTCGCGTGGCCGCTTGCACGACTCGGGCCGAACCGCTCCGCTCAGTCCTCGAAGAAGAGCGGCTCGCGCACCGTGGCGAGGAAGCGGCGAATGCGCGTGAGGCCATCGTCTTCGACGTGAACGAATGCGAGTCCGAGGCCCGGAGGAACGTCGGCTTGTCCCGAATACGCTCGGGTCCATCGGACTTCGGCGAAGGCAACGATGGCGGCGCGCTCGCGCGGGAGCATCATGTTTACGACGAGCACCGTCCCGAGCGGGACTTCCTGGTGGGTGGCGACGAAGACGCCGCCTTCGGCGATGTTCATCGTCATGTCCGTCCAGAAGTTGTGCTCGCTCGTGATGTCGACGTTCACGTAAACGCTGGCGCGTGCCGAACGGCGCACGTCGCTGTGTTCCTGTTCGTCGATCTTCCGGGCTGCGTCGGCCATTGGATTCTCCTCGAACCAGGAACGGCCCTTCGACGGGTCCGTTCAGCGAGCCTCCTACCTCCACCGCCAGCGTCAGCACGTTGACGCGAAAGCCACGTGCGTGACGTCGCGTTTTGCAGCTCATCGACGAGCCCGATACTTCGCCTCGTCATGCACCGCCCATCCCCCGTAGCGAAGGCTCGCGCCGTGTGCGCCATCGAGTGCGTCCAGCATGGTTTCGAGTGTCTCGGGGTAATCCTCGACGCGAAGCGCGACCACGAGCTCGCCTGGTTCGTCCGAGGGAACGCCGGAGAAGGCGTGTTCGAGCACGCTGCGGCTCGCGCGAACGAGCCAAGACGAGCTCCGATCACGAAGCTGGTAGAGCATCACGAAGATGCGGGGAACGGCGGATGCGAAGGCGGGGCCGTCTTCGTCGAGCGCGAAGCGAGGCAGGTCGGCGCTCGTCCCGAGGCCGAAGCTCGCCGCGCGGAGGCGCGCCTCCGTCAAAGCGAAGGCCAGCTCGGGCAAGAATGCATGGGAGGCCTCGTTTTCCTTCAGCTGATGCGGCTCGACGTCGAGATGAACGGCCGAAAATCCAGGCGGATGCTTCGCGTTGAAGGTCGCGACGGCGTCGATCTTCGCGAACATCGCGGGGCGCTCGGCAGCCTGATACCAGCGCGCCTCTCCCATGAGCGCTTCGACGCGGATCCCGGCCGCGCGAAGCCCCTCGACGAACGCGGGCAGGCGCGGGTCGTCGAGCACGCCATTGATGGAGAGGTACACCTCCGTGAGGCGCAGCATGCGACACGTCTCGAGCAGAGCCGGTAGCGCGTCGTCGTGTTGGACGCGCGTGCTCGTCCCCCAGACCCACATGCCGCGTGCGTGGCGTGGCTCGCTCATCGGCGTCGCGGAGGCGGCGGTCTGAGCCACGGATTGATCCGCCGTCCGCGCGTGGCAGCAGCCGAAGGCGACCGCCGCGAACGTCAAAACGATGGCGGGCACGAAAGATGAAAGAGCCGCGAGCACGGGAGGGCGTGGGGACGACGTCGCAGCGAGCTTCGCGTCTCGCGTGTCCTGCCCTTGGCTTCTTCGAACTCTGGATAGAACCACCATGATTCAGCATGAACGGCCACTTGTCGCCGGACGTGGAGTGCGAAGCGTCGCGATGACGCTCACGGCTCTGCTGGCGGCCGCGAGCGTCATGTTCTCGTCGCCTGCGCGCGCCGAGGGCCCCTCTTCGGATTACTGCCGCAAGGTGACGGCCCGCGCCGAGGCGGACGCCGCGCTTCTCTTCGCTCCGACGGCTTCGGTTCAGGTCATCCGTTATCCGCAGAGCGCGATTCTCGACAGCCTCGGCATCCAGGTCGGGCGAGACGTGCAGCCACGAGGTTCGGTGTCCGCTTCGGTCGTCGACATCTACAAGGGCTTCGGCGTGCTCGACGCAGCGAAGAAGGATTGCGCCCGTCAGGACGTCGCCGTCACGCTCCAAGAGATCCTCCTCCAGCGCGACGAGGTCGGTCGGCGCGTTGCTTACGAGCGCAAGCTCGCGTTCCTCCGTGACAAGGAGCCCGAGATGCAGGGCATTCTCGGCACCGCCGAGCAGCGCTTCACGATCGGCAGCGCCACGCTCATCGAGGTCCACGAGATTCGTCGTCGGGTTCTGGAGCTCTCGAGCAAGGCGCTCGATGCCGAGCGCGAGGTCGAGACCCTGAAGAAGCGCGGGACGCGCCGCCCGGACGAATCCCTCCACGCGCTCTTGACTGTCTACGAGGGGCGCTCGATCACCTACGAAGAGAGCGTCGAGCACGTGCGCAACCTGGCCCCCTGGCGGCTATCGGTCACGGGCGGCGTCACCGCGCACCCGAACTTCGACTACTTCGGCGTCGCCGAGCTCTCGTACAACTTGGGCGGGCTCTTCCAGCATGGCGCCGAAGCGCGTGCGACCGAAGCGCGCGCGCAGGAGATCAAGAACGCGCGTTACGAGATGCGCCAGCAGATCGAAGGCCTGCAACGCGAGCTCACTGCGCAGGCAGAGGTAACGCGCAAACAAGTAGCGCTTCTCGACGGGGAGCTCGCTCGCGTCGAGCTCGAGCGCGAAGCGGTGGCGAAGACCGACGCGCCGAACAAACCGCACGTCGCGGCGGCGCTCGCGCTCGAGGTCATCGACCTAGGAGCGGAGCGCGTCTTCTTGAATGCGCTTTCGGAACGACAGAACGCGATTGGAGGTCCCAAGTGAGTGCGAATGTGACGTCGCCCGTGGACGTGAAACCCTCGGGCCATCCCGAATCGAGTTTGAAGCCGCGCGTGTTCGCGCTCGCAGTTCTCGCGGCGCTCCTCACCGGCATCGCGTGGCTC
This sequence comes from Labilithrix luteola, assembly GCF_001263205.1. GTDB lineage: Bacteria > Myxococcota_A > Polyangia > Polyangiales > Polyangiaceae > Labilithrix > Labilithrix luteola. Next base: position 8,014,332 of record NZ_CP012333.1, read on the forward strand.
GGGCGCGGGATCTACTACGCCGTCGTCGATGCGTGGATGGTTCCGATCACGCTTTCGCCGGACAACGATCAGGTTCTCCAGATCAACGTGAAGCTGAACGAGCAGATCGTGCAGCGCAACAAGCTGCAGGCCGACATCGAGCGTATCGACGCGGACCTCCGCGGTATCGACGCGGCCATCGCACGACTTCGCACGATCGAGTCGAGCGGTGTGGAGGCAATTCGTTGGACGGCCTCGGCGACCAGGGCCCAATCGAAGGCCGTTGCCGAACGTATGCGCGGGCTCGGGGAGCAGAAGCGCCTGCTCGCGGGCATGCTCGCGAGGCAGAAGCTCATCGCCGACAACGCGCGCCGCAACGCGGAGGCAGGACTCCTTGCACGCCAGGAGCTCGATCGTGAAGCGCAGGTGCTCGACCAGCTCGAGCTCGCGATCTCGCAGAACGCACGCGACATGCAGGATTCGCGGATGCAGGGCGCGCAGTTCCTCGCGACGCAGGCCGTGTTGCGCGATGCGATGAACGGTGATTCGAAGCGTGGCGGGGTAGGGATCTTGCCCGAGATCGTTGCGGGCGAAGAGCGCGCGGTGCGTCTCGACCTCGAGCTGATCAGGCTCGAAGCCGAACGCCGGTCGCTCGTCTCGCAACGCGGGATTTCGGTCGAAGCGCTCGGTCGGATGGAAGAGATGTTCCGTCAGCTCAAGGCGCGGCCCCTCTATCGCGCCATCGAGGCCAAGACCGACGTGGCCTTCGTTCCGTACACGCAGCTGCCCCATGTCAGGGCCGGGGCACCGGTGGTGGCCTGCACCTGGGCGCTCTTCGATTGTCGAATCGTCGGGCGTATCGCCGAGGTGTTGCCCGGCGAGGTGGTTGCGCAAGACCCATGGTCCAACGTCGAGCGCGGGCAGTACGCGATTCTCGATCTGAACGACCGCGAGGCTGCGAAGGAGAAGGTCCTTCGCGCTCGCTCGATGCGTTGATTCCCAAACGAGCGTTCGTCGATGGAACAGCTTCTCTGGCACCTTCGAGTGCTCACCGGCTTCGAGCTCGCATCGCCGTATTTCCTGCCGTTCGTCGTCGGGTTCGTCCTCTACCAATGTCATTACGCGGTCGTTCTCGGGCAGTGCCTCGTTCGGCTCTTGCGCTACGGAACGTCCGCGCCGCCACTTCGACCGGGACGTCGCCCGTCGGCCGTCCTCGTCATGCCGACGTTGCTTCGTTCGGAGGACGAGCTCTCCGGTTTGAAAAAGGCCATCGAGAGCGCAGCGACGAACGGGTATCCGGGTGAGCTGACGATCATCGCCGCGATCGACGACGGTGTCTCGAAGCCGGCTCTCTATACGGAGCTCGAGGCGTGGGCGGAGCAGTTCCCCGTCGCTCACGACGTTCGCATCTTCGTGACGTGCACGAAGGTTCGCACGGGCAAGGCCGTGGCGATCGACAACGGCGTGCAGTATCTCCACGCGAAGATCGCCGAGGGCCTGCTCGACGCGTTTCCGACCCTCTTCTTCAACATGGACGCCGACAGTCAGCTCGGACCCGAAGCGCTCGTGCGCCTCGCCGATCGACTGACCACGCCGTATCCGGGATCGCGCCAGTTTCCGAACATCGTCACGTCGAACGTGTGCATCGCGCGCTCGGAGTACTGGCGCGGGTGGCGCGCCTACTTCACGGTGCGCGGTCTACTCTCGATTCACGTGGCTGCCGAGTTCATTCTCTCGATGCTCGGCAAACACAACTACAAGCTGCATCTCGTGCCGGGAGCCTCGGGAGCGCTCTATTGCACGTGGTCCGAGCTGCATCGGATGGCGCCGCGCTGGGCGGCCTTCATGCAGACCCTCCGCCTTCGTCACGTGATGATGTGGTGGCTCGGCGCATGTCCGCCCTCGTTCGCGAACTCCGACGCCGGCGAGCTGCCTGAGGCCCAGACGGGACCCGGTGACGACACGTGGGTCACGTGGCTCGCCTATTGCGCGAGATGGCATGGCGGGAAGCTCACCCTGGAGCTGCCGCGCACTCCGCTCCACGCGCTGGCCTACGCGATTCGTGGCTACTTCCTCCGCGCGCTCCAGTACGAGCCGCACGCGCGCGTCGAAACGAAGACGCCGACGACCATTCGCGCGTTGTTCAAGCAACGCGTGCGCTGGAACACGTCTCGCGTCGAACTCTCACAGCGTTGGAGCCCCGTCCTCCCGTTCCATTGGACGCTGCTTTTCCCGACCGTCGTATCGACGATCTTGATCGTCTACTTCAACGCTACCGAAGCGATCGCGATGATCATGCTTCCGTTCGTGAACACCGACGGCTTCCTTGTCGGCTTCACGTGTGCGTTCGTGATCTACTCGACGCTGCGCTTCGCCGCGACGGCGTTCGGAGTCCTCCTCGACGGCGGATTTCGCGCGCACGGTCACAAGCTGCTCGGTCTCGCGCTGTCTGTGCCCTACCACTTCGTCTTCAACAAGATGACGACGTTCTGGGGCTACGTGCAGGACGTGTTTCTCTTCGGCGTCAACACGGGCTTCTCGCCGGAGGAGACGCACATCAAGAGTCGTCTCCCTCGCATCGCCGTCGCCTATCGCGTAAGGCGCGCGCTCGCTCTCGGCATTCGTTCGATCGTCCACGGCGACGTACCGCTCGGATGGTTCTGGCTCGGATGGCACGAGACGCCGTGGACGCCGAGTGGCTTCGAGGGCTGGACGTCGGGCAAGCGCCGCGTGCTCAAGCCGCGAACGGTAGCGGCGACCCTCCCGGTCGTCTCGACATCGCTCGCTGCTCCGCCCGCGTCCGTTCGCGCGTCGCGACTGTCGCTCGTTCCTCCGTCGACCGACGGATCTTCGTCGCGCGCGACGTCGGAAGCGACGCGCGAAGCGGCCTGAGCGTCAACGCGCCGACGCGATCGGCGTAGCGATGACGTTGCGAGCGAGCCTTCGGCCTCCGCGGCCGACAAAGCGGTGACGAAAGCGTCATCGTTCCGAGGTTCGCTCGTTCGACTCTCACGAAGTGGCTGAAAAATAGGCAAATTGCGACTGGTATGGTCGATGCTCTACGGGTGGTCATGATCACGCTCAGCACGGTTCACGCGAACGACTCCAGCATCGACACGATCCTGACGCTGCCCGAGCGCACGGGCTCGCTGGCGATTGCCCGCGCGTGTCGCGAGACCGCGCTCGCGTTCGTCCACGAGTCTTCGTACTGGGGCAAGGCCGAGCTCGCGATGTGGCTCATGGGCCCGTACGCCCAGCTGACCCAGTACGTTTCGAACTCCGCTCGCCGGCATGGCACCGATTCGCCGCGTCCAGTGCCGCTCCTCCGCGAGATCGACGCACGCATGGTGGAGCGGGTTGTGCGCAGCGCGCGCACCGAGGTCATCGAGACCATGAAGCAGACGGCCGACGCGGAGGGCGGAGCGAGCTTCGCGTTCACGATGATGTCGGCGGGCTTCGTCGTTCGGTGCGAGGACGAGGGCCACGTGCCGGGCTGGGTTCCCACGACGGATGCGCGCCGTCTCGCAGACCGCGTCCTCTCCCTCCTCGCGGCCGACTACCTCGCGCGCACCTCGGATTACGAGAACGAGCTCTCCGTTTGCCGCCACTGCGGAGCGATCGACTTCGACGCGGGTATTCGCGACCGCGGGATCTGCCATCGCCACGGCAGCGGAACGTTCGCTCCGCGCAGCCGGACCCCGACGATGCCGTACCTTCCGGAAGGCGCCTGACACCAGCTACATCGACGTAGATGCGTGCCGGGTCACCCCTTCGCGGTCGTTCGTGACCCCGGGTCGACGTCGACCCTCCTCGAGTGTCTCGGTTGGATTCCTAAACGGCGGATTTCGAACGCTTCATCACGCGGCCCTTCATTTGCAATGCGGAGAGGCGCGGGGCGACCCCAGGATCGGCCCCCAACTTTTCTGAACGCGAAGAGGTCTGGCTCATGCGTCTTGGTGCCTTCGAAGCTGCTCACCGTGCTGCCATCTCGAGCCGTCCGCCGGTCCTCTCCGGTGACGACGAAGTCAGTGGCATTCACCGCACCTTCACGCTCCGGCCGACGAGCCGAGGCAAGATCATCGGGCAGACCCCGCAGATGCGGAGCGTCCTCGAGACGATCGACCGGGTTGCGCGTTCGTCTTGCACCGTCCTCGTGACCGGCGAGAGCGGGACGGGCAAAGAGCTCGTCGTTGCCGCGCTCCACGACGCGAGCGACCGGCGCGATCAGCCGATGATCACCATCAACTGCGGAGCGATCCCGCTCGAGCTCGTGGAGAGCGAGTTGTTCGGTCATGCGCGAGGTGCCTTCACCGGCGCACAGACGGCGAGGGCCGGTCACATCCGCGCGGCCGAAGGCGGAACGCTGTTCCTCGACGAGGTCGGGGAGCTTCCTCTCTCCGTCCAGGTGAAGCTGCTCCGCGTGCTCCAGCAGCGTGAGTACACCCCCGTCGGCGAGTCGCGCGCCATCAAGTGCAACGTTCGCATCGTCGCCGCGACGAACCGCAACCTCGAGGCGGAGGTCACTGCCGGACGCTTCCGCGAAGACCTCTTCTACCGACTCAACGTCATCAACATTCACCTGCCTGCGCTGCGTGAGCGCAAAGGTGACGTTCGGCTCCTCGCCCAGTACTTCCTGCAGCGCTCGATCGAGACGAGCGGACGCACCGACCTGCGGGGCTTCTCGGAGTCGGCCCTTCGCGCCATCGAAAGCCATCCGTGGCAGGGCAACGTCCGCGCGCTCGAGAACGCGCTCGAGCGAGGCGTGCTTCTCGCGCGAGGGCCGTACGTCGAGCCCGAAGACGTCCTCGGCCTCGCGATTGGCGCTCCGCGCGCGCTCAGCCTGGAAGCTCCGAGCGTCCCCGAATCGGTCCACCCGCCGGCTCTCCTCTCGCCCCACGCGCAGGACGAAAGCATCGAGCAGACCGGCGAGCGACGAAAGTTCGAGCTCCCCACCACGATCGCCGTGCCGATGCCGCCGGTGACTGAAGAATCGGCGGGGGCGGCCGTTGTTCCCATCGAGGCGGACGGCATTCGCCGTGGGTCCAACCCGAACTTCCCGCGCGTCCTTCCTGGGGCGGGCGTGAATCTGTTCTCCGCCGTCGAGCAGTACCAGAACAACCTCATTCGCCAGGCGCTCGCGCGCACCGGCGGCAACAAGAACCGGGCGGCCCAGCTCCTCGGACTCAACCGCACCACGCTCGTCGAGATGATTCGGAGGCGTGGTCTGTAGGACCACGCATGTCGAAAATAGCGGCGCTCACGGTCGCCTCGATCACGGCCCTCGGTCTCGCCACCACGGAGGCGAGGGCGTTCGAGATCAAACGGACCGAGAGCGGCCGCGCCGTCCGATGGCGCGTCTCGGACGTCCAGTTCGTGATCGACCCGTCCGTCGACGCGTTGCCTGGAGCCGGTGACGCCATCGCGCGTGGAACCTGGTCGTGGACTGCGCGGCGCGGCTCACCGACGCTCGGCGTGTCGCGCGACGGCATCTCACGAACGGCCAAGTACGACGGCGTGAATACGATCCTCTACGCCCCGGAGGGCTACGAGGCCGCCGGCCGCGCTCTCGCCATCACGATCGTCACCTACGACGATCGTACGGGGACGATCCTCGACGCCGACATCGTTCTGAACGGCAAGTACAAGCTCGCGCCGTTCGACGCAGCCGAGGTCGAGTCATCACTGACCGCCACCGAGGTCGAAGCCCAGGCCCAATCCGAACACGATGCCGACACGAGCGCGACGTACGACCTTTCACGCGTGGTCGCCCACGAGCTCGGACACGCACTCGGCTTGAGCGACGAACCCACGCTCGACGGCTCGCTCATGTTCCCGTATGTCCAGCCCGCAAAGCAGGAACGTTCGACGCCCGCGCCCGACGATCTCGCTGGGCTCTTGTCTCTGTATGCGTCGTCGAATGGCGCCACTCACTCGAAGGATGCGTCGAGCCTTGCCGCTCTCGGATGTACGACCTCCAGGGTGGCGAGTTCCGCCATGTCCGGTGGAGCTCCCCATGCGGACGCGCGCGGTTGGTGCGGTGCAGCGGTGGCGATCTTTTTGGGTTTCGTCGTGCGAATCACAGGCAAGAAGAGGTATTCAAGGTGACGCGTGTCTCGGTTTTGGGACACCTAGAAGGACCGATGCCCCGCTCGCCGCGTCACGATCAACCGTCTTCTGCCGGCTCCGCGGGCGTTCTCGCCAGCGGTCCAACAGCCGCGCTTTCCGATCCACGCGAGCATCGTGAAGTTCTCGAGAGGGCCGTCCACGACCTGAAGAATCCGCTCGCGGTCGTGCGCGCGAGCCTCGAGTGGCTCGAGGTCGAGCTTGGGACGGCCGAGGACGTGCCTCCAACTTCGCCGCGCGATTCGGGGGCCGAAGTCGCCGAGGCGATTCGCGATGCAGGCTCGGCCACGAAACGTCTCGTCGAGATCGTCGAGGATCTCGCCACGCTCGCGCGCTTGCACGACGCGTCGAACGTTCGCGACAACCGCATGTTCCTCGCGCCTGTCGTGAGCGCGGCGATCGGTGCGTGCCAGGCGCGCGCCCAAACGCGCAACGTCGTCCTCTCCAGTGACGTTCCCGCTTCGCTCGAGACCACGGGTGATGCGTCGCTCTTCTCGCGTGCCCTCGCAGCTCTCCTCGACGCGACCGTTCGCGGGGCGCGGCCGTCCGCGAAGATCGTGACGTCGGCGCGCGAACGAGACGCCGACGGTCGATGGCTCGAGATGGTGATCGCGGTGGCGGACGAAGATCCGCGCGACGACGCGCACGAGGGGGGCGAGGGAAGCGTCGCCGATCTTCCAGGATCGGGGCTGGGAACGCTGCTCGCGACGCGCATCGTGGACGTGCACGGAGGCTCCGTCACGGTCGTCTCGGGAAACATGGTTCCCCGAATCACGGTGCGCGTTCCGGCGCGCGGCTAGCGCTCGTCGCGCTCGTCGCGCTCGTCGCTTTCGTCGCGGCTGCGCGCGCCGGCCGGAGCCTGGAGGGAGTCGGGCGCGGTCGAGCGAACGAGTCGACGGAAGTTCGAGCGATCGAGCCCCGAGCGGCGCGCGGCCTCGCTCATGTTGCCCGCGGACGCGAGAAGCAGCGCGTTCACGTACGTCTCGTTGAAGTCCGCGAGGATACGTTTCTTCGCCTCGGGATAGGACATCTCCGCGAGGCCGAGTGCGGCCACGAGCTCGGACATCGTGCCGACCACGGGTTTCGCGGGGGGCGTCGGCGCGGGCGCGGGCGCCGGTAGCGGCACGTGCGCGGGTACGTGTGCAGGTACGTGAAGCGCCACTTGCGGCGGGGCAGGGGTGGCGCCCGGTGGCGGATGCCACGGAACCTTCGCCTCGATGGCGAGCTGGACTTCGGCTGGGAGCGACGTCGGAAGGATCGTCTCGCTCTCCGACAAAACGACGGCGTGCTCGATCGCGTGTTCGAGCTCGCGCACGTTGCCGGGCCACTCGTAGCGCTGCAAGCACAAGGCGGCCTCGTGGCTGAGGCGCGTCGCCGGACGACCGGCGATTCGTGCGTGCTTCTGGATGAAGTGCTGCGCGAGGTGGAGGATGTCGTCACCGCGATCGCGAAGCGGCGGGAGCCGGATGGCGATGACGTTGAGTCGATAGAAGAGATCTTGGCGGAACGTTCCGGCGGCGATCGACGCGCGGAGATCGGCGTTGGTCGCCGCGATGACGCGCACGTCGACCGTCTTGATCGTGTCGCTGCCGACGGGCTTGATCTCGCCTGACTGCAACGTGCGCAGGAGTTTCACCTGAGCGCTGGTCGGAAGGTCGCCGATCTCGTCGAGGAAGAGCGTTCCACCGTTGGCCGCTTCGAAGAGGCCTGCGCGCGCGGTGACGGCCGACGTGAAAGCGCCTCGGGTATGTCCGAAGAGCTCGCTCTCGACCAGCTCACGAGGAATGGCGGCGCAATTGACGGTGACGAGTGGACGCGCCGCCCGCCGCGAACGCTCGTGGATTGCGCGCGCGACGAGCTCTTTGCCGGTGCCGCTCTCGCCGAGGACGAGGATCGTCGAGTTCGTCGACGCGACGCCGGACACCAGCCGATAGACCTCACGCATCGGCGGGCAGCGACCGACCATCTCGCCGGTGGGCGTTGTCGGGCCCGCCGTACGCTCCTGCTTGTCGGTGCGCCCGCGCAGCCGCCGGTACTGAGCGGCGTTGAGCACCTCGATGACCACCGACTCGTTGGAGACGAAAGGCTTCGTGAGGAAGCCGTATGCTCCGGCTTTGACGGCGCTCACGGTCGTCGCGATGTCGGCGAAGGCGGTCATCATCACCACCTCCACCGGGTACGCCGCCGCCTTGATGCGCTGAAGGACCTGTGGACCCGTGATGCCCGGCATACGCACATCGACGAGGACGACGTCGAAGTTCTCTTTGTCGAGCAGGTCGAGCGCGACGTAACCGTTCTCGGCCGTTGCGGTCTCCATTCCACGTTGGCGAAGCACGCGTGCAAGCGTGCTCCGCAACGCGTCTTCGTCGTCCACCACGAGGACGCGAACAGGAGCTTCGCCATCAGGGCGCAGGGAGAGAGCGCTGCGGTCGTCTCCCGAAGTGCGCTGCCCCCCATTCGAATTCGAGGCGCCGTCGGTGGCGAGCTCTCCTTGGCCCGTTCCTGAACCAAGAGTGCCTGTGCCTGTGCCTGGATTCGTGGCCAGCTCCGTCACGTCCCGTCCCCGCGCTACCCGCGCTACTCCAACCCTACGCCGCGAGCTCGACCTCGCTCTCGCTCGCGCCTTCTTGGTTCAACAAGATCTCCCTAAGACGGGACGTGGCTCGAGCATGGAGTTGAGAGATACGAGCTTCGCTCAATCCCAACGACGATGCAATGGCCTTACTCGGCATTCCCTCGAAATACCGCATACGAACGATCGCGCGTTCACGCGGCGGAAGCTCGTCCACGGCGGCGTGGAGCGCTTCGAACTCGCGCCGCTCGAGCAGTTCGTCGAGCGGTGACGATCCATCGCCTTCCGCGATGCCCGTCGCGGCGAGCGCGAGCTGAGGAGGCAGGTCGTCGAAGCCCACAACTGCGATCCGAACCCGCGGTTCCGACGCGGGCGCTTCGGCGTTCGCGCTCGCGCTGCCATTCCCGCTCGCATTCGCGTTTGCGTTTGCACCTCCGGGGGCAGGCTGACGTCGCAGAGCGATGACGTTCGTGGTGCCGGTCGTCCCATTGTCAATGCTCGCCTGCGTGTCGGGGGTGCCCGGAGTGCGCCGGCGGCGCGGCGACCAATCGTGGCGACGAAGCTCGTCGACGATCGCGCCACGAATGCGAATGCGCGCGTAGCTTGCAAACATCTCCGAACAGGTATGCGCGCTCGCACGCAGCGCCTGGAAGAGACCCATCGTGCCCGCGGCGACGAGATCCTCACGCTGCACGCTCCTCGGAAGACGCCGCATGAAGTGCGCAACCACGCGGTGGACCAGATGCATGTGCTCCGCGATGTTCTCGGCGGTCGGGTTGATGTTCGTCTTCGTCGTGGCTTCGCGGTCGGCTTGCATTGATCGGCCCTCGTTGCGAGGTCCTTCAGCACTGCTTGTGCCACCGCAGAGGCCGCCGCGTTTTCTCGTGAAAGAGGCATCAATCCGCGCGTTCGTTGGGCCGTTAGGTGGGGGACCGACAAGCGCATGCCGCTCGAGCGTCATCGCGATGGCGTTCGAGCCTCATGAAGCTCTGCTCCGTCAACGCCATGACTGATCGCGTGAGCGGGTGAGAGCGTTGCCGTTTGCGTACGCGTTCGAGCAGTGTTGCGAAACCCTACAAACGCGCGGTCTGCTTTGCCCAGCGTACCTACCGTGCGATCATGCGCGCGACATGAGCCCGCCCGATCACGGAACTGGGGAGGCGGAGCAGTCGAGCTTCGAAAGGCCTCGCGCACACCACGATTCTGCCCCGTCGTCGGGGCAAGGGACCGGGGGCAGAAAAGTCTGGATGGTCGCTGGGTTGGTGGCTGCTGTGGCCATCGGCGGCGGGGCCTATGCGATGACGTCCCACAAGGCGCACGCGCCGACGGCCGAGAGCGTTCGTGACGTTCCCCAGCGCGAGGGTAACGCCATCGTCTTCTCCGACGCCTTCGCCAAGCGGGCTGGGGTCAAGATCGACTCGGTGCGTCGAGCACCTCTCGTTCCCACGATTCGCGTCGTCGGAACCGTCACGTTCGATCCGGCGCGCGTCGCGGCGGTCGGCACACGCCTCCGCGGCGTGGTTCGGAAGACCGCCAAGTACGAAGGCGACGAGGTGAAGGTCGGTGACGTCCTCACCGAGATCGACAGCGCAGAGCTCGGCGAGGCGCAGGCCACTCTCCTCACCAATCGCGCGCAGGCCGAGGCCGCCGAAGTGAACGCCAAGCGCGAGAAGAGCCTGCTGGATCGCCAGCTGACGACGGCGCGCGAGGCCGAGGTCGCCGACACCACGCTCCGCTCGCAGAGCGCGATGCTCAGCGCCTCGGAGCAGCGCGTTCGTGCGCTCGGCGGCAACACGGGGCCGTTCGGCGTCCATATCCTCAAGTCACCGATCGCCGGTCACGTGGTCGAGCGCCACGTGCAACCGGGGCAGGCCGTGGAAGCAAACGTGACGGCGTACAAGATCGCCGACCTCTCGCGGCTTTGGATCGAGCTCGCGGTCACCGAACAGAGCCTCGGCGCAGTCCGCCGTGGGGACCGAGTGTCGGTGGCGCCCGTGTCCGACCCGACGAAGGCCATCATCGGTCGCGTCGGTCACGTGGGTGAGGTCATCGACCTCTCCACCCGCACCGCCGACGTGCGCATCGAGGTCGACAACACCGAGCGCCTCCTCCGCGTCGGCCAGTCCGTCTTCGCCACCATCGACGCGTCGGGGCCCGCCCACGAGGCTCTGCTCGTTCCGCGCGATGCCGTGGTCTTCGTCGATGGCAAGCCCACCGCGTTCCGCGCCGAGAGCACCACGCGCGTCGTCCCCATCGCACTTCGCCTCGGCGCCGCCAACGAATCGGACGTCGAGATTCTCGAAGGACTCGGCGAGCACGACAAGGTCGTCTCGGGCGGCGCCTTCTACTTGAAGAGCGAGCTGTTCCGGTAAGCGATGCTCGAGGCAATCGCTCTCTTCGCCATCCGGCGTCGTGTTCTCGTCGTCGGGATCCTCTTCGCGGTTCTCGCCCTCGGCGGAATCCTGGCGACACGACTTCCGATCGACGCCCTGCCGGACGTCTCCACGGTGCAGGTCGACGTGCTCACGCAGTGTGGCGGTCTCCCGCCCACCGAAGTCGAGCGCACGGTGACCTTCCCGATCGAGAAGGCGATGACCGGCGTTCCACGGAGCGTCCAGGTCCGTAGCGTCTCGCGTTTCGGCCTCTCGGCGGTCACCATCGTCTTCGAAGATGGCACCGACATCTGGCATGCGCGTCAGCTCGTCCTCGAGCGCATGCGCCAGGCCCAGAGCGAGTTGCCACCTTCGGCAGGCTCGCCGGAGCTCGCACCGCCATCGACCGGTCTCGGGACGATCTACAAGTTCGTCGTCAAATCCGAGCATCACTCGCCGATGCAGCTCCGGACGATCCTCGACTGGGAGATCGGCCCGAAGCTCAAGACCGTCAAAGGCGTCATCGAAGTGAACAGCTTCGGCGGCGAGCTCAAACAGTACCAGGTCGTCGTCGACCCCAAGCGGCTGCATGCTCGCGGCCTCACGCTGAACGACGTCGTCGATGCGCTTCGCGCCGCGAACGTGAACGTCGGTGGTGGCTACGTCGAGCGAGGCGGCGAGTCGTACTCGATTCGCGGGCAGGGGATGCTCACCGGCGAGAAAGACATCGCCGCGGTCGTCGTTCGCTCCGAGAAGGGGCAGCCGCCGCTACTCATCTCGCATGTGGCGGAGGTTCGCGTGGGCTCGGCGCTCCGCTACGGCGTGGTCACCCACAACGGCGAGCGCGAGGCCGTCAGCGGTCTCGTGATGATGCTCGCCGGCTCGAACAGCCGGGACGTCATCACCGCCGTGAAGGCGAAGATGGTGGAGATCCAGCGTGAGCTTCCCCCCGGCGTCGGCATCGAGGTCGTCTACGACCGCGCCGACTTCGTGGGACGCACGCTCAAGACGGTCGGCACGAACCTCGTCGAAGCACTCTTCGTCGTCACCATCGTGCTCGCCGTCATGCTCGGCTCGGTGCGCGGTGCGCTGGCGGTCGCGATCGGCATGCCTGCCTCGATGGCCATCGCCATCTTCGGCATGCATCTCTTCCACGTCACCGGCGACCTCATGAGTCTCGGCGCGATCGACTTCGGTTTCCTCGTCGACGGTCCGATCGTCATTCTCGAGGCAATCATCGCCGCCACCGCCGGGCGAAAGCTCGTCGGTTCGGCGAAGGCGCGAGCGTATGCCGACGTCGCGCGCTCGGTCGTCTCGCCGGTCGCCTTCGCCGTCGCGATCATCATGCTGGTGTACATCCCGCTACTCACGCTCGAGGGCGTCGAGGGCAAGATGTTCCGTCCGATGGCGATCACGATGTCGTGCGCGCTCTTCGGCGGCCTCGTGTACGCCGTTCTCTTCTTCCCGGCGCTGCTCGTCGCCTTCGTTCCGCCGAAGACGGCGCACGGTCCGAAGTGGATCGAATCGCTCACGCATTGGTACGAGGGCGTGACCCCCGCGCTGCTCCGCCATCGCTGGCCGATCACCGGCGCCGCCGTCGCGATGCTCGTGGCGTCGGCATGGCTCTTCGGTCGCGCCGGTGCCGAGTTCATCCCTCGCATCTTCGAGGGCGACGCCATCATCGCCATGCAACGTACGCCGAGCATCTCGCTCGACGAGGCGCGCAAGCTCGATCTCATGACCGAGAAGGTTCTCAAGGCCCTGCCCGAGGTTCGCCAGGTCCTCGGTCAGAGCGGCCGCGCGGAGCTCGCTCTCGACGCCGTCGGCAACGAGAACACCGACATGCTCGTGCCGCTCAAGCCCCTCAAGGAGTGGACCACGGCGAAGGACCTCGACGAGCTCTCGGTCATCATCAAGAACCGCATCGAGACCGAGGTGCCGGCCACGTTCGTGTCCGTCTCCCAGCCGATCGAAGATCTCACGAATCAGCTCATTGCCGGCTCGCGCGCGGACGTCTCCATCAAGGTCATCGGCACGGATCTCGAGGCGCTCGTTGCCTACTCGAACAAGGTCGGCGACGCCGTCCGAGGCATTGCCGGAACCGGCGACCTGAAGATCGAGCGACTCATCGGTGCACCCGTCATCACCGCTACGGCCGATCGCGCGCGCATGGCTCAATACGGCGTCCGTGTTCGCCACGCGTTCGACGTTCTCGAGGCGTCGCGCGAAGGTGTGAAGGTCGGCGACGTCTACGAGCGCGAGCGGCGCTTCGATTTGCGTGTTTTCGTCCCACCCGGCCGTCCGACCGCCGAGGGCCTCGCCGATCTCTTCGTCGAAACCAACGGAGAGTCGAGCATTCCCATGCGCGACGTCGTCCGTCTCGAAGAAGGCGAGGGGCCTGCGGTCGTGAAGCGTCTCGATCGTGAGCGCCTCATCCGCATCGACGTGAACCTGCGCGGACGAGACCTCGTATCGTGGGTCGAAGAAGCGAAGCAGAAGGTTGCCCACGACGTGCCACTCGACAGCGGCTATCGCATCGAGTGGGGCGGACAGTTCGAGAACTACGAGCGCGCCTCGAAGCGCCTCGCGCTCGTCATTCCGGCCGTCGTCGCCATCATCATCGGCATGCTCTTCTGGATGTTCAAGAGCGCGCGTCCGGCACTGGCCGTCTTCTCGGTCGTGCCCCTCGCGGCGAGCGGCGGCATGATCGGGCTTCTCCTCCGTGGACTGCCCTTCAGCCTTCCGGCGGCCGTCGGCTTCATCGCCCTTGGAGGTGTCTCCGTTCTGAACGGCGTCGTCATCTCCTCGACCGCGAAGGCGCGCATGGTGGCGGGCGACGACGCCGATCGTGCGGTGGCGTACGGGGCGGCGCATTCCGTGCGCGCAGTGCTCACCACCGCGGCGGTCGCGGCACTTGGGTTCTTCCCGATGGCTCTGTCGACGAGCGCGGGCTCCGAAGTTCAGCGGCCTCTCGCGACCGTCGTCATCGTCGGCATGGTGTTCGGCACCGTGCTGACGCTGGCCGTCTTCCCGGGCATTCTCGCCACGGCGCTCAAGGGCTGGAAGCTGACCGAGCAAGACGAGCACGACGAGCTGAGCGACCCGCTCGAACCGTCGCGCTCCGCCGCGGAGTAAGCATCACGCGCACGTCACGCGCGTCTCACCACTGCGTGGGGGCATAGTCCTTGAGGAACTTGCCCCACACGTGATGGCCGGTCAGAAGGCCGGAGAAGAAGGGGTCGCAGATGCGCGCGGCGCCGTCGACGATGTCGAGCGGTGGCTGGAAGTCGTGCACGCGCTGCTTTCGCTCCGCGAGCTTGGCTGCATCCTCGTCGGTGACCCAACCCGTATCGACCGCGTTCATGAAGATGCCGTCGGCGGCGTACTCGGGCGCGCTCGTCAGCGTCATCATGTTGAGCGCCGCCTTCGCCATGTTGGTGTGCGGATGCTTGTCGGTCTTCGTCCGACGCGCAAACTGTCCTTCCATGGCCGAGACGTTGACGATGTGCTTCTCGTCCGTGCGGTCGCGCATCATGAGCGGCTTCAGCTTCCCGCATAGAATGAAGGGGGCGACGGCATTGACGAGCTGCACCTCGAGCATCTCGGGCGACGGAACCTCGCTCAGCGTGAGGCGCCAGCTGTTCGTGGTGCGGAGGTCGATCTGCTGCAGATCGGCGTCGGTGCGGCCCACGGGGAAGTACTCGTGGTCGCGTGAGGCGTCGTCGTAGGCGCACGGGACCTGCGAGAGCATGGCCGAGGAGCGGATACCAACGCCCGGACCGTCGCCGCTCCACGCCACGAAGCCGCTCGGATCCCCGCTCGCCTGCGGCAGGGCTTGGACGTCACGGGCTTCGAGCGAGAGCGTCGACTTGCACTCCTCGTGACCACGGAGGACCGATTGCACCGCGGGCGAGAGGTCACGGAAGGGCCGCGTCTCGAGGTCGAGCAGGTGCGCGTAGAAGCCCGCCGGGCGCCTCACCGTCTGCGCGGCGTTGTTGATGAGGATGTCGAGGCGCGACTTCGTCTGCGTCACGTAGCGCGCGAACATCTCGACGCTCGGCGAGTGGCGCAGGTCGAGCCCGAAGACCTCGATGCGGTGCTGCCACTTGGCGAAGTCTTCTTCGCGGGCAAAGCGCGCCGCGGCGTCGCGCGGGAAGCGCGTGGTCACGATGACGTGGGCGCCGGCGCGCAGCATCATCAGGGCGGCGTGGAAGCCGATCTTCACACGTGCGCCGGTGATGAGCGCCACGCGACCTTCGAGCGACGCTGTCTGGAAGCGCTTCTGGTAGTTCAGCTCCGCGCACTCCGGGCACATGGAGTCGTAGAAGAAGTGGAGGCGCGTGAACTCCTTCTTGCACACGTAGCAGTCGCGCGGATTATTCAGCTCGCGGACTTCCGCTTCGTTTGCCGGCGCGCTGCTGCCGACGAGCTGCGGAGGCGCCGTGAAGACGTCGGCGAGGCGCGCCGTACGGATCTCGGTCGAGGCCCGGAGCGCGCGGTCGTGCTCTTGCTTCTGCGCGTGCGTGATCTTGCGGAAGGCCTTCGAGGTGCGCGTGGCTTCGTGGCGCGTCGGTCGGGAAATTCGGCCAGCGGCGACGAGCAGGCGAACGCGGTTCTCCTGCGAAACCTGGGCGAGGAGCGTGCGCTCTTCCACGAGCGCTTCGAGCATCTCGATGCAGCGCTCGAGCTCTTCCGGCGTGAACTTCTTCATCTCGGCCCGCTTCTTAGCGGAACTCGGGCCGACCGTCTCTCGGTCGATGCCGTCTCAGCGGGCCATGACGGCCACGAACACGGCGGCGGCGAGGAAGATGACCACCGCCAGCGCGAGCATGACCGTGTTGGTGCGCTTCCTGAGCGGTTTGGGGGCAGCCGCGGGCGCCGGTCGGCTCGAGACGGTGCGCGCCGCGGGGCGCTCGCTCGCGATCGCGGCCTTCGGCGCGGCCGGCTCCGGCTTGCGACGGGCAGGCTTGGCCTCGGCGACCGGACGGGCGGGGCGCGCTTTCTTCGTCTTCTGTTTTTGCTTCTGCTGCGCGGCCTGCGCACGTGCCTTGCGTCGCGTCTTCTTCGCGTCGGCTTTCACCTTGCGCTTCTGGCGAAGGACCTCTTCGCGTTGCTCGCGCGCGAGCTTCGCAGCGGCGTAGGCGGCGGGGTCGAGGCGCTCGTCCGGCAGCTCGGGCTCCGGCTCTTCGTCCTCGTCCTCGTCCTCGTCCTCGTCTTCCCAGCCCGAATCGAGGTCGTCGACCTTGTTCAACGGAGCTTCGGCGCGAGCGTCGTCGTTCTCATCCTGGTCCTCGGGCGCAGCTTCGACGGCAGCCACGGGAGCGGGAGCCGCCGCGGGGACGGGGGCCGCCAGCGACCCGGGCGCAGGGACCGAGACGACGGGACGCATCGATGGAACGGGCGCGGCGACGGCAGGCGGCATCGCGGACGGTGCAGGCGCGAACGGCTCCGGAGTGACCGGCGCGGCGATCACGCTGACCTCCGCGGCGATGCTCATCGGGGCCGGCGATTCCCAGCCGCTCTCGAGCTCCGAGAGGAGGTTTCGCGTGCTCTCCGACTTTTCCTGGGTCATGCTCGTCACCGCGGGCCTCGCTTACGGTGCTGGTCGCCCTTCCGATTCGGGAGGTTAGGGGAGCGCAGCGCGGCGTGAACGCTAGCCGCATCGTCGGGGAATTGCCATGTCTCGACGATCCGTGTCCTCGAAGGAAGTGCGAACGCACGTTGCGCTTCCAACGAGTGGATGCGCGTAACGCGTGCGGAGGAACGTTCCCCTCCTCGGCTGCCCAGCGGAAACTCGTTGTCACCGGTGCGCTCGCGATCGCGCGTCTCGCGCTGGTTCACGATGGTTCACAAAGCGACGACCGGATCGTGCGGGCGGGCATGGCCACGCTGTCCACACCTTTTCCACAGGGAAAGGGGGCTCTTCGGGCATTGCAAGATCGCTGAGGTTCGAGCTCGTTCAGCGATGCAATCAGGTCCGCTTGCGCCTTTATTTCCGAGCCGGAATGACGCGCCTGGGCTGACGACCCGAGCAGGCGAGCACGGCTCCGTGGATCCACTCGCTCGTGAGGGACGGGAATTGTCCACACCTTGTCCTGAACCGGCAGCAGCGCCTCGACGGCTTCTACGACGGAGAGCTCAAGGCCCGATATGCCGCGAACTTCAGGTGCCGCCGTTTATGCCGGACGTCGGACGGGCTCGCAACCGATAAATGACCCGCTCAATCACTTTGTTATCCACACGGTTATCCACAGAATGGATGTGGAGCTCTGTCTCGTGCGATCCGTTGAAACGAACGATAAGGCTCATTTTGCGAGGCAGAATGCATCTCGTGTGTTCGTTCCAGTGGTTCGAAAGGGACCAGTCTCATGTTTGATTGTTCGATATGATCGCCGTTGTTTGGAAATGTTGCCGGATTGAAATGTCGAATTGAAGACACACGAAGCGCCATCGCCGCGGCCATCGCAGCCGCGCGCCCTTCTGAACGCTTTCGCGATCCTCCCGACCGTTCCCGCTCGAGCGTCTCTCGCGTCACCGCTCGACGCGGCGTTGGTGAGCCTCGTCTTCGTCCGCAATGGACACTCGGAGATTCGACGCGTCCGTGAGCGTCCGTGAGCGTGTCGTGACGTGCCGGCGCGTCACGACATCGTCACTCGAGGTCAAGCACGACCATACTAGGTATCCGACATCCCAACCGGAATTGGGATTGCCGCGGATTTCATCGAAAACGACAGCGAGAGCGCTCGTAAGGTGTAAAATTGCATACTTTTTGGCCTCGAGACCCATCCGAGACGTACCCTTGACGTCGCTCGCGAGAACCTAGTGATCTGGGTTTTCTTCGCGAGGGCCGCCCCCGCGTCCCATCAGAGGTCATGATGACGAAGGCGTCACGGCATCCGCACGAGCAACCGATCGCGCAGCCAACGAGCGGGCCGGTTCCCACCTCGCCTCGCAACGAGGCGGGCACGTCGATCGCGGTCGGCGAGACGATCGCGTCCAAGTACTTCGTCGAAGCCGTCATCGGTGAAGGTGGCGTTGGGTTCGTCTACGCCGCGCAGAACTTGGAGCTCGACGAGCGCGTCGCCCTCAAGGTTCTGAAGGACGAGATGCTCGCCCGCGAGGAGATCGTCGGCCGCTTCATGCGCGAGGCGAAAGCCGTTTGCCGCATCAAGAGCGAGAACGTCGCGGCGGTCTACGACGTCGGGACGACGCGCAACGGCGCTCCGTTCTTCGTGATGGAGTACCTCGACGGTCAGGACCTCCGCGTCGCCATCGACGATCAGGGGCGGCTCGGCGTGCGCGAGGTCACCGACTACGCGATGCAGGTTTGCGCGGCACTCGCCGTCGCCCACGCGGAGGGCATCGTCCACCGCGACATCAAGCCCGAGAATCTCTTCCTCACCAAGCGCGCCGGTCTCGACGTCGTCAAGGTGCTCGACTTCGGCATCTCGAAGACCGCGCTGACGGGATCGGTCCTCTCGTCGGTCCTGCCGCTCGTCAAGACGACGAACCTGATGGGAACGCCGCTCTACATGTCGCCCGAGCAGATTCGCTCGGCCGAGCGCGTCGACTCGCGCTCCGACATCTGGTCGCTGGGCATGGTCATGTTCGAGGCGCTTGCCGGGCGCCTGCCGGTCCAGGCCGACTCGATCACGGAGCTCTGTGCAGCGATCCTCGAGTCGCCGTTCGACTCGCTTTCCAACTACCGCAACGACCTGCCCGACGGCCTCATGGAGGTCATCGAGAAGTGCCTCGAGAAGCGCGTCGAAGACCGCTACCAGAACGTGGCGGAGCTCGCGATGGCGCTCTTGCCGTTCGCTCCCACGCGTTCGCGAATCTGCGCTGAACGCGCGGCCAATGCGCTCGCTGGGGCAGGCCTCATCGAACGCGACGCCGTGCGCTTCCCGAGCAGCGCACCGCCGAGCCTGAACTCCGACCAGCCGCGCATGTCCGTCAAGGTCGGCGTCGGTTCGTCGAGAGCGTCTCGCCTCACGACGACCCAGGACGGAGAACGGATCCGCGGCTCGAAGAGCCCCGAGGTATGGGCGACGATCCACAGCGCGTCGGCCAACCAGGTCGCGCGGGCGCGCAAGCTCAAGGTCGCTGGCGTTCTCGTCTGCATCGTCGTCAGCGCGGTTGCCGTCATCGCGCTCCTGTCACCGTCCGAACGACAGGCGGCAAAAGCGCCGGAGAAGGCGGCGGCGAGCGCTGCTCCGGTCGTTGCGACGCCCGAGCCGGCGCCGGTGGAGACGGCTGCACAAGCGCCGAACTCGCCATCGACCGCAACGGGCTCGGCGAGCTCGCCGAAGGCGACGACAGCCGCGAAGCCTCAGGCGCCGGCGCAGCCACAGGCGGCGCGCCCGACGGCCGTTCCGGCCAAGGCCACGGCGGCCGCTCCGGCCAGGCCTGTCGCCACGACTGCGCCCGCACCGGCGACGCCCTCGGTGGCCCCCCCGGCGAAGAAGTCCGAGGGCCCCGATATTGGATATTGAGCTTTCCGTTCCTTCGACATCGCGCTTCCCCAGCAGGAGAGATCACTTCATGAATGGACGACGCATCGCCGCCGCGATCGCGCTGCTCGGGCTCGTCGTGAGCGGCCGCAGCGCACACGCGCAGGAGGACGCCACCAGCGTCGCGGCGGCCCGCACGATCGGTCTGGAAGGTTTGCGTCTCGCCGAGAGCGGCAACTGCCGTGAGGCCATCGAGAAGTTGGAGCGAGCCGAAAAGCTTCACCACGCACCGACGACGCTCGCGAAGCTCGGCGAGTGCCACGTGCAGATCGGCAAGCTCGTTCTGGGAACCGAGGAGCTCGCGCGCTTGGTTCGCGAGCCGCTCGCCGCCGATGCACCGCCTGCGTTCGTGAGCGCCAAGGCGCGCGCGCAGAAGCTCCTCGAGGAGACGCGTCCCCGTCTCGCCCAGCTCCACATCAAGGTCGTCGGACCCGCCTCTCCGCAGGTGACGGTGGATGGTGAGACCGTTCCGGCCGCGTTGCTCGACATCGATCGTCCGACCGATCCGGGCGCTCACACCGTCGAAGCGACCGCGCCTGGGTTCAAGAGCGCGTCGTCGCCCGTGAGCCTGAAGGAGGGCGAGCGCGTTCCCGTGACGCTCACGCTCGAAGTCGATCCCAACGCGCATGTCGTCGTGGACGCGAATACGTCGCGCTCCGGAGCGACCCAGCCGAAGGAAAGCGACGCGAAGAAGAGCGAGGGCGGAAGCGGCATGCGCGTCGTCGGCTGGACGCTCCTCGGCGTGGGAGCCGCCGGTCTCGTGACGGGCGGCGTCGCCGCGCTGCTCGCGTCAGGCACGAAGTCGGACCTCGACAACGCGTGCACCGCAGACGGTGCGTGCCCGAGGGATCAAGAGAGCGCCATCTCGCGCCTCAAGACCGAGAGCACCATCTCCACCATCGGCCTCATCGTCGGCGGTGTCGGTGTCGTCGGCGGCGTGACCATCCTTCTCGCGTCGCCGAGCAACAGCGGATCGGCGCGCGTTGGCAATGCGGCGGCGCCGAAGCCCGTGGCTCGCGCGCCCAAGGCTCCTTTCTTGTCGGTCGGGCCCAGCTCGGTCGCGCTTCGCGGAGAGTTTTGAGATGAAACGATTCGGAGCCTTGGGCCTGCTCCTCGGAGGCGGGATCGCCTCCTTCGCTGCGGTGGCATGCGACGGCGTATTCGACGTTTCGCGCTATCACGTCGTCGACGACGCCGTGATCAACGGAGCGGATGCCGGCGGGGAGGGCGGCGCCGCCCCCTCTTGTACGGTCAATGCGGACTGCGTTGCCGAGTACTCCGTCTGCCGAAAGAACAAGTGCGTGTCCCTCCAGTCGGAAGACTGCGCGCGCATCGTCGGCGACTACAAGAACGACAACGCGATCGTCGTCGGCTCGCTGTTCCCCACCGCGGGCGACGACCAGTCGACCGGTCTCCCGATGCAGAACGCCATCGAAGTAGCGATCGAGGACTTCCGGAAAGCGGGCAACGTCGTTCCGGTCCCGGGGAGCAGCGTACGAAGGCCGCTCGTGATGGTCGGCTGCAACGACAACAGCGACGACGCGACCGCCGTACGCGCGGCTCGCCACCTCGTCGACGACGTCCAGGTGCCCGCCATCATCGGTGCCTGCTTCAGTGGCATCACCATGAAGGTTGCGACCGAAGTGACCATCCCCGGGGGTACTCTGCTCATCTCGCCCTCGGCCACGAGCGTCGCTTTGACGAACCTCGCGGACAACGGACTCGTGTGGCGTACTGCGCCCTCGGACGTCATCCAGGCCGACGCGCACGCAGCCTTCTTCTTGCAGATCGAGGCCGATTGGCGGAAGACGATTGGAGCCAACCCGATCAACGTCGCCATCGCCCACAAGGGCGATGCGTACGGCTCGGGCCTCGCGCAATCGCTCGCGGCGAAGCTCGTGATGAACAGCTATCCGGCGATCGACAACGTGAACAGCACCCACCTGAAGGTGCTCGACTATGGCGATCCGGACGACACGACGAAGCCGCCGACGTACGCCGAGGCCATCAGCCAGATCATCACGCTCAAGCCGCACGTCATCTATCTCTTCGGCACGACCGAGACGATCACGGGCATGCTCACGGGCATCGAAGCCCAATGGCCCTCCAGCGCGGGCTACAAGCCGATCTACCTCGCTGCGGACGGAACGCTTGTCTCCGAGCTGGCCGCTGCCGTCGGCACGAAGGACGAGCTGCGCCGGCGCATCTTCGGCACGATTCCCGGAACGAACAGCGCGAACTTCAAGACGTTCCGCATCCTCTACAACTCGTTCGTCAAGGACGGCAGCTCGCCGGACATGGGCGGCACGGCGAACTCCTACGACGCGCTCTACAACGTCGTGTTCGCGGCGGTCGCGATCGGTGACAAGCCGCTCACGGGCGCCAACCTGAAGGACGGCTTTGCGAAGATCGTGCCGCCAGGGCCGACGCTCAACGTCGGCTCGAACCAGATCAACACCGCCTTCCAGATGTTGCTGGCCGGGCAGTCCTTCGACTTCGTCGGCGCGTCGGGACCGCTCGACTACGATCTCGCGACGGGCGAGGCGCCCTCCGACATGCTGATCTGGTGCCTGCCAAGCGACGGAACGAAGGCGCTGCCGGGCATCACGACCGAGCAGTATTACGACGCCGCCGGAAAGACCATGTCCGGGACGCTGGACCTGGCGCGTAAGGATTGCGGGATGTAACGGGGACGCGCCCGGCAGAGGTTCTCGTGCTAGCCCGCTAGCACGTACGGAGCGCGGCCTTTGGGGGACCGCGCTCGGAGAACCTCCCATGACAAACGCTCGCATTCTTGGCTTGTTGCTGGTTGGCGCCATCGTCATCGGCGCGCCCGCGGTTGGCTGCGGTTCGTCGCAGGATCCGAGCGGGTTCGACAATCCCCACGGGACGTCGGCGGAGGCCGGAACGGGCGGCTTCGGGACCGGTAACGAGGAGGCCGCGGCGGCATGTCAGGGGCTGCGCTGCCAGCAGGAGGCGTGCGGAGGAGGCGGCGACACGACCGTCACGGGCACCGTGTTCGCTCCGAACGGGAAGCACCCGATCTACAACGCGATCGTCTACGTGCCGAACGCGGAGCCCGCGCCCCTCGTCAAAGGCGCGACGTGCGACAAGTGCGGTGCCGTTACCGGTGATCCCGTCACGAGCACGATCACGGAGCCGAACGGAAACTTCATCCTGAAGAACGTTCCGATCGGTAAGAACATCCCGCTCGTGGTCCAGGTCGGCAAGTGGCGCCGCAAGGTGACCATCCCCGAAGTGAAGTCGTGCACCGAGAACAAGCTTCTCGATCCCGAGCTCACGCGCCTTCCGAAGAATCAGTCCGAAGGTGACATGCCGCGCATCGCGCTCACGAGCGGCGGCTGCGACACGCTCGGATGCATGTTGCCCAAGGTCGGTATCGACGCGTCGGAGTTCGGTGTCGCGTCCGATGGCCCGACGAAATCCGTGCACACCTATCTCGGCGCGGGACTGGAAGCGGATCTGGCGGGTGGTCCGAACGGTGCGCCGCCGGCGAGCACGCTCTGGAACGACGTCAATCAGCTCAAGAACTACGACATGGTCATCTTGTCGTGCGAGTGCCGTGAGGCACGCGATGGTGAGGACTCACCCACGAAGAACGCGACGTCGTTCGCGGCGATGAACGAGTACCTGAACGCCGGCGGCCGCATCTTCACGACCGACTTCATGTACACCTGGTACAAGTACTCGCCGGACCCCCAGATGCAGTCGATCGCATCGATTCCTGGAGGGGCGCCCCCGGTGGAGGGGCCGATGACGCTCGACGCGACCTTCCCCAAGGGCAAGGCGCTCTACGATTGGTTCAACGTCGTCGTTCCCGGCTCGAACGGACAGATCTCGCCCGACATCGTCTTCGGCAACTACGAGTCGACCGTCGCGTCGAAGACGCAAGTTTGGGCGAGCTCGCCGAAGGGATTCTCGGGGACGGGGACGGGGCCCCGCGTCATGACCACGAACGTGCCGGTCGGCGTGGACGCGGACAAGCAGTGTGGAAAGGGCGTGCACATCGACGCGCACGTCAACCAGCCGGGCCTCGGCGGCGATCGCGTCGACACGAGCTTCCCGAACAGCTGCCCCGATCCGATCAAGCCCGCGGAGAACCTGCTCGCGTTCTTCTTCTTCGATCTGGCCTCGTGCATCCAGAACGAGCAGGCGGCGCCGACCCCTCCGCCGATCGTGAAGTAGTCCGCGACGTCGCCCCGGCCTGGCGCGTCAGTCGGCGCAGGCCGTGTCGAGGGTGGGGCAAGCGTCCGGAGGCGCCGGGCCTTCGCGCCCCATGCGCGCTTGCTCGGCGTCGAAGCCGAGCGCGAACGACACGGCGTTGCACTTCTGACCTTTGCCATCGTCCGCCTTGCGGAGCGGAATGTCTCGCGCGTCGCACACGCGTCGCTTGATGACAGGCAGCATTCCGGCGTTCTTCGGAGCCTCGCAGATGATCTCGCCGTTCAGCTCGAAGCGGCTCGCGAAACCCACGAGCTCGCTGGCCTCGACGCGGCCCGTGAAGAGGGCGTGCGTCAGCTGTAGCTTCGAGCCGGAGCCTTCGAGCTGCCCCGTGAGGACGGCGTCTTTCAGGCTGAACATCTTCCCGCCCAGGTTGAACGATAGTGTTTCCACGGGCGCGACGAGCGTGTGGTCGACGACGTAGCCTTTCCACACGTCGGCCGGTACCACGACGCCGCCCGTGCCCTCGATGACGGGCGTTCCGGGGGCATAGCTCCACGTGTCGCAGCCATCCCACTGCGGGCTCAACTTTGCGCCGCTGTCGACGGAAATCGAGGCGTCGGGATCGCAGCCAATCGAGGACAGTTGATGCGAGGTTGCGATCGCGGCCGTGACGTAATCGTCGTCCGCTTCGCCGTTGTAGTCGACGAGGTTGATGAGGACGCTCAGGCGACCGCCTTTGACTTCCTTGTTCAGATTGATGGCGCCGGGATCGGCGCCGGCGTCGGTGTCGATCGGGCTGTCTTCCAACATCTTGCCGAAGGCGTTGTCGAGGCCGTGCGGCTTGTCGGTCACCGTGTCGAGCGGTGCGTACGGCGTGCAAGGCGAGTCTGACGGCGTGACCGTGGGATCGCCGGTGCAGCGATCGTCGAGGTCGTAACCGACAGCACTCTGTCCGTGCGGGCCCAACAAGAAGGAGCGCACCGCGAACATGTACGAGGGGCCGCCGCCGCCGTCGCCCATGTCGGCCTTGCGGTCCGGCGGATGCACGGGGTTGCACGTTGGCTCCGTGGGGCCAGCCTCATCGACCGGTTTCTGCCCAACGTTGGTTGCAGCGTCGCCGCGGGTAGCGCCGCCCTCGTCGTTGACGCCGACGAGCAACTGACACGCGACGACCCCCGACCCGATGGCCGCGGCGGCGAAGAAAGCGAAGCGCGAGATGGCCATCTCAGAAGGTCCCTTCGAGCGACGCGCCACCGAGCGAAGGCGAGATGCGAATGGAGGCGCCTTTCGCCGGCTGCGAGCTGTTGCTCTTCGTGAGCGCCAGCCACGCGCCGACCCCGAGGCCGACGACACCGACGGGCACGAGGACGTTGGCGATGTTCGCGAACGTGCGCGCGTCGTCTTTCATCGCATTCGAGTCCTTCCAGGGATCGGAGTCGACGAAGCAGCGGCCGCTCGCGTCGAACTCCGTCGCATTTGCGCCCGGGTTCGTGTCACGCGAGCACTTGTCCTTAGCCTTCGCGTTCGTCGTGATCGTCAGCACGCCGAAGACGGCACCCGCCGCGAGCACGGCGACGCCGACCCCTCCGACGACGTACCCGATCGTGTGGCGCTTGCGAGTGGCCGCAACCGAGTCGTCGGCATTCGCCGCGGGCTGCTCGGCGCTGGGCGGCGTGACCGGCCCTGCCACCAGCACCTCGTCGGCGAGCGCGGGGACGACGACGCGCTGTTCACCGCCCGTCTGGCCGATCTGGACGGTCGAATGAAAGGGCTGCTTTCCGTTGCCGCGGACCACCAGCTCGTGGGACCCGGGGTCGGCGGCGATCCCGGTCGACCACGACGCCTTCTGGTAGGTGACTCCGTCGACGTCGACCTCTTGGGCGCCGTGATCCTCCATGACAACGACGATGCGCGTGAGCCGCGGACCGAGCTTTTCGATGTGCTCCTCGGCGAGCTTCACGCGATCGAGTCGGGGGCGCTCGGCGTTCTTCGAGAGCGTGCGCAGCTCCTGGAAGCGGGCATAGGCCGTTGCCCACTTGCCGAGCGATTCGTAGCAGATCGCGAGGTTCTGGAGCGTTCCGCCTGCCGGATCGAGGCGATAGCTTTCGGCAAGGAGCGGGCAGGCCGCCGTGAAGTTCCCTTCCGTCATGCGGCTCTTCCCGCGCTGGAAGAGGTCCTCGGCGGCCGCCGCGCGATCGCCGGGATCGGCGAACGACGTCTGCGGAACGGCGACGAGAGCCGTCACGATGACGGCAGCGGAGGAAACGAAACGGCAGACGCGTGTCACTTACGATCCTCGGATATCTCGGGTGGCCGCTCTGCATGCGCCGGGACGGCGCTTGGTGCAACCACTTGTGACCGAGAATGAGCAGGCGCGGGTTTGCGGGCGGTGCCCGACGCGGAGACGGTGGGCTGGGGCGTCGCGGTCGGGGCGGGCTGGGCGGCCGATTCGGCCGCGGACGGGACGGGCTCGACGAGCGCCGAGATCGTCGGCGGTGGCATCGTGATTCCCGAGCTCGTCGCGGACGCCGATGCGGAAGGCGACGTTTCGTCCCCTGCCTTCTTGGCCGTGGCAGCCATGCCGACGAAGGCGACGACGAGCAGGAGCCCAGCGAGGCCCCCGAGCACCGAAAACCTCCACAGGGGGTTGCGCGGCGTAGGAGCGTCGGTTCGCTGTGTCACCGACGCAGCGGGAGGACCGGCGCTCGACGCGGGCGCGGGAGGCAGCATGCTCACGAGGCCTCGGGCAACACGCGCAAGGCGATCGGCCGAGATGGCACCCGTGTTCGTGGCGAAGGGCCGCAGCGCCGGTCCGAGCTCGCCGAGCAACATGCGCTTCGAGGGATCCTTCTCGAGCAGGCGGAGGATGACGCGCTCGAGCTCTACGGGCGCGTCGGGGCGAGCCTGGCGCAGCCGACGCGGTGCATCGGCGGCGATCGCCGCGAGGACGCCCGCAACGTTGTCGCCCTCGAACGGCAGGGAGGCCGAGAGAAGTTCGTGGAGCACGACGCCGAGGGCCCACACGTCGGTTCGCTGATCGACGTGCTTGGCGCTGCGGATCTGTTCCGGGGACATGTACGTAGGCGAGCCGAAGACCGACTGCGTCTGCGTCAGCTTGGTGTTCGTCGTCGAAGGCTCGATCAGCTTCGAGATGCCGAAGTCGAGAACCTTCACGCGCGGCGAGCCGTCGGGCCGGTGGGAGAGCCAGAGATTCGACGGCTTGATGTCGCGATGGACGATGCCTGCGAGATGCGCTTCCGCCAGCGCTTCGGCGGCCTGCAGAACGCAATCGACGGCGAGACCGACCGGCAGTGGACCTTGCGCGAGCAGGTGACCGAGCTCGTGGCCCGCAAGGAGCTCCATCACGATGTACGGCAGGCCCGACTCGGTCGTGCCGACGTCGAACATGCGCACGACGTGCTCGCTCTTGATGCGTGACGTCGCCTGCGCCTCGCGTACGAAACGCTGCACGTTGTCGGCGTCGCTCGCGAGATCGGGATGAAGGAACTTGATCGCGACGGACTCACCGAGCTGCACGTGTTGTGCGTCGACGACGGCTCCCATGCCGCCGGAACCGATGACGCGACCCACGCGATAGCGACCGGCGATGATCGAGCCTGGTGCGGGGAGCCAGGATGCGCCTTCAGATGCGGAGAATCGCACCTGTTTCGAGGGGTTCACGTCGCTCAAGCGCCACCAATGTACCGAACCGACCGGCCAGGTCCCAAGCCCCTCTGCGTCCCATATCCATCCGGCCCAACCCGAATGGACGGAGTCCAGCCTAGCTGGACGGAGCCCCGCGCAGATCCAAGAGGATCTCCGCGAATGCCGAGCCCCATTGAAATTGCTCAGAGTATTTACCTGAAATCCGGTTCCGTTGACTACGTGCGTCAGGGGCCACGACGCATGCGGATGCGATCGACGTGAGTCGCACGCTCGCGCTACAAGGCGTTTCCCGCGCGACGGTACTCGTGCTAAGCCAGCGGATACCTTGCGTCGGTGGCGTCTAAGCCGTCGCGGGGCGAGGCGCGCTGAAGCGCCGGTATGGGTTCGGGGGGACCTAACCGTTTTCCCGTGCTCCATGCACGGCGGCCAACCCCTCGAGATCGCGGGACGGGGGCGATTTCTTTTTCGTTTTAAGGACGCGCCCTTGGTCCCTTCGAAACTCGGAGAGGACTGGGTCATGAATTGCAACCGCGCAACCAACTGGCTGCTTGGAGCCGTCGGGTTGTTGTTCACGTTTTTGTTCGTCACGCCCGCGCGGGCGCTTGCCGCACAGGGGCATGAGGCGGCAATGGCCGGCTCTGCCCCCGTCCACGCCGCTCATCACGGGGGAGGGGAGGCGAATCTCGTCGTTCCCAATCTCGCGGATACGTCGATTGCCAGTTTCATGCACGGAACCGCCGGAGCGTCGTTGCTCTATGTCGGTCTCGCGGTGTGTGCGCTCGGTATGCTCTTCGGATTTGCGACATATTCGCAATTGAAGAACGCGCCGGTGCACAAATCGATGCTCGAAATCAGCGAGCTGATTTATGCCACCTGCAAGACGTACCTGGTCACGCAGATCAAGTTCATCTTGATTCTCGAGGCCTTCATCGGCGCCATCATCGTTTACTACTTCGGTGTCGCACAGCATTACTTCGCCGACGGGAAGGCGGCGCAGGTTGCGATCATTTTGCTCTTCAGCCTGATCGGTATTGCCGGCTCGTGTGCGGTTGCCTGGTTCGGCATTCGCGTGAACACGTTCGCCAACTCGCGTACGGCTTTTGCCGCACTCAAGGGCAAGCCATTCCCGGCGTATGCGATTCCGCTCAAGGCCGGCATGAGCATCGGCATGCTCCTCATCTCCGTCGAGCTCGTCCTGATGCTCGCCATTCTCCTCTTCATCCCCGGCAACTACGCGGGACCGTGCTTCATCGGGTTCGCGATCGGCGAGTCGCTCGGCGCTTCGGCGCTCCGCATCGCCGGCGGCATCTTCACCAAGATCGCCGACATCGGATCGGACCTCATGAAAATCGTCTTCAAGATCAAGGAAGACGATGCACGTAACCCTGGTGTCATCGCCGACTGCACGGGTGACAACGCCGGCGACTCGGTCGGCCCCTCGGCCGACGGCTTCGAGACCTACGGCGTTACCGGCGTCGCGCTCATCTCGTTCATCCTGCTCGCGGTGAGGAACCCCACGGTGCAGGTCCAGCTGCTCGTCTGGATCTTCGTCATGCGCATCGTGATGGTCCTCGCGAGCGTCGCTTCGTACTTCATCAACGACATCTTGGCGAAGGGACGCTACGCCACCGCCGACAAGATGAACTTCGAGCAGCCGCTCACGCAGCTCGTCATCCTCACGTCGATCGTGTCGGTCATCCTCACGTTCGTCGTGTCGAGCCAGCTCATTCCGACCCTGGGCGGCGACAGCACGCTCTGGTGGAAGCTCTCGGTCATCATCACCTGCGGCACCGCCGCCGGCGCGATCATCCCCGAGCTCATCAAGGTCTTCACGTCGGTCGATTCGGGCCACGTGCGCGAGGTCGTCACCTCCTCCAAGGAAGGCGGCCCGTCGCTCAACATCCTCTCCGGTCTCACGGCCGGCAACTTCAGCGCCTACTGGATGGGCATCGTCCTCATCGGCCTCATGGGCACGGCCTACATGGTCGCGCGCGAGGGCGTCGGTCACATCATGATGGTCGGTGGCTTCGATCCCTCGGCGGTGTTCGCCTTCGGCCTCGTCGCCTTCGGCTTCCTCGGCATGGGCCCGGTCACCATCGCCGTGGACTCGTACGGCCCGGTCACCGACAACGCCCAGAGCGTCTTCGAGCTGAGCGTCATCGAGAACATTCCCGGCATCAAAGACGAGCTGAAGAAGGACTACCACTTCGACGTCCAGTTCGAGAAAGCCAAGCACCTCCTCGAAGAGAATGACGGCGCCGGCAACACCTTCAAGGCCACCGCCAAGCCCGTTCTCATCGGCACCGCTGTCGTCGGCGCGACGACGATGATCTTCGCGATCATCGTCGCCCTCACCGCCGGCTTCACGCAGAACACGGACAAGGTTTCGATCTTGTACCCGCCGTTCCTCCTCGGACTCATCGCCGGCGGTGCGATGATCTACTGGTTCACCGGCGCGTCCACCCAGGCGGTGACCACCGGTGCTTACCGCGCCGTCGAGTTCATCAAGGCCAACATCAAGCTCGAAGGCGTCGAGAAGGCGAGCATCGAGGACAGCAAGAAGGTCGTCGAGATCTGCACGCTCTACGCGCAGAAGGGGATGTTCAACATCTTCCTCACGATCTTCTTCGGCACCCTCGGCTTCGCCTTCTACGACTCGTTCTTCTTCATCGGCTACCTCATCGCGATCGCGCTCTTCGGTCTTTTCCAGGCACTCTTCATGGCCAACGCCGGCGGCGCCTGGGACAACGCGAAGAAGGTCGTCGAAGTCGAGCTGAAGGCGAAGGGCACGGCACTCCACGACGCCACCGTCGTCGGCGATACCGTCGGCGATCCCTTCAAGGACACCTCGAGCGTCGCTCTCAACCCCGTCATCAAGTTCACGACGCTCTTCGGCCTTCTCGCCGTCGAGCTCGCCGAGCAGATGAAGTCCAACGACACGACGATGCCGACGATCCTCGCGGCGATCTTCTTCGGTGTCTCGCTCGTGTTCGTCTATCGCTCGTTCTACGGCATGCGCATCAACGCGGGGGCGGAGCCGAACGTCGAGAGCACGGCCAAGAGCAGCGCGGCAGCTTGACGTAAGTCTGCGCCGTCGGAGAGAGGGAGCTGCTTCGGCGGCTCCCTCTTTTTTGTTCGAACGAGGGGAAACACGCGAACCGGTTTGGGGGAGGCGAAGCGGAAACGGTGTTTGTGGGACGGAATTCGAATGTGAGGATGAATTGAAATCAATCGTCGTGCGAGTGGGCTGGATTGCGGGAATCGTGGGGACGGCATTGGTCGTCGCGTGTGGAGGGGCGGCGGAGACGGCGCGGCCCAAGGCATCGACATACGCGGACGCGACGGGGGTGCAGAGTTGCACGTTCGTCGAAGGGCGAAATGAGCCATTCGTTGTCGATTGGCGGATCGATCGGCGTGGGGATCTTGAGTCGGCGCTCGCGAAGTCGCTTGTCGTCGTATCCTACGATTGCCAGAGGCTCGAGGTGCTGCCCGAATGCACGGTCCGCGGGTCTTATGGATTCGTGGGCGTGTCCGAGAAGGAGCAGGTCATTCGACTCGAAACGGCCGAGGAGCTACGCGCGAACTTGCCGCTTTCGGGCAGCGCGATCGTGGGCAAACTCGGAGCTGAACTCGAGCGAGGCTCGACCATCGACATCGCCCTCGCGCTCGTCGGGAAGCGTTCGAGCTCGCGCCCCTGGGTCACGCGCAAGGATTTGCAGGGCGATTGCGATCGCGCCACGCACTTCGTGAGGAGTGCAAGCATTGGCGCTTTTGCGATGAAGACGGGGAGCCGAGCGAAGTTGCAAAGCTCCGCGGACCTCTTCGGCATCTCGGCGGGCGGGAAGGGGGAATCGTCGCAGGCCATCGAAAATCACGACGGCTCGCTGAGCGCCTGCAGAACCGCGGAGCCGGCCAACGACTCTCCGCCCGCCCAATGTCGGAGCCCACTGCGCATCGAGCTCCGGGCCATTCGGAGCGAACCTCCCGCGGCGGAGACTCCCGAAGACGACGCCGCGGCTGCTTGCCCGAAAGGGCTCGTCGCAACCGACGACGGAAAGTGCTCGACCCCACGCCCGAACATGGCGCACATCTGCTCTCCTGACGACGTCGTCGATTGCGGCGTCCAGTGCGAGAAAGGATCGATGACGAGCTGCACGATTCTCGGCCGCTCGTACATGGTCGGTCGTGGTATCGCCGCCGACCGCAAGCGCGCGAGGGCGCTCTTCGAGAAGGCCTGTGCGGGCAAAGTGGTCCAGGCATGTGCCCGCCTCGGTGAGTTCGTCTACGGAGATGGCGATCACGACGGAGGTCGCAAGCTCCTCCTGGACGCGTGTTCGGCGGGGTGGTCGCAAGCTTGCGACACCCTCGGGAAGCTCGCCCTCGCGAGCAACGGCGACAAGCCGGTGGACGTCTTTGCGATGTTCAAGCGTTCGTGCCTCGGCGGCGATCCCGAAGGCTGCTGGAGTCTGGGCTCGCTATTCTGGGATGGCATCACCGTGCGCCAGAACGACGCCGAGGCGCTGAACTACTTCCAACTCGCCTGTACGGGCGGCGCACGCTTCGGATGCGTGAGCCTGGCGCACGCGATCGACGAGGGGCGAGGCACGCCATCGGACCCGACACGAGCGGTGGAGCTGCTGCTGTCGTCGTGCGATCGCGGATTCTCCGACGCCTGCAGCGCCGCGAGCGCCTTCTACCTCGAAGGTCGAGGCGTCGCGCAAGACGCGGCGAAGAGCGAGCAGCTCCTGCGCCGCGCCTGCGAAGGCAACGACCGCGCGAGCTGCCTGCCCCTCGCGATTCGTTACCTGACCGGCAGCGGCGTCAAACGCGACCGGGCGAAGTACAAGGCGTACCTGATGCGCGCCTGCGAAGGCGGAAGCGACCTCGCCTGCCGTCGAGCCAAGAACGAGCAGAACTGAGTCCGGCCACCGCGAGCGGTGCTCGTCCGCGACGATGAGCACCGCGAGGGGGTCAAGTCGCGAGCGACTCGCGTGCGATTCGCTCGTTCTCGTCGAGATGCCGAAGGACCGCCTGACGCGCACCATCGCCGTCGCGGTGACGGAAGGCGTCGAGCACGCTCTGGTGGGCTTCGCGCCGACGCTTGTGCTCCGACGGGAGCGGGTCGAGCCGTCCGAAGCCGACCCGCACGTAACGCTCGGCCGCGTGCCACAGCGTTTCGAGCACGCGCAGGTCCCATATGGTTGCCGCGGGACGCAGGAGCGCGAGGTGGAATTCGCGATGGGTCTCGTAGATGTCGTCGATGCTGCTCTTTTCGTCACTCATGACGTCGACCATGCGCTCGAGCGCATCGAGGCCCTCGTCGGTGACGAGCTCGCACGATCGCCCGGCGATGGACGGTTCGATCAAGCGACGCAAACCGTAGATCGATCCCAGATCGGACAGGTCCATGGGAGCGACGACGGCGCTGCGTGCACGGCGGGCAACGATGAGTCCTTCGCCTTGGAGCACGCGGAGCGCCTCGCGCACGGGCGCGGTACTCACACCGAGCTGCGCGGCGGTCTCGCGAAGAGAGAACTCCTGACCGGGTTTGAGGGCACCGAACACGATCGAGCGGCGGATCTCCGCAAGCACTTGCTCCACCACGGAATGCGGATTCACGCTCCGCACGAAACTCTTTCCCTCCTTGACCACCACCCGCGTCGCTCCTTCCCCCACGGTATCGTCCGGCCCCGAACAGACGTTTGCCTGCGACAAACTAACCGATGTCCACCGGTCTTGGCGTGGTGGTTCGCGAGGTTTTCGCCTCGAGCGGGAGCGTGAGCGCGCGAACCGCGATGTGATCACAGTTCGTCCGTCGGTGCACGGCGGAGCTCGCGATGCGTGATCAGTGCACGGAGACGTCTACCGTCGAGATGGGAACCATCGCGACTTCGGGGGCGCCCATGCGGTAGGTCGAGGCGGCCCCGGTCATGACGGCGTTGACGAAGAACGGATGATCGGCGCCGTCGTGGCGAAGCACTGCGTGTGGAGTGCACGCATTGCTTCGGGCGGCGTCCGACCTCGTGCAGTTCGCGCGCGCCGCGAGGCTCGCTAGGAGCCGTTGCCCGCCGCCTTGGCGGCTTCCTGGATTTCGCTCCAGTCCGGGGTGAGCGGGGCGGGGGCGGGCGCCGATTCGTACTTGTGGACTTCGTTTTCCCGCCACAGGTTGAAGAGGCGATAGCAATCGGAGTGGTGCTTATCGCTCAGGCTTCCCATGGGCACGTGCGCCTGCTCCTTCGTGCCGTCTTCCTTGGCGGTCATGAAGTCGTTGGCGTAGAGCTCCTTGCACTGCGCGACGCCGATCTTGCCGTCGTTGCCGTAACTCGACGGATAGACCCGGTCGAAGGCTTCCATCGCCTCGATCCAACCTTCGAGGACTTCCTTCGGAGTCATGCCGGCCAGCGTGGCGAGCTCCATCGCCATGTCATCGGCCTCTTGCTCCGTCGTGTACCAGCCGATGTGGTTCTTCTGGAGGTGCTCGCGCAAGACCGCTTCTTCGGCATCGAGCTTCTTCGCGATGACGTCGACGGAGTCGATGAGCTCCTTGAACGAGCCGGCCAGCGCCAGATCGGTGTCTTTCACGGTCGGGAACTGGCTGCGCAAGGACGCCATGAGCTTATTCATGGCGAGGCTCGGCGCGGCCACGCTCCCCGCGCAGGCGAGCAGGCGCGTCTCGAAGTCGAGATAGGCTGCGCGCTCGGTCTCCGAGGGCTTGCCGTACCCGTAACGGAAGTTCGACACCCAGTCGGCACTCAGCGACTCGGCCGGACCCTTGCACGCCTCGACGGGCGTCACGAGCTCGCGGAAGCCGTAACCCATGAACCACGCGGCCGTGCGACCGGAGACGGTCTGGCCGGGCACGTTCGGGAGCGCTGACGAGCTCGACAAGCGGCGCACCTGGCTCTCGAGCGCCGCCGAATCATCGGCGGGCAGCGGCCGAACGGGCTCGTGCACGTCGCGCTGGTACCAGAATTGGTACTTCTCGGAGTACGCCGACGATCCATGTGCGCGGTAGTAGTGCCCGAGCTCGTGGGCGATGACGACCGCGAACGCTTTCTCGGAGAGCTCCGACACGATGCGCGTCGTCACGTGGATGCCGCTGCCGGTCGCCCATGTCACGCCGCGCGCCGGCACCGTCGAGCGTTCGGCGATCTCGCAACCTTCGCCGCCGACGACGAGGCCGTTCTTGCCCACCGTCAATGTGCACGACGGTTTGGAGCCATTCCACCACGACGTGAAGTCGTCACCGACGGTCGGCCAGTTCTTCGGCGCCAGGCAGCCGTCGTACGACGAGAAGCTCGACACCTTCTTGCGTTCGACGAGGGCAGACCGTTCAGGTCTCGGCGCTCCGGCGTCGCCGGCATCGTTCGTCGTGTCGTCGGTCGCTGGAGAGCCGGCGTCGGTGCTCTCCTGGCGGTCGAGATCGCCGATGCACGCGGGAAACCACGAGACCCACGCATTCACCGTCTCGCCGTCCTCGTAGACGATGGCCTTCGGCTTCGGCGCGACGAATTTCTTGCCGTCGGTCTTCACGCGCGCGCGCACGACCGCGTCGAAGCGATCGAGCCACGCCTGTACGCGCACGGTGAGCACGCTGTCGTCGGCCAGGCGCGGCTTCGCGTTGCGCTTGATCTTCTCGAACTCGTCGTAGTCGGGCTCGGCCCACGCGTAGACGGAGTTCTCGTGGATGTACTCGCCCGCGGTGTGATCGGCTTCGCTCGTGCCGATGTTGCTTTCGCTGCTGCAGTGGACGGCTGCCATCGACGTAAGAGCAGCGAGGCATGTGCACACGATCGAACCAAAGCGGAGACGACGTCGCATCGTTCTCCACGGTATACGCGATCTCTGCCGTGGCGCTCGCGCGCGGACATCGAAAATTCAGGCCTGGGACGACGATGATCCGGAGCGTTTTGCATCGATGATCGCGCACGTCGCGAAATGCTCGCGGATCGCGATGGGTGGATCGGTGATGCCCCCGCCTGCGGTGCAATCAGCGGACGACGAAGGCGCGTCCGACCGCGCCGTCGAGGCCACGACACCCGACGCACGCCACGCAGTTCTTGCAGTCGACGCACGCCACGCACGCCAGGCATCCGCGACAGCGCGCGCACAGGATCGTCAGCGCGCATCCCGCGATGGCGACACCGAAGAGCGTGAGTGCACTCGCCGTCACGGCGATGCTTCCGACGGTGAACGTGCAGCCGGCGACCGCGATGCTCGCAACAGTGCGGCTGCTCGCGGCCACGGCCACGCTTCCCGCGGTCCGGCTCGATCCCGACACCGCTACACTCGCGCTCGCGCTCGTCGAACCCGCGACGGCCACGCTTCTTCGAACCGCCACGCTTCCGGCGGCACCGACGCTCTCGTACGAACGCGACGCGCTTGGAGCGTCTGCGATCGTCACTCGGGGGGCGCCGATGCGTGGCGTCTTACGAAGCTGTTCGCGTCCTCTCGCCCGTTCGCTCGGCCGACCTTGCGCCAATCTGTTCGTCACGTGCATGGCACGGAGACAGAGGCAGCCACCATGCCCGATGCGGCGAATGGCGAGCGCAGAGCGTGAGCGACGACTGAGCCGTTCGATGCGAGCTCGTCAGTCGTGAATCGTTCAGTGCCCGGTGCAGGCGTAGTCACCCACGACGATCGCTTGGCGGCGGCAGCGCACCTGAACGGCGCTCGAGCCTTCCATCTCGTAGTCGGCGCGATACTCGAGAACGCTCCGTTGGATCTCCGCACGCGTCATGCGGCACTTGTCGTTGCAGCCAGCTTGCTGGCGCGCAACGGTCTCCGCCCGCGCGCGAAGTGCCGTGTCGTCGGACAGTACGTTCGCGTAGACGGCGAACGCGCAAAGTCCTCCGAGCATCCAGCCGAGCGCCGAAGCGACGCGACCGGGCCAACGACGCGGCGGACGCGACCGATGGCGCGAGGGGCCGCCGCCGCGTGCCCAGAGCATGCGGTCCGACGGAAGCGCCTCAGATAGCGAAAGCCTTTCGTGCATGTCGTCCTACCAACCTTCCCCCGTTAGAGTCCGCCCCGAATCGACGACCGCGGACCATCCGCGATCGAGTTGCCGCGCAACGCAAAGCCATCCGTCACGACCTTTGCCGTACGGCACAGCTCGTCCGAAGTAAGGAAGGTGCCGATGGAGTCTGTGGGTGGCATGCGCGGCCATTCAGCAAGCGCAGCGTCGCTCATGGAGGTGACGTTGGCGCGAAGCGTTGACGGCGGTTCAGAAGCTTTCGCAGCGAACGAGTCGTTCGCCCCAGCTACCCGCCGATGACGTGCGCCAAGCGCGACCACGGGGCCGACGCTAGTCTTGTTGCAAGTGATTTTCAATATCAATTAGACCCGGTCGGGCTCAGTTCGGGATTGCTCGAGCTAGCTCGATCGGGATGGTCGAGGTGGCGCGGGCTCAGTAGCAGATCCCTGAGCGCGCGGGCGAACCATGAACGGGTGATTGCGTATCGTTTTCAGTCCTCACACACACAGCGCGGGCGTGACACGTGTCGGTGTGCTGGCGATGCATGATTGCCAACACAAGGTGTCGCGAACGCCGTTCACTCATCACGATTTCGACGTGGACCCGCACGAATCCTTCACGCGCCGCGCGTGTCGTCGCCGAATCTCGGCGAACGGCGGGGTACATGGTAGAGCTCCCCGCGAAGGTCCCATGTCCGAAGAAGCCGGAGTCGCGTCGTCACGTAGATGGTGCGCAGGCCTGCGAGCGACACCTTGCGGGACTCCTTCAACTGAGCGAACCATGAACTCACGCATGCATCTGATTGCTCGTCTCGCGCTCGTCCTGACCTTGGCGCTGTCCGCTGGGTGCCAAAAGAAAGAAACGCGTTGGGACGAAGCGTCCGCCGCTGCCAAGTCGGCTGCGACGAACGACGTTCCGGCTCCCGCGAAGACCGACGGCAGCAAGCTCAACGCGTTCTTCCCGGCCGACGGGGCGGGGGGCTATGCGCGTGTGTTCACGCAGGAGAAGGCGGGCTTCGTCGAGGCGAAGCTGCAGAAGGACGGCGCCGCGGTGGCCACGCTCTCCATTTCGGATACGGAAGGCGACGCCGCGGCGAAGCAGAAGTTCGATGGCGCGACCGACAAGGTCGGAGGCGCTCCGCTCGTGGCGGTGGGGAAGAACCAGTCGGCCGCGCTCGTCGGTCGCTACCAGATCAAGGTCAGCTCGCAGAGCCTCGACGCCGACGCGCGCAAAGGCTTGCTCGAGAAGTTCGATTTGAAGGGACTCGCGAAGCTCTGATCTCCGATTCGTTCAACGAGGAAACGACCATGGCCGATTCCATGCTGATTCACGAAGTGCTCGAGGCGCTGCCCTCGTCGAGCATGACTACGCGCGCGCTTTCGATTCTCGACGTGTTCGTGCCTGGCGAGTGGAAGAACATCACCCGCTTCGACGACATGATTCGTGACGTGACCGGCGAAACCGACGAGTCGTTGATTCAGCAAGTCGGCGAGCGCGCGATTGCTCTGTATGCGAATCCGGAAAATGGATATCAGCGCGCCGTTTCGATCTATCGGCTCGTCGACGATACCGGCGCGCTTGCGGGGGCCGCCGCGTTGGCCAACAAGACCGGAAGCCGCTTCGAATGGCTTTCGTTTCTCGAAACCATCACGCCCAAGCCGGACACCACGCAGGCCATCGACGCTGCGCTGAAGCTCGTCGGCGAGCTGGCGGCATTCTGTTACTCGAGCGGAATTCCCGGCGACAGCATTGGTGACTTCGTGTCCTCGCTCGGCAACGCCGCCAAGGAAGATGCCATTCGTCTCGCAGCTTGGGTGACGTTCGACGGTCTGATCCCCCTCGGGCCCGACTTCCTCCTCCGGTCAATCGAGTTCGTGCAGAACGCGAGTGACGATCTGTTCTCGGACAACAGCCGCTTCGGACGCCTCACGCGGCTCCTGCCCGGCAACTCGCTCGACGAACAGAGGCGGCTGGCACTGTCGAACCTCGACTCTGCGCGTTCGGCGGTCGAGGGCTTCGTGGCGAACCGCACGATCGACCGCGACAGCGTCGTCGAACGCTTGAAGCAGGCGCTCGAAGTGGCCGACGACAAACTCGATTACGTTGCCGCGGCGCTCGACTTGACGACGAGCCCGTTCGAGCACACGGGCATCCAGAGCGTCGCCCGGCG
The DNA here is from genome assembly GCF_001263205.1 of Labilithrix luteola. Taxonomy (GTDB): domain Bacteria; phylum Myxococcota_A; class Polyangia; order Polyangiales; family Polyangiaceae; genus Labilithrix; species Labilithrix luteola. Next base: position 8,052,886 of record NZ_CP012333.1, read on the forward strand.
CGTCATCTCGCGCGCGTACGGCGAGCTCTGACCGGGGGACGAGCCGACGCGATCGTCAGGATTGGCGCGCGTGTTGGACCAAAAAATCGAAGTCCATGAACTCGCCAACCGCATCGCGAAGGGGGCAGTCCGTGTGAGGCAGGATGGCCTGGCCAGGCTCCTCGAGGAGCGAGACCTGCAGGATGCGGTCCGAGCCCACACGGAGGAAGAATGAATCAATGTCGAGGATGCCGTCGGTCCACGCGAACTGAAGGGCAGCTTCGCCGCCCACCATCGCGGTCGTTCGATCCGGCTCTCCGCTTCGAACGTGGCGACCTATGACGCCTTCGGCGAATCTCTGTGCCGATTCGTTCGTGCGATGCAACTCGATGTGCACCGAGAGGCGCATATGCCGAGGCGCTTCGCCCGCGAGTGACGAGGGATGAGCCACGACGGAGCGCTCTCCGATACGGGTAGCGCTCCACGACTCCGCCAAGCGAAGTCGCAGACCGCACTCAGGAAAATGCAGATCCATTCGTCGAAGCATACCCTGCGAGGGGAATCGTCGGCGCGAGCGGACTTGCTCGATTAGGGCTTTCGGAGCCTCCAGATGGCTCCTCCGAATTCCCAGACATCGGAGCCCGCATTCGCGCCTTCCGTTCCTCCGCACGCCCAAACCAGGCTCAGAGCCAGGAGCATCGTCGAAGCGCAAAGCTTGTGCATCCCTCGATGCTAACCCCAGCGGTCAGAGCGTGTCTTGGTCGTTGCGGACGACGATGTCTCGTGGGGAGGATCTACGCCGCGCGCCATTCATTCAGGCAGGCGAAGAGCCGGTCGAGGTCCTCGATGGTATTGTAGAGATGCGGTGTCACGCGCATCGACTGGCCCCGAACGGAGACGTAGACGTTGCGCGCGGCGAGGGCAGGGAGGAGGCCGTCTGGCACGCCGGTATCGAAGCGCAAGCCGAGAAAATGCCCTGCACGCTTCGCGAGCGGTGCCGACCCCAATCCGAACTCCACGCGCGCCCGTTCCGCAATGCGCGTCGTATATGTCGTCAGCGTCGTAGCTGTATTGTCGACGCCCCATTCGAGCAAAAGGCGAAGAGCCGCTTTCGCTCCGGGCATGAGGGCGAAGTTGCTTCGTTCTCCGACATCGAATCGGCGGGCGCCTGGTTGGAAGTCCGATTTGTAATCGACGAGGCCGGAGAAGTTCTGGGAATCGACCCGCGCGATCCAATTGTGTTCGATGGGCGCCGCGCCGTGCCACCGCGGGTCGACGTACAGATAGCCCAAACTGTACGGCCCCATCATCCACTTGTAGCCCGCCGCGCAGAGGAAATCGGGCCGAATGGCCTTCACGTCGAAGGGAAGGGCGCCCAGCGATTGCGTGGCGTCGATGCACAAGGCGGCCCCCACGCGGTCGCACGCTGCACGAATGGCGACGAGATCGAGGAGGCCGCCGTCGGTCCAGTGGCAATGGGGGACCGCGACGACGTCCGTGGCGTCGTCGATGTGCTCCAGAACCGCGGCCGTCCAATCGTCGTCCGACGGGCGGGGCACGGTCGTGTGAATCGCGTTCACCGCGCACGCTTTCTCGACCCAAGGATACACGTTGGAAGGGAATTGCTCGGCGAGCGTCACCACGCGTCGGCCGGGCCCCAAGGGCAGAGCGTGAGCGGCGACGGCCATGCCATAGGAGACGGCAGGAACGAAGGCGACGTCGTCGGCTCGAGCATTCACCAGCGTGGCGACGAGCCCTCGGACCTCTTCGCTGTCGGTGAAGAAGTCCTTGGGCGACAGCTCCCACGGCCGGGCCTTCGCCGCAGCGCCCTTCTGAACCGCCTCGACCACGGTCGTCGCGAGCGGCGACATGTACGCGCAATTGAGGTACGCGACGTCGTTCGGAATGTCGAAGAGGTGACGTTGCGAAGGGAGAATTCGTCCAGCCATGCTCGCGCCTCGATGGCAGCCTAGCTGATGAGGCATCGTGCGGGCGGGCGGTGATTCGACTCGCTTCACGCTCGCCTGGGGCGCCGAGGCCTCGGCGCACGCCAGTCTCGCCAGAGCGCGACCAGGCGAACGCCGCAGATCGCTCCGATCGAAAGGAATGCCGCGACCACGCCGTGGAAGATGCCCACGTGTTCGAGGACGATGTAACCCGCGACGCCGAAGAGAACCGGCGTTGCGTACAAGCTGCCGGGCTGCAGCAGCTCCGGCGTGTCGTTGGCGAGCACGTCGCGCGCAACCGAACCACCGACCGCGGTGATGACACCGAGCATGAGCGCACCAGGCTCCGGGATGCCGAGGCTCAGCGCTCGCTCTGCGCCGGCGATTCCGAAAAAGCCCAGCGAAAGAGCGTCGATGAAGTCGGTGACCTTCTTGATGTGTGAGAATAGCGGAGCGAAGAAGAACGCGACGAGAGCGGCCGCAGTCACGGCGTAGAGGTAGCGGGGATTGAGGAGCACGAGCGGCGGTCCGACGCTCAAGATCACGTCGCGCATCAGACCGCCGCCGAGCCCCGTTGCTATCGCGAGCACCACGACACCCACGGCGTCGAAGTTCTTCTGGACGGCGTGGACGCCGCCCGAGAGCCCCCCGACGATGATCGCGGGGAGCTCCAAGTACAATGCCGGCCCGACGCCGTGGATGGTCGGGAGCTCCATGCTGGAACCTTAGTACTCGTTGAAGATGCGCTGGACTTCCTTCGGCTCCTTCGTCTTCAGGAGTGCAAGCTGGAGCAACACGCGTGACTTCGAAGGATTGAGCTCGCCCGAGGCGACGAAGCCCATCTTGTCGTCGTTGACTTCGTTGTTGCGGAGAACGAGGCCGCTCTGAAGGCGTGTGCTCCGAACGACGACGATGCCGCTCTTGACCGCCTTCTGAAGAGCATCGAGAGCGGCCTTCGACATGTTGCCGTCGCCCACGCCGGCGATGACGATGCCCTTGGCGCCGTTCTGGATGGCCGAGTCGATGAGCGACGCGTCCATGTTCGAGTGTGCGTAGATGATCTCGACATTCGGCAGCGTGTTGTGCCCCGTGATCGAGAACTCGGACAGGCCGCGGTTCTTCTTGTTCATCTTTTCGAACCAATCGACCGAGCCGCTGTTGACGAGGCCGACCGGTCCGCGGTTCGTGCTCTCGAACGTCTCCACGTTCGTCGTGTTCGTCTTGGTGACGTTGCGCGCGTCGTGGATCTTGTCGTTGAGCACTACCATCACGCCGCGTCCCTTCGCACCGGGGCTCGAGACAGCGGCAACTGCGTTGTAGAGGTTCGCGGGCCCGTCGGCGCTGATGGCCGTCGCCGGCCGCATCGAGCCGACGAGGGCGACGGGCTTGTCTCCCCTGAGCACCAGGGTGAGAAAGTATGCCGTCTCCTCCATCGTGTCGGTACCGTGGGTGATGACGATGCCGTCCACGTCGGCACGCGAAAGCAGCTCGTTGGCGCGCTTGGCGAGCTTCAGCCAGACCTGATCGTTCATGTCCTGGCTGCCGATGTTCGCCACTTGTTCGCCCGAGAGGTTCGCGAGCTTGTCGATGTTGGGGACGGCCTTGATCAAGTCGTCGACCTTGAATTCGCCCGACGTGTAGCCGTAGCCCCCGGCCGATCCCGCCCCGGCGATCGTGCCGCCCGTCGCGAGGATCTTCACGTTGCGCTTCGGCCCCTTGCTCTCGCCCACGTTGCTCTTCGACTCGGAGCTCGACACGACGCTGCTCGTCGTGGTCGTCGTGCCCGTGGCGCTCGCGCCGGCGTCGGTCGCAGGGGGACCGGCGTCGGTCGCCGAAGGCGGCGTGGTGGTGACGGTGGTCTCCGACTCCGGCACCTTCGGCGGCTCGTTGTGCGAGCAGGCGAACATCACGGCGGCCAAGGCCGTGCCGAAGCCGAGGACCCCGATCGGGCGCATCGTAATCGCATGTGACCGTTTCCGCGTCATGTCATCCCCCCTTCTTCTTTCCGCCGTTGCCATTGCCGTTGCCGCCCTGCTTTTTCGAGAGGCGCCATTCCTCCACAGCGGCCATGGCGATCTCGCGCAGGTTCTTGCCGATGGTCTCGTACTCGTCGGCATTCAGGTTCGCGAGTGACACGCGCGCGGACCACGGCGGCCCGTCGAAGCCGCTACCGTTGAGGAGCACGGTGCCGAAGCGCCGCGCGAGCCCGATGACGATGTCGAGCGGATCGTGATGCTCGGCGACGTACTTCGCGAAGTCCTCGCCGATGATGTTCTTGCCCCAGACTTCGAGGTCGAGGTCGGCGTAATACGCGACGCGCAGCGGGTCGTCGGGCAGGTCGATGGCGAGACCCTTGATGAGCCGCTGCCAGCGGTCGTGGACGATCTTCTGGCAACGCTGCTTGTATTCGTTCCCGTCGTCGAGCAGCGCGAAGAGCGAAAAGAGCGTCATCTGCGTCTGCTGTGGGAGCGACAGGCCAGCGGTGTGGTTGAGCGCGACGTCGCGGCTGTCGGCCACCATGCGGTCGATGAATTTCATCGTCGACGCGCTCGGCGTGAGCGGACGATAGCGCTCGTCGAGCTGCTTCTTCTCCTTGTCGGTGAGCTTCGTCAACATGCGGTCGACGACGTTGTTCTCGTGCATCGCGACGACGCCGAGTCGCCAGCCCGTACATCCGAAGTATTTCGAGAACGAGTAGACGAGAATCGTATTCTCCGGCAGGTCCGTGGCCATCGAACGGAAGTTCTCCGTGAACGTGCCGTAGACGTCGTCGGTGAGAATCAGGAGATCGCGGCGCTTCGTGCGCACGAGGTTGACGATCTTGTCGTAGGCCTCTTTCGACATCGCGAACGATGCCGGGTTCGACGGATTCACGATGAAGAAGGCCTTGACCTTCGGGTCCTCGAGCTTCTTCAGCTCTTCGTCGGTGTATTGCCAGACGTGCCGGCCCCCATCGCCCATCTTGCTCTGACGAACCTCGATCGTCTTGAGCTCGAAATCGTTGAGTCGCGGCATCTCCACATAAGGGGTGAAGATCGGCGTGCCCAGCGCGATCGTGTCGCCGTGACGGAGAATATGATTCTCCATCAGACTGCCGAACACGTAACACATCGCCGCCGTGCCGCCTTCGACGGCGAAGAGGTCGAACTTGCCGGGCGGTGGTTTGCCGCCGAACATCTCTTGCTCGAGATATTTGTGAACGACCTGCTCCGCGTGCACGAGCATGCGATCGGGAACCGGATAATTGTCTCCGACGACCGAGTCGACGAGCTCGTGGACGAACGCATCCGGATCGAATCCGAGCTGTTTGACCCCGTAGTCGAGGCTACGGCGAAGGAGGTTCGCGCCAGGGCTCTTCTTCACGTGCGTGAGGAAGTCGCGCAAGCGATCGGCAATCCCTTCTTCGTGAGGCATGCCTCCGAGGTCCGGTTCGTCCCAGACGCGTTTGGATTCGTCGAGCGCGAACTGACCGAGCAAGAAGAACGACTCACGCGGGGTCGTCGCAATCCAGTTCGGGTTCCCGCGACCGGCGTTGAGGAACTTGTTCGTCGCGGCCTTGTTGTGCGTGTAGTCCTTCGCCCAACGAATCAGCTCGTCCTTCAACTCGAAGGGGCTGAGGTGATGGAGGCCCTTCGCTTGGGGGGTGCTCGACTGCGCCATCGCTCGACCTTCCTTTCGCCACCGGTCCGCATGGGCAGGAGCGAACGAGATGCCAGCCGCGTCGATGCTCGCGCTGCCTGAGGCCCATGCACGGAAAGCGCTGCCCACCGACCCCTGACGCTCTCCGCGTGCCATGCGTTCGGTCTCGCCCGCCGCGTTTCGTCACGCTCGCGTCGCAGTCGAACGCTACTGGGCCGTGCCGCCGTGCCGCCCGCGTTTCGCCAGATGACGTTCTTCGCTTGCGCCGAAACGGGTACCCCGGTCTCATGGGGAGGAAGCCGTCATGCGTACGTTTCGCGTTGCAACGCTCAACATCTGGAATCGCTTTGGCCCCTGGGAAGAGCGCCTGCCGTTGATTCACGACGGCATCGCGAAACTCGCACCCGATGTGATGGGGATGCAGGAGGTCCTGCGTTATCCAGGATTCGACCAGGCCGCGATGGTGAGCGACGGGCTCGGCTACCACATCGCTTGGGCTCAAGCGGCCGAGAATCACGGCTATCCGGTGGGCAACGCGATCCTCTCGCGTTGGCCCATCCTGCGGAGCGAGACGATTCCGCTCCCGACCGGTGGTTCGAACGAGACGCGATCGATCGGCTACGCGGAGCTCGATTCGCCTTATGGCAAGATCCCGTTCTTCTGCACACACCTCAATTGGAAGTTCCACCACGGTCACGTGCGGCAGCTGCAGGTTCGCGCCTTGGCCGCCGTCATCGCGGAGAGGGCACCGCTCAACGGGTTTCCTCCCATCGTGGTCGGAGACTTCAACGCGGAGACGGATTCCGACGAGATCCGCTTCATGCGCGGCTACACCGGACTCGGCGGCCCCTGCGTCTACTTCGCGGATGCCTTCGGCGTGGCAGGCGACGGGTCTCCGGGGATCACCTTCTCGAAGCGCAACACCTTCGCCGAGCCCCTCCGCGAACCGGACCGCCGCATCGATTACATTTTCGTAAGAGGTCCGGACGACGCCCAGCGCGGCGAGCCGCAAGACGCTCGCGTTTGCTTCGATTCTCCCTCAGGGGACGTCTTCCCGAGCGACCACTTCGGGGTGGTGGCGACGATCACTGCAGGTCGTTGAGTTCGCCCACGAAGTCGGCCCGAGGTCCTGTAGGATGACCGCGTGCAGAGCTTCGGGCGCAAGGCCCTCTCTTCCTTGTCGTTCGTATCGTCGCTTGCGTTATCGGGCGTCGCCGCAGCAGCCATCACGTTCGTGGCAGGCGAGGCTCGAGCGCAGAAGCCTACCTCCCAGACGACCGAGTACTCCCCGTACGAGAAGGAGACCATCCGCCGCGCCTTGAAGGGCACCGGCCTGGAGGTCGACCCTTCGCCCGAGGGCAAGGTCATCGAGCGGATCGATACGACCCGCATCGAGGTCCTCGAGGACCGCGATCCTGGGCCCGAGCTGCTGAAGCCCATCCCGATCCTCTCGCCCGTCGGCAAGTACGTGACGCGCGGGATGCTCAACGCGCTGCACTACACGTCACGCGACTACGTCATCCGTCGCGAGATGCTCCTCAAGGAAGGGGACGAGTACGTCCAGGTCCTCGTCGACGAGACCGCCCGCAACATGCGGACGAACATGCCGCTGCAGGTCTCGGTCGTCATCATCGTCCCGCTGAAGGGAACGGAGCCGGACAAGGTTCGCCTCCTCATCATCACGAAGGACATCTGGAGCCTCCGCCTCTCGTTCGATCTCTCGGTCACGCCCGGCGGTCTCGAACGGCTCCTCATCGTGCCGCAGGAGACGAACCTCCTTGGGCGGCACCACACGCTCCAGACCTCGTTCACCTACCAACCCGAGTCGTACACGCTCGGGGCCGGCTACAAAATCCCGCGGTTCGGCACCTCGTGGATCGGCGCTTCGGCGGGCGGGAGCATCTACATCAATCGCAGAACCTTCACGCCCGAAGGCTCCGGCGCCTCATTTTCGATCGGTCAGCCGCTCTACTCCACGCGAACCGAATGGGCTTGGAATACAGGCGCGTCGTTTCTGAATTACGAGTATCGCCGCTACGTCAACGCGCACGTCGGCCTCTTCGACTCCCTCACCACCCAAGGGTTCGACGCCATTCCCACCGAGTACCGGAGCCGCACGTACAGCGCTTCGGCGTCCGTGACGCGCTCGTTCGGTTGGGCCATCAAGAACAACTTCGCGCTGGCATTCAACGCCGGCAACTCGTCGTACGACCCCGGCGATCTCTCGCAATACAACCCGCGTGCTGCGGCGGACTTCGTGCAAAGATTCGTGCCGCAGGGCGAGACGCGCGTTTATCCGTCGATCTCGTGGGCCACGTATTCCACGAGCTTCCTCCGCACGCTCGACGTCAACACGCTCGCGCTGCAGGAGGACTTCCGCCTCGGTCACGACGTCGGTGCGTCGTTCTATCCGGTCTTCAAGGGCCTGGGCTCCACGCGCAACATCCTCGGCGCGTCCGCGCACGCGGGGTATACGCTGCCGATCGGCGACGGCCTCGTCGGAGCCAACGTGACTTGGTTCTCGGAGTGGAACGAGGGGAACGTGACCGACGCTTCGGTCGGAGCGTCGTTCGGCGCCGTGTCGCCGCGCATCGGCATCGGGCGCGTCGTCATGAATACGTCGTTTCTCAATCGCTATCAGAACTATCTCCGCGCGCGAACGCTCACCGGCGGTGACGACCGCTTGCGTGGATATCCGTCCAATTTCTTCTACGGAAAAGACTCCATCTTCTACAACCTCGAGTTCCGCTCGACGTCGATCTCCGTCGTGTCGTGTCAGCTCGGCGGCGTGGCCTTCTACGACGTTGGCGACGCGGCCGACGGCTTCAGCAACCTGCACGCCAAGCAGTCGCTCGGCGTCGGTATTCGTGCGCTCTTCCCGCAGGTCAACCGCGCCGTCTTCCGTGCGGACCTCGCGTTTCCGATCGAGCGCGGCCCCTTCCCACAGACCGGCGTTCTCACGCGCGTCGACCCCGTCGGCTTCTACTTCTCGTTCAACCAGGCCTTCGGCCCGTAGACGTCGCGTATCCCGTCATTTCTTCGCCATCACCTTTCGCGCGATGGTCGAAGTGCGAAGATGGAATCGCGAGATGGATTTCACAGGAAGCACGGAAGATCGGAAGGGGCCCCGCCTCGCTTGCGTCCTGTAGCCTTACGGTGCTCGTGAATTGCTGCGCAATTCACTCGCGTGGGGGAGTCTCGCACGCGTCCGACCGGCGCCTTCCGACGTTGCGACGTGATCGTGACCAACCACGCTCCAGCAGGGCGAGCGCTCGAACGTTGGGCGCATCGCAGGACGAGAGTCGGTTTCGACGTAGGAAGGCGCTGTCGGTCGCGAGAGACATGACTCCCTCCGCGAGTGAATTCCGAAGGAATTCACGAGCACCACGACGCCCCATGATGGAAGTGAGACGGGGCATCCTTCCGATCTTCTGCCCTTCCTGTGAAATTTCTTCTGCTGGTGACGTACTGCTCGGACTTGGCAGTCTCGCCAGTGAGCCAAGAGAATTCGACAAAAAGCGAAAGGCCAGACGACCTTCATCGCCTGGCCTTTGCTGGCTATTCGGTATTTAGCCTATCGATTCGGGCTCACGCGTGGGCGGCGGGGGAGTCCTTGCGGGACGTTCCACCGAACACGGTGGGCAGCTCCGACGGCTCCTTCTCGAGCGCCGCCTCGATGACCTGCTTCATGTCTTCGACGAGGATGAACTCGAGCTGCTCACGCACCTCTGCCGGAACGTCGTCCAGGTCGCGGGCAACTTTCGCGGGAAGGATGACCCGCTTGATGCCGGCCCGATGCGCGGCCAAGACCTTCGCCTTGATGCCGCCGACGGGGAGCACGCGTCCGCGCAGGGTCGCTTCGCCGGTCATGGCCGTATCGGGCTTGATGCGACGGCCGGTGAAGAGCGACACGAGCGCCGTGAAGATCGTCACACCCGCGCTGGGGCCGTCCTTGGGGACTGCGCCCGCAGGGACGTGGATGTGGACGTCTTGGCCTTCGACGACCTCGGGACGGATGCCGAGCTGGCTCGCGTTGCTTCTCACGTAGGTGAGGGCGGCGCGCGCCGACTCTTTCATGACGTCGCCGAGCTGGCCGGTGATCTCCACCGAGCCGCGACCAGGCATGCGCGAGGTCTCGACGAAGAGGATGGACCCGCCGAAGGGAGTCCAAGCGAGACCGGTGACGACGCCGGCAATCGACGTGCGCTCTGCAACCTCGCTCTCGAACTTCGGCTTGCCGAGGTGTTTGACGAGGTCTTCCGGTCCGATGCTGAGCGGAGTCTCGGACTTCTTGCTTCGTCGCGCGACCTCGAGGGCTGCCGCACGGCAAACCTTCTTGATCTCGCGATCGAGCTGACGAACGCCCGCTTCACGGGTGTAGTCGCGAACGATCCGCTCGATGGCCTCGTCGGTGATGACGAGCTGGTCCTCGGCGATGCCGTGATCCTTCGTGCGCTTGGCGACGAGGTGCTTCCTGGCAATGTGGACCTTCTCGTCCGGGGTGTAGCCCGTCAGCTCGACGATCTCGAGGCGGTCGCGCAGTGGAGCGCTCAGCGTCTCGAGGGTGTTCGCCGTGCAAATGAACATCACCTCCGAAAGGTCGAACGGGAGCTCGAGGTAGTGGTCGGTGAAGGTCCGGTTCTGCTCGGGGTCGAGGACCTCGAGAAGCGCGGCCTCCGGAGAGCCCGCCCAGCCGGCCGTCATCTTGTCGACCTCGTCGAGCAGGACGACCGGGTTCTTCACGCCGGCCTTGCGGAGGGCGTGGAGGATTCGGCCGGGGAGCGCACCGACGTACGTGCGGCGATGGCCTCGGATCTCCGCCTCGTCACGGACGCCGCCGAGGGCGACGCGGACGAACGGACGACCGGTCGCGTCGGCGATCGACTGACCGAGAGACGTCTTGCCGACGCCCGGCGGTCCGACGAAGCAAAGCAGCGTTCCGGTGAGGCGAGGCTCTTCTTTCTTGCCGAGGTCCTTGGCGGACTCTTCGGCGCGATCGTTCGAGAGCTTCAGCACGGCCACGTGCTCGAGGATGCGCTTCTTGATGTCCTCGAGGCCGTAGTGATCCTCGTTCAGCTGCTCGGCGATCTTGTCGAGGTCGATCTTTTCGCTCGCGCGCTTCGACCAAGGCAGATCGGCGATCAGTTCGAGGTAGTTGCGAATGACGTGGGTTTCCGCGCCCTGGCCACCCATGCTCTCGAGCCTGCGAAGCTCACGATCGGCGACCTTGCGGGCGTCGTCAGGCAGGTTCGCCTCGTCGAGGCGCTGGCGGAGGTTTGCGAGCTCGTCGTCGCCGCCGCCTTCACCAAGCTCCTTCTTGATGGCGCGCATCTGCTCACGCAGCACGTGTTCGCGCTGGTTCTTGCCGAGCTCCTTGCGAACCTCGGTTTCGATCTTGGAGCGGACCTCGGCCTGAGCCTTGGCCTCGCCGATCCGCTTCACGAGGAGGCGAATGCGGCTCGGAACGTCGGGCTCACCCAGGATTTCGATCTCCTGCGGGGCGGGAAGATCGAGCAAGGCGGCGATGCGATCGGCGAATCCGCTCGCGTCGGACTCGTCGAGCTCGATCTGGGCGAGGGCGCCACCGGCATCGCGGACGAGGCCTTCGACTTCGAGCTTCAGTGCACGGGCGAGCTCATGCGCCTCGGGCGTATCGCCGTTCGTCTCTTCGAGAAGCGTGACTTCCGCCTTGTAGAAGGGATCGGCCGACGTGAAGCTCTCGAAACGAGCGCGGTCGAGACCTTCGAGCGAGAGCTCGAATTCCCGCTCACCGCGGCGAGCAACGCTCTTCACCCGAGCGTACGTTCCGTAGGGGTGAAGGTCTTCGGAGCCGAGATCGAGCGTGCGCGGATCACGCTGAGAAAAGGTGACGACGATGTCGCCAGGGTAGAGATTACGAAGCAGCGCGACGGAACGCGGCCTGCCGACCGCGAACGTGAGTGTGGCGCCCGGAAAGAGGACGCCGCTACGGAGGGGGAGAACGGCGACCGGAGAAATGGGGGCCGGCACACCGCTGCGAAGGGTGCTCATCGAGTTTGTCTCCTCGGACGGGACGTGTGCCTGCGCCGCTCGGCGAAACCTTTTCGCCACGGCGTTGGGCGGTAAGTCGAAGCTAAGGTCGATCGACGCCTCGTCAAGGACTGTGCCTACTCGCGAGCTCGGCGCAACCGAGCGACGACTCCGAACATCGGATTGGAACGAGGAAGGCCGCTCAGCGTCGAAACGCTGGAGGCAACTCGATCGTGAAGCGTGAGCCGCGTCCGAGCTCGCTTTGGACGCGCAGCGTGCCGCCGAGCTTCTCGACGATGTTCTTGCAGAGCACGAGGCGAAGGCCCGTGCCTGGACTCTGCGGAGAGACGGGCACGAACGGGTCGAAGACGCCCTCCAGCTCCATCTCCGTCAGGCCTTTGCCATTGTCCTCGAACTCGATGCGGACGTTGCCTGCGGGCGTCTTGGCGGTGCGAATGACGACGACGTTCCCCGCGCTCCGAACCTCTTCGAAGGACTGCGCCGCGTTGAGGATGAGGTTGAGAAAAACGCGCGAAAGCCGTGCTTCGTCGGCTGCGACGAAGGGGACTGGCTCGACCTGGAGCTCGATCGGCGGGATCTCGCTCGGCCGTGAGCCCGCCATCGTGATGGCCGATTCGAGAATGGCGCGGACGTCCGAGGGCGCATTCGTCTGCTGGTCGAGCCTCGAGAATGCGCCGAGGTCGCGGACGAGTACACGGATGCGGTCGAGACCCTCGCGGACGTCCTCGAGGGCCTCGCGGACCGGCAGCACGGCCGGCGAGCGAGGATCGTCTTCGAGCTCCGAGAGGACGTAGTCGACGTTCGCGGAGATCGACATCAGCGGATTGTTGATGTCGTGCGTGACGCTGGCGACGAACTGCGCCACCGACGCCAGGCGCTCGGAGACCACCAGCCGCTGTTCGGCGAGGTGACGCTGCGCGGAGACCTCGCGGTAGCACCACACCCGGGCCGAGACCTCGCCGTCGCTCGTGATGACGGGGTACTTGGAGCGCTCGAAGATGCGGCCGTCGAGGAGCTCGACCTCGTCGATGAACACGTGCTCGCGCGCGTCGATGGCCTGGTCGATGCGCTCCTTGAAGCGGCCGGGATGGCGCACCATCGAAATCGAGTGCGCGAGAAGCATCTGCGTGTCGGCTTCGAAGCCCCAGCGTTCCGGGAGCTTCCACATCGTCGCGAAGCGCTGGTTGTAGGAAATGACCTCGCCCGACGCGTTCGTCACCACGAGTCCTTCGGTGACTGTTCCGAGGATCGCACGCACGATCCCCAAGCCGAGGTCCGTGAGACCCTCCGGCGTAGGCCTCCACATGAGGGAGTTAACGACCGGTGGGCGCGGCCGTGTAGGCGGGTCAGTAGCCGCCGACGCGATTTCCCGGCACGACGGTCGACGTCGGGTTCGTGTTCGGGAACATCTGGAGCGCGAGCTCGAGCTGCTGGCGGGTGAACGTTCCGCGCTCGTCGACGCTGTAGTCGTCCTTCTCGAGCTTGAACGTGCGCGTGGCGGTGACGTCGGCCGAGCCCATGACGCGGAACGTGACGACGGGGGAGGTGTACGTCTCGCGCAGGAGCTGGAGCGCCAGGTCCATCGGGACCGTCACCGGAACGCGGACGGTCGTGGTCGCGGAAGAGGCGAGCCAGAGGCCGTCGCCCGTGGGGCGGAAATCGATGGGGAGCGTGTAGCGGTCGGCGATGATGACCTGACCGCGCATGGCGCGGATGGCGACGTCGTACGAGTTCGGGTTGTAGACGTCGACCACGGACGTCATCACGACCCCCACGCTCGGCGGGAAGGCGATGCGCATCCCGCTCACTTCGGCGTGCTTCAGGTGCATCGTCGGCTTGCTCGCACACCCGGTCTGGGTGAGAGCTACAAGGGACACGATCGAAGCTAGGGTGCGGAAGGAGGGGCGGGCCACGAAGGTGGATTCTACCCTAGGCCGGGAAGCGCGGCGATGCCCTCGGTTGCTTTCGGGGCCGACCAAATCTGTTCGAGAATCGTGCTTGCTGGTCTAGCGTGACCGCCGGTCGTGCGGATGAATACACCGGAGAACGAGACCGTCGAACGGTGGGCTTGGGACTACGTCCTCGGGACGTCGCTTGCCCACAAGCTCGACCCCGGCGAGCCGCCTTCGCGCTGGGAAGAATCGCCGCCCGCGCGGCGGCTTTCGGCCCCGGGGCGCCCTTCGGAGTTGCGCGTCGTCGACCGGGCCGAGAAAACGCGCGGTCTCGCCGCACCGCTCGGTCGTGCCCGGGCGATGCACACGTTCCTGCATCACGAGCTGCAGGCGGCGGAGCTCATGGCTTGGGCCCTGCTCGCGTTTCCGGAGACGCCGCTGACCTTTCGTAAAGGTTTGTTGCGCATCCTGCTCGACGAGACGCGTCACATGAGGATGTACGCGGCGCGTATCGAACAGCTCGGCCATCGCATCGGCGAGTTCAACGTGCGCGACTGGTTCTGGCTCCGCGTTCCGGCCTGTCCCGATCCGGCAGCGTTCTGCGCCGTCATGGGGCTCGGTCTCGAGAGCGCGAACCTCGAGCACACGGCCTCGTACGCAGAGCGTTTTCGCGCCGCGGGCGACGAGGAGAGCGCGCGCATCCAGGAGGTCGTCGGTCGCGAAGAGATCGCGCACGCGCGCTTCGGGGCGCGTTGGTTTTCGGAGTTCACCGGCGGCCTGTCGTTCGATTCGTGGCGCCGCGCCTTGCCTCCTCCGCTCTCGCCGCTGCTCATGCGCGGTAGGCCTCTTCAGCGTGACGCGCGGGCGAAAGCAGGGCAGCCCGACCACTTCCTCGACGAGCTCGATGCATGGCAGCCGGTCGACTTGCCTGGGTCCTGAATCTCGACGCAGATCTCGAGCTCGGCGCGCGGGCTCGCTATGCGCCGACGAAGAAGGTGCTCGCGGCGATGCGTCCTCACGTCGAAGCGCTTCGCGGTTCGCTCCTGGGACCGGACGACATGCTGGTCGACGAGACGACGCCACCTGACTCGGCGAAAGCCCGAGTGGGGCGCGCGTTCTGTCCTACGCCGCGCGCGCTCGCGATTTTGCGGCGTGCGGGCGCCGTGCCGGAACCTCACCCCAACGTCGCGGTCTTGCGTGAGGTCAACGGGCGCGCGTTCTGCACGAGCCTCGGGCCCACGCTCGAGGGCGGCGCCTTCGTCACCGACTTGCACGAGGCGGTAAGGAAGCTCGAGGGCGCTCCGCCGTTCGCCGATGCCTGGCGGATCAAGCGCGCCCACGGCATGTCGGGGCGCGGGCAGCGCGTGGTTCGCGCGGGCCAGCTGGCAAACGACGACCTCGTCTTCCTTCGCGCAGGGCTCGCCGAAGCGGGCGTGCAGATCGAGCCGAACGTGACGATCGAGGCGGAGTACGGCCTTCACGGCGTTCTCGCGCAGGACGGCAGCCTCGAGCTCGGGCGCATCGTCCGCCAGATTTGCGATGCGCGGGGCCAATGGACGAAGACCGAGCTCGCCGCGCACGTGCCGTCGTCGATTGTCGCGGCGTTCGAGGACGAAGTGCGGCGGGTAGGAAAGGCTCTCTCCGAGGCCGGGTACTTCGGGCCTTTCGGGGTGGACGGCTTTTCGTACCGCGATGCGCGCGGGGAGACGCTCTTCCAGCCGCGCAGCGAGATCAACGCGCGCTACTCGATGGGGTTCGGGATCGGCTTGCGTGGAGAAGGAAAGGGCTGAGCCGGTTCTCGGTCCGAGGCGTTTCGTGCTCTAGTACGCCTCATCATGTCGCGTCTGCTCTTCAGCATTCCGTCGTACGCGTATCTCGAGCCGGCCATTCTCGCGGCAGGCAACTTCCAGCGGGGCGAAACGGAGCGGAAGTACTTTCCAGACGGCGAACGCTACCTTCGCATCCTGACGGAGCTCTGGGGGCGCGACGTGGTCGTGCTCGGCGGAACGCCCACCGACGTCGATTGGCTCGAAGTGTTCGATCTCGCGAGCGGGATCGCTCGGGCCGGCGCGCGCTCGCTCGCGATCGTCATGCCGTACTTCGGCTACGCAACGATGGAGCGAGCGGTGCGCCCCGGCGAGGTCGTCGTGGCGAAGTCGCGCGCAAGGTTGCTCTCGTCGATCCCCGCGCCGGAAGGTGGCACGCGCGTCTTCCTCTTCGACCTCCACACGGACGGCATCGAGTTTTACTTGGATGACCGCGTCCTGACGCGCCACATCTATGGTGCGCCGCTCGTTACCAAGAAGATCCAGGAGCGCATGGGGGCGACCCCGTTCGTGCTCGGAGCATGCGACGCAGGCCGCGCGAAGTGGGTGCAGAGCCTGGCCCGCGACCTCGGCGTCGAGCCGGCGTTCGTCTACAAGCGGCGCGATCCTGCGAGTGGAAGCACGGCCGTGACGGGGGTGAATGCCGACGTGCGCGGCCGCGAAGTCGTGGTCTACGACGACATGATTCGCACCGGTTCGTCCTTGATTCAGGCCGGAAAGGCCTACCTGGCGGCGGGCGCAACGAAGGTTCACGCGATCGCGAGCCACCTCGTCCTTCCGGGCGACGCTCTCGACAAACTGCATGCGTCGAACGTGTTTGCGTCGATTATGGGAACCGATTCCCATCCGGGGAGTCAGAAGCTTCCGAAGGCCGACATCGTGAGCATTGCCCCGCGCCTCGTCGAATGCATCGACGCCGTAGGGCACTGACCGCGGACGATTCATCTCGAACACGAAGGCGCTGGAATGAAAAACGACATGCTGCGGGGGACGACGCTCGGGTGCCTGACGAGTCTCGCCCTCCTGGCGTGTGGTCGGAACACGGCCCCGAGCGCTGACCTGCCGAAGGCCGCCGTCGATGCGTCGCCGGTCGTGGCTCCGGAGGCGACGGCGGACGCCGCTGCCGCGTGGTCTCCGCCGCTTCCGCCGGGCGCCGCCACGTGTGCGGTGGATGGCGATGCCGGAGCGGCGGGTCTTTCGTGTTTCGAGTTCGTGTCGGCGAGCGACGCGTTCCGCTGGGTGCTCGGCTATGACCCGGCGATCGTCGCCATCGGCGAAGCGCACGCGCAGAAGGGCACCGAAGAGGTGGCCTCGGCGACGAAGCGCTTCACGGATGCGATGCTTCCTGCGCTCGAGGGACGCGCGAGCGATCTCCTCGTCGAGGCATGGGCCGGCGATCCGCGCTGCCAGAAGGAAGTGAAGCAGGTCGCGAGCGCACAGGCGCCCGTTCGTCAGGCGCAGGCCGAGAGCAATCCGAACGAGTACGTGGCGCTCGGCACGCGCGCGAAGGCGATCGGGATCCAGCCTCACTTGCTCCGTCCGAGCTGCGACGATTATGCGGGCCTCGCGGATGCCGGCGCGGACGTCATTTCGGCTTCTCTCGACCTCATCAAGCGATTGACGCAGGCCGACGTAACGGCGCTGTACAAAAGAAATCTCGCGGGTGACGGCAAGCTCGTCGTCACGTACGGCGGCGCCATGCACAACGATCTGTCGCCCTCCGAGAAGCTCGAAGGCTACAGCTTCGGGCCCGAACTGTTCACGCTGTCGGGCGGTCGTTACGTCGAGCTCGACTTGATCCCGCCCGAGTACGTGAAAGAGACGGACGTCTGGCAGAAGCTCCCTTGGTTTTCGGCCTGGCAGGCTCGCAAGGCGAGTCCCGCCACGAGGGACAAAGTGACGCTCTACCGCCTCGCTGCGCCGCTTGGAGGCAAGGATTGCAGGCGCACCGGTTGTGCACCGACGGACCACGCATTCGTACTCGTGTTCGCAGGCGCGAGCGCGGGCGAGGACAAGCAGGGACGCTCGAAGAAGTAACGACGAAGCACGGTCGTTGGACGAAATTGGGGTTGAAAACCTCCCGTCCGATCCGTGAGGCTTCGTATCCATGACGAGTCGAACGTCCGAACGCCCTCTGGGGGCTACCTCCTCCACAGGTGCGCAGGCCTCGAATGAACCGCGCCATGCCGATCCGCGCACGGGAACGCGTCCGCTCATCGAGGACGATCGAACGGGAATGGACGACGCCACGCTGCGGCGCGCGTTCCTCGATCATCTCCAGTACTCCCAGGGTAAGAGCCGTGCGAATTCGACGGACCTCGATCGCTTCTTCGCGCTCGCCTTCACCGTCCGCGATCGTTTGACGTACCGCTGGGCGCAGACCCAGGAGACGTACTCGAAGGTCGATGCCAAACGCATCTACTACCTGTCCGCCGAGTTCTTGCTCGGACGCGCGCTCGCGAACAATCTGCAGGCGCTCGACATCTACGAGCGCTCGAAGGAGCTCCTTCGCGGCGCAGGCCTCGAGCTCTCGGACGTCCTCGAAGACGAGCCGGAGCCGGGGCTCGGCAACGGCGGTCTCGGTCGTCTCGCCGCGTGCTTCCTCGATTCGATGGCCACGCTCGGCTACGCCGGTTATGGCTACGGCATTCGCTACGAGTTCGGCATCTTCGAGCAGGAGATCAAGAACGGCTGGCAGGTCGAGCGCCCCGACGAGTGGCTCCGCTTCGGCAACCCGTGGGAGTACGTCCGCCCCGAATACGCGGTCCCCGTGAACTTCGGCGGTCGCGTCGAGGGAGGCATCGGCGCGAACGGCGAGATCGTCGCCCGCTGGGTCGACACGCAGCAGGTGCTCGGCGTGCCGTTCGACACTCCGATTGCGGGCTTCCGCAACAACACGGTCAACACGCTCCGCCTCTGGCAGGCGCGCGCGGGCAACGAGTTCGACCTCAAGGTCTTCAACGACGGCGACTACGTCCGCGCTGTCGAAGACAAGAACTCGAGCGAGGTCATCTCCAAGGTTCTGTATCCGAACGATCAGAACCAGGCCGGCCGCGACCTGCGCCTCAAGCAGGAGTACTTCTTCGTCGCCTGCGCCATTTCGGACATCGTCCGGCGCTACAAGAAGACCCACAAGACGTTCGACGAGTTCGCCGCCAAGAACGCGATCCAGTTGAACGACACGCACCCGGCGATCGCGGTCGCGGAGCTGATGCGCGTGCTCGTCGACCTTCATCGCATCCCGTGGGACCGCGCGTGGGAGATCACGGTCGCCACGCTCGGCTACACGAACCATACGCTGCTCCAGGAAGCGCTCGAGCGCTGGCCGGTGGCGATGTTCGAGCGTCTTCTGCCGCGCCACTTGCAGATCATCTACGAGATCAACCGTCGCTTCATCCGCAGCGTCATGGCGCGCTTCCCCGGCGACGATGCCCGCGTGCGGCGCATGTCGATCATCGAAGAGGGCAACGAGAAGAAGGTGGCGATGGCCCACCTCGCCGTCGTGGGCTCGCACGCGGTCAATGGCGTCGCCGCGCTGCACAGCGACTTGCTCAAGCGCGATGTGCTTCGTGACTTCGCGGAGATGACTCCGGCGAAGTTCTCCAACAAGACGAACGGCGTCACGCCGCGCCGCTGGCTGTGGAGCTGCAATCCGCGCCTCGGGGCGCTCATCACCGAAGCCATCGGCCCGAACTGGGTGACGAACCTCGACGACCTCCAGAAGCTCGCGCCGCTCGCCAACGACGCGTCGTTCGTCGAGCGCGTCGGGGCGGTGAAGCGCGCGAACAAGGCCGACTTCGCCAACTACGCGGCGAAGACCTGGGGCTTCCGCTTCGATCCGGACTCGATGTACGACGTCCAGATCAAGCGCCTCCACGAGTACAAGCGCCAGCTGCTCAATGCGCTTCACGTCGTCCGCCTCTATCTCGACGCGAAACGTGATCCTTCGGCTCTCGCCGCTCCGCGCACGGTGCTCTTCGGTGCGAAGGCCGCTCCGGGCTATCGCGCGGCGAAGCTCATCATCAAGCTGATCAACGGCATTGCGGAGATCGTCAACGGCGACGTCGACCTCCAAGGCCGCCTTCGCGTGGCGTTCCTGCCGAACTACCGCGTGTCGCTCGCCGAGCGCATCATCCCGGCGGCGGATCTCTCCGAGCAGATCTCGACAGCGGGCAAAGAGGCGTCGGGCACCGGGAACATGAAGCTCTCGATGAACGGCGCGCTCACCATCGGCACGCTCGATGGCGCGAACGTCGAAATTCGCGATGCGGTCGGACCGGAGAACTTCTTCCTGTTCGGCCTCACCACCGAAGAAGTGACCGACCTTCAGCGAACCGGCTACAGCCCGCGCGCCGTCTACGACAAGAACCCGCGTCTCAAGGAGGTCATCGACCTCATTGGCAGCGGCTTCTTCAGTGCCGATGACCCGTCGATGTTCCGTCCGCTGATGGACAATCTGCTCGACCACGACACGTACATGCTCCTCGAGGACTTCGATGCGTACGTGGCCTGTCAGAAGCAGGTGAGCGATGCGTTCCTCGATCCGAGGAAGTGGCACGCGATGGCGGTTCGCAACATCGCGCACATGGGCATGTTCTCTTCGGACCGCACCATTCGCGAATACGCGAAGGAGATCTGGGGGGCCGAGCCGGTGAAGGTCGAGCTGCGTCCTTACGACGACGGCTGAAGCGTTCGCGGTCGGCTCGAGGGACATGCTCCCCGAGCCGACGAGCGCTGCGGTGGCCTCGAGATGGGCCGCGCGCGCGGCGCGCTGAGCGCACGTCTTCGAGTTGGTATCCCGTTTGAATCGGCGAAGGGGATGGCCATTCGGAGAGTGCTCATTGCCGTCGACGAAAGCCCCATTGCGGTCAACGCGGCCAAGGTCGGCGTGGAGCTCGCTCAGTCGCTCGCCGCAGAGCTCGGATTCGTTCACGCCATCGAACGCTGCGAGGGTTACACGCCCGGCTGCCCGAGCGCCGAGCTTCTCGCGACGGCATCCGACGACGCCAAGAAGCTGATTGAACAGCTGGCGTCGAACATGGGGAACATCCGCGCGGTGGTCTCGTTCGTCCCAGTCGGCAAGCCTGCGGAAGAGATCGTCAAGACCGCCGGCGCCTGGCCTGCCGACGTCATCGTCCTCGGCAGCCACGGCCGTTCGGGCCTCAAGCGCGTCCTTCTCGGAAGCGTTGCCGAAGGCGTTCTCCGCCACGCGATGTGCCCCGTCCTGGTCGTGCGCGCGCCCGACTGAGGGACCAAGGTCTTCGGTGTCGGGCTCAGTCGACAGCCTCGTGGTCCGTCTCTGGCTCGCCGCCTCGCGTCGTTCGGTCGCCCGCGGGCAGGAGCTCGTCGAGCAAGAAGAACATCTCCATTTCCGCCGGCGCGACCTCTCCGTCCGACGCAATCGCACGCAAGGCGACCTTGCGAACCAAACCTGCGAGCTCGCTCGGCACGCCGTTCGGGTCGATGTCCTCGGGCTCGGGCGGACGCTTCAACAATCCCGTCACGGCAGGGGCATCCACCTCGAGACCCAGCTCGCGTGCGAGGTCGAGAAAGAAGCTGCGCTCCGAGCTTTCGATGCGATGGTCCGCCCAAAGGAACGAGGCCGCGAAGCGGAGAACGTGGAGGGGAGCGTCGGGAATCGATCGAGGGAGTGACATCGTCTGCATGAGCCGCCCCACTGCAGCGGCCATGCCCTTCGGCGCGCCGCCATTTCGTCAGCGATTTCGTGATCGGCTTCGGTTCCAACCTGGCCGCGCCAGTTTCGACGGTGGCCTGGGCCATGGGACCCATGGCCTTCGCCGGCGCGTCACGCGACGCTCGGCCCACCCTCGACGGACCTTCGCCGCATCGTCGTCGCCCAGCCGCGTCTTAGCTTCTTGGCATGAAGTTCGTAGCGTTCGGGGCGGCGGGCCGTGCGCGAGAGACGGCGCTGCTCGTCTGTCTTGCCGCCGCGTGTGCCTCCACGAGCCTTGGCTGTGGAAAACGCAAGCCGCCGCCCGCCTCCTCGACGGTGATCTCCTCGGCCGCGCTGGAAGACCCGCGCGAGCACGGCTTCGAAGGAGAAGTCGACGTCGTCGTCGAGCGACCTCTCGCGGCCCCCGTGACGGGACACTTCGTCGTCAAAGGGAATCGCGCGCGAGCCGACATCCTCACGGTCAGTCACGCGGTGTACGACCTTGCGGCGCGCCGCGCGCGCTACTTCGACGATGCTCGCTACACCTACTTCGACGGTCCGCTGCCGGACGAGCTCGCGTCGCCGAGCGGTGCGAGTCCGCTCGTCAGCGCAGGCCGCGAAGAGACGCATGCCGGCATCGGGTGTGACGTCTGGCGATCCGTGGCGCCGCGAGGTCCAAGCTTGGAAATTTGCCTGCCGAAGGCCGTCCCGGCGCCGCGCGCGTTCTCGTGCGCCGCGGCGCTGCCGCTGCTCGAAACGGGAGTGCTCGTCCCGTCGTGTCGTTCCGATGTCTCCGGAGCCGGTGAGTCGAAGTTCTCCGTCACGCGGATCGTTCCTCGTCCCGTCCCGAACGAGGTCTTCGCGACGCCACGCGGCTACCGCGAAAAGTCGAGAGTGCGACGCGACGTCGTCGAGTGACCCGAACGAGGCGTGCCCGTCGACGCGGTCGGCTTGTTTCGTTCGGCGCGGCAGAGTAGACATCTGCGCAATGGCACGGGGAAATGCGAGTTTTGCAGCAAACGTCCGTCGCTGGATGACACCCGGCGCGGGGATCGCCGTCGCGAAGATCGTCGCCGGCGCGTACGCGGCGGGGGCCTTCGCATTCTTCGCCACGAGGCCGGCCGACGTCCTCGATCGCGCGGTCGTCTCGAACGCCCTGAACGATGCCGAGCAGCGCAGTCTGTCGCTGACGCTCGCGATAGCGCTTGCGACTGCGGTCGCCTACATTCTCTTGTTCGCGTTTCGAGGGCGCAAGGCCGAGGATCCGACGCGCGCGCTGGTGGATGCGTCACACGAGCCGTTCTTGCTTTCGCCGCTCGCCGTCTGGCCGCTCTACGAAGCGCACGTCGATCTCCCGGTACGACTGATTTGCATCGTGGTGATCGGCGGCCTCACCGTGTGGTCCGTGTACTCGTTTGCGACCCAATCGCCGCGTGGCAAGGCGCTCGATGCTCTCGACGGCCCATGGATCAGGCGTGCAGGTCCGTGGATCGCGCTGGCGATGGGGCTGGGTCACGCGCTGTTGATGATGCCCTTGTCCCTGGCCAGTATCGACACACTCTTCGCAGGCTGGGACATCGCTATTTTCACCCAGATGCACTGGAACATCATCACTTCGGGTGTTCCGGCGACGTCGATGTACAGCAACGACGTCATCAATCACTATGGCGCTCATTTTTCGCCGATCGATCACCTGACGGCGCTCGCGTACTTCTTTCACCAGACGCCGAAGACGCTCCTCGTCATCCAATCCCTCGCGCTCGGCCTCGCGCCTTTGCCGACTTACCTGCTTGCAGAGCGGCTCACGAAGAAGCCGGGCGTCTCGCTACTGCTCGCCGCGGGCTTCGTGCTCAACCCGGCGACCTACGGCATCTTCCTGCACGAGTACCACGAGATCTGCTTGTTCGTGCCGATGATGCTCGGCCTGATTTGGGCCATCGAGGTCGGACGCATGCGTCTCGCGTGGGTCCTCGCCGTGCTGATCCTGTCGATTCGTGAGGATACTCCCGCGTATGTCGCGGTCTTCGGCGCTTACCTGTGGCTGCTTGGCAATCGACGAGCGTTCGCGACGAAGCTCATGGTCGTTGCAGCGATCTATCTCGCGGCCGTCCACGTCGTCTTCATGCCAGCCCTCCGCGGCACGGCGCCTTATGTCTTCGACGATCGGTACCTCGGGCTTCTTCGCGCAGGGACCACGGGCAAGGGGGCGATGATCGGCACGATCGTGACGAACCCGGCCTACACGCTTCGCTACATCGTCGCGTCGCTCGAGAAATGGGAATACGTCGTCGAGATCCTCATCCCCGTCGCCTTCATGCCCATCTTCGGGCGGCGAGCGCTGTTGCTGCTGGTGCCGGGCTTCCTCTTCAGCATGCTGTCGTCGTTCACGGCCCAGTACGACATTCATTTTCATTACGCTGCGCCGGTCCTGCCTTTTCTTTACGTCGTCACCCTTGCCGGTCTCGTTCGATTCGACGACCGGATGCAGCTCGCGCTCGTTGTGGGCGCATTCGTCTCCACGTGTCTTCTCGGCGGGAAGGTCGGGGTGAATCCCGTCCTGAACCCGCGCACTGCACAAGCGACGCTCGACGCGCGTATCGGCAGGTACGGCGATGACGCGCGGGCGATCCGCGCGGCGGTCGCTCAGGTTCCCCCCGACGCATGCGTTCGCGCAACCGGCCACCTCCTCACTCCGATCGCGCACCGGAAGGGCGCGTTCATCGTGCCGTGGGGCAAGTTCTGCGATTGGGCGCTCATCGACATCGACGCGTCGAATCTGCCCTCGTCCTGCCAGAGCGAGCGTGCCTACCTGCTCGAGCACCTCCGATCGAACGAGTTCGGGGTGGTCTACGGCGATCGAAATGTCGTGCTCATCGGCCGAGGCAAGCCGACGACTCGCAATGCCGAGTACGTTGCACGCCTCGAGGCGACGCTGGACGCGCCCTGCACTCGATGAAGGCCACGGCGAATCTCCTCCGCCTCGAGGCGCTCGCTCCCAAATCGCGCGGCGCATTTCGGAACGCCTGAGGCCGCTTGGCTACGCGCACTTCCGTGCGAATTCGTTCACACGCGATCCACCGGGGCGCGACGGCTTGTTGGACGCCACCGCGGCGCAACGGTGTCGATGACGCTCGACAACGATGGCGCAGGGGGCGGAACGCAGGCGACACGACGGGGGGAGCTGGCTACCGCATCAGAGAACCGCAAATGCGAATCGAGAAGTTCGACCGGTCGTCGAACAATGGAAGATGAACGCCAGGCTCGAGGTCGTCTCGGACACGAGCGTCCTCGCGATCGCCTTCAGGGGATGTCGACGGCGTAGATGCCGGGGTTGCTGCCCGCACGTGTGTAGATGAAGCGCTTGCCGGAGAAGCCCCACGCGTTCGGGATGACTTCTTTGGCGATGGGCAGTGACAGCGTCGTGTTCACGTTGACGTGCGCTACGGAGACGAGGACGTTGCCGTCCGTATCGAGAGCCGCGTCGCCGGCGGCGATGATGGAGTTGGTGCCCGGAATGGGGACGCCGCCGGGGGACCCCTTGGCGAGGATGATCTCCGTGCCACCGGTCATCGGAAGCGCCTTGAGCACGCCGCTCAAGAGCCCGTTGGCGTCTTCGACGACATCCGAGACGTAAAAGACGTGGGTTCCGTTGCCGTCGAGCCCGCTGAGCGTGACCGACGCGGTCGACACGAGGTCCTGCGTGCTCTGGTTTTCGCTCGACGTAGTGATGGTGCGAAGGTCGACGAGGCCGTTGTTCCCTGCCGGATCGAGCGAACGGAAGATGAGCCGGTCGCCCGTCGGTGTGCGCGTGAGGAAGGACTTCACGATCGTCGTCGTGAGCGTCTTGGCTGGGCCGGTGCCGTTGCCTCGTTTCACCGCCGTGCCCGTGGCGTAGATGGCCGTACCGTCGTCGAGCAGGTAGCCATCGACCACGCCGGTCTCGAGGGCGGTGACGGCACCCGTGGCCGGCGCCGTGGCCACGTCGAGGATGCGCCCTTGGCCGGCTCCTGCGCCGATCACGAACACCTTGGTGCCCGTCGTGTTCGCGTACCAGAGCGGCTTCGTCGCGGAGAGCGCGATGGTGTTGTTGGCGTTGTTCGCGGCGTCGAGCCGTCTCACCGCTCCTGCGCCGTCGACCGAGACGATGCGTGCCGCCGTGGAGTTCGGTGAGCCGACGGTTTGCACCGAACAGAACGCCGCGAAGAGGGTGGTGCCGACGAAGCCCACGTCTGGGAAGCACTCGCTCGTGGGGAAGTCGAGCGAGTAGTTGCCCTGGAGCACGGCGGTCGCCGAAGGAGCGTCCGAGCCCGTCACCGCCACGTTCGTCGTCTTCGCGCTTCCGGCGACCGAGAACGCTACGCGGCTGCCGTCCTCCGAGGCCCAGAAGAAGCCGTCGATCGAGCCGCTCGCCACCGCGGTCTTCGCGCCGTTCGCCTTCGTCCAGAAGTTCACGGTGCCGATGCCGCTCGCGTTGATTGCGGTGTACCACCACACGGCCCCGCCACTGATTCCGTAGTCCTCCTCGCCGGTGAGGTCCATGGCGATTACCGTGGGCGAGCCGCCGCCGACGGGCACGGCCTCGAGCGAGAGCGATTGTGCGCCGGAGAAGAGGTAGACGGCCATTGGCGTGCTGCCGGTGGTCACCCCGAGCAGCTGAGTCGTCCCGTTCCTGAGCGTGACGGATCCGAGGCCGTTCGTGCCCGGATCGTCGTCGCCGCTCGTTGGACCCTTCCCGCCGTCCTTGCCCGTGCTGCCGCCCGCACCGTCGCTTGGCGTCCTTTCGGTGCCGGGATCCTCGCCGTTCGCGTTGGCCTTGGCGCCAACCACTGCATTCGAATCGGAGCTACATGCCGAGATCGCACACAGGAAACCAAATGCCGAAATGGACGAAATCAGCACTGCGAGACGCATTCGGGACCTCTCCTCGTCGACCTGAAGACAGCCGTCGCGCACGCGCGGTTGGGCTGCGAGGCGCGTCACGTAGCACCGTTTTCGGACTGACGCCGCTTCGATACCGTCTCGTCATCGCGTCGACGCACGCGGCGACGGACCGAACGCACGAACGTTCCTATTTCTCTTTCTTTCGCGTAGGCGCCGTTCGCGTGCGGCCGTCCGTGGCGGCATAGTCGGCGAGCTGCTCGGCGAGGAATTCGTAGAGCAGGCGGACGCGGCGGCTCGTCTTGAGGTCTTCGTGCATGACGAGCCAGGCCTCGAAGCCGACGTCGAACTCGCGTGGCAGCACGCGAACCAGCGCATCACGTCGAGCGGGGGCATGAAGGCAGACCCCGATGCCGAAGCCGTTCCGGACGGCCGCGTATTGCCCGAGATAGCTGTCGCAACGAAGCGCGTAGTCGTCGCGCGACGTGGGTAGCGCATAGCGCTCGCCGCGGCGTAGAAACACCTCGCTGTCGAATCCGACGAGCGCGTGCGTCTGGAGGTCCTCGAGGCGCCGCGGCTTCGTGCGGCCTTCGAGATAGCTCGGATGGGCGTAGAGCCCGATGCCGATCGCGCCGACCCGCCTGGCGAGGAGCGACGCCTGCGTCGGGCGGAAGAGGCGGACGGCGATGTCGGCCTCGCGCCGCAAGAGATCCTCCGCTCGAGTCGAGAGGACGACCTCGATGGCGATGCGTGGATGGGCCTTGCGGAAGTCGGCGAGCATCGGAATCACCACCTCGATGCCGACGAGCTCGCTCGCCGTCAGCCGAATCGAGCCGACTTCGTCCTCCATCTGGCCCGAAGCCGTGCGTACGAACGCCTCGGCGGCGGACGCCATGTTCTCGGCGTGAGGAACGAGGTCGAGCGCGGTGCCCGTGGGCGTGAGTCCGCTCGGCGAACGCGTGAACAGGGCGATACCGAGCTCGCGTTCGAGGGCATCGACGTGGCGTCCGACGGTGGGCTGCGTCAGGGAGAGCTCACGTGCGGCGGCCGAGAGAGTCCCATGTCGAACCACGGCGAGGAACGAGCGGTAGAGCTCCCATGCCGGCGTTCGCGTGACGGCGCGCTCGGAGCGTTCGAGGGGCATACATCCATGCATAGCCGATCTGCCTAACTACGCAATTTCGATTCGTCTGCGCATACACCACGATGAGTCTCATGAAAGCCATCGTGTTCGACCGAATCGGAGATCCCAGAGACGTGCTTCGACTCGCCGAGGTTCCCAAACCCGTGCGCAGCCCCGGCCACATCCTCGTGAAGACGTCTTGGGCGTCGATCAATCCCGGTGATGGTCTCTTCGTGCAGAACCTCTATCCCGAGCCCAAGAAGCCCAAGTTCCCCGCGCAGATCGCCGGAAACCACGGCGCGGGCGTCGTCGTCGAAGCCGCCGAAGGCGGAACCTTGCTCCCCGGAACGCGCGTCGCTTTCAGCTACGTGGACGTCTGGGCGGAGTACATCTCGATGCCCGAAGCTTGGGCCATTCCCGTCCCGGACGACTATCCGCTCGAGAAATCGGCGCAGATGGTGAACCTCGTCACGGCTCGTGATCTTCTCGACATGAGCGGCGCGGCGCCAGGCGAGTGGATTGCCGTCACCGCCGGCAATTCGACCGTATCCACCATGCTCGCGCAGATGGCGAGGGCGAAGGACATCCACGTGCTGTCGATCGTGCGGCGACGTTTGGCGCTCCCGAGTGGAGAGTCGGCGGCCCTCGGAGCCTCCGCCGTCGTCGAGCTCTCTTCTCTCGACGTCCCGCTCGGCGAGCGCATCGCGGAGATCACGAAGGGCAAGGGCCTGCGCGCGGCCATCGACGGCGTCGGAGGCCCGATGGCCGGCGACCTGATCCGATCGCTCTCCTTCGGCGGGAAGTTCATCGTCTATGGCGGATTTAGTCAGGAGCGTTTTTCGCTCCACAACTTCGACATCTTGATGAACGGCGTGCGGATCGAGCCGTACCTCTATCGCTACTTCTTCGAGCCTCCGAAGGCCGAAGACCGCGCCTGGCTCGAGGACATCGTCCGCACCACGAAGCCCGAGGCGTTCCGTGTACGCAGCGCCGGGGCTCATGCCGCCGACGACTTCGCGTCAGCGGTTCGTGAGAGTTTCGAGCGCCCCGAAGCCGGCAAGCGCTTCGTTGCATTCGGCGAATAGCGACGGTCCGACGACTCAGCCGGCGTACTGCGGAATGTGGCCGATCGGCGCGCGAGGCTCCTCGTCCGTTCGAACTTTCTCCGCGCGAGGGGTGAGCACGGCCAAGACGAGAGCGACGAGGAACAAGACGGGAACGTCTCCGATCAAATGGCCGTGCTGTCCTGGGCTCGTCAGCGCCTGCACGGCCATGATTCCGCCATGCACGATGCTCGACCACACGGTGAACCAGATGAGGCTGAGGTTCTGGAGTGGATTCTTCGCGGCGCGAATCAGGAACACACCGAGTGTCGCGTAAATCCCCACGATCATCAGTGGGTAATCGGAATGGCCGGTGTGCCATGCCCAGCCCGAGGGCCACAGGAACATCAGCGGATAGAGGCCGAAGATGCTGATGAGGCCGACCACGACGAGAGCAACGCGGAGGTACCTCAGGCGGCGGTCGTACGTCATGCACGGTTCCCACGCACGCGGCGCGCCGTGCTCAGCAGGGCACGGCTTGCGTCGCGATGCGGATGACCTCGGCGTAACGCTTCGCGACAGGCTCGAGGTCGATGCTGTCGAGGAACGACGTGAATGCGAAATACGGCAGCAGCGTGCTCCAGTCGCGGAGCCAGCGCGGCCGGTAGCGCGGTCGATCGAGAATGCCCATGGCGCGCAGCTGCACGAGCGCGGTGATGTCCGGAAGGGCGAAGCGGCCCGCAACGAGCATCTCGCACTCGTCGCTGAAACCGCCGCGCACGAAGGCCGCGAGAAACGCGTGAACGTGCAGGAGGCCGGCGATGTAGCAGGCGTCTTTGGTGAACACTCCGCCCCCCGACGGCGGCCCGCCGCGGAAGATGCGTGCCGCGTCGAGGTAAGCGTCGCGCGGTTCGGAGCCGAGCTCCAGTAGGTGGCGATAGACGTCGAGGAAGCTCGCGCCGTCTTCGGCCATGCAAACGAGCTTCACGCGTTGGGCCAGGCGAAGGAGGCGAGGGATGGCCATCGCCCGGTGATAGAGCTCGGCGAACACCGCGAGTCCCTCTTGCGTGGGCGTCGAACGCGGGCCGCCCGATCGAAGGAGCGGCGCATACTTCTGGGCTGCGCCGTTGAGCGCGGTGAACGCGTGCGTCTCCACTTCGTGACGGTAGAGGCCTTCGGCTTCCCACTCGGTGAACGTGGCGCCCGCACGAACGCGCACGCGCCGCATGCCGGCGATCGCCTTCGACGTGCACTTCGGATCGACCTCCACCGTGATGGGGAGTTTCCGCTTCTGGATGCGCGCCTCGAGGAATGCCTTCAAGTCCAAGGCCGACATCTCGCGTTCGGCGCGTCTCGCCGAGTCCCATCCGTGGATCTGCAGACGCGCGAGCAGATGGTCGGCGAGATCGACGTTTCGAGTCGGCAGGTCGAAGAACGCCGTTCGAGCGCCACCGTAAACCTCGAGCGATACCTCGCCGAACTTGCGCGTGCCGACGGTGAGGAGCAGCCGGTTGCGATCGATGTTCGAGGTCACCGTCGAGCGAAGCCAATTCGAGACGGCGCCGTCTCCGTCAATCTCCCGACGCACCTCGCGAAGGCGCTCGATCTCGCGCTCGAGAGCTTCCTTGTCGACCTTGTAGGTGACGACGGGCAGCTTCGTCGCCTTGGCCGCGAAGAACGCCTCCTCGACTTCGCGCGGCCACGCCACGTCTTCGAGGAGATTGGCTTTGGTCTTGATCGTCGCGAGCGCATCCGACACTCGCTCGACGCTCGCCCGGACGGTGCCCGCTTCCTTCGGCGTCACGCCCCCAAGCTAGCACGGCTCCTCGGTCATGCGACGAGGCCGCGCGGCCAGAAGCGGACGCGCTCCGACAGCGCGCGCATGGTCGTTTCGACGGGACGCGTCGTGTCGACCGCGATGTGCTCGCGCTCGTTGAATTCCCCGGGCTCGACGGATTCCGCGCGCGCGATGAAATCGTCGAAGATCGCAAGCCGGCCGTCCGAGACGCCGCGCTCGAGGGCGCGCCGTTCGAGGCGCTGCCGACAAACCCCAGCCGGTGCGCGGCACTCGACGAAGAAGAGCGGAACGTGGAGCGACTCGGCAAGCGTTCGGAGCACGGCTCGCTGCTCGCGCGTGCGGAACGAAGCATCGAGCACCACCGACCGACCGGAGCGAACCACCACCCCTGCGCAGCGCGCGAGCTCTGCGTAGACCTCCGCCGTGACGCGGGGATCGTACGGACCTTCGAACGCTGGCACGTCGAGGCGATCGGTCGAAGCCACACCCATCATGGCCTTGCGCGTGCGATCCGCATCGACCACGGGCGCGCCGAGGCGTTCGGCGAGGGCATCGGCGATCGTGCTCTTGCCCGAGGCGATGACGCCCCCGACGGCGACGACGACGGGCGGCAAGAGTGCAGGTCGCGCGCCGGCCAGGGCCAGGAGGAAGTGGCGCCTTGCGGCTTGCTCGGCGTCCTCCACCACCCTGGGATCGGTCGAAGCCTGAGCGCGGAGCATGGCCACCTTGCCTCGCACGTACGCGCGGTAGCTCTCGTAGAAGTCCACGAGCGCGTACAGGTCATAGTCGTTCGAGGCACGCGCGTAGTGTGCGAGGAGCGCTTCGGCGAGATCGACGCGCCCGTGAGCGATGAGGTCCATCGAGAGAAACGCGATGTCGGAGCAGACGTCGCCGGCGCGAAGGCGCTCGGAGAATTCGATGCAGTCGAGGATGGTGATGCCCTGACCCGGGATCGCCGGGCTCGTGCTCACGAAAGGGTCGAAGTAGACGTGGTCGAGCCGGAGATCGCCGTGCCCATCCCGCACGAATCCTCCGCGCTGGCGAGCTTCGAAACGTGGCGCGTTGCGCGCCAGGAACGACAGCTGCCAGCGCTCGATCTCACGCGCCTCGTCGCCGAGGACGAACCGCCGAATCGCGGGCGCGGTCGAGGTGAAGTTCTCGCGCACGTTCTGCGTTACCGCGCAAATGGAGCCGGCTTCGGCAATCGCCTCGCTCGTCGTGCACCGAGCGTGGAAGTCGGCGATGTGCTGCGCGAGCCGAGCGATGTGCACGCTCGAGAGCTGTCCGCGCGCGAGCAGCGAGTCGGCGCGGCATTCATCGGGCAGCCGGAGCATGTGGACGGCCCAGTCGACCACCTCACCGTCTGGGTAGAGGTGGTGGTGGCCGTCCGAACTCCGATGGACCGGGACGACGCCGAGGTAGACCGAGGCGGCGAGTCGCTCGTTGAGGACCACCTCCGCTTCGCAAGCGCGCCGTCGCTTCTCCAGTGTCGAGAAGTCCAGGAAGCCGAGGTCGATGGGCTTTTTCACCTTGTAGACGTCGCCCTCGGTCAGGAACGCCCACGAAATGTGCGTCTCCCGAACTTCCACCGCGCCCGGACGAGGCAGCGGATAGGCCTCGGGGCGTGCCAGATCGCGCTCCAGTTTGCGACTGTCGGGGGTGTCACCGTTCGGGGCCATGCGCAACGTCAAGCAGAGGTCGTGCCGTTCGAAGCCGCACGCCGACCTCCGGCACGCGGCTCGCTTCGTCAGTGCCTGCCGAACATGCTGCGCGGTGTCTCCAGAGAATCGATCCGCGACAATGTGGACCGCGCGCGCGGCAGCGTGCACGTGCGCCCCGCGTGGCTGGCGGTCTCGGTTCGGAGGACGACGGAGGGGAGGGGAGCCCGACCATGAGTACCTGCCTCGAGGTCTACCGCTACATGACGCCGTGTCCTCAGACCATCCAGCGCGAAGCGTCGCTCGCGTCGGCGCGGGCGTTGATGGCCCGCTATGCCGTCAGGCACTTGCCCGTGCTCGACGGGTCCGATCTCGTCGGGATCTTGAGCGAGCGCGACCTCGCCGTCGCCGAACGCCTCGGCGATCCGCTCGAAATCGTGGTCGCGGACGCGATGTCGCCCGAACCCTGCATCGCGTTCCCCATGACGCCCCTTGCGGAGGTGGCCGAGCAGATGATCCGTCACAAATACGGAGCGGTGCTCATCGTCGATCGCGGCAGCGTCATCGGGGTGTTCACGGCCGTCGATGCACTACGTGCGGTGGTCGAGCTCGACGCGACCATCCAAAAGAACAACGCTGAACTCGGGAGCGGGAGGCGCCTCGCATGACCACGCAAACCCATGCGCGAACCACGCGCGTCACGAAGCATTCGAAGCTCACCATGAACGACGTGATGACGGCGCAGCCGGTCACCGTTGGACGCGATCAGCCGCTTGCCGTCGCGCATGCCATGATGCGCGAGCATGGCTGTCGTCACCTGCCGGTGCTCGAGCACGGCGACCTCGTGGGGGTGGTCAGCCAGCGTGACCTCTACTTCCTCGAGACCATCGCCGGCGTCGACATGGATACCGATCGCGTCGACGACGCGATGAGCTCGGACGCGTACGCCGTGACGCCGGACGCGCCAGTGCAAGAGGTGGCCGCAGAGATGGCGGCGCATAAGTACGGCTGCGCCGTGGTCATGGAGCGAGGTCGCGTGGCCGGCATCTTCACGGCCACCGATGCCCTGCGCGTGCTCGCGGGCTTCGTTCCCTGACAGGGCTCTATCGCTTCGCGCGGACGATGCGGGCGAACGCATCGCCGGCGGCGCGCGCCAGCTCTTCGATGCGCCGGGTGGCGAGCATCGTGTCGCCGAGCTCGTCGGCCACGATCATCATGACCGGCTTGCCGGATACGCGAATCGGAATGACCGCCACGTCGCGCGAAGCCCGATGCATGACATGGAGCATCGGAGCGTGGGCTTCGTCGTAGGGGATCGGGCCGAGGAACACGTCGTCGCGCGCCGCGGTGTCGAACGCTGTCGTGCCGTCGAGCGGCACAGCAACGTTCGGCAGGGCGCCCATGTCCCCGAACTCCGGCGTGCACGACCAGCCGACGGCCGCTCCACGCTTCACGGCGAAGAGCGCAATGCGTAGCGCCACGGCGCGCGCGCCGACGAGCACGAGGTCGAGGATTTCGTCCCGCGTCGAAGCGTTTCGAATCGCCGCAAGGACGGTTCCACCGTCGGGAATCGGCCGCGGCGGCTCGGGATTCGTGTAGGCGGAGAACGCGCCGGTGCCGGGCACGGCGGGCGGGCGCGGGATGAAGGTATCCGCCGTCGGGTAGGCGCTCGCCGGCGCGGGGTAGCGCGAGGGCGCCGGTGCGCGTTCGCTGCGTCCACGGCCGCCGTCGCGCTCGTTCTGGACTTCGACGACCGCTCGTAGTGAGCCCGGATCGACCGGATACCCTTCACCCAGGGCCGATTCGGTGGGGCTTCGCAGAGGAGGTGGCCGCTGCGTGCCGCCGCTGACGGCCGTGAACGTGCGGCGCATGAGCGGAATGGGGATCTCGGAACCGAGGCGGCTGGTCGGGGCTTCGGATTGCGCCCGGACCGTTGCATTGTGCACGGGAGTGCCCCACGGCGGCGTGTCGTGACCCGCACGACGAACCGGGGCGCTCAAGCGCGTCGGCGCGGGAACGACATGGGCCTGACGTTCGACCGCCGGGACTCGGCTCGGACGGGGGACTCTCTCTCCGTACGGATTGTCGGCTCGCCCGCGCGGATACGCCGACGGGGGCGGCGTCGCCATGCGGGGGCGAGAATCGTAGAGGTGCTCGTCGTCGCGCTCGAGCGGCGGAGCCGCGACCGTGTGCTCTCGGGATCGCGTTCGGATCCGGCGGAGAGCATCCTCGATCGCCCCGAGCGGCGCCCGGACGAGCCTGACCGGTGCTCTCAGGTGGAACGAAATCTCCCGGCCCGGATGGGGATCGCTCGCGTCGGCCACGACGACGTCGACGGTGCCCGTGATGGCATCGCGCCGGACGGGGATGGCGAGGAGCCGTTCCGGCAGGCCCGGAGGCAGACGCTCGAGGAGCTCGAGGACGGGCAGGACCTGCTTCAGTGCGGGCGCCTGGGCCCGCGCCAAGTAGCGGGTGAGCGTCTCTTCGGTCGCAGCGCCCGCATGGAGCAGCGCGTGCAAAAATGGAACGCCCTCCGTCACCGACGCAAACAGCGCTTCGGCAACGACGTTCGGCGGAGCCGCCTCCTCGAGGAGGAGGGTCTTCGTCAGATCGTCGGGCAAGGGGGTCCGATAGTACCGAAGGAGGCCCTTTTCGTGGTCACTTCCTGTCGAACTGGAAGACGACTTCGCTCTTGCGGACGAGGCCCAGCTGTTCGCGGGCGATGCGCTCGACGGCCGTGGGGTTCTCGCGAAGCTCTTTCACTTCGCTCCTGAGTTTGCCCACATCGCGCCGCAATTCGGCGTTCTCGGCCTCGACGCCGCGGAGCTCGCCTTCCAGCGCCCGCATCCTCGGCAATCCCTGCGGCTCGAGGAGCAGCACCGGCACAGCGACGAGCGAAATCGTCAGGACGGCGAGGGGCAGGCCGCGGAGCCACGTCTCGGAAATCATCGATTCGACGCCCAAGGTAGTCAGCTCTCGGTCCGATGGACCAATTCGCGGCGAAAATTGCGTCCCGGGGCAGTAAGCTGGGGGCCTCATGCCCCCCGTTCCGGCCTGGGAGGCCGTCATTGGCCTCGAGGTTCACGCCCAGCTCCTGACGCGGAGCAAGCTCTTCTGCGGCTGCCCGACGACGTTCGGCGCCCCCCCGAATACCCATGTCTGCCCGACCTGCCTCGGGCTGCCCGGCGCACTCCCCGCCCTGAACGCCGAGGCGGTGGCCATGGCGGTGAAGGCTGCGCTCGCGCTTGGGTGCACCCTCCAGCCGACGAGTCGCTTCGCGCGGAAGAACTACTTCTACCCGGACCTGCCGAAGGGCTACCAGATCAGCCAGTACGACGAGCCCTTCAGCCAAGGTGGTCAGGTCACCATCGAGATGAAGGAGGGCGATACCGTCCGGACCAAGGTGGCGCGCCTCACGCGCATCCACATGGAGGAAGACGCCGGCAAGAACCTCCACGACCTCGGCGGAGGCTCGGTCGTCGATTTGAACCGCGCGGGGGTGCCGCTCGTGGAGATCGTCGGCGAACCCGATCTTCGGAGTCCGGCCGAAGCCGCCGAGTACCTGCGCGTGCTTCGTGAGGAGCTCGTCTTCCTCGGCATCAACGACGGCAACCTCGAAGAGGGCTCGTTCCGCTGCGATGCCAACGTGTCGATCCGCCCCGTGGGGGAGACGACGTACGGCACGCGCGTCGAGCTGAAGAACATCAACTCCTTCCGCTTCGTCGAGAAGGCCATCGCCGTCGAGATCGAGCGCCAGAAAGACGTCCTCGAAACGGGCGGTCGCGTCGTGCAGGAGACGCGCGGCTGGGACGAGAAGAACGGCACGACCTACTCGCTCCGCAGCAAGGAGACGGCGCAGGACTATCGCTACTTCCCCGAGCCTGACCTTTTGCCGCTCGTCCTCGACGAGGCGTACATCGCGCGCGTCCGTTCGGATCTCACGGAGTCGCCCAAGCAAAAGCGCGAACGCTTCCTGAGCGAGCTCGGCATCACGCCGTACGCCGCACAGGTTCTCACGCAGCACCCGCGCATCGCGTCCTTCTTCGAAGAGGCGGCCAAGATCGCCGGCGACGCGCCGAAGGTGGCGAATTTCGTTCAGAGCGAAGTGCTGCGCGACGTTACCACCCATGGCCTCGAGGCCTCGATCCCCGTGACCGCCAAGCAGGTCGCGGGCGTGATGACGCTCGTGGCGAGCGGAAAAATCAGCGGCAAGCAGGCCAAGGAGCTCTACGCGAAGCTCCGCGGTACCGACAAGGATCCCGAAGCCATGATCGCCGAGCTCGGCATGACGCAGGTCACCGATCCCAAAGCGATCGAAGAGGCTTGCGCGAAGGTCATCGCCGACAATCCGAAGCAGGTCGCCGGCATCAAGGAAGGCAAGACCGCCCTCTTCGGCTACCTCGTGGGGCAGACCATGAAGGCCACGAAGGGAAGCGCGAACCCCGAGCTCGTGAACACGACGCTGAAGCGCTTGCTCGGGCTCGAGTAGGAGGCGTCGATGCCCGTGTCGACCCCGGCGCTGCCTACCGCTTCGCGCCCGCCGCTCGGCCGCGTGCTCATCGTCGACGACAACGCGGAGCTCGTCGACACGCTGCGCGCAGTCATCGCGTCGGGCGTCTCCGGCCTCGCGATCGAGACCGCGGCCAACGGCAAGGCGGCTCTCGCCATGGCGCGCAAAGGTTTCGACGTCGCGATCGTCGACGTGAAGCTCCCCGACATCAGCGGTGTCGACCTGATTGCGCCCCTGCGCGAGGCCTCGCCGTTCTCGGAGGTCTTGCTTTTGACGGGATTCGCGAGCGTCGATGCCGCGATCGGCGCCCTCCGTTCCGGCGCGTTCGCCTTCGTCCTCAAGTCGTTCCGTCCCGAAGAGCTCATCTCGATCGTCGAGCAAGCGCTTGGCAAGGTGCAGCTCAAACGCGAACGCGAGGAGCTCGAACGGCGCTATCGCGATCTCGTCGAAGTGACGGACGTGCTCTTCACCGCTGTCGACGAGAACGACAACGTCGCGCTGATGAACCGCAAGGCCGCGAGCATCGTCGACGTCGCGCCCGACGCGGCGATCGGCCAGCCGCTCCTCGAGTCGTGGATCCCGAGCGATGACCGCGCCGCGATGCGTAGCGCACTCGTCCAGACGCGCGACGCTCTTCAAACCCGCGCCGTCGAGGTGGAGACGGGCTTTGCCGATCTCTCCGGCGTCACGCCGTCACGCCGCCGCGTTCGCTGGCATCTCTCGCGTTCGCCCGGCGATCGCGCGCTCGTCTACGGCATCGGCATCGACATCACCGAGCGGCGTGCCCTCGAACGTCGCGCCGCCGACGCCGAAGCGCTCTCCGCGATGGGCGAGCTCGCGATGAACCTCGCCCACGAGATCCGCAACCCGCTCAACGCCGCCGTCCTGCAGCTTCATCTGCTGAAGCGAAACCTCGATCGCATCGAGGCCGAAGCGCCGGTGCGGGCCACCTTGCAGGACCGCGTGCGCATCGTCGGCGACGAGATTGGCCGCCTGAATCGATTGCTGACCGAGTTTCTCGAGCTCGCCAGGCCTCGCGGCATCGGTCGCGAACCGGTGCACGTCCCGAGCCTCGTCGACGAAGTGCTCGACCTCGAGGAGGAGAGCGCAAAGGGCAGGGGCGTGCAGTTCGTACGCGACCTGTGTGAAGAGGGCGGTGTCGCCCTCGGCGATCGCGAGAAGCTGAAGCAGGTCACGATCAACATCGTCGTCAACGCGATCGAGGCCATGAAACAGGGGGGAACGCTCACCGTGCGCGTCCGCCCCGAAGGCGAGCGCGTCGTCATGACGCTCGAAGACACGGGGCCCGGCATCGACCCGGACGTCCTGTCGAACGTGTTCGATCCCTTCTTCACGACCAAGGAAGCCGGCACCGGTCTCGGTCTCTCCATCGTTCGCAAGATCGTCGACCAACACGGCGGTGAAGTGCACATCGAGAGCGAGCGCGGCAAAGGCGCCAAGGTGACCGTGTCGATCCCGATGGGCCGATGATCTTCGCCGCAGTCGCCGTCGTCGTTCTGCTCGTGTGGTTCGTGATCGGTCGTGCGGGGCGAAAGTCGCCTCCGCGCGGGCCATTCGATGAGGCTCTCGAACGAACGGCCGCGCGGTTCGCTCGCGTGTCGAAGAGCCGCTCGCAGATGCACTTCACGCGCGAGAAGCTGCGGCGCGATCCGGCGACACGAGCCGTTGCCGAGCTCGGCTCGCTCGGGGAGACCATCGATCTCGGGTGTGGGCGCGGCCAGCTCGCCATCCTGCTTCTCGAAGTCGGCGCGGCGACGAAGGTGCGTGGCTACGACTGGGACGAGCCCAAGGTTGCACTCGCCAACC
Organism: Labilithrix luteola; assembly: GCF_001263205.1. Lineage (GTDB taxonomy): Bacteria > Myxococcota_A > Polyangia > Polyangiales > Polyangiaceae > Labilithrix > Labilithrix luteola. The sequence goes on from NZ_CP012333.1 coordinate 8,090,709, forward strand.
GTGCTGCAGAAGGCCTCGATGCTCGCTTCCTCGGTCAGGACGCGTCCAAGGTGGACGTGACGCCGGCCGACACCGTGCTGCTGATCGACGTCCTCCACTACCTCGACGTGGCCGGCCAAGACGCGCTTCTGGCGCGCGCCGCGAGCTGGGTGAAGCCCGGCGGTCGGCTCGTCGTTCGCGAGGCGAGCGCGGGGTATGGGATTCGTTCAGTCCTCACGCGCACCGTCGAGCGCATCTCGCAGGGGATTCGTTTCAACCTCGGCGCGACGATCGCGATTCGCGACGTGCAGCGCGAGTACGTTCCGCTGCTCGAACGTGCCGGCATGAAATGCCGAGTGACGCCGTGCTGGGAGGGAACCCCCTTCGGCAACGTGCTGCTCGTCGCCGAACGGCGTTCGGAAGCGGAAGAGGCGGAATCTTCCGCTCCACGTGTCCGCGCGAGCGCCTGACGGCGCGTCGTTCGCCGTTTTGTTTGCACTGCTTCGCCGGATCGGCATGGTGGGCTCATGCGTGAGCTCGTGAGGGGCGCGATTCTTTGCGCAGTCGTGTTCGGGTCGACCGTTTCGTTGGCCGAGGCTCCCAAGGGCGCAGCGCCGCGTCCGGCCTCGTCGAGTGCGAAGGCCAGCAAGGCGCCGAAGGGGGGATCCACTGCACCGGCGCCGTCGGGGCTCGTCGTCATCGAGACGATCCTCAAGCCGAAGGCCGACTACCAAGCCGAGACCTACTCCGGCGTTCCTCTCGACGACGCGTACGCGAAAGAGCGCGGTCTGAACCAGGGCCTCGTGATGATGGTCTTCGAGAAACAACGGAAGCCTGCCTTCCGGCTCTCGCACGAGCGCATTTCGAAGATCGTGCACCTCGTCGGCGAGGGCCTTCGCGCGCCGGTGGCGCTGACGCGAACGACGGCGGCCTCACCTCTGACCCCCGTGCTCCTCCCGCCGCCAGGCGCTGCAAAGGATCTGCCGGGCGCGCCGGCGGGCTTTTCGGACCGCGTCGACGTGGTCGAGTCGAGCGAGGGCACGTTCGTGATCGAGACGGTCACGGCGAACGCCGGCATCTTCACGACGAGCAACATCTACGCATTTCCACGCACGATGGGCCCAGGCCAGCGCAGCGCGGCGCTCGAACGCCTCGCGCCGGCGACGCGCACGCGCGTCCTGAACGCCCTGACGCTTGCCGCGACCGCGAAGCCCTGAGGTCACGATCCGCGCAGGCAACACTGCGCGACCGCGAATGCCACAAAAACGAATCAGCCCGCGCCTGATGCAGGTCGCGGGCTGGCGTTCGTTTCTCTGTAACGCTGCTCAGCGGCCGGGCGGCTTGAGCGGGAGAACCGACGAGGAGAGCGGCGGGGGCGGAATCTTTCCGCTCGCGCGTGCCTCGGGGACGCCGTCGCCGGCTTCGATCGACATCATCGCCATGACGACGCGCTCCATGCCGAGTTCGAGGGCGCCTTCCTTCTGGAACAGACCGACCATGCGGACGAAACGCAGGGCCTGCGTCTTGCCAAGCTCGGTGGCCTCGCGCTCGAGGAACGCCTCGAAGGTGCCGAAGCCCTTGGCCTCGTAGAGCTTCTTGGCCTGAATTTCCTTCAGAATGAGGCCCACGTCGAAGAACCCCTTCGAGAGGTTCTTGCGGAAGCCTTTGATCTGCTGGAGCGCGTTGTGGAGCTCCGCAATTCGGGCCTTGATGTCTTCGGCGGCGACCGGCGTACGGATCGTCGCGCGTGCGCTTCCCGGCAAGGGCGGCTCAGCCGCTCGGGCACGGGCCTCGGCGGCGTGCTTCGCCGCGTGACGAGCAGCCCAGGGAGCGGCACCACGAAGACCGAGCTTTCGCTTCGGCTCCCCGGCCTTCTCCTTCGCTGCGCCCCCGGCCTTCGCTCCGTTCTTCCCGGGCTTGGCGCTGTCTTTCCCCTTCGCAGCAGCTTTCTTGGTCGCCATCTCCGTCGCCATCGTAAGAAGGTTTCGAAGTTTGGCGCATACCACTCGCGCGCGGCCGAAGTCCACAAACAAGTGCAGGGCTAGCGAGAATAACGATTGAGAATTCGGGGCTGTATCATCCGTCGCCACGACCATGGCCATCAGGACCATCCCCGCCGACGCCGACCTCCAGTCCTTCCTTTCCGCGTACGGCCGCGGTTCGCCCTCGAACGTGCGCGGTCTCGAGGCCGGCACCGTCAACACCAGCTATGCCGTAAACCTTGGTGATGACCGCTATTTTCTGAGGATCTACGAGGAGCAGGGACACGACGGCGCCGAGCGCGAGGCGGCCCTCCTGTTTCACCTCGCCAGCAACGGCGTCCCGACCCCGGCTCCGATCGCGACGCCCGACGGCACGCTCGTGCGGACCCTCGCGGGAAAACCTGCGGCGCTCTTCCCATGGGTCGATGGTGACATGCTCTGCCAGCGAGCCGTCACCCCCGAAGCGGCACGTATCACGGGCGCTTCGCTCGCGATGGTTCATCGCGTCGGCCCGCCGCCTTCTGCCGCACCGAACGAAGGACGCTTTGGACCGAAAGATCTCGTGGTGCGGTGCTCGCGCATCGCGTCGTCGTCCGATCCCGAAGCGCGCGTGCTCGGCGACTCGCTGAGCGAAGCAGTCTCATCCGTAGCGAAGCGGCGCGATCCATTGCTTCCCTCCGGACTCGTCCACGGTGATCTCTTTCGCGACAACGTCCTCTGGCAACAGAGTAGGATTGCGGCGCTTCTCGATTTCGAGAGCGCGCATCACGGGCCCTTTGCTTACGACCTCGCAGTGACGATCCTTTCCTGGTCCTTCGCCGACGCACTCGTCCCCGACATCGCTCGCGCGATCGTCGAGGGGTACCGCGAGGAGCGTGAGATCACTCCGCCGGAGCGCGATGCGCTCTACGACGAGGCCATTCTCGCGACCCTCCGGTTCACCATCACCCGCATCACCGACGACGCCATTCGCGTCGGCAAGCGCTGGCAGCGCTTCGTCGAACGACGCGAGGCCATCGAGCGGCTCGGTCGAAGCGGTTTTCGCGAGGTCCTGGGATTGTGAAGTCTGCCCTCTCGGCGCTCGCGCTGTCGCTCGTGCTGCTCGCCCCTGGTGCTGCAGCTGCGGACGATCGTGCGCCCGCGCCGGCTGCACCCGCCGCACCGTCCGGGCCCATCAAGCCCGCCACGCCCGCGCCCGCCACGCTGGACGAGTTTTCTCCGTACCCGCCCCGTACGCCGCGCATCCTCGCACAGCCGGACACGGGTTACTCGTCCGCCGATCCCCGGCCTTACCCGTCGCTGCCCTGGCTTGCGGCGCAGCTCCTTCCGAGCCCCGAAGTCGCGTTCGGCACGATTCGCTCGGTCGACGTCTACGGCCACACCTCGAAAGACCTGCAGGCGTCGTTCGGCCTGCGCTGGCAACTCACGCCGCTCCTGTGGTCGTGGGGCCAGCATCGCTCGCTCAATCGCTGGCACTTCCTCGTCATCGACCCGCTCGCACGCAACAGCGGTTCGATCTCCGCGGACCTGAACCTCGAGTACATGTGGGGCCAGGTCAATCGCATGCTCGTGCGGCCGGGCGTCCACGCGACGTTCCCGATCTTGCAGCGCGGCGAATACCTATCGACGTCGATCGGCACCTCGTTCTACGCGTACGACGACATTCTCCGCGTCGCTTACGACGTCGGCGCCTACTGCCTGTTCGGTCTCTTCGGCGTGCAGTTCACGTACGCGCCCGTCCACGAGCCACTCAAGACCATGCTCACTTTCCGCATCCGGTACTTCTGACGATGCGCCGACTTCTTCCTCTTTCCTCCAAGCTCGCTGTTCGTCGGGTGCTCGCGCTCGGCGCGGCGGCCTGCGCGCTCGTGGCGAGCGGATGCAGTCACGGCGCTGCCCTCATGGTCGACAGCGTCTCCGCGACGCGCATCGTCAGCAACGATCAAGACAACGGCAAGATCCAGGTCGACGTCGAGGTCCGCGCGACCGAGCAGGGCGGCGGCGCCATCGGCAACTACTGCGTCGCCGTTTACTGGTTCACCCCGGGCGTGAACCCCGAGTTCGTTCCCGTGGCGCTCGCCTATCCATTCAGTCCGTCGCGCGTCCTTTGCTCCGATGGCGGAAACGAACCCGGCGTGAGGCTCGACGACGGCGATCGCCGCGTTGTGCGATTCCTGTCGAACGAAACGAATCTGGTGCCGGGGCAGCCATTCCGCGCGCAGGCCAACGTCGGCACGATCATCGACGCGAAAGACGAGAGCACGCCGTGAACCGGTCTCGCTTCGGTTCTGGTATCGGCTCGCGCGTCCACGCGCTCGCGCTCTTCTACGTGGCGTGCGCTCTCGCGTTTGGCGGCTCCGGTTGCATGTACTGGCGTGCCGTCGGCAGCGCGACCGGCTCGCTGTTCGAATCTCCCCGCAAGGTCGAGAAGGTCGCCGATCCCAAGCGAAAAGACGCACGGCTGGCCGTCCTCTGGATCGGACACTCCACCGCGCTCATCCAGATCGACGACAAGTACATCCTCACCGATCCGGTCTTCACGAGCACCGTGGGGCAGCTCTCGAAGCGCGTGGTGGAGCCTGGGCTCGATCCCAAAGCGCTTCCGCCGCTCGACGCCGTCCTCATCTCGCACATGCACTTCGATCACCTGTCGCTCGGCTCGCTCGACATGATCGACAAGAAGGTGCGGCAGCTGCTCATGCCGCAAGGCGGACTGACCTACCTCACCGACTTCGCGTTCAACGCGCTCGAGCTGCGCACCTGGCAGCCCTGGGAGAAAGACGGCCTACGCATCACTGCCGTGCCCGTCGACCACGTCGGGTATCGCTATGGCATCGACGAAGCCTGGATGAAGCACTCCTTCACCGGCTACGTCATCCAGTACCACGGCATCACCGTCTACTTCGGCGGCGACAGCGGCTACGACATTCGCGATTTCGTCACCACGCGTGAGCGCTTTCCTGCGATCGATCTCGCGCTGCTTCCCATCGCTCCGATCGAGCCGCGCGAATTCCTTCGCGAGTACCACATGGACCCGGCGGAGGCGCTGCAGGCCTTCTTCGATCTTGGCGCTCGGTGGATGGTGCCGATCCACTACGACACCTTCATCAACTCCGTGGACAAGCCGGGTGACGCGCTTCGCTTGCTCGGCGAGGCGGAGAAGAAGGTGGGGCTCGGCGCACGCAAGGTCGTGCCGCTCAGGGTTGGCGAGCAGCACGTGTTCATGAAGCAGGGGGAAGAGCACCACGATCTTCCTCCTGACGAGGTTGCTCCACCCGCACACGCGCCGTCGAGCGCACCGAAACCCGCGGAGACGCCGAGAGAAAAAGAGCCAGCGTCGAACATCCCCGACGAGGATCGCCTCGATTGAGCTCTAGACGTGCCATGGTGGTGCGCATGACGTCGCTTGGGAATGAATCGGGACGGTCAGCGGGGATGCGCAGCGCACTCCTCGTGACGGCTTCCGTCGTGCTCGTCGGCTCGGCCGCTTGTGGAGCATGTGGCGGCGACTCGTCAGAGAGCGTTCCTTCGAGCTCGACGACCAACGGCGACGCATCGACGCCGGACGCTCCGACCTCCTCGCAGAACAACGACAACGACGCAGGCGACGGCACGAACCCGCCCGGCGCGTGCGGCTCCGACGGCGTATCGCCCGGGTACTCGTCGCAGAGCCTCGTGCTGGGGAGCGAGACACGCACGTACGGCGTCGTCGTTCCGTCGACCTACGATCGCAAGACGGCGTTTCCGATCGTGCTCTCGTTCCACGGCGACGGCGGCAACGGTCAGAGCATGCGCGGCGCGGGCCTCGAAGAGCAGGCGAACGGGAAGGCGATTTTCGTTTATCCGGATGGCCCCAACCAGACGTGGGACCTCGAGACGCCGCCCGCTGACAACAAGGACTACCAGTTCTTCGACGCTCTCTTGAGCGAGCTATCGAAGAAGTACTGCGTGGACACGAAGAAGGTCTTTCTCTTCGGCTTCAGCCGCGGTGGCTTCTTCGTGAACCAGCTTGGCTGCTTCCGTGCGAGCTCGGTGCGCGCTCTCGTCGCTCACTCCGGCGGCGGGCCGTACTCGAACGACGGCAACGACTTCGATGCTCGGGGCTGGTTCAAGGCCTGCAACGCGCCCCCGCCGGCGGCGATGATCATCCACGGCCAGTCGGACACCGTGGTGAAGGCGCAGGCAGGCCAGACGTCGGCCGACCACTGGCGCATCGCGAACGAATGCCAGACGAGCACGAACCCGTGCGCGCCGTCGCCGTGCGCCTCGTACGCGGGATGTCCTTCGGACAAGCCCGTCGTCTACTGCTCGATCGGCGGCCTCGATCACGCGCTCTGGGACAGCGCTGCGAAGGCCGCCTGGGGCTTCTTCGACTCCTTGTAGATCGACCTCCACCCCCAATTTGCCGGTTCGGTCGCGGTCTTCGACATCGGCCGGCTCATCGCCGTGGGGTCGAGGCGCCGCGAGAGGCTCGCTTCGACGATCTGGCGAACGGCCATCGCGGCGGTGGAGTCCATCCACCGACGGCGCGCTCGAGCTCGAGTGCGACGGCGATGGTCAACGTGTCGGCCTGCCTTCTCGCAGCGACCTGCACGCCGAGCGGGACGCCGCGCTCGTCGAGCCCCATCGGGACCTGCGTGACGGGCATCTCCATCACGTTGAAGATCGCCGTGTAGACCCACTTGAACGGGACGAGCATTGGCGCGTAGTGCTTCGGTGCAGGCGTCGGGTAGGACGGAAAGAGCATGACGCCGTCGTCGCCGAGCATCGCCTCGAGCTCCCTCCGGAGCTGATGACCGAGCTGCACGATCCTCCCCGCGCGCTCGCTCCCGAGCAGCGTTGGAACGCGCTCGAAGAGACAAAGTAGCAGGCCAGGGAGTGTGTACCGCGATCGTCCGAGCGCGGCCTTCCCTATCTCACGGAGCGGTTTCAGCTCGCCGCCCGCGGCCATCAAGTCCTGGAAGGTCTCGCTGCCGCCGCCGTCATGGAGCATCGCCGACCAAATCTCGGCTGAGCGCTTCAGCGCGGGCACTTGTCGCCGCTCGACGCGGGCTCCGGCGTCCTCGAGGACGCGTGCGGCGCTCTCCTGAGCCGCTTGCATGCGCGGATCGACGGCGAAGATGCCGTTGCCGGGGACGACGTATACCGTGGTCCTCGACAGATCGATCGTCGCTGGGTCTCCGAGCGCCGGCTCGATACTGTGCTCCTCGATTCCGTCGGGACCGGCGACCACGCGGAGGAATGGCATGAGGTCGGCCGCACGCCGCGCGATTGGTCCGGTCGTGACGTAGCGCTGTTGACGGTTCCTCGCCGGCGGGTAGTGACCGGTGCTGGGCACGAGCCCGCCGGTCGGCTTGTGCCCGAACACGCCGTTGAAGAAGGCGGGCATGCGGATCGAGCCGCCGACGTCCGAGCCGAGCCCGATGATTGATCCGCCCGAACCGACGAGCGCTCCTTCGCCTCCCGAGCTGCCCCCGGCGGTCCGCGTCGGATCGTATGGGTTGTTCGTTCGCCCCCAGACTTTGTTGCTGCTCTCCATCCACATGCAGAGCTCGCTGATGTTCGACACGCCGAGGAGAATGGCGCCGGCGTTCTTGAGCCGCTTTACGGCGGTTGCGTCGTCGTCGGCGATGAGGTCGCGCCGAGCCCAGAGACCCGACGTGTTCGGCATGCCGGCGCAGCGGAGAGCGTCCTTCGCCGTGAAAGGAATTCCATGGAACGGAGGTAGATCGTCGCGGTGGACGCTCCCGGTCTTCTCGTCGGCGTCCCGCGCCTCCTGCAGCGCAGCGTCGAAGCGGTCCTTGACGAGCGCGTTGATCGTCGGGTTCACCTGGGAAATACGTCCGATATGGGCCTCGAGGATCTCGCGCGACGTCACCTCGCGATCACGAATCGCCCCAGCGAGCGCCATTGCAGAAGAGGAGAGGATTCGGTCCGGATGCACCCGTCCCCCTTAGCAGAAATGGGATTTGCGCACCTTGGGCCACGTGCGAACGGGGCACGGCGCGCTCGTTTGCCGCCCTCCATGTCCGGAAGGCAAAGGGGAGCGCTCAGGTGAGGGCGACGTCGACGGGCTTGGCGCCGACGACGCGTTCGAGCTCTTTCGGTTCGATGCCTACGAGGAAGCCGCGGCGGCCGCCGTTGATGTAGATCTTCGGCAAGTCGAGCACCGTGCGCTCGACGAAGACCGGCATCGGCTTGCGCAGGCCGAAGGGGCTCGTGCCGCCCACCTGGTAGCCGGAGTGGCGTTCGGCGACGTCGGGCTTGCACGGCTCGACGCGCTTCTTGCCGGCCTGCCGCGCGAGGTTCTTCGTCGAGACCTCACGGTCGCCGTGCATGAGGACGATGAGGGGTTTCCTGTCCTCGTCCTCCATCACGAGCGTCTTGATGACCGCGTGTTCTTCGACGCCGAGCTTCTCGGACGACACGCGCGTGCCGCCACGTTCTTCGTACTCGTAGGGATGCTCGGAGAAGGCGACCTTGTTCTTTTTCAAGAACGCGGTCGCCGGGGTCTCCGAGACGTGCGCTGTCTTTGCCACGACGCGAAACTACTCGATCTCAGGCGGCGTCGCCGGCGATCGCGGCGCTGCCGTCGGCGATGCGTAGCTTGTCCTTCGGCGTCCAGAGGGAGCCGCGCAGCTGCTCGATGCGTGAGCGGGCTTTGCCGAGCCGCGAGTCCTGCGCTTCGACTTCGGCTTTGGCCGCGGCTTCGTCCTTCTCGCCGGAGGCGCGCGCATCGCGCGTGGCGTTGAGGACCTCGAGGATCTCGCGGTAGAGCTCTTCGCCGGCGGTGACGACCCAGGCATCGAGCTTCTTGGCGAACTCTTCGATCATCTCGTCGAGCTTCGGACCAATCTGCGCAGCGGCCGCTTTCACGACCTCCGGAGCCTGCTCGTTTGCGCGCTTCTTGTATTCTGCATCGACCCGGTCGCGCACGACCAACGCAAGGAGGGGCGCAGCCACGATGAGTGCGCCGCCCGCGATGACGTTGACGGCCAGCATGGTGCCGATACCCAGCATCAGCACGCCGGCGACGCTCGCGTCGTAGCGGAAGGTGTCGATCTGGATGTCGAGCTTCTTCACGTCGGTGCCGAGGGTGCTCGCCACGCGACGGCTCGCTTCGTGCGCATCTTCCTTGATGAGCGCGATGGTCTTCTCGGTGAGCTCTTCGAGCTTGTGGGCGATCTCCTTGCCCTCGGCCTCCGCCCACTGGCGGAACGTGTCCTCGAGGAAGGCGGGGAGGAACTTGCGAAGGTCGTCTTTCTTCGCCGAGTCGATGACGTTCGGCAGCTGACGCACCGTCTCGTCGACGAAGCGCTCGAGATCCTTCTGCGCCCCGACCTTGATGCCGCTGATCTCCTCGCGGATGCGCATGCGGCGCTGCTCGATCGTGCCGGCCTGGCCCTTGAGGTCGTCTTCGAGGACCTTGATGCGCCGCTCGAGCTCCTCGGTCTTCATGGCGAGCGAGCGACGACGTGCATCGACGCCCTTGGCGAGCAGGTTCGTGGCGTTGATGCCCTCGCCGAGCGCGTTGTCGAGCAGGATACGCCCGCGCTCTTCGGCGAGGAACGTGGTGAGGTGGGCGAGGAGCTCCGGCATGCCGCTCTCGTCGGCGCGCCCGGCGAGCGCCGTCTCCGCGCTGATCGGGAAGACGACCGGATCCTTCACGAGGTTCGCGAGCTGCGTGCGGGCGTAGGCGAGGGCCTCACGCTTCTCCTCTTCGTTGAGGATGTCCCACTTGGTGATGACGAAGACGATCTTGTCGCGCGAAGCCTTGAGGAGCTTGTCGTTGAGGAACTGGCGCTCGCTCTCCTTCAGGATCTGCCCGGCGTCGAGCAGGAAGAGCACCGCGTCGGCGCGGGGAATGTAGCTGTACGTGATGTCCGCGCGCTGGAGCGACAGATCGTTCACGCCTGGGGTGTCGACGAGGAGGATGCGCTCCTTGAGGAGCGGGGCAGGGTAGCCGACCTCGAGGTAGTCGATCTCGTCGGCGCTCTTGCCGCCGCCGACCGCGAAGCGTCGCGTCTCCTCGAAGGGAATCGACTCGCGATTGCCCGACTGCATGACGACGGTGGCCTCGGGCTTCTCCGAGAACTTCAGATGGTGGATCGCCGCGGTGGTGGGCGTGACGCCGACGGGCAGGACGTTCTCGCCTAGCAGCGCGTTCACGAACGACGACTTGCCGTGATTGAACTCGCCGACCACGACGAGGTGGAAGCGATCTTCTTCGAGCTTCTTCACGAGCTCGCGCTCGAGCCGGTCTTTCAGGCTCTTGGCACCGAGGCTCTGCGCGATGTCCGAGAGTTCCTGCAGCGCCACCGTGACGTCGAGCTTTCGCTCACGAAATCCTTCGAGCATTTTCAAGCGTCTCCCTTGAGCAGCGCCTTCACGCGATCGTCGACCTGGTCCATCGTCAGGCCAGTCTGGCCCGAGCCCGCGTGCTTTCGATAGAGCTCGCTCTCGGCGAACACCCGCATCGCGAGCACACGCTTCGGCAGGTATGGGTGCGAGGCGAACGCCTCCATGTACCGGCCAATCGAGTCCTTGCCCTCTTCGTACTGCTCGAGGAACGCCTCGATGTTGAATTCGTCGTACAGCTTTCGCGAGCCGAGAACGAGCTTCGTGAGGGCGCGCGCGGCGACCTGCTCGTTCTTCGCGCAGAGCATGCCGGCTCGGTCACACGTGATCTCCGCACGGCGCGACCACGCGTTGAGCGGCAGCATGGCGGGCGCGACGAGCACGCCGAGGTAGGCCTGGGCGATCATCTTCAAGTAGTGCAGCGTCGTCAGGTAAACGACGTGCTTGTTGTGGATATGCCCGCACTCGTGCCCGATGACGGTGCGTAGCTCCTCGTCGGTGTAGTGATCGACGAGCGCCGAGTGCACCATGATGAAGGATTCGTCTTCGGTTCCGTACGTGGCTGCGTTGAGCCGCGGATCGTTGACGATGTAGACCTGAGGCGTGTGGATGCCGAGCACCTCGGCGCAGTCACGAGCGATGCCGTGGATGCGAGGGAACTGGCGCTCGGACACGCGGACAGCGTTGCCGAGCAGCTGACCACGCCACACCTGCTTGTACATGCGTACCGTGCTCGCCACGGCGAGCTCCACGGGCTTGGCGGACTCGAAGGTGGCGCGCGTCTGCCGGTCGAGCACGTACGAGTAGTCGTGCTCACCCGTCTGAGCGCCGCCAGTGCGTTCGGCCTTTTTGCGGGTCACGAACGCGTTGAAGTCGAGCGTAGGGGCTTCGGCCATGGGTACGAGTCCTTGGTGTACGTGCGAGTTCGCGAGAAGCGCTTTTTGAGCGGCTTCCGGACAAGCGTAAGCGCGGCGACCTGCCTTCGCAACGCGCGATCGACGCTTAACGTCGGCGTGGAGGAAGCGACGATGCTCGGCTCTCTGGCGAGCTGAGACAAGGGGGAGTCGTGGGACAAAATAGAGAGCTCCCGGACTGCGCCTTCCATGCAGCCGGGAGCTCGGACCATTCGACAATCGTTCTCGTGCATCGACGTGCCTGGGCGTCGGATCAACGAGGACCCTTGGCAGGCACGATCTGCGGTTCGGTGCTGCTGACGGGACACCTCCTGGTGGAGGTTGGGGTTTCTGTTGCGACTCTCGGATGATTCGGACGGTTCTGGAGGGAGTGCCTGATGAAGAAACGAGGCGCGAAGCTCGAGCGAGCGCGGGAGGAAACAAGGGCTGGGGATGCGAGACAACCCTCATTGCCCGGTCCCCCGAGCATCGTGCCTTCGTAGGTACCTACAACCCACCGGCCGGAGATCTTCCCGCCGCTATCGAGATTCGATCTTCACGCCGCCCGTGACGAAGCGCGGCTCGACCGGATGCGAGTCGAAGGCTCCGGTCGCCACCAAGGTCAGCGCGGTCGCAGCCGCGGCGCCCACGCCCACGAGCGTCCAGGTTGCCCAAGCCGGCCAATGAGTCGTGCCGCCCGAGCTCGATACCTGCGACTCCGTACCGCGAGCAGAGCTTTCGACGCGCCACTCGAGGAGCGGACCGCACGTTTCTCGCTCGCAGCGCGCGACGTAGATCGCGTCGGGGCGAGGCCCGGGGGCGGCGGCGACCCAATGCTCGCAGCGGACGCCCGCAGCGTGGACCCTCTCGTGATCGAGGCTCGCCCGCGCGAACGCACTTCGCCCGCAACCGCGATCGTCGCCGAGGCGAACGTCGATGGTAGTGGGCGGTGCTCCTGGCGCCTCGGACACGGCCGGCACGGAGATCCACGACGCGAAGATTGGAGCGTTGCCGTTCGCGACGATCACCTGGTGATCGCCTGGCGCGAGCGAGAGGTTCGCGCTTCGAGCGACCTCGTTTCCATCGACGCGCACGACCGCGCGTGCGGGTGCACCACCCACGCGCAGTGCGACGCGCGTGGGCGCACGCTTTGGACCGACGAGCTCGCCGATGCCGGCGACGCGACCGCCGTCGAGCGCGTCGGCGTCTTGCCATGCCGCCTGCGCCTTCGCCGGATCCTTCGGGTCCACGCGCAGCCAGCGCGATGCCCACGTGCGCTGCACCTCGGCGCGGACCCACGGCGCGTGCGGCAGCTCGGGATGTTCGCGCAGCAACGCTTCGGCACGAGCGAGCGCGCGTTCGGCCGTATCGGCGTCGAGCGCAGCGATGGCTTCGCGTGCGCGATCGAGCTCCTTGTCGACGCGCTCTCCCACGGAGAGGTCGACGTGCAACGACGCCGTCGGTGCCTCATCTTCGGCACCCGCCGGCGTCAGCCGCACGCCACGCGCGCGCCCCCATTCGGCAAGCGCCCGCGCGGCGTCGGCTTGGGGCGGTCCCGGCGCGAGCCACACCACCGTGGCGTCGTCCGCGACCGCGGTCACGCGCGCTTCCCGCCCGCCTTCTTCTTGGTCGTCGCCGGTTTCTTCGCGGCAACCTTCTTCGCCGGCTTCGCGGCGGCCGCTTTCTTCGCCGCAGGCTTGGCTGCCGCCTTCTTCGGTGCAGCTTTCGTTGCCGCTGCCTTCTTCGGCGTCGCCTTCTTCGCCGCCGGCGCGCTCTCGCCACTCAGCGCGGCGAGGACCTGATCGGCGTGTCCGTCGACCTTCACGTTCGGGAAGACGCGGACGACCTTGCCGTCCTTGACGAGGAACGTGCTGCGGATCGCGCCGAGCACCTTCTTGCCGTACATCGTCTTCTCGCCCCACGCGCCGTAGGCCTCGTGGGCTTTGCGCTCGGGATCCGAGAGCAGCGTGACGTCGAGCTTGAACTTGTCGCGGAACGAGTTGTGGCTCTTCACCGAGTCGCGAGAGATGCCGGCAATGACGCCTCCGGCCTTCTCGATCGCCTTGCGGGACGCGGTGAACGCCTGCGCTTCGCGCGTGCAGCCGGGGGTCGAGTCCTTCGGGTAGAAGAAGAGGACGAGCGTTTTTCCTGCCGGCGCGAGATCGCGCAGCGAGGCACGCTTGCCATCCTGGGTTTCGAGGGAGAAATCGGGAGCCTTGTCGCCTTCCTTCAGCACGCGCCCATGATAGCCTCTTAAATCGACGTGCAGCTCAACTTCGGCGCCCGCGAAGTCGCGATCAAGCTCGTGTATTACGGGCCTGCTCTCAGCGGCAAAACGACGAATCTCAAAGCCCTTCACGATTTGACCCGTGAAGACAGTCGGGGGCGTCTCATGACGCTCGAGACGAAGGACGACCGAACGTTGTTCTTCGACATGCTCCCGTTGGTCTTCAAGGCCGACAACGATCCGAACGGCATGAGCCTTCGCGTGAAGGTTTTCACGGTACCGGGGCAGGTGGTGCACGCCTCGACGCGGCGCCTCGTGCTCCAGGGCGCCGACGGCATCGCCTTCATCGCGGATTCGCAGATCGCCGAAACGCAGAACAACGCCGACGCCTTCCTCGATCTCCGTGCGAACTTGAAGGAGCTCGGCCGTTCGATCTCCGAAGTGCCGCTCGTCATCCAGTTCAACAAGCGCGATCTGCCGAACATCCGGACGGACGCGGAGATCGATGAGCTCGCGCTTCGCGGCAAGGAGCCCGTCTTCAAGGCGGCAGCCGTCGCAGGGCAGGGCGTGCTCGAGAGCTTCTTCGGCCTGCTCGACCGCGCGTGGGCGCGCCTCGACGCCGAAAACGATCTCACCGCCAAGCTCGGCATAGGCCCCGCGGCGTTCCTCGAGAAGGCTGCCGCGAGCCTCGGCCACGCCGGCAGGGCACACGCGCTTTCGACGGCGTGCGTAGGCGGCGACAGGAAGGGGGTCGCCAAGTGACCTCCTCGCTCACCAGGCCTCCGAATTCGCAGGGCACGGCTACGGTCGCCGTCGACGTCGTCAGCGATGTTCCGGTGCGTCTCGAAGACGTCGTCGATCGCGATGCGCTGGAAGAGCTCTGCCAGAGCATGCATCGCCTGTTCGGCATCAGCGTCCGCGTCTACACGTCGGAGGGCACGCTCATGGCCAGCGCGGCGAGCGAGCTCGAGATCTGCCGCTTCGTCAACGACCTGCCCGCGGGCAGGCTGGCGTGCGGAACCACGGTCACCGCGGCCAAGGCTGTCGACCCAGGTGTCGAGGGCGAGGTCACGCACGGCTGCTTCACCGGTCTCACGTACCGCATCGTGTCACTCGATTACGAAGGCCGTCGCGTCGGCCGGATCGTGCTAGGCCCCGTCGCGCCGGCCATGCTCGAAGAGGCGCCTCCCTCGCTCGCGAAGACGGTCCCCAAGCTCGACGTCGTCCAGGGCAACGAGCTCCTTACCAAGGTTCCGCGCGTGAAGTCCGACGCGCTCGGGCGTCTCGCGCATCACCTGAAGACGTCGCTCGAGCTCATCATCTTCAGCAGCCACAAGGCGTACGTGACGAGCAAGCTGCATCTCTACAGCGTGCGCGAGAGCTATCGCGAGCTCGAAGAGAAGACACGCCGGCTCGAACAAGCCCTGACGCGCCTCAAGGAGCTCGATCGTCTCAAGTTGAACTTCCTCGCCACGGTGAGCCACGAGCTCCGCACGCCGCTCACCTCGATCATCGGCTACAGCGAGATGCTCGGTGAAGGCATCGCGGGCGAGCTGAACGAAGAGCAAGCCGAGTTCGTCAAAACGATTCACGGCAAAGGCGAACAGCTCCTCGCGCTCATCATGGGGCTGCTCGATCTATCGAAGCTCGAGAGCGGCACGATGAGCCTGCGCGAGTCGCCCACGCAGATCAGCCGTGTGCTCGGCGACGTCGTCTCCACGCTCGCTCCGGTCGCACGGAAAAAAGAGGTCGATCTCGTTCTCGACGACGACGGCGTGGCTTGCGAGCTCGCGGCCGATCCCGAGCGCCTCCGTCAGGTGTTCGTGAACCTCGTCGACAACGCGGTGAAGTTCACGCCCAAGGGCGGTTCGGTCACGCTCCGCGCCCGCGTCGTGGACGGCGCCGACGACGACGAGCCCGGCGCCGCACTGCTCGCGCCGGTCCGACGCGACGTGGTCGTCTCCGTGGCGGACACCGGTATCGGCATCCCGCCGGTCGAGCGCGCGAAGGTCTTCGACGCCTTCTACCAGGTCGATTCGTCTTCCACGCGCGAGTACGGCGGGACGGGCCTCGGCCTCTCGATCGTCAAGCGTATCGTCGAGGCGCACGGCGGAACGGTTCGCATCGAGTCGAACGAGGCGACCGGCGCCGTCTTCGTGGTGACACTTCCCTCGGCGCAGTCGCGTCGCTCACTGCCGTCGCGCGTGCCGGCGGCCCTTGCTCCGGACAGCTCGAAGCGATGAACGAGCTCGAACGCATCGAGGCTCTCGCGAGCCACTTCGGCGCGGCTGGACCGGGCGTTCGCGTGGGCATCGGCGACGACGCCGCGGTGTTCGAAGCCGGGAAGGGCGCCCTCGTCTGGACCATCGACGCGCAGGTCGAGGGCACCCATTTCAAGACCGAGTGGGTCTCCTGGGAAGACATCGGCTGGCGAAGCTTCATGGCCGCGGCGAGCGATCTGGCCGCGATGGGGGCCGAGCCTGCGTACGCCCTCTCCGCGCTCGTGCTGGCCCCCTCCGTCGACGATGCGGCGCTCGACGCGCTCGCACGCGGTCAGGCCGCGGCCGCTCGGACCGTGGGGGCACCCGTCATCGGCGGCAATCTCGCGCGAGGGAAGGAGACGTCCATCACGACGACGCTCCTCGGCCGTGCGGAGAAGCCCATCGCCCGCAGCGGTGCGCGCCCGGGCGACGGCATCTGGCTCGCGGGTGACGTGGGGCTCGCCGCGGCGGGCCTGCTCGCACTCATGCATGGGGTGCAAGATGCACGTATCTCGGCGGCCCTCGAGGCGTGGCGCAGGCCGCGTGCACGCATCGAGGCGGGCAGGGAGCTCGCCCGCTCTTCCGCTGTGACGGCGGCCATCGACGTTTCGGACGGCCTCGCGCGCGATGCCGATCACATCGCCCAAGCAAGCCACGTGAGCTTCGTCTTCGACCGTGATCGGCTGCTCGCCCATGGTGGCGCGTCGCTCATCACGACGGCAGGAACGCTCGGGCGCGACGCGCTCGACCTCGCGCTCTACGGCGGTGAGGACTACGCGCTCCTCGTCACGAGCGCGGCTCCGATCCCGGGCTTTTCACGCATCGGCGACGTGGAGGCACTCGAGCCCGGCGGCGCACGCCTTCACACGCGCGGACCCGAGGGCAAGCTGCCGCTCGAGCCGCGCGGCTTCGATCACTTCGCCTGATCGGCGCGTGCCAGCCACGCCGGACCGATGGGCTCGGCGATGCCCGTGGGGGTCTCCTGCTCGAGGTGCTTTTCGAACTTCGGCGTGCTGCCGACCATGACGTCGCGCCCGCGTTCGAAGTGCTGCTCGGCGACGAGCGCGAGGTACGCCCGATCGAGCTCCAGGGCGCGCTTGGCCGACGGAACGAGGAGCGTCGCGATGTCTCTCGAGAGGGCCGCCAAGGCTTCAGGCTTGGGCTTTCCGTTCGCGCCGAAGAAGCGCGTCTGAACTTCGTCGTTGGCGCGGAAGTCGTTACCGCCGCCGACTGCCTCGAGCCAGCGCGCGTACTCGCCCTTGCCATCGGCGCGTTTCGGCTCGGGGATCCCTTCGAGCCCGCGTTCGCTCCAGTGGTACCAGCCATCACGGAACGCGTAGGCCGCGCCGCTCGGGATTTTGCGCGCGAAGGCGAACGTGCTGTCGGTCGTGACGCCCACGCCGCCGTGGCATCCGATGCATGCCGCCGTCTCTTCGACGGTCTGCGGGCGTAGCTTGCCCTCGGCGTTCTCGATGAGGCCCGAGATGAGCCAGCCCGTGCCGGTGCTCGCGCCGCGCTCGGGGTCGGCGATGATCGCCTTCAGGCGATTCGGGCTCTTGCCCTTCTCCCGCGCCTCGGCTTCGAAGGCGAGCTGCAGATCGCTGTACGTGAGCCAGCGCGTCTTGCGCATGTAGCGCACTTCCTTCATGCGCGCGCTCATGCGGACGTGGCCGTCGTCGACGTCGAGATAGCGAAGCGTGTGCAGGAACTCGGTTCCGCGCGGGAAGAGGCCTGCGGCGGGCCAGCCTTCCTTCTTGGTGTCGAGAGCGGAGGCCGCGCCCACGTAACCGAACACGCGTCCGTCCTTCGGGGGCCACACGAAGGCAACGCGCTTGGCGATCCCCATCGCGCCGTCGCCGTCGAGGTCGGATCCGAGCTCGCGCTCGTCGGCCGGCTCAGAGAGGGGAACGTCGACGCGACGGATGGTCGACTCGAGGATCGCGAAGTTGATCTCGTAGATCTTGGAGCTGTCCTGGCCGGCCTTGTCTTGCCGGTAGGCGGCGGGCAGGCGGATGAAGACGTCGCCCGCGGAGCCGTTCGTCGGCCAGAACATGCCGGGGAAGGGAGCGTACGCGAAGGCGCGCCAGCCGCTCGCCTTGCCGTCCGGTGCGTGGTCGAAGCCTTTGGCGTCGAGGTGGAACCAGCAGTCCGGCGTGAAACCACCGAAGGTGCCGTCGCCGTCGACGTCCCACGACTTGTCGGGAACGGCAGCGATCTGGCCCTTGTCGTCGAAGTAGTTGCTCTTGCGAATGCGCGACAGGATCTCGTCGTCGGTCGCGGTGATCGGCTGCGGCGGAGAGCTCAGATGCGTCCAGCGATTGTCGGCCGCGTAGCGGGCAATCGACAGCGTCGTCTGGACGTCCTCGTCGTTCGCGTAGTTCGGCGCGAGCGAGGTTTGATGACAAGCAAAGCAAGCATTGTGGGCCCGGGCGTTCTTGCCGCCCGCGGCGTCTTTCGTCGTCGCGTAGCACTGCGCGGGAAGGTAGGCGGCCATGTTGAAGAGCCGCGGCGCTTCCCCCGCCTTTGCGGAGGAGAGCGTGGCGAGCGCTCCGCGAACGGACTCGGGAGTCGTCACCGCGGAAGCCGACGACGCAGGCGCGCTCTCGTGGGCGGGGGTCTTGCGGCAGCCGGTGCCCGAGAGCACGGCGGCGACCATCACCCCGGTCGAAAGTGTCAGCGTCCACGTCGTTCGACTTCGCATGGCAGTCTCGTCCGTTCGCGTTTCGCTCGCTACGCGCGTTGCTTCAGTTCATCGCCGGGAACGGGCCGATGTAACCGGTGTACGACTGTTTTGCGGACTCGTCGGCGCCGGCCTTCTCCGTATCGCTCTCGCCGTACGGGTGCTGGATCTGCGCCTTGATGTACGCATGGCCGCCGAGGTTCGGGTAGAAGTACACGCCCGTCGTCTCCGAGCCGTACGGCGTCGAGAAGATGCGCGTGAGCTTCTTGTCCTTGAGGTTGTAGGCCCAGACGATGTCGTTCTGGTGGCCGTCCGTCGTGTCCTCACCGATGAGGATCGTGTCGTAGCCCTCGAGGAAGCTGATGTTGTCCGGGTTGGCGATGCCGTTGACGTCGCAGACGTTCGACGTGGCCGCGGCCGGCTGGCCCTTGCTGTCGGGCAGCGTGAACGTCGGATCGTTGTAGGGGCTACCGACCGGGTAGGTCGACGCGCCCGGCGCCTTGAGCCAGATGCCTTCGACGAGCGCCGAGGTCGACGTGACGACGTAGTTGCTGCCGATCGTCGCGTTCGTGCCGAGCTTCATCTCGTAGACCGCGCCGCAGTCGTTGCGCTGAAGCTTGACGTGGTTCGGGCCACCGAGGTCGCTCGCCGTCGGGTCATCCATCATGCCCTTGTTCAGTTCACTGAACGAGACGAACAAGCTGTTCTTGCTCGGGCTGAAGGTGATGCCTTCCGTCTTGCGGAATTCGGTGGTCGCGCCGAGGTACGCCGCATAGCGACGCGACTCGAGACGCGACGCCGCGAGCTCCTTGCCCGTCTTGAGCTTGAGGCACTCGCGCCCGGTGTCGGCGTTGATGTTCTTGAAGCCGTTCGCCGCGCTCGGGCAGGTTCCGTCCGAAGCCTGTGCCTCGATCTCGAAGATGTCGGCGAACTTCGTTCCGGCGTCGATGAGCGCCTTCACGTCCACGTCCTTCGCGCTCGGGCCGAGGGCGATCCACTCGATGTTCGCCGCTCCGTTCGCCGCGCCAGCGGTGCTCGTCTGCGTCCACTTCGCGGCGTAGAGCTGGCCCTCGGAGAGGTCGCCCGCGGTCTTCGCGATGAACATGTAGAATGCATCGTTGCTGCCGTCGTCGCTCATGTAGACGGTCTTGTTGTCCGGCATGACGTACGCGAGCTCGAGCGCGCGACGGCCGGCCGCGTAGTGCTTCGTGACCGTGGGCGTGCCCGCGTTGTCGAGCTTGACCTCGACCACGTAGCCGTAGTTGTACGGGTTGTAGGACTTCTTCGCCGTATCGAGCGTGACCGTGGCGGCATCGAGGCCCCAGTAGCGGAGCATGCCCTGGTCGGCCGACGGGAGATCCGTCGTCTTGGTCGCCTTCTCGACGACCTTCGCATCCGGCGGATATTCCTCGCCACCGAGGTGCGTGTTCCAAGGCGTGACGCTTCCGGCGCAGGGCGTCCAGAGGCCGCCGACCTTCGAGAAGTCGATGGGCTTCGTGCTCGTCGCCGTGAGCTTGCCGTCCGCGCCCTGCGTGAGCTCGGAGAGGTACATCGCCGCGGGCGTGGTCTCGAAGTGGGTGATCTCGTAGATCTTGCCGCCGACCGAGAGGAGCGACGAGAAGTCGTTCGACGGCGAGACGAACTCCGAGTTGTCGGCGTTCTTCACCGGCGTGCCGTCGTCCTTCACGATGCGGCCGAAGACGTTGCTGCCGAACGTCTGACCGCTGCGGAGCTCGGTCTGGTAGCCGATCGTGACGTCGGTGCCGCTCACGTTGGCCTTCGTGCTCGAAATCACCGCACGCTTCTGCGCCTCGGTGGTCGCGACGTCGATGCCCGTGAAGGAGATCGACTTCGCGACCGGAGTCGAGGAGTCGCCGTCCGTGGAGCCGTCACCGTTCGAGGAGCCGTCGGGCTTGGTTCCCGCGTCCTTGTCGCTGCCGACGGGCGTCTCGTTCGGAGTCGAGCCGTCGGGGGTATCCGTGCTCGTCGCATCGGAGTTTTCGTCGTCGCTGCACGCCGTAATCGCGAACGCGAGAGTCGAAGCTATGACCAAGCGCGCAGACCACAGAGCCCACTTCGGAGAGTGCTGCTGCATTCGTTGTCCTCGTTGGCAAAGAGGAGGAACCGGGCGCACCGGAGCGCGCTGACGTCCCTCGGGACGTCCGTTGCGGCAGGGGCCGGCGGACGACGCGCACCCTACTTAGAGTGCGTGGCACGCCAGCAACATGGTCGTGCCGCAGTCGCACCAATCAGCGACGAAAGATGCGCGTCGTCCCGTATGGGGGCCTCAGGTGGACGACGATGTCGGCGCTTCGGTGACGTGCGTTCGTCGTCGTTGGTTCGAGACCTCGACGAGCAAGCCGTCGGGCATGCGCAGGTAGCTGAGCGTGCCGCGTCCGTTCTCGATCACGTCGGACACGTCGAATCCTTCGCTCTTGGCGAGCGCCTGGAATGCGCGCACGCGATCGGGATCCTCGACGAGGAATCCGAAGTGGAATCGCTCGGGGTAGGTCTCGCCCTCGTTGCGACGCTGCAACACGAGCGTGAAGCCTTCGCCGTCGGACATGATGGCGACGGCGGGCGAGTTTCGGCTGGACTCGAGCGTGAGCCCGAAGAGGCGCTCGAAGTGCAGCACGGTCGCCTGAACGTCGGCGACCTGGAGGTCGAGATGATTGATCTTCATGGTGAGCCTTTCCGGGCGCCTCCCGGCTCGATCGCCGGACAAAATGCGCCCTTCGCGGCGTGGGACCTCACTGCGTGTGCAGGGATCAAGGGTTCCTGGGCCGCCTGGAATTTCCAGTAGAACCAAGAGTGACCGGGGCTCACCGAACCGGTCTGCCGTTTTCCGCCGTCACGAAACCTACCGGCGGCGTGGCCTTTCGGTCAAGCGGACATCTCGGACGAGCGTTGCCTCGAGACGGAGTCACCGCCTTTGAATCGCGTATCGCTCACGCTCGTCCATGTCGAACGACGAGCGGTGATGCGAGATAGGACATGACGAACCTCAGACGCCTTGGTGCGATCGCGCTCGCGACAACGACGACGGCATGTGCATCGGCACCTGAACTCACATGGCGGCAGCATGAGGCCGAAGCCGTCGGACGCATCGTGGATCGCGAAGGCAGGGCGACGTTCGCTCTTACCCGTCATAGCGTTCAGAGTCCGCTTTACGGCGAGGGCATTCACGACGCCGATTGGACGACGAGCTCCGGTACCTTCCGTATCCAATGCATCGACCGCATTCGAGGGAAGACTCGAACGAGGCGTCCGCCCTGCGAGTTCTTTTCCCCAGCGCCGATGATGCAGGCCGGGCCGGCGCCGCGAGCCGCCGAGCTCGTTGCGATTGCGGAGGAGAGCGAGAAGCGCCTGCCCTGTTCGGATGGTGATCGGCGCATCGAGCGACGTCTCGACGCCGCCGGCGAGCCAGCGTTCGTCGTTCGAGCGTGTGGCCGCCGCCTTGCGTTCTACGTCGACTGCCGCACGGAAGATCCGTCGTCCGCGCCTCGCCGCTGTCGAGTGACGACGACCAGCGCGCCCATCGAAATCGACGAAGCTGCTCATCCCGGCGTCCATGTCCGGATGTGCGGAGAACACGGATGGGGCGGGCCGATGTTCGAGCCAGACGGCGCGTCGAATGGCTTGTCGATGGAGGAGTTTCGCGAGTTTGCTCTGCGCCTCCAGAGCTCGGTGGCGGAGGTCAGGAGTGTCGGCTACGGCCCATGCCTGTGCCCCAAGGACTCGACGGCCTGGTGCGCCTTGGCGTACGTCGATCCGAAGGCGGATTTCGACGCCGCAGCGGCTCGGATCGCCGATGCACTGACAGCGCCAGGGCCAAAGATGCGCGTCCGCTTCGGCGTGGAACTGCCGAAGAGCCCTCACTGAAGCGTCGAGGTAAACGGCCCGCGACATCCCGAGACCAAGGCCGTAGCGCTGCGTCGGTTGGGTAACGCTCGATCCACCAACGTCGGTTGCCTTTTGACCACCTAGGCGGAATCCCTCAGCGATATCGACGAGCGCCAGCTGGTGCGACATTGGCTTAGGTGTGGGGTGTGCGAATTCAGTCGCTCTCGGCGCTCGGTATCTTCGCAGTGCTCGCGGCGTGCTCGTCGCAAGGCGGGAACGTCGACGACGACACGACGGGGGCAGTGGCCAACTCGGGGCTGACGGAGCTCGGTGCCGGGACCGAGATTGCACGATGCTGGTTCGACGTCGCGTACCAATCGCTCTCGTTCTCGTGCACCGCACCTGCCGGTGATGGGAAGGTTCTCGCTCCGAAGGTCCTTCAGATCAGCGGAAAACATCCCGACAACGTTCTGCACCAGCCGATCTCGGACACCGTCCAAATCCTGCCGCCGGCAGCGAACCCCATCGACGGCAACTTGATCCTTCAGGCGGATGAACTGCCGTTCGACGGTCGGATCGAGGCACTCATCAACTTGCCGGACCGCGCGGCGCAGGACGTCGTTCAGGCCGTCGACGGACGGGGCGGTTTCTTCCAGCCCTTCAGCGTAGCTTCGCTCGACGACGCGCGCGCCTATGACGCCCGGAATCCCTACGTCATCAAGATGCCTCTCGAGACCTGGCAACTGCGCATTGCGCTGCCGACGGCTTCCGACGTGGCACTCGACGTCGACCCGTATCACGTCACGATCGCTCCCTGGCAATCGGCGAATGCTGGCGTGTTGCGGAACCACCTCGACGGCGTTTGCCGAACGATGTGGAGCAGGCGCGTTCTGCAGGCCGACCACGATGAAGTGCATCGGTTGCGGAACCGCCGGCAAGGCGTGCTGCCCGGATGCGACGGGGACGATCCTCAGCTGTTCGGCCGGGCTGACCTGCAACGTGTTCAGCGCCTGCGAATAGATCGAAGGCCAGTCGGCATTGCCTGTCGCGCTTCCTGCGACAGAGTTGCCGCGCGTCGCGATCGCGTGCGTGGGGATCCCTTCGACGGCCGCCGGCGAGCCTTGCTCGATGTGCGTAGCTGCTCTTAGCTAGACGCTTCGCGGGAGTGTTCCCGCGTGAGGGGGGTCACATGCGAACGATGATGAAGGTCTCGGTTCCGGTCGATGCAGGCAACAAGGCCATCAAGGAAGGAATCTTCCCCAAGACGGTGATGGCCTTCGTCGACAAGATGAAGCCGGAGACCTGCTTTTTCACCGCCGAGGCTGGGATGCGAACGGCGTTCTTCGTCTTCGACCTCACCGACCCCACGATGATCCCGTCGATTGCCGAGCCGTTTTTCATGAATCTCGGTGCGTCGATCACCCTCTCGCCAGCCATGAATCTCGCGGAGATGAAGGCGGGCGTCGAAAAAGCGATAAAGGGGTAATGGCTGCGAAAGCACGCGTAGCCGCGTAGCATCGCCACGATGCTTTCGGTGATCCCGAAGAGCGAGGCTTCTCGTCGAGAGCGAGCGTCGTTCTTCGACACGGGGCTCGTTCTCTCGATGGTGCTTGCGCTGGGGGCCGTGCCGTTGGCCCCCGGCCGCTCCACGTGGTTGCTACTTGCGGTCGTGCTGGCGGTGCTGACGGTCGTCTCCGTTCGGCGGCGATTCCAGCCCGCCATGCAGCTTGGCCTCTTGGGCACGCTCTTGTTGCTGACCCTGGCCGGGTTCGAGAGCTTGAAACTGTGGCCTCTGCCTGCGATGGTCGCCGGCGCCTGTTGGGGAGTGTCGATGTTGGTTGCGCCGCTCGGTCGGCGCCCAAGCTGGCTGCGACGGGGCCATCTCAACGCGACCATCGCTGCCCTTATTTTCGCGGCAGTCGTCGTGTCGGCCGTTGCCCTCCTCGTATGGTTTCAAGTTGCTCGGCCGGACTATCGATCGCTCCGGGGCACCTTGCTCCTCGAAATGCCGATGCCGCTCTTGTGTCTCTGCGTCCTATCGTTCGCGATGATCAACGCAGCGGCAGAGGAGTTCCTCTATCGAGGCGCTCTGATGAGCGCACTCGACGAGACACTCGGCACCGGTGTCGCCTCGATTGTCATCCAAGCCGCCGCGTTCGGCCTCCTTCATCTCGACGGCTTTCCGCGAGGTCCCGTCGGCGTCGCGCTCGCGACAATCTACGGGCTGATGATGGGCGTCGTTCGACGCCGTGCGGATGGGATGCTCGCTCCCTGTATTGCACACGTGGCAACGGACGTCGCCATCGGCGCCATCCTGCTCAACGCGCTCCACTGACGTCCCAACGGTCGGGCCGTGCCGAGTGGAGGGGACGAGCCGTAACGGACGAACGCTCGCGCTCAGTCGCTGCCTCCGAATCTGGCTTCGAGCAAAACGCCTGCCGCGGAGAAAGCGAGGTACGGTCTACCGGTGACGAGGAGGAGCACGTCCCCGAGTGCTGGCTCACGACGCGCGGTCATCGTCGCTGTCGTGGCGTGCGTCGTTGGGCATGCGGGCTCGTCGTCGGCTGCAAGCGGTGAAACCGAGTCCGTGCATCTTCATTTCACGCGCGAGGAGCGCCTCGCGGGCTCTTGTCCAGGAGCCGAACGGTTCACGAAGGCTCTTCGCGCACAACGACCGCGCCTCGTGCTCGCACCGGAGGACACGCCGGCGCGGACGTTCGATGTTCACGTCCGACGAGTAGGGAGGGAGATCGCCGGCGAGCTCGTGATCGTCGAGCTCGACGGGACGACGAGTCGACGGTCCATGCAGGCGCCGGACTGTCCTTCCCTCGTCACGGCCCTGGCGGTGATCACCGCCATCGCGATGGATGAACCTCCCCCGTCGGTGCAGACGGACGACGCGAGGGCGCCTGGGGTGCCCGCGATCGAGCCCCTCTCGGAGCCACCATCGCCCGCGCCGGAGCCCGTCCGGAGCGACGCCCAAGACGCATCGATCGCCCCCGCGACGCCGATTCTTGCACCGGATCGCTCCTTCCTGGTGGCCGGGATCGGAACGGAGGTCGTGCTCGGGTCGCTACCTCGAGCGGCGATGGGCTACCGGGGGTACGTCGAGTGGCAGCGGCTGCACGGGAGGGTCGCGTTCGGTGCGCGCCTTTCACTTGCGTTCGCGCGTGCGGGGCTTCCCGAGACCAGGAAGTTCGACGTGATCGTCCAGACTTGGACCGCCCGCGGAGAAGGCTGCATCGCTCGCGAGCTCTTCCGCACGATGACTCTCGAAGCATGCCTCGGGGCATCTTTCGGCGCGTACCATTCCTTCAATACGAACGTACCGGACGCTCGCGACGACGTGCGCCCGTGGCTCACCCTGGACGCCGGGACCCGTCTCCGCTGGCATCCCGGCGCAAGCCCTTTTTTTGCCGAAGTTCATGGGGCCATCGGATACGTCGTGAGGTCGTACGCCATCGTCGCCGACGACGGAAGCAACGCGAAATACGAGGCTCCGCGTGGAATCGGTGCGTTGGGCTTCGGGGTGGGACGTTCTTTCGACCTGCCGTGATCCGTCGCGTGACGGCAGACATTCATCAGGGTGGGTTCTTTCATATCCTCCGCGGCCATGGCTGCGCTGAGCCCTAGCGCTCGGCGCGATCGGGCGCGGCTCCGCCTGGTGGTTGCCCAGGACTACGAGTTCGTCTGGCGGGTCCTTCGGCGCTTCGGGCTCTCGACCGACGAGGCCGCGGACGCGACCCAGGAGGTCTTCACGGTGCTTGCCGCGCGTATCGCCGACGTTCATCCGGACGCGGTCAAGACGTTTCTCTTTCAGACGGCACGAAACCTCGCGTCCAACGCTCGCAGAGCACGGGCAAGGCGCCCAAGGCAGGCCGAAGATGACGAGCTCGAAACCCATCCCGATCCGAATCCCAACCCCGAATCGCTCGCCAACGAGGGTGAGCGACGGAGGCTCCTCGACTCCTTGCTCGAGAGGCTGCCGGAAGACTTGCGGGCCGTGATCGTGCTCTGCGAGTTCGAAAACGCGACGCTCGTCGAGGCAGGGCTCCTTCTGGACATTCCGCGTGGCACCGTCGCGTCACGACTTCGTCGCGCGCGCGCCTTGCTCGCGGCGTGGATGAGGGGGGCCGCGCCTTCGTCGTTCGAAGAGGAGACGCCATGAGCCGAGACGAAGAAAGCGTCTTCGAAGACGACGCACTCGATGCGCTGCTCGACGTCGGTCGCAACGAACGTCCACCAAGCTCATGGGGTGGCAGGCAGGACGTTTACCGCCATCTTGCCATCGGCGGGATCATCGTGCTCGCGTTCGCTCGCGCAAGCGTCACGCTCGCCGGCCTTCCTCGCGTGTTGCGGGCGACCGCCACGGCGGTCGTCGTCGGTGCAGCGATCGGGAGCATGCTCCTCTTCGTCCGCCGCTCGTCTCCCGCGAACGAATGCGTGCCGGCCCCCGTGGCCGCAACGACGGTCGCTGCGCCGTTCGAGCCCCCGATCGACGTCACCTCCGAACGTGAAGCGCCTGCCCCAACGCTCTCTGTCGACGCGCTTCCGTCTTTCGTGGCCACGCCGGCGCCGACCGTGCAGGGGCGAGAGCCGGGCAGGGCCGTCGCTCGTGACACCACGCCCTCGGCGGCGCCTTCACTCGCTCGCGAGACGAAGAGCATCGCCAAAATCCGAAGCCTCGTTGCCGCTCAAGACTTCGCAGGAGCACTCGCAGCCATAGCCGAGCATCGTTCCGCCTTTCCGGGCGGCCTGCTCGGCCAAGAAGCAAGCGTCCTCGAAATCGAGGCGCTTCGAGGGGCCGACGACCCGCGTGGATGTCGCGCAGGCCGTGCGTTTCTCGACGCTCACCCCGAATCGGCACATCGAGTCCGCGTCATGAGCCTGCTTCGCTCGTGCGGTGAGTAGCTCCGTTCCCCTTCTGTTCGTTCGAGGATCTCATGTTGAATCGACACCGCCACGGCGCGAGCGTCGCCGCAGCGCTGGTCGGGCTGGTCTCGCTCGCGGCCTGTGGCAGCCAAACCGTCTCGTTCTCCACCACGGCGAGCGAGGCCCCTCCGGTGCCCTTCGCGCCTGCCGACGACGCCGGCGACGCCGACGTTGTCCGGCCCGAGGTCACCAAGCTCTGCATCGCCACGACGTGCCCTGCGCCCTATGAAACCTGCGGCGGGAGCTATCGCTGCGGCACGAACCTCTCGACCGATTCCAAGAACTGCGGCGAGTGCGGGCTCGAGTGCCCTGTGGACTTCGGCTACATGAACATGACCTCCACGTGCGTGAACGGCATGTGCGAGCCGCTCTGTGCAAAGAAGCCGGTTTGGGGCGGCTTCAACGCCTTCGCCGACTGCAACAAGTTCATCGAAGACGGCTGCGAGGTCTCCCTCTCGACCGACCCGAAGAATTGCGGTGCCTGCGGGAACGAGTGCGCCGACGGCGTACGCTGCATCGACGGCAAGTGCGGATGCGATCCCGGAATGGTGGATTGCAACGGCGCGTGCATCGACGTCCGCCACGACGACAACAACTGCGGAGCGTGCGGCAACGTCTGCATGACATCGCCGGACGCCGGGCCCCCGCCGACGAACATGGTCTACGGTTGCGTGGACAACAAATGTGGTCAACCCAAGTGCATCAATGCCTGGGGTGATCGCTGGGCCGACTGCGATTCCGATCTCGGAAACGGATGCGAGGTCTACATCGGGGCGAACGTTTCGCTCATCGATCCGAACAACTGCGGAGCATGCGGGAACCAATGCGCCCCCGGCAAGGTCTGCACCACTCTCGGCCTTAGCCAGACTCCGGTGTGCGCCTGCACGAAGGCGAACGAGACGCAGTGCGGAAGCATCGACATCGGAGATCTCGGCTGCTTCGATCTGCTGAACGACGCCGCGAACTGCGGAACCTGTTTCAACATCTGCAGGTCCGATCCCGAGGCCCACACGATCGGGGCGTGCCGCAAAGGCGCCTGTGAGCTCGATTGCCTCCCTGGCTGGGGCGACTGTGATGGCGATCCCGACAACGGTTGCGAGGCGAATCTCAAAGCGAGTGACGCCAATTGCGGAGCATGTGGCAATCGTTGCGATACGCAAGCGGGACAGCCTTGCGTCGGCGGCCAGTGTGCGACGACGGAGTGTGATGCTGGAAGAGGTCCGCAATGAAAGTGCTCGTTGCGACGTCGAGTACGGCCTTCGCGTTATCGGTGCTCGCGGTTGCAAGCTGCGCGGAGTCGACCGCGAGCTCTCCGCGAGAAGAAGCTGGCACGATCCCGGAAGCCAGCCTTCCCGGCGAAGAGCTCGATGCTGGTGCAGACGGAGCCGCCGACGCTGATTGCGCGGCGGAGGAGGGCGGCTGCACGGCACGCGCTCTCACGTGTGAGGAAGCCGACTTCTGCACGGTCCCCACGAGCGTCGACCCCCGCTATGCGCTGTTCGGCGTGTCGGGGTCGTCGGAGCGCGACGTATGGGCCGTCGGCTCCGCGGGCACCGTCGCTCATTGGGACGGCATCGCATGGAGCAACGTCCCGCTCGATCGGAAGGACTCGCTGCTAGGCGTCTGGGCCGGCTCGGCGAATGACGTCTGGATCGTCTCTTCGCTCAACGTCGTGCTCCACAGCACGGGCTTCGGTAGTGGTCCGGCGGCCTTCACGGAGAAGCCGCCCATCGACCCGGACGATCCCACGAACTACAGCGGAAAGATCCTTCGAAGCGTGTGGGGCAGCGGACCGAACGACGTCTTCGTCGGTGGAGCGGCAACGAACCTTTGGCCGAGGAACAGCATGTGGCGCTACGTTCCCGAGGCGGACGGAATCCCAGATACCTGGGAAGGCGCTTCGACGTTCTGCAACGTCGGCTGTACGGACGTCAACGCCCTCTGGGGGACGAGGACGAACGAGCTCTGGGTTGTGGCGAATCGCGGCAGAGTCCTTCGCTCGGAGGACGATGGCGCCGGAGGGCGGGCCTGGACCTCCTTCGAGACGACGGCGACGAACGCCGACCTTCGTGGCGTCTGGGGCAGTAGCTCTTCGGACGTGTGGGTCGTGGGGAACGCCGGAACGATCCGTCACTGGTCGAACGACAGCAAGCAGCACTGGGAGGTCATTGCGTCACCGACCACGGAGAATCTCCGTGCCGTCTGGGGTACCGGCCCAAGCGACGCATGGGCCGTCGGCGATGCGGGGACGATCCTTCACTGGAACGGCAAGGCGTGGACAGCCGCCATCGCGACGCTTCCACTCGGAGCGAAGCCGCGTCTCTACGGCGTCTGGGGAAGTGGAACGAACGACGTCTGGGTCGTTGGGGAAGGCATTGTTTTGCATTTCAGTGGAAGCAAGTCGCTTGCGAACGGGGGGACCCCATGAGCGTCGCCGTTCATCGAACGCTTCGCGGGCTCATGTTCTCGGCCCTGCTCGCATCTTGTGCGGTCGCGCCGGCGATCGCATGCGCGAACAACGATCCCTCGAACGCACTCGTGGATGATGGTGGCGCGCTCGATGCCTCCACGGCCCCCCGCGACGACGGATCCGCGGAGACGCCCGACGCGAACGACGATGCGAGCGAAGGCGACGTCGACGCGCACGTGCGCACTTGCTCTCTCGACGACGTCTGCCACACGGCACTGCCGCCGAACTCGTATCTGAGAGACGTGTGGAGCGCCGGCGACGGGGTGGTGTGGGCCGTCGGCTGGAATGATCCGCTCGTCACTGCCACGACGGGGACCATTCTTCGCTGGGACGGCGCGACCTGGACTGTGCACTTCAAGGACGCAAACCGGCTTCACGCGATTTGGGGAAGCAGCGCGAACGATATCTGGGTCGGTGGCGACAACGGCCTCTTCCACGGCACGGGCGCGTCCTCTGCGACGCTGACATGGACGAAGGTCAGGAGCGAGCCCATCGTGTCGATCTGGGGAACGAGCGCGAACGACATCTGGGCCGTCGGCTCGATGAAGACCTGGAAGTACTTCTTCGACGGCAACGTTCTGCACTACTCGGGTCCGACTTCAGATGGCGATGGTTGGACGATCGATCCCATCTCGTCACGCCCCATCGGATTCCGCAAGGTCTGGGGGACGAGCGCGTCGGACGTCTGGCTCGGCGGAACTGAGGACAGCGGCTGCGGGGACGGATGCTGGATGGGCGCGCACGCGGTCACCTTCCGCCGCCGCCCTGACGGTCACGGAGGTTACGTCTGGAGTCAGGACGCGCTTCCGGAGTTCGGTGCCGTGGGGGGCGGAAGCAACTTCATGGGCGGCGGCTCGATCACACCCGACGACGTCTGGCTGATGGGCAACCTCTCGACACAAATTCGATCCTCGTACGACGTGGTCTTCACCGGCAACCCCAAACGCGACGGATCGGGTGACTACGCGTGGTCGAGCGCCACGTTCGGAACATGTCGTGGCGACGACAGCGCTTGCAACGGGATCTGGTTCACTCGCGCCGTGTGGGGAAAGACCCCGAACGACGTTTACGTGGCCGGCGACTTCGGAAAGCTCCGGCATTGGAACGGCACCGCATTCTCGCTGGTGAGGACCACCATCAAGAAGATCCCTCCGACGACAGCGCTCTACGCCATGTGGGGCTCGTCGAGCACCGATTTGTGGATCGTGGGAGACGCGATCGCCCTTCACAAGACCGCTCCCACCACACCGTGAAGCCGAGGGCGACAGTCTCATGAACCGTCGAGAACGAATCCTTGTTCTATCCGCCGCACCCATCGTTGCCACCATCGTGCTCGTCGCGTGCAGCGATGACCCCGCCAAGCCATCCTTCGAAGACAGGCCGGACGCGACCGCGAGCCTGCCCGACGCGGCCGCTCCCGTCGAAGACGCCGGTATCGATGTGCATCCTCCCGAGGTTCCGACCGAGGAGCCCATCGTCTGCGCCGCGAAGCCATGCGTCACACAGCTTGTCGCCGGCAGAAGTCACTTCTGCGCGCTCCTCGACGACAAGACCGTTCGCTGCTGGGGCTGCGGCGAAAAAGCACTCGGCGTCTACGATGGTGGCAATGTGTCGGGCTCGTACCAGGCGCGTCCGATGTCGATGGGATTGTCCAGCGTCGAGCAGATCAGCGCAGCGAACGAGACTACGTGCGCTCGATTGACGAACGGCACGCTCTCCTGTTGGGGAGGAAGCCAACTCAACGAGCTCGGCCTCGATCCTCCTCGCGCAGATGTCGCCGCTCATGGCCCTGGACTCATTGCGCTCGATGGCGGCGCCGTCGATGGATTCACCCGCGTGGACGTTGCCACGAGTGGAACCGTCTTCGCCCTCCGAGCGTCCGGCGAGCTTTGGTCGTGGGGAAAGAACGTCAACTACATGCTCGGCCGCTCGAACGAAGACAAGACGTACCTGAGTCCCGGTCCCGCCGAGGATCTCGCCGACATGAAGATCGTCCGCGCTCGAGGCGGCTCGTTCCCCGATCGGGGCGGCATTGGATTGGCGATCACGGAGAAGGGACAGCTCCTGGCGTGGGGAAACTCGCTGCAAATGGTGAGGTACCCTGGCCCGGTTCCCTTCCTGGTCGAAAACTTCGAGAACGTGACGAGCGTTGCGGCGACGACCGAACATGTCTGCGTCGTTGCGAGTGGTCGACTCTATTGCTGGGGACGAAATGGCCTTCTCGCATGCACGGGCACGACGGACGCGGCGCTGACGCCCGTCGAGATCGAGACGAGAGGAACGGCCCCTGTTCAGCAGGTCGATGTCCACGCGGCCAACACATGCGTGAAGCTCACCGACGGCACGATCGAGTGCTGCGGTAGCGACGACAAAGGGCAGCTCGCCACCGGCGAGGCGGACGGCGGAGCCGGACCTGCACGTCTTTTGACCCGAGCGTCGGCCTTCACGGAGCACGCCGTTCAGATCGCGGTGTCCGTGCAGACGATTTGTGCGCTCGTGCAAGGAGGCACCGTGCAGTGTTGGGGCGGCAACGAGCGTGGCGAGCTCGGGCAAGGCACGGCGGACACAGAGCGGCACCCCAAGCCCGTCACCGTCACGTTCGATTGAGGAGGCGTCATGACTCGCCCTGGTTTCGTCCTTGCGTTCGTCTCCACTTGCGCGGTCGTGTTGGCTTCGTTTTCGGCGTCATGTTCCGGGACCGAGCGTCCCTTCGAAGAGCCTGCGCAGAACAATCTCTTGCCGACGGAAGCCGGCACGCCCTCTCCATCGTGCGACGGCCGACGCTGTTCGCGCGACATGAAGAAGGTCATCGACGGGTGCACCGACGACGTCATCGAGGAGTGCGGCGTGGACAAGGGCTGCGCAAACGGGACGTGCGTCGAGCCGTGCGTCGCCGCAGAGGCATCGAAAGGTTCCGTCGGCTGCTCCTTCTGGACTCTTCCGCCCGACGATACCCTCGGCGCGGGCTCGTGTTTCGCAGCGATGATCGCCAACACGTGGGACCGGCCTGTCACGATCACCGCAGACTACGGCACCGCTCCGCTGGAGCTCGCTGGCTCGCTTTTCACGGCGGAAGCGACCGGCGCGCACGTGAGCTACACGAAACTCGAAGGACCGCTGCCGCCAGGACAAGTCGCTGTTCTTTTCCTCTCGGAGGTACGCCCGGCTCCGCCGATCGGTTCCTTTTCATCCTGCCCCTTCGGTACCGTTGGAGCGCTCAACGCCGACCCTTTGGTCCACGGCACGGCGTTCACGAAGGCCTTCTCCATCAAAACCGATGCGCCCGTTAGCGCGTATTCGATCTTTCCGTACGGCGGCGCGAAAACCTTCATTCCGACGGCGACACTGCTCTTGCCGACGTCGTCGTGGAGCACCAACTACGTCGCGGTGAGCGGCTGGCCGCCCTCGTTCAATCCGGTGTCGCTTGAGCCGGTCGGAGGGCCGTCACTCCAGATCGTCGCGATGTCGGACGACACCGAAGTACGGATGCGCCCCACGAAAGACATCTACGACGTCGACGGAGTCACTGGCGGCGGTGCTGGAAGACTCACGACGTGGAAGCTCGCGCGCGGAGAGGTGCTTCAAATCACGCAATCCGACGAGCTCACCGGAAGTCCGATCGAATCGAACAAGCCGGTCGGGCTCTTCGGCGGGGCGACATGCACGTTCGTTCCCGAGAGCGTCCAGGCATGTGACATTCTCCAGCAACAAATTCCGCCGCTCGCGCAGTGGGGGTCCGAATACGCGCTCGTGCCGTATCACAGCCGACTTGCTGCCGCCGGAGAGCGGCGCGAGGTCGTGCCATACCGCCTGGTCGGCGCCATCGATGGCACGGTCCTCACGTATGATCCCCAAAGGCCTCGCGATGCTCCTTCCGTTCTTCGCGCCGGCGAGGTGGCCAGCTTCATGACCGACGATCTGGTCGTCGTAAAAAGCCAAGACGCCGATCATCCCATTTATGCATCGGTCCTAATGACCGGCGCGGTCTACAACGGTGGATACGCAGCGCTGACCGACGGCGATCCCGACTTCGTCAACATCGTGCCGACGGATCAGTTCCTCGACCGCTACGTATTCTTCGCGGACTTTACGTTCCCGGAAACCTCGCTCACGTTCGTACGGCGCAGGTCGACCAAGGGATTCATGCCCGTCGAGCTCGATTGCGTGGGTGAGGTCCAAGGCTTTCACCCACTCGGATCAAGCGGAGAATACGAATATGCGTGGGTCGATCTGACGAAGACGTTCGCGCCAGCCACCGGCACGTGCGCAGCAGGGCGCCACGAGACGAAGAGCGACGGCCCCTTTTCCGTCACCGTTTGGGGGACGGGCTATGCCGCGAGCTACGGCTACTCGGGCGGCGCTGGCAGTCGACCGATCACCAAGGTCGAAGTGCCAGTGCGCTGAGCATCGAGAAGTATCGACGGCCTGCTAGAGTGCGCGGCCATGAAGGTTCGTGGCCTCGGTAGGTTGGTTGGGCTGGTTGGGCTGGTTGTCCTCGCATCATGCAAGGCGGCCGAAGTCCCGCCGCAACCGACGCCGCCGCACGAGGAGCCGGGGCCCGTTGCCAGCCAGCCTCCGCCTCCGGCGACGAGCAAGCCGGAGGTCGCTCCGCCGCCGAAGAGTGGAACGCGCACGGTGCTCGCGAATCGTGCGAACGACGATACGTGGGACAAGATGCTGGTCGCGGGTGGGCGCCTCTGGGTGCTCACCAACGTCACGCGCTGGACGAGCGGACCGATGTACGTGCCCGCGGCGCGTCTCTGGTCGGTGCCCATTGGCGGCGGTCAGCTCGAGAAGCATCTGGACCTCGAAGGGATCAGCAGTCTCGCGGCGGACGATTCCTCGCTCTACGTCGCCGTCAGCCGCGATCTCTCGAAGCCCAACGGCCCGACCGGGCGCGTCGTGCGCATTCCGCTCGCGGGCGGCTCACCGTCCGACGTGATTACCGGCATCGCGCCGAGCACCATGGCGGTCGATCGCGACGGCTTGTGGATCGACGACAAGCATGTCGGCAAAGACGGCAAACCCGAGACCGTCGCGACGAAGGGGGCCATGGCCTTCGCGTTCGACGACGAGAACGTCTACTTCACGACGCCCAAGGGCGCGGGGCCGGCAGGGGATTCGTCCGGCGCGCGTGTCTTTCGCGTTTCGAAGAAGGGCGGGCAGCCGAAATTGCTCGCCGGCAAGCTTCCGGACGAAGCCGCGGGCCTCGCGGTCGACGGCACGCACGTGTACTTCTGCGCGGTGAGCTGGAGCTCTTCCGCGGCCGAGCGCGCAGGCATCGTGGCGCGCGTTCCCAAGGCAGGCGGCGACGTGGAGTTCCTCGCCAAGGAGCAGCCGGCCGTCCGACGCGCCTGGCTCGACGACGCGAACGTGTACGTGCTCTCGGGGCGCGGAGGCCATCGCGCGTCGGTGCTCGCCATCTCGAAGACCGGCGGCGAGCCCAAGACGATCGCCGTCGACGATACGCTCGAGCACGCAACGATGGACGCGAGCTCCGTCTTCTTCTCGAGCGACGGTGCGTTCGACGCCGACCACAAGCGCGTGGCGCCCGCGTCGCTCGTGCGAATCACGAAGTGAAACGAGGCAGCCACCTTTGGGCGGCTGCCTCGTTTATCAGAGTCGGTCGGCGCTCAGAAACCGGCGCAGATCGGCGGGATGTTGCGACCGGCCAGCAGGCCCTTGATCACGCCCAGCTCGGGAGCGGTTCCGCTCGCACCGAGGCCTCCAGCCATCGTATCGCACTGCGCGGCGGCGGCGGTGATCATGCCGGCTTCCGGCGAGGAGCCCATCGCCTTGGCCTGCGTGCGAAGCTGCGCGCAGCACTGCTTGAGGCGTGCCACGTTGGTCGGAACGCCGGGGCCGGTCGCCTTCTTCGCGGCGTCGGCATCGGCAGCAGCGTCGGTCGCCGCGTCTTCTTCCATGGGGACGAGGAGCGTGGGAGCCGCGTCTTCGACGACCGCGGGCGCCGGGGGAGGCGCGGCGTCGACCTGCGGAGTTTCCTTCTTCGGGCACGCGACGAGCAGCGGGAGTGCGCTGAAGATGGCGAAGGCGAACATGCCACGACGTACCGAAAGACCCATCCCGGATTCTCCTTGTGCCTGTACGGCCCGTTACGCGCCTTACCCTACAAGGATCTGAGCCACTGTGGCGAAAATCGCGCGGGCCGTCTTCGGGAGGCGATACCGACCGGGATGAGATAAGGTGCGTGCACCATGCAGAAGCGTCTTCCCTTTCTTGGCCTCCTCGTCGTTGCTGCCTTCGTGCCGGTGGCTTGTTCGAAGGAGCAGCCCCCGCCGGCCGCGCCGACTGCGGATGCAGGTGTGTGGGGAGATGCCGGGCAGGGGACGCCTTGGATGCCGCCGAGCGCTTCGGCCAGCGCTCCTTCGCCGATGACCTCGTCCAGCGTGGCGCCGGCTCCCTCGGCGAGCGCGTCGGCACCGAACGTGCTCAACGACGCGACCGACGTCGCGATCGACCTCGCGATCAAGACGGCCGCCAACACGTCGGCTCCGGGCATGAACCCCGACGGGCAACCGGGGCGCGCGACGCTCGCCGAGGGCGAACACTTCGCAATGGTCGTGAACCTGCAGCCGAACCTCTGCTACTCGGTCGTCGGCTTCTCGCCCACGGGCGGCGTTTCGCAGCTCGAGGTGAAGCTCATGGCGCCGCCGCTCTACAACATCCAGGCGGGAGCGTCGGGCGCCAACGACAAGAACACGCCGATCATCGGCAAGGGCAAAGCGAACGCGCTCTGTCCGCTCCTGCCCATCGCCGTGCCGTACAAGATCGACGTCGCCGCGAAGAAGGGCTCGGGTCGTATCGGCGTGCAGCTCTACGCGCGCGCGAAGTGAGCTCCGACCCGTGCGCTCTCAGCGGAGCGTGACGTACTGCTCGGGCACCCAGACCAGCCGTCCATCCGGAAAGCCGATCTGCAGCTGACCGGCGTGCACTTGCGCGATGGTGCCCGGGTAGCGATTGCCGTCGGACCATTGCACCATGACGGGGGCGCCGATCGAGTAGGCGCCCACGGCGCTGTTCACGAGTGAGCCGAAGGCTGAGCCGAAGGCTGCGATGGCCGATCCGAACTGCGCGCCGATGTTGGACGCTTGCGCGCCGTTGTACGGCTGCTGGTGGGCAGGCCAAGCATTCGGTGCCGGATATGCGCCCGGCGCAGCGGGCTGGGTATAGCCGTAGGGATTCGGAGCCGCTTGTGCGGGCGCAGGCGCTCCGAAGTTCACGGGCCGAGGGGCGCCACCGGCGCGAATACGAGCCGCCTCCTGCTGCACCAGCATTCCGAACTGCGCGTACTGCGGGTTCGTCGGGATGACGGCGTTCCACTGGCTGGCGATCTGCGTCCAGTGTGCTTGCGTGATTCTGTAATGTGCAAGCATTCCTTCGTAGCCGATGACGGGCACGCAGCCGCTCATCGCGACGTAGTCTTCGAAGCCCACACGCGGCGCCGGGTTCTTCTTTCCGAGGGCCGCCTGATAGAGAGGCATGTAGCGCGTGGCGACCTGGCCCATGAGGCTCATGTCCTGCATGCGCGCCGTCCAGCCGGCCTTGGCGGCTTCCCAATCGGTCCGGGTGACACCCTTCTGGGCGACGATCTCGGCCTGCCTGTCCGGATCTTGGGTCTCCGATACGTCGGCGCAGAGCTCCGCGTAGCGCTCGAGCGAGATGCCGTTGATCGGCGCGTAGGGATCCATGGGCAGATGCCAGCGTTCCGGAGTCGTCGAAGCAAGGGGAAACGGATCCTGCCCGGTGACGACCTGGTAAACGAATCGCCCAGGCCACGAGGGCCGATCCGTCACCCAGAAATGACTGACATTGAGGTCAAGTGCTTGAATTTACTCGAGAGTAGATCGGACCTCGAGGGTGGCACTCCGTGTGTATGGGTGGGGACGCATGAAGCTCTCGCTCGGTGCCGTCCGTCTCCGTTCGCGTCTGCTTGCCGTGTTCGCGCAGCGTTCCTGATCAAAACGCGCTCAGAAACGTCCACGCCGCGGCCGTTCCCGATCGGGACGGCCCGTGCCCGTTCGTACTCGTCTCGCACCACACGACCGGCGCCGCGCAGCCGTCGTAGATCGTGCAGCCATCACGCTCGCTCTGCGTGCCGGTGCATCGGTTCGTCTTCCGCCAGATCTCGCGGCTCTCTTTGCCCGTGGAGAACGCCACCGATCCGTCGTCGCGATCGTGTTGGAAGAACGCTGCCATCGGTCGCGTGCACGTGACGTTCTCCGGACCGCCGCCCGACAGCGACACGATCGCGCGGAACGTGTCGGGGCGGACGCAGCCAAGCTGATTGGCGAAGTATCCGCCCGAGCTCCAGCCGAACGCGAAGATGCGCGACTCGTCGATGCAGAGCGTGCTCTTCATGCGTGCCACGAGGCCATCGACGAGAGGCAGGTCCTCCGACTTCCCCCAGTGCGTAGCGAAGTGGTCTCCCCACATGCGCCTGACGACCGCGTCGGGGTAGATGGTGATGACGCTGTGGTCCGACAAGGTCTCGAGCTTCTCGTAACCCCGAAACCCGAACCGTCGCCGCCGGAGCCGTGGAACGCGAACACCAGCGGATACGGATGCCGCGGATCGTAGTCGGCGGGCACCACGAGCTCGTAGGAACGAGCCCTCTTTTCGCCGTTGGGCTCGGGCGCTTCGATGACGTCGTGACTCGTCGCGCTCGCGGGCCGAGGCCGTCCGCAGCCCTCGCTCGCCCGAGGCGCTTCGCGTGCGCCCGCATCGAAGCTCGAGAGCCGCACGTTCGGAGGCGGACCGCCGATGCCGCTGCAGCGCGCGCAGGCGACGAGCGACAGACCGAGAATGCCGAGCAAGACCCCCAGGCGTGCTCCACGCTTCATCGACCGAACTCCGCGCGTGCGTCGGCCAGGGCTTCGTCGAACCATCGATTCACGATCTTTGGAAAGGGCCACATCCACCCGTAGTCGGGCCCCGTGAAGCGCGCCACGATGTGCTCACGAAGGGAGGCGGCCTCCGCGACGCCCTTGATCTCGGCAGTCGCACGGATGGTCTCGATGTACGCCTCCCATTCGATCCGCGCGCGGCCGTAGGCGAGAAAGAGCGGGCAAAACGGCACGAGATAAACGAAGGCCATGGCCACGTCGCCCATGCGCCTGCGCTGGCGCAGGTGGATGCGCTCGTGGCGAAGCAGGATGTAACGGTCGTCGTCGCTCATGCGGTCCCACGCGTCGGGCACCCAGAGCACGCCGAAGAGCACCGTATGGTATTGTGTAAGATACACGCGTTGCCCGCCGAACGTGACCAGGGCAAGGGCAATATGGATGCTGCGCTGGAGCCGGCTCGTGCGCTTCTTCGCGATGCGAAACGAGGGGAACTCGGCGCGCATCTCGTCGAGGAAGGCCTCGGTTCGAGGATAGGAGCGACTCATCGCGGGAAATATAGGCGCAGCTCGCCCTGGTCATCGAGGTTGTCGTCGTTGTCTCGTTCGCGCTCGCGCTCGGGCTCGCGCGCAGGGCGGTCGACGATGCGGACCAGGGCGCCCTGACGCGCGGCGAATCCGTGCTTCGCGAAGAGCGGCGCGAGCGGGCTCTCGGGCGCCGCGTGCTCGTCGATCGTACCGAGCTGGATCGTCGTGCGCTCCCGTCGTGAGAGATCGATGAGAGCAAGCACGAGCGTATCGAGCGCCGCGGCACGTGCGTCTCCGTCCGCCGGGAGGAACGTGGCCAGATGATGGCCCCCGCGGGCGATCCAGCCAAGAAGCTCTCCGTCGGACGTCACGACGCGTGCACCCGGCGCTCGCTGGGGACGCGGGCCAGGCGACGCAGGCCACGGCAAGAGCGATCCCCAAGGATTGGCCGGATCGGTCGCGGCAAGCACGAGCGCCTGCGGCTCTCGCGGCTTCGAGCTCGTCGCTCGCAGTCGCTCGTCGGCGCCGGGCAAGGCGAACTGCGCGGCGCCGCGCTCGGCCACGAAGTATCCGCGACGAACCCGCCCCTGATCTTCGAGGGCTCGGTACACGTCGTAGAAGGGACCGAAGCCGCCGGTGAGGCTCTCGGCCTGGGCGACCTCACGCAGAACCACGCCGTAGCGTTCGAGCCAGCTGCGCGCGATGGCGGCTGCGCGCTCGGTGGGCGAGGGATCCTTCTCCCAGCGTGACCGACGAAGCGACCATCGGCCCTCGGCGGCGTGCGTTCGCGCACGAGGCGCACGACCAGGTCGACCGCGCCGCTCCTCTTTGCGCCCGAGGCCGCGCAACGGGTCGAGCGAGTCGTTCGTGACCTCGCCGGACCAAACGAGGTCCCAGAGCGCGCCGCCGATGTCCGCGGGGAAAAGGCCGAGCGAGCGCGCGATCTCCGCGAAGAAGAGTGCTCCTCGTCGACCGAAGAGCTCCCGCAGCTTCTCGTGGAGCGGTGAGCTCGGGCGACTTTCGGCGTCTTCGGGGAGGCGTGCGAGGAGCGGTTCGTTCTCGGCGAGGTACAGCGCGATGCGTCCGTCGGTGCCGCCGATCGACTCGAGGCCAGCCCACACGACCTCGCCGGTGGCGAGCAGCCGATCGAGCTGATGCGGTCGGTATCCGGGCACGCGAGCCGGCAGCACCTCCGACTCGAGGACCGACGCCGGAACGGGACAGCCTTCGAGGCTGCCAATCGCGCGAAGGAGATCGCCTCGCGCACGGGCATCGACGTCGCCGGTCACGTGCCGGTCGCCCCCCACGTGCTGCCATTCGGCGAGGAAGCGCGCGAACGCCGCCGGTGACACGGGTTCGATGGTCTTGCGGAGCCGAGCGAGGGTCTTGCGCTTGAGCGTCCGGAGGACTTCGGCATCACAGTACTCGGCGTCGGCACCTGCATTCGCCTCGAGGAAGGCACCGGCCACGACCTTGCCCGAAGCAAGGAGGCGCTCGAGCGGCTCTTCGAAGGTCTTCTCGTCGAGCCCGAAGCGCGCGCGAAGGTCGTGCGAAGTGAACGGCCCATGCGTTCTCGCGTGACGGGCAACGAGGCCGTTGAGCGCGTCGTCGACGCGCGCAACGAAGGCGTCCGGCAGGTCGGCCACGAGCTTCACCCCGAGCGCATCGCGATAGCGACCGGCGTCTTCGACAGCGATGAATCGCTCGTCGCCCGCCATGCGAATGCGGAGAATGCGCCGTTCCGCTTCGAGCTCGGACAGCCATGCGCGCGCCTCGTCAGGGGCTTCTGCGCGGGCGAGGAGACTCGCTTCCGACTGATCTCCGAGCAAGAGCAGCAGATCCTGCACGGCATCGGCGTGTCTTAGCGTGCGATCCAGGCGCTGCAGAAGGCGCGCGTGCTCCTCGATCACCTCCGGGTCGAGAAGCTTGCGCGTCTCCGCTTCGCCGAGCAGCTCGCGCAGCTGGGCATGATCGATGGTGAGCGCATGCGCGCGTCGCTCGGCCGCCGGCGCGTCGGGGTCGTAGAGGAAGTTGCCGACGAACGAGAACAAGAGCGAGGCGGCGAACGGCGACGGCGTCGGCAGGTCGACGGTGGTGACGGTGATCTTCCGCGAAGCAACGTCGGACAGCACCGACACGAGCGAGGGCATGTCGAAGGCGTCGCGCAGGCACTCGCGGTACGTCTCGAGGACGACCGGAAACGAGGGGTACTGCGTAGCCACCGAGAGCAGGTCCGCGGCGCGCTTGCGTTGAGCCCAGAGGGGCGTGCGCTTTCCGACCGAACGTCGCGGCAGGAGCAACGCTCGCCCGGCGGCCTCACGGAAGCGCGCCGCGAACAGCGAGGTGCGTCCGAGCTCGCGCGTCACGATGTCTTCGATCTCTTCGGCCGAAGGAAAGAGGAGATCGACCGGCGGCGGTGCTTCGCCGCTCGGAACTCGGAAGACGATGCCGTCGTCGGACCATACGGCCTGGATGTCACCCGCACGGGCTTGCCGAAGACGGGCGAGAGCGGCCATCGCCCATGGCGTGTGGACACGCGTACCGAAGGGAGAGAGCAGGCAGATGCGCAGATCGCCGAGCTCGTCGGGGACGCGTTCGACCACGATGTGGCGATCGCTCGGAACGGCGCCGGACGCGGTGGCCTCGCGCTGTACGTAGGTCACGAGATCGTCGGCCGAACGCGCATCGAGCCGGTTTTCCTTGCGCAGCGTTTCGAGGGCTTTCTTCGGAGGTCCCTCGTCGATGATGCGTGCGAGTGCGCCGATGCGCTTTCCGAAGTCCCGCGTGCGCCCCGCGCGATCGCCGCGCCAGAACGGCATCTTGCCGGGCTCGCCGGGCGCCGGGGTGACGAGGACGCGGTCCCGCGTGATCTCCTCGGCCCGCCACGACGACGCGCCGAGGAGGAACACTTCGCCCTCGCGCAGCTCGAAGACCATCTCCTCGTCGAGCTCGCCGACGCGCTTGCTCGACTTGTTCTTGTTGGACGTCTCTTTGCCGCCGTCCGCGAGGAACACGCCGTAGAGGCCGCGGTCGGGGATGGTGCCGCCGTTCAAGATCGCGAGGCGCAGCGACCCGTGGCGAGGCGTGAGGATGCCTCGCTTGCGGTCCCACGTGATGCGCGGCCGAAGATCGGCGAACTCGTCGCTCGGATAGCGGCCGGCGAGCATGTCGAGCACGCCCTCGAAGCTCGCGCGAGGAAGATCGGCGAACGGCGCCGCGTGGCGAACGAGCTCCCAAAGCGCTTCGACGTCGGTTTCGACGGGCCGATCGCTGGTGATCCCCACCTTCTTGCGACCGCGCGTCGTCGCTTCCGGCAGCGTGAGTCCGATCGCCACCATCGCGACGATCTGCTGTGCGAGGACGTCGAGTGGGTTTCGTAGGTAGTACGTTTCTTCGACGTCGCCCGCTTCGATGCCGGCCGCGGCTGCGGCGCAGGCCAGGAGATCCTGCTTGTGCTTCGGTACGAGGACACCCGTAGGAACGCCGCCGACGTGATGGCTCGCACGGCCGATGCGTTGGATGCCCGACGCGACCGACGGCGGCGACTCGACCTGGACGACCTGGTCGACGGCACCCATGTCGATGCCGAGCTCGAGCGACGACGTGGCGACGATGGCGCGCAGCTCGCCGCTCTTGAGCTGCTCTTCGATGGCCTTGCGCGTCTCCTTGGCCACCGACCCGTGGTGGGCGAGCGCGAGCTCTTCACCGGCGACGTCGTTCAGGGCGGCGGCGAGTCTCTCGGCGAGCCTTCGGCTGTTGACGAAGATCATCGTCGACCGCGCCGCGCGGATGCGTTCGACGAGGCGCACGTGGATTTGCGGCCAGATGCTCCGCGTCTGCTCGACGATGGCTTCGTCGGTCTGCGGGATGGGCAGGGGAGGGGGGACTTCGACCGTGATGGAGAGCGCCTTCTTCGCCGACGCGTCGACGATGGCGACCGGTCGCGCCACGGCCTTCTTGCTACGCGTCGCCGGCGTTTCGAAGCCGCCGAGCATGCACGCGATCTCTTCGAGCGGGCGCTGCGTTGCGGACAGGCCGATGCGCTGCACGGGCTTGCCGCCTCGCAACGCTTCGAGCCGTTCGAGCGAGAGAAACAGATGTGCGCCGCGCTTGTTCGCGGCCATCTGATGGATCTCGTCGATGACGACCGTGTCGACCGACGAGAGGATTTCGCGCTGCCTCGAGGTCAGAAGGAGATAGAGCGACTCGGGCGTGGTGATGAGGATGTCGGGCGCGGAGCGCAGCATCTTGGTGCGCTCGCCGGGGGGAGTATCGCCGGTTC
This sequence comes from Labilithrix luteola, assembly GCF_001263205.1. Classification (GTDB taxonomy): domain Bacteria; phylum Myxococcota_A; class Polyangia; order Polyangiales; family Polyangiaceae; genus Labilithrix; species Labilithrix luteola. The sequence continues at coordinate 8,134,004 of NZ_CP012333.1, forward strand.
GAACCGCCGCCTCGACGTCGCGAAGGACCTCGCCTCGCTTGCGTGCGACCTCGGTGATCCCTCGGAGCGGAGCACGCAGGTTGTGCTCGACGTCCACCGCGAGCGCCTTGAGTGGGGAGACGTAAAGCACGCGCAGGCGCGCCTTGGGGTCGGGCTCCTCCGACCGCGCCAGCCGATCGATGGCCGAAAGGAAGGCGGCGAGCGTCTTGCCGGAGCCGGTCGGTGCGAGCAGAAGCGTCGTTTCACCCGCGCTGATGCGAGGCCAGGCCTGGGCTTGGACGTCGGTCGGCTGGCCCAGCGTCTCTTCGAACCATGCTCGAACTGCAGGGTGGAAGGTCGCGAGCGCGCCGGCGTCCGCGACCCTTGCCCGGCGGGTCTTCGCCTCTTTCGTCGTCGGCGTCGTCGGCTTCGCGGCCTGTGTGGATCGAACCTTCGTCGTCGCCAAGGAACCGCAACTTTCGCTCTCTGGCGGCCGAATGCAAGGCGCCGCGCCGCGGCACGCTGCGATTGCGTCTCAGCGCGGCCTGAACCGTGATTTCGGTCGAGCTCATGAATTAGCCTTCCATCATGACCTTCCGGTCGCTCTTCGTTTCGCTGGTCGTTTCGGGCTTCGTGGCTGTTTCGGCGTCGAGCTGCGCGAGCGAAGGCGAGTGCCGGTACAACAGCGATTGTCTCGGCTCGTACTGCAGCGACGGCACGTGCAAGAAGGACTGCGTCGACGCGACGATCGACTGTCCGCGCGGCTACGTCTGCAATGGCGTTGCGCAATGCGAGCCGGGGAGCGGTATCAGCTCCGAAACGGTCGACGGCGGCGGCGAGGGCGGGACCACGATTCCGCCGAACGACTCGGGAACGAAGCCGGGCGACGACGGCGGAACGACGGGCCCCAAGGACAGCGGAGGAGGAGACAGCACGACGGGACCGGGCGCGAAGGTGCTGCTCGACAAGTGCACGTCGGGCTCCGACTGCGCCTCCGGCGTTTGCGAGACGCTCTACGTGGGCGGGCCCAAGCGATGCACGAAGACCTGCGCGAGCACGTCGGACTGCATGCAGGGGACACGCTGCGTCGATTTCAACGGGCAGTCACGCTGCGCGATCAGCGACGTTGGACGAACGTGCACCGCTGCGAACCAGTGCAACTCCTTCTGCTTGATCAACCAGAAGTACTGCACCGTTTCTTGTCAGACGGGCGCCGATTGCCCGAACGGCTACGGGTGTCAGGCCGTGGGGGCATCCGCGCAGCGCGTGTGCGTCAAGGCCGAGGCGCCGTGCGGAGACGGCGTCAACGCCGAGTGCATTGCTCCGGTGGCGTGCGACGAGACCGGCCTCGTCTCGAGCTGCACGCTCGCCTGCAACTCCGCCGCGGACTGTCCTCAGCGTGCCCAGGGACTCGCCCCATGGACCTGCGATGGTGTCTGCCGGCGGCCGGGCGACGTCTACGGACCGCTCGCGGGCGGGGAGCCCGCGGAGTACGCGTGCAACGGCGTCGGGGCGGTCGTGAACATCTGCAACGACGCGCAGCACATGAACCTCACGTCGTTCACGATTCCGAATGCGCCTGCCGTCAACTGCAATGCCCAGACCACCACGTCGGGGGCCGGCGGTGACACGTGCGTCGATTCGTGTCGCTACCAAGGCGGCTGCGCGTTCGGCTTCGCGTGCACCGCGCTTGGCTCGATCGGCGGCAATCGAATCGGTCTCTGTCTACCGTCGAACGGCAAGGGGGAGATCGGCGATGGCTGCGGAGTCGACTCCGACTGCTTCTTCGGCCACTGCAATCGCAACACGGGGAAGTGCTCGCGCGACTGCACGGTCGACGGTCTTTGCACGACCGGCTCGACGTGCAGTGCGGGGGCGTCGCCGAACGTCGAAGGCAAGCCCTTCCGCCGCTGCGAGTGATGCGGGCCAATTTGACCCACGATTTCGCGTAAGGCAGGGGAGCGGGACGTGATCCCACGTCGTCCGTCCGACGGCCGCGTTCGGCAGCATGTGAGCGACGACGCTATCCGTCCGTCATTGCGAGGAGTTCTCGGAGGAGCGTGGGGCGTGGCTCGGGCGTTGCAAAACCCGAGAGCATGATTGCCCTCCTCGTTTTCTTCGTATTCGGAATCGTCGTTGGTCTCATCGCGCGAGCGATCATGCCCGGCAATCAGAGCATGGGCCTGCTCGCGACGGGCCTCGTCGGCGTGGTGGGATCGTTCGTGGGCGGCTTCCTAGGAAGCTTGCTCGGCGGTGACTCGATCCTCGCGTTCCACACGTCGGGGATTTTCGGCAGCATCGTCGGCTCGCTGATCGTCCTCGCCCTGCTGGGCTACTCCGGTCGCCGCCGCTCGTTCGTCTGAGGACGGCCAGGTGGGAGACGTGGCCGCCTTCCGTGGACTCAGCCGGCGCTCGGTAGGATTCCGAGCTTGTCGCCCTCGGCGACGCCGCGTCCCAAGAACCAGTCTTTGGCTTCGATGGCTTTCTTGCCTTCGAGTTGAACGCGGAGAAGTTCGATTCCGCGCTCTCCGCATGCCACGACGACGCGTGACTTGTCCGCCATCACGACCGTGCCAGGCTCGGCTTGGCCGGCGGGAACGTCGGTCACGCGCGTCTCGTGGATCTTGAGTGTCTTGCCGCGAGCGGTCGTGAATGCGCCGGGCCAAGGAGTCATGCCGCGCACGTGATCGTGGACGGCCCGGGCGGCCTTCGAGAAGTCGATCCGCCCGTCTTCCTTCTTCAGCATCGGCGCCATCGTCGCCGTGTCGTGATCCTGCGCGATGGGCGTGTAGCCTCCGGCCACGTACTTCGGCAGACCCTTCCGGGTAGCGAGGGCGCCGAGAGAGGCGAGGCGCTCCGAGAGCTCGCCGGCCGTTTCGTCGGCTTCGATGGGCGTCTTGAACTGCTCGAGCATGGCACCGGTGTCCATGCCCTCGTCCATCTGCATGAGCGTGATGCCGGTCTCCGGCTCACCGTTGACGACGACCCATGTGATGGGCGCAGCGCCGCGGTACTTCGGCAGGAGCGACGCGTGCACGTTCACGCAGCCGAGGCGCGGTGCATCGAGAACGTCTTTCGGAAGGATGCGCCCGTAGGCGACGACCAGCGCCACGTCGACCTTCTGCTCGCGAAGCCACGCCGCGAACTCGCCCGTGCGGAGCTTCGTGGGCTGCACGACGGGAAGGCCCAGCTCGAGCGCGCGCTGCTTGACCGGCGGGGCCGTGAGCTCGAGCCCACGGCCCACCGGTTTGTCCGGCTGACACACGACGGCGGCCACGTCGGCGATCTCGACGAGCGCATCGAGACAAGGCACCGCGAACTGCGGGGTGCCGAAGAACACGGCTCGGAACGACCCGCGCGACTTGCCCCCTTCGAGATCCGATTGTGTCATCCGCCGATCTCGAGTTCGACCTTCGGTGCGCTGACTTCGTGGTCGCTGCCTTCGGAGACACCGACGAGCGGCGTCTTCACCTTGACCGTGTACTTACCCTTGGGGAGCGGGCCGGCGGGGTTGCGCGGATAGCCCTTTTCGGGCGAGGTGCCGCGCACCTTCTCGGGCGCCCACTTCATCTTCACCGCTTCCCACGGTACGCGAGCGCGCGCGAAGCCGTTCGGCGCGATGGTGACCTTCGCGGCCTTCACTTCGCTCGGCGGCGGGGCCGACTGGCCCTTCGGCGGCGGAGGCGGATTGCCGGCCGGCATGTCGACGCGCTTGTTCTTCGCGTCGAACGTCTCGGTGTCGAAGCGCGGAACGGGGTCGATACGGAAGTGGAGGGTGAGGGGAGCCTTCGTCTTGTTGGCGAAGGTGACGACGAGGTCCGACTTGCCTCCGGGGGCCACCTTGGTGGGGCTTGCCGCGACGGTGACCTCGAGCTTGCCCTTCATGTCGACCGTGGGAAGCGAGTCGGGCTTGGCCGACGGCTCTTCACACGCGCTCTTCATGAGGACGTCTTCGATGTTGCCGATGTCGAAGCCGACGCACTCGTCTTTCTTCTCGACCGGCGCTCCGCCGTCTCCTTCGGAGGAAGCTGCGTTCTCGCCCGATTCGCCGCTCGGCTCTGCGCCGCTGTCGGCGGCTTCGCCCGGGCCCTCGGCCGGCTTGCCTCCACCGCCGCAACCCACGGCAGTCGATAGTGCGAGCAGGGCCGTCGTGGTCAGAGCGAAGGCGCTCGAAGAAAGAGAGGTCAGTCGATGCATGCTTGCCAGGTCTCCGGGGTGGGGGCCTTCATCGCGCAGCGGTATTCACTTCGCGAGATCTCGGATTCGCACTGCTGCTCGACCCGCCGGTAACTCGGATCGGCCTTTCGTACTGCTTTCTTCATTTCGCGCGCGGCACGGGCTTCGTTCGGGGGGAGCTGAGCGAGCTCCGGATCTCCGGCGATGACCATGTCGATGTACTTGTCGAGCATCTCGGTGCAGTCGGCGGGTGTTGCCTTGCCGTTGCAACCGCTCGTGACCAACCCCACGGCGATCGTAACGAGCACGGCGTACCTGCGGCCAAGAAAACCTGCAAAACGAGACGCCCTTTCCACGTGCGGCAGCATAGCCAAGAATTTCGCGGGTGTGGGCGCTCGTTGCAGGGCCCGACTCCCACGTTGCTCTCCGCCACGCCTGCCCAGGCCCGTCGAGGCGCGCTACCCTGCTTCGCCATGAGCCGCGCTCTCAACTTCAACGCTGGTCCCGCGTCGCTACCCTTCGCTGCGCTCGCACGCGCTCGCGACGAGCTCATCGATTTCGATGGCTCGGGCATGAGCGTCATGGAGCACTCGCATCGCGGCAAGGTCTACGAGAAGGTGCATCACGAGGCGACGGCTCTGGTTGCCGAGCTGCTCGAGCTCCCGAAGGACTACGACGTCCTCTTCGTCCAGGGCGGCGCTTCGATGGCGTTCGCGCAGATCCCCATGAACTTCCTCGAGGCGGGGAAGACGGCCGATTACATCGTGACCGGCGCCTGGGGTGAGAAGGCCGTCTCCGAAGCGCGCGCGATGTCGAAGGCGGCGAACGGCGGCGAGGTTCACATGGCTGCCTCGACGCAGCAGGACAAGACCTACGTGCGCGTGCCTCGGCAAGACGAGCTTTCGCTGACGCCGGGCGCGGCCTACGTGCACTGCACGAGCAACGAAACCATCCACGGTGTCGAGTACGCACTCGGACCGAGCACCCCATTTCCGAAGGTGCAGGCGCCGCTGATTTGCGACATGTCGAGCGACATCCTCGGCCGTCGCGTGGACATGACGCAATTCGATGTCGTCTACGGCGGCGCGCAGAAGAACATCGGGCCGAGCGGCGTCACGATCGTCATCGCGAAGAAGTCGATGCTCGATCGCGGCCGCAAAGATCTCCCGGCAATCTTCCAGTACCGCACGCACGCGGAGAACAAGTCGCTCTACAACACGCCGCCGACGTTCGGGATCTACCTCGTGCGCAACACGCTCGCCTGGCTGAAGAGCGAAGGCGGCGTTGCCGCCATCGAGGCGCGCAACGTGAAGAAGGCAGCCGCGCTCTACGACACCATCGACGGCTCGGGCGGGTTCTATCGTTGCCCGGTCGACAAGGCCTGCCGCTCGATCATGAACGTCGTCTGGCGCTTGCCGACGCCGGAGCTCGAAGAGGCCTTCGTGAAGGAGGCCGAGGCGCAGCAGATGATCGGCCTCAAGGGCCACCGCTCCGTGGGCGGCATCCGCGCGTCGATCTACAACGCCGTCGAGCCGGCCTGGGTCGACGCCCTGGCGGCGTTCATGAAGGACTTCGCGAAGCGCCGCGGCTGATCTCCGCGACGACCGTTACGAAAAGGCCAACGCAGACCAACGCAGAAAGGCGCGCATCCCATCGGGAGCGCGCCTTATCCACGTCGTAAGCAGGGGCTTTTCAGCCAGCCTTCTTCTTCGCGGCGAACGCCTTGAACTGCTGATCGAGCGCGTCGGCGACTTCGGGGGCAACCGCCTCACCGCGGGCCCACTGCGAGGCCTTCACGAGGGTGGTCTTCGCCGCCTCGGCGAGGTGCGCGCGGCGGTGACGCGAGAGGGCCGCGAAGCCGGTCTGCGAGTCGGTGGGGTTGTTGCGGAGGGAGGGCTGAAGGAATCCACGCATGGCGGTCGCCCTCATAGCGGCAAAGCGGGGGGATGTCACGAGGAAGGGCGAGCATGCGCTCGCGCTAGGTCCGATTTCGTGGGTTTTCGTGGGGAAAATGTCCTCCAAGCCGCGCTTTTCGGCGGCTCAGAGCCCGAACAGCGAGAGGCCGCAGGTTTCGCGCGTCGTGAAGGCGACGTTCGCATCGTCGGGGCTCTTCGTGTCGTACTTCACGATGCCCGATGCCTGCGCATTCCCCGTGACGCGGACGGCGCCGGTCTTGTGGGCGATCTCCTGGAGGGTCGCGGCGAGCGGACCAAGCTTCTTGGCCTCGGCGCGCGCCAGATCGGAGCAAGCGATGGGAAGCGTGCGGAAGCTCGCGTCGAGCCGGAGACCTGCCTCGTAGGGCGTCACCGTTCCGGTCACGTTGGCGACGAACGGCCCGAATGCGGCGGTGGTACGGACGAGGTCGAGAGGCTTGCCTGGGATGCCCGAGAGCCCGCCTTCCAGCTTCACGTCGACCGGCGTGGTGATGCCGGCCAGGCGAGCCCGGAAGAGGTCGATGTGGGCGGTGGACTCGATGCGACCGAGCGGCGTCGTCTTGCTTTCGATCGTCGCGTCGAGCTCGCTCGTCGGATCGGCGGGCAGCCCGAGATCGGCGGGGCGCAAGCCGAGGTTCGAAAGCGGCGTTCGCGGAATCCGGATCGTCAGCTGGGGAGTCTGGGCGACGCCCCACACGACGAGCGCGTGCGGGCCGTCCGGTACGGGCGGATCGAAGAGCACGCGTGCGCGCGAGGTGTTCTGCGAGCGCTCGAACGTGGCCGCCCAGGGGCCGAACACCGCGCGCTTCGTGGTGATCTCGAAGCGTCCGAGGTTGGCGCGTCCCTCCTCTTCTCCAGGCGCGGGCCCGCGCGATTCGAGCTCGGCGCTCATCTCGCCGGCCACGAGGCGCGAGCCATCGCCGAAAATGCCGTTCCACGAGAGGTGGCCGGACACCACGGAGAGGCGTCTCGGATTCTGCGGTGTCCCGGCGAAGCGCGAACGGTTCTCCTCGTAGAGGCGAGCAAGCGCGTCGGCCACGGGGGCGGCGCTTCCTTCGATCGTGATCTCGGGTCGCTGGATGCGAACTTCGCGTGCGGTGAAGCCGCTCGCGAAGACCTCGGTGACCTCCAACGTCACGCCGGGGATGCGCGATGCTCGCGCAGTCACTCCGCGAAACGAGATCCCCGAAAAGCCGACACCCACGTTGTCGATGGTGAGCTCGATGCCCGCCTCGCGGCCGGCGGCGATCGCGCGATCGCGCACGATGCGCGGCAGCAAGAGGAGCACCGCGGTGATCACGGCGACGAGGGCAATCGCCGCCACGGAGATCTTGACCCAGAGCGCGGCATTGGCCGGCGGCGCGGCCTTCTTCGTCGGTCGCCGATGGTCGAGCTCGAGCTTCGGCCCGCCCGGATCATCCGGCTCGTCGAACGACGTGGCTGAGCTCTCGTACACGCTCGATGCCTGCGCCGCATGCGAAGCATCCGAAGAGGCGCCACGCGGCGAGGGTGCACGGGCTGGCGCACGATCCAGCGGCGGCGGCGGCTCGTTGGCGTTGGCCTCGCTGGCGCCCGAACGGGAACGCGCTACGAGCGCCCGCACGTCCATGAACGCCGGGGCCGGCCTGTCTTGGTCTTCGTGACCGTCCTGACCGTGCCGATCGTTCGGCAGGGCCGCTTCGGAAGACGCTTCGGGCGATTCGGAAGGTAAGCCTGGGGAGCGAGGCATTGGGACTGCGAAGACTGCAAAGACTACGAAGACTGCGGTTTACGGCGTGCAACGTCGCCGCTCGCGGCCGATGAGTTTGCCACGACAGCGCGTCCTTCGCGAGTGCCGTGAGAGGTCGGCCGTTTCATCGACTCGTGGTATTTTTCGTCATCGCATGTCTGCCGTCGTCGTCACGTCCGTCGTGAGACTCGCGTCGCCGCCGTCCGACGTATGGCCGCTCATCACCGATACCGATCGCACGAATCGATTGATCGGCACCGAGCCCGTCACGTTTCGTGCGATCGAAAGCGGCACTCCGACCAGCGCGCGCTTCGTCGGGGAGACGCGGACAGGCGGCTTCACGATGTCCTACGAAGAGGCGCCGTTCGAGTGGACGTACGAGAAGTCGTTCAGCGTCTATCGCAAGATGCGGTCGGGCCCGCTCAAGGCGTACACCTATGGCATCCAGCTCGAGCCGACGGCCGACGCAGGAACACAGGCCACGGTTCGCCTCGAGCTCGAGCCGCGCCACTGGCTCCTCAAGCCGATCGCCAAACTGCAAGGCGCGCGGTTCGTGCAGAACATCCTCGCCCTCGCCGATGCCATCGACGCGTACGTGCGTGATCGCGCGCCGAGCCCGTATCTCAAGCCCAAGACGCTCGCCAACGAAGAGCGTCTGGTGCGCGGCTCGCGCGATCTCGTGCAGCGAGGCCTCGACCAAAAGGCGATCGACGCGGTCATTTCGCTCATTCGCGACGGTGCCGATGCCGATGTCGTGCGCATTCGTCCGTTCGAGCTCGCCCAGCTGCGAGGTGTCGACCCGCGCGAGATGCTTCGCGCGCTGCTCCATGGGGTGACCGTGGGGATCGTCGAGCTTCGCTGGGCGCTCGTCTGCCCGAGCTGTCGAACGGCCAATGATCAGGTCTCGTCGCTCTCGGAGATCGGCGACTCGAACCACTGCCAGCTATGTGACATCCAGTACGGAGTCGAGCTCGATCGTGCGGTCGAAGCCACGTTCGTTCCGCATCCGAGTGTTCGCGAGGTGCAAAACCGCATGTTCTGCATCGGCGGGCCGGCGCGTACGCCTCATGTCCTCGTGCAGACGAGCATCGACGTTTCGGGCACACGCGAGCTCGACGTGCCGGTCGAGCCCGGGCGCTATCGCCTGTTCGCACGCGGCGGAATGACCACGTCGCTCGACGTCATCGAGGACGGTCCGAGCAACGCCACGGCCACACTCCAAGACTCCTCGTTCGCCTCGGCCGAAGTGCGCGTGGCTCGCGGAGGAAAGCTGCGCGTCACGAACGCAAGCGCGGAGCCGAGGCACGTCAAGATCGAGCGGCTCGGTTACGCGAGCCTCGCGGCCACCGCCCACGTCGTGACGACGATGAGCGAGTTCCGGCGCTTCTTCTCGCGCGAGCTCCTCAAGCCGAGCACGCCGCTCAAAGTGGCGAGCTGCGCGATCCTCTTCAGCGACCTCACCGGCTCGACGGCGCTCTACACGAAGGCGGGTGACGCCGCCGCTTTTCGCCTCGTCGACGATCACTTCGACGTTCTTCGCAAGGCGATCGACGGCGCCGGCGGAAGCGTCGTCAAGACCATGGGCGATGCCGTCATGGCGTCGTTCGTGGAGCCCACGGCGTGCGTGCGAGGTGCCATCGAGTGCCTGCGCGCGTTCGAAGCGTTCCGAGCGACGCAGGAGCACGGCGAGCTCACGGGGCTCAAGCTCGGGCTCTATGCGGGGCCTTGCTACGTCATTCGTGCGAACGATCTCATCGACTACTTCGGTCAGACCGTGAACTGTGCCTCGCGCGTCCAGCACCTGGCAGAGAGCGGCGAGATCGTCATGGAGGCGCACGTCTTCGAGGCGCTCCCGGAGGTCGATCGGCAAGCGCTGAAGGTCGTCGAGCACTTCGAGACGCGCGTGAAGGGCGTGGACGCACCCCTTCGACTCGTGCGCACGCGTCTCTGAGCGAGATCGCTAGTTCGACGCGATCGCGCCCGCCGTGACCACGCGTGCGAGCGGCATCAGCCTGCCCAGGTCGCGCCTACGCGGCGACGCAGGGCCGTGGCCTCGGGGGTCAGCGCGTAGCGAACCACGTCACCTGCGAACGGATGATTGAGCACGGCCGCGAGCGACGAGCGGCCCGGCGTTTCGGTGGCCTGGAGGAAGGCCGCATCGAGGCCTCGAAGTTCGTCGATCGTCGCGAGCACGTCGCCCGTGAGCAGATACGCGATGCGCAGCTCGGCGCGGGCGAGGGCACCGATGAACACGTCGATGGGCACGAGGCGCCCTTGCGGCGTGCTCGTGAGCGGCATGAGCCTTTCGAGCGCCTGCTTGTGCTTGCGCGAGAGCTCCTTCACGAGGTTCGGCTCGTACTGGTGAACGAGCTTGAGCGACAGCACGTCGACCTCGTCTTGCCCGTACGCAGGATTCACGGCACGCGCCGCGGCGACGAGCATGGCCTCGATATGCGGCGGCGGGATCTCCTCGAGCCACGGAACGCCGAGCGCGATGCGTGCAAGGGCGCGTCCGAGGGAGGCGAGCTGCGTGGGCTCGGGCAGCTCGGTGAGTGCCTTCGGTACGAGGACCCAGAGGTTGTCCTGCGCGATGACCCGCGTGCGCGTGACGTTCGGCGTGACGATCAGGTCGACGTCGTTGACGCCGATCGCTTTGGCGAGCCGATCGAGCAGCGCGCGCGTGGGATTGCCGGCACGTCGCCCGATGCGCTCGCGCGACGAGACGCCGATCTCCAGGATGTCGGCGCGGAGCAGCTTCGATTCGAGCCCGGCGATCGCGGCGGCGATGTCGAGCAAGAGGTGACGCCCCTCGGGAGGCACGACGTGGCTCACCAGGGTGGCGCGATCGAGCGGTGCGTGGTGCGCATCGAAGGGATTCAGGCGTCGCGAACGAAGCCAGACGTGACGGCCTTCGTCGAGATCTCCGGCGATCGCGCGGAGCTCGGAGACCACGATCGCCTCTTCTCCGCGTCGTTCGGCATTGAGCGATCGCTCGAGGAGCTCGAGCGCCGCCGACGGGTTCTCGATGCCCGAGAGCTGCGCGGCGTTGGGAGAGAGCATCGAGATGACGGTCTTCGACGCTTCGTCGTGGGCGCCGAGGCGCGAATACGCCGCGGCCAGCTCGAAGCGCGACTGGTGCAGCGCCGGGTTCATCTGCAGCGCGCGAGAGAGATGCGTGACGCCGTCGCGCAGCCGGTTGAGCTGTTCGATCTCGATCCGCCCGAGCGCGGCATACCAGCGTGCGTCTTGCGTGCCGAGCTGCTGGCCGCGTCCGATGACGGTCGCGAGCGCACGCGCATAGGACACGCCGTCGACGGCGCCTCCACCGCCCGGCGTGCGGTAGAAGCGGGCGAGGCGGCCGAAGGCGCGTGGATGATCGGGACAGATCGCGACGGCCTCGATGAGTGCCTTTTCGGTCTGGGCGACGTCTTTCAGGCCGAAGCGAATGTCTGCGAGCTCGATGAGGATGTCGCACTTCACGCGGCGATCGGGCTCGACCAACGTGAGCCGTTCGAGCAGGCTCGCGATCTCGAGCTTGATGGGCGCTTTGGAATGCAGCGACCCGTCGGCCGCGGTCTCGTTCTGCTTCGCCGCGAGACGATGGATGAGCGCGCGGATGGCCCGCGGGTTGTCCTTGTCGATCTCGAGGGCACGCCGGAGCGCGTTCTCGGAATCGGCCGGGCGCGAAAGCACCTTTTCGTAGACGCTCGCGAGCGCGAAGAGGGCCGTGACGCGAGGCGGTGTCTCGCGACCTCGAGCGACGACGTCTTCCAGGGTCTCGAGCGCCTCGGGCCACGCGCGTTCGGCGATGAAGAGCTCCGAGAGCGTGAGGAGCGATGGAACGTGATCCGGGGCGGCCTCGCGCACGCGGCGCATCGCTTCGATGGCGACCGCAATCTCGCCCATCTCGTCGCGCGCGACGCGGGCGATCTCCGAGCCGAGAAGCACCACGGCATCACGAGCCGAAGCGCGGGCGATGGCCGCGCGGAAGACGTCGATGAGGCGCTCGGCGCGGTTCTGCGAGCTGCGCACCTCGGAGAGACGGCTCGCGGCGACCGTGGAGTTCGGATCGGCCTCGAGGGCCTTTTCGAGCAGGGTGACCGCGCGGTCTTCGCGCTCGCTCATCGGGCCCAGCGCGTCTTCCGGAGCGTCGCTGAGGAGGAGGTTCGCCGCGTCGACCAGGTACTTCGCGCGCACCTTCGGCTGCACCGAGAGGTCGGCGAGCGAAATGGCGGCCGCCACGGCGCCTGCGGCATCGCCGAGGCGGTTGGCGAGACGCGCGAGCGAGGTGGCGCCGGTCACGCTGAGAGGATCGAGCGTGAGCAAATCGCGCATGCGCTCGAGCGCTTCTTGCGCCGCCATGTGCGCGGCGTCGCCATCGGCGACCTCGTCGGCGTGTGCTTCGAGGTGGAGGCCGAGGCGTGCGTCGGTGGCGAGGCGCGCGCCCTCGTCCTGTGCGAGCGCCGAGAGCGATCGGAGCGCCGCGATGGCTGCCCGACGTGCCGACACGTCGTTGCGCCGTGCCGGGCCCAGCGAAATGCGCACCGCGGCCTCGAGACCGGACGGATCGGTCGGATCGAGCTCGAGGATTCGTGTGTAGGTTGCAACCGACTCGCCGGCCGCGAGGTGCCAGGCCTCGTGGCTCGCGAGCTCCCAGAAGGCGCCGAGGCGTGCGCGAACGTCGGTGAAGTTCTCGCCCTGGAGCTTGAGGATTCGTGCCAGCGGATCGCGACGAAGACCAGCCCGCCGGCCGATCGCTTCGAGCATGCGCAGTGCGCCCACGTGGTGCGGATCGGCGTCGAGGAGGGTCTCGAGCTTGCGAGAGGCTTGCGCCAGGACGCCGTCGGGCGGGCTTCGATCGTTCGCCGTACGCGTCTTGGACACGCCGTAGCCGGTCACGAGGAGCGATGCGAGCAGGAACGAGAAGCCGGACGCCTGAGCCGCCGTGGTCGACTTCTCGGCGCGATTCGCCACGTGCTTGAGGAGGTCGTTCCAGGCCGGCGTGTTCACCATCGCCGGGCCCACGCGGCTCGCCGTCGTCACCACGCGACGTGCGAGCACGCGCAGCAAGCGATCGGCGATGAGCTCGTCTTCGGGCGTCTCGGCGAGGGCCCGCGCATAAATGGCCGCGGCCGCGGCGTCGTCGTCGAGGCGTAGCTCGTCGATTTCGCCCGCGCGTGCGAGGTGGCGCGCACGTTCGAGCGGCGTGATCGCGTCGTGTGCGAGCTGCTCGATGGCCTCGCGGAGTGCCTTGGCATCTCCTGCGGCCTCGAGCACGCGAGCGATTTCTTCCGGGGGAACGGGGTGAATCGGGTCGACCTTGCGAGCCGCCTGCAGCGACGCGACCGCGTCCTTCGGGGAGCGAAGGCGCACGTCTTGGATGTGGGCGAGCGAGAGCCAGAGAGCCGTCTTCTCGCGCGAGGTGACGGCGAGCTCGATGCGCGCACGGATCGACGCCGCCGCCTGCTCCCACCGCCCGGCCTCTTCGTGCAGGCGTGTCTCGAGCGCGCGCGCCGCAACGTGATTGCCGTCGACCTCCAGAACCTCGGAGACCAGCGACAGCGCGCGCGGAGCATCGACGCGTGACAGCACTTGTGCCGAGCGGACGCGCAGCGCGAGAACGTCGACGCCGTCTTCGGCGAGCTTGGCCTCTTCGTAGAGCGCTTTGGACAGCGCGCGATCGTCACCGACGCGTCCCGCCGTTCGCTCGAGACCGAGGATCGCGCCGCGGCGACCGGGCTCGAGCCGAAGCACCTCTTCGTAGGTCCGTGCGGCGCGGACGGGATCGCCGATCGTCTCTTCCCAGAGGAGCGCGACCTTCTCCAGGTAGGCCACGCGGCGGCCCGTGTCGCGCGTCGACTGCGCGCCTTGCGAATAGAGCTCGATGAGCGCGCGAACGTCGCGATCGAACGTTTCCGTGGGCGCGGGCGACATCAGTCGCGAGAGCTGATCGAGGATCTCGGAGTCGCCGGGCGCCGCCACCCACGCGGCACGCAGGTGTCGCAACGCTTCTTCATGCCGCCCTAGCGTCTCGGCCAGCTGCGCTGCCTTGGCCAGGCTCCGCGCGCGCTTGCTGCCTTCCTCCACGCGTTGCGCTTCGCCGTGCCAGAGCGCGATGCGCTCGTCGTCTTTGTTCGCGGCGGCGAGCAAGCGGTCGAGCTCGTCGATGTGCGTCGTGTCTTCCGGGTCGAGGCCGATCGCTCGCTCCACCTCGGTGATGGCGCGGTCCAAGTTGCCGAGGCGCTCCTCGACGGTTGCCAAGCGCCGGAGCTCGTAGACGAGGGCAGGGGCCTCGTTGAAAAAGCGGAGCCGCGCGCGACGCGAGCGAGCCGCTTCGTGCCATTGACCGGCACGTTCGTAGAGGCGCACGAGGTCGTCGAGCACGCGGCGATCGACGAGGGGCGTCGTCGGCGCCCGTGCGGCCGCGCGTTCGAGAAGAGCGATCGCGCCGACGTCGTCACCGAGGAGCGTGTGCGCGATGCAGGCCGCATCGAGCTCGAGCCGTGCGCAACGCGAGAGGTTCTGCTCGATGCGCGCTTCCTCGGCGAGGAGGGCCGCGAGACGCGCCGAGTCGTGGTGAGCGGCGGCGTGGAGCGTGAACGCATCGCGAACGGGACCCGTTCCCGGATCGAGGCGCAGGGCGCGCTCGAAGGCGCCGCGTGCAGCATCCACTCGTCCGAGTTGCATCTCGAGGAGGCGCGCGCGTTCGACATGGAGCCACGCCGCCAGATCCGGCTGCGCCGCGTAGGCATCGCTCATGCGTCCGAGGTGGGCGATGAGATCTTCCCAAGCGTCGTCGTCGTCGCTCGAGCCGTCAGCGGTGCCGCGGCTCTTGGCGCGGTCGCGGAAGGCGCGCTCGACGAGGTCGGCCTCGAGGCCCTTGAGGGCCGCGGCGTGGTGCGGGGCGCGGCCGAGGGCGAGCTCCCAGGCCTCGCGTGCGTCGTCGGCGCGGTCGCCGGCCTCGAGCAAGCGGGCGCGCGTGGCGAGAAGCTCGATCGCCGCGGCCTCGCTCGACACGACCGCGAGCTCGCGCTCGAGATGACGAAGCATGGGCACGAGCTGCGTGCGCGAGTGGAGCCTGCGGCGCAGGATGGTGTGCGCCGGCGCCATGTCCGGATCGACCTTGAGCGCGCTCTCCGCCGCGGCGTTGACACGCGCATCGTCAGCGAGCGTTTCGTGGACGATCGAGAGCTCGACGTAGGCGCGCGCGAGGCCGACCTTGTCTTCGCTCGTCTCGAGGCGCTCGATACGTGTGGTCAGCAGCTCGACGAGCGCACTGCCTTCGCCCGTCGTGGCCACCGCCGGGAGGCTCTGCATCGAGGGCCGCGGCGACGGAAAGGAGGCCGTCGACTCGCGAGGCACCAGCGGCGGAGGCGGCGGCCTGCGTGACGGCGGCGCCGCGGGCGCGACCGGCGGCTGCGACTTCACCCGCGCTTCATGAAGGCCGAGGTTCGGTCGATTCGAAGGGAGCGGAGGCGGGCGCAGCGAGCCGGTCTCTTCGCGCTCTCGCGGAAGCGGTGGAGGTGGCGGAAAGCTCGCGCGTGCGCCGATCGGAGCCTGACCGGGAAGCGGCGGCGGACCCGACCGACCGGGCGCGGCCGGTCGTGCTGGCTCGGGTGGACGAACGGTATTTTCGTCGGCGCCGAAGTCGAAGGGCGTGGGGATCGGCACGGCGGGCTTGGCGTCCGGCGCCAACCTGCTCTCGCGGTCCTTGTCCTTGCCTGCTTCTTTCAGCGTCTCGCGGTGCGCGTCGATCGACCAGTTCTCACCGGTCATCGCGAGGAGCTTGTCGACGGAAGCATCACCGTCGAGCTCGACGTCGATTTCATCGGAGACGTCTTCGGTGCTCGGCGGGAGGTCTTCGACGTCTTCGAAGTCCACCGACACGAACGACGTGTGAATGTCGTCGCCTTGGTCGGAATCGGCGTGCGAATGGGCCTCCGAATGCGCGTCCGAGTAGGCCGCTGACTTCTTCGTCGCCGTCACGGGCCGTTCGGCTTTGACGACCGGCTCGCCCCCACGAGGCATCGGGGGCTTCGGCGCGTGGCCTTCGCCTTCCATGAGGCCATGGTCGCACGACTGCCCACCGAATTCCTCGAAATCTACGTCGCGAGCGGCCGTTCCTCCTGCACTGTCAAACGAGCACGATCAGCGCTCGCGCTGGCCCTCGCGCGGCCTCGCATCGACCGAAACGGAAAGCGTAAAGGAGTCAGTCTTTCGGCGAAGGTGCGGTGGCGAGAAGCTCACCGCGTGCCTGTCGTCCGATGGCCTTGCTCGACGTGAAGGGGGACACCACGGTGGTCGCGACCTCTCCGGGGTGCGAGCGAAGCACGTTGCCGAAGACGGCGCGAACGGCCGACGAGCCGTGCGACGAGACTCCGATTCCACGGAACGGAAGCGGCACCGCGACCGCGACGTGCGCGATGGTGTGCCAGTGCTTGCCGTCGACCGACGCGTCGGCGACGACCTCGCTCCCGCTTCCCTTGGCGGTCACCGCCATGCGCAGGAAGGGCGGCGTTTCTTCCGAGACGCCGGAAATGAGCGGCATGATGATCGGGATGGTCGGGCCATCCTGCGTGGCGCGCATCTGGACGCGCGGCGCATGTCCGTCGAACGTGCGACACACCGACACGTTTGGCGCGCCCGGGGTGGTGTTGGCGCGGGCGACCAGACAGCCCTTCGCGAACGACTCGACGTGCGAGCTCGGGACCGAAACGAACGTCTGGTACACGGCATCGGACGGATCGTCTTGGTAGGAGAACCAGAAGTCGTCGGCGTTTGCCCAGATGTCGCCGCTGATGGCGCGAACCGCGAACGTCGTGAAGGGGTCGCTCAGGTGCGCCGGACCGAATGGGAACCGATCCAGCTTGAGCGCGGCCCGGAGCGGATTGACCATCGCCCAGGCGTCGCGATCGGCGTTCACCATGTCCGTCGCGATGTGCTGTGCGCCCGCGGCTTGCGCGGCTTCGAAGTCGGCAGCGGTGTCGATGCCACCGGGGATCCCGCGACCGTAGATGCGTGCCAGAAGGCCACGATTGCGGACGGCGCGTGCATGCGCTCGGTCGTCGAACGCCATGTTGAAGAAAACGACGTCCGGCTTCTGATCGTACGAGGCCATGGAGCACGAACGGTCGACGTTCGGTGCGGCGAACGCCGTGCGCTCCCGCGTCTCGGCTCCCGCGTAGCTCGCCACGGGGCTCCCCCCGTTGCACAGCGTGCCGCCGGTGATGGCGAAGATGAACTTCCCGCGGAGCGCGTCGAGCGTGGGGAACGAGCACGCGCTCTCGCCGCTCGGGCTCGTACGCGGCGTGACGGCATCCCGCACGGACGTCGCGCCCGAGCAGCCGTTCACGAGATCGCGCGGCGTGACGATCGCGTCGCGCCCGATCTGCTTGGCGAGCAGATCATCGAGGGCTTCGCGCGTGCGATCGCCGGCGAAGGTCTCCTTCGCGTCGATCCACACCGTGACCACGTCGTGATCGGGCACGGCGTCGTGGAAGGCCTTGAGCTGGACGAGGCAGTCCGACAGAGCGTTGCAGCTCGTGTCGCGGAACATGGGGAAGTCCTCGTGGTAGACGAACCAGTCGCCTACCGGTGCCGGCCTGCCCGCCTTGCTGGCGTGCACATCGAGCTCGATGCTCCGGATGCCGTGCCACACGATCTGATCGAAGAGCGGCTCCGCGCGCCCGTAGGCGTTGTGGCTCGACTTCTGGATGACCTGGTCGTAGCGCGTGCTCCCGCTGTCCGCCGCGTTCACGGCTGGGGCATGCACTGCGATGGATGAGGTGAGGGAGGCGATGCAGTCGCTGCTCCCATCGTGTCCTCCACCCAGCCATCCACAGACGGCCGCTAGCCCAACGGCGAGGAGGATGCCACGGCGTGCCGTCCTGAAGCTGATCATCGACGCTGGTCGAGGTCCGTGTTGGGGCACGAAACGCTCGCTCCACCGGAATGTGCTCTCAGAATGGCTCTCAGAATGGCCTTCCTCCCATGGTCTTCTCCGCCATCGGAAGGAGATCGCCGCACGCCGCAAGGTCGAGCGGATTGTTCTCCTCCGGATCGGTCTTCACGTCGTAGCAGTTCCAACTGCGATCGCCCTGGTTGGCGATCAGTTTTTTCGAACCCCGTACGGCGCCCCAGTTCTTGAAGGCGCACGCCCACAACTCCGTACAG
Source organism: Labilithrix luteola (assembly GCF_001263205.1). Lineage (GTDB taxonomy): Bacteria > Myxococcota_A > Polyangia > Polyangiales > Polyangiaceae > Labilithrix > Labilithrix luteola. The sequence continues at coordinate 8,151,995 of NZ_CP012333.1, forward strand.
TTCGTGAAGACCACGCCACGGTCCGTGGGTGAACCGCCGCGCAAGAGGCTCTGCCCAGGGATGTGCGTCTTGAACGACGCGATCGGCGGCGCGTCCCATAGCCCGAGCAGGTCCATCATCGTGGGGAACACGTCGAGCGACGTGACCGGAGTCTCGTGCAGTTCGCGAAGGTGCTTTTCCTCCGCAGCGGTGAGCGTTCCCGCCGGCGCGTTGACCCAGAAGGGAATGCGGATCTCCGGATCGTAGAGCGTGCCGGTGTGACCGACCGCGCCTTTCTCGCGCATCTGCTCGCCATGGTCGGAGACGTAGACCAGCACGGTGCGTGCCGCGTCCGAGCGCTTCTTCAGGCCATCGACGAAGCGGCCGACGGCAATGTCCTGCAAGTAGATCGCATCCTGGTAGCGATTGAGGATCTCGTTCTCGTAGCCCGGGCCCGTGGCCTCTTCTTGAGGCGTGAAGGGCATGTGCTCAGGATCGACCTTGTAGGGGAAGTGCGTGTTCGAGAGGTGAACGACCGCGAGATACGGCTCCTTCAGCGAGCTCAGGTCCGCGAGCGCCCAGTCCACGAGCTTGCCGTCGTCGGCGCCGGTTTCGTACGTCGCCTCGGGGTCGAGCATCGTGGCGCTGATGTGGCGCGTCCACGGCGTGCCTTCGAGCCACGTGCCCGAGTTGCCGAACAGCAAGTTTTGCGACGTGTAGTAAGCGGTTTCGAGGCCGGCCGCGTGCGCGTACTCCCAGAGGATCGGCGCGCTGTGGAGCTTCTCGCGCGATTCGGTCGGAAGCAGGCCACCCCACATGATCGCGAGCGAGATGGCCGTGGTCGAATCGAGCGCGCGCATCTGCGTGAGCGGGATGCGGTCCTTGGCGGCCTCGTTCGAGAACGGCGTCCACTTGCAGTTCGTCTCGTAGTCGAGACAGATGCTCTGCGCGCGCACCGACTCGGTCACGAGCATGATGACATTGCGCTTGATCGCGGGCTTCGCGACGAGCGGCGGAACGGGCTCGGGCGTGCGTGGACCCGGGTGAACACGTTCGACCGTCTCGTTGTGATCCCAGTGGGCCCGGGCGAGCTGGCCCAGCGCGGAGACGTACATCACGTCGGGCGGCTGGCCCTGTTCGGCGCCACGTTCCGGTGAGACGAACGCTGCGGTGAGCACGGCGACGAGCGCGACGTCGAGGCATAGCCATCCGCGCGATCGCTTTCGCAGCGGTGCGAGCATGGTGCCCGAGAACGGGAGGACGAGCGCCAGCGCGAGGCAGGGGAGCAGCACCCGCGCGAACGACCAACGATCGAACCAAAGCTGCTGGCCCACGCTCGGAAGGAACGACGTCCCTACGAGCACGGCGCGGTGGTTCACGTACGCCTGGTAACGCCCGAACGAATAGATCTGTCCGCCGACCAGAAGGAGCGCGGCGAGGACGAGGATGACACGCACTGGCCAGCGCGCGAACCCGCGTCTCCGCGTGGCGACCGCCAAGAGCGACGACCAGAGAAGGAAGCCGACGAGGACGCTCAGCAGGTAGAAGGCGAGATCCTGACCTTCGAATCCGAGGAGCCGTTCACGCCTCTTGCCGAGGTCGACCGCGACGATGGCGATCGTCGGCACGAAGAGAAGAAGGCGACCGAGCCAGCGCCGGACGCGCGCGGCCGTCCGCGGCGAGACCAGCCGTGACGGCGTCTGCGAGGCGCCAGAGCCGCTGGAGGGGGGATGGGAAAGAGGATCGCGTGCGAAGTCGGGATCGAGGTCGCGATCGAGATCGAGGGTCGCCGCGACCGACGCCACTGAAGATGGCGGGCCGCTCGAGACAGGGTCCGATGACATTGACGTTGGGTTCGTTTCGCCGGTAAAGGCGGGCGCAGAATAACGCGAATCAGCGGAAACGCCGGTGCTTTGACGTCACTTGCGTTCATTCGCATGATCGAATATATCGAAGCCGTGCTCGACGGCGCCGTCGCCCAGCCTCGATGGGAGCTCTACCGCGTGCTCGCCGAGCCCGTGCGTCTGCGTCTGCTTGCGCTCGCCGCCGAGGAGGAGCTCGCCATTGGCGAGTTGGCGTCGCTGCTCGGCGAGAGTCAGCCCAATGTTTCCAGGCATTTGACGCCGCTCAAGCAAGCGGGCCTCGTGCTCGTCCGTCGCCAAGGCACACGAGCTTTCGTGCGGATTGCCGAAGCGGCCGCCGTCGATCCCGTCGTGGCCGACGCGCTGGCGAGCGGTCGTGCCCTCTGCGAAGGCGACGGGAGCCTCGGACGAATCGCCGAGGTTCTTCGTGAACGCGACCAGGTCGCCCGCGAGTTCTTCGCGCAAGAGCCCGCGTCGACCGAGCCCGAGGAGCTGCTCGAAGCCACCCGCGCCTACGTGGCGGCGCTCGCGTGTTTGCTTCCTCGTCGCGCGCTTGCCATCGACGCCGGTACGGGCGATGGCGCGCAGCTCGACGTGCTGGCGCCCGCGTTCGAAAGGGTGATCGCGGTCGACCGCTCGGCTGCGCAGCTCGAGCGCGCGCGTGCACGCGTGCAGAAGCGCTCGTACGCGAACGTCCAGCTCTTCAAGGCGGAGCTTGGTGCACCCGAGCTTCGCGAGCACGTCGGCGAGGGGGCCGACGTCGTCTTCGCGTCACGCATTCTTCACCATGCTCCGCGTCCCATCGACCTCATGCGCCAGCTCACTCAGCTCGCGCGCAAGGCTGATGCGGGGCCTGGTAGTGGAGGTGCGGTCATCGTGGTCGACTACGCTCGCCACGACGACGAATCCATGCGCGACGAAGCCGATCTCTGGCTTGGTTTCGATTCGTCGGAGCTCTCGCGGCTCGGACGAGAAGCGGGGCTTTCATCGCCCCACGTCATTCGGTTGCCCGCCGCGTGGTGCGGTCGGGGTAAAGATGCACACCTGCCCTGGCAGGTGATGGTTGCAAGGAGAGACGACAATGGCTGAGAACTTCAAGGTCAAGGATATGTCGCTGGCCGCCTGGGGCCGCAAAGAGATCGCGATCGCCGAGAGCGAGATGCCGGGCCTCATGGCGCTCCGCAAGGAGTACGGCGCGTCGAAGCCCCTCAAGGGCGCGCGCATCGCGGGCTGCCTCCACATGACGATCCAGACCGCCGTTCTCATCGAGACGCTGACGGCGCTCGGCGCCGAGGTGACCTGGACGAGCTGCAACATCTTCTCGACGCAGGATCAGGCTGCGGCCGCGATCGCTGCGACCGGCGTTCCGGTCTTCGCCTGGAAGGGCATGACCGAGGCCGAGTACGAGCAGTGCATCGAGATGCAGCTCACCGCCTTCGCCGGCGGCAAGGGCCCGAACATGATCCTCGACGACGGCGGCGACCTCACGGTCATCGCGCACAACAAGCACCCGCACCTCTTCGAAGGTGACGATCCGATCCGCGGCCTCTCGGAAGAGACGACCACGGGCGTTCACCGCCTCTACGAGATGGCGAAGAAGGGCCTGCTCAAGGTCCCCGCCATGAACGTCAACGACTCGGTCACGAAGTCGAAGTTCGACAACCTCTATGGTTGCCGTGAGTCGCTCGGCGACGGCCTCAAGCGCGCCACGGGCGTGATGTTCGCCGGCAAGGTCGCGGTCGTCGCGGGCTTCGGCGACGTCGGCAAGGGCTGTGCGCAGGCGCTCCGCGGCCTCGGCGCGCGCGTCCTCATCACCGAGATCGACCCCATCTGCGCGCTCCAGGCGGCGATGGAAGGCTACCAGGTCACCACGATGGAAGAGGCCGCTCCGCAGGCCGACATCATCGTCACCGCCACGGGCTGCTCGGGCATCGTCCGCGCCGAGCACATGAAGGCGATGAAGGATCAGTCGATCCTCTGCAACATCGGTCACTTCGACTGCGAGATCGACGTCGCCTGGCTCGAGAAGAACCCCGAGATCAAGGAAGAGAACGTCAAGCCGCAGGTCGACCAGTTCATCTTCCCCGACGGCAAGCGCCTCACGCTCCTCGCGCGCGGCCGCCTCGTGAACCTCGGCTGCGCCGACGGTCACCCGTCGTTCGTCATGAGCTCGTCGTTCTCGAACCAGACGATCGCCCAGATCGAGCTGTGGACCAACCACAAGAGCTACGAGAAGAAGGTCTACACGCTCCCGAAGAAGCTCGACGAGAAGGTCGCGTCGCTCCACCTCGGCAAGCTCGGCGTGAAGCTCACGAAGCTCACGGCGGATCAGGCTTCGTACCTCGGCGTCTCGACCGAAGGTCCGTTCAAGCCCGATCACTACCGCTACTGAGCGCGTAGTTTCCCGCTAGCGAACGCGCAACGCGCCGGCTGCTTGGCATCTGCCAGGCGCCGGCGCGTTTGCTTTTGGAGCGTGTTCTGAACGAACGCGGCGCTGTTCAGGTGCTCTTGTCGTAGCTGCGCCAACAGCCAGGGCACACGGTGCCTATGCGCTCGAGCAGAATGTAGGCGTCGTCGGCTGCGAGTGGGACTCCGCAGCGTGCGCAGACGTCGCCGACATCCTCGCGCGGTGGCCCTCCGCGATAAGGGGGTCCTCCGGTGCGTGAGCCTTCCCGCGGCGAGGGGGGCGCCGACTCGGCCTCGCCGAGAACGGCACGGAGTTGCGCGGCGGCGTTCGCGTCGAGTGCCCCGTTTCTCGCCAGCTCGCCGAGCAGGTTGCGGAGCGCGCGCCGGAGTGTCCTTACCTCGTGTTCGAGCCGCGCGATCTCGTCCGGGTCGTAGCTGTTGCGGCTCATTCGAATGATGTTAGTCGCGTCACGGCACGACGTCTTCGAAACCGAGCCGGCGATGCCGCGCCTGATGGACCTCGCAGGAGGACGCTCGCGGCCTCCTCACGGAAGACTCGTGAAGAATGCCCACTCGGTCTTCACGCTCTCCTTCCAGGGAATGTGACCGAGGCCGGGAACGATGCAGAGCTCGACGGGCTTGTCGGATGGGCAGCGGTCGTAGGCTTGGCAGGGCGCCGGGCTGGTTGCGCTCGTCGTCGTGGCGCAGCCATCGCGGTCCGCCCAGTACTGGGCGTCGTAGACTCCACTCGACACGTCGACGCCGTACCCATGGCCGTCGTCGACGCCATGGAAGACGATCGCCGCGACGAGATTGCCTGTCGAGCAATCCGGCGAACCATTGTCCACGCCAGGGATGTACGGCGCTCCGCCCGCGTGACTGGCAATCGCGCGGAGGAGGCCCGTTCGGCACGCGATCTGATTCACCATGAAGCCACCCGCGCTGTAACCCACACCGAAAATGCGAGCGGCGTCGATGCGGTATTTCGTATTGAGCGTGTCGACGATGCTTTGCATGAAGTGCATGTCGGAATTGGTCGCGACGTCGAGCGAACGGTCCCAGTGCATGTCGATGCCGGACGGATAGGCAACGAACGCGTCGCTGCCAGAGACGTCGTCGACCGTGTGGAGCGCGCGCATTGTATGAGCCGTGCCGCCGTCGCCGTGAAGGACGAGCACGAGCGGATACTTCCGCGTGGGGTCGATGTCGGCGGGCGTCGCCAAGACGTATTCGCGTGTGACGCCGTCGATGACGATCGTCTCGTCCGTGACGGTGACCTTCGCCACGGGTGGCGTTACTTCGGTGTCGGCCCCCGTGCCGGCATCGTCCTCGTTTGGACCGCTCGGCGAGGGGCCGGCCTCCGGCACGTCGTTGCCGCTGGGCAGCGAGTCGCCGCCCGACGTCGATCCCTTGCAAGCTGCGATACCGGCCGCGAGCGCGACCACAACGGACCATGAGCCGAGTTTCATCGGCCGTTCATCCTAAGGACGCTCGGCTCACGCGCACGGTCTGACGATGATGGGAGGGCCAGGTACGAAGTTCGCGTCTTCGTCGATCTCGGTGAGACGCACCTGCGCGTCGCTCACGAGCGGCGACGCGACCGCGGCGAGTGCAGTCCGGCGGCGGCTCCGTAGTGTTCCATGACGCACGCGAGGACCCGCCGCGTCTCCGAACGCCGCTGACGCGCGTCCGCCGACTACTTCACGACGAGGGGCGGCGCGGCGTTGATCGGGCGGGCTCCGATGCCGCCGACGTAGCCGTAGCTTGCGTAGGCGCCGAGGCCCCAGACGTAGAGGCCGAAGGGGCCCTCACTCGTGGCTTCGTGGCGGCCGTATCCGCATTCGCCGCCGCCGACTTTTTGGGGCGCGAATCCCGACGTCAAGCGGACCCACGTGTATTCGTATTCGCCGCTCTTACCGAGGGGCTGCCAGCCGGAGATCTCTCCCCCGCAAGCGAGGGTGACGGGCTTGAAGCCGGTATTCGTCTTGCGGCGCACCAGCGTCAACGACGTCTCCGGGTACGTGTAGTCGGCGAAGAATACGTAGCGGTCGAGGAACTGATCCGACGGCGCGACGTTCACGAAGTCGGAATCGCCGAGCGTTTCGCCTCGGCCGGGCCGGCCTCCGGAATAGGTGGCGCTCGTCATGTAGACGGAGGCATGGAACGGGTGCTTCGCATCCTGGCTCGAGACCGTCACGATCGCGTCCGTCTCGAAGGTGAAGACCTGGCCGGCGGAGAGCGTCTCGGGGGCGCCGGGCGGTCTCACCGGATCGTACGAGAGCTGCGTGCCGTCGACCGCGCCGACGAAGCTCCACTGCACGCTTTCGCTCACCGCTCCGGTCACGCCTTCCAGGCGCGACAGATAGGGGACGAGCGCGTAGGACGAGCCCCACTGGCTGAAGGGCGCGATCTGCTGCTGGGTGTCGTCGCAATAATACCAACCCGATGGGATGAGCGTGCAGGGGGAGCCGCCGAACATGCCAACCGGCTTGTTCGTGACGATGCCGCTGCCGGAAACCGAGGAGAGCTGAGTGACCTGCAGAACTTCACCCTTGGCGAGCGACCATTCGACGACGTCGCCGGTCAGCGCCGGCGCCACGTCGTGGCCCGCTGCGATGTCCACGTTGGGGCGCATCGTGACCTTCGTGTCGTCTTCGTTCGCGACGATCTGGAGCGTTCGGCGATTGGCCGCGGTCGGAAACGCATTGCCGAACGACGCGGCGGTGACGGCGATGTAGCTCGTGTCCCACGTCGAGACCGGCAAGAGCAGCGTCGCTGTCGGGAAGGCACTCGGCGCGCCGCCGTAAGGAAATACGGAATAGGCCGCAATCGGCGCATCGGCGACGAGGTGAAAGGCCTTCGTCTTCGTCGTCCCATGGAGAATGGGATCGGCCATGAGCGCAGGCTTGATCCCCGCAGGGCATTGATATTCCACGGCGCCCGGCTTCTCGGCTTGCGACAAGAAGACGATGGCCACCTGGCCCGGTGCGAGCGCGGTCGTCAGCGGAGTGTAGACCGGCGCTGAGCTCGGATCCAAGCGCGCCACGGTATAGATGGATTTCGAAATATCGAGTGGGGCGCTCCCGTATTCAGCCGTCAGGTTGACGGGCACGTCCCAGGTGTTCGAGACCATCGCCGCGAAACAACCGCCGGCGCCCTGGTCGATTCGTGGCTCGTCCGCGGGGAGCATCCAGAAGGAGCAGCCCGTCGAGCCCTTGGAGAGCTCCGCGCTGGTGCAGGCGTCGACGCACTTGTCGACGCCGCAGCCTTGACCTGGCGGGCACTCGGCGATGACGCTTCCTTCGTCGCTGACGCAGGTGCTCAAGACCTTCTTCAGGTCACGCGAACATCGATATCCGCATCCTTGGGAAGCATCCGCAATCCCGCCGTCCGGGACGATCGGCGTTTGGTCGTCGTTCGTGAAGACGGTGCGATCGGAGCTGCAAGCGCTCAGCGAAATCGCGCCGAGGGTGACGCAAGAGAAGATCGAAGCAATGACGCGAGACATGGAACGACCTCTCAGAAAGCGACCTTCACGGGAGAGAAATGGTCCGCATCATCGCGGAGCCGCCCGAGCTCGCCCTTCTCGTTGCTACCCCAACACTCGACAGTGCCGTCTTGCACGAGTGCGCAGACGGCCCGGTCGGTCGTGGCGACCTGAACGGCGAAGTTCGTGAACGCGGATGCCTTGGTGAATCTTGCGGACGTGATGACCGATGCGCCCGTTCCGAGTCGTCCTCGGGTGTCGGTCCCGCAGCAGTGCACGCTGCCGTCCGTCATACGTGCACACGTGATCTCGTCACCCGCGGAGAGCTGCTGCGGCCACGCCTTCTCCGAGCTCGCGAAGGGCGCGTGCGTGGGTTCACGCTCCTCGCTGGGAACGCCCGTGCACAGCGCGCCGCCGTAGCTGCGACCCCAGCAATAGACTTCGCCGTCGGCGAGTGCGCAGGCATGAGCACGAGGTGGAGACCCGTAAACCAAGAGCCACACGCTTGCGACGAGGCTCGTAACCTTGTGGAGTGATTCGATGCGCTTCGGGCTCGTCAGTGGACTCACCGATCCGACGCGGCCGGCAATCGTGCCGTTGTCGCCGCCGATAGCGCCCCAGGTCCACACTTCACCCTCGTTGCTGAGGCCGAGGGTGTTGTTGTCGCCGATGGCCAATCCCGTGAACGTCAGCGAGCCGGTCTCGGCGGCGCCGGGGCCGTGATAGCGCCAAGGATCGGCAATCGGTTCATCGCCGGCGCGAAGCAGCTGTGCGTGCTCGTCTCTTCCCCAGCACCAGGTCTTTCCCGACGCGAGCATCGCGCAGGCGGAGCCCTGACCCACGTCCACGCGTGTCGCCGGCTCACTGAGGGCAACGGGCGACGGACTCGGGTGCGGGTCGTAGTCGACCTCGGCCGTCGTCGCATCGAGTCCGAGCTGGGCCGAGGTGTTGGCGCCCCAGCACGCAACCGTGCCGTCTTCGAGACGCGCGCAGGTTGTCGAGCCTGCAGCGCTCAGCTGGGTGACGTTCGTGAGATTCCCAATCACACGTACCGTCGAGCCCGCATCGTCGCCTCCGTCGGCGCCCGCATCGTCGGATTGGATTCCGACTCCGCCGCCACCGATTCCGATTCCTCCGCCCGGATCGGGATCGGGGTCGACCGTGCCAAGAACGCCGTAGTTGTTGGCGCCCCAGCAGCGCACGGTGCCGTCGTTCATGCGAGCGCAGAAGTGGTCGCTTCCAGCCACGATCTGCGTGACACAAGGGGAGGCGTCGCAGCTCACGGCCGCGGTCGTCGGATCGTAGGGACCGCGGACGTCCGGCTGAACGCCGGCGTCGGTCGGCGTTGCGGCTTCGGTCGGCGCCTGGCGATCGGCGACCGATCCATCGACGCTCTCGTCGAAGGCCCTCGGCGAGCTACCGTCGTCGCCGCACGCGACCACGAGGGCGCTCGACCCTGCGCCCATCACGGCGGTGGCCACGAGCAGGGCACGGGCAGTCGAGCGCGAGCGCGAACGCTCGAAGCGTGAAAGACGGCTCGAGCTCATTTCGCGCCTCCGGCCTTCACTTGGGTTGGGTCAAAACGAAGCGCCATGCCTTTTCCGCCAATCCAGATATCCGAAGCGCCATGAACCCAAATGGACTTGAAAGGATCGGTCACCGGCAGTCCCGTGACGCTGATCGCCATGGTGGCCCAGGCCGTTCCGTTCCAGTGGATGAGGCGGCCATAATCGCCCGCCGCCCAGACGTCGTTCGCCCCATTGCCGATCACCGTGTTGATCGCGGGCGACGGGGCCCGATCGTCGAGCACCCAGGTGAACGTGAACGTCTTGCCGCCGTCCGCGCTCGTTCCTCGCCACGAGGAGGCGCGCGTGGACCCGTCTCGCGGTTGGCCATAGATCGTCATCGTCGTGTCCGACGTGAAGATGGCTCCGGTGAGGAGCATTACTTTTTCCTGATCCATCTTGTCGGGATCGGGGTCGAACGGGAGTGTGTACTCCACGAATTCGCCAGCTCCGGATTTTCCGACGACGACGACATCGCTGATCCACGGCGTTTCTTCGATGGGGCGCCCGCCGCCGGCCCAGACGGCGCCAGACGCATTGCCCCACACGCGCGTGTAGGTGACGCCGTTCGACGAGATGGGGTCGAGGGTCCAGGCGGAGCCCGTACCCGCATCGTTGCCGCCTTCGCCGAGATGGAAGACGCGTCCGAAAGACTTCCTCGAATTCGGATCGCTCGTGGCTCCGACCGCCCAAATGTCGTGTGCGGTGGCGCCCCAGATGGAGTCGATGCGTACCGGTTCTCCCGGCAGCGCATCCTGCGCGAACGTCAACGACGCCGCATTCGCGCCGGTTCCGTGGGAGATGCCGTTGTCACCGCCGACCCAGACGTCGGTCGGACTGCTGCCCCAGATGGCATGAATGGCGCCGAGGTTCGATGCGTGTACGTTCCATGCGTTTCCGTCCCAGCGAAGGAGATCACCCTTCGTGGTTCCCGCCCAGACGACCCCTGCGCCGTCTCCCCAGAGCGCCTCGATGGTCTGATCCGCGCTGACGGGGGTATGGCAGAAGCCCTGGTCGGAGCACTTCTTCGGGCCGCCCCCGTCTCGCACGGGCGGTTCGGCGTCGTCGGCCGCGTCGTCCGAAGGGACCTGCGCGTCGCCGACGCTTCCATCGAGCACGGTGTTGCCGGTCGATGCGTCCTCTTCTGATCCTGTCGCGAGGTCCTCCGAGTTCGCACACGCAGCGGTGGCGATGCCCGCAAGGAGCCCGACCGAGAGAGCGAGCCCACCCGCACGTCGGAGCGAGAGCTTCACTTGGTACCTCCCAAGTGCTCCCCGAGATGAATCACGATGTCGTCGCCCACGATCCACACGTCTTTCGGTCCACTGCCCCAGATGCCATAGAGATTGGGCTTCTTCCTGTTGACCGGGAACGCTGCGATCGACGGTTTCCATGCCGCGCCGTCCCAATGAAAAATGGTTCCGTTGTCGCCGATCACCCAGACGTCGTTCGGCCCCGAGCCCCAAACGCCGTGGAGTGATTCGCTCGTGGGCGACTCCACGATTTCCCATTCGGTCGCCGTGCTCGCATTGGCGCCGAGGTGACGAATCGTCCCGTGGTCTCCGACTGTCCAGACGTCGTTCGGCGAGCTACCCCAGAGGCCGCGCAACACCACCGCCGCTCGGCTGTCCACGGGCGTCCAGACGAACGCGCCGTCTTTGCGAGTTCCGTGCATCGTCTGCCCCGCGAGCTTCTCGTAGGGGCGGCCGTCGGCGACGAGCCAGAGATCATCGGCTGACGAACCCCAGTATCCATGAATCGTCGAAAGTCCGCCTTCAGTCGTCCATTCGATATCGGCGCTCGACGGCTTCTTGAGGAATTGGTTGCTCAGCTGGTTGTCCTGGTCGTTGAAGGGGCCCCCTCCGAACCGGACGTCGTCGGCCGTCGTGCCCCAGGCGGCGTAGACCGGCACGTCGCTGTCGTTCATCGGGACGCTCGGAACGCGCACCCAGCTCGCCGTACCGTTCGCGAAGCCGTTGCTGTGGAAGATCACGTTGGTCGATGCCGCGAGCCATACGTCGTTCGGCCCGCTCCCCCACAGCGCGCGGAGCGTGTCCCTGATCGGGACGCTCGTGGTCGAGGGCACCGGCACCGCTGCCCACCGGTTACCATCCCAGTGCACGACACTGCCGCCGGAGCCCGACGCCCAGACGTCGTCTTTGCCCGAGCCCCAGACGGTGGTGAGCGCGTAAAAGTTGTTCACGCCGCTCTCGACGGGGCACCAATCGGCTTCGTCGCACGTGACGACTTCGGTGACGCACGTGGGATCGGTGTGGTCGCAACCGCCGTCGGTCGCGCTGGCGTCTCCCGCGCCTGAGTCTGCCCCGTCGTTCGTACCCGCCTCGATGATCGAGTTGGAATTCGGCGTTGAGTCGGCGCTGTCGGTCGATGCGCAGCTCGCGAAGGCCGACAGCATCGCCGGAATCACGAGGAGCCCAGTCGCGAGCGTCGTGATTGCATATCGTGAGGAGCTCAATTCGGTACCCCTCCGTCGCAAGCAACCGTGAGGCATTTGCCTTCGATGCACGGCTGGCCCGCCGTGACGTTGCACGAGTTTCCGCACGAGCCGCAATTCAGAGGATTCTTGTTCACGTTGGTCTCGCATCCGTCCGAGGGGTCGCCGTTGCAGTCACCGAAGCCGGGCTCGCACTCGTAGACGCACAGGCCCTTCTTGCACGACGAGATCTCGTTGAAGGTCGCGTCGTCGAAACCCGGTGGTCTGCAGCCCAAGCCGCACGTCCCGCAGTTGTCGCGATCGTTGAGGAGGTCGACGCAGGTGTTGCCGCAACGCGCTTTGCCGGCGCGCTCGCAGGGAACGGCGCATTCGTAGCCGGCCCCTTCGTCGACGCACTCCTCTGCGCCGGTGCACTTGTTCCCGCAGCGGCCGCAGTTCTCTCGCGTTCTCAGGCCGGCGGCCTCGCAACCATCACCGCCGCACGCCGGCGAGTCGAGATCCTGATTGCAGTCGACATATTGGGTGCCCTGTTCGACGGTGCACTTCTTCTTGCCGCATTCGCCGAAAGCGCAGCCGTACGTCGAATGCGGCTGGAGCGGACTGCACGCATCCTGCGGATCCTCACAGCGGATGCCGCATCCTCCGCAATTGTTGTCGTCCCAGCCGGAGTCGACGCACTTTCCATTGCACAAGGCGAGGCCCTGCGGGCAGCCGCATTTACCTCCGATACACGGGTTGCCGGGGGCGCACTCGTTTCCGCACTGACCACAATTCTTGAGGTCGTTGAAGCGATCGGCTTCGCATCCGTCTTCGATGCGTCCGTTGCAATCACTCCAGTCCTGAAACGATTTTGTGGCCTGAGAATAGTGCTTGTAACACTGAAGTTGGCAGGTGCCGCTGACACAGCTCCCGGTCATGTTGATCGGCACGTAATCGAGACATGCGTTGCCACACGTCCCGCAGTTCGCCTTGTCGTTCGAGAGATCCGTCCCGCACTTGTAGGTCGACGTCTCGGTGGAAGCGCATGTTCCCCAGGGCTCGTAGCACTCGGTGGCCATGCACTGGAGAGTGTGCGACCCACCTCCGCCGTCCGTCGTGGAAGCGCCGTCCGGGTCGGTGAAGCTCGGCGCCGGTGTCTCCGGCGCGCTCGCGAGGTCCACGCGCTCGCTCGACGAGCAGCTCGCAGCAGCGGCGCACAGGGCGAGCGCCGTCACGGCGATCGAGACGAGGTTCTTCATCGAGGCATGTCCTTTCGATCGCGCAGTCGGATGACGGCTTCGACGCGCCGTGCATAGGGAGATGCGGGGTGACTCTCGAGGAGTCGCTCGCCGCGCGCGGCGGCTTCGTCGATGCGCCCTTGGCGTGCCAAGGCTTCGACCTCGATGACACTCATCTCCACGAGAAAGCTTCCGCGCGGGAACTCACGGCGGTGCTCGGCAACGAGCGCGAGCGCTTCGTCTGCGCGTCCTCGTGCTGCTGCCGCCTGCGCGTGCTCCAGCAACTGGAGCTCGTCGGCCGTCTCGCGAGCGGGCGCAGGTTCGTGCGTGGCGGTCGTGGGCACGTTGCGAGCGGTGCGCGGCGGAAGAGGAGCGGGACGCACGGCACCCGGGTCGACCGTGACGGCCGGCGATGGGGCCGAGGCGAGGGCGTGGACGTCCACGCTCGGGGCCGACACGGCCGTCGGCTCAGCGACCGCGTTCGGGCCGGGCGACGGCGTTGCCTCGCCTGTCACCTGGATGGGCACCTGGATGGGCGCCTGGTTGGGCGCCGTGTCGACGGGGTGCACCACGGACGTACTTTTGGGAGCTCGGCTGTCGACGACGACGAGCGCGCTGAACGTGGTCAATCCGATGACGCTCACGATCGCCGCGAGAGGAACGTAGCGCCGGAACGCGAGACCCTTGGGGCGTGAAGGGCGAGGCGCGAGACCCGGGGGAACATCGAGCGCGCGTAGCACTCGCTCGGCCCCACCCGTGGGATCGGGCGGAACGTCCTCGGCGAGAGACGCGAGGAGCTCGCGCGCTCTCGGACTTCCGCTGTTAAGGAGACGCTCGGGCTGCTTCATCGACTGCTCTGCCTTTGGACGGCGCGCTCGAAGAATCGGCGCGCGCGGAAGATGCGGGAGCTCACCGTGCCCTCCGGGAGGTCGAGGGCGGCCGCGACCTCGGCCTTCGTGAGCTGTTCCATTTCGAAGAGAATGAAGACTTCGCGGTACTCGTCGGGCATCGCCTGGAGGATCTGCTGGAGGGCCTCGCGCGCCTCGCTTTGGACGGCTTGCTGTTCCGGGTTGGCGCGTGTGTCGACGGAACCGTCGAGCCCTTCGTCCCCGTCTTCGCGCCGACGGGCATAGCGTCGGCGAACGCGCTTCGAGACGAAGGAGCTCGCACGAAAGAGAAAGCCGGCTTCGGTTCCTCGACGAATGTCATCGAGGCGACGGCTGGTCTCGAGGAAAACCTCCTGGACCGCGTCGTCGACGTCCGAATACGGCACACCCAATCGGCGAAGCGATCGCCAGACGAAGGAGTACTTGTCTCGAACGAGTTCCGAGAGACGGGTGTTCCGGTCCAGTTCGAGCTCCGACGAGCGGGCTGCCGACGAGAGGTCGAACTGCAACGCCTGCGCAGGCATGTCGTGAGTCGCCGCTCGTTCCCGATTGGGTCCCGTTTTCGTCACCGGCCGGTCGTTTTTTTTACGGACCCACCGTCACGCCGAGCGAAAGGACGCCAAAGACGGGTGGAATCGATTGAACCGGCTCCTCCACACCGCGGACCCCGAATGCCCTGCGCTGCAGTGGCGCCGCAAGCTCGAGCATGAGTGAGAGTCCGAACGATCGGGAGAGAGCACGATCGACACGCGCGAAGCCACCGACGTCTCCCCAGAACGTCGAGTCTCCGGCAGCAGAAGGTAGGTTCCGCGCGCTGACGGCGAGCACACCGGCGTGCGCCACCGGTCCCGCGCTGAACCGAAAGCGACCGACGTCGAATGCAGGCCCGACATCGACGCGCGCCGCGGCCCACGTGAAGGTGAAGGCGCCATCGAGCACGGCCGCTTCGCGGTACGTGAGGAGGCCTCCAACGTGGAGAAGCCAGCGAAGACGCGGCTGCGCAGCGAGTACGACGCTCGCGTCGATGGCTCCGCCCGGCGCAAGCGCTGGCGCTACACCCGTCGCGACGATGCCGCGGAGGCCGACGCCGAAGCGGGGGGGCGAAGATCGTCGCTGGCTCGGGGCGGCCGGCGCCACGCTTTTCGGTCGGTCGACCGACGGCCGCGCCTGCTGGTCGCTCGCAGCGGTCGCGCTCTTCGGATCCTCCAGCGCGAGCGGAGTCGAGGCTTCGCCGTCGTCATGCGTGACAGTCGGCGGGGAGACGAGCGGCGCTTGCTCATCGTCGCTCGGAGTCACGGCGAGGGCGACGAAGACGACGAGCGCTCGGACGACTTCGTCACACGTGGCGGCCGAGACCTCGCGCACCGAGGACGAGGTGCTGGCCTCGAGCGCTCCGAGATACTGACCCCTCTCGGCGACGATTCGAACCTTGAAATTACGCTGATCGGCGAGGGCGACATGCCTATCGGCGAGCCGCTCGTGGACCGCCGACGCGAACGCTGCCTCGCTCGCGCACTCGGACGGCGCGGAGTAATCGAGATCGATGCCGGTGCTGCCCGCCCACGCGTTCGGCGTGCGGGCTGTCATGGCGGCCACTACAACGAACACGCGTGCGACGCCGATCGCCCGCGTCAGCCGCATTCCAAGATTATCGCATGGCGATCGGAAAGCGCGCTCATGCAATGCCGGTTGAGCATGGACGATATGCCCATGAGCTCAGGCACTCGCGCACGGTCGCGGTTCGAACGCTGGGGCTAGCCGTGCATCAGTTCGCGCAGGGACAGCAATAGAAGAGCCTGCCGGAGGGCGTCGGCATCGGGATGACCGTGCACCCGAGTGCGGGAGCCGGCGGCGGCGGATTCGAACCCGGCGAAGAGGCGCACGTCAGGGCGAAGTCGCTCGGGGCGCACAGCGCATGGCATTTTGCGACTTCGCCGTCCGGCGTCGTGATCGTTCCATCGGCGGCGTTGACGACCGAACCGCTCGGCACCTCGCAGCCTTGGAAGCCCGGCTTCGGCGTACAGGTACCGAGCACGGGCTCTGCCGACGCGGAAGGAAGACCCTTCGGCAAGTTGCACGCGGAGATCGGTTGCCTCTGTTCTTTGGCTGGCGCATCCGAATCGCTGCTCGAACACGCGACAGCCACCAGACTCGAGGCGACGACGACCGAAGTCGAGAGGCCGCGGAGGAGCTTCTGCTTGGTCTCAATCATCGTCGAACCTCTTCACGATCCCCCGGGGGGCTTTGTCGTCGCACCGCTCTTCGCCGTGCGGAGCGCATGACACAAGGCGCTCCGCGGCGAGTGGAAGAGCAAGTGGCGTTCCACCACAAAACCCCGATGGAATGTGGGACCCGGACGACGCGACGGGAGCTTCCGGCACCGCGTGGCGCGGGGGCGGGGCACGCTGCGGATGCCGCGCCGATCAGCCTGCCTTCTGGATCCTGTCCTGCGTCTTCGTGTCGAAATCGCTCGCGTCGTGCCGCTCGTGGAGTTGTTCGGAGGGATCGCCGAACGAGCGATTGACCATCCGGCCCCGCTTCACGGCGGGTCGCTGGGCGATCGCGTCGGTCCATCGCTGCACGTTCTTGTACTCCTGCACCGAGAGGAACTCGCCGGCGTCGTAGACGCGCCCTTGCGCGAGCGCGCCGTACCACGGCCACACGGCCATGTCGGCGATCGTGTATTCGCTTCCAGCGAGGTACTCGGTCTCCGCGAGGCGACGATCGAGAACGTCGAGCTGCCGCTTCGTCTCCATCGCGAACCGGTTGATGGCGTATTCGATCTTCATGGGGGCATACGCGTAGAAGTGACCGAATCCACCACCGAGGTACGGTGCGCTGCCCATTTGCCAGAAGAGCCACGACAGGCACTCCGTGCGCGCCGCGAGGTCCTTGGGCAAGAACGCGCCGAACTTCTCGGCGAGGTACAGCAGAATGGCGCCCGACTCGAAGACGCGAATCGGTGACGGGCCGCTGCGATCCAGGAGTGCCGGGATCTTCGAGTTCGGATTCACGCCCACGAAGCCGCTGCCGAACTGGTCTCCATCGCCAATCTTGATGAGCCACGCGTCGTACTCAGCGCCGGTGTGACCGAGCGCGAGCAGCTCCTCGAGCATGATCGTGACTTTGACGCCGTTCGGCGTCGCGAGCGAGTAGAGCTGGAGCGGATGGCGTCCGACCGGGAGTTCCTTTTCGTGCGTTGGTCCCGCCACGGGGCGATTGATGCTGGCGAAGGTCCCGCCGCTAGCCTTGTCCCAGGTCCAAACTTTCGGAGGCGTGTACGTGGGCTGGTCGCTCATGAAAGTGAAGCCTACTGCGGCGACCGCTTGCACGGACGGAGAATTTCGGGGCCCACGATGGGCGAGGGCCCCGAAATTCTCGGCCCTCGGCGCGAGTCTGTCGCGAGCTCCGTTTGATGGTTCAATCAGCGCAACCGAGTTGCGCTGTCGTCACGAACGCTGCGCTAGGCGAGCAAGCTCGGACTGGCCGCGTTTGGCCGTTTCATTCGACGGCGGCGCTCGATCGGTCGACCTCGT
Organism: Labilithrix luteola; assembly: GCF_001263205.1. Classification (GTDB taxonomy): domain Bacteria; phylum Myxococcota_A; class Polyangia; order Polyangiales; family Polyangiaceae; genus Labilithrix; species Labilithrix luteola. The sequence continues at coordinate 8,169,389 of NZ_CP012333.1, forward strand.
CCTTGCCGCCATTTCGCGCACGAGCCAGACGACGTCGGACGCGCGACGACGCGCATTTCTCCGGATGGTGGCGCGCTCTGGTAGCCTGGCAACGTCGATGTGGTGGCGCGTTGGTGTCGGATTGGCTCTTGCGTGCGCGATGATCGCGACGACGAGCGAAGCCTCCGCCGAGGATGCGCAGGCGTACGACGGCAAAGTCTTCCTCGATTGGTCGGAAGACGCCGAGGCCGCGCGGTGCATCGCGCGCGATCGGATCGTGAGCGAGGTCGAAGCGACCCTCGGTCGTCAGGTCTTTGCTCCGAAGGCGGCCGCCGATCGCGTGCTTCGCGTCGACGTCGGAGCAACGCCGCCGCCCGGGCGCTTCACGGCGCAGATGCTTCTCTTGTCGGCGACGGGGCTCTCGCTCGGCGCACGTGAGCTGTCGGTCGAATCGGAAGACTGCAAAGAGGTGTCGTCCGCGTTCACGCTCGCTCTCTCGATCATGGCTGACCTGCCACGCACCACCGAAGAGCAGGCCGCCGCGCGGAGCGGAACGCCGGTGTCACCGCCTCGACCCACCTGGCACGGCACGCTCGGCTTGGGAGCGCTCGGGGCCCTCGATTCGAACGGCGACCTGGCCCCGGGCGTGCAGCTTGGACTCGTCGTTCGCCCGCCGCGATTCCTTCCGTTCGGCGTCTTCGTCTCCGGCGTGCCTCGCTCGAGCTCGACGCCACGAGGGATGGGCTACACGCTCTTGAATACGACCGTTGCAGCGACGTTGTGCGCTCCCCCCGCGTCGTTCGGGCGTGCGGACCGGTTCGCGTGGTTGAGCTGCGCGGGACCCGACGTCACGCTCTACCTCGGCTGGGGCGCCGGCTTTACGGAGAGTCGCGCAGGGCTATCTTCCACGGTCGGTGGGACCCTCCAAACGTATCTCTCGTACTCCTTCGCCCACATGTGGCGCGCCTTTCTGGGCACCGGGGCCTCGGCCACTCCCCAGCGCGTCTCGCTCGCTTTCTCCGAGGGGCGAGACGAAGCAAAATCGGTCTATCGAACCCCGTTTTTGACGGCGTTTGTTTCAATCGGTGTGGCAGGAGACATTTTTTAGGAACCTGAAAGCGACGCTTCCATTACGTGGATGTGACGTCGCTCGCAGATTCCGCGGAGCTCGAGCTTCGTCGCCTGGAAGCGTTTCGACTCGAACGAGAGCGCCTCGAATGCGAGGGCGCGAGGTCCATTCCCATGACCCCGCGTGAGCTGTTCGAGACGTACGCGGCGTTCGTCTGGCGAACGCTCCGCTACCAATCGGTGGCCGAGCGCGATCTCGACGACGTCAGCCAGGAAGTCTTCGTCATCGTGTTCCGCAAGCTCCCGGAGTTCGAGCCCCACGGCTCGCTGCGCGCCTGGATCTACGGAATCTGCATTCGCGTGGCTCGCGATTACCGCAACCGCGCGCACAAGCGTCACGAAGTCCTCTACGACGACGTGAGCGAACACGCGGGAGGCGTCTCGAACGCCGAGATCGAGCGGCTCGCCGCACAGAAGCAACTGCACCAGATGCTGCAGCGGCTCGACGAAGAGAAGCGGGCCGTCCTCGTTCTGCACGAGCTCGAGGGCCTTCCGATGAACGAAGTGGCCGAGCTCGTCCAGTGCCCCGTGAAGACCGCGTACTCGAGACTCGCAGCTGCGAGAAAGCAAATGCTCACCATGCTCACCAAAGCGGAAGGCTCGCGATGAAGCCGTCCGATCCGGAACGCGCGCTCGAAGCGCTCTTTCGTGCGGGTCGAGGCGATCCGACGACCACCGATCTCGCGCGTCTCGAGAGTCGCCTGTCCCCCTATCTGGTCGCGCCGCCCGCACGCAAATCGAGTGGCATCGGCAGTACAGCGCTCAAATCGATCATCCTGCTCGTCGGCTTCAGCGTGTTCTCGCCGTCTCAGGTCTACGAGGGGCCCGCGCTCCCGACGATGGTGGCGGCTTCCGCGGTGACTGCGCCCGACGTGCCGTCCGCTGGCGATCGTCTTCGTGAAGCACCGGTGCCCAGCACCGAGGCGTCAATCTCGGTGACGGACCTGCCGAACGCGCGAGCCGTGCCCACGCTCAAAGCGACGACGGCACCTGCCAAGGCGAGCGAGATCGGGAGCTTCGGAGGGGGCGTCGTGGGGACGCCCGATACCTCGCGCGCGGCAAACGCGCTTAGCGAGGGCGCCGGTGCGCCTCAGGCGCCCGAGGAGTCCGAAGCGAGCTTTCTGCGCCGCGCCCAGACCACGCTCAACGCCGACCCCGCGAGTGCCCTCGCGATGCTTCGCGAACATCCCACGCGCTTCCCGCGCGGCATTCTCGTCCAGGAGCGCGACGTCATGATCATCGATTCGCTCGTGCGCCTGGGGCGCATGGATGAAGCGCGCGCGCGCGCCAGGACCTTCACCGCCACGTATCCGAGCTCGGCCCACGCGAGTCGTATCAACAGCATCGTGAGCAACGTGAGCAACGTGAGCAACGCGAAAGAGAGAACCCCGTGAGACGAGCAGCCGTCGACCGCGCGTCGCGCCTTGCACTTCCTCTAGTGGCGAGCGCCATCGTCCTCCTCGCGGGGCTCCCGAGCTGTGCGAAGGCGATCGACATCGGTCATCAAGACGACGACGCAGGGCTTGCCATCGAAGCTGGGCCCGTGTTCGTGGCGCCGTCGGACGGTGCCGCGAGCGACGCACCGGACCTCGACGCCGGTGACGACGTGCTCATGTGCGCGGCGACCGATTGCCCAGCGGGGTGGATGACGTGTCTCGGATCCGACGGCACGATCCCGGCCTACAAGTGCGCGACCAAGGTCACGTCCGACCCGTACAACTGCGGTGGTTGCGGCGTGCAGTGCAGCCGCGGCGCGTCCGCCTTCCACATGATGCCGGTGTGCGTCGACGGCGAGTGCGCCGTCACGTGCTCCTTGGGCTCCGCCGACTGCAACGGGATCCCCGACGACGGGTGCGAATCCGATCCACGAACGGATCCGAACAACTGCGGTGGGTGCGGGAACAAGTGTCCCGCCGGCGTGGAGTGCCTCGACGGACGGTGCGGCTGCCCCGACGGCTACACGAACTGCGGTGGCAGCTGCGTCGATCTCTCGTCCGACGACTCCAACTGCGGTCAGTGTCAACTCGATTGCAAGTCGAACCAGCCTGCGGACGCCGAGGCGCCTCCTCCGCACATGTACTACGGCTGCAAGGCCGGCCAGTGTCAGGACCTTCGCTGCTTCCAAGACACCGGACAAATGTGGACGGACTGCAACAACAGCATTCGTCCCGACGGCTGCGAGGTGAACGTTGCGCAGCCTGATCTGAAGAACTGCGGCGCCTGCGGAAACGAATGCGCGCAGGGCGAGAAGTGCTTCTCGCTCTCGGCGACCGGCTTGGCTTGCCAGTGCCGCAACGGCACGACGTACTGTCCGGGGGTCTTGTTCGTGAGCACGGAGACGTGCGCCGACCTCGACAACGATCCGAACAACTGCGGCTCGTGCGGGTACAAGTGCCCCGGCATACTCAACGGTTCCCCGGCTTGCTCGCACGGTCGCTGCACCGTCAAATGCAACGAGGGCATGGCCGATTGTGATGGCCGGGCCGACAACGGATGCGAGGCTTCGCTGAAGTTCGATGCGCGCAACTGCGGTTCGTGCGGGAACCTCTGCGACGTCGGTTCGGGCCAGCCGTGCGTCGACGGCATTTGCCCCATGCAGGCGTGCGACGCCGGGGTGACGAAATGAACGGGCGAATTTTCGTAGTGCTTGGCGGCTTGTCGACGGCGTGCGCGCTGAACGCGCTCGCGGCGTGCGCCAACAACGATGCCGGCGCGAGCGATACAGCCCCGGCGGATGTCCACACCGTTCCCGTCCCGACGCCGGACGCCGGAGCCGACGTTGCGATCGCGGACGCGTCGCCGTGCGCGGATTCGAGCTCCGACGCGTGCGTGACGACGCTCGATTGCGCGACGGTGGACTTCTGCTCGTCGCCATTCCCGGCGGCCCGCGTGATCTCGCTGAACTCGATCTGGGGAAGCGCCGCCGACGACGTCTGGGCGGTCGGCACCCACGGCGCGATCTTCCACAGCGATGGCGGCCCGTTCGTTGCCCTCGCGTCCGGCACGAGTGACGTCTACTTCTCCGTGTGGGGCACCGGGCGCGAGGACGTCTGGACCGTGAATGCCAAGGTGCCGCTGCACTCCACCGGCTTCCAGAACGGTAGCGCCACCTTCACGCCACAGCCTGGTTCGAGCTGGGTGGCGAGCGGCGCCTCGTCCGGACGCATCTGGGGAGGTGTCAGCACGTCGGCGTCGAACGTCTGGCTCGTCGGCGACCCCTCGTCGCGATTCGGAGCGTCCAGCAGTTTCTGGCGACTCGGAGCGGACGCCGATGGCGGCGCCGCGTGGAAGGCCGGCAACATCTGTCCTCCGGATCAGTTCTACTGCAGTGGCTCAGCGCGAAGCCTGTGGGGAACCGACGAGGCAAACGTGTGGGCCGTGGGCAACGCTGGCTACGGCTATCGCGTCGACGACGCGGCGGCAGGGCACTGGAAACAACTCGATACCAAGACGTCCGCGGACTTGCGCGGCGTTTGGGGGAGCAGTCCGAACGACGTGTGGGCCGTCGGCTCACGAGGGACGATCATCCACTCGACAGGCAACGACGTTTGGAAGGTCGTCGAATCGCCAACGTCACGAACACTGCGCGCGATCTGGGGAAGCGGGCCGAGCGACGTGTGGGCCGTCGGCGATGCCGGCACGGTCGTGCACTACGATGGCCAGAGCTGGGCGGCCGGAACGATCGGCCTCACGCCGAGCGACGCTCCGAGCGACCTCCTGGGCATCTGGGGTAGCGGTCCCGACGACGTGTGGATCGTTGGTGACGGCTTGATTCTGCATCGCACGGCGATGAGCCGGAGGCATTCATGAAGCGCAGGACAGGGGCTCTCCTTCTCGTTGCCTCGGCGCTCGTCGCGTCGGCTCTTGGCGTTGGCTGTGCGAGCTCGGACACCAACGCTTCGAACCCCACGCCGGGCACGGACGACAGCGACGCTTCCGGGGGCGACGCGACGCGGGACGCGCTCGCTGCCGAGGATTCCGCCGCGGACGCAGGCTCGGACGCCGACGCCGATGTGGAAGTGCCAACCTGCAGCTCCGAAGGCTGGTGTTACACGACGCTTCCCGCCAAAGGCTCGTTCGACGCCAGCGCCGCGCCCCAGAACTGGGGCAACACGGTCTTCCAGATGAGCGCTGTTTGGATTGCTCCCGATGGTCAGGTCATCGCCGTGACGCAAGGCGGTCACGTGCTTCGCTGGGACCACGCAGCGTGGAGCGTCGTGGCCGTGACGAGCTCCGCACTCCGAGCCGTCTGGGGCACGAGCGCGACGGACTTCTACGTCGGCGGTGACGGTGGGCTACTGCACGCGACGGCGGCAGGAGCGGAGTTGACGCTCACGCCGATGACCCTCGACGGTTGGGGGGGAGTGAAGACGATCTTCGGCACATCGGCAACCGACGTTTGGGTAGGCACGTCCGACGGCATTCATCACCTCGAGGCAGCCGGGGCACCGGACCCGTCGCCTGCCTTCGTGAGAATGCAGATTCCGAATCAATTCCCCGACGGCTCCCAATTCCAGCTTCAGGCGGCCTGGGGGCGGGGGAGCGACGTCTGGATCGCGGGTATGGACCAGACCTGGTGTGATCCGGCGGATTGCCAGTCGTTCAACGAAATGAGCTTCCGCAAGTGGAAGGGTGGAAATGACGGTGAGACGTCGTGGGACCGTTTCGGATTGAGGATTCCGTACGGTAGCGTCTCACGCGGCATGTCGACGCCCGACGGCGTGCAGATCGTCGTCGCCCAGATCGTCAACGCCCCGGGCCTCGTTCTCCGGATCTCCGACGACGAAACGAAGATCGTGCCAGGGATCAGCGGAATACAGCACGAGGGCGCCTATGCCTGGTCGGCGGACGCGGTGCCGAATTTCAACGTCATCGATGGCCTGTGGGCGGGCGGGCGCAACGATCTCTGGCTCGCCGGAGAGGCTGGGATTCGTCACTTCGATGGAGCCAATTGGCAGATCGCTCGCCTCGCGCTCGTGCCCGGTAAACCGCTTTTGCAATCGCTTCATGCCATTCAGGGAATCGTTGGAACGACCGACTTCTGGGCAGTCGGCGACGACGTTGCTCTGCACCGGACGGTGACGCCATGAGAACGTTCCTTTCGGCGGCCGTTGCCAGCGGGCTGCTCGCGACCAGCTTCTTGATGGCCTGCGGCGACGACACGAGCGGCACGTCCGCCTGGGAGTCCGACGCCTCGGCGGAGGCCGACACGGGGCAGCGCCGAGCTCCGATGGCGGTGCCGATGACGCGTCTCGCGAGAGCGACTCGTCGGTCGCCGATGCCCGCGCGTCGTTCGACGCGGCGCCGCCGCACGTCGAATGCGACGCCTCTCCGTGCATCACTGGAATCGTCGCGAGCGCGAGGAATTATTGCACGACGGCGACGGACGGCATCGTTCGCTGCTGGGGCGATCCGAACGCGCTCGGGTCGTTCGTGGACTCGGCCGACCCCAACGCGGGCTCCACACCGGTGCCGCTGACGGGCATGAGCGACGTGGTCGACATCGGGATGACCTCCCAGCGCACGTGCGTCGTCCATGGTTCGGGCGCGGTCGATTGCGTAGGCCAAAACAACCCGACGCCGACGGCGGTGGCCGAAGTGTCGAATGCGAAGAAGCTCGCGCTGAGCGACCAACGAAGCTGCGCCGTGCAGACCGACGGGAAGCTCTTCTGCTGGGGCTACAGCTACCAGTGGGGCACCGAGAATCTCGTCATGGATCTCCATGGCGAGCAGGTGATCGACACGGCCGTCGACACCTCGTCGGCCTTTGCCGCCACGTCGAGCGGCACAGTGTACTCGTGGGGCGCGGACGTCTGGATGCTCGGACGCGATACGCCGCTGCAGAAGGATCTCACGCCCGCACCGGTGATCGGTCTTCCGCCGATCTTCGAACTGAAGGTCGCGAACCTGAGTGTGCTCGCGGTGACCACCGATGGACGCCTCTTCGGCTGGGGCCGCAACACGGGCGGTCTTCTCGGGGTCGGCGTCCTCAGGAGCATGGCCGTCCCGACGGAGGTCCTCTTCCCCAAGGGCTCCGCGATGCCGACCCAGGTCACCATGTCGGTCACGCATTCGTGCACGCGCATGACCGATAACTCGGTGATGTGCTGGGGCGCGAGGAACGCGTATGGCGAGCTCGGCCGCGAAGACAGCGTGGGCTCCTGGGCACCCGTGAGCGTCGAGGGATTGAAGAAGCCCGTCATCGCGGTCGCAGCGGGCATGTTCTCGACCTGCTTCGTCCTCATCGACGGGACCGTGCAGTGCATCGGCGACAACTCGTACGGCCAGCTCGGCCTCGGCGCTCGCGACGCGGATCGTCATACGACGCCGGCCAACGTCGTCTTTCACTGAAGTTCGTATTCGTTCGGAGAACACTCATGAGTGTCGTCAATCGCTGGACCGGAGTGGTGCTGTTCGGGCTCGCCCTCGGGTTCGCCGCGTGTAGTTCGAACAAGGACGGCTTCTCGCAAGACGCGCCCCAGCTGGTGGACGTCGACGCAGGAGCGGACGTCTCGAGTCCGCCGCCGGCCGCATGCGAAGGGCGACGTTGCTCGCGCGACCTGCATTCCGTGATCGACGGGTGCACCGGGCAAGTGCTCGAGACGTGTGCGGACGACCAAGGCTGTGCCAGCGCTCGATGCGTTACCGCGTGTGACAGCGCCGCTGCTTCGCAAGGGTCGATTGGCTGTTCGTTCTGGTCGACGCCGCCGGATGTGAGCACCTTCGGCCAGAACTCCTGCTTCGCGGCGTTCATCGCCAACACGTGGAATACGCCGGTCACGGTGACGGCCGAATACGGAAGCGATCCACTCGACGTTTCGAACAGTGTCTACAAGGCGACGACCGGGGCCGATGGGGCCACCACGTATACTCGAATCGAAGGCGCGATTCCGCCGGGTGAGGTCGGAATCGTCTTCCTCCAGCAGGGCGATCCGCTTCCGCGCGACCAGCACTTCGTCGCGTGTCCGAAGGGCGTGAACGTCGCTTGGCACGGGATTCCGATCCCGGAACACCAAACGAGCATCTACAAGGCTTTTCATCTCTCGACGAACCTGCCGGTCTCGGCCTACTCGATGTTCCCGTACGGTGGAGCGAAGAGCTACATTCCGTCGGCGACGCTGCTCGTTCCTTCGACTTCGTGGGATACGAACTACTTCCTCGTCGATGGCTGGAAGTCGAACGAGGGAATGCCCTTCGTGCAGATCATCGCGCAAGAGGACAATACCGAAGTTCGCATGAAGCCTTCGGTGGCCCTCAAAGAGGGAAAGGGCGTCGCGCCCGCGCCGGCGGGCTTCACGGCGAGTTGGACGATCAATCGCGGCGAAGTCCTCGAGTTCGCGCAAGGCAGCAGCCTCGCGGGCAGTCCGATCCAGACGAGCCACCCGGTGGCGCTCTTCGGCGGCAGCCAATGCTCGTACGTTCCCAGCAACATCGGAGCGTGCGATTCGCTCCACCAGCAGATTGCGCCGCTCCGCCAATGGGCTTCGACGTACTCCGCGGTGCCCTACAGGAGCCGAATCGTCGGTCTGCAAGGGACCCCGCTAATCGAAGAAGCGGTCTATTGGAAGATGGTTGCCGCACGCGATGGAACGACGCTGACCTACGAGCCAGCGCCTCCGCCAGATGCGCCGACGACGCTGAATGCCGGTGAGTCCGTGACCTTCACCTCGGCGGCGCCCTTCGTCGTGAAGAGTCAGGGCAACGACTATCCATTTTACGTCGCGGTCTACATGAGCGGCGGCGACGTCTACTCGACGCCTGGCGATCCCGACTTCGTGAACATCGTTCCGGACGAGCAGTTCCTCGATCACTACGTGTTCTTCGTCGATCACACGTTCTCCGAGAGCGTGCTCACGCTGGTCCGGAGAAAGGACGAGAGCGGCGCCTTTCACGACGTTTCGCTCGATTGCGCCGGCACGATCGCGGGGTGGCAGCCGCTCGGCAAAGACGGCACGATCGAATACACGTGGGTGGCCCTCACGCACAACGGGCAAGGAGTCACCACGCCCGCGGGCACGTGCTCGTACGGTCGCCACGAAGCCAAGAGCGACGGTGCGTTCATGGTCTATGTCTGGGGCGAAGACACGTATGCGAGCTACGGCTTTCCCGCCGGCGCGGGCAGCCGCCCGACGTCGCCCTATACGGTCGAGATCCGCTGATCGACTTGAGCCCGCGCGCCGACGTCTCTATCGTCGACACTCGTGAGCGGCTCGCGCGAATGGCTCTGTTACACCGACGGTTCGGCCAAGCCCGGCACCGGAGCTCCAGGCGGGTGGGGCTTCGTCGTGAAGCCGCCGAGCGGTAGTGCAGGGCCCGCGCGGGAAGGCTACGGCAAGGCGACCGGGACGCTCGCGAAGATCATGGAGTACCGCGCCGTGGCCGAGGCGCTCGAGGTCTTGCCCGAACGTGCGCAGGCGGTGGTCTTCTCCGACAACCAGTCGCTGGTCGAGAGCCTGGAGAAGAAGCTCGAATCGTGGCGCGCGAGCGGCTTTCGCAACGTCGATCCGCTCGTGGTCGAGAGCGTCCGGCTCATCGATCGTGCGATGAACGACAAGGAGCTCGTCGTACGCTTTCAGTGGGTCCGCTCCCACAACGGTAACCCTGGGAACGAGCGCGCGGATCAGCTCGCCGCGCAGGGCGCACGTGAAGCGAAAGCGGACCTCGCAGTGACGACGAAGCGACGCTGAATCAGATTTTCTGGCTGGGCCGATTCGAGGCGAGCTCGAGGAGATAGCGAGGTTCGCCCAACGGACCACGCCAGCTATTCCAGAGGTGAACGAAGCCGAGCAGAAGACGAGTGCCGTCGAGCCGCGAGTCAAAACGTCCCGCCCCTGGCAAACGAAGTCCCGCACGCGTGGTCGCGAACGTCGGAGCGTTGGGCGATAATGCCGACATGTCGTTTCCCGCGACGCTCGTCGTGTTGGTCATCGTCACGCACCAAGGGCGCTACCTCGTGGTTCAGGAGCACGACGGCAGCTGGTACTTGCCCGCGGGGCGGGTGGAGCACGGCGAGAGTTTGCTCGACGCCGCCGTTCGAGAGACCGCGGAGGAGGCAGGCATTGCCGTCGAGCCGACGGGGATCATCGGTCTCGATCAAGAGTGGCCGAACGGCGGCGTGAGGATTCGCGTCTGCTTCGAAGGGCGTCCGTCGGCGGACCCGACGCCCAAGAGCGCCGCTGACGAACACACCCTCGGGGCCCGCTGGGTGACGAAGGACGAACTGCGCACGATGCGCCTTCGAGGCGTCGACGTTCTGGCGTGGGTCGAGCGCTACGAGAGTGGCGCTCGACTGCCGTGCAGTGCCTTCGTCTGGTACGGCACCTGACAACCCGTTGGCTCCAGACTCGTCCTCCTACGGAGCCGGGGTCATCACGATGCGGACCGTCGGATTCGCGACGGCCCCCGCACCGTAAGCGAAGTCGACGACCTCGCTGCGAACCCAGCGCGGGACCATGTTGTTATAGAACGGGCTCGAGCGGTGGAGATCGGCGCCGCCCGGGTAGGCCATCTGCATGTGCGGCCGATCCGTGCCGATCTCGATGAGCGTGCGGATCGACGGGCCGCTCGTCTGGCCGAACGAGAGCGCCGCGGCCGGCGTCCCCGCATCGAGGTTCACGTTGGCCGGGTTCCCTACGTTGACCGTGTAGAGACCGCCCGGCGTCGCGTAGGGGCCGTTGTTGAAGAGCGGCGTTGCCGAGGCGAGAGGGCTCTGGAGCGTCAGTGCATGGATGGCGCCCCACTGCCACGTGTCACGGCCACCTCGTCCCGCTTGCAGGAGCTGACCGGCCTGGGTGAGCGCGGCCTGCACGACCTCGTCGCGAGTCTCGGTCGTGCCCGTCGTGGTGATGTTGTCCCAGAACGGCTCGTCCGCCGGCTGGGTCGCGCTCTGGAACGAGCGCATCATGACCTTCACCTCGCCGAGCACGTCGAAGACGAGCGGGTTGCCCGGCGGGCTCACGGCCGGATCGTTCTGTTCGTCGGCGAAGGCCCCCTGGAAGAGCGCATAGAGCGCGACGTGGAAGGCCATGCAGCCGGCAGAGTCGCGCAGCACGGCGGCATCGGTGACCTTCGGATCCGTGGGCGTGACGCCGTTGATCCCGCTCGGGCACAGGAACGTTCCCGCCGTGGACCAGTCGTTCAGGGCCGCGACGACCGCTTGCGTTTGGGTGTCGAGGTTCGTCGCTCGCGAAGCGGCCTCGACCATGCGCGGCGCGATGCGCTCACCGATCAGCGACTTGGTGTCGGACTGGAGCGCGTGGATCGTGTCGATCGTGTGCGCATTGCCGCCCGCCTCGAGGCCGCGCATGATCTGCTCGGCGCGTGTGCCGTCGGCGGCATCGGCGGCTTGGGTGGCGGCGTGACCGTCGTTGAACGGATTGCCGTCGGCAGAAGCGCCGGTCAGATCTTGGTTTGCCGTGCAGATCGCGCCGCGCGGCGGGTTCGTGAGCTGCGGCAGCTGCTCGAAGGGAACGGGCGCGGCTCCCCATTCGCGTGTGCCATTACCCGGCTGCGGGAAGATCGGCCACGTGCTCTGGTCGTTCGCGTTTACCCACGCGCGTGCCGGCACTTGGGCGTAGGGGAACCAGCCGATGGTGCCGGCTTTGTCGGCCGCGACGAAGTTCTGCGCGGCCGTCGTGATCTTGCGGAGCGCCTGCTGGACCTCGGCGACGTTCGTCGCTCGGCCCACTTCGAGAAACGCCTGGGCGTCCGTGCTTCCGTCGAGACCGACCCATCGCACCGTGACGGCCTGGCCGCTTGCCGGAGAGTTGAGCGCGATGATCGGACCGTGCTGGGGCACCCACGCAAGCGTCTTGGTGACCTTGTTGCCTTGGTCGAAGAAGTCGACCTGTTTCGTCACGATGTCGACGTCCGCCCCATTGAAGGACACCGCCGTGCCGCCCTTCGTGAGCGTCTCGATGTAGAGGTCGGAGAGGTCCCAGTTCGTGACGGTGACGCCCCATGCCACGTCGTCGTTGTGACCCGTCAAGATCGCGGGCAGGCCCGGGAACGTTCCGCCGGCCATGTGATACGAACCCGTGCCGCCATTGCTCTTCGCATCGATCTCGGCAGGGAACCAGATCGACGGATTGGACAAGGTAAGGTGGGGATCGTTCTCGAGGAGCGGTCGGCCGGAGGCCGTGCGCGAGCCACCGATGACCCAGTTGTTCGAGCCATGATCGAAGTTGTCGCCGTTCGGGTCGAGCCGCCTGATCCCCGCCAAGCGCTTGGCCGCGGTGTCGAGCAGCGCTCGGACTTCGGCTGTCTGAGACGGGAGTCCCGTCGGCGTCCCCTTGGTGGGCAGCACGTTCGTCTTCTGCTTTGGCAAGGGCGTTCCGATCGGCGGCAACTTCAAGCGCGCGCTCGTCGGCGTCGCAGCCTGCGTCGCGGCCGGCACCGTGAACGCATCGAACGTCGGACGCAGATCGAGATACAGGTCGGAGAGCGTCTTGGCGACGTTCGGCTGGGTAGGCGTGAGCGCCTGCACCGTCGTGGCGACGCGCCCGAGCGTGGCCTCGTAGTCGGCGTTGTTGGATAGGTTGTTGAGCATGTAGAGCGCGACCGCCGCGCTGTCCTCGAGGGCCCAATCGGTGAGGAGCCCAGGCGCGATGACCGGGAGGGAGTATTCCTCGGTGAGCGTTGCTCCGTTGCGACCGGCACGCACGTCGGCGAGCCATGCATTCACACCTGCCGCGTAGGCCGTGAAATAGCTACGCGACACGTCGTCGAGCTGGGAGACGAGCTTCTCCGGCAGTGGGTCGCCGTTTCGCGTCGCGAAGAACGTTCGACTCGTGACGTCCGTGTCGACCACACCTGGTGCGAGCATGAGCTGACCGAGCGTTCCGCGGACCGCGCGCCTCACGAAGTCCATCAAGAAGAACCGATTCGCCGCGTGCGTGTAGCCGAGCGCCGCAAAGACGTCGGCGTCAGTTTTCCCATGGAGATGAGGGAACCCGAATTCGTCGTATTCGACGTGGACCGGCGCCGTCAGACCTTGGATTTGGACACTCGGTCCCGCGTCCGTCCCTGCGTCGACGCCTCCATCGGTCGCCGGAGGAGGCGGCATGTCGGAATCGTCATCGGCACATGCGGCGAAGATCGAGAACGTCGCGGCCAATGCGAGATAGCAAACGTGCTTCATGCTGATTCCCGCCTCGTCGATGTGCGTCGTCGAGCCGTTCGACGTCCGCGCCACGAGGCCATCCGTGCAACGGATGGGCCGAGCCCGACCATAGCCACGCTCGAGCTTCTCGCTTGCACGCTCGCCACGCATCGAGTGGGACGCACCAACGCTCGCTGTCCTCGCTGGAAGATTCGCTCGTAGCGCTCGCTTCGGAGAGTCTCGATGACTGCCGGGGCGCACTCGGGGGGCGCGTTTGACTCGCGGGCGCCGACCTCGTTACGCACCCGATCGTCGCACCGCATGCGCTCGAGCGGGTCGCGCTGCGCGCGACGCGCTTTGTCCTCGCGCGTGCGCTCACCTCCGGCGATCGTAGAAGGGTTCGCTGCGGCGCTTAACGCGAGTCAAACGCGCCCCCCGAGCGCGCCCCTTCCAACGCGCTTCCTTCACTCGTCCTACGTCGCGAACCGGCTCGTCCTACGTCGCGAAGCGGCTCGTCCTACGTCGCGAACCGCCGTTACCAGCGAATGGGCTTTTGAAGCGTGTCCCAGAAGATCCAGCGATAGAGCTCGCGGCGAGGTTTGTAGCCGCGTTCGCGACCGCGTTCGGCGGCGGAATGAGGATCGACGACGTGGAGCATGCACGAGGCGCTCGCGACGATGGCGCGCTTCGACTTCGGGTCGTAGTCGAAGGCGTTGAGCGTCGAGCCGAAGAGCTGCGTGAAGGCGGGTTTGCCTCCCGCGAGCGGTGCTGCGTGGGACCATCCGGCGCCGCCGATCCAAGCGATGTCGCCGGGCAAGAGCGCGATGCCGTAGGCACGGAGGTACTCGTCGGTACGCGCGGCGTCCTCCGGCACGTCGTCGTACTCTTCCGTTCCGCGCAGGCTTTCGAGCGTCGCGCAGACGGTGACGCCGTTTTGCATGTGGCGCGTGTTCGAGAGCAGGCGCTTCGAGTCGCCCGTAAACATCACGTGGTACGGCGTGTCGCTGACCGTGCCGACCACACCGTGGAGCTTCGGAGCTCCCTTCGACACGTCGTCGACATAGTGGCCGGGTGCGTCTTGCCAGCCGTACGCGACGAAGTTGCCGTCGGGCGAGATGGCCGCGTGCACCACGTCGGGGGCGTCGTCCTCGTCGTCGCCGATGTCCGTTCGCGGCATGAGCTTGTTCCAGCTGTCGCCCCGGAGGAGCCATACGCCGACTTCGTCGTTCGCGACGACGAGGCTTTGGCCGTCGTCGGAGATGCCGAAGCTGTTCGGTCGAATGGGCTCGTCGACCGGCCAGGCGACGGTGCGTGAAGAGGCACCGCGAAAGCCTTCGCTCACGACCACGCCCTCCGGCCCGGCGAGCGCGATCCACTGGCGATTGCGTGAGATGGCAAAGCCCTGGATTCCAGGGAGCTCCGTGATGGTGTCGCCGTCGATGTACAGGACCGGACCTTCCTCGTCCCAATCGCCTCGCCGCACGAGGAATACGTCGGCGCCGAGAATGATGGCAGCGGTGAGATGAGCGTCGGTCTCTTCCATGTGGTGGATGAAGGGCTTGTGCGCGGGATCGAACTGTTCGCGAGCTTCGCGCCATCGTCCTTCGTCGTTCAGCGCAACGACCTTGGCGAGCACCGCGTCGGCGAGCTCTTCGTCGCGTTCGTCGCTGGTGAGATCTTCGTCCGAGCCTGCTTCGCGATCGATGATGTCTTCGAACGCATCACACACACGTTCGTTTTTCGCCCGACCGATCGCGTTCCAGCTCTTGGTGTCCATGGCGCGCCAGCGTATCGAATTCGAAGCTTCGGAACTCGGTGAAATAGTCGGTCCGAAACGTGCGCGGTCTTTTAGAATCGTCGCGATGTCGAACTACGTGATCTGGCGCTTCGAGAGCTACCCGAAGGCGTTGGCACTGAAGGACCTCTCGGGGCTCGAGAAGAGCTATCGCATCAACAACGGTGAGCCCCTCGAGGCCTCGTTCCCGTCGAACGTCACTTACCACCAGCACGCGGACTACCCGGACGACGTCGCCCTCGGCGACACGCTGCTCAACAGCGACATGCTCATCGTTGGTTCGAAGCGTCTCGCGTCGTTCCTCGCGAGCCGATCCATCCCCAAGCTCGAGTCCTTGCCGGTTCGCATCGTCGACCGGAAGGGGAGCGAACTGAGCTCCGAGTACTCCATCATCAACCCGATCGAGCCGATCGCGTGCCTCGACACAGGGGCATCGGTCTACGAGACGGACCTCCTCGACCCGGACAGCATCGACAACGTGACAAAGCTCGTTCTCGACGAGTCGAAGA
Source organism: Labilithrix luteola (assembly GCF_001263205.1). Taxonomy (GTDB): domain Bacteria; phylum Myxococcota_A; class Polyangia; order Polyangiales; family Polyangiaceae; genus Labilithrix; species Labilithrix luteola. The sequence goes on from NZ_CP012333.1 coordinate 8,184,900, forward strand.
TCCCTGCCGACCGCCTGATCTTCCGTATGCAGGGGTACTGGAACACGACGTTCGTGCATCGCTCGCTCGCCCAGGCGATCGCCGCGCAAACGTTCTCGGGCATTCGCTTTCTCGAACTGAGCGCGTTCCCCGAGACGTGATTGGCGGCTGGAGTTTCCAGCGGACCACCTGCGGATTCTGTTGTCCGTGCCGCTCGCGCTTCGAGCGCGCGCTCAGGCCGCGACTTTGACGAACTCGGCGCTCGGGCGCGCGAAGTAGTAACCCTGGAGCAGGTCGCACCCCAGCTCGCGTAGGGCGTGGAGCTCGTGCACGGTCTCCACGCCTTCGGCGACGAGGCGCATGCCGACGTCGCGGCAGGTTTCGACCATCGAAGCCACGAGGCGCCGTCGCAAGGGCGACGAGGCGAGATCGCGTGTGAGGCTCATGTCGAGCTTCACGAACTCGGGCTCGAGCACGGCTACGCTCGTCAAGCCCGCGTAGCCCGCACCGAGGTCGTCGATGGCGAGCCGGAAGCCGAGGGCGCGAAGGCGCCGGACGCGGTCGACGAGGTCGCTGACTTCGTCGATGGCGCCGCGTTCGGTGATCTCGAGGACCACGCGCTCCGAATACGACGAGAGCGGGCTCGACGCCGAGAAGAGATCGGCGTCGAAGAGGTCCTCGGCGTGGACGTTGACGAAGAGGAGCGCGCCGTTTGGAACGTGGGCCGCGGCGTCGGCACAGAGCTCGCGAATCGCACGCCCGAGCTCGGGGAGACGACCGTGCTGCTCGCCGTATTCGAGGAGAGGGCTCGGATTCAGGAACCCCGGCTCGCGGCTACGCACGAGCGCCTCGTAGGCAATCGGCCCGTGGGCCGCGAGCGAGACGATCGGCTGGTACGCCATCCATAGCGACCCTAGCGCGCGCTCGAAGCTCGCGGCCTGCGCCGGATCCGGCATCGCCGTGCGCGGCTTGCGATGAATCTGGCGTGCCCGCGTCACCGCCTTGAGGAGCGCCTCGCGGTCGATCGGCTTCGTGAGGTACTGGACGGCGCCGAGCTCCACGGCCTCTCGCGCGGTCTCGAGCGACGGAGAGCCGGTCATCAGGACCACGGGAACGTCGCAACCGTAGCTGCGAAGGACGTCGAGCAACTCGGTTCCCGTGATGCCGGGCATGTGGATGTCCGAGACGATGACGTCGTAGCCGCCCATCATCGCGTCGCGTGCTGCAGCCTGGCCGTCTTCGGCCTTGTCGACGGTGTAACCACTCGCCACGAGGATGCGCTCGACCGCGCGGAGAACCAGCTTGTCGTCATCCACGAGGAGCACGTCGGCTCGCTTCCGAGTCGACGTCATGCTGGGGGGCGTCGTGCTGTCCATCACCGTCTTGGAGAACGGCATTCCCGCGCCGCGCCGAAAGGTCCGCGCGCGAGTTTCCGCTCAGGGGCTGATTGTGGCCTGCCGTGACGCCTGCGTCACCTGTGAAGAGATCCCATTTTACGGCAACGGGGGTTGCCGGTCGGGCAGGTGGCGGATGTGGTCGTTCGCATGTGCTAACAACGGCCGAACTCACCCCCCCGTTCGCGCCGGGATAGTCGTGCAGGTCCGCTCAGGGGACGTCCCGCTTGGCGGCCGCGGCGAGGTCGCCCGCCCACGTACGCAAGAGGTCTTCGTTCGGCCCCTCGAGCATGATGCGGAGCTTCGGCTCCGTTCCGCTCCAGCGTACGAGGACCCTTCCATCGGCGCCGAGCGCATCTTTCACTTTTGCGGTGCCGAGTGAGAGATGTCGCATCTGTTCGAGGGGTTGCCGGGCCCGGAGGGTGACGTTCTCCAGAACCTGGGGGACGCGCTCCATCGCTTCTTTGGCGAGCTCGGACAAAGGCCGCCCCGTCCGGACCATGATGGCCAGGACCTGGAGGGCGGCGACGATGCCGTCGCCGGTCGATGCGTGATCGAGGAAGATGAGGTGGCCGGACTGTTCGCCGCCCAGGTTGAAGCCGCCGTTGCGCATGGCTTCGACGACGTATCGGTCGCCGACCTGTGTACGCACGAGCTTTCCACCGCGCGAGGTGATGGCGCGCTCGAGTCCGAGGTTGCTCATGACCGTCGCCACGAGCGTCTTCTTCCCGAGCTGGCCGTCGTCGAGCATGCGACACGCGCACATGGCCATGACGACGTCGCCGTCGACGATCTGACCCTTTTCGTCGATGACGATGAGCCGGTCGGCGTCGCCGTCGAGCGCGATGCCGATGTGGGCGCCTCGCTTGACGACCTCGGCCCGGACGTTGTCGGGGTGAAGGGCGCCCGAGTCCTTGTTGATGTTGACTCCATTCGGCTTGACGCCGATGGAGGTCACGCTCGCGCCGAGCTCCCCGAAGACCAGCGGTGCGACCTTGTAGGCTGCACCATGAGCGGCGTCGATGACGACGCGGGTGTTGTCCAGCGTGAGGCCACGGGGGAAGGTGGCCTTGGCGAAGACGACGTAGCGACCGCCCGCATCATCGAGGCGCGAGGCCTTGCCGATGCCCGGGCCGGTCGGACGCGGTCCGAGGAGCGCATCGTTCGCCATCAGGCGCTCGATCTCGATCTCCTGGTCGTCGGGCAGCTTGAACCCGTCGTCGCCGAAGATCTTGATGCCGTTGTCCTGGTAGGGATTGTGGCTGGCGCTGATGACGATGCCGGCGTCGGCGCGCATGCTCACAGTGAGCTGGGCGACGGCGGGCGTGGGGATCGGACCGCAGAGGATCACGCGCGCGCCCATCGAACAGATGCCGGCGGCGATCGCCTGTTCGATCATGTAACCGGAGAGGCGCGTGTCTTTGCCGATGAGGACGCGCGGCGTGTGCGCCTTGTTCCGGCCGGCGACGTACGCGACGGCCTTGCCGAGCGCGAGGGCGAGCTCCGGCGTCATCGGCGCTTCGTTGGCCGTGCCGCGGATGCCGTCGGTGCCGAAGAGCTGGCGCGTGGCGACCTGCGGCTTGGTGCTCTTGCGTGCGCGTGAACCCGCGACGGGCGAGGCCATCGACGCGGGTGAGGGCGGACGCAGGCTGAGCCGGCCATTGAGCGTGGGCTTCTCGCTGCTGCCGTTGCCGTTGGCCTGCGTACTCGCCTTGCCCTTGGCTTTACCCTCGGCCTTGGGGCCTGCGTGGAGAAGAGCCTTGTTCTTCTTCCCGTCGATCTTCGTCGTACGTCCGCCGCCGATGGCGCGAGTCTTCTTGCTGGTCACGGAGTCTCCCATGGGGTCCTCGAATCTGTTCTCGGTGCGATCGGTGGCGGATGGAAGTGCGTACTCAGTCTCGGAAGTTCACGAACGAGAGCTCGATGCCGAGATCGAGTCCTCGGACGAGGGCGATGGCCTTCTGCAGGTCGTCCCTGTTCTTGCCGCTGACGCGGACCTGGGCTTCCTGGATAGACGCTTGAACCTTGAGCTTGGAGTCTTTGATCGAAGCGATGATCTTTCGCGCCGGGTCGGACTCGATGCCCTCTTTCACCTTCACGAGGATGCGTGAGCCGCCCTTGCTGGTGGGCTTCGGATCCTGCGGATCGATGAACTTGAGGCTCACCTTGCGCTTGATGAGCTTTTCCTGGAAGACCGTCAGCGCGGCCAGCGCGCGATCTTCGCTCGACGAGCGAATGTCGATCCCCTCGTCCTTCTTCTCGAGCTCCGTGCCCGTGTCCTTGAAGTCGAATCGTTGGGCGATCTCCTTCTGGCTCTGGTTGAGGGCGTTGTCGACCTCGTTCCATTGCACCTTGGAGACAATGTCGAAGCTCGGCATGGGAGGCTCAGAATACCGAGAGAAGGGGGCGCGTGACAGGTTCTAGGAACGCTGCGGAGGTCTGTCGCCGCCTGACGTGACTCACGACGTTGCTCCGCGCAGCTTAGAGCGCAACCGGGGGATCGGTGGGCAGATCGAGGATCTTCGCCCGCGCTTCGCCGACGAGGTAGAGCGATCCGGTTACGAGCACGAGTCCCTCGGGACCGGCGAGCTCGCGTGCTCGCACGAGCGCATCGCCGACACTCGCCGCGGTGACACCCGCGTGACGTGCGGCCAGCATGTCCGGTTGCGCGGCCGCCCGACCCGCGGGCGCGACGTACACGCGGTCTTCAGCGAGCGGCGCGATGGTGTCGAGGACCTCGGGCCACGCCTTGTCCGCCATCGCACCGAACACGAGCGCCACCTTGGGGTAGTGCGCGAGCGAACCGACGCCCGGCGAAGTCGGCACGATCGGCATGCGCGCCATCGAGAGGCTGGTTTTGAGTCCTTCTGCGCCGTCGGGATTGTGGGCGCCGTCGAGTAGATACGCACCGCTCGACGTCACGAGATGCTCGAAACGTCCTGGCCAGCGTGCAGTCGCGAGACCCGTTTCGCGAATCTCTTCACCGATTCCTAGGACCTCACCGAGGAGCCACGCGACCTCGAGGTTCGGCCCCTGGTATGCACCGCCAAGTTGCGTGTGCAGGCCGAAGAGCGCGCAGAAGAGATGCTCTTCGCGCGTCTGGGCGCTAACGATCGGAGCTCCCTCGGCGCGCGCGATCTCGTCGATGATGGCCCGTGCCTCTTCGGGCATCCGTCCCACGACGAGGGGGGAGCCTCGTTTCGCGATGCCGGCCTTCTCGGCGGCGATCTCGGCGAGGGTGTTGCCGAGCTTGTCCATGTGGTCGAACGCGACGCGGGTGATCGCCGTGGCGCGCGGCGGAGGAACCACGTTCGTCGCGTCGAGCCTGCCGCCGATGCCGACCTCGATCACGGCGAGCTCGACGCCGTGGGCGCGAAACGCGAGGAACGCCGCGAGCGTTGCCGTTTCGAAGAACGAGAGATCGGGGCCGATGCGGAGCGCCTCTTCGAGGACCTCGGTGAGCGCAGCGTCGTCGATGGGCTCACCGTCGATGCGAATGCGCTCGGCGAAGCGGCAAAGGTGCGGCGACGTGTAGAGCCCGGTCTTCTTGCCGGACGCGCGCGCGATCGACTCGATCATCGCGCAGGTCGAGCCCTTGCCGTTCGTGCCGGCGACGTGGACGACCTCGAACGCGCGCTCGGGGTGTCCGGCCTCTTTGCATGCTGCACGCATCGCATCGAGGCCGAGCCGCATGCCGAGCGGGACCCGCGCGTAGAGCGCTCCCAGGGCACGTGCGAGTCGCTCGCGGGAGAGGCCGAGCGGACTCGTCGCGACTGCGCGCGCTTGCATCGCGTGCCTCAGGCCGAGACTGCTGCCCCGTTGGGGCGAGAGCCGTGCGCGAGGTGACGAACGAGCATGCCGATCTCGTTGCGCATCTCGAGGCGGCTCGTGATGCGGTCGATCATGCCGTGCTCGATGAGGAACTCACTGCGCTGGAAGCCTTCGGGCAGCTTCTGGCGGATCGTGGTCTCGATGACGCGCGGTCCGGCGAAGCCGATGAGCGCCTGCGGTTCGGCCACGTTCACGTCGCCGAGGAACGCGAAGCTCGCCGCGACCCCGCCCGTGGTGGGGTGCAAGAGCACGCTGATGAAGGGAATGCCGGCGTCGCGAAGGCGCTCGCGTGCGCCGACGGTCTTCGCCATCTGCATGAGGCTCAGGATGCCTTCCTGCATACGTGCACCGCCCGAAGCCTGGAGCAGAACGACGGGGAGGCGAAGCTCGGCGCCGCGCTCGAAGAGGCGCGTGATCTTCTCGCCGACGACCGATCCCATCGACCCGGCCATGAAGTGGAAGATGAAGGCCCCGTAGGCGATGGGGGTGCCGCCCATCGTGGCCCGGCCCGTCTCGATGGCGTCCTTCGAACGCGCGGAACGCTGCGCGGAGGTGACGCGCTCCGTATACGACCTGCCGTCGCTGAAGCTGAGCGGGTCGGTCGGCTCGAGATGGGCGTCCCACTCTTCGAGCTTGCCGTCGTCGAGCAGGAGCTGGCGCCAGCGTGCAGCGGAGAGCTTGTGGTGTTTGCCGCACTGGGGGCAGACCTCGAAGTTCGTCTCGAAGGTCTCCGCCGACATCGTCTCGTTGCAACCCTCGCACTTGCGGAAGACGCCTTTGCCGAAGCTCGTCTTCTCGCTCGCGTCGAGCCCACCGGTCTTTTTCTGAGGCCAGGTCATGACTTCGCCGGCTCCTTAGCATTGTTCTCGCGCCGCTGCCCGCCCCACGCAAAACGGCCGAGTTTTCAGGCTCGGCCGTGATGTAGGACAGGTCTTGATGCCCCTTCGGGCCTTGCAGGCGCCTACTCGGTCGCCGAGAGGATGCCGAACTTCCGCGCGTACCAGTACGCGTGCAGGAAGTCGACGCCCGGGGACTCGTAGGGGCCTCCGCCGTCGTAGTTGAGGCCGACCTTCCAGTAGGACACGTCGGTCTCCTGCTCGAAGATCGGGTAGCTGACGAGCGACTGCGTGCGGTCGGGGTTCGGGTAATTCATCCAGTCCGTCTTCCAGGGCAGCGCCGGGTAGGGCGACATGCAGAAGTCCGGATTGATGCGGTGGTCGATCGGGTACGAGGTCTTGGGGTAGGGGATCTCGCGGAGTCGCCAGCGCATGTCGTCGACGAACGGCGAGCTCTTCGCGCCCGAGCCGTAGGCCGCGTGGATCAGGTGCCACACGGCGAGACGCTGCTTGGCGAGGTTGTCGTGGCTCGCGTCGATCTCGTCCTTGTGGACCTTCACGGCGTCGCCGCCGAGGTTGAGGTGAGAAGCGAGCAGCATCGCGATGGTGTCGCCGACGAAGCTGAGGTGCGTGCCGCTCCAGTCGGCCGTGCCCTGCTCGTAGAAGACAGGGTTGTTCTTCTTCTCGACCTTGGCGGCCACCCAGAAGCCTTCGGCCTTGGCGCGGTAGGTGATCGAGTCGTCGACCCACGCACTGAGCCAGGTGCCGGGGAGCTGATTGAAGCCCTGCGACGTGTTCACGTCGTCGGCGATGTGCTTCGCGTTGGTGCGGATGCGCTTGCAGATCGAGTCGTAGCCGCTTGCCCCGTCGCCGCAGAGCACCTCGTAGCCGAGCGTGAGGCCGTAGAGGATGCCCTTCAGCATGTCGTTGTTGCCACCCTCCCGCCAGTCGAGGCCTGCGAACTTGCCGGTCCCCGTGTGCCAATCGCCGGTGGCCGGCCCGTTCGAACGACGGAGGACGCGCGCGAACGACGACCAGTCTCCGGTGATCTCCTGCAATTTGAGGAGCGCCTCGAGGCTCGTGATCAGGTTCGTCTTGGCGACGGCTTCGCCGGTTACCTGGAAGCGATAGGCCTGGGCCGCGGCGTACGTTCCGGTCCAGAGCGCGCTGTCGCCCGAGGGCTCGTGGACGGTGCTGCCCGGCGCGGCGCCGTCGACGACCATGCCGACGAACGAGTCGATCCAGCGCGTCTCCATGTCCGCCTGGAACTTGTCGGCCTTGGCCTTGAGCGAGTCGCGGTAGGCGTTGGCGCGAACGAGCGTCTCGCCGAGGCTGACGTCGTCGATCACCTTGTTCAGCACGCGAAGCGCCTTCGGGTTCGCCTGGTAGAAGGCGAAGTCGGTCGTGTCGACGACGTGCCCGTGCACGGCCGCGTCGAACTCGGGGCGGTTCACGTAGGGCTGCACCGCGGCGAGTGTCCGGAAGTTCGAGTAGGTCCCGAAGAGCGTGGTCTTGACCGAGGCGCTCGGCGGATCGTGCGCGGGATTCGTCACGCGCTCGTCGGCGAAGATGGGCTTCGCGCCCGAATCACGACGTGCCGTCCACGTCTCGTTCGCGTTGATGTCCGGTCCGGTGAAGGTGCCGCTGATCGTGCCTGCCGTGCTCGACGAGAAGGAGCCGGTGACGTCGACGGGAACGTCGGCCGCGGTGTGCGTGACCGTGCCACGCTTGGTCATGAAGTCGGCGCGCTTGAGGGGAACCTTCACGTCGAGCTTGCTGCTCGAGCCGGACGCCGTCCCCTGCCATACCCAGTGGAGCTCGCGGCCGTCTTCGACCTTGGCGGTGGCGTACTTGACGATCCGCGTGATCGAGAGCTTTCCGTCCTTGCTCACGAGCTCGACTTCGCCGCTGTACGCGCCGCGTGCGTCGGTGCCGTCGACCTTCCAGACGCCGGTCAGGCCGGTGGGGTTGGTGGGCGTGCCAGGGTCGTTCGTGGAGGGATTGCCGCTCGAACCGGGCGTGCTTCCGGAGCTGCCTCCGGGCTTGCTCGACGTACCGTCGCCGCTTCCCCCACTGCTTCCCGAGTCGTTGCCGTTTCCGCTTCCCGAAGAACCGCACCCGCAGGCGAGGACCGGGAGCAAGACCGCCAAGGCGAGGTCGTGTTTGCGCATTGCGCATTGCACGTATCGTGGCTTCGCTCGGATCGCGGACGGCCGAGCCCATTGAGACGCCAAATGAGACACGGCCCGATCGAAGAGCGGCGCGCGCGCCTCAGGTGATCGAGGAGATCGCACTCACAAGTCGGTGCAATGCTTCACCCTCGATGCGGACGGTGAGCCATTCACGCAGCACCTTGGCGCCGAGCTTCTCGTAGAACGCGATCGACGGCTCGTTCCAATCGAGCACCTGCCAGACGAAACGCGGGCAGTCCTGTTCGATCGCCGCGCGCGCGAGGGCACGCATCAGCGCGAGGCCTGCACCTCGCCCTCGGTGCTCCGGTTTGACGAACAGGTCCTCGAGGTAGAGGCACCGGCGGCCTCGCCAAGTCGAGTAGCTGAAGAACCAGAAGGCAAAGCCAATCGGGATGGGCTCGGCGTTCGGGGCGTCCTGCCAGGTCGCCATGAGTACGTGGAACGAGGGGGCGTCGGTATCGAAGCCGTCGCGCAGCAGGTCGGCCTCGGTGGCGACGACCGCGTCCGGCTCGCGCTCGTAGATGGCAAGGTCTCGAATCAACGACAAGATGGCGGGGACATCCTCGCGGGATGCCTTCCGGATGACGAGCATGGCGGAAGGGTAGTATTTTCGACGGCATGGATCTGCCGGCGCTCTATGCCTTGGCGTTCGCTGTCGTCACGACGGTCGCGCTTCTCGTGCTGTTCCGCCTCGGCCAGCGCGTGTTTTCGCCGGGAAAGACGGTGGCCAAGGACTTCGGCGAGGCCAACCCGGCGCGCCACCTCCTGCAGGTGGGACAAGTGCTCGGCGTCTTCTTCGTCGCCGCCTCGGTCGTGAAGAACTGCGTCGAGGGCGAGAGTCTTCGCGAAGACGTCTTCTCGGCGGCGACGTTCGGCGTCCTCGGCATCGTGCTCGTCGCGCTGACGGGGGAGCTCGGGACGCGCCTCCTCCTCCGCTCGAGGCTCCCCGCCGAGATCGCACGCGGAAACGTGGCGGCCGGCGTCGCGGGAGGCTCGCACTACGTAGCGACGGGCATCGTGGCGGCGCACGCCATCGCCGGCACGAAGCTCCGTGACGTGGGCCTGTCGCTCCTCTTCTTCTTCATCGCCATCGCCACGCTCTGGCTCTTCGTCTCTCTCTTCCGTGCGCTCACCACCTACGACGACGCGGAGCAGATCCAAGGCGAGAATCTCGCGGCCGCGCTCAGCTACGCGGGGCTCTCGATCGCCGTGGCGATCATCGTGGGCTGCGCGCTCGACGGTGACTTCGTGACGTGGGACGTCTCGCTGAAGGGCTACGCCTCGATCCTCGCGCTCTCGCTGGCGCTCTATCCGGTGCGGCAGCTCTTCGTGCAGTCGCTCCTTCTGGGGGCTCCTCTCACGTTTCGTGGGGGACGTCTCGACACGGGCATCGGCACCGACCGCAACGAGGGCCTCGGCGCGCTCGAAGCGGCCACCTACATCGCGACGGCGCTCTCCGTCGCCAGGCTCGTCTGAACCGTGTCGTACGACGACTTCGCGCGACGAATCACGGCGAGCGGCATCGTCACCGATCCGTGGCTGAACGGCGAACCACGCTTTCGCGAGGAGCCGGTTCTGCTCTCGGCCGAAGGCGCGCGCGCCATGTACCGCACGGCCGAATCGGTGGCGGAGGTCTACAACGAGCTTTGTCTGCTCGTCTCCGACGCACCGGACTTGCTCGACTCGTTCTTCGGGCTGACCGGCTACCAGAAGGCGATGTGGCTCGCGTCGCAGCCGCTCTGGCACGGCATCGCGCGCGCCGACGTGTTCGTCACGAACGACGGCCTGCAGATCGCCGAGCTGAATTGCGACACGCCCACGGGCGAAGCCGAGGCGATCGTGCTCGGCGAACTCCTCGCCCAGATTCGACCGGGCGCGGTGAATCCGAATCGCGATCTCGGCGCGCGCTTCGTCGCGGTGGCCGAATCCCTCGATGCCGCCACGCGCTCGCGCAAGGCCAGCCCGCGCCGCGCCGGCATCGTCTATCCGACCGAGCTGCCCGAAGATCTGTCGCTCGTTCGCCTCTACAAGAAGCTGTTCGAAGGGGCCGGTTGGGAGATCGTCCTCGGCTCGCCGTACAACCTCACCTACGAGCCCGAGCACGGCCTCCTTCTCTTCGACGAGCCCATCTCCCTCGTCTTGCGCCACTACAAGACGGACTGGTGGGGCGAACGCACGAGCGCGTGGGACGACGAAGACCTCGCCGATGCCGATCCGCTCGAAGAAGCGCTCTCGGCGATCATGTCGGCACAGCTCGACGGCGCCTGCACGGTGGTGAACCCCTTCGGCGCCGTGGTCCCCCAGAACAAGCGCGCGATGGCCTTCATGTGGGAGCAGATCCACCGCTTCTCCCGCAAGTCGCAAGACGTCATTCGCGCGCACGTCCCCGTCACCCGCCGCCTCGAGGCCTTCCACAAAGAGCAGCTCGCCGCCCAGAAAGACGACTGGGTCCTCAAGAGTGACTACGGCGCCGAGGGCGATGAAGTCATCGTGGGCCGCGCCGTCACCGACGAGATCTGGCGAGCCTCGCTCGCACACGCACGCCAGGGCCGCTGGATCGTGCAGCGCTATTTCCAAGCGCACGAGTCGTCCGGAGGCGAGAGCATCAACCACGGCGTCTACGTCCTGGCCGGCGAAGCCGCAGGCCTCTACGCGCGCATCCAGGCCGGCCCCACGGACGACCGAGCTTGCAGTGCGCCGGTCGGGATTCTCTCGTGAATGTCGCGCGAGCCTGGCGCAACGTTAGCTCGGTAGCCACCACGACGGCGTGCTAGCAAGCATGGCGCCAGAGGGCCGGGAGAACATGTCGAATCAGGTTCGAGCCACGGAGCGATACGACGAACTCGACGCACTTCGCGGCATTGCGGCCCTCAGTGTTGGATTGAGCCACCATCTCTCCGTCTTCCAGGGCATGCCCGCGGGTAGTCCCTATCAGGCGGAAGCCAAGCTCGCGTTGCTCCTCAAGTACGCTCCAACGTACGCGTTCGCCGCTGGTCACGAGTCGGTCGTGTTGTTCTTCGTGCTCAGTGGCTTCGTGCTGTCGCTTCCGGCGTTTCGAGGGCAGCGCACGAGCTATCCGATCTTCGTCGTTCGTCGGTTCGCGCGTCTCTACATCCCGTATCTCGCGGCCGTCATTCTGGCGTTCGTCGGTTGCGCCTTCGCGTCGTCCCACGCGCCCCCGGCGATGGTCGGCGCCTGGGTTTCGTCGCATTGGCACGCGCCGCCCACGCTCGCGAGCCTCTTCGACCACGTCTTGATGCTTCACCACTTCGACACCAGCACGCTCAGCCCGGTGTTCTGGTCTCTCATTGTCGAGATGAGAGTGTCGCTGCTCTTTCCGCTCATCCTGCTCGCGGTGACACGGCTTCGCCCCGCGCTGTCACTCGGACTTGCCGCGAGCCTCACTGCGATTCGCATCGTCGTCGGTTGGCGAACGCACGACGATGCGATTCTCGACTACCTGACGTCACTGCACTTTGCCGGCATGTTCATCGTCGGAGCGAACGCGGCGCGGTCGTTCGCTTCGCTGCGCGCCATGTTTCGAGGCGCCAGCCCGTGGGTGCGTACGTCGATCCTCGCCGTCGCGTGGCTCCTTTACAACTACGGACGTGCAGTGGGCCATATCGTGCCCTTCTCCGACGAGTGGCTCGTTGCGCCGGCGGCGGTCGTGTTCTTCGTTGCGGCTTTCGAGAGCCCCGTCGGGCAGCGATTGTGCTCGTCGCGGTTCGCGGCGTTCCTCGGCAAGGTCTCGTTCAGCTACTACCTCGTGCACACGACGATCCTGTATGCCTCGTTGCGATTCCTTGCGGGCCGTCTGCCCGTCGACGTCATCGTCCTGCTCAGCCTGGTGGCCGGCTTGGTCTTCGCTTACGGCTTTTACTTGGCGGTCGAAGTTCCGGCGCTGAAGTTGTCGAAACGCCTCAAGCGCACGTCGAAGGCCCACGCCCTCACGGAACGAATCAGCGCGGTGCCTCCGGCTTGAGCGTCTACGCTCAACGGCGGCTTCGCGTCTCGCGCCGGACGTCGGCGAGGAAGCGTGGATCGAAGACTCCGTCGACGCGAATGGAATACCGGAAGAACGGGTCGGCGAGCACGCCGTGCCAATCCATGTCGTTGAACCAGTAGATGGGCGCATCCACCACGACTTGATTCGCGCCATCGGGCGACGTCACGTAGAAGCGCTTGTGTCGGCCTGCCGAGCGCGGAGCGAGCCGGCTCGGCTCGAAGCTGATCGACTGCGCGAGCGCGAGCGCCTTGCCGGGCTCGCTGTCACGGTGGGCGGGGGCGTGGTCGTTCGCCTCGATGCCGAAGATGACGACGCGTCCGATCTCGGTGAAGGGGAGCGACTCGAGAAAGGCCACGGTCTTCGGAAACACGCGGCGTGCTTCCTCGCTGAAGTCCTTGCCCTCGCCGGAGTGCTTGTCCTCCCAGCGATCGTTCTCGAGCAGGTGGTAGCAGACTTTCCAGGGGAAATAGACGCCGTGGCGCATCTTGAGGAACAGCATCTGAGCGCGCGTGAGCGGATGGTCGGTCTCGTCGCCGAGGGCGATGCTCTCCGGGCGATCCAGATCGAACGCGCTCGGATCGCCGTCGCCGAGCGCGATGAGCTCCGCGAGCTCGTCACGCGGCAGTGCGCGTATCACGTGCATGTAGTCGCGGTAGGGATCGGACGTGACCCAAGGCGCGGTGACGCCCATCCACTTGAGGCTCCCGCCGGTGTACGACGTCTCGACGAGCGACAGTCCTCGCGTGATCTCGTCATGCATCGCGGCGAAGCCGGAGGTGTCGACGAGGCTCGAGAGATCGGCGTACGGGCGCCCGAAAATTCCGCAGTGGCGTGAGCCCGCGCTCTTCGGCGAAGGAAGCGGCGTCGACGGGGCACGCCGTGCTTCGACCATGGCTCGGAACGCGAGCACGCCTTCTTCGACCTCGGTGAGCGTGGTCGCTGGCGCACCAGGCGAGGAAAGCCCGACCTGCTGCTGTTCGCACGCGCGCTTGTCCTCATCGTAGATGCGCGACCAGAAGTCGAGAACGTCCGCGAGCGACTCCTCCGGCGCCTCGGCGTGGACGTACGTGCTGGCGACGACGCGCGTGGTCTCTCCGTCGATCGGGAAAAGCGTGAAGGTCAGCAGGTATTCGGGCTGCAGGCTCGTGAGCAGGTTCGGAAACCGCATGGCGTCGTGCACGACGCGCAGGTCCTCGGGCGGCACGAGCAGTGGCCTTCCCTGGAAACGCGCCGACATCGACACGGTCTCGGCCCCTTCGCGGATCGGCATGATCCCACCGAGCCAAGGCCCGCCGCTCTCGGGCATCCACGTCTCCGCCTGCGCCGAAGGCGTGAGCACTTCGAGTGCCGGATGCACGGACTCGAAGTGGAGCGACTCCTGGAAGTTGTCGACGACGAGCTTCCAGTTCGCCTTCACGTCGAACGCCATCCGCCGAGCGCGCTTCAGATTCGAGAGCTCTGCGCGCTCGAGCCAAGGCGGCGTCTCTCCGAGCGCCTCTTCGAGCGACGCCGCCTGCGGGTCGAGATTCACGAACACGAAGCCGTGGGCGACCTCGACGCGGGCAGGGGAGAGTGGCGGCGTCGTCTTCGCGAGCGGTGATCCCCCCGACGCACACGGCGCGCCGTCATTGCCGAAGACCATGCCGTGGTACGGACACCGAAACTGCCGCGCTTCTCCCTCCTCCGGCGCGTTCGGAAAGAAGAGCCCCGCCCCGCGATGCGTGCAGATGGCGTGGAACGCGCGCAGCTCCCCGTCGTCGCCCCGCGTGATCAGGATGCTGGCGGGCGTCAGCGGAATGCGGAGGTAGGCATCGGCACCTGAAAGGTCCTCGATGCGCCCCACGCAGACCCAATCATGGCCGAAAATCGCGCGGTGTTCGGTAAGGAAAGCCTTCGAAAGCATGACTAGCCGTGCTCCCACCACGTGACCGCGCGCGACATCCACGGAGACGGTATCATGCCGGCTGTCATGCCGTCCGTTGACGAGACTCGCGCGATCACCGTGGGCAAATGGTTGCTCGCGTTCGTCGTTCCGGCCTCTGCACTCGCCGTCGGCTCGCTCCTGTCCTCGGTGCTCGCGGCCATGACGGTGGTGGCGGCCATCTCGTGCGGCCTCTTGTGGACGACGCCGCCACATCGGACCTCGCGTGCCAGCCGCTGGATTGTCGTCGCTCTTTGCATCTTCATCGGCGCGACGCTCTTGCAGTGCATCCCGCTGCCAGCCACCGTCGTGCGTGTTGTCGCACCCGCGAATGCTGACATCTGGGATCGCGCCCTTTCGCCATTCCGCGAGCCAGGACCAGCATGGCACTCAATCTCCGTCGCGCCGCCGGCGACACGAATCGAGCTTCTCCGAGGTCTCTTCTACGCCTGCATGTTCCTTGGTGCGTTGCGTATCGTCGGTCTCGAAGGTGGCAGTACCTTTCTCGTCCGGCTCCTGGTTGCCTCCACGATTGCGGTTGCGCTGAGCGCTTTGGCGCACCCCGCGGTGAATGCGACGAAGGTTTTCGGCATCTACAGTCCACGCGACATCTACGCCTATGCGCCAGGGCACTATGGTCCGCTCCTCAACACGAATCACCTTTGCGCGTACCTGAACATCGGGGCATGCCTCGCGCTCGGCGCAGCGCTTTCCCCACGACCCTCCAGTCCTCGTGCGCTTGCCATCGGCGCAGCGGTTCTGTTGACCGCAACGAGCGTATGGGCAGGCTCGCGCGGCGGAACAGCTTCCCTCCTGCTGGGCATCGCCTTGACGGGCTGCCTTGCGGCGTACACGCGTCGTCGTTTCTCGAGTTCCTCGGTCGAAGCCATCATGAGCGTCGTTGTCGTCGTCTCGGCGGCGGGGCTCGTCGCGTTCGGATTGTCCGACTTCGCACGCGAAGACCTCGCGAGTCGCGACTTCTCGAAGTTGGAGATGGCACGGAACGCCCTCCGGCTCGTCGGTCTTGCGCCAACCGTAGGGTTCGGTCGAGGCTCCTTCGAGACCGTGTTTCCCGTGGTCACCGAAGGCCACGCATATGTTACCTTTACCCACCCCGAGAATGTTGTGGTGCAGTGGTGCACCGAATGGGGAGTGCCGACGGCCATTGCAGGTAGCGCGGCTTTGTACGCCGCTCTTCGTCCAAGGAACCTGCTCCATGCCGCTCGTCCAGAGGTCGGGGCCTGGGCGGCGCTCGTCGCCGTGACGCTTCACGACTTGGTCGACTATCACCTCGAGGTACCAGGGATCGTCGCCGCGCTCTGCGTCTGCATGGCTCTCGTCGTCGGAAGCTCGAGCTCCACGAAGGGCCGGTCGTCTCCGGTCGTCTTCGGAGGAGCTCTGCGCCCCATTGCGATGGCGGCGGCCGCTTTTGCGTCGTGTCTCGCCGTCGTCAACATGGTGAACATTCCGCGGGTGGTCGCGGATGACCGCATCGCTTTCAGCACCACCGTTCTCGACCAGTCGCTGGCGTCGGACGTCTACCGTTCCAATCTCCGAAGCGCGATGCTCCGCTTCCCCGCGGAGCCGTTCCTTCCGTTGATGGGGGCCGTTCGCGCCCAGGTGACGGGATCAGAAAGCGTCGTCCCTTGGATCGGACGCGCGCTCGAGCGAAGTCCCCACCTTGGCCGCGCACACTTGGTGTTGGCGCGGAGTCTTTCTGCGCGTCAGCGTGCGCAGGCAAGGCTCGAGTATCGACTGGCCGTGTCGTCGGAACCCGGTCTGAAGGACGCAGTGTTGGCCGAGGCTCTTCCGCTCGTGAGTAACTTCGATGACGCACTCGAGCTCGTTCCAGAGGGGAGCGAGGGAAGTGACTTCTTGGAGGCGCTCGTTGGCCGGATCGCCGCGCGGCTGCCGTCGACTGTCGAACGTCTCGACCGTGAGCTCGAGCTCCGAGATCCCTCCGCTCGGGGACCGCTCGTTCGTCGGCTCCGAGCTGCGCTCAGCGATGCCGTCAACGAGCACCCTTGGTCGGATGCTTCATTGTTTCACACGGCGTACGAAGACGCGCAGCGTCTCGCGGCGAAGGAGTCGAATCGCTGCGAGTCGCAGGTGCTCGTCGCGAGTCTCCGCATCGCGGCCGGCGAGGTGACGCCAGCGCTTGATGATCTCGAGCGCGCCAGCGACGGCGTCACGGAACGCACGGCGTGTTTGCGTACGCTCGTGCAGCTGTCAATCGATAACCACCAGAGGCGTCGCGCGGAGTCAGGGGTTGAACGTTTGCAAAGGGCAGGATGTGGAGGCCCTGCCGACTGTCGTGAGCTCTATGGCTGGTGTGCCGTTCAAGAGGAGCGACTCGGCAACAACGCCAAGGCGCTCTCGATGTATCAGCGCGCCTCCGAGGTCGCGCCCGATGATGATGCGCTACTCGAGAGGATCGGCGCGCTCGCCAGCAAGAGCGGGATGTCGACGGCGGCCATCGACGCCTACGCGAAGCTCGCGAAGCGACACCCGTCGGATCCCCACTGGCAGTCGCTGATGAACGAGGTCTCCGTACGCCTCAACGCCCGGCTCGCGGAGCCCAGATGAGGATGTTATAGAACGCGGCCTCTAGCGAACGACGGGTTCTCGTGTCTGACGTCCTCTCGTGCATTGTCATCGTCATCCTAGGCGTCACCGTCGCGACGGTAGGCACGATGCGTGCGTCGCGGATGGAGCGCACGTACGTGCCGATGTCGCTGCTCATGCACTTCGTGTTGGCCATCGCCAACTACGAGATCATGGAGAGAGTCTTCGTGATCAGCGACGTGCACGGATACCTCGAAGGGGGGGAGGTGCTTGCTTCGCTGATCGAAGTGCATCCGCTCCATTGGACCTTCGAGATCGCAAAGGCGGCGTGCTTTCTGCCGTCGGAGCTGCCCCAAGGCACTGGCCCGACCGGCAACATGGTGAGTGCGGCGGCGATCGGGCTCGTTCTAACCCGGTCAGTTTGGGGGATCTTTCTCCTCTTCGCGGGAATGAGTTTCCTTGGGAAGTGGGCCCTTTTTCGTGCCGTTCGTGACGAGTTGAAGACTCTCGACGAGCGCGCGATCGCTTTCGTCACGATGCTGGTCCCTTCCTACGTCTTCTGGACGTCGGGGCTCGTGAAAGAGGCGTTCGCGATGGCCGGCCTCGGAGTTCTCGTGCGCGGAGCTCAGCTGCTGCTGCGAGCGTTCAATCTCACTGCGCTTGTTTTCGTTGTATGTGGGCTCCTCGTCGTTGCCGACTTCAAGCCCTACTTTCTGCTCAGTTTCGTCGTCGGTGTCGGATTCTGGATTCTCTTCGCGAAGATCGAACGCGCGCCGAAGTTTGCGCCGGTCATTCTCGTCATCGGCCTCGTCGTTGGGGTTGGGGGGCTCGTGCTGCTCGGGAAGCAGTTCGAGGACTATTCGATCGACAATCTCGGACAGTCGATCGCGCGACAACAGGCGTGGGTTCGCGAGACGCAGGGCGGCTCTGACTACGCAATTGGCGACGCGACGCAGCGTTCGCTGGCCGGGCAGGCAGTCTACGCGCCCATCGCCTTGGTTACGACGTTCGCGCGTCCGTTTCCAACGGAGGCGCGCGGTTTGACGTCCGCCATTTCGTCGATCGAGATGCTCTTGATGACGATCCTTCTCCTCCGCGCGCTCGCCCGAACCGGGTTGCGTCGGGCCGGTCGCGAGGTCCTCTCCAACGGCATGCTGATCTTCGCAGCTGCCTTCCTGCTCATTGGCGGCACCGGCGTTGGTCTGGCGACGACGAACCTCGGCACGCTCTCTCGCTATCGGACGCCATTGCTGCCGTTCTATGCGCTGCTCATCGTAGTCTTCCAGCAGGCGGCCGCGAGACGAGTTTCGCCTCCTCGACCGCGCATGCCGTTGCGTTTGCACCGACGACTTGCGCGCTCGTCGACACTCGAGAACCAAGCGAGCAAAGGTTCGGTGACGCGATGAGCGGCGGAGAGACCATCGGCGTGGAAGTAGTATCCGAGACCGACGACGACCGGTTGAAATCGCGGTTCAAGCTCATCGTCCGTTCGGCGATGCAGTACTCGGCAGGATCGCTCATCACGATCGTCGGGAGCATTCTGCGGGTCGGCGTGGCCGCGCGTGTCCTCTCCGACACCGAGAACGGCGCATGGCTAGGCCTACAGCTCTTGTTGAACTACGGGACGAACGCTCATCTCGGCTCGCTGTTTGGCGCCTATCGCAGCGTTCCCCTGCTTAGGGCAAAAGGCGAGAGTGCGGATGCCCTGCGGGAGAAGGAAACGGCATTCGGCGTCATACTGGTCGCGTCCGTGGCGGCCGTCGTCGCGCTCGGAGTGCTCGCTCCGATCGTAACCGGTGTCAACGCGATCGTGACGCTCGCGCTCGCATCGGTCTACCTCGTCGTGAATCTTCTTCGGTCGTACTTCGTGACGATGACGAAGGCCGATAGTCGATTCAAAGAACTCAGCGTCGGTTATGCGCTGGGGGGCATCGTGACGTTGCCGTCGCTCGCCTTCGTCATCTTCTGGAAGTTGAACGGGTTGCTCCTGGCGATGGCGGTCCCCGCGCTCGTAGAGACGAGCTACCTGGTGAGGCACGCCGGCATTCCGCGTCCGAACATCGATCGATTGCGGCTGAGAACCCAGCTCCGAGTGGGCGGAATGACCGTCGCAATCACCGTGACGACGCTGATGCTGACGACGGCGGACCGGACGACGATGCTTCGGCTTTGCGGTCCCGAGGCGACGGGCCTCTACTACATCGGTGCCAACATCGTCGCGCTATTGCCATCGTTGACGTCGCTACCCTTGGGGGTCCTCACGCCCCAGTTCTTCGAAGCCGTGGGCCGTGGCGACGACATCTACCCGTTCGTCGAGCGACCGATGAAGGTGATGTCATTCGTCGTCGCGGGAGTTGTCGGTATTGGCGCTGCGCTTCTCCCCACCGCCGTGCACCACGTATGGCCAAATCATGTCGCTGGACTGTCCGCTGCAATCGTCGCGCTGTTCTCCACGAGTGTTACCGTCCTAGCTGGTCTGGTCACCAACGTTTACTACGCGCTTGATCGACAAGGCGGACTGGTCGTCATCGTCGGTGGCAGCAGCCTCCTTGCCTTTGCAGCGGCGGGGGTTGGTATTCATTTGTGGGGGGGGGCGATTGTCGGCGCCGTCGTCGGCTCGGCGCTGGTCATGATCATCATGCACTTCGTCTCGATTACGGTCGCGATGTCACTCATGGGCAAAACTCGCGCAGCGGGTCTTCGACTTGCCGCGACGTCGCTGGTCCCCACGGCATGCGTCGCGGGCGCCGTAACCTGTGTGTCGCTGATTGTTCCGGGCTGGTACGCTGGGACGGTTGGTGGAGCCATGGCCATGCTCGCGAGCATTGCGCTTCTGCTCGGCTGCTTCGTTCCCGTTGCGCGTCGGTAAGCTCATGCTTATGAACGGGCTCCTGGACCTTGCCCCTCACCTTGCGCTGCAACGAGAGAAGACGGTGCCTTGAGAGTTCTCGTTCGCGTCGAAGCTTCTTCCTCCATAGGGTACGGCCATCTCGCTCGCTGCTTGACGTTGTGCCGCTCTCTGAGCGCGAAAGGGGCAGTCGTCGAGTTTGCGATCTCGGAGCCGAGCGCGCACGTCCGCTCGTGGATCGAGCGCGCGGGGTATTGCGTACACTCGCTCGCCGACGATGGCGGGACGTTGAGGCGCGTCGTTCGCGAGACCGACCTGGTTATCGCGGACGGTTATGGCTTCGGCCCGGAGACACACGAGGCACTGGCAGGGGGCGGCAGGGTCTTTTGCGTCATCGACGACCTCGGGGTCCCGGTTCGGGCGGACGTCGTCGTGAACGGGAATCTGTTTGCCGAACGTTTGACGTATGCGGGGGTCCCGAAGACGTTGCTTGGACCGACCTACGCTCTCGTTCGCGATGAGTTCTTGCAGGTACGCAACGAGTCTGCGGTCGTGCGAGGCGAACGCCCGCGTCTCCTCGTGACGATGGGGGGCTCGGATCCCGCAGGTGCAACCGAGGTTGTCTTGCGGTCCTTGGATGAGATCGACGACGCAGACGTGCGCACGATCGTTGGGGCAGCGAATCTGCGGGCGGCTGAGATACGGGAGCTTGCTCGACGCATCGAGCGGCACCATGTTGAAGTCGTCGTCGATGCGCAGCGCATGAGCGAAGAGATGCGCTGGTGTGACGTCGCGATCTCCGCGGCAGGCAGTACTTGTCTCGAGCTTTCTTGCGTCGGCGTTCCGGCGATTGTCTTTGCCATCGCCGACAATCAGGAGCCCGTCGCGGAAGAAGCTGCCCGTCGAGGCTTGATGCTGAGCGTCGGAAGGTTCGACGCCGGGCTCTCCGCGCGGCTCGTGGAAGCTTTGCGTGGTCTCATGAGCGACCACGCGGCGCGCGGGATGATGGTCGAGCGCCAACGTGCCACCGTCGACGGTGCAGGAAGCGAACGCGCCGCGCACGCACTCGTCGAAGAAGTTCGTCGGCGCGGTCGCTCGGAGTGACTTCCCGTTGGACATGCCTCGGGTAGTCTGCGATTTTCGCGGCGTGCTCGTGTCCGCTGCTATGTATCTGTAAGGTGATGTGCTACTCGACCGACGGCCGGCCCGATACCGGCATGAATGCCGGAGCGCCCATCGTCATCGGAGTGTCGGGAATGATTGATCTCACCTTTGTACGCGGAAGACGGTTCTCATTACCGGGGCCGCGGGGACCATCGGTGCCGCGTTGGCGGAGAAGGTGCTGCCGGTCGCGCGCTCGGTTCGCTGCTTCGACCACGGCGAGACGGAGCTCTTTTTCCTCCATCAGCGCTTGGCCGCGAAGGGAAATCTGGCCCCCCAGTTGGGCGACATACGGGACCTCGATCGCTTGCGCATGGCCATGTCGGGTGTCGACATCGTGTTCCATGCGGCTGCGCTCAAGCATGTCGGTCTTGGTGAGTACAACCCGTTCGAGGTCGTTCAGACGAATCTGCACGGCGTCAACAATGTGATCCGTGCTGCGCTCGACATGGACGTGGCGCGCGTGATCTTTACGTCGAGTGACAAGGCCGTCAATCCGACGAACGTGATGGGCGCATCAAAGATGATGGGGGAACGCCTCGTCGTCGCCGCAAACGAGATTCGTGGCCCTCGCCGGACACGTTTCGCCGCCGTGCGCTTCGGCAACGTCGTGGGCTCGCGCGGCTCCGTGGTCCCCATTTTTGCGTCCCAGCTGCTTCGCGGAGAGCCTCTGACGCTCACCGACGAACAGATGACCCGCTACGTGATGACCATCGATGAGGCCGCTGGGCTCGTCTTGGAAGCGGGGGCTAGGATGCTCGGCGGCGAACTGTTCGTCACCAAAATGCGTGCGCTTGCCGTGACCGACCTCGCGTCCGCGATGTCCGAGGTCCTCTCGCGTCCGCCGGTCGACATCGTGAAGATGGGACTGCGTCCGGGAGAGAAGCTGTACGAAGAGCTGTTGAGTGCCGAAGAGGTGCCGCGCACGCTCGACCTCGAACGCCTCCTTGTCGTGGTGCCGGCGGAAGAAAACAGCGCTGCGAGCGCGGAGCTTCGGAAGCATTACTCCGAAGGAGCGCGGGTGACGAAGGAGTGGAACAGCTCGCTCGACGTGCGCATGACGCGTGCGGAGATTGCTGCCTATCTTCGTGAACACCGGATCCTCGAGAAGTATCTCCGCCCGGGAGGAGTGATTCCCGACCGGGATGCAATGGCGGAATGAATTCCAACATAGGCGGCTGTCGATGCGGTGCTTGGTAACGGGTGGAGCAGGGTTTATCGGTCGCTGGCTCGTCGAAAAGCTCCTCGCTCGAGGCGACGCGGTGCTTGCTGTCGACGACCTTTCGAATGGGCGTCGTGAGAACGTTCGCGACTTCGAAGGAAAACCCGGATGGCTCGGACTGCTCGTCGGCGACGTCAAGGATGGCGTTTTCGTCAACCAGGTGTTCGAGCGTGGGCCCTGGGATGCCGTGTTTCATCTTGCGGCCTCCATCAACGTTCAAAGCTCGATCGACAAGCCCGAGCCGACGTTCCGGAACGAAGCGGAGGGAACGTTTCGCGTTCTCGAGGCGTGTCGACGACAGTACTTCGCCGCCAACGGTCTGACTGTCGACGCGGGGCATTTCGACTACGACGCGGATGTGCCGCGCCTCGTTCAGCGAGCGCCGCGCGTCGCCGTCATGTCGACGTGCATGGTGTACGATCTTGCGGGCGGCAACGCGATTGCAGAGTCGCACCCCTATCGACCGGCGTCGCCTTACGCGGCGGCGAAGATCGGCGCGGACATGCTCGCGATCTCGTACCACAAGTCGTACGCGATGCCGGTCACCGTGGTGCGGCCGTTCAATACCTACGGACCGTTCCAGAAGAGCAATTCGGAAGGTGGCGTCGTGTCGATCTTCCTCAAGCGAGACATCGCTGGAGAAGCTCTGCGCGTGAAAGGCAGCGGCCAACAAACGCGCGACCTCCTTTACGTCGAGGACTGCGCTGACTTCATCGTTCGCGCGATGGAGTCTGGTTCTGCAGAAGGCGAGATCATCAATGCCGGCACCGGTCGCGACGTGCGCATCGTCGATCTGGCCGCGATGTGCTCGAGTCAAGGGAACCGCGTCGAACACGTCCCGCATGATCACCCTCAGGCCGAGATCATGAAGTTGCTTTGTGACTCCTCGAAGGCAAAGCGCCTTCTCGATTGGCAGGCCGAAGTTTCGCTCGAAGAAGGGCTGCAGCGGACGCGGCGGTGGCTCGAGGAGAACCGTTGGGCATGGTGAGCGACCTCCACCCCCTCCCGTATGGTCGACAGAGCATCGACGATGACGACATCGACGCCGTCGTTCGCTGCCTTCGGTCCGACTACCTGACGCAAGGTCCGGAAGTGCGCCGGTTCGAAGAGGCGCTCTGCGAAACCACCGGCGCCAGGTATGCTGTTGCCGTTGCCAACGGGACCGCTGCGCTCCACCTGGCGGCGCTCGCAGCAGGTGTTCGCGCGGACGACGTAGGAATCACCTCGACGATCACTTTCGTCGCGTCGGCAAACGCCATTCGTTATGCGGGTGGAACGGCTCGGTTCTGCGATGTCGATCCCGATACCGGGCTCCTTTCGATGCGCTCGCTGGAGGAGTGCGTCGCGCGCACGCCTCCGAAGGTCATCGTGCCGGTCGATCTCACCGGCGCGGTCGCCGATCTTCCGAGGGTGAACGCGATCGCGAAGCGGGCGGGAGCGCTCGTCGTCGAGGACGCCGCTCACTCGCTCGGCGCGACCTACGATGTGGATGGCGTCACGTATCGCGCGGGCTCTTGTCAGCACGCCGACATGGCCATCTTGAGCTTTCACCCGGTCAAGCACGTGACGACGGGGGAGGGCGGCGCCATCACGACGAACGACGAGGCGCTCTACCGGGAGCTGCTCGACCTTCGGACGCACGGCATCACCAAGGACCCGCAGAAGCTCGAGAAGAACGACGGTCCTTGGTACTACGAGCAACGCGCGCTCGGCTTCAACTATCGCATCACCGATTTGCAGTGCGCGCTCGGTTCGAGCCAGCTGAAGAAGCTCGGTCGTTTCGTGAGTCGTCGCAGAGAAATTGCCGCTCGTTACGACGAGGCGTTTGCGCAGCTCTCGTCGCGGCTTCGGCCGCTCGTCGTGCCGGCCGGCGTTCGCTCGGCGTATCACTTGTACGTCGTGCGCCTCGTCGCGCGTCCGGGGGAGGACCTCGCAGGTGTCGCCGAGCGGCGCAAAGCTCTCTATCTCGCCCTCGCCGAGCAGAGGATTCACGCCCAGGTGCATTACATCCCGGTCCACACGCAGCCCGATTTTCGGCGTCACGGGATGGGAAGCGAGAAGCTTCCGGGGGCCGATGCCTACTACGCGAGCTGTCTGAGCCTCCCGATGTTTCCGACCATGTCGGACGGCGACGTAGATCGCGTCGTTGCAGCCGTGACGAGAATCGTGTCCGAGGGTGCATGAAGGCATTCGACGTTGCTGGACGAAGGATTGGGGAAGACGAGCGAGTCTTCTTCATTGCCGAGTTGTCGGCGAACCACGGTCAGAACATCGACGTCGCCAAGCGTACGATCGAGGCCGCCGCCAAGGCCGGCGCCGACGCGATCAAGCTCCAGACGTACACGCCCGACACGCTCACGCTTCGAAGCTCTGCCCCACCGTTCGTCGTCACGACGGCCAATGCGTGGGCCGGTCGAACGCTGCATGACCTCTACGCGGAGGCCATGACGCCGTGGGGGTGGCACGCCGAGCTCAAGGCGGTCGCAGAAGCGAACGGGTTGGTTTGGTTCTCGACCCCCTTCGACCCCACGGCAACCGAGTTCCTCGAGGGCCTCGGGATGGACATCTACAAGGTCGCGTCGTTCGAGATCGTCGACCTTCCATTGATCGAGCGGATCGCACAGACCGGCAAGCCGATGGTCATTTCGACCGGAATGGCGAGTCTGTCCGATATCGAAGCCGCGCTGTCCGTCTGTCGTGAGGCTGGCAACGACCGGCTCGTGTTGCTCCGCTGCGTGTCGTCGTATCCCGCACGCCCCGACGCCATGAACTTGCGAAGTTTCGAAACGCTTCGGGCGTTCGGCACGGTGCTCGGCCTCTCGGACCACACGCGCGACGCAACGGTGGCGATTGCGTCCGTCGCGCTCGGCGCACGTGTCATCGAGAAGCATTTCATTCTCGACCGTTCACTCGGTGGCCCCGACTCCTTCTTTTCGCTCGAGCCGGACGAATTCAAGTCGATGGTTTCCGCCGTGCGCGATCTCGAACGTGCACTCGGTGCCCCTCGATTCGGTGTCTCCGCCGACGAGGCTGGCAGCGCCAAGTTCCGACGCTCGCTCTTCGTGAGTGCGGACGTCGCGGAAGGTGCCGTGTTGACGTGCGACCTCGTTCGCAGTGTCCGTCCGGCCGATGGTCTTCCCCCGCGCGAACTGCCAGCGATACTGGGCCGTCGAGCCGCGCGCGCGTTGAAGGCTGCGACGCCTCTCTCCTGGGAGGACGTCGGCCAGCGATCGCCTCGTGCTGCCGTAGAGCTTCGCCCCGCGCTCCAGGGGGATGCGGACGCTTTGCTTGTCTGGCGAAACGACGCGACCACCCGTGCCATGTCGATTGCGCAGGCCGAAGTCGAGCGCTCGGAACACGAGGCATGGCTCGCACGGGTGCTCGACGCCGCCGATCGAAAGCTTTTCGTTGCCGAACTCGACGGCAACGCCATTGGTCAGGTGCGATTGGACAAGGTCGGCCAATCGACCTGGGAAGTCTCGATTACGGTGGCTCCGGAAGCGCGTGGTCGCCGGCTCTCCTCGTCCATCCTAGGGGCGGTGGAAGCGCCTGCGCGCGCGCTCGGCGTCAAACGTCTCGTCGCCACGATTCGTCCGGAGAACGAGGCGAGCATTCGCGCCTTCAAGTGCGCTGGCTACTACGCCTTCACGGAGCGATCGCAAGAGGGTGTCCGACTCTTGCGATGCGAGCGGCGTATCGTCCCATACGTGTGAGGTGAAGCCTCGGGCAGCTTCGCGGCTGCATGAGCCACCGACGAGAGCGATGGTGATCGCATCGCTCTCGTCGGCGGTCGCTCAGGAGGCGACCGCCGCGACGGGCTGGGAACGAAGATCCAAACGTGCAACGAGGACGCTTGCGAGCTTCGCGACATTCTCCGGATCCGCCCATCCGTAGGTGCCCTCGTACGTCATGTTGCGGTAGTGCGCGAGGAAGTGGAGCAGACGATCAACGGGGGGCCGGAAGCTCAACGCCTGTTCCATTGCGCCCGGCAGGTCGTCGAGGCGTGCCACGTCGACCGTCAGTCCTTGATGCGCGTACCAAGGCTTGCCGAGGACCACGGTCGGTCGTTCGTGGACGATGGACTCGAAGCCGGCGGTGGAATTGATGACGATCGTGACGAGCGCCTTCTCGATGAGATCGTGAGGGTTGGTTGCCGGGGCAACGAGCCGGACGTTGGGCAGTCGGCGGATCTTCGTGAGGAAGTCGATCGGAAAGGAGTCACGCGCTCCGATGTGCGGCTTCACGTAGAGCTTCGTGTCCGCGGGGAGTGCGCGCTCCGCAATGAACTGGACCAGCTCGTCTTGTCGCTGGAACTGGGGCGCACGGAGGGTGACGACTGTGTCGTTCGGCAGGTGGACGGGGAAGAAGACGTAGCGCTCTCCTGGCCGCACCTGCTCCCAAAGCGCGCTGCCGGCGATGCGCCGCGCGACCCTGCGCGCTCGCTCGCCAAGGAGCCGTCGAATCGACACGTCTTTCTGATACGGCGTCGCGGCGACGGCGGCAAAAGCTCGCTCGAAGTTCCCTCGTTCGAAGCCCAGCGGAGACGCCGGCATCCAGGGCTTCCGGCGCCCTCGGAGCTCACCGAGGTAACCACGCGCCCAGGCAAGGTCCTCTTCGCTGGCTTGTTCTGGCGCGAGGGGCAAGCGGAGGCCGGTTTCTTCGTTGGTCAGGCCGAATCGCTGCGGGAGGGCGACGAAGTCGAAGATCAGGTTTTCGACACCGTGCACGGCGCCGACCGCCGCCATCGCACGGCGGATCAATTCTCCGCCGATGTTGTTGATGAAGACGCCGACGCTATGCTCGGTGACGAATCGATCCATGTAGCGGAGCAGATGGACTGCTCGTGGCAGGAGATCGTCGTAGTCGAGGGCCCAGTCGTACGCGCGCTCCGCGTAGACCCAACCGCGAAGCGAGCCGATGCGGTAGGTCCGTTCGAGCTCCCAGACTTCCTGGGCCGGAACCGCGCGGCGTCGAACGAGTCCTTCGTAGGCGTAGAAGACTTCCTCGAAGCGCTCGCGGAGGCGTTGCTGGATTCGAGGCGTCGTGGCGATGAAAGCAACGGTCTTGCCGCGTCGCTGAAGTTCTTCACCGATGTTGATGAAGAAGTCGAGCTCGGAGACCGGGCGCGCTTCGAGCCAGGAACGCTCGCCTGCCTTCGTCTTCTTCTTGGTGTCGGTGAACCAGAGCTGGTTCGGGACGTCGTTCAGGACCGGAAAAACGAAGTCAAAATGCATGTGAGCCTTCACGCAACGTCCCCGCGCAGCTACCACGGCAATCTCTGGCTGGCAAGCCGGGGAGCCCCGCACCGCCCTCGCGTCCTTGCCTGCTTTTCGCTACGATCGTCGGGGTTCCACGTTCCACGTTGACGTGTGTGGTGAGCCCATCGCTCCAAACATTCATGCGCGTCGTTCGGGCTCGTCGTTCGGGCGCGTCGAGGAACTCGCAGAGCGGCTTTCGTGAACGCGCGGAGGGCTCTGTGGAGGCCCTGAACGGTCGAGTGGTCGGCTAGTCAAGGCGTACGGGTTGGGCTAGCGTCCGTCTCGTCCGAGGAGGAGCCGATGATCAAGTACTGTGTTCGATGTGTGATGCCGGATACCAAGCCGGACCTCTACATCGACGCCGAGGGCGTCTGCAATGCTTGCCGCAGCTTCGAGAACCGCAAGTCGGTTTCGTGGGAGGAGCGCCGGGCCGAGCTCACGACCATCCTCGAGCGGTACCGTTCCAAGGATGGCTCGACGTGGGACTGCATCGTGCCCGTGAGCGGTGGCAAGGACAGTACCTATCAGGTCGTCCGGATGCTTCAGCTCGGCATGAACCCGTTGTGCGTGACGGCCACCACGTGTGACTTGTCGGAGCTCGGTCGCAAGAACATCGAGAATCTGAAGAGACTCGGTGTCGACTACGTCGAGATGTCACCGAATCCGCGCGTGCGCGCCAAACTCAATCGCATCGGTCTCGTCGAGGTCGGCGACATCTCGTGGCCGGAGCACGTCGGCATTTTCACGATCCCCGTTCGCGCAGCCGTCCAGTTCAACGTGCCGCTCCTCATCTGGGGAGAGAACGCACAGAACGAGTATGGCGGTCCTGCCGCAGCGGCGGCGAACAATACGCTCGACCGGCGTTGGCTGGAGGAGTTCGGGGGCCTTCTCGGGTTCCGCGTGAGCGATCTCGTCGACCGCGACGGGATCGAGCGTCGGCATTTGATCCCCTATACCTATCCGTCCGACGAAGATCTCCGTCGTGTCGGTGTGACGGGCCTCTTCCTGGGCCACTACCTGCCATGGGACGGATACACCAACGCGTTGGTTGCGCAAGGGCACGGCTTCTCGACGTATTCGAAGTGCGTCGAGGGCTCGGTCGTCAACTACGAGAACGTCGACAATCATCAGACCGGGATCCACGACTACTTCAAGTTCCTGAAGTTCGGTTTCGGGCGAGCGACCGACATCGCTTGTTTGCATCTCCGTCGTGGTCGACTCTCCCGTGAGGACGCGATCGAGCTCGTCAAGCTTCACGACGGGAAGTTTCCTTGGTCGTACCTGGGGAAGAGCCTCGTGGACATCTTGGCGCCGCTCCAGCTGACCGTCGACGAGTTCATCAAGATCTGTGATCGGTTCACCAACAAGAAGCTGTTCGTCACGGATGCCCGTGGACAACTCGTCCGCGACAAGGACGGCAATCTCACCAAGATCAACTACGACAACGCATGACTGTCGTTCTCGTCGATCACGGACTTTGCAATACGGGCTCGGCGCGGCGGGCGCTCGAGGAGTGCGGTGCGAGTGTCTCCGTGACGGATGACCCCAGCAGCCTCTCGAGCGCCACGCACGTCGTTCTGCCCGGCGTCGGCTCGTTTTCGGCTGGAATGCAACAGTTGCGGACGTTGGGGTGGGACGTGGCGCTCCAAGCGGCCGCGCTCGATGGCCTGCCTATCCTTGGAATTTGTCTCGGCATGCAATTGCTCGCCGACGTCGGATTCGAAGGTGGTGAAACACGAGGACTGGGGCTCATCCCTGGTGAGGTCGTTCGAATGATGCCTGCCGAAGGTGAGCGGCTGCCGCACGTCGGATGGAACGAGGTGACCGCGAGGAAGCCCGATGCTCTCTTCGACGGCATCCCGGGGGGAACGGATTTCTACTTCGTTCACAGTTTCCATTTCGCAGCAGCAGCCGGAGACGACCGCATCGCGACGGTGCCGTACGCCGGTGGTGTCGTCGCTGCGATTCGACGAGATCGCGTCTTTGGAGTGCAGTTTCATCCCGAGAAGAGCGCGAAGGCTGGATTCCAGCTGCTTCGTAACTTCCTCTCGCAGTAGCGCGGTGACCATTGCTCAAGGTTCGTGTCATACCCACCCTGTTGTGGAAGAACGTCGGGCTGGTGAAGGGCGTTCGCTTCGACAGCTGGCGTCGAGTGGGAACGATCATGCCGGCCGTGAAGGTCTACAATCGACGCGAGGTCGATGAACTCATCCTCGTCGACACCACGGCAACGCAGGAACAACGGCCCCCCGAATACGCCGTGATCGAAGAGATTGCCGCGGAGTGCTTCGTCCCGCTGACCGTCGGTGGAGGCGTCCGGGACATCGAGACCGTGCGCGGTCTTCTCCGAGTGGGGGCAGACAAGGTGTGTATCAACACCGCCGCCTACGAACGGCCCGAGCTCATTCGCGAGGCCGCCGAGCGCTTTGGCTCACAGTGCATCGTCGTCAGTATCGACGCCAAGAAGCGCGATGACGGCACCCACGAATGCTACAGCCACTCGGGAACCGTCGCCAAAGCGCGCAATCCGCGGGCGTGGGCTGCCGAGGTCGAGCAATTGGGAGCTGGTGAGATTCTGCTCACGTCGATCGACCGCGACGGCACGATGGAGGGCTACGACCTCGAGCTCATCGAACAAGTGTCTTCGGCCGTGCGAATTCCAGTCATCGCGTCGGGCGGCGCTGGAAATTATCGGCACATGCACGAAGCCGTGCAGTGCAACGCGGCCGCTGTTGCTGCGGCGAGCATCTTTCATTTCACCGAGCAGACGCCGCGTGAAGCAAAGCTCTTTCTAAGAGAGCGCGGCATCGCGGTTCGCGATGCGCATGTACCTTGCTGAAAGGACGAAAGTCATGACGACCTACACCACGGAGCAGGAAGCTTTTTGGGCGAGTCAGTTCGGTGACGACTATACGGAACGGAACCAAGGGGCGCGGCTGCAGGCGGCCAACCTGAGTTTCTTTGGTCGCGTCGTCGCACGTACCACCTCCGTTCGCTCGGTTCTCGAGCTCGGCGCGAACCGAGGGCTCAATCTGCATGCGTTGAGAGAACTGTTGCCCGGAGTCGAGCTGGCAGGGTGCGAAATCAACGCGGAAGCTGCCTCGATTCTGGAGAGGGATGGATTTCGCGTCTACAAGGGGTCGATTCTCGAACTCAAGATAGACACTCCGAGAGACCTCGTGTTCACGAAGGGCGTCTTGATCCATATCGATCCGGAGGCGCTCCCGCGAGTCTACGACCTCATGTACCAAGCGTCTTCGCGGTACATCTTGATTGCGGAGTACTACAATCCGTCCCCCGTCGAAATTTCATATCGCGGGCACACCGGGAAGCTCTTCAAGCGCGATTTCGCGGGCGAACTTCTCGACCGTCACTCGAGTCTTCAACTCGTCGACTACGGGTTCCTGTACCGCCGCGACCCGAACTTCCAGCAGGATGACATCTCGTGGTTCCTGCTGGAGAAGCGCTGACGGTTGGTTCGACGGCGAATGTCGTGAAGATCGTACTCCTCATCAACACCATGGGCCGTGGGGGGGCCGAGATGCAGGTGAGGGATGTGGCCTTGCGTCTCGCCCGACGCCAGCACGAGGTCTCGGTCATCTCCCTGCTGCCATTCGAGGAATTCGAGGAGGAACTGCGCGCTGGCGGCGTGAGGACCGCGACGCTCGGTATGTCGAAAGGCAAGGCCTCCGGACGCGCCCTGTACGGGCTCGTTCGGCTGTTGCGCAGGATTCGAGCAGACGTCGTCCACGCTCATATGTATTCGGCAATCATCGCCGCTCGCCTTGCACGAATGGTGATGGGCATGACTCGCCCTTTCCGGATGGCTGTCCCGGCGCTCATCGGTACCTCTCACGCGACCTTTGAAGTCTCGAGTCTTCGCTACGCGGCCTATCGCGCAACGGATCGGTTTGGCGATCTTTGGACCTGCGTTAGCCGCGAAGGCCTGGAGCACCACGTCGAGAAGGGAGCGGTCTCGCGCGATCGCGCGCTCGTCGTCCCGAATGGCATCGACATCGAGGCGTTCGAGGCCGATGACGCACTCAGACACCGGGTCCGAGCCCAGTTTCGGCTCGATGATGCGAGCTTCGTCTGGCTTTCGGTCGGTTCCTTTCGCGACGAGGCGAAGGATTACGGCAATCTGTTGAGAGCGTTTCAGCGCGTTTGCCGAACGAGCTCCAAGGCGCGCCTGCTCATTGCGGGCGAAGGAATCCTGCTCGACGACAAGAAGCTACTCGCTCGCGAGCTCGGCGTTGCAGAGAACGTCGACTTCCTTGGGCTGCGACGGGACGTCGACGCGTTGATGCACGCGGCGGACGCCTTCGTGCTTGCCTCCGCATGGGAGGCGATGCCCGTCGTTCTCTTGGAAGCAGCGGCAAGTGGTTTACCTGCCGTGACAACGGATGTCGGCCAGACGCGCGATATCGTCAACGACGACACTGGCATCGTGGTGCCACCGAGGGATGATGCCGCGTTGGCGGAGGCGATGTCTCGCTTGATGGGGCTCGACGCGCGCTGTCGCCGAGAGCTGGGCAATGCAGCGAGAAATCACGTCGGTAGAGACTTCAGTCTCGACCGCATCGTGGACGTTTGGGAGCAGCAGTACGAGCGTCTCGCGGGACGCGGAACGCGCCAGGTGGCTTGACGCGGGCGTCGGCACGATCCGACTCGGTGCTCAGGCACAGCTCGCTCGCGTCCTCTTCCGCCTCCGCGAGGACGAGGTCTCGGGGAGCGTCCGTGGTCGCCGCGCAGCGCGAGAGCGTGGTTCTACCCGACTGGATCGCCTACGCTGGTCACATGGCAGGTAGCGAAGAACCGAATCTCGTTGCCGGGCGTGCCGTCCGTCTTCGACAGCTCCGCCGTCCCATGGAAGCGACCGACCGGTTCGCTGCGGTGCTCGCTCCGCTGAACGACGATGGAAAAGCTCTCGTCGAGCGGACACGGAGCTGGGTTGGTGCGCTCGACTATCATCACCCCGGGCAGTCCCGAGAGACGTACCTCGCCCATCCCCATCGCGTGGCCACGATGTATGTCGAGCAGGCGCCACATCCGACGGCCGACGGGATCGTGACGGCGCTGGCGCACAATGTTCTGGAGGTGACGAACACCTCCGAAGAAGCCCTCGTCGAGCACCTCGGTCGTGGTCCTGCGGCCGCGATTTCCGTCCTTACGGTGGACCGTGCACGCCAAGAAGACCCGGCCTATCTGCGCGCGTATTACCAGGCAATCTCGGAAACGCCCCTCGCGCCGAGTGTGAAGGTGCTTGACAAGGTCGATAACCTTTACCTTCTTTGTCTGAACGCGAACGACCGCGTTCGTACTCGCTATTTGGCCGAGATCGAGGAACATCTCATCCCACTGGCAAGAGCTTCGATTCCGAGCGTCGTACCGTTGATTGGTGCCCTCGTAGAAGACAATCGGCGCCTCGGCCATAGGCCGCTCGAGGTGCTCATGACGGAGGTGGAGTGATGGAACCCTCGTTCAAGGGGCGTGTTGCTCTCGTGTGCGGTGCGAGCGCGGGGATCGGTTCGGGCATCGCGCTCGGCTTGTCGCGTGCCGGTGCCGATGTGGTCTTGCTAGCGCGAGGCGCGGATCGTCTCGCGGCCACTGCTGCCGAGATCGAGAGCGTCACGGGTCGGAAGCCGGCGACCGTGGTTGGTGACGTCGCTGATCCGTCCATCGCGGATCGCGCGGTTGCCGCGGCACAAGACACCTTCGGACGACTCGACATCCTCATCAACAATGCAAGCGGACCACCGATGGGGTCCTTCCTTGCGCACACGAACGACGCGTGGGACGCCGCGTACCGCACCAGTCTTTGGTCGGTCGTTGCGTTCACCAAAGCCGCCGTTCCGGGCATGCGCGAACGAGGCTTTGGAAGAATCGTCAACATCACGAGCATCGTGGGCAAGGAACCGTCTGCGTTGATGGTCCTCTCCGGAGTCTTCCGTGCGGGCGTGTCGGCGTTCACCAAGGCCATCGCGAGTGAGCTGGCGACGACAGGCATCACGATCAATTGCGTGGGGCCCGCCGCAGCTTTTACCGCCCGCGCCGAGCGCCTCACGCGCGAGACCGCCGAGCGGGAAGCCATCTCCTACGACGAAGCGCTCTCCCGTGCGACCGCTGCGCTCCCCATGAAACGGTTCGCCACCCTGGACGAGGTCGCCGCCGCCGTCCTCTTCTTCGCATCTGCACAGGCGAGCTACGTCACAGGCACAACGCTTCTCGTCGATGGAGCCACGTCGAAGGGCATCTTCTGAGGTCGCCGTGATAGCAGAGATGCTGCCCGCTCATCTCTTCCGACCGGATCTCTTCTCTGATCCGGCGCCGGTTCGCAGTGCCGCCTCCGACGATGAGCGAGACCAGATCGCTACGATACTGAGTGAAGGGTACGAGCACGTCGGCGCTCCGTTCGCCGTCGAGCGCTGCGGTGCGCTTCACATCAACTCGAACAACTATGTCGTCCGGACGACACGCGGCGAGACGCTCCTCGTGAAACGCCTCGGCGGTAGCCCTCCACCCGAGCTCGAAACGCAGCTTCGGCTCGCGGCCTGGCTCGCTGGAGAAGGGCTCCCATTGCCCGCGCTACAGCGAACTGCAACCGGTGCGCTCATCCACGCCAATCCGGCGCGTGGCGAGAACTACTGCGTTCTTGCGTTCGTTCCGGGGCGGCACTTCTCGGGTGCGCATGCGGAGCTCGCACCGATGGGGAAGCTGATCGCCGACATGACGTTGGCACTGGAGCGAGCGCCTGCCGTTCTCCGGCCTTCTTCGCCTGTTCCTCTCGTCGGCAATGCGCAGTGCGAAATTTGGCGCGAGCTCGAGAGCCGAGCGCTCGACGAAGTGCTCGGCCCCGAACGTGGCGCCGAACTCGCGGCGCACCGTGCGGTTGTCGCAGAGGCGCTCGAAGAGGCGTATTTAGCATCGCAGCTCGAGGCGCCGTCCGACTTGGCGCACATCGATCTTCACCCGCACAACCTTCTCGTCGATCGCAATGGCCCAGAAGCGGTCCTCGATTTTCCCTCCCTACGACGCGCGTCGGCTCCCGTCTTCATCGCGTTCGGGGCGCTGAAGCTCCTTCGACAGGCCGGCACACAGCTTCCGCCAGAATGCCGACGCCGGTCCGAGCTCCTCCGGCTCCGCGACCTTTTTCTAGAACCTTGTCTCGTTCGGCTCGGTGCGCGCGTGGCTCCGAGCCATCTCGGACAGAGGGCAAGGATCGAAATCGTTCGGCGTATCTTTATCCTGATCGAGCTCAGCCTCAGGAATGGTGACCGACGATGGAACCACGTTCTTCCCGTCCACCTCGCGGCTCTCGAAGAGTCTCGTATTCTCTTCGAAGCATGATCATGAAGAACATCTGCCTCATCCCGGCACGCGGCGGTAGCCAGCGCATCCCACGGAAGAATGTCAGACGCTTCCATGGGCGTCCGATGATCACGTACTCGATCGCCGCCGCGAGGGCCGCGAACGTTTTCGACAGCATTGTCGTCACGACGGACGACCCAGAGATCGCGGATATCGCGCGCAATGCGGGGGCTGAAGTCCCATTCCTGCGTCCGGCAGAGCTCGCCGACAACCGGGCACTGCCCATCTGGGCACTGCTCCACGCACTCGAAACACTCGCTGCGCGCGGTCGGACGTTCGACAATATGTGCCTTCTTTATGCGACGGCGCCATTTGTTCGACCTGCCGATCTCCGGGAAGGGGCGTCGATCCTCGAGAGCGCACCTGAGGTTCCATGCGTTCTAGCGGTTACGGATTTCGGCTTTCCCATTCTTCGGGCCCTCAAGATCGCCCCCAACGGCTCTCTCGAGATGTTCTGGCCCGAATACGAAACAACACGCTCGAACGATCTTCCCGTCGGATACCACGATGCCGGGCAGTTCCTCTGGATAAGGACCCCGGTGGTTCTTCGCGAGAAACGACTCTACGTCCCCGGGATGCAGCCGCTGGTATTGCCGCGTTATCGAGTACAAGACATCGATACCGAAGAGGACTGGGCTCGCGCCGAAAAGCTCTACGCGCTGCTAGAAGGGGCAGCTGAACGATAGGTTTACCAAGGCTCGCACGATGCCCGCCGTCGACGATGACTTCTTATCCTGGCGACGAGTCACGAGAGCGTTTGTGGCGTCGGAGTGCCGTCGCGGTCCTCCCGCTCACCAACCACGTCGGCCTCAGTAGCGACCTCATCGACGTCCGTGCCCCAGACAAAGAGGTCGTCAGGGTCGGAAGTGCGTGCCAGCTACTCTGACCCGGTGACCCGACGAGACCATCGTTCGCACGAACCCGACTACCTGCTGCTCTTTTCGTCGCATCTCCCCGACGATTCAATGCCGAAGCCTCGTGCGGCAGGATTCAACGGCGGATTGATCGTTCCGCTGCCCGAGTCTCGCATCGTGACCTGAGTCGCGTCCGGAGGCTGCGGGCCATCGCCTCAGCCTCCAGCGGCGGCTTCGCCCATCGACAGACTCTCCATCCCGTAGCGCCGGCGGAGTGTTTCGAAGTGGTCGAGCAGGCGTTCGAGGAAGGCCATGCTCTCCTTCGGGTACTTGCCGAAGTTGTGTGGGTGCCACCAGAGGTGGAAGAGCCGGCCCGACTTCGCGGCGGACGTCATGGTGCGCTCGAGGCGGTGACGGCGGAGGGGGTCAAGGCGACGGAGGCGAGGGGAGTAAGGGCGGAGAAACGCGCTCGCGGGGACGTCCGTCAGGCCGCGTGTGTCCGAGGATGGCTCACCGAGGCGAGGGCCGCCGAGCGGTAGATACGCATCCGCGAGGCGGAAGGCGCGGCGGGCGGGGGTCTCGGCGCGTTCGGCGCGGTAGGCCCAGTGACGGCCGTTGGAGCGATAGGCGCGGATGCCACGCTGGCGAAGGACGTCGGCGTAGCGTTCGTTGAGCTGGTTGCGCGGGAAGACGATGCTGCGCATGGCATCGCCGTAAGGCGACGAGATCTTCGCGGCGGCTTCGAGGTCGGCGTCGAACTGCTCGGCGGTCTGGCCCGCTTCGAGGCAGTAGTAATGCGAGAAGGTGTGGGTCGCGAGCTCTTGCCGTGGTGTCTTCGCGATGTGCCGCACGAGCGACGGCGCGTAGTGGAACGGATCGGACGCCTCGTCGTCGCCGATCTCGCCAATCGCGTCGTACGGTGAGAGCGCGCGGTTGTCGTACGTCGGCAGGCGCGAGGGGACGTGACGCTCGAGGTCCTTCTTGTTCTCGGCGAAGAGGAAGCCGACCGTGGCCCAAGTTGCGGCGATGCTCTTTCGCTCGAACAGGTCGAGCATCGCCGGAATGGCCTCGCGGACACCGAGGAGGTTGGCGCGGTAGCCGTCAACGCTCGTGTGATCGCGAACGCCCCAGTGCAGCTCGAAGTCGAGGGAGATGACGAGGGCAGGGCGGCTCATGGGCGGCTCGTGGTGAGGTGCGTTCGGCGTCGGGTTCGGCGTTAGACGGTGTCGGAGTCGAGATAGCTCAGGTACCAGTTCGTGCGCTCTTCGACGACGGACCTGACGCTCGGATCGAACGCGCGCGCACCGAAGTGTAGCTCGATCGGGCGGAGGCGCTCGGGAAGGGGCACGAAGGCGTGACGCGCGTAGACCAAAAAGTTCGAAGAATGCGGGAACGACCAGGCAAGGATCGAGTCGACGCCGTCGTCGGCCATGGCGCGAACCGCGAGGCCCAGGAGGTGCGAGGCTCCTCGCCACCCCGACGGCGAACGATCGTGCATCAGCTCCATGACGTACCCGATACGACCGCCGTGCTTGTTCTTGGTGGCGAAAGCACAGAGCGCGACGAGCTCGCCGCCTTCCTCCAGGGCGAGCACGCGGTAGTTCTCCTCCGGCTTCCGGAAGAGTCGCCAGTCGAAGTACGTGGCACTACGATCGAGCGCGACGCCGATGTTCGACGAAAAGCGCGTCCAAAGGCGCGTGATGCGCTCATCTGCAGAGACGAGCTCCACGACACCCGCGCGGCGTCGATGTCCACCGAGCACGAACGGAAAATCGGGCACGAAATGCTTCGCCGTGCTCCCGAGTTTCAAGCGATCGGCGACGTAGGACGCACGCAACGGCCGGACGAGGAAGGGCACGGGATCGAGCGATGTCCAGCCCAGCTTCTTGAAGAACCCGTGCGCCGAGTTGCCGTTCGGGAAGCCGTAGATGAGCGCGGCGCCATCGTCGGTCGCTCGTGCGAAAGTCTTCTTCGCGAGCGTGACGAAGAGACCCTTCCCGCGGAAGTCGCTGTCGGTGAGCGTGTCGAGGGACTGAAGCGCGAGCCGCTTCTCGCCGTTGACGCGCACAAAGCCCGGGAGGCTGGCGTAGATCGCTGCGATACGCTCACCCTGATCGGCCACGGCGAGATCGACGAAGAGGCGATCGGTCGTGTTGTCGTAGTACTGCCACGTGAGCGACTCCGCGGTACGCGCCCGCGGATTGTTCCGAGCGAAGCACGCGCGAAAGAGATCGAGGTCGCGCGGATCGCGATGCATCGCGCGGAGCTCGAGTGCTTCTGTCGCCGACGCGGCATTCGTTCGTTCACTCATCGCCCGTCCCCCGTGCCGCGGAACTTCGGCATGGTCACATGACCTTCGGCCGAGATCCCATCACGTGCGAGGACCTTTCGCGCCGTTTCGAAGAGGATCTTGGCATCCAAGCCGAGGCTCCAGTTATCGACGTATTCGACGTCGTAGCGAAACTTCTCGTCCCAGCCTAGTGCATTGCGCCCGCGGATCTGTGCGAGGCCGGTGATGCCAGGCAAGACGTCGTGCCGACGCGCTTGTTGGCTCGAATAGAGCGGCAGGTACTCCATCAAGAGCGGTCGTGGACCGACGAGCGAGAGCTCTCCCTTGGCGACGTTCCAGAGCTGCGGAAGCTCGTCGAGGCTCGTCGCGCGTAGAAAGCGACCGACGCGTGTGAGTCGTTCGGTGTCCGGAAGGAGATTGCCTTCGCGATCGCGCCCGTTGCTCATCGTCCGGAACTTCATGATGGTGAACGGCTTGCCATGCAGGCCGGGGCGAACCTGCCGGAAGACCACCGGAGAGCCCATCGACGCACGCACGGCGACGGCGACGGCACCGATGAGCGGTGCGGATGCGGCCAAACCGGCGATGCCAACGGTCCGATCGACGAGCTTCTTCAGAACGAGACGAAAGCCACGCTGTCTCACGTCGCCTCTTCGCTCGTCGCACGCACCGTCGACGATCGGGCTGGAGAGCTCGCTCGCGGGGACGGCGGGGAGCCCAGGACCTCGCGAAGTGCGTCAGGCCCATCGCCCAGTTTCGCCTCGCACCACGCGGCGAGCGCGAAGGCATGCCACAGGAGAATGGGATCACGTTCGAGCCATGCCCGGCGAGCCGTTGCGGAGGAGAGCTCCGACGGCTCGAGTAGGCCGAAACGTTCCAAGCGGGAGCGTTCGAAGAGGCGGTCGCACGCGGAGGCGAGTGACGTTGTGAGCCACTTCTCGACCGGCACTCCGAAGCCCCACTTGCCACGCTGGGCAAGCTCTCGGCCGAAGCGGCGTTCGTGCAGCGCGCGGAGGACGCGTTTGCCGTTCGTTCCGAGTGTGAAGCGTTCGGGCAGGCCCACGCCGAGCTCCACCACCCGATGATCGAGGAACGGGACGCGCGCTTCGAGGCTGAACGCCATGCTCGCTCGGTCGACCTTGGTGAGCATGTCGTTCGGGAGCGGATTGAAAAGATCGGCGGCCGCCGTGCGCTGCAGGGCGCTTCCGCGAGCCGCATCGAAGCGCTCGACGGCGAGGCGCTCGAAGCGCGAGGCCTGCGTTGTTCCGCGAACCAGCTTCGCCGTTTGGGCGATGGTGCCGAGTTCGGTGAGCGCGACGTACGCCTCCGCATCGTCACGCGCGAGGCCGCGACTCGCTTTGCTCGCGACTCGCAGCAGGTTTCCGATCCGAGTCGAACGGTCGGTGCGCGAAGGGAGCCGCGAGAGCGTTTCGTGAGCGAGGCGACGGAGGCCAGGCACTCGGTCGATCCAACGTCTGGCGCGAAGCATGCGGTACTTTGCGTAGCCCGCGAAGACTTCGTCGCCGCCGTCGCCGCCCAGCGCCACTTTGTAGTCGCGCGAAACGTGACGGCAGAGCATGTACGTGGCGAGGCTCGAGCTGTCGCCGAAGGGTTCGTCGTACGCGAGCAGCGCGTTCGCGAGATCCTGGCGCGCCTGGTCCTCGTCGAGCGTCTCGACCTGGAGGGGGACGCCGATGCGCTCCGCGGTCTTTTTTGCGTGCGGTGACTCGTCGAATCGCGGCTCACGAAATCCGATCGTGTACGCTCGCAAGTCCGTCTTCTCGGCCGCGTACGCCGTGATCAGCGACGAGTCGATTCCGCCGCTCAGGAATGTCGCGAGTGGAACGTCGCTCTCGAGATGCTCGTGCACCGCTCGTCGAAGCGCGCTCTCGACGAGATCGCATGCATCGTCCAGACTTCGCACGCGAGCCGCTTCAATCGAAGGCGTGAGTGACCAATAGGCGCGGGTTCGCCCCGTGCCTGTCGTGAGGTCGAGGTCGAAGCGATGGCCGGGCGAAAGCCGCTCTACACCGCGGAAGATCGTCGCGTTCTCCGGAACGTAACCCCACGCGAGCATGGCGTGCGCCGCGTCGCGATCAAGCTCGAACTTCGAGGCCAGCGGCGCGTACGTGCGATCGAACGCTTGCAGCTCGGACGCGAAGGCCAGGTGCCTTCCGTTGGTAGCGATGAAAAGAGGTTTGATGCCGAACCGATCTCGGCTGAGCACCGCGCGTCGGCGCCTTCGATCGTGGATGCAGAAGGCCCACATGCCCACGAGATCGCGCTCCACACTCTCGGGGTCGCGCTCGTAGAGACGGAGGATCACCTCCGTGTCACTTCGCGTTCGGAAGTGGACGCCTTGCCGGATGAGCTCCTCACGGAGCTTTGGCGCGTTGTAGATCTCGCCGTTGTAGACGAGGGCGACGGACCCGTCCTCGTTGACCATCGGCTGATGCCCTTGCGCGACGTCGACGATCGCGAGCCGGCGCATGCCGATCGTTGCGTCCGGATGATCGAGTACGCCGCCTCCGTCGGGCCCGCGATGAACGATGCGCCCGGCCATGCCGGTCACGACGTTGCGAGCGACCGAGGGCGTTTCACCAAGGAGGCCGACGATGCCACACATGACCGTGTGGGCTATACCACGTCGTATTCACCCGATGGAAACGAGGGCGTGCTAGGGTCCGCCGCATCGGGAAGCCATGACCGACGCCGACTCGAAAGCGCCGCTCGTCGTTCTAGGAGCCGGTGGACACGGTAAGGTCGTCGCGGACATCGTGCTGGCAACCGGGGCGACCATCCTTGGTTTTCTGGATGACCGAGTCGCGCCCGGATCGCGCATCCTGGGGCTGCCCGTACTCGGCCCTCTCGAATGGCTCACGACGAATCCGGCACGCGTGGCCCTCGGTGTAGGAGACAACCTTGCGCGGGCGCGCGCGGCTGACGTTATCCAGGCGGCAGGCGCATCGTTGGCGACGGCAATTCATCCTCGCGCCGTCGTGTCGCCGTTCGCACGCATCGAAGAGGGCACCGTCGTGATGGCGCTCGCGGTCGTCAATCCGGATGCAATCGTCCAGCGAGGCGCGATTCTCAACACCGCTTCGGTCGTCGAGCACGACTGTCGAGTCGGTGCCTTCGCTCACATTTCACCGAACGGAGCGCTCGCGGGAGGTTGTCACGTCGGCGCGCAGGTCCACCTCGGGATCGGGGCCTCGATGCTTCCAGGTACGCGCGTCGGCGACCGATCCATCATCGGCGGTGGTGCCCTCGTGGCGCGAAACCTCCCACCAGACGTCGTCGCAAGCGGAGTGCCTGCACGTGTACTGCGTCATCTGACCACCGGTTCAGGCTGAGGGCACTTGGCATCGAATTTTTCGGAGACGATGATGAACCTCGGTGATCGCTTGCGCCACGAAACATACCGGACAACGATCGGCGCCGGCACAGCTACAGACGTTCGCAACCTTCGTGATGTGCGCAGCCGCACGGAAGTTTACGACTTCGGCGTCGAAACCAGGGAAGCTTCTTGAGCCGCATCTATCTCTCAGCGCCGCACTTGGGACCCCTCGAGGAGGGGTACGTTCGCGAGGCGTTCGCGACGAACTGGGTGTCGACGGTCGGACCTAATCTCGAAGCCTTCGAGAAGGCATTCTCCGAGCTCGTCGGCGGGCTTCCCTGCGTTGCACTTGCGAGTGGTACCGCAGCGATCCATCTCGGGCTCAAACTTCTCGGCGTCGGCAAAGACGACGAGGTCATCTGTCCGACGCTCACCTTCGCCGCATCGGCGAACCCCATCGTCTATGAAGGCGCACGGCCGGTCTTCGTCGACAGTGAGCGAAGGTCGTGGAACCTGGATCCCGAGCGGCTCGCCGAAGCCATCGAGGATCGGGTCAAGCGCGGCCGCAAGCCGAAGGCGGTGGTCGTGGTCCACCTGTACGGGCAGAGTGCCGATCTCGACGCGATCGAGAACGTGTGCACGCAGCACGGCATCCCGATCCTCGAGGACGCCGCCGAGGCACTCGGGACCCAATACAAAGACGTCCAGGTCGGCACTCGAGCTCCGCTGTCGATCTTCTCCTTCAATGGAAACAAGATCATCACCACCTCCGGCGGTGGAATGCTCGTCGCGCATGATCCTGCCTGGGTCGCGAAGGCGCGCTTCTGGTCTCAGCAGTCGCGCGAGCCGAGCATCGCCTACGAGCACAAGGAGCTCGGATACAACTACCGCATGAGCAACGTCCTCGCCGGGATCGGGCGGGGACAGCTCGCTGTTCTGCCGGAACGCGTTGCGGCTCGTCGTGCGGTGGCGGCGCGCTACGAAGCGG
Organism: Labilithrix luteola; assembly: GCF_001263205.1. Lineage (GTDB taxonomy): Bacteria > Myxococcota_A > Polyangia > Polyangiales > Polyangiaceae > Labilithrix > Labilithrix luteola. The sequence goes on from NZ_CP012333.1 coordinate 8,226,950, forward strand.
CGTTCCGTGACCTCCCGGGCCTGTCGCTCATGCCGCAGGCGCCGTGGGGGCTGCACACGAACTGGCTCAGCGTGTTCCTCGTCGACTCCGGAGCGACGCGCGACGCGATTCTGCAAGCGCTCGCGGCGGAAGACATCGAAGCGCGGCCAGTGTGGAAGCCGATGCACCTGCAGCCCGTCTTCGCCGACTGCCCGCGTTACGGCGGCGAGGTCGCGGAGGACCTCTTCACGCGCGGCATCTGTCTGCCGAGTTCGAGCAGTCTGACCATCGAGGATCAGCAACGAGTGATCGACGTCGTCTCGCGCGTCGTGACGAGCCGCAGCGCGACTCGTACGCCGGCGCGCCAGGTAACCCCCGGCGGTGAAACATGGGCGTCGCGCGGAGGCTGATCGTCCAGTATCGGCGCGCGCTCGTCGTCGCCGTCCATCTTGTGCTCTGGACGGCAGCGCTGCTGCTCGCGCTCGCGTTGCGGTTCGACTTCGAGATCCCGTCGGCGTACGGCACCATCGTGCCGCGGCTTCTCGTGGCGTCACTCGCCGTCCGCGTGCTCGTCCACTGGCGGCTCGGCCTCTTCCACGGTCTCTGGCGCTACTCGGGGGCGCGCGATCTGCGTTCGTTGCTCTGGGCGGCGACCCTCTCGAGCATCGCGCTCATGGCCTGCTGGGCGTTCATGAGCACGGGCAACTTCCCGCGCTCCGTGTTCGCGCTCGATTGGGCATTCAGCATTCTCATCGTCGGTGGTCTGCGGTTCAGCATTCGCACGATCAGGGAGGTGACGCTCCAGAACGCGATGCCCCAGTCGAGTGGGAAGCGGCGCCGGATTCTCGTCATCGGAGCGGGCGACGCAGGCGAGATGCTGATGCGTGAGATCGTCCGCATTTACGCCAAGCGCTACGAGCCGGTCGGTCTCCTCGACGACAACGCCGGCAAGCATGGCGAGCACATTCACGGTGTTCCCGTGCTCGGACCCATCAGCCAGGTGACCGAGCTCGCGGCAGAGAAGAAGATCGACGAGATCATCGTCGCCATTCCCTCACTGAGCGGCCGCCAGATGCGCGAGCTGCTCGAGCTTTGCCGGCCCACCGGTGCTCAGATTCGCACGCTGCCCGGCGTCGACAACCTGATCGACGGCAGCGTGACCGTGAGCCAGCTCGCCGAGGTCAACATCGAAGACTTGCTCCGACGCGTGCCCGTCACGCTCGATGCAGAAGCGATCGGCCGTTCGATTCAAGGGCGGGTCGTCATGGTGACCGGTGCTGGTGGAAGCATCGGCTCGGAGCTGTGCCGGCAGGTTTCACGCTTCAATCCCAAGCGACTTCTGCTCGTGGAGCAGGCGGAAAACAGCCTCTTCCACATCGATCGCCAGCTCCGCGCGGAGCACCCGTCCGTCGACATCGTGCCGTTCATCGCGGACATCTGCGATTCGCGTCGCCTCGAAGAGATCTTCGCGGCCGAACGACCGCACGTCGTCTTCCACGCCGCGGCGCACAAGCACGTCCCGCTGATGGAGGCGAATCCGGGCGAGGCGATCAAGAACAACGTCTTCGGCACGAGGAAGGTCGCCGACCTCGCCGATCGCTACGGGGCCGAGAAGTTCGTGATGGTTTCGACCGACAAGGCCGTGAACCCCACGAGCATCATGGGGGTCTCGAAGCGGGTCGCGGAGATGTACGTGCAGGCGCTCTCGCAGCGCTCGCGCACGCAGTTCGTCACGGTGCGCTTCGGCAACGTCCTCGGCAGCGCTGGCAGTGTCGTGCCGCTCTTCCGCGAGCAGATCGCGAAGGGCGGGCCGGTGACCGTCACGCACCCCGAGATGCAGCGCTACTTCATGACGATCCCCGAGGCGTGCCAGCTCGTCATGCAATCGGGCGTGATGGGGAAGGGCGGCGAGATCTTCGTGCTCGACATGGGCGAGCCGGTGAAGATTGTCGACCTCGCGCGCGACCTCATTCGTCTCTCGGGCTACAGCGAGCGCGACATCGAGATCGAGTTCACGGGCATGCGTCCGGGCGAGAAGCTCTTCGAGGAGCTCGCCGTCGACGAAGAGAGCGTCGACAAGACCAAGCATCCCAAGATCTACGTCGGCAAGTTCCGCCCCCACGCACTCTCCGAGCTCGAACGCGCCTACGAGTCACTTCACGCCGTCAGCAACGGCAGCGATGTCGACGCCGTGAAACAGGCCTTCAAGGAGATCGTGCCGGAATACAAAGGCGGGGTCTCGATGACGCTGCCGCCCGACGAACCTCCGGTACCGACGGAGCGGAGTTCTCAGTCGATCGTCTCGACGGGGGACAGGCCGACGCCCGCGCTCGCGTAGAGAACGGTCGCGTGAGAAGTCGTCGTCTTGCCGCCTCACGCGGAGATTGGTAGTCACCGCGTCGTGCGTCGGCCGAGGCTCGTGTATGTCGTCACGCATCCGGTGACCGCGGACGTTCTGCTCCGCGGGCAACTCACCTTCATGCGTGAGCGAGGGTTCGAGGTCAGCGTCGTCTCCGCGCCTGGACCGGAGCTCGATCGCGTGCGCGAGCGCGAGGGCGTCGAAACCGTGGTCGTGCCCATGGTCCGCAACAACGATGCGAAGGCCGACGTCGTCTCGCTCGCACGGATGGTGCGGGTGCTCGAGCGGTTGCGTCCGGACATCGTGAATGCGGGCACGCCGAAGGGCGGGCTGCTCGGAATGATCGCCGCGCGTACGCTCTCGGTGCCCGTGCGCATCTATTTGCTGCGCGGACTTCGTCTCGAGACGGTGCACGGCGTCCTGCGTCCGATCTTGGCCGCGACGGAGCGCATCGCATCGACGTGTGCCCACGACGTGGCATGCGTGAGCCCGAGCCTTCGCGACATCTCGGTGGCGGGAGGGTACATCTCGAAGCGCAAGGCGACGATCATCGGGGCGGGGTCCTCGAATGGCGTCGACACCACGCGTTTCCAGCGCACGCCCGAGCTGCGGGCCGAAGGCACCCGCCTTCTCGAGTCCCTCGGCGTTCCTTCCGATGCGCCTCTGGTTGGCTTCGTCGGCCGTCTCGTGGCGGACAAGGGGATCGCCGAGCTCCTCGATGCATTCGCGATCGTGAAGCGTGAGGTGCCGGCCGCGCGGTTGGTGCTGCTCGGCGGTGACCTCGGCGATGAAGTGGCCGATGCCTCGCTCGTCGCCAAGGTTCGTGCGGCGGAAGGTGTCGTGGCGACGCCGAAGATTCGTGACCTCGCGCCCTACTATGCGCGCATCGACGTCCTCGGGTTCCCTTCGTTTCGCGAGGGCTTCCCCAACGTGGTGATGGAAGCCGCGAGCGCCGAAGTTCCCGTCGTCGGCTTCCGATCGACAGGGGTCGTCGACGGCATCGTCGACGGAGAAACGGGCGCGATCGTCGATCAGCGGGACGTCGCGGGCCTGGCGCGCGGCATCACTCGCTACCTGAAGGACCCGAAGCTCGCCGCCGCACACGGCCGGACGGCACGTGCGCGGACCGAACGTCTCTTCCGGCACGAGGTCGTCTGGAACGCGTGGTTCGAGGCCTACGAGGCTCGTCTGCGCGCGCGCGGGCTGCCCTTGCCGAAGAGCTGAACCAGGGCTCCGTCCCGATTTCGTTTCAGCTCCGCCGACGACAACCGTTCCCGGAGGTGTGACTCCCTTCATTGCTCCTGGTCCTCGCGCGCGCCGGCTCGTTGCCAGCGGCTTCGCGTTCTCCGTCGCGGTCGCGACTCTCTGCGCCTCCGCGACAGCCCGTGCCGAAGCGCCGCCCGCAAGGGACACGAAGGAGGCGCCGCCGGCCGAGAGCTCGTCCGTCTACACCGATGGCGGCCTTCTCGGGCCGCTGCGCTTCGGGCCGACGATCGGTGTCGGGGCGCCCGATGGTGGGCGGGTTTCGTTCGCGTTCAAGTATGCGGGGGTTCTCGCGCTCGGCGCCTCGGGGGCGTACTTGCCCGAGACCGAGATTCCGACGACGGGCGCGAGCGTCAAACGCGTGGGCGGTGAGGCCTTCGCGCGCGTGCATCCGTTCCGAGGCGCGTTCTTCCTCGAGTTCGCGGCGGGCTACGCGCAGACGAAGGGAGCGGTCACCGAGGAGACCGAGGCATTCAACAAGGCCACGAGCGTGTCGGGGCACGCGTACGCCGCGACCACGTACCTCGCCCCGAAGCTCGGCTACCAGTGGATGCTTCCGCTCGGCATCACCGCGGGCTTCGACATCGGTGTCGAGATCCCGGTCCACTCGCGCGGCCCCACGTACGACGTCTCGAAATACGGGCTCGTGCAGCCTGTGGAAGCGAGCGGTCCGGTCGCCACGGCCATGCGTTACGTCGCCACCGGCGTCGTTCCTGTCGTTCACCTTCTCGACCTGGGGTTCATGCTGTGAACACGATCGTGCGAAGCGTCTTGGTGGGGGCGTGGATCGGGGGCGCGGCTCTCGTGAGCGCCTGCGGAACGGATCCCGAGCCGGTCACCGTCCTGTGCACGGACTTCCGCGTCGGGGCGGATCTGAGTGACGCGGAGTTCGGAGTCGGCAAGGCGCTCGAGCCTTCGTACGTCGCCTTCGCGCAAGCGGCGGGCGATCTTGCGGCGACGGCTGCGATGACGCTCCGCGAAGTCGGCAGCTCGTGTCGGGGACTCGCCGTCGATCTCGGCGCCGACGCGAAGGACGGACGCCTCGCAGGCCTCGTCGAACCCGACCTCTCGAAGACCTGGTGCGCGATGGCCGTGGAGCGCTTCGCGCTCGTGAGGCCGAAGCTCGAGGCCGCGCACTACGACGTGAAGGTGGTGCTCCCGCGATGCGCGGTGGATGTCGATTACCAGACAACGTGTGAGGCGCGCTGCAAGACCGACGCGTCGTGCGTCGAAGCCTCGAACGAGGAGCGATGCCCAGTAGCCAACCGTGAAGGCCTCTGTCCGGGGCTTTGCACGGGAACTTGTCAGGGAGCGGAGACCGCGCCCGCGATGTGCGAAGGCTTCTGCGCCGGCACATGCTTTGGAACGTGCGGTGACGACGATGCGAGCCGCGGCACGCGTTGCGAACAGACGTGCACCGGAACGTGCAACGCTGGTTGCGAGGCGCGAGACGGGAAGGGGATGCAGTGCGACGCGCGCTGCACCGGCGGATGTTCCGCGGCGCTCGTCGCGGCGGTCTGCACGGCCGATCTTCTCCCGCCGCGATGCGCGGGCGACGTGGATTGCCAGCGCAGCTGCAAGGCGAGTGCTGCCGCGCGCGCGTCGTGCTCCGGAGGCTCGTTCGACGTGCTCGTCGACCCGGAGGCGCGGAAGGACGCATCGCTCGCACGTGTCCTTGGCGCGATGGAACGCCATCTTCCCGCCCTCTTCGTTGCGGCACGAGGTCGCGCCAAGCTCCTGTCAGACGATGCTTCCGATCTCGTCGACTCGGCCGGCAACATCCTCGCGAGGACGGAAGAAATCGGCCAGAAAGGCGCGGCCTGTGGAGTCCTCATCGGACAGACGGGCGATGTCGCAAGCAAGAGCCTGAAGACCGCCATCGACGGTGCGCAGAAGGTTGCAGCGGTGGTCGCGGACGATCCAGCCCCCTAGCAACCTGGACGGAGAATAACGGCTGTAGGAAAATGGCGCGGTGCAGGCTCAATATCCGCCCGGACAGCAGCTGCCTGGGACGGTCTACCGCGTCGTTCGCCACCTGGCGACTGGGGGAATGGGAAGCGTCTATGACGTCGAAGACGTCACGGTCGGCAAACGCTACGTCCTGAAGACGCTCCATCCCCAGCTCGTCTCGCGCGTGGATCTCGCGCGCCGTATGGAGGCCGAAGCGCGCACACTCGCGAAGCTGCAACACCCGAACATCGTCGACGTCGTGACCGCAGGCGTCACCGTCGACGAGGCGAAGATGCCGTTCTACGTGATGGAGCGGCTGAACGGGCAGAACCTCCGCGTCGTCCTCGAGAAGAAGAGCTCCCTCGAGCTCGTTCATTGCTATCGCATCGCGACCGACGTCCTCGAAGCGCTCGAGCACGCGCACGAGAACAACGTCATTCACCGCGACGTGAAGCCGGAGAACATCTTTCTCCATCGCAACATCAACGGCACCACGATCACGAAGCTCCTCGACTTCGGCATCATGCGCCTGCTCGACGGCAAGTCGAGCCACACGCACGGCAAGTTCATCGGAACGCTGCGCTACGCGTCACCCGAGCAGATCATGGGCGGTACGCTCGGCCCGGCGACGGACATCTACTCGCTGGGCGTCGTGCTCTACGAGATGGTGTGTGGACGCGGCCCGTTCGACGACGTCGGCGACGCGTACGCGATCGGTGCGGCGCATGCCCAGCGCCCTCCGCCTCCGCTCTCGAGGTTCGCCGCCGTTCCGGAGGCGCTCGAGCGGCTCGTGCTCAGCATGCTCGCCAAGGACGGTTCGCAACGCCCGCGCGACTGCTTCACGGTCGCGAGCGAGCTTCGACGGCTGCGCCGCGAAGAGGAAGCTGGACCTCCCCGCGCAGACACGGAAGTGAACGTGCTCTCGTCGGTGCCGGTCACGCGGCAGGCGAGCCTCGAGTCGACGGCGGCTGGCGCCGCGCGCGCCGCGCTCGCACGAACCGAGGCTTCCCCGGTTGGTTACGTGGTGACGCCGCAGTCTCGTCACGTGTTCACGCCTCCGATGGCGACGGGCGCGAGCGGTGTCGGTCGCACGGAGATGCCTTCGGCTGTTGGCGACACCTTCGTCGACCCTAGCCGCGCCGCCCCTCAGGTCCCGCCCGAATTTGCGGCGACGGCCTGGAGCTCGCCTCCTCCTGCGCCGTTCCCCATTCCATCGCAACCTCCTCCCGCGCAGGTCACGGCTTCGGTTCCGCCGCCGGCGCCGCTCCCGCAGGCGCGCCCGATCGATCGCAACGCACCCACGCGCGCGGGGCTCGTCTTCGGTCAGACGCAGCGGCTCGCACAGAACGGAACGATGATGGAAGATGTCGCTGCTCCGTTGCCTCGCGAGGTCGAGGTGCGAGCGGCGCTCGTCCAGCGCGGTGCCCTCGATACGACGCTCGCGAGCGCGTCGAACGAGCTGCTCGGCGAAGGCGCGGCTGAACTTCGCTTTCCGTCAACGCCGCCCCCGACGGGAACGGGCGGAGGGACCGGACCGCTCGCAGGCGAAGCTTCGACGAGGCCGCCCGAGCGTCGTGGCCTCGTGCCGATCGTCGCGGCGGCCGCCGTCGTTCTCGTCGTCGGCGGCGTGGGAGCGGTCACGGTCGCGAAGCGTGCGGGGCTTCTTGCACGCAACGCGACCGCCTCGGCGAGCCCATCCGATTCCGCTCGTGTCGCTGTCGAAAAGCCCAAGAGCTCGCCTGAGGCCGCTCCCGTTGCGAGCGCAGCCGTGACGGCGACGGCGACTGCACTCGCGAGCGCACCGGCGGTCGCAAGTGTGGAGGCCGCCCCGGTACCCAAAGCGACCGGGCCCAAGGCACAGGGTGGATCTCGCTCGATCCCGGTCGCTGCAGGACGTGGGGCAGCGCCCCCAACGCAGGCGCCCGTTCCTACATCTCCACCCGCGACGCCGCCATCGCCGCCCGCTGCGAAAGCAGAATCGTTACCGACGCCGCCGAAGCCAGCGCCCAAGACTCCGGCCACGGGCCCAGGAACGGGAACAGGAACGGGAACTCCCAAACCCGAAGACGTCGGCTTCGACTGAGTGTCACGCGTTTCTCGAAGTCGCGAAAATCGGATAGGCTTTTGCCTGAATGGGAGTCGAGCGAAACGATACCGACCCCAGCCAGTCCCGCGCGATGGGTGGTCGAGGGAGCGAACCTTCGCATCCGGTGCCGCAGGATGGGCGGGTAGGTGCTGCTGCGGAGCAGCCTGGTCTCGTGGACTTCGATGCGCTGCATGCGGCGCTCGGTGTCGGTGAGCACGCACAAGGCGCCGTTCGCCCGCGCGAGCCGTCCGTCGGTGCGAGCGAGGTCCTCGACGAAATCGCGGCCGAGATCGCACCACGCGTGGGTGAATCGTCAGGGCGCACCAACGCTCACTACGCCTCGTCGCGTCCACACACGATACCGCCAACGCGCGCCCCGGTCGAAGATCCGAACGTGCCCGCGGTCATCGTCGACGAGCCTCCCGTAGCCGACGATCTGCAGACCACCACACCGATCGCAGCGCCGATGGCGCGACGTGCAGCTTCGAGCGGATCGATCCCCACGTCGGGTCGCACCGGTACCGCTCTGTTGCCGAAAGCCCTCATTCCGGAGCCCGCTCCGCCTCCGTCACAGCCGCTCACGCCGCCGCCCTTCAGCGCTCAGGCGGCGCAGACCGGGCCGAGCGTAATGAAGCACACGGTGCCGATGGTCAATCGGCCTCGCCGTCCGCGCGCACAGACCATCGTGGTTCGACGTCGCGGACCGTCGGCGAAGCAGAAGCTCCTCGCGTTCGTCTCGATGCTCGTGCTCGTCACGTGCTGCGGAATCGCGGTGATCGTGTGGCGGAAGCCATCGTGGATCGGGCTCTCCGCGGGCGTCACGCCCACGCCGACCATGACGCAAACGGCGATGGCGCCCGTCGTCGCTCAAGCCTCGACGATCGCCACCACCGGAACGACATCGACTGCGTCGGCATTGCCGCCGGTCACGGCGCCGAGCGTTGCGAGTGCCGCGTCGTCGGCGAAGAAGACCCCCAAGCCTCCGACGACCGCACATCCCGCGAGCCACTGAAGCTGGCAGTGATCTGCCGAAGGCCTAATCAGGGCTTCGGCGGGGCGCAGACGCCGATGACGGAGCATCGCGGGAGCGTGCCCGTGCAGTCGTCGTCGCTCGTGCATTCGTCGGAGCAGTAGTGCTGGTCGGTGGGCAGAGGGCCGCCGATGCAGAGCGAGCTCGCGCACTCGTTCCCCGACGTGCACTTGTCGACGCCGTTCTTGCCGGTGCCGCGCACACCCGGCTGGCAGGTGCAGTCGGCGTTGTCGTCGCACTCGCAGCGAAGGTTCGCGTCGCATTCACGGTTCACGAAGCACGTCGCGCCCGTTCCTCCGTCGCCGCTCGGTGCCGCCGAGTCGGCGTCGTTGGTGGTGGCGTCTTTCGTGGTCGCGTCTTTGTCGTCGTCCCCCGTCGAGCCGCTGTCGCCCTTGGTGCCCGTCGAGGAGTCCTTTTTGGTACCCGTCGAACCATCGACGACCGGTGGCCCGTTGTCCGAAGCGCTGTCGCTGCTGCTGCAGGCGGCGACCATCGAGAGAACTCCCGCTGACGCGACGAGTCCGAGGGAAGCGATGCTGGCCAAGGAAAGAAGAGGCGACGATTTCATCGCCGCTGCTTTGTCATGCGATCGGGCAACGCGCCACCCCCGGACCGGCACATTCTTGGCCCGAATCGCGCGGATTGGTTAGGTGTCGCGAGCGGAGGATTGGCCATGCAAGAGCGTCGCAAGCAGCGAAGTGGTTCGAGGGACGAAGCTCTCCGGCTCCTGCTCGAGTCGGTCCTCAGGCGCAGCGAAGCGTCGTCGATCGCGGTGGTCGACGAGTACGGCCTGGTCGTCGGCGGTGCAGGAGACGAGCACGAGCTCGACATCCTCGGGGCCGTCGCGGAGCCCGCGGCCTCCGGCCCGATGAGCGAAGCATGCGAGCAGCTGACGAACGGCACGGACGTTCTGTCGCGCGCGGTGAGCACGGCGCACGGCACGATGTTCCTCGCGGCGCTCGGCGAGCGCGTACCTCGGATGCACGAGGCCGCTCGCGGCATCGAACGCATCTTCGCGATGACGGGCTGACGTTTAGCCGTTTCGACGAGGCTTCATCGGTACCGGCACGCTCGTGTCTTCGGGCCAGGCGTGCCGAGGATACTTGCGCATCAGTTCCTTCCGGATCGTCGGGTAGTGACGATCCCAGAAGCCCGTGAGGTCGGTCGTGACCTGGACGGCGCGCTTGTTGGGCGCGAGCAGGTGGAGCACGATCGGCACGCGTCCGGCGTGAGGGGTCGTCTTCGTTCCGAAGAAGTCCTGCAGGTACGACTCGAGCCAGGGCGGCTTGCCGTCGTCGTACTCGACCTTCGCGGCGCGTCCGCTCGCGAGCGTGATGCGATCGGGCGCGAGCTCGTCGATGCGTGCCCAGGAGCCGGTCTCGGCGCGTAGCGTGCCGAGGAGATCGGCGCCTTCGAGCTCACGAAGCAGCGTCTTGCCGGCGCACATCGCGCGGACGGTGTTGGCGACGTCGTCGTCGCTCGGCGCGCGGATGGTCGAATCCTGCGAGCTGGCGAAGCGCACGCGCGCGAGCCAACGATCGAGCGCGTCGTCGGGCGCGAGCGAGCGAAAGCCCTTGGCCTTCACGCGATCGAAGAGCAGCTGGCAGACGCGCGGGTCGTTCTTGTCGAAGCCCTTCGACTCGGCGATGGCCAGGCCGTCGTAGAGCATCTTCGAGCTTCCCACGACCGCGCCTTTGGCCTCGTCGAAGGTCACGTCGGCGACTTCGCGGATGCGATCTTCGAAGAGCTCGATGAGCCACTCGGGCTCGATGCCGCTCGCGACGCGGACGAGCGTACGACCGCGAACGAGCTCGGCGGACACGGCGACCATCCACGGGGCGTCACGCACGGCGCTCGTCTCGGAGAGCTCGGCGGTGCCGCCTTCGGCGAGCGCGAGATCGCGAGAGCCCTGCTTCTTGCGCCTCGCCACGCGATCGGGGAAGCCGGCGAGGATCGCGAGGCGAAGCGCGTCGTCGTAGGCCTGACCGGTGGGGCGCTCTCCCTTGCCTTCGCCCTTCCGACGAACCACGCGCGAGAGCTGTTTTTCGGCGCGTGACGCGGAGTGTACCGATCCTTGGTCGAGGCCGATCGCCCGAAGGGCATGACCGGAAAAGCCGCTCGCTTCGGCCTCGCGATAGAGGTCGAGCAGCGCGAGAACGTCGCTCTGTTCGGTGGCCACGTCGAGGGCGCGGCCCGCGTGCCCCCCGCCGTCGAAGCGCGTCTTCGACGACGAACGTAGGTCGCGTTCCCCGATGAGCGCCGCGAGCACCACGCCGTCTTCGGCGACGTTGCGCTTCTCGGCCTCGACGAGCATCCGTGCCTGGCGCGGGTGCAGAGGGAAGTCGAGCATGCGCTTGCCGATCGACGTGACCTTGCCGCCCTCGTCGATCGCGCCGAGACGTCCGAGCAGCGTCTCGGCGGCACGCCACGCATCGGGCTTGGGCGCATCGAGCCAGGCGAGGTCGCTGGCTCCGGCTGCGTGCAGCTCGAGCATCGTCTGCGAGAGATCGACGCGCTGGATCTCCGGCGAATCGTGCTCGGGCCGTGCCTCGAAGTCGGCCTTGGTGTAGAGGCGGAGAGCCTTGCCGGCGCGCGTTCGTCCTGCGCGTCCTGCGCGCTGCACGGCCGAGGCCCGGCTCGTCTTCTCGATGGCGAGCGTCGGCAGGCCCGACCACGAAGCGTGACGCACGACGCGCACGAGCCCGCTGTCGACGACGGCGACGATGCCTTCGATCGTGACGCTCGACTCGGCGACGTTCGTCGAGAGAATGATCTTGCGGCGTGACGACGGGCCGACCGCGCGATCCTGATCGGCCGGCGAGAGATCGCCGTGGAGTGGAAGGAGCGCGAGGTCGTGTTCGCTGGCGAGCTTCTCGCACGACTCCATCGCGCGACGAATCTCGGCGGCACCGGGCAGGAAGACGAGCACGTGGCCGTCGAGCCCGGTCTGCACGAGCGATCGGACGGCCGAAGAGACCTGGAGCTCGAGCTTCCGATCGTCCGGCGCGGGGAGATGCTCGATCGTGACGTCGAAGCGCTTGCCCTCCGAACGAAGAACCGGGCAGTCGAGGTACTCGGCCACCGGCCCGGCATCGAGCGTGGCGGACATCGCCACGAGCCGCAAATCCAGGCGCTTCGTTTGCTGGAGCCGCCGCAGGAGCGCGAGCGCGACGTCGCCCTGCAGATGACGCTCGTGGAACTCGTCGAGGAGCACCGTCGAGACGCCGCGGAGCTCCGGATCGGCAAGGAGCCGCCGCGTGAGGATGCCCTCGGTGACGAATCGTACGCGCGTCTTGTTGCTCGAGACGTCTTCGAAGCGAACGGTGTAGCCGACCGTGTCACCGAGGCGCTCGCCGAGCTCGTCGGCCACGCGCCGAGCGGCAAGCCGCGCCGCGAGACGACGAGGCTCGAGCACGAGAATTTCGCCCGTCGTGCCCGCGTCGAGCAGCGCTCGAGGTACGCGCGTCGTCTTGCCCGCACCGGGCGGCGCCTCGAGCACGAGCGACGCGCGCTCCGCCAGCGAGCGGACGACGTCCGGCAAGATCGGATCGATGGGGAGGGCGGTGAGGACGGGAGCGGCCAAAGGAAAATTCGGGGAAATCGGAGGGCAGGCGGGACGGGCAAGTGCGGACGGCTGGGCTAGGGACGTCGAAACGTTGGCGGCCGGCGCAGGTTCGCGGTTAATAGCTCGGGTGCGCGTCGTCGAGAACGTTCCGCTTTCGTCTTTCACGACGCTGAAGCTCGGAGGGCCTGCGCGGCGCCTCGTCTTCGCCGAGAGCGAGTCCGACGTCGTCGAGACCATTCGCGCCGTCGACCAGGCGATGGAGCCTCTGCTCGTTGTCGGTGGCGGCAGCAATCTCGTCGTCGCCGACGAGGGCTGGGGCGGCGTCGTGCTCCGCATGGCGACGCGCGGCATCGAGCCGGCGGGCTCGAAAGACGGCCGTACGTTCGTGACCGCGGCCGCCGGTGAGGTCTGGGACGAGTTCGTGGCCTGGGCCGTCGGAAGCGGACTTTCCGGCGTCGAGTGCTTGGCCGGAATTCCCGGGCTCGTGGGGGCCGTGCCGATGCAGAACGTCGGTGCGTACGGGCAGGACGTTGGCGAGACGATCGTTCGCGTTCGCGCGTGGGACCGCGATGCACGGCGGGTCGTGGCCTTCGATCGGGAGGCCTGCGGATTCGCCTACCGGCACAGCGTGTTTCGCGGGCGCGATCGACACGTGATTCTCGACGTCACGTTCGCGCTCGAACAGACCGACCTGAGCCAGCCGCTACGCTATGCCGAGCTGACCAAGGCGCTCGGCGTATTGGCCGGCGGCCGCGCACCGCTCGCCCTCGTTCGCGAGACGATCATCGCGCTCCGGCGCAAGAAGGGCATGGTGCTCGACCCGGCCGACCACGACACGACGAGCGCCGGGTCGTTCTTCACGAACCCGATCCTCGATGCGTCGTCGCTCGAGGCTCTGCACATGCGTGTTCGACCGCTGCTCCGCGAGGGCGAGACGATGCCCACGTTCCCGGAAGCCGACGGGCGCGTCAAAGTGAGCGCGGCGTGGCTCATCGAGCGCGCCGGCTTCACCAAGGGTTTCGGTTCGGGCCCCGTGACCATTTCGCAGAAGCACGCGCTCGCGCTCACCCATCGTGGAGGCGGTTCGACGCGCGACCTGATCGGGCTCGCTCGCACGGTTCGCGACGGCGTTCGCGAGCGCTTCGGCGTCTCGCTCGAGAACGAGCCGGTGTTCGTCGGCGTCGCTCTTTAGGTCCTCGAATCAGGGAACGAAGAGCGCCTGGGCGACGAGGAGCGCCGTCACGACGAAGACGGCGTTCGAGAGAAAACGTGCGACACGCGCAGGCTCGCGCGCGGCGAGAATCCAGGTGCCGAAGCCGACCATGCCGCCCACGTAGCCGACGATCAAGATGCGCCAGAAGTAGCCGGCGTGCGGGCTCCAGATGACGAGGGCGGGATCCGCTTCACGGAAGAGGATCGCTTGAATCACCCGCAGCACGCCATAGAGGCCGGTCGCGGTCAGGCACGCAGCGACGACGGCCAAGGAGAGGCGCAGGCCACGCGACGCGTTCGGCCCGATCACGAAGGACCCGTTTTTCGGACGCGAGGGCATTCGCGGTCCGCACCGAACGATCCGTCGAGGTACTCGGTCACGACCTTGCAACCGCCTCGGCACACCGAACGAATGTTGCATGATGCACATGGTTCGGGTGGCGCGTCGGCGTGACGGCGGAAGGAGGCGAAGCCCGGCTCGTCTCGCCAACCGCCGGCGAGCTTCTCGATGTGGAGCGACGTGGGGGCGGCGAAGCTGCAGGGTGAAACGTGCCCGTCGACCCGCGTGGCCGCGAGGTTCGAGCCCGCTTCGCAGCCGAAGATGCCCCAGCGCGCAAGCCGCTCAGGGGTGTCGTAGAGCTCGGGATCGGCCGACAAAAAGGGCACGAGCGCACAGTCGATACGGATGCGTACCCGGTCATCGTGCTCGGCTGCGAGGGAGCGAAGGACGCTGCCGAGGCTGTCGGATTGCTCGGGCGTGAGCCGCTTCGCGAAGTAGTCGAGCGACCGTGCGCGGCCTTGCGGCTTGTAACGCAGCAGCTGGACCTCCTTTGCTCCGAGTGCCACTGCGCGACGAACCGTTTCGGACAGGCGACCGAACGTCGAGCGCGTCAGCACCACGTTTACGCCCACCTCGATGCCCGCCTCGCGAAGACGCTGGATCGCGGACTCCGCCACGTGCGCTCCCTCGAAGCCTCGCACGTCCGCATATGCCTCGTCGGGCCCGTCGTAGCTGACGTTGACCTGGGCGAACGCACGGAGGTTTTCGATCTTCTTCTTGCCGAGACCGATGCCGCTCGTCGTCACCACCGGCGTGATGCCCCGCGCGCGGGCGGCGTCCGCGAGGGCGCCGAGATCGTCGCGCAACGTGGGCTCGCCGCCGCCGAACGCGACCGTGAAGACGCCGGCCTTCTGGAGTCCGTCCAGCGCGCGTTCGATGACCTCGCGTGCTGGTTCGACGCCGTCGGGACGCGCGTCGAGGTAGCAGCCCTCGCAGCCGGCGGCGCATCGCGACGTGACGGCGAGATGAACCTCGATGGGGGCGGTGGAGACGGAGGCGGGGCTCGTCCAGACCGAGCCGCCGTCGAGGCCGAGGGCGCGGACGCCTTCGCGGTCGAGGGCGATCAGCGCGGGCTGGCGTTCGAGTTTGACCCAGGCGCCCCAGGATTCGTAGCGGACGATCATCGGCGGGGCTCCGTGTCCGACTCCCCAGCGTCCCCACCCGCATCCGCGTCCGCGTTGGGGGATGAGCCGGTGACCTTCACGTCTTCGTCCTTCATTGCGGCGCAGAGGGCGGCGAAGAGGGCTCCGCCGAGGGCGGCGCTCACGAAGAGGGTGTCGACGACGCTGCCGACGCTCGAGCAGTTGGCGCCGTGGCCGAGGCGAACGGCTCGCACGTTTTCGGGGCGAACGTCGCGCTTGGCTTCGGTCATAGACCCATCCCTTCGAGGTAGGCGACGTCGACGGCGCGGACGACGAGGAAGGCGGCGCCCGTCACTGCGACGCCGCAGAGAACGGCTCGTGACAGGCGTGCAAGGGACGACGAGCCCGGCGTGGACGCGCCCCAGATGCGCGCGATCGCCAGGAGCGGGACGAGGACCAGACCCAAGATCAGGAACGGGCGTGCGGTGCCTGCCTCGAACCCCGACGCGAGCAGGCCGCCGAGCACTCCGACGTACGCGGCATACCCGATTCCGACCGGCGCGATGCGGGCGAGCGCGCGCAACACCTGCTTCGTGCGTCCACGACGCGCGGCCGAGACGAAGGCACGGAGGGCCAGCGCGGCCATCGCCACGAGCGCGGCCGTCGCCACACGGCCCAAGGCCTGACGTCGTGCGAGGCGACCCACTTCACGCGCGAGCTTCGGATCGGCGCGGTCACCGGCTCGAGCGAGAACCTCGCGCGCGGCTGCGAAGTCATTCCGCGCAATCAAGATGGCGACCAGATCGCGCGAAGCCTTCTGCGTGACGATGCGCGGCGCCGAGGGCTCGTCGAGAATGCGTCGGTAGAGTGCCATGGCCTCGTCGGGCCGATTGAAGCGACGGCCATAACCCTCCGCGGCGAGCACCCAGGCTTCGACGCGCACTTGGCCGGGAGGAAAGCTCTCTGCCGCCCGGACGAGCGCGTCGATGGCGTGAGCGTCCGTGGCGAGCGCGGGATCGCGTCGTACGCGCTCGAGCGCGACGAGCGGCACGAATTCGCCTTCTGAATGGCTCCGGAGGAAGGCTGCGCGGGCCTCGGCGCGCGGCGCGTTCCGGCTGCTCGGGTCGAGCGCGCGGGCTTGGTCGTAAGCGGCGAGGGCCGAGGCAAACGCAAACCGTTCGTCGTCGCTCCGTGCCCGCTCGTAGAGGGCCTCGGCGTGGGCTTTTGCGTCGGCGCGGGCGTCGGCTGCGTCCCCACGCGCTTCCGCTCGCGCCTCGTGGCACACGCTGGCGCCGGTGACAGCGAGGACGAGCACCAGGAACGCGAAGAAGGCGCGCACCGTTGGAAGCTCCCACGCCGTTCGGGCGTTGTCCATGGTAAGTCGAGTCGTCGTGACGGGCTTTGCGTCGAGAAAACAGGGATCTGCGAGGGGCTTGGGCTCGTTCGAGATTGCGCGCTCGTTCGAGAGTGCGGGCGTGCTCGTGAGCCGGGTCGCGTTCGTTCTCGCGGCCGTTCTGGTCCTGGGGGGATGCGCGAAGTCGTGCAAGGACGACCATCCCTACGTTCCGTACAGCGTCAACGACGCCCCGTCGGGCTCGGCCGCGGCCGCCGAGAAGCCGCCCGAGGAAGACGCGGGGACGAAGTCCGCCGAGCCGTCGCTGGTTGCGGGGGCAAGAACCACGACGTGGAAGCTCGAAGGACTCGAGCTCGTCGCGCCTGCCGGCAAAGAGTTCGCCCTCGCCATCGTGCGGGACGTCGACGACGACGGGAAGAAAGACGCCCTGGCCGTCGTACGACGCGCCGCACCTGCGACGGGCGCCGCAGAGCTTCTCTTCTATCGCGGGTCGAGCGCGGGCACGCCGGTCTCGCTCGCGACCTCGCCCGTGACTCGCATCGAGCCGGGCTGTACGCCCGTCCTTCGCCTCGAGCGCGTCGGTCCGCGGTCCGCGTTCGCGGAGCTCGGCGCTTCGTGTCCGCGCGCGGCTGCGTCACGTGGCGTGTTCGTTGTTCGGCTCGCGAAGGAGCCGGCCATTACCTTCGACGTGATCGTGCGTGATCCGGCGGGCGCGCCTTCGCTCGCGCTCGACGTCGACGGCGCCGATCGCGACAAGGACGGAATCGACGACATCGCGCTTCGCGTCGCCATCGAGGGCGGGGGACCGCCGTTCGAGCCTGGCCCGCGCCTTTCGGCCAAGGTCGCCTACTTCGATCGACCGGCAGGTCCGAGCCGCGATCCCGACGAGCCGGAGGCGTCGTTCCGAGCGATCGCCGCGCAGGCGGCCGCGAAGGCCAAGACGAAGGATGCAGCGTCGGTCCCGGTGCTCGTGCAGCAGATGCGGGCGCTCTTCCGCGCCATGTGCCTCGAAGGCGGCGCGCCGCGGCTCGTGAAGGCGCGCGGCGCAGTGGGAGCGATCTCTTGCGGGAACAGCAAGCCCCTCGAGGATGCGGGCGTCGCCGAGGTTCGCGCCTTCGTCACCCAAGGCGACGCGCTGCGCGCCGTGACGGCTGCCGACGTTGCCCAAGCTGCTCCGGCGACCAAAACCGCGGCGAAGACAACGGAGATCACGACCCTCCTCAACCAGGTCGCGCCCGGTGTCCAGGCCAAGAGCTCGCGCACGCTGGTGGCGAGTATCCCTGTCGTCCGTACGCCCCACCCCGCGTGGGGAGCCGTTGCCTTCGAACACGGCAACAAGCTCCTCGTGCGCACGGGAACCAAGGTGATTCGCTTCGAGCCCGAATCGGGCGAAGAGTCGGACTCCGAGGTCACACCGTGGCCGTCGCAAGTGCTCTCGCCCGACGGCAAGAGCCGGTGGCTGGAGGCCTACAACGCGTGCGAAGGCGTGGCCCTCCGCGCGACCTTCGCTCCGACCGGCGGCGAAGGCGACATCAAAGACGTGCTCTTGCCCGTGGCGCCGGCGCTCGGGACGCGCTGCTCGGGCTCTCGAGGCGAAGCCGCTCCGGCCGTCCCGCTCGCATGGAGTGCGCGCGGTCTGGAGACGCTCGTTGCGGGCCAACCCCTGCTCGTCCGGCCCGAGAGCTCGCAGGCCTCGCTTCTCGCGTCGTTTCTCGACGAGCCTGGCGCGCAAGGGTCGCCGCGCTCACCTTCCGGCAAGGCCATGGCGCTCGCGACGCGCGACGGGGTCCTCGTTCGCGGGGCGAAGTGGAGCCGCGTGCGCGCGCCCGACCTCGAGCCCTACGACGATCTTCGGGCCTGCACCATCTCGGACGATGCCTCGATGATCGCCTGCGAAAAACGCGGCAAAGTGGTCTTCGCCGCGTTCTGAGCTCGTCGCTTTCGGGCGAACGAACGATTACTTGTGGCGAGGCGCGGTCGTGCAGAGCACGTCGTCGGGATCGCGTGTGCTCTGCAAGCATTGGATACGCGCGTCGTTGCAGCGGACGACGAGCACGCCATGCGAAACGAGCTGCGCGAACGGAACGCCCGCGCGCTGGACGACCGCGCGGGTGGGCGTCTTGTCGTCGCAACCGCCGGCCATGAGGAGATCGATCTGGCGACCGCTCGCGACGACCTCGACGCGATTGAGGCGCGCCTTGTCGGCTCCGTTGTCGATCGACAGCACGATGGGCTTCAGCTTGTTCGCCAGCTCACCCGCGTAGGTCGGATCGGCATTCGCGTCGTCGGGGTGCGGAGCGCGCATCGCGGCCATGTACGAGATGGCCTTCTGCTGGACCTCGATGGGCATGCCCGAGCCCACTGTCGTCTGCGGGCGCGGGATAGGGCGCTCCGGCTTGGGAATCGCGCTGGCCGACGCGGCGGCGGCACCTGCTTCGACGGGGGCCGTCGTCGGGATGGCCGATGCCGTCGGGGCAGGGGACTCTGATGGCGCTGCCGACGCCGATGCGCTGGCCGCTTGGCTGGGGGCCTCTTGCTTGTTGTCGCACGCCGCGGAGGCGAGCAAGATCAAAGGCAGGGCGGCGCACGCTCTCGAAGCCATGACCGCCCAATAGCATGCCCTCGCCTCGACATCGAAGTGCTTACGCAAGTGCGCGGTTGGCCTCGTTCGCCGCGATCGTCGCTTCGATCGCGGTAGGGACGTCGTCGTCCGCCGACGAGCCTCCGGTTTCGGCCTCGATGCAATGCGAACACGTGGTCGAGCCCGGGCGCGTGCGCTGCACCGTCGAAGCGCGCGCGTCCGCGGGGCGCACGCTGGCCTGGGCGGACGTCGCGGTTCTCGCGCTGCCGGATTTCGCGACGGCCCTCAAGGGGCGTATTGGTCACGAAGATACGACGGCCCGCGAACCTCAAAGGTATGCCTGGGCGTTCGCGCTCGTGGCGCGCCGGGCGGGCCAGGGGGAGGCTCGCGCCAAGGTACGGGCGGTCGTTTGCGATGCGGACACCGACGGAGGCGCGAAGGATGCCGCGTCGGGGTGTGCGCCGGTGACGGTGGAAGTCCGTGCACCGCTCAGCGTCGGCAACTGACAAATTGCCGCTTTTTTGGCTGGTTCGGGGCTTCTTGGTACGACCGAACCATGCAGCTTCCGGGGCGTCTGAAGGCCACGACGCTGGGCGATCTCCTCGGCGCACTCCACCGGAGTCGCTCGAGCGGAACCCTGGAGCTCACCGAGCCGAACGGTCGCGCGCATCGCGTATACCTCGCGGGCGGCCTCGTCACGGCCGTCGAGTTGGATCGCGCCTCGGCCTCGCTCGCGGAGATTCTGCGCCGCTACGACGAAGTCGACGAGGACACGCTTCGCCGCTCGCTCCTTCGCGCGCTCGCTTCTCGCCGCCTCCACGGCGAGGTCCTCGTGCGTGACTTCCACCTCTCACCGGTCGTCCTCGATCGCGCGCTCCGCCGTCAGATCATGCTGCGTCTCGCGGTGCTCGAAGAGCTCGGCGAAGCGCAGATCTCTTTCCGCGTCGCCGTTCGCGCTCCACGCGGAGCCCTCCTCGAGGAGCCGGTCCGCCCGAAGGACTTCCTCGCGGGACGCAAGCGAGCTCGCGACCGCGAAGCGCGCAGCGAGGCCTACGACTCTCAACCCATGCGGGCAGCCGCGCCCATCGATGCGGGGCGCGTCCAAGCCTACCGCGCCCTCGGCGTGACCTTCGGGGCGGACCAGACCGAGATCAAGCGCGCGTACCGGCGCCTGGTCCGCTCGTACCACCCGGATCTCCATCCCTCGGCGTCCGCCGATGAACGTCGCACGCTGACCGTCCGGCTCTCCGAGGTCACCGCGGCGTACAAGGCGCTGGTCGCCTAGAGCACGTCGTCAGCGGGGACGAGCTGGCGAATCGCCTCGCCGGAGCTCGCGCTCGTGGAACTCCGCGCGCTCCAGCAGGAGATCGAGGTCCTCGCGCCGAATGTCGAAGGTCTCGCCGAGATCGGCGAGAGCATGATCGATGGCGGTCGGATGCAGAATACCGATGTCGTCGGTGGCCGGTTGGGCCGGCTCGACGTGCGGCACACGATGCGGATACGTGTGGGTCGAAACGCGGTGGAACAGCCACCCCATCGTCACGAGGACGATCGAGTCGAGGCCGACCGGAACGAGCGGAAACAAATAGCCCGCCGAGATGATCGCCTTGCCGCCGATCACCGCCGTCAACGCGGCTGCGCCGCCAGGCGGATGGAGGCAGCGCAAGAGCGACATCGCGAAGATCGCGCCTCCGACGGCAACGCCAGCGGCGACGACTGGGTTGTCGATGAGGCGAGCCGCCGTCACACCGACGAACGCCGACACGACGTTGCCGCCGATGATGGACCAGGGCTGTGCGAGCGGACTTGCCGGCACCGCGAAGAGAAGAACCGCCGATGCTCCGATGGGCGCCACGAGCATCGGTAGCGACGAACGGTCGCCCGCGAAGTACGCGCACAGACTTGCCGTCACGGCGATGCCGAGAGCGGCACCGAGGGAGGAGACGACGCGGTCGCGCAACGTCGCTCCCGCAAGCGCAGGAACGAAGAACCGGAATCGGTCGAAGTTGATCATCGAGTCGACGAACGCGCCGCTCTGACGTTCGCGCGCCGTCGCGGGCCGCACCTCTAGTTCAGCCCACCGGCCATTCACAATCACTCGATGCAGGCTGAGCTTTCATCTCGCGTTGCGAGAGCTCCACGAGAGCTCCGCCAGACGAAGTGGCCAGCACCGGTGATGGGGAAGGATGCTCTCCGCCGGCGCGAACGTGATCAGTGCAGCAGTTGCAGCTGCGCGAGCTGCATCTTCGCTTCGGCCGCGAAGCGCGATTCCGGGAAGCGCCGAATCAACGTTCGCCACGTGTTCTTCGCGTCGTTCCACGCCTGCGTGTCCATCTGGCACCAGGCGAGCAACTGCAGCGCGTCGTCATGGACTTCCTTGTCCACGGGGTTTTCGGCGAGCGTCGTCAGAATCGGAATCGCCTCTTTCTGGCGATTCAGGTGCCTGTACGCCTCGGAGAGTCCGAGTCGCACGGAAGGCCCGATGGCGGCATCTTCCTTGTGCTTGATGGACTCCTCGAAGGCCGTTGCCGCTTCTTGCCAGCGCTGGACGCGCACCTTGTCCATGCCCTGCTGATAGAGCTGGCCGGCGAGCTCGTTCTTCGCGCGCTCCACGGCGTCGGAGAAGATGGCCGTCTCGGCTTTGCTGAGCGGCTCCTTCTTCATCGCCTCCCATTGCTCGACGAGGTCCGCGCGCTTTCCCTGGCGCACGAGATCGTAGAACTGCGCGGCGCGGGACTCGGCGCGTGCGCGGTCTTCGTCGCGCTTTTGGGCCTCACGGAGCTCTTTGCGCAGGCGTTCGTTGTCGACCGCACGCTGATCGGTCTCCGCCTTGATCTGATCGACGCGAGCATCCCATGCGAGCTTGAGTGCGGCGAACACGACGACGACGAAGACGATGTACGCCGTGGCGCTGTTCCACGAGAGGCGGCGCTCGTAGGTCTGCTGGCGCTTGGCGATCGACTTGATGTCGGCGCTGAGGGCGTTGGTCAGGTTGTTCGTCTTGATGACGAGCCCGCGCGACTCGATGATCTCCCGCTTGATTTCGCGGAGTTCCTCGTCGACCTCGTGGACCATGGGGCGCGATGCCTAGCACGGCGCTGGGCACGGGGAAAACTCGGGCTTCCGGCTCGGCGGCGTTTCGGTGACGCAAAAGACATCACAGAAACGCGAGGACTTTCCAGGCTCACCTTGCCGTCCAGTGGGTCCCCGTGGTACCACGCGCCCCGCATGGCCAGCACGACCGACATCCGCAAGGGACTCAAGATTCAGATCGACGGCGTCCCGTTCCACATCGTCGAGCACCAGTTCGTCAAGCCGGGCAAGGGGCAGTCGTTCACGCGCTGCCGCGTTCGTAACCTGGTGAACGGCTCGGTCGTCGAACGCACGTGGAAATCCGGCGACTCGGTCGAGCTTGCGGACGTCGAAGATCGCAAGATGACCTACTCGTGGGAAGAGGGCGACAACTACGTCTTCATGGACACCAACACCGGTGACCAGATCTACGTCGGCAAAGAGAAGGTCGGCGACGAGTCGCGCTTCCTCGCGGAAGGCCTCGAAGTCGAAGTCACGCTCTTCAACGGCAACCCGATCGGCATCGACATGCCGCCGAACGTCATCATGCAGGTCGTGGCGAGCGAGCCGGGCGTGAAGGGCGATACGGCCAGCGGTGCGACGAAGCCGGCCACGCTCGTGACGGGCGCCACGGTCAACGTCCCGCTCTTCATCAAGGAAGGCGAGTGGATCAAGATCGATACGGCGACCGGCCAGTATCAGGAGCGTATCAACAAGTAGTCTCGGCGCTGCCTGCTCGGCAGAGGGCGCTACGAAGCTCTGCGGCATTGCACAGAGCCCCGCCGTAGCGCACACTTGCCGGCCATGCGCGGGATCTTCTTCGGGAGCGCGGTTGCAGCTGTTTCGGCAGCCGCCGCGCTCGCGCTCGTTTGTGGTGCTTGTAGCTCGTCGAGCACCGACTCGGCGGCGCCGTCCGATGGGACGAACACGACGTCGGGCGGCCCGCCAAGGGCCACCGCGCCCAGTGGATCGATTCCGTGTACGGTCGACAAGATCCTCGCGGAAGACTGCCGGTCGTGCCATTCGGCGAGCCCTCAGTTCGGCGCGTCGATGCCGCTCATCACCTTGGCCGACCTCTACGCGCCGGCGAAGAGCGACCCCTCGAAGAAGGTCTACGAGCTCATTCCGGCGCGCGTCGCGAACGATGCGTCGCCGATGCCGCCGCCGCCGAATGCGCGCCTTTCGGACGCTGACCGCCAGACGCTCACGTCCTGGGTGAGCGGCGGCGCGCAACCGTCGAACGAGACGTGCGGGAATACCACGCCGCCGACGCCGTTCGATCCCAGCGTCAACTGCAAGCCGGACCTGTCGATCGGGCCTGCTTCGGCGTGGTCGCTGCCCGCAGCGACAGGCGAGGATTACGTCTGCTACGGCGTTGAACTGAAGAAAGACTCGCCCACGCACGTGACGGGGTTCGTGCCTCGCATCGACAACAAGACCGTGGTTCACCACATCGTGTTGTTCGAATCGGACTCGCCCGAGCCCGCGACGCCGAAGTCATGCAGCCCGGGGGGCTCGCTCCAGTGGCGCATGGTCATGGCGTGGGCGCCGGGCGGGAAGGGGCTCGAGCTACCGCCCGAGGCAGGCTTTCCGATCAAGCCCGAGGGCACGCACTGGGTCGTTCAGATGCACTACTCGAACGCCCAAGGCCTGGCCGATCAGAAGGACTCGAGCGGCTTCGACATCTGCACCTCGCCCCCGCGCCAGTACGAAGCGGACGTCCTGGCCTTCGGAACGCAGAAGTTCACCATCCCCGCGGGCGCGGCGAACTGGCCGAGGGAGTGCTCGATCAAGGTTCCGTCCCAGCTCGCCGGCACGCACCTCGTGGCCGCCATGCCGCACATGCACAAGCTCGGCGTCCGGATGTCGACCATCCGAAAGCCCGCGGACGCGAGTGCGCCGGTCGACCTCGGCACCATCAACAACTGGAGCTTCGATTCGCAGGCGTGGCTCCCGGCGACCACCACGCTCGCGGCAAATGACGTGATTACGACGACCTGCACGTGGACGAACACGACGGGCGCGCCGGTCGACTACGGCGAAAAGACGACCGAGGAGATGTGTTACTCGTTCACGCTCTACTACCCGAAGGTTCCGAATATCGGCGGCTTGCCGGTCTGGAGCTGGGCCGCTCCGGCGATGCTCTCGACCTGCAAGTGAGCGGGGGGCACCGCGGAGCCGCGGGCGCCGCGTCCGGTCAGGTCCGGCGTTGCGGCATGACGTTCGAGCTTGATTCGGCTTGATATGTGGGCGTTCCGCTGTAGGTTCCAGCGGTAGACCGGTCTCAATACCCGTCCGCCCCGTCCGGGTCACTTGACCCGAACGGGCTGGGCGAAGCAGGTTCGCAGCAGGCCGGTCTCAACCAAGCCAACGCGGGAAGACGACCCATCCAACTCTACGGCAACACTTCGGGCCTACCCCCTTCGGCCACCAAGACGCTCGAGCGTATCTACCGGCGCCGCGTGCCCCTCGATGACATTTCCACGCCCGAGCTGACGCGTTCGCTCGTCGAGGCCAGCGTGGAGACAGGGCGTCAGGTGGGCGCTCTCGTTCATCGCTCGGGTCAGGTCGATTACGTCATCGTCGGCGACTCCGGCAAGCTCATGCTTCCGGACATCGGCCGCCTCCGCGCCGCCGAAGGCCGCTTCCGCGGCCTGCGCCTGATCCACACGCACGTGCGCGGTGAGGCGCTGACGCGCGACGACCTCGTCGACCTCGTGCGCCTGCGTCTCGACCTCGTCTGCGCGATTCAGATCAACGCGCGCGGCGAAGCGCGATCGCTGCATTATGCATACAACATCCCCGGCGAAGAAGGCGCGCTCCCGTATCGCGAGCACGGGCCCACGCCGATCGGTCAGGAGCGCGTCCACGTCGGCGAGCTCATGTCCGGGCTCGAGGCGGAGTTCGCGAAGCGCACGCGTGGTCGTGCGGTCCGCGCGCCGGCCGGTCGCGCCTTGCTCGTTCACGTCGCTGACAAGTCCGAGCGCGACGTGGCTCGCAGAGCAGACGAGAGCGTGCGTGAGCTCCGTGAGCTGGCGCGCACCGCGGGGGTCGAGGTCGTCGACACGATCGTGCAGCTGCGCGAACGCGTCGATCCGAAGACCGTCCTCGGCAAGGGCAAGCTCGACGACGTCATCCTGCGCAGCATGCAGCTCGACTCGGACGTGCTCATCTTCGACCGCGAGCTCACGCCGGCGCAGGCCTCGGCGATCGCCAAGGAAAGCGATCTCAAGGTCATCGATCGCACGCAGCTGATTCTCGACATCTTCGCGCAGCGCGCGGAGAGCAAAGACGGCAAGGTGCAGGTCGAGCTCGCGCAGCTGAAATACAACATGCCGCGACTCGTCATGAAAGACGACTCGCTCTCGCGCCTCACCGGCGGCATCGGTGGTCGAGGCCCGGGCGAAACGAAGCTCGAAATCGGGCGTCGTCGCGCCAAGGAGCGCGTTTCTCATCTCGAAGCGCAGCTCAAGAAGTTCGGGCGCCAGCGCGAGCAGCGCCGTCACAAGCGCACGCGCGAAGGCGTACCCACGGTTGCCATCGTTGGGTACACGAACGCCGGCAAGAGCACGCTGCTCAACACGCTCACCGGCGCCGACGTCCTCGCCGAAGACAAGCTGTTCGCCACGCTCGACACGCGTTCGCGCCACCTCAAGGTAGGCTGGGCAGGCTATGGCGATCGCGAGGTCGTCATCTCCGACACCGTCGGTTTCATTCGAAGCTTGCCGAAGGATCTCTTCGCAGCCTTCCGCGCGACTTTCGAGGAGGCCAGCGACGCCGACTTGCTGCTCGTCGTCGTCGACGCCACCGACGACGCGAAGCAGGAGCACATCGCCACCACCGAGTCGCTGCTCGAAGAGCTCGGCCTCCAGGACATCCCGCGTGTGCTCGTCTTCAACAAGATCGAGCTCCTTGCGCCGATCGATCGCGCGCTTCTCCAGCGCAAGAACCCCGATGCCGTGCTCCTCTCGGCCACGCAGCGCGAGACCACACGACCCCTCGTCGAGCGCATCGCGAAGGAGCTCGCCGAGCGCTGGACGGAGAGCGCGAAGACCCCCGAGACGATGGATCTCGAGGGCCAGGTCACTCCACCTTCCGAAGAGCCCGCCGAGGACGCGGACGTTTCGGCCTCCACGCTCGTGGAGCTTCTCCGTCGTGCGGGCCGTCGCGTTCGCCCACCGCGGCTCGTCGAAGAGAAGGCTCCGCGACGCGTTTGAGCCGCTCCAGACGGGCGAGACTCGCGAGCCTATCCGCCACTGCGTGATAGGCTCGCGAGGTCATGGTCCTCCGCCTCCGTCTCGTGGCCTTCGTGACACTCGTGACGTGCGCGCTCGTTGGTCTCGTCGGCTGCGGAGGAAGTTTCTCCGGCGCGAAGGCGGACTTCCGCAAAGGGCGCTTCGCCGAGGCCGAGAAGGAGCTCGTGGCGATGGAGCCGCGGAGCAAGAGCTGGTCGAGCGAGAAGCGCGCCGAGTATTCGCTCTACCGGGGGCTCGTTCATCACGCGCTCGGTGACCGGCGCGCCGCGCTTCTGTGGCTGCGTGAGGCCAAGGCCATCGACGACGCACAACCGCACACCCTCGCCGAGGACGATCGAACGCGCCTCGACCTGGCCCTCGAATCGCTGGCCGCGGACGCTGCTCCGCCGTCGCCCTGACGCTCTGCGTTGGGCGGCGTTGGCCGGCGAAGCTGGGCCATTCCTTTCGCGCAGTGAACGTTTCGTCGGCCGTCGTTTCGCGCTAAGTCGAGGTCCGCCATGGCCTCTTCCCCTCGAACCGTTCACGCTGCTCGCGGCACTGAAATCACCTGCAAAGGCTGGGTGCAAGAAGCCGCGCTCCGCATGCTCCACAACAACCTCGACCCCGAGGTCGCGGAGCGCCCCGAAGATCTCGTCGTCTACGGCGGTACGGGCAAGGCTGCCCGCTCGTGGGACGCGTTCGACGTCATCGCACGTGAGCTCAAGACGCTGGGCAACGACGAGACGCTGCTCGTGCAGTCGGGCAAGGCGGTCGGTCGCTTCCGTACGCACGCCGACGCGCCGCGCGTCCTCATCGCGAACTCGAACCTCGTCGGCAAGTGGGCCAACTGGGAGCACTTCCGCAGCCTCGAGGCCAAGGGCCTCATCATGTTCGGTCAGATGACCGCGGGCTCGTGGATCTACATCGGCACGCAAGGAATCCTGCAGGGCACCTACGAGACGTTCGTCGCTGCCCGCAAGGCATACGGCGAGCGCACGGGCAAGACCGGCCAGTTCTGGTGCCTCACCGCCGGTCTCGGTGGCATGGGCGGCGCGCAGCCTCTCGCGGCGACGATGGCGGGGCTCTCGTGCCTCGCCGTCGAGGTCGACCCCTCGCGCATCCAGAAGCGCCTCGACACGCGCTACGTCGACGAGCGCATCGACGATCTCGACAAGGCCCTCGAGCGCCTCGAGCGGGCACGCAAGGAAGACAAGCCGGTGAGCATCGCGCTCTGTGGCAACGCCGCGGAGATCTTCCCCGAGCTCGTGAAGCGCGGGATCACGCCGGACCTCGTCACCGAGCAGACGGCCGCGCACGATCCGCTCGTCGGCTACGTGCCCATGGGCTTCTCGCTCGACGAAGCCGCCTCGCTCCGCAAGGAGGATCCCGAGGCGTACGTCGAGAAGGCGAAGGCCAGCATGGCCGAAGAGGTCGAAGCGATGCTCGCGATGAAGAAGCGCGGCGCCGAGGTGTTCGACTACGGCAACAACATTCGCGCCTGCGCGGTCGAAGCCGGCTGCGAGCGCGCCTTCGACATTCCGGGCTTCGTCCCCGCGTACATCCGCCCGCTCTTCTGCGTGGGCAAGGGGCCGTTCCGCTGGGTGGCGCTCTCCGGCGATCCGGCCGACATCGAAGCCACCGACCAAGCGGTGCTCGATGCGGTTCCGAACGATCCCGATCTCCGTCGCTGGATCGAGCTCGCCAAGGAGCGCGTGACGTTCCAGGGCCTTCCGTCGCGCATCTGCTGGCTCGGCTACGGCGATCGCGCCAAGGTCGGCCTCGCGTTCAACGAGCTCGTTCGTTCGGGCAAGGTGAAGGCGCCGATCGTCATCGGTCGTGACCACCTCGACTGCGGCTCGGTCGCTTCGCCGAACCGCGAGACCGAGGCGATGAAGGACGGCTCCGATGCCATCGCTGACTGGGCGATCCTGAACGCCCTCGTCAACACCGCCGCCGGCGCCAGCTGGGTCTCGTTCCACCACGGCGGCGGCGTCGGCATGGGCATGAGCCTCCACGCCGGCATGGTCGTCGTGGCCGACGGCACCGACGACGCCGCACGCCGCCTCGAGCGCGTGCTCACGAGCGACCCCGGCATGGGCGTCATCCGCCATGCGGACGCGGGCTACGAAGAAGCCATTGCGTGCGCGACGGAGAAGCACGTCCACGTCCCGCACCGCGAGGGCTGAGAAGGATCAGCGAGCCGGCGCCTCGACGGTCGTGCGAGGCGTCGGATACGAGCTGAGTCCCACGCGGCGCCCATCGGGGTCGCGAAAATAGACCGAGTACGACGTCGACGCCTCGATCGCGATGCCAGCTTCACGGAGCCGCGATGCGAGGCGTTCGTGTCCTTCCGGATCGACGGCGAAGGCCACGAGCTCCAGCGATCCCTCGGGAACCGAAGGCTCGTCGCGATTCTTTCGCTCGAGCATCACGAGGGTTCCGGCAGCGTCGAGCCAGACGCTCCGCGGCGGCGTTCGTGCGACCACGGCGAGCCCGAGCACGTCGACGTAGAAACGCTCCAGCCGTTCGAGATCGCCCGTTCGCAGGGCCAGATGATGCAGCCTCATGGCCGGAGCTTACTCCAAGCAGCGCGGCCGGCGCCGAGAGGTCAGCGAGAGGTCACGGGGCGCGACAGGCGTGCTAGACGCAGGGGCATGCGTAACATCGTCGTCGCCACCCACGGGCATTGTTTCGATGGTCTCTGCTCGGCGGTGATGTTCACGCGACTGATGCGCCACATGCACCCGGGCGAGGACCTTTCGTTCACGTACCGAGCGATGGGGTACGGGCCCGGCTCGAACGGCGTCGATCCCGCGTTGCTCGTCGGCGAAGACAACGCGATCCTCGATTTCCGTTTCTCCTCGTCGCCGAAGCTGACCTGGTACTTCGATCACCACGTCAGCGCGTTTCCGCTCCCCGACGACCGCTCGACATACGACGCCCGCGTGAAGGCCACGGGCGACGATGGCGCGCGCCGCATGTTCCACGACGGCACCTACGGCTCGTGCACGAAGCTCATCGCCGACATCGGCCGCGAGCGCTTCGGTCTCGACACGAGCGAGTCAGCGGAGCTCGTGCGCTGGGCGGACATGATCGACTCGGCGAACTTCCCGAACGCCGAAATGGCGGTCGAACGCGCCGAGCCGGTGCTGCAGCTGATGACCGTCGTCGAGCATCGCGGCGGTGACGCATTTCTCCAGGAGATGATCCCGCGCCTGTTGAACGAGCCGCTCGAGAAGGTCGCGCGCGACAAGCAGATCCAAGAGGCGTACGCGCCGCTCGCCGCGCAACAGCACGAGTTCGTCGATCTCGTGAAGCAGCATGCCAAGGTCGTCGGTAAGGTCGTCGCCGTCGACCTGAGCTCCGTGGTGGTGGACGTCGCCGCGAAGTTCGTCACCTACGCGCTCTGGCCGGACAGCGCGTACTCGATCGTGCTGAGCCGCTCGAACACGAAGTGCAAGCTGTCGATCGGGTACAACCCGTGGTCGAAGATCCCGCGTACGCACAACATCGCGAGCATCTGCGAGCGTCACGGCGGCGGCGGACACCCGGTCGTGGGCGCAATCTCGCTGCCCGCCGATCAGGTCGAGCGCGCGCAGAAGCTCACGGCGGAGATCGCCGCCGAGCTCGACTCCTGAGCGCGTAGGCGCTTCGTCGACGCGCTACTCGCAGGTGACCTGGAGGACCTGGATGCCCTCGGGAACCGGCTGCGTGAAGAGGCCCTCGGTGAGCGGCGGATTCCACTCCACGTTCTCGTAACGGAACTGGACGTCCTCGTTCTTGCCGGGGACCTCCACGTGGATCTTCATCGGCAGCTCCGCGTTGCACGTCGGGCCGCTCGGCGGAATATTCGGGTCGATGTGGTCGGGGTCGACCTGCTCTTTGGCCATCTTGCCGGGCTCGGGATTGTCGAGCTCGGCGTGATACAGCACGATGCCCTGCTGGCGGACCTCGACCTCGAGGACGCGCATGCGCTGCTCCTGCCAGGGCTTCCCGCGGTCCTCTTTGAACGGCGCGATGTGGATCTCCTGCTCCGCGCCGCGCGTGCTCGCGATCTTGAGTACGTAGTACCCGCTCTTGCTCCATTCGACCGTTGCCGCGTTCGGCTCGTGCTTGAGCACGGGCGGCGCGCCGCGAAGGATCGAGACGAGCACGTGCGCCGGCATGGGTACGGTGGTGAGCCGCGCGATGTTGCAGGCCGACGCGGGACCGTAATAGAAGCGCTTTTCGCGCTGGTCGAGCAGGGTGAACTTGCCGTCGCCACTGGCGAGCGTTGCGACGAGGCCCACGTTCATCGGACCAACGACGTCCATGCGAAGGCGATCGGGCCAGAGCGCGAACATGAGCAGCTCGCCGCGCACGCGTCCGCCCTTGCCGAAATGATCGATCTTGGCGGTTGCGTGGATGCCGACCCCGCAGTCCTGGGTCGCGTGCACACGATCAATCGCAGCGCGCGCGTTCGGGACCTGGGACGCCGGCGGGGGCGTTCCGCAGCCGACGGACGAGAGGGCGGTGAGCACGAAGGCGAGGGGGAGCTGCCAATCGCGAGCCATGACGCCTCCTATCATGGGTGGCTCCGGGCGCGTCATGGCTCGGCTCCGGCGAGGCCTCAAGATTCCACTCCAGACGCGAAATGATGGCACAACGAGACGCAGCGCTCGGCACTTCACGTTCCGTTTAGCGCCATCCTGTCCGGGATCCGGACATCGTGCTTCTCGGGTGTGTCAACAGA
This sequence comes from Labilithrix luteola, assembly GCF_001263205.1. Lineage (GTDB taxonomy): Bacteria > Myxococcota_A > Polyangia > Polyangiales > Polyangiaceae > Labilithrix > Labilithrix luteola. The sequence continues at coordinate 8,257,790 of NZ_CP012333.1, forward strand.
ACGTGACACACCCCATTTCAGAAAGACGCAGAAAGAGGACCCTCCGGGCTGGCAAACCTCTTGCGCTGTGGGGTGTCGCATCCGGTCAACACTCCCCGAAGTCCGGGGAAAACCGGAGGAGGATTTGTTCGATGCACAAAAACAACCGTACCTGCGGGTTCTGCTGTTCGCTCGCGACGCAGGGGGCCGGCACGTTCTGATCGGCTAGTCGCCGTCGTCCTTCTCTTCTTTGTGATGGAGATGGGGCTCGGCGGCGTGCTCGATGGCGCTCTGGATGAGCGCGCTGACGTGCGAGTCAGCGAGCGAGTAGAAGATGTGCTTGCCCGCCCGCCGGCGCCCGACGATTCGTTCGGCGCGCAGCAGGCGGAGCTGCTGGGAGACGGTCGAGAGGCCGACGCCGGCTGCTTCGGCGAGCTCCGTGACACACCATTCACCGTCGCAAAGGCGGTGCAGAAGCTTGAGGCGCGAGAGATCGCCGGCGGCTCGGAAAATGGCGGCAGCTCGTTCGAGCTGTTCGTCGTTGACCGTCTGCTCTCGCAGACGTCGCGCGTGCTCTTCGGGGCCACAGTGCACGTCGACCGGTTTCACGGGGGTGCGCGTCGACGCGGGAGGAGCGCCGGCGCCCGGCCTTGCATTCTCGGGGGGCCCGCTCGTGCCGGCGTGCGGGCTCGTCACTAGCGGCGTGCTCTTCGGAGTCTTGAGGGTCGACGGCTTCGTGGCCGAAGGTCGCGTCATTCACTTCACCGTTCGATGAATTGTTCTAATGGGGGAGAGCTCGCCGTCAAGCGCAGGCGGGGACGCTGGATTCTCTCACTTCCGCGCAACCTGGTTGCGCGGAATGAACCGTCAAATTCCGCTTGTGACAAACTTGGGCAAAGGACCGAGGATTTCGGGGCCCTCGCCCATCGTGGGCCCCGAAATCTTCGGTCCGTGCAAGAGGTCACCGAAGTAGTTCGGTTCGAAAGGGGCAGGGATGGAGTATGTCCCAGCCGCCGATGCTTCCGACACAACTCGTACGTCCGCTCGAGGCTGCCTGGCAGGAGATTCTCGACGGTGTTCTTCGGGCTCGTTCGGCCCCCGTGACGTCCGATGTTGCAAAGCTCGGCGCGAAGGTGGCCGAGCTGTCGAAGGCGTACAACGCGGGCCTGGCCGGCGATGCACGTGGTCGTGCTCCGCTTCCGCTCGAGGCGCGCATCGGCTTCTCGTTCGCGCGTGACGTTCCGAAAGGCGCTGGGGCGGTGCGCGAGCTCGTAGCGACCGGTACGCTCGCGATGCCCGAGGGCAGAGCACTTCGTATCCTCGATCTCGGTGCCGGCCTCGGCGCCATGAGCTGGGGCATTGCGCGCGCGCTCGAGGCGGTGGGCGCGCGTGGGCAGATCGAAACGCTTCTCGTCGACGAGGACGAGGCCGCGCTCGCAGCTGGAAAGGCGATCGCCGCGAAGGCCAAGGGCTTGCCGTCGGCCATCGAGCTCGGCCTCGAGACACGCGTGCAGCGACTCGCGCCGGGCATGCGAGTTCCTTCGGCGGACGTCGTCGTCATGGGCCAGGTGCTCAGCGAGCTCGACCTCGCGCTCGGGGAGCAGGAGCGCGTCGAGAAGCACGTGGCCCTTCTCTCCGATCTTCTTCGCACGGCCGTCGCGCCGGGCGGCTCGCTCGTCGTCGTCGAGCCCGCGCTGAGGGATCGAACGCGGCACCTGCATGCGGTTCGCGATCGCCTGCTCGCGCAGGGAGGCGCCTCGGTCTTCGCGCCTTGTCTGCACGCTCTCGCATGCCCCGCGTTCGCCGTGGAAGGCGAGTGGTGCCACGAAGACGTGCTCATCGACCTGCCCGAGTGGTTGGTTCCGGTCGCGCGCGCGGCAGGGCTTCGATGGCAGGGCCTGACGTTCAGCTACCTCGTGCTCCGCACGGGCGCCCCGACGCTCGCGGGCAAGCTGCCGGAGCCCGCGCCGTCGCGTGTCCACCTGCGTGTCATCTCCGACTTGCTCCGGAGCAAGGGAAAGACCGAGCTCTTCGCGTGCACGAGCACCGGCGAACGCGTGCGAATGCGACACCTCGATCGAGACGTCACCGAGGCGAGCGCGCCTTGGGAGGAGCTCCATCGTGGCGACGTCGTGACCCTTCGCGCCGCGGGAGACGTTGCTTCGGATCCGCCGGTCGACGAGCGAGGGCGATTGTCACGCTCCGTGGAGGTTGACGTCTGGCCTTTCCGCAAGTAGCTGGCCGTGACGACTTGGCGGGGGGCCGCATCTTCGATTGGAGACCGTCATGAAGGGGCTCTACGCGATCGTCGACACGAAGCTCCTCGCAGCACGCAAAACCGACCCGATCGCCTACGCGCGCGCGCTCCTCGAGGTCCGGCCTGCGGCATTGCAGCTGCGCGCGAAAGATCTTCCCGCACGCGCGATCCTCGCGCTCCTGCGCGTGCTGGGGCCGATGTGCCGTACGGCCGGCGTGCCGCTCGTCGCGAACGATCGGGCCGATCTCGCGGCGCTCGCCGGCTGCGAGATCGTGCACATCGGACAGGAGGATCTCCCGTTCGAGCTCGTGAATCGCATCGCGCCGCAGCTCGGCGTCGGCATCTCGACGCACAACCCGGAGCAGCTCGCCCGGGCGCTCGCCTGGCGGCCGCGCTACGTTGCGTATGGTCCGGTGTTCGAGACGGTGAGCAAGAGCAACCCCGATCCCGTCGTGGGACTCGCCGGCCTTCGTGAGGCCGCGGGCATGGCCAGCGCCGCGGGCATTCCCCTGGTCGCCATCGGTGGCATCACTCTCGCGCGCGCGTCCGAGCTCAAGCCGTACGCGAACGCCTGCGCGGTGATCGCGGATCTGTACCTGCCGGACTTCACCCTCAAGGACGTGACCGAGCGCGCCCGCGCCTTCCACGTCGCGCTCGGCGGTGAGCCGCGCACCATCGAGGCGCGTCCGTGAGTTTGCTCCTCGCTGGCCTGATCGCCGCGTCGGCCAGCGGGGCTGCTCTCGTGGGACGATGGCTTGCGCGCCGTCGCGACGACGCGCCCGTGGACGCCACGGCGAAGGAAGACGACCCGGGGCCGAAGACCAAGTCGAAGCCCGCAACGGAGACGAAGCTCGAAGGCTTTCCGTGCCAGCTCGGCGACGTCGTGATGCGGCTCACCGGCGAAGAGGCTTGGCTCGCGGGCGGGGTCGTGCTCTCCGAAGAAATGCCCGTGGCCGTGCTCTTCGTGGCGCCCGAGGCCAAGCAAGACACTGTGCTCTACGCCCGGCCCGTGCCGCGCGCCTCGATCGCGTGGCTGTCTCCGGTCGACGCCGCGAGCGTGCTCCTTCACGGTGAACCCCCGAACGCCATCGAACACGAGGGCATTCGCTTCGAACGCGTGAGGCGCCTGCCGCTCCGTACGCAGCGGCTCGGGGTCGGAGCGCCCAACGTCGGCGACGCCGTGGTCGTTGCCGAGTACGCGTCGGCGGGTGCCGAGCGCCTCGTCGTGCTCAAGGCGACGAACGGCTCTTCCTTCGCGTATCGCGGGCTCGAGCTCGAGCCGTCGGCGTACGAGGTCATCGCCTCGGGGCGATCCACGCTCGATGAATGACGAGTGACGGTTCGAGCGCGCGTCACACGGCGCGCATGCGCATCACCATCGCCTCGACAACGAGCTGAGGCGCGCCGTTGCCGGCGAGGTGCTCGAGGGCCGCGAGCGCGAAGCGACCTCGGAGCGTGAGCGCTTCGGCCTCGTTCGAGCCGTTCTTGGCGGCGCGCGCGGCCTGGTCCGAGAGTGCGGTGGCGAGAGCGGCGATGCGCCCAGCGAGCTCGTCCTTGGCCTTCTTGGCCTCTTCCGCGAGGGCGAGGGCGGGCTCGATTCCTTTGGCGGCCACGGCCTCGAGCGCGCGCGTGACGAAGGCCTCGCGAGCCTCGCTCTCGTCCGGATCGGCGAGCATGACGCCCGTGGCGGCGCTTCCACCGGAGAGGCGCGCCACTTCCTGCGCTCGCGCCGAGGCAACTCCCCCGGTCTGCAGAATCTCGGCGACGAGATCGTCGGGAAGGGGAGCGAAACGCACGCGCAGGGTGCGCGAGAGAATCGTCGGCAAGAGCGCGTCGGGCTGGGAGGTGAGGAGAATGAAGTGTGTGCGGGCGCCTGGCTCCTCGAGCGTCTTCAGCAGCGCGTTCGCCGCCGAAACGCTGAGCTCCTCGACGCGACGGATGACGAAGACCTTGGCGCGGCCCTCGTGCGGGGCATACGCCGCGCGCGTCAGAACGAGCGTGCGCACTTGGTCGATCGAGATGTCCTGCGTTTCCGGCGTCCGCCGTCCGATCTGTTGCGGCGTGTAGAGCCCGCGCTCGAGAACGACGATGTCCGGATGGATCGGCCGGCGCTCTTCTTCGCGCGGGACCGCACGCTGGCAAGCCGAGCATTCGCCGCATGCGCGCAGCAACGGCGCGGCGGCGCCAAAGAGGCCGCCCTGCTCGGTGCTCCCGCGCTTCTCGCAGACGAGGGCCTGGGCCAGACCGAACGCGGCGAGCTCTTTGCCGACGCCGTCGGGGCCGGCGAACAAGTAAGCGTGATGGACGCGATCGGAGTCGAGGGCACGCTCGATCGTCCGCTTTGCGGTGTCCTGCGCGCGCAGTTTGGAGAGGAGATCAGCCGCCATGCTCGTCTCGGCCTCCACGCGTATCCAGGAGCTCGCGTCGCGTCAACCGCGTCCGTCGTGGGGGGCAGCGCACCGATTGGGTCAAGGGGCGAGCGGTTGCCGTCGCGTCACGGAGGGAGGGCGCACGACGACCTGCAGGAGTCGGCCGAGCGCGATTCCAGCGATGGCGGCGAGGCCGCCCACGAACGGTTTGGGGCCGAACAGCGCCACACCGAGCGCGAGCGTGGCGAGGTATCCGACGGCGACCGACGCGAGGAGCGCCGAGCCGATCGAATGGCTGTTCTGTTCGACGTTGCGGCCGCAGGCTTCGCAATACGTCTTGCCGTCGACGTCGTAGGTGGTGCACGCCGAGCACAGCGTGCGCTTGCACGACGCGCAGGTGCCGGTGGCCTCATGGTCGGGGTGAGCTGCACACTCCACGGTAGGGAGTGTATCGTAGGTTGCGCGATGGCGCTCGACCCCATCCGCCTGCTTCGCTCGATCGAGCATGTCCACGGCCACCTCGGTTGGTTGGCTGCTGCCGTTCTCGTCCATCCCGCTGTGGTGCTTCGCAACCGAACGCGTCGCGCGCACTATGCTGTCGGGCTCGCGACGGCGTTCGTGACCGTGGCCGCGGGCATCGGCGCGTGGCTCTACATCGGCTATCGCGAGCGACTGAAGCAGGGCATCTTCCAGACGGCGCCGTCGGTCGGCCTTCTCTTCGAGCGCAAGGAGCATCTCGCATTCGGTGCGGTGGTGCTCGCGTGGGCGGGCGCGGTTGCCTACTTCGCGGCGCCCCGCGCGACGGCGGAGATGCGAACGACCCTTCGGACGATCGCGTTTCGCTCGTTCGCCTCGTCGGCCGTGCTGGCGGTGATCGTGGCCGTTCTTGGAACGGTCGTCGCCGTCTACCGTACGTTCTGACGCACTCGCGGAACGGCGCGCTCGCGAATGGCGCGCCCTCGTTTGGCGTGAACATTGCGCTTCGTCGCCCCCTATGGGCACCGTTACGAACATTCCGCCGCTTGTGCTGGACGGGGAGGAGAGCGTGCTCTGCGAGATTCTCGAGCACCCCACGCGCGATGACGTGCACGAACAGCGGGAAGCGCTGCAGGAGTGCGAAGGCGTCATTCACGCCCCGCCTATCGCCATGCGGTCACACGAGCCGCACGGCTTCGATTGCACGAGCACGCAAGTGACCACGACCGTCACACGTCGCTGGCGCATGCGTTGGCGCGTGCGTCGTCGCCCTTGATCTCGGCCGACGCGTAACGAGCGTCACGTTCGCGGTCGCGCCATGATCGGCGTGTCATGGCCGCTGTATCCGGTCGTGCACGGCGCGCGGAAGTGCTGAGGATCGCGTGAAGAAATCGTACGAACCGCCGTGAATCTCCGCTCGCGCTCGCCGTCGGTCCGAGCATGAAAGCTTCTTCGGCGCTCGGTGCGTGTGCGCTTCTTCTCCTTGCGGCTTGTGACGGTGTTTCGGTCGGCACGTCGGACGACGGTTCCAGCGACGATGGCAGCGCGGTAGTCGACGAGACCGCCATCGCCGGCGCGAACGCGAACGATCGCTCGATTGGAAAGGACGGCGAGGAGCTCCTCACCGGCGCGATGGTTCCTTCGCCGAGCGGCCGCTACATCGTCATGCAGCGAAACACCGTCACGTTGATCTACGACGTCGCCGCGGCCACCTACCACGAGTTCGCCACGCCGCTGACGCGCGTTGCCTTCGCGAAGAATCGCGAAACGCTCTTTGCGTTCGGTGGAGGCGAGGTGATGGCGATCGACCTCGCCACGCAGTCGGTGCTCTGGAAAACGGCCCTGTCGGACGGCTGCTCGCTCCTCCGAATCAGCCCCGACGACAACTCGCTTCTCGTCGGCAGCGCCTCCTTGGTGAACGTCGTCGAGCCGTCCACCGGGAGCGTTCGCACCTCGACGTCGGCCGCCTCTGCGGTTGCCTACTCCGCGTTCGTCCCCGGACAATCGCGTGTGCTCCTCGTCGGCCACACGGTCTGGCGCGATGGCGGTCCGCACACCCCCGTCGTCGATCTCGATCTCTCGGGCGCATCCGAGGCGAAGACCACGGACGTCCTCAACTGCGAGGCACCGATCGTCGTCGTGCCGAACGGCGCGCGTGCCTTCCTTTCGCCGACCTACTGTTCACCCGGCAAACAGGCCGTTCCGGGAAAGATGTGGACCAACCCCGACCCGGTGAGCGTCATCGAGCTGAACGACGGAGCGGCGTTCGCCAAGAATCTCCCGGGGTTCGGACCGGTGGCGATGTCGAAAGACGGCTCGCGCATCGTCGCGTACCTCGACGTGAAGCGCATGGACGCTTCGATGTTCGAGGACAAAACCCAGGTGCCCTGGGAAAACGGGCAGCGCTATCACCTGATGACCATCGATCCCGCGACGCTGAAGTTCCAGCTCGCGCCGATTGGCAATGCCATTCCACGCTTCGCGATGACGCCGGATGGGCGCGGCCTTCTGGTCGATGCGTCGGCGAAGGTCGAATCGCGCATGAAGCTCGCGGCGCGAGCCACGGCGACCATCGGTGCCGACGGCCTGACCGCGAACGTCGAGACGAACCTCGACGTGTTCGGCAGCAGCGCGGCGTTCGGCTTCTTCGATCTGACCTCGCAGTCCTTCTCGGCGTTCAGCGGTCCGATCGCGCCGCTCGACCGCTTCGTGCAGTTCTCGAATAGCCGTTACGTGCTTACACTGGCGACGCGCCAAGATGGGCTCGGGGGCACCCCGTACATGATCGATCTCGCGAACCGAGCGACGTGGGCGCTCCAGGGGAACTTCGGAACGGGCGTGCGAGACGTGGGCCTCTCGGCCGATGGTACGATCGCGCTCCTTCGTCTCCGGCTCGCAGCCAACGTGCACGATAGCGGCTATTACAGCCGCGAGGCACTCTGCACCTCGACGACCGGCGAATGCGGAGCGTCGTTCACCGCGACGTACGAAGCGACCGTACCGTTCGCGACGGTTCCTCCGCCTCCCCCGCCGGGCCAGCCCACGCCCACGACCCCGCCGGAGTGCCCTGGCGGACACGACTGCTGATTCGCGCACTCCTCGGCGCGACGGAGGTATCGACATGCCGTCAGAACGGCGACTTCACGCTCCACGCTTCGAACCTGGCCGCGTTGAAGTCGCCCTCGGGGACGAGACGAACGTGGAGGCGTGTCTTGCCCTTCGTGATCTGCGGCGGAAGGAAGACGTCGCGTTCCATCCAGCGACGGTCGGGATCGTACTCGGCCACGTAGATCGTGGCGACCACCGAGCCGTCGACTTCGATGCTGGCTCGTTCGCCGCCATGCGTGGCGTCGAAGAGGCGACGCAGGACGACGCCATCGTTCTTGGGATCCACGGCGAGCTCGAAGCTCACCGCCGAATCGTAGTGGTGCGTGTCCGACGATAGCGCGCTCGCGTCTTCGCCTTCGAACGCGCTCGTGATGGCCTCGATCCGAGGAGCGCCCGCCGCATACGCATGGGCCGCTGCGGCCTCGCGATCGGTCACGTCGAACGCGTCGGTCCTCGTCGTCGACGGCTCGGGCCGCCGGTATAGGAACGCCACGCTCGAGTAGTTCAGGCTCCGCCCGTTGCCGGCGCCGTGCTCGGTCGTGTGGCGCAGCGCGTTCGTGAAGGTGATGCCGGGCCACAGGCGGTACATCGACGCGTTCGCGTTGTACTGACCGTTCGTGTCGAGCAGCTCGGTCTTGGGGCAGCCCTGCATGGGTTGCGTGAACGGGCGCGAGAGAAACTCGTTCGACCAACCGCCGAGGTGGTCGTCTTCGTGGCCCGTGCCGTGGATGCTCGGCGTTCGACGACCATCGGCGGAGCTGCGCAGATCGCCCTCCCACCACTGCTTGTTCACCGTCTCGCCGTAAGGTGCGAGAGGTTCGACCGCGAGGACCGTTCCGATGAGCTTTCCGGTCCCGGTGGTGTCGACGTACACGAAGTCACTTCCCGTGCTGGTGGGACGTGCCTCGTTCCAATGCGCCTCGAGATAGCCCGCCGTCTCTCGCGTGCGCTTCGACGGTGACACGTGCGCGCGCAGTTTTCCGGAGAGGCCCGTCACCGTGATGCGGTAGCTCTCCCAGAAGGGCATCGGCAGGCGCGACTCCCAGAGACCGGGTTGCATCGTCCAGGCGACGGAGCGGATTGTCGCGTCGCCGAGGCCCGAGCCGAAGAAGGCCGGAAGCGGCACGTCGACTTGAGGCTTTGCGGCGCGGTCGAACGTGATCCGGAGCCGTGCGGCTCGAGGATCGGCGTCGAGCGGGGTGGTGGGCTCGAACCTCAGGACGTCGATCTCGCCCGCGCCGGTGACCGTGGTGTCGAGCGCGACGTCGTCGAGCGGCAGCGCGGATGGCCCTGTCGCCTCGAACGCGTCGACGAGCTTCGCGTCTTCGGTGCGCGCGACGTAGCTATCGACGTTCCAGTCCGGAGGAAAGGTCTCGTAGTGCGCAGCGTAGAAGCCCGCACGACGCTCCGTCGTGATGCGCAGGCGGCCCCGGTAGGGAAGGGGAGCCCAGGACGCGAAGCCGCCGCTCGTCAGCTGGTTGCCGGCTACGAGCGGTGCGACGAACGGTGAGCCGCCCGGGGCAAAGAGCGCGTCGGCGTCGATCGCGATGCGCGGCTCGGACTCGCCGTCGAAATAAAACCGGACTTGCCCGAGAGCGAGCGGACCGTTGCCGTCGACCTTGCTGGTGAACCACAGCGTGCGCAGCACGCCCGGGCCGGCCGCGTCGAAGATCACGTGCTCGGCGCGATCGTCTTCGTAGAGCTCCGACCAGGTTCCCGCGAAGCCGTCGTCGTTGCCGCCGCGTCGATCGAAGCTCGTGAAGGCGCGCGTCTCGATGCCGGGAACGATGTCCGGCCAGTGCTCGAGCGCTGCCGCCGTCGAGCCGACGTCGTAGGGAGGCGGGACTAGCGCGAGCACCGGAGTCGTCGCGCCGGGCTTCGGCACGAAGCTCGACCCCCTATCAGGAATCCGACGACCGGCCGGGCGGGCGGCGTCTCCCGTGTCACCCCAGGAGCACGCCACGCCGGTCGCACTCGTCGCCGCCACCATCGCGGCGACGACGAGCCCCTTCCCCCCGCGGATCACTCAGCGGCCCGTGAAGGCCGCCTTGCGCTTCTCGACGAACGCCGTCATGCCCTCGCGCCGATCCTCGGTGCCGAAGAGCATGGCGAACGCCTGCGTCTCGAGCGCGTTGGCCACGTCGAGCGGAACGTCGGCACCCGTGTAAAGTACACGCTTGCACTGGGCCACCGCGAGGCGGCCCTTCTGCGCGATCTTGTTCGCGACCTCGCGCACGCGCGTCATCAGCTCGGCGTGCGGAACGACCGCGTTGACGAGACCGATGCGGAGCGCCTCGTCGGCCGAGACGTTGTCGCCCGTGTAGCAAAGCTCGCGCGCGCGGCCGATGCCAACCCGACGCGCGAGGCGCTGCGTGCCGCCGAAGCCCGGCATGACGCCGAGGTTCACTTCCGGCTGACCGAGCTTCGCCTTGTCGCTCGCGTAGAGGAAGTCACAGGAGAGCGCGATCTCGCAGCCGCCGCCGAGGGCGAAGCCGTTGACGGCGCCGATAACGGGGAAGGGCGCGTGCTCGATGCGCGCGCAGACGCGGTGACCCATCTCCGAGAAGGCGCGCGCCTGCTCGGTGGTCATCTCGCTCATCGCTGCGATGTCCGCCCCGGCTGCGAAGGCCTTGTCGCCCGAGCCGGTGAGGATCGCGCAGGCGATGGAGCCGTCCTTCGAGAGCTCCATGAACGTCGTGCCGAGCGCCAGCAGGAGCTCGGCGTTCAGCGCGTTGAGCTTGTCGGGGCGGTTGAGGGTGACGACGACGACGGCGCCTTCGCGCTCCGTGAGAACCGTGGTGCTCATGCCTGCTTCCCTCCCGTGGCGTCATAAACATAGAAGCCGCGGCCGGTCTTCTTGCCGAGCCAGCCGGCGGCGACGAGGTTCCGGAGCATCGTGGGCGCGCGGTATTTGTCGTCGCCGATGTCACGGTGGAGGACGTCCGCGATGGCGAGCACCGTGTCGAGGCCGATGAGGTCGGCGAGCTCGAGGGGACCCATCGGGTGGTTGAGACCGAGCTTCGCGCCCGTGTCGATGTCCGCCGCTGTGCCGACGCCTTCCTGGAGGGCAAAGCACGCCTCACAGAGCATCGGGATGAGGATGCGGTTGACGAGGAAGCCCGGCGCGTCGTTGCTGACGGTGCAGGTCTTGCCCATCTTCTCGGCGGCCGCGCGAACGACCTTGTAGGTCTCTTCCGACGTCTGCACCGCGCGCACGATCTCGACGAGCTTCATGAGCGGGGGAGGGTTCATGAAGTGCATGCCGATGACGCGCTCGGGGCGCTTCGTGGCGCCGGCGAGCTTCGTGAGCGAGATGCTCGACGTGTTGCTCGCGAGGATGGCGCCGGGCTTCATGGCCTCGTCGCACGCGCGGATCAGCTTGATCTTGAGTTCGACGTTCTCGGTCGCCGCTTCGATCACGAGATCGCAGGCGTTGAAGTCGGCCGGGCCGGCCGCGGGCTTGATGCGCCCGACGAGGGCCGCGCGGTCCTCCGCCTTCATCTTGCCCTTGTCGACCTGCTTACCGAGAACCGCGTCGATCTTCGAGAGGCCCTTCTGCGCGAGCTCGACCGAAGCGTCCGCGAGGACGACGTCGTAGCCGGCGGCCGCCGCCACCTGCGCGATTCCGCTTCCCATCTGCCCTGCGCCGAGAACGCCGATCGTTCGAATTTCCATGTCGATGCTCCGCCTTTTGGCGGCGAGCATTACCATGGGTGCGTGACGAAGGGAGCCCTCCACGCGATTCGACGATCCACCTCTGCGGCCGTGCTCGTGGCGTCGGCCGCGGCGTTCGGCGGTTGCGCGGCGCCTGGACCCATCGATCGGGCCCAGCAGCTCGTTCGCATGCACGAAGATCAGAAGGCGATCGCCACCCTTCGTGAGGAGCTCGTCAAACACCCCGACGACATTCCCGCGCGGCGCCTGCTCGTGCGCGTGCTCGCCTGGACGGGAGACCTCGACGCGGCGCGACGTGAGGTCGCCGAGCTCGAGAAGCGCATGCCGAACGATCCCGTGCCGTGGATCGAGCTCGGGCATGCCTTCGAGCTCGCCCATCGCTTCGACGAGGCCCTCGCCGCGTACGACACCGCGGCCGAGAAGGTGCCGTCGTCGCCTCAAGGACCCCGCGAAGGCGGCATGCGTTGCGCGCGTTGGGGAGAGTCGGAAGAAGCGCTGCCGCGTCTCGAAGAAGCCGTCCGGCGCGGCGCGCGTGATGCCGAGACGCTCCACGCGCTCGGACTCGTGCGTTTGAATCTGCGCGACTACGACGGAGCGACCGAGGCCTACGAACGAGGCTATGCAGCCGATCCGAAGAGCGCGGAGAATCTCCTCGGTCTCGCTACGGTCGCCGTGGCCAAGGGCGACGCGGCAGCAGCCCTTCGGGCGTACGACCGTCTCCTGGCGCAGAGGCCTTCGTACGGCTCTGCGGAGCTCGGTCGCGCGTGGGCACTTGCCAAACTCGGTCGGAAGGACGAGGCCAGCAAGGCGCTCGACCATGCTCAGGAGCTCGGCGCCCCCGCCGCCAACATCGCACGGCAGCGTGCGAGCCTCGCGGCGTCGAAGTAGGAGCGAAGTAGGAGATCGGGCGGCGCCCGCGACCGAGGCGGCGTGCATTTCGACGGTGTTTCGCGGCCTTCACGAAGGCGGCCTTTGACTTGTCCCCGGTCTCCTCGTGAGAATGGGATCATGGTCGACGAGAGCGCCGCGATGAAGGAGCTGCGCGAGGTCTTCGGTGATCTCGACGAACTGCTCAAGAACCCCGACGTCGGAGGCGCGCTCAACGCGCGTGGCGTCAACGTCAGTCTTGCCATCGTGGCAGCGGAGGCTCTCCTCGCGTACATCGAGGGGGACAAGGCGCGCGCGGCCGAAGATTTCGACACCGTGGCCGAAGAGATCGCGAGCCGTCTCGCGTCGTCGAAGAAGGACGTGTCATGAGCGGAGCGAACCGGTTCGTTCCCACGCTCCGCACGGGGCAGGCGCATCCGCATCCGGCGCCGATCGGCGGCGACGCGTATTCGGCGGTCGAGCTCATGCCGGGCTATCGCCTCGTGATCCTCGATCAGCGCAAGCTCCCCCTCCAGGAGCGCTACGAGTTCGTCTCGCGCGTCGACGAGGTCGCCGATGCGATTCGCAACATGCTCGTTCGCGGCGCGCCGGCGATCGGTATCACGGCGGCCTATGGGCTCGTGGTGGCAGCCTATGCCGCGCGTGGCGATGCGCCTTCGTTCCTCGAGGCGATGAGCGCCGCCGATGCGCTCCTTCGTGCGTCACGGCCGACGGCGGTGAACCTGGCGTGGGCGCTCGATCAGATGAAGCCGGTCGTGGCCAACGCCGCGAACCTTCCGTTCGTCCAGCGAACCGAGGCGCTCGCGCAGGCCGCGTCCGGGCTCCATCGCGCGGAGGTCGCCGCCTGCCGAATGCTCGGTGCGCACGGCCTCACGCTCGTTCCGGACGGCGCGACGATCCTGACGCACTGCAACGCGGGTGCGCTCGCCACGGGAGGCTACGGCACCGCGCTCGGCATCGTTCGGGCCGCCCACGAGGCTCGCAAGAACATCCGCGTCATCGCGTGCGAGACGCGTCCTTACCTCCAGGGCGCGCGTTTGACCGCCTGGGAGCTCCACAAAGATCGCATCCCCGTCGAGGTGATCTCGGACTCGATGGTGGCGCATTTCATGGCCAAGAAGGCCATCGACCTGGTCGTCGTCGGCGCCGACCGCATCGCGCGCAACGGGGACGTGGCCAACAAGATCGGCACCTACGGCATCGCCTGCATCGCGGCAGCCCACGGCGTGCCCCTCTATGTCGCCGCGCCTTGGAGCACGGTCGACCTGAAGTGCTCGAGTGGCGAGGACATCCCCATCGAGGAGCGTCCCGAACGGGAGCTCTCCCATCTGCCCCTCGCCGACGGCAACCAACTCCAGCTCGTCCCCGATGGGGTAGGGGCCCGGAATCCGTCGTTCGACGTCACCCCGGCGCGCCTCGTCGCGGCCATCGTGACCGAACGTGGGCTCGCCCGACCGGCCGGGGAGGCCTCGCTCGCGAACCTGCGCAACGGATGAGCCCGCCGATGAGCGTTTCGTTGCGGTCGTGCTAGTGTCCGCCCCGGAGGTCGGCCTTGCGACGGCTTGGTAGTTTTTCTTTCGTTTCTTCGTGGGAAGTGGGGCTTGCCGGGCTTGTCGGACCTGTCGTGTTGCTCGTGTTGGTCGCATCGACCGCTGCGTGCAACAGCTCGTCGAAGCGCACCTTCGATGACGACAACGGCGGCGACGCCGGAGGCACGCTCACGAGCGAAGGCGGGGTCGATACGCTTCGCGAGTGCGCCGAGGACACGAAGGACGTCTTCGTCATCAGCGCGGAGAACTCGCTCTATCAGTTCCACCCGCCGACCCTCGAATTCAAGAGCCTCGGCACGCTGAACTGCCCGACGAACGGCGCCACGCCCACGTCGATGGCCGTCGATCGCACGGGCATCGCCTGGGTGCGTCACAGCGACGGCTCGATCTGGAAGGTGAGCACCGTCGATCGCGCGTGCCAGCCGACCAACTTCGCGCCGCCGCTCCACAGCTTCACGAAGTTCGGCATGGGCTTCGCGAGCGAAACGGCCGGCAGCTCGAACGAGGCGCTCTTCCTCTCGGACTCGGAGGGCGGCGGCCTCGGAAAGCTCGATCTGAGCACGTTGGCGGTCCGATCGATCGGCAACTACACCGGCGATCTGCTCGGCAAGCCGGCAGAGCTTACTGGCACGGGCGAGGGCAAGCTCTACGGCTTCTTCGCCACCTCGCCCGCCCAGGTCGCGGAGATCTCGAAGGGCACGGGCGAGATCGTCAGCGCCAAGGTGCTCACCGAGGTCAACGCGGGCGACGCGTGGGCGTTCTCGTTCTACGGCGGCGACTTCTACATCTACACGAACGCGATCAACGGGGCGGGCCCGCCCCTCGGAGGAGGTGGCTCGGACGTCACGCGCTATCGCCCCTCGGACGGCTCGGTTCAGGTCGTGAAATCCAAGGTTGGGTTCAAGATCGTCGGGGCAGGCGTGTCGACGTGCGCGCCCACGTCGCTTCCCAAGTGATGGGCCAAGTGATGGGCCAAGTGATGGGCCAAGTGACGGGTCAAGCGATGGGACGGCAACCGGACCGGTGACATGACGCGCTCCGCCGAGGCTCGGGCTCAGCCGATTCAGGCGGCCTTTCCTCGAGCTTCACGTTGACCGTGCTCCGAGGCGACGCTACGTCTCACGCCACTGTGAGCGATCCCACCGTTCCGACTGGTCCTGCTGATTCATCGAGCGTATCGAACGGCGGCTCGGCAGGCGTTTCTCGGTTCTCGCCGAAGCCGCCGTGGCTCAAGGTCCGAGCGCCTGGCGGCGAGACCTACGGTCAGCTGAAGCAGACGTTCCGCGAGCTCGATCTCCACACGGTGTGTGAAGAAGCGCGTTGCCCGAACGTCGGCGAATGCTGGACGGAGGGAACGGCCACCGTGATGCTCCTCGGCGACGTCTGCACGCGCGGCTGTCGCTTCTGCGCCGTCACGAGCGGCGATCCCCGCGGCGCGGTCGACGTTCGCGAGCCCGAGCACGTCGCGCGCGCGATCGCCCGCCTCGGCCTGCAGTACGTCGTCATCACGATGGTCGATCGTGACGACCTGCTCGACGGCGGCGCCTCGCACGTCGCGCGCACGGTCACCCGCCTTCGCGAGCTCCGTCCGGACATCCTCATCGAGACGCTCCTCGGCGACTTCGGCGGTCACCTCGACTACGTCGACACGACGATCGACGGAAAGCCCCACGTCTGGGCGCACAACATCGAGGTCGTGAAGCGCCTGCAGCGGAGCATCCGTGACGTGCGCTGCAGCTACGAGAAGTCGCTGCGTGTTCTGCAGCGCGTCAAGGAACGCGATCCCTCGCGCATCACCAAGTCGTCGATCATGGTCGGCATCGGTGAACGCGACGAAGAGGTCATCGAGACCCTGCGCGATCTGCGCAGCGCCGGTGTCGATCTCGTCACGCTCGGTCAGTACCTGCGTCCCACGCCCAAGCACGCGCCGGTCGATCGCTTCGTCACGCCCGAGCAGTTCGAATCGTACGCCGTCGCGGCGCGCGAGATGGGCTTCTCGTTCGTCGCGAGCGCTCCGCTCGTTCGCAGCTCGTACAAAGCGGCGGAGGTCTTCGTGCGCAGCATCCTGCGTCCGGGCGATCCCGCCGCGGCCGACGCGCTCATGAAGGAGCGCCTCGCCGAAGCGCAGCGTGCCGCCGCGGAAATCGACGGCGAGGCCCGTGGTGTCCCGCGCACCACGAGCGAGCTCGCGGCCCGCGCAGCGGCGTCGCTGCTGCTTCCGGCCGAGAGCCTCGTTCGCTCGAAGAAGAACGCCTGACCGTCTCCCGAGCTCGCTGATGAGAAGCGGGCTCGGGGCGCTGGGCGGGTCGGCTATTCGAGCGCGATCGGCGCTTCGGGCGCTGCCGTCTTCGTTGCGCCGGCCGGCGCGGATTGTTCGACGTGGGGGAAGAACAACCCCACGACCGCGGCGGTCACGGCGAGGCCTGCGACGAGCAGGATGACGTGTTCGAGTCCGTGCGCGAGATCGCCGGCAATTGCCTTCAAGGCGCTCGGGTCGACGTTGCGCCGCTCCGGACCGAGGATGCGCGCCACGAGGGAGGTGCCGCCCGCGGCGCGTGCTGCCGGACCTTCCGTCAGCGCGCGTGCGAGGAGCACGCCCATCACGCCGACACCGACGGTGCCGCCGATGTTGCGGAAGAACATGGTGCTCGCGGTCGCGACGCCGCGCTGCGAAAAGCCCACGCTCGTCTGCACGGCGATGACGAGCGCCGTGTTGGACAGGCCCATGCCGACGCCGAAGAACGTCGCGAGCGCGCGGATGGTGCCGGACGAGCTGCCTGCGCCGATCGCCATCACGAGCGAGATGGCCGAACACGCCACCACGATCATGCCGACCCGGACGAGTTTCTGGAACCCGAACTTCTTGATGAGGCGCCCGGAGATCGCGCTCGCGATCGGCCAGCCGACGGCCATGGGCGCGATCGTCGCACCGGCCTGCGTTGGGGTGGTGCCGAGCACGCCCTGGGCATAGAGGGGCACGAACGTCACGAGGCCGAGCATCGCTCCGCCCGTCAGCGCGTTGAGGGCGCTCGACGTCGCGAGGATGCGCTGGGAAAAGAGCTGCAGGGGCACGATCGGCTCCTTCACGCGCGCCTCGTGCACGAGAAAGATCGCGAGCAGCGCGGCGCAGCCCGGCAAGAGGAGTGCCGGCATCACGCCGTCGGTTCCGAGTAGCAGCGCCACCACCATCGCCACGAGGAGCCCCGCGCCGATGAAGTCGAGGCGGTGATCGTGCTTGGCGATCGACTCGTGGAGCGACAGAGAGAGGACGGCGGCGGAGACGAGCCCGAAGGGTACGTTCACGTAGAACACCCAACGCCACGACAGCGATGCGACGATGACGCCGCCGAGCAGCGGGCCAACGAGTCCCGCGATGGCCCACACCGCGCCGAAGACGCCCTGCATCTTCGCGCGCTCTTCGAGGTTGAAGATGTCGCCGACGATGGTGAGCGCAATCGGCTGCATCCCTCCGGCGCCGAGCCCCTGGATCGCACGGAAGACGATGAGGTGCGTCATCGTCCGCGCTTGCCCGCTCGCCATCGAGCCGAACAGGAAGAGCGCCATGGCCACGAGCATCACGGGCTTTCGACCGTACAGGTCAGAAAGTTTGCCGTAGATGGGCACGGTCACCGTCGAGGTGAGCATGTACGCAGTGAAGACCCAAGCGTAGTGGAGGGCGCCACCGAGCTCGGCCACCACGGTTGGCATGGCCGTAGACACGACGGTCATTTCCATGGCCGCCATGAAGAGCGCGAGCAGGAGTGCAAGAACCGTGGCGGGCCTGTTCGTCGCGCGTTTGCCTGACTTCATGCGCAGTCTTTTCGAGAGGAGCTTGGAGACGATGCTTCAGGTGAAGCTCCGGTTGAATCACGGCCCCCTCACACGCGGCGGACGATACCACGAGCCGCTTTCTCGCCTCCGTGCCCCGCTCCGCAACCTGTGTGATAGCCTCGTGGAGAGCCTTCACGATGTCCCTCAAGATCGACCAAGACCACTCGCGTTTCCGAGCGATCGTCCGCGGCAAGATTCGGCAGAATCTCCGCAAGTACATCTCTCAAGGCGAGCTCATCGGGCGCAAGGGCAAGGATCTCGTTTCGATCCCCATCCCTCAGATCGACATCCCGCGCTTCCGCTTCGGCGACAAGCAACAGGGAGGAGCCGGTCAGGGTGACGGCGATCCGGGCGATCCGATCGGCGGCGAGCAGGGGGAAGGCGAGGGCGAGGGCAAGCAGGCCGGTCAGGGCGCCGGTGAGCACTCGCTCGAAGTCGACGTCACGCTCGACGAGCTGGCGGCCATCCTCGGCGAGGAGCTCGAGCTCCCCGACATCCAGGACAAGGGCAAGAGCAAGATCATCAACGCGAAGGATCGCTACACGGGCATCCGCCGCGTCGGTCCCGAGTCGCTTCGCCATTTCCGCCGCACCTATCGCGAGGCGCTGAAGCGTCAGATCTCGATGGGCTCGTACGCGCCGGAGAAGCCCATCATCGTCCCCATCCCGGACGACAAGCGTTACCGCAGCTGGAAGACCGAGGCGGAGCCCGTCGCCAACGCCGTCATCATCTACATGATGGACGTGTCGGGCTCGATGGGCGACGAGCAGAAGGAGATCGTCCGCATCGAGAGCTTCTGGATCGATACGTGGCTCTCCAAGCAGTACAAAGGGCTCGAGAGCCGCTACATCATCCACGACGCCGTTGCGCGCGAGGTCGATCGCGAGACCTTCTTCCACACGCGTGAGTCGGGCGGCACGATGATCTCGAGCGCGTACAAGCTCTGCTCGCAGATCATCGACGACCACTACCCGTCGGACGAGTGGAACATCTACCCGTTCCACTTCTCCGATGGCGACAACTGGTCGATGGATGACACGCTCGCCTGCGTCGACATCCTCAAGCAGAAGATGCTCCCGCGCGTGAACATGTTCGCGTACGGCCAGGTCGAGAGCCCCTACGGCTCGGGCCAGTTCATCAAGGATCTGCGCGAGCACTTCGGCAAAGACGAGCGCGTCGTCACGAGCGAGATCCGCGACAAGGACGCCATCGTTGGCAGTATCAAAGAGTTCCTCGGCAAGGGTGCGTGACGTTGCGAGTCTCTTGGCTCCAGCGACGCCTTTCGCGCAGTATCAAAGAGTTCCTCGGCAAGGGTGCGTGACGTTGCGAGTCTCTTGGCTCCAGCGACGCCTTTCGCGCAGCATCAAGGAATTCCTGGGCAAGGGCGCGTGAGAGCGCGCGCGCGCCTGCAGTTTCCGGGAACATCCGCCATGTGTCTTCGGTCGTAGTCGGTGATGCGTTCGCTCGCGCTGCTTCTGGCCTTGTCCTCGACGTTGGCGGTGGCTGGGCTCGCGTGTGCCAAGCCCGCCACTGCGCCATCGAGCTCGAGCGCGCTTTCGGCCGATGATTACGAGGCGCTTCTCACGCCCGAGGCGGCGCCGATCGGCTTTCGGCGAAGCCTCGTGGCCGACGAGTACTTCTGGCTCCGCACGAAGGCGCTCGAAGGCGAGGCGCCGCCGGAGTTCACGGAGGCGCTGACGGCGTCCCGCGAGATTCGCGCGGAGCTCGGGAGCGATCCGGAGGCCTTCGAAGATCTCGAGGTTCCGCTCGGAAGCGTTCGCGCCGGGCGCGATCTGCTCGCACGTTACGGTGAGCTGCCCAAGCTCAAGGACGTCGGCGGTCGTCCGGTGGCCTTCCAATCGAAGGCGTTGCGGCTCGCGCGCGCCATCGACGCAACCGAAGGCGCGTATTTTTCGGGGCCGTACCGCGAGCACGCGGAATGGGTCGCCCGCGCCTCCAAAGACCTCCTCGCGCGTGTCGTGCCGCACGAGGCGGCCATCGTTGCCGCGATCGACAAGGACATCGGCCTAGGCGGGGCCGCTCGGCCCGTCGTGGTGACCCTCGTGGGCGATGCGCCGTATCCCGGCATTTTCGCGGCAGACGACCGCGGCCACGCCATGGCGACGTTCGTTCGCGTGCGGGGCGTCGAAGCCAGCGATCTCGCCGAGGTCGTGCTCCACGAAGCGATCCATGCACTGGACGAGATGTCGGTGCGTTTGCCGACCGACATGAACCAGCTCCGCAAGGCCTTCGAGCAACGCGGGATCGACGAGACGAACGTCGAGATGGCGATGAACACGGTGACGTTCGCCGAGGCCTCGAGCCTCGTGCGTCGCTTCGTCGACCCTTCGCACAAGCCCATGGGCGAGAGCGGCTTCTACGCGCTTTATCCGCCGGCGCCGGCGATCGTCGAGGCATGGGAGAAGCACATCGCAGGCGAGCCCATCCAGAAGACGGCCGAAGCCATCGCGACGGCGATAGCGGGGCCCGTTTCTCCGGTCGAGTCGTCCGGCCCGAGTGCATCGTTGCCTAGCTCGGAGGAGGGCTCGGGCCCGGCCGGCGCTGGCTTTTAGAAGTCGTCGCGACGAGTCAGCCCACAGATCCTGCGGGGGAGCCAGACGGATCAGGCGCAGCATGATGCGGGTCGTTCCTTTCCGTATGGATCGAAAGGGACTCCCGGAACATGGCGAGGCGGCCGAGAACCGCTTCCCGACGTGCATCGAGATCGGCGCGCATCCGGTCTATGTGCTCGAGCTTCTGCAACAGTTGCGGAATGCCGCCCTCGCATGGCCTCGCGTTCTCATCGGAGAGACAGGCCGCCATGTTACGGACCTCGCGTGTGGAAAAGCCTGTCGCGATGAGATCGCGGATGCGTCTCGCACGGCGCAGGTCGGCCTCGCTATAGCTGCGATAGCCATTCTCCGAGCGGCGGGCGTCCAGGAGACCCGCCTTCTCGTAGTGGCGCAGCATGCGTTCCGATATCCCGAGCCTTTCGGCCGCTTCCTTGATCTGCATCTCGATCCCTTTCCACACTGGCCTAACACCTTGACACTAATGTCAAGGTCAAGCCGGATTTCAAGGAATCCCTAAACTCGAAGCGACCAGCCGCCATCGACGGTAACCACCTGACCTGTGAGCCATTCATTGCTGGAGCTCCCGAGTCTCAATATCCAGGGCACGATGTCAGCGGGAACGCCCCGTCGCCCCAAGGGGACCTGAGCCGCCTCCTTTGCTTCGACACCCCGCGCTATTTCTTCGGGCAATCCCATCATCCCCACGAGCGCACCACTCTTGACGGGTCCGGGTGCAACGGCGTTCACCCTTATACCGTCTCCAGCAAGCTCGATTGCCCAGGAGCGGGTTAGATGCTCCAGAGCTGCCTTGGTTGCGGCATAGTGAGCCATTGCCGGCGCAGCATTGCGGGAGGCGGCTGTTCCGATGTTCACGATAGCGCCTTTGGCTTCCCGCAAGGCCGCACGCCCTTCCTTCACGAGAAGGGACGGTGCAACGATATTCACGGCACACATCTGAGCAATGGCGGCCGCATCGTAGGCCGCGATGGGTAGCGGCCGCCCGCGCCGGCATTGTTGACGATCAAATCCAATCTCTTCCAACGGCGTAACGTCGCTTCAACCACACGCACACCACCGGCTGGGTCAGCGCTATCCGCTTGTACCGTTTCGATGGCAGTGCTCTTGGCGGCGACATCGGCGAGCTTCGCCCCGTCACGTCCGGTGATGACGACGTTCGCTCCCCGTTCCACCAACGCCAGTGCGGTCGCTTCCCCAATGCCGGAACTGCCCCCCGTCACAATCGCGACCTTCCCTCGCCAAACATCCTCTCGCGTCATTGTTCGCCTAGCCTTTCCTAACTCCGGATGTTGCGCACACATGCGCGTAAGTCAGGTCTAGCGGCTTGACACTAGTGCGAAGGTCAAGCCCGAACTTCGAGAGAACGCTTCGACGACCGTTTGGATCGCACGTGCATTGGGCATGGAGCCGGGCTAGGGCTTCGTGTCGACGCTCGCACCCGCTCCTGAGGCCCTCGGCACGCGCAAGTCGCCCCGCCGCGAGTTGGCCTACTCAGCGCTCCGTCTCGCGAGCCTCGGTGGGCGTGATCGCGCCCGTTCGTCCGAAATGGGCGTCGTAGCCGGGTTCCAGTGTGTCGAAGAGCCGATCCCAAATGAGCGTGTAGAATCCGAAATTGGTATCGCGTGAAAGATGGTGTTGGGCGTGGAACGTCGTCGTCCCGATGTGGCGTGCGATCGGCCAATTTACCCAGCGCGAAGGTAAGGGTTCCACGCCGAGATGTCCGAGTGTTCCGAATGCAACGTTGAGTGCTAGATAAACCGACATCCCGAGCCACGAAGCGCTGTAGAACGAAATGACCACGAGCCACAGCGCGCCGAACGAAATGGCCTCGGCTGGGTTCAACACGAAGAGCGTGAGCGGGCGCACATGCTCGTAGCAATGGTGGAGCGCGTGGAGGTGAGGGAATATCCACCTGACGTGCGCAATTCGATGGAGGGCGTACATCGCGAAGTCCATCACGAGGATGAGCACGATCACGTCGAGCCATGCATGCACGCCGACGTCGGTGCGGAATTGAACGATGCCGATGCGCCACAACGCGAGACCGGCAAGGGTGACGCCAGAATTGATCACGACCGAAGAGAGGGCGACGACGACTTCCGTCCGTGTCAGCGGCGGCGCCTTCCCGAGCTCACGATGTCGAAATCGAGCGACGATGACGTGGCCGGCCACGAGAGCGAGCGCGAAGACGACGACGTTCTCGACGAACGAGAACGCAGCCGCCTCGCGCCACGATAGCTCGCGGAGCCAAATCAACGCCGCCTCGCTCATGCAGCCATCCTAGCGCGACTCGGTCGTGCGCCTGCACCCGCTCACCGAAACGTACGACGACGCGCCGGAGCGAGGGTCACGGAGTCCATCTCGGCCGTGTCAGCGGCAAGACTGACTCCTTCAAAACCTTAGCTCGGGTCGAGACAGTAACGACCTGCGCACGACAGGCAGATAGCACGCAACCTCCGAGTCAATCCGGCCGAACGCTAGGCCATGGATTGCACGACCGAGCGTTCGGCGACGCAACGCGTGTCGCCTCATTGCCCCCCCATCCCCAGAGAGTCGACGAACGAGCTCTCGCCTGCCGAGGCTCGCGCGATGCTCTCCGAGATGAGCGGCACGCCGCTACCTCGGGGCGATTCGTGGGACGCGGAAGCAAGGGCACGACTCGCCGACTTCCAGCGGTCCGAAGGGCTCGTGTCCAACGGCGAGCTGAACGACGCGACCGTGGCGAGGCTGCGCACGCGTTTCGAGATGCTCGTCGAGCAACGTCATCCCGCCGGCTCGGAGACCATCGTCGACCAGAGCCCCACCGCGGAATCCCATGCGCAAGTCGTTCACGTCGTCCAGGAAGCGCTCCACAACGTCGAGCACGTCGCCGAGCAGTTCGCTCACGATGCGCCGATCCGGGCCCGTTACATTTCCGAGGCTCGCACCTTCGCGAGCAACATCGTCGCAGCTTTCGAGCGAGGCGAGCTCACCGTCGCCGAAGCGGCACTTCTGGCGAGCCGTTTCCGCAACAGCTTCCTCAACGAGGCGCGTTCCGGGCTGAGCCCGGCGGGCGCTGCGCTCTCGAAGTTCCTCAAGGAAGAAGGTCTCACCCTTCCTGCCCTCGTCGAGAAGTACTCGGGCAAGCTGTTCCAGAAGGGGTTCAAGGACCTCACCGAAGCCGAGCGTGGAGCCGTACTCCTCCAGATCGCGAAGAAGGCCGGGGTCACGAATCCGAACGTCAACGTCGCCTCGAGACTCGCGCCTGCGATGGGCAAGGCGCTCCTCGCGGTCAGCATCGCCATTGCGGTTTACCAGGTCGCGTCCGCCGAAGACCACGTGGGCGAAGGAATCAAGCAGGGCGCGTCGCTTCTGGGATTCTGGGCAGGCGCAAAGCTCGGAGCCATGGGCGGTGCGGCCGTATGCGGTCCGGGCGCGCCGTTGTGCGCCGTCGTCGGTGGGCTCGCAGGCGGCATCTTGGGGGCGATTCTCGCGGAGACGGCGGCGGACGCCGGCTATCACTGGGTGAAGGGGTGAAGCGATGACACACGAGCTTGCAGAGCGCTTTTCGAGAGCGGCCACGGAGGCCGGTGCTCGTCACCGGACCGACATTGCCGGCGTCTTCGAGCAACTCTCCACGGCGTATGCCGAACCAAAGCGCCACTACCATGGCATCGACCACGTGCGGCAATGCCTCGTGTCGTTGGACGAGCTGCACGGCAGCCTTCGCTCGCCCGCCGAGCTCGAACTCGCCATCTGGTTCCACGACGCCGTGCATTCGATGACGCCGCTGGCGCAAAACGAGGAGCGGAGCGCCGAGCTGGCCTACGCGTCGTGCCTTCGCATGGGCATCGACGGAGGAACGTCGCATCGCATCGCGACAATGGTTCGAGCAACGAGGAACCACACGCTGCCCTCGACGGTGGAATCCGGCGACTCCGACTTCGGCATTTTCCTCGACATCGACCTCGCGATCCTCGGAGCCGACGAGGTCGCCTATGCGCGCTACGAGAAGGCGATTCGCGAAGAGTTCGCTTGGATGGTGTTCGAAGGGCTCTATCGGCGAGGACGAGCGAAAGTTCTCTCACGATTTCTCGCGCGGCCCTCGGTCTTCCAGCACCCGAGAATGCAGGCAACGTACGAACGGCGAGCACGGAGGAACATCGAGGGGGCCATCCAGGAGCAGCTCGCCACGCACGACTTTCCCTATCTCCACGCCACCGACGAGCACATCTTCCTCACGCGCGCGGCCCGCCTCGAGGAGCTCCACGCGTGGTCGGCTCTCTATTACGTCACGTACCTTCCCGAGCAGCTGTCGGGGGGTAACCCGCGACTCCTCGTCAACTTTGGTCCCCTCGATGATCGCCCCATCGACGTCGAGGTTGGCTCGCCGCGCACGGAGGCGGTGGTTGCGCGGTTGCGCGCGCTGCCTGGCTATCGCCACGAGCAAGAAGAACGCAGCAATCGCACCGGTGATCTCGGCTTGGTGTACTCCCAAGCGCGCTGCGGAGTCGTGAGCGGGCCCGTTCGTCTTCCGCCGCCCACCCTCGCAACGCAACCATATCGCAGCTGATTCGCGGCGATGCGTGGGGGGAGCTCGACGGAGAGCTGCAAGACCTGTCCGACAAGCGGGGCTTCGGTTCGTAAGACGGTGCAGGCGGTCGTCGACGTCATGCGGGAGAAGCATCCCACACGCGTCGTCGCGCGGCAGACCGCGCAGGTGGTGCCGATCTCGTGCCGAGCGCAAGCATGCCGGTCCTGCAAGCGGTCACGCTTCGCACCGCACCATCGGATCTAGCCCCTGTCGTCTGCTCTGTAGAGCTTCTTCGAGCGATTTCGCGAAGGGCCGCCCGCGGCGGATTTCTTTCAGCTAGTCTCGTCCTATGAGCGAGTTCGCGCTGAAGACCGCGCTCCCGGCGTACCTGGCCAAAGAGCAGGAGAGGATCGAGAGGATCGCCGCCGACGAGGGCCTCGACTTCTTCCCGACCGTCTACGAGATCCTGACGTACGACCAGATGAACGAGATCGCGGCGTACAGCGGCTTCCCGAACCGCTACCCGCACTGGCGCTACGGCATGGAGTACGAGCGCCTCGCGAAGAGCTACGAGTACGGCCTCTCGAAAATCTACGAGATGGTCATCAACAACAACCCCGCGTACGCGTACCTGCTCGAGGGGAACTCGCTCACCGACCAGAAGCTCGTCATGGCCCACGTTTACGGCCACGTCGACTTCTTCAAGAACAACTTCTGCTTCCGCTCGACCGACCTCGACACGGGCGGACGCACGACGGATCCGGCGCAGCGACCGAAGAACTACGATCCGAACCGCCGCTGGATCGACAAGATGGCGAACCACGGCGCGCGCGTTCGCCGTCACGTCGCGCGTCAGGGCATCAACAAGGTCGAAGACTTCATCGACCAGTGCCTGAGCCTCGAGAACCTCATCGATCCGCACGCAGCTTTCCACGGCAAGCGACGCGTGAAGAACCCCGACGAGGAAGAGAAGGCCACCGAGATCCCGCGCCTTCGCGCGAAGGACTACATGGAGTCCTTCATCAACCCCGAGGAGTACCTCGAGGAGCAGCGCCTCAAGATCCAGGCGGAGAAGGACAAGGAGAAGAAGTTCCCGTCGCACCCCGAGCGCGACGTCCTTCGCTTCCTGCTCGACCACGCACCGCTCGAGCGCTGGGAGCACGACATCCTCGAGATCATCCGCGAGGAGGCTCTCTACTTCGTCCCGCAGATGCAGACGAAGATCATGAACGAGGGCTGGGCGTCGTACTGGCACTCGCGCCTCATGACCACGAAGATCCTCGATGCGTCGGAGATCATCGACTACGCCGACAACAACGCAGGCGTCCTCGCCACGAGCGGCGGCCGGCTCAATCCGTACAAGCTCGGTGTCGAGCTCTATCGAAACGTCGAAGAGCGCTGGGACCGCGGCCAGTTCGGCAAAGAGTGGGAAGAGTGCGACGACCTCGACGCGAAGAAGAACTGGAACCTTCGCCTCGGGCTCGGCAAGAAGAAGATCTTCGAGGTGCGTGCGCTCTACAACGACGTCACGTTCATCGACGAGTTCCTCACGCCGGACTTCTGCCGCGACCACAAGCTCTTCAGCTTCTCGTGGTCGAACCGCAACGAGCGCTACGAGATCGAGACCCGCGAGTTCAAGCAGGTCAAAGAGAAGCTCCTCTTCCAGCTCACGAACGCCGGCAATCCGTTCATCTACGTGGACGACGCCAACTACGACAACCGCGGCGAGCTGATGCTCAAGCACGATCACCAGGGCCTCGACCTCCGCGCCGATTACGCGCGCGAAGTCATGAAGAGCCTCGTGCGCGTGTGGAAGCGCCCGGTCAACTTGCTCACGCAGATCGAGAGCAAGCAGGTCATGATCCGCTACGACGGTCGCGAGCATTCGACGCGCCATATGCGTCCTTGACGGCGTCCCGTCGTGGCTGAGTTCGTTCGCGACACGGCACACTGGCTGTTCAAGTTCTCGCCCGATGAGTGGATCCGCGCGGCGCTGGGAGAGCTCCGCCGCGCGGAGGCTGCCTATGCGCAGAGAAACGCCCGCGCGGGACTCGCAGGGGCGAGGCGCGCCGCCGGCATGGCGCTGAACGGCGCGCTCATCGTCGAGCCTGACGAGGGCTGGGGGCGTTCGTACGTCGACCATCTGCTGGCCATCGGAAAAGACGACCGCGTGCCCGCGCGCGTACGCGAGGCCGCCAAACTCCTGATCGAGACGCCGCTGCCGGGGCAGGGTAGCCTCGTCGCGATTCGTACGGCGTCGAGCGACGAGAAGGTGCTCGAGGCCGCGCGCGACATCGCGGCTCACGCGTACGTCGTCGTGAAGCGCCACCCTGGAGCGACCTGATGCTCGACCAAGCCAAGACGAACGCGCAGCGCGTCGCTGCTACGGCACTCGTGACGCTCGCGCTCGTTGCGTGCGGAGGACCCGACAAGCCCGCCGAGACCCCGCCGATTGCCAGCGCGCACGTCGAGCCGGTGGCGGCGCCCACGCCGGTCGCGCCCGCGCCCGCGGCGTCGCCGGCCGCGCCCGTGGCCTCCGTGCCGAAGCAAGACGCGCTGCCGCCGCCGAAGCCGACCACCATCGGGCTCGCGCGCACGGGCGACGCGAAGCTCGACGCGCTCTTGTCCGAGGGCGACAAGGCCTTCGAGGACGATGACCTGGCGAAGGCCTCGGCGGCGTATGAATCGGCACGGAAGGCGGCCCCCACGAAGGCGGCGCCGATCGTCGGAGTGGCGCGCGCGAAGATCGCGAAGGCGAGCCCGGCCTTCGGTTACGCGGCCGCCGAGAAGAATCCCGACGTCACCGCCGCCACCAAAGAGTTGAAGCGAGCCGTTCAGATGGAGCCGGCGTTCGCGCCCGCGCAGGTGGAGCTCGGACGCGCGTTGCTCTTGCTCGGTGACGGCGCGGCGGCCGAGAGCGCGCTGCGCAAAGGCGTGCAGGCCATGCCCGAGGAGGCCGAAGCGCACTCGGCGCTCGGCGTGGCTCTCCTCGCCACCGGGAAGAGCGCCGAGGCGCTTACCGAGCTCACCAAGGCGCGTGATCTCGACCCCGGCAGCGCGGCGCGTCGGGGAAACCTCGGCACCGTACTCTTCATGAACGGACGCGTGGCCGAGGCCGTCAAGGAGTACGAGATCGCCGTGGGGCTCATGCCCGAAAGCGCCCAAGTGCATTCCGATCTCGGCACGGCGCTTCTCGCCCAAAGCGATTTCGCGCGCGCGCTCCCCGAGCTTCAGCGGGCCGTTGCCCTCGACCCCAAGCGCGCAACCTATCGCTCGAACCTCGGCTACGCGCTGCAGCTGTCGGGCAAAGTCACCGAAGCCATCGCGCAGTACCGCTCCGCTCTCGCGATCGACAACAAGCTGGCGAGCGCGTGGATCAACCTGGCGACGGCGCTCGCGCGGGATCCGAAGACGCGGGGCGAAGCGCGACAGGCGTTGAAGACCGCGGAGAAGCTGGATCCTACCGATCCGCGCGTGAAGGCGAACCTCGCCGAGCTCGATGCGCTCGAGCGTTCCAAACCGTGAAGATCTCTTCACGTGCAGAATGCATGGGTTGATCCGCGCGCTGCGATAGCCCGCGAACGAACCCCGAGACGCCGATGAGTCGCGTTGCCCTCGCGCGTGCGGCGTGTCCCCGCTGCGGGGATTCTACAAGCAGTTCCGCACGTTGCCGCCGAGGTGAGCACGCATGCACACGACCGTGTCGGACCTCGCCGGATCCAAGTTGACGTGCCGAACGATCCTCCCGTACCGTACGCCCGAGCTCGATGGAAACGGCCCAGTCGCCACTCCGATCGGGGCTAGTGCAATCGCAGTTTCAGTGAAGTGGAGGCATCCCGATGGCAGTGGGCAAGGTGAAGTGGTTCAACGACGAGAAGGGCTGGGGCTTCATCAAGCAGGACAGCGGCCCTGACGTCTTCGTGCACTACTCGCAGATCTCCGGCGATGGCCGTCGCCGCCTGTTCGAGGACGAGACCGTCGAGTTCGAGATCAAGGAAGGCCCCAAGGGGCTCCAGGCGATCAACGTCATCCGTCAGAGCGGTGGCGGCGGCGTCCAGCTCGGCGCCTGATTCCTTCGCTTCTCGAGCGCGGCGCGCCATTCGTTGGCGCGTTCGGCGCCCATGCAAAGCGCCCGCTCCCCCACAAAGGAGAGCCGGCGCTTTTCTTGTTTTTGTGCTCGCGCGTTCGCTCATTGGGTGCGGCGATCCCTCGTCGACGCCAGCCGAGCGTTTCGCGCTGCGTTAGATCGACGGGACGGCCGCGAGGCGGAACGCTTCCGAGCCGGGCTGGTAGACGTGCGCTTCGATGTTCGTCAGCTCGCCCGACGGCGAGAAGTCGTACAGGTTGAAGCCGGCCATCCGGTGCTCGTCGTCGTGATGAAGCGACGCACTCGTGGCTCCCACGCACGGGATCTCGCCGACGCGCGTGACGATCGGCTTCTTCTGACGCACGTGCAAATGGCCGTGCAGGACGAGGCCCTGTTGCAGGTGCGCGAGCGTCTCGACCAGGGCATCGGCGTCGGACAGACCGCGCATGAACTGTTCGTACTGCGACGACGGATTGTGCGCGGGGTGGTGGAGCGCGATGACCGGCGTACGGCGCTTCACCTCGTCGTGCGCCAGAATGCGGCTCAGCGCCTCGAGCTGCTGCCTTCCGAGCTCACCCGAGGCGACGAGTGGAAGACGCGGAACGGCGCTCGACAGGCCGATGATGGCGACCGGACCGCGCAGTTTTACGAATGGGAAGCGGCCGAGCGGGAGGTCTGCCGCGAGCTCGGGCAGGTCGCTCTCGATGTACGGCTGGAAGTACGAGCAGAAGCGTTTCGAACGCATCGCGCCGCTCGTGTAGAGATCGTGATTGCCCGGGACGACCGTGATGCGGTCGTGCGGAAGGCCGAGCTCCTCCTCGAGGAGCGCACGAACGGCCTCGAACTCTCCCTCGAGCGCGAGGTTCGTGAGGTCGCCCGTGACGATGACCTGGTCGACGTTCGCCCGCGTGATTTCCCTAGCGACGGCGCGAACGTGTCCGGGCCGATGCTTGTGGTTGCGTTTGACCTTGAGATTCACCCAGCCGGTGAAGCGCTTGTTGAGGAAACGGACGGGGCCGGCGCCGTCGAGCGCGAGCACGTGGAGGTCGGAAAGGTGCGCGATGCGCATCGTGAACGCGAATCTAAGGCTTGCTGGGGTTCGTCGCCATCGAATAGGCGCACCGGAAGCCGATCTCGCGCGTGGCGAAGGGCGAGGCATGCCGTGCGGTGGTGCGGAGCATGAAGGCGGGGTCGCGGTACGAACCGCCGCGGACCACGTGGCCGTAGGGGCCGAACGAAGCGCCTTTGGGGTCGGTCTGTGCCGCGCGCGGGTAGCCGTACCCTTCCTCGTCGCGGTCGTAGAAGTCCGAGACCCACTCGCTCGCGTTGCCTGCCATGTCGTAGAGGCCCGTGCGCGTGACGCCATCGGGGAAGGAGCCGATGGGCGCGAGCCCGACGAAGCCATCGCTGCTATCGGTCGGATCCACGGCAAACGACCCGTGGTTCGCGAGATGCGAGTTCCAGAGATCGCCCCACGGAAAGACGTGCCCGACGTCTCCGCCGGCCGCGTATTCCCACTCCGCCTCGGTCGGTAGCTGGCCGCCGACCCATCTGCAGTACGACCCCGCGTCTTCCCAGCGGACGTGGGTGACGGGGAAATCCGGTTGGTCGTAGCGCGGGTCGCCGACGGGAAAGGAGGGCGGGGCACAGGCACCGGCCGCGACGCAACGCGCATAGGCGCGCACGGGAACCTCGGTGCGATCGATCTCGAACGTGGAGAGCGTGACCTCGTGCGCGTGGCCCTCGGCGCGAATGGCGGGGCCCGGATTCCAGGCTCGCGAGCTGTCCGTGCATCGTGGCGCCAAGGCCTCGCGCTGACAGAGCTCGGTGGCGGCCTGCATCTCGGCGGGCGTCGAGCCCATCACGAAACGTCCACCGCGAATGCGGACGCGTCCTTCGATCGGGGGCTTGAGGGCGACGATCCCTTCGGCCGGCGCGTGGTCGCTCGTTCGACCCGCGCCGAGCCTGAAGGTGTCGACGTTTCCTGGGCGGCGAGCCGGGGCGATACCGGCAGTGCCCGCGAGCGTTCGCCCGCAGGCCATGGTCGCCCCGGCCATCACGGCTATCACGACGAAGGAAGTCGTGGCCGCGGCCCGCATCGTCTCAGCCCGTGAGGATCCGCATCGGGTGCTCGACGAGCGAGCGGAGCTCGGCGAGGAACGCCGCGCCCACTGCGCCGTCGATCACGCGGTGATCGCAGGAGAGCGTCATCGCCAGCTTCTTGCCGGGGACGACCGCGCCGTTCTTCACGACGGGCTCTTCCCGAACCTGACCGACGGCGAGGATCGCGCCCTCGGGCGGGTTGATGACGGCGGAGAACTCGTCGATGCCGAACATGCCGAGGTTCGAGATCGAGAAGGTTCCGTCGCTCATGTCCTCGGGCTTGAGCTTCTTGCCGCGAGCGCGCGTCGCCAGGTCGCGAACTTCGCGCCCGATGGCAACGACGCTCTTCTGATCCGCGTTGCGGACGACCGGCGTGACGAGGCCTTCCGGAACGGCCACGGCGACGGAGATGTCGACGCGCTTGTGGATGAGGATCGCCTCGTCCGTGAACTGCGCGTTGCACTCCGGCACGCGGACGAGCGCGGCGGCGACAGCCTTGATGAGGAGATCGTTGATGCTGATCTTCTCTGGCTTCGCATCCGCATCGCCCTTCTTGGCGTTCGCGGCGAGGTCGGCGTTGATCGTCTCGCGGAGGGCGACGATGCCCGACGCGTCGACGTCGATGGTCAGGTAGAAGTGCGGGACCGTCTGCTTCGACTGCACGAGGCGGCGAGCGATGGTCTTGCGCATCGGCGAGAGCGGACGAACCTCCGGCGCGGCGAGGCCGGGCGCGCCGGATGGAGAAGCGGGAGCCTGCGGAGCGCGCGCGAGCGCCGTGCCCGGAGCCGAGACGCCGTTGGCGCGCGGCTGGAGGCTGTCGAGATCGCTCGGGAGGATCCGACCGTGGTCACCCGAGCCCTGCGCGTACGCGAGATCGAGGCCACGCTCGCGCGCGACCTTGCGGACGTAGGGCGAGGCGAGGGGACGGCCGTTGAGGACCTCGGCATCGGGGCCGGCATCACGCTCGGTGCGCGTGAGGAGGCTGCCCGAGGACACGGGACCGGTCTTGGCGGGCGCGGGCGCAGGCGCCGGTGCGGGAGCCGCCGCCGGAGCGGGCGCGGGAGCCGCGGCGGGCGCTGCTGCGGGAGCCGCTGCCGGAGCTGCTGCGCCGCCCGCGGGCTTGGCGCTCGCGGCGAGGGCGCTGACGTCTTCGCCAGGATTGCCGACGACCGCCACCGGATCGCCGAGCTTCACGTTGGTGCCCGCCGGCACCAGGATCTTGAGCAGCGTGCCCTTGTCGAAGGCACGGAACTCCATCGTCGCCTTGTCGGTTTCGACTTCGGCGAGAAGGTCGTCCACTTGAACGCTGTCACCTTCCTTCTTGTGCCAGGTGACGAGCAGACCCTCCTCCATGGTGGGGGAGAGCTTCGGCATGTCGAGAATCTTTGCCATCGCGATCTCCTCCTTCAGGCCTGCGCCGAGACGTTCGAACCCGCACGACCGCGCGTCACGACGCGCTTGACCGCACCGACGACGCGGTCGGCTTGCGGCATGCAGTACTGCTCGAGTTTCGCGTTGTAGGGCATGGGCACGTCGAGGGTGGTGACGCGGAGAACCGGCGCGTCGAGCGAGTCGAACGCGAGGCGCTGGACGCGGTCGGAGATCTCCGCGCCGACGCCGCCGTACGGCCATCCTTCGTGGACGACGACGCAGCGATGCGTCTTGCGCACGGAGTGGATGATCGTGTCCTCGTCGAGCGGGCGGATCGAGCGAAGGTCGACGATCTCGCAGGAGATGCCTTCCTTCTCGAGCTGCGCCGCGGCTTCGATCGCCACGTGGGTCATGCGCGAGTAGGCGACGAGCGTGACGTCCTTGCCGGGGCGGACGATCTGCGCCTTGCCCAGCGGGATGGCGTCGAGGTCGTCGGGCACGTCGCCCTTCACCGAGTAGAGCGTCTCCGACTCCATGATGAGCACGGGGTTGTCGTCACGGATGGCCGTCTTCATGAGGCCATACGCATCCGCCGGGAAGGCGGGGGCGACGACCTTGAGGCCCGGCACCGTGGCGTAGAAGTGCTCCATCGCGTGGCTGTGCTGGCTGCCGACCTGACGCGCGCTGGCGTTGGGACCGCGGAAGACGATCGGGCAGTTGAACTGGCCGCCCGACATCTGACGGATCTTCGCCGCGTTGTTCAGGATCTGGTCGAACGCGACGGCGGAGAAGTTCCACGTCATGAACTCGATGATCGGGCGGAGACCCACCATCGCTGCGCCGACGCCGAGACCGGCAAAGCCGCCTTCCGCAATCGGCGCGTCGATCACGCGGCGCGGCCCGAACTTGTCGAGCATGCCCTCGCTGACCTTGTACGCGCCCTGGTAGTAGCCGACCTCTTCGCCCATGAGGAAGATGCGGTCGTCCCGCTCCATCTCCTCGATCATCGCTTCGCGCAGGGCTTCTCGGAACCTGAGGACCCTCATTGTCTTCTTCCTTCGTCGCTCAGGCCGCGAACGGGCCGTCGTAGGTGGTCGGTTCCAAAATCGAGGCGTCCGGCTCGGGACTCTCCTCGGCAAACTTCACGGCGTCGAGCACCTCGGCCTCGACCTCGTCTTCGAGCGTCTTGAGGCGTGCGGCTCCGAAGCCTTCCTTTTCGAGCTGCTCGCGCGCGCGCAGGAGCGGGTCGCGCTTCTTGTGCTCGTCGAGCTCGTCGGACGTGCGGTACTTGCCCGGGTCGCTCATCGAGTGACCTCGGTAGCGGTACGTACGTACCTCGACGAGCGTGGGGAGCGACTGCTCGCGCGCGCGCTTGACCGCCTCGCCAATGCGATGCTCGACGTTGAGGACGTCGTCGGCGAAGAAGCGATCGCGATCGATGCCGTAGCCGACGGCCTTCTGCGAGACGTCTTCGACGCTCAGCGTGCGCGAGAGCGGCGTACCCATCGAGTACTCGTTGTTCTCGCAAATGAAGACGACAGGGAGCTTCCAGAGGGCCGCGAGGGAGACGCCCTCGTGGAAACCCTGGATGCTGACCGCGCCGTCGCCGAAGAAGCAGAGCGTGACGTTGCCGTCGTTGCGGTACTTCGATGCGAACGCGGCGCCGGCGGCGAGCGGGATGTGCCCGCCGACGATGCCGTGACCGCCGAGCATGCGGTTCTTGGCGTCGAACATGTGCATCGAGCCGCCGAGGCCCTTCGAGCAGCCCGTGACCTTGCCGAACAGCTCCGCCATCATCGCGCGGGCGCTCATGCCCTTGGCGATGGCGACGCCGTGATCGCGGTAGGTCGTGACGACGTAGTCCTCGGGCTTGAGGTTCGCGATCGCGCCAACGGCGACCGCTTCCTGGCCGATGTAGAGGTGGAGGAACCCGCCGATCTTGCCCTGCGCGTAGGCGCGAGCGGCTTCCTCTTCACAGCGCCGGATGACGAGCATCTGGCGGTAGAGCGCGGCGAGGTGGTCGAGCTGCGTGCCCTGGCGAGGGCTGGCAGCGGGAGTGTCCGGAGCTTTCTGGAGTGCTTCGCTGGTGGTCATTGGGACTTCTTGGAAAGAAGGAGAGACCAGAGGGGCGGTGCGCCGAAACGACAAGAGGGCGGCACCGCTTTCGGATGGGAGTTTCGTAGTCGAGTCGGCAGCTTGGTGGAAGCGGGTCAGGTGACGCACCTTGTCACACCGAACGTGTCGTGGCGCGTCACGAAACGGCAAGCCCGAGCGACGTGCGAGTGTTCCAGGAACTTTCGAAAACCTGAGCCGTCAGAGGTACCATCATGAAGCTCGCTCGCCTCACTCTCGTTCGGGTCCTCCCGCTCGTTGCTGCCGCCGCTCTCCTTCCGATTTCCGCGCGTTCGGCGCATGCGTGCGGGATGTCCGTGGGGCTCGAGGAGGTGGCCAAGCCCACGCCCGTTCAAGAGATAGCCAGGGCCGAAAAGTCCCTCGAAAATGGGCAAAATGTCGCCGCGGCGCGCACCGTCCTCGCCACGTTCGCTGCGATTCGCAACACGCAGGCGGGCGGGAATCCTCTCGAAACGCGCGCCATGCGTGTCTTCGCGATGGCGGTCGTGCGCACGGCGGGCAACATTCGCGAGGTCAAGAAGCGGGAGGCCCTGGACTGGACGCCGGCGGCCAACGTCGAGTGGGCCATCCAGGCCCTTCGGGAGATTGACGCGAAGCGCCCGAACGACCCAACGGTTCAGGCCGATCTCGGCGAAGCGCTGAGCGCCGTGACGCACGGACAAGCTGAGGCGCTCGAGATTCTCGGCAAGCTCGCCGACAAAGATTTGATGGGGTCGCCGTTTGCGTACGCCGCGCTTGCTCGCTTGCGGAGCCAAAAGGGCGATGCGGCGGGAGCCGAGGCCGCGTCGAAGCGTTGCGTCGAGATGACGAAGACTCCGGGCGTCTGCAAGCCGGCGGCGCCGAAGGGAACGACGACCACGGTGGCGGCCAAGGTCTGAGCGCATCCCGCGGATCCTCGAATGAGTTTTCGCGTCGGCGTCTCGTCGGCTCTCGGTCTCGCGGTGATGCTCGCCGCGTCGCTTGCGTCACTCGTGGGATGTCATCGAAAGCCTGCCGGCGGCGAGCCGGTGGCGGACGCATCGCCCATCCGCACCCCTGCGCTGCCGAAAGAAGCCGTGGCCGACGCGGCGCACGGCAAAGAGCTCGTGCTCGCGTACGAATGCAATCGCTGTCACGACGGCGCAGGTCATGCGGCCGCGCCTCGTGGCAAGCATTGCGTGCAGTGTCATGCAGACATCCTGGCGGACCGGTTCGATGCGCCGCCCGCCACCATCGCGCGGTGGAAGCCTCGTGTGAAAGAACTCGCGCTCGCCCCTTCACTCGAGGCAACGGGCAAGCGCCTTTCGCGCAAGTGGGTGGAGCAGTACCTGCTGCAGCCGACCGATTTGCGTCCGGATCTCGTGCAATCGATGCCGCGGCTCGCGATGTCGTCGGCCGACGCGCGGGATCTCGCCGCGTATCTCGTGCCGGAGGATGACGGCGCCGGTGCGGTGGACCTGGCGGGCGCCGACCTCGGCAAGGGCAGGGCGCTGCTCGACGCGAAAGGGTGCGGAAGCTGCCATGCCTTCTCGGGCGTCGCGTCCGTGCAGAATTCGCCGCCGCCGCCGATGGACGGCAAGGCCTTCGAGCGCGCACGGACGCTCGCCCCGGACCTGCGTTTTACACGCGATCGCATGAGCGCCTCGAAGCTGGTCGCGTGGCTGCGCGATCCGAAGGGGGTCAAACCGGACACGCCGATGCCGAAGATCGCGTTGACCGAGCCAGAAGTGAAAGACCTGGCGGGATATCTGATGAGCGCGGAGCTCGCAGCGGCCCCGAGCCCGAAGACGTTCGAACGCCTGCCCGTGCTCACGCGAAGGGTGACCTTCAAGGAGGTCGACGAGAAGGTCTTCCACCGGACGTGCTGGCATTGCCATTCGGAGCCGGACTACGCGATTGGCGACGGCGGACCTGGCAATTCGGGCGGCTTCGGCTTCAAGCCGCGCGGCCTCAACCTTTCGGACTACGGCGGCATCGCCGCAGGCTTTCTCGACGACAAGGGCGAACGCACCAGCGTCTTCACGAAAGATCCGGAGGGTCTTCCGCGTCTCGTCGCGGCGCTCGTCGCTCGCCACGACGAGGAAGGCGGGATCATGGGGCCCGTTCGCGGCATGCCGCTCGGCTATCCGTCGCTCTCGGCGGAAGACATCCAGCTCGTCGAGACCTGGATTGCCCAGGGCCGGCCGCGATGAGAATGGCCGGAGTTCCGGCGTTGATTGGCTTGCTCGCGTGCAACGGTACGAAGCCGAGCATCACGCAGGACGCGCCCGCGACGGCTCCGGTCGTGAGCCAGGCGCGCGCGGCGGCCGTCGATGGTGGACACCCCGAGCCGATTCGCGTGCTGGTGGCGTCCGAAGACACGGATCTTCTCTCGCTGATTCGTACCGAACGCCTTCGCGCACGCGGGGAGGGCCGCACGCTCGTGGTCTACGCGGGCGCGTCGTGGTGCGATCCTTGTCGGCGTTTCAAAGAAGAAGTCCACTCCGGCCGTCTCGACGCGTCGCTCTCCCGCATCACGCTGCTCGTGTTCGACGCCGACAGGGACACGGACCGTCTCGCGAGCGCCGGTTACGGTTTTCGTTTCATCCCGTTCGTCGCTCTGCCTGGTGTCGACGGTCACCCGCTCGAAACCGAAGAAGCTCGTGGCAAGGGAAGTGAAGCCGGACTTGCGCTCGTAGCCACGCTGGAGCGCTGGCAGAATCAGAGCTCGCGGCCTCGGTGACGATCGTTCTGGGTATCGGCGGGCGACGGACCCTCACGGCTCGGCGAAGCGGCCGATAGTGAAGAACGGGTTGTACTGGGCGTTGTTCATCAGGAGGGCGTAGACCTCTCCGGCCGTCACGAGGACGCCGACGTCGCCCGCCTTGAAAACCGGCACGCCGGCATCACCGGCATCGCCGTCCGTGGTCCGTGCCGTCAGTCCCGCTTGCGTGGTGACGAGGAGCTTGCCCGGCGTCGATTGCGTGGCGTCGATCGTCAACGTCGCCGTGACCGGTGCACCCGTCGGGTCGACAAAGGTTGCCGTGGTGCCACTCGCGAAGCGCACGGACGGATACTCGATGCGCGAGCGTGAGGCGAGGGAAGGGCTCTGCGCGCAGGTCCCCGCGGCCGCGTGAAAGAAGCCACCCGAGAACTGCCCGGGCAGCTCGGGGTGGGGGATGCTCGCGTTGAGACCGTTCGTGCCAGCAGGAGCTGCGCTCACGCCGTTGATGTCCACCTGTGTGCAGACCGAACCGCTGGTCACGCTGGTGTAGCGTCCATCGAGCGCCTGCGCCGAAACGAGCTTCACGGGGGATAGAATGGAGAGGCCGATTTGGTCGTCGATGATGGTGGCCATGAGGTTCATCGCGTCAAGGTGCGAGTAGCCCACGCGGACGACGACCGGAACGATCTGACCGCCGACCTTGCCCGCGATCATCACGCCGCGCGCTTGGCTGGGGGCGAGAAGGACGATCGCGGAGACTTGCCCCGTGTACGCGTATGGGGATGAAGCCGAGACGATTCTGCTGACGAAGACATCGTCGGGCGTCGTGTCCGAATTCAGGCGCTGCGCCCAGGGGGTGCCCGTCGTATGGCAGGAGTAGTCGATCCCTTCCCGCTGGCAGGAGCCATCCGCGGAGAGCGTCTCCGTCCAGTTGATGGCGTCGGGCTCCCATCCCTGAGGCAATGCGGTTTGATTCGCTGATCCAGTGGGGGTCAGGTGCAGGCCGAGCTCGTTGTAACGACCGGCGATTTTGGTGAAGTCCGTCTCGAGCTCACGAAACGCGAGGAAGAGGAACGACGCGAAGGTTCGTGCGGGAATGACTCCGACGACGATGCTCGGATTCGCCGAGATCCCAGGGGAGGAGATCGTCGCGCCCGGGATCGCGCCGGTGACGACGTCGTTGCCCACGAAGATCGTCGGAGGTGTCTTCGGGTCAATCGTCACCGTGTAGGTGCCGTCGTCGGTCTGGCCATCTTGCAGGACGAAGGTGCACCGGTTCTGTTCGCTCGAAGGCAGCGTCGTCGGATGAGTAAACGTCCCGTGAATCGTCTTACCGGCGCGGGTCGGCTCCATCGTTCCGGCCGTGGTCGGTATCCAGGACTCCACGAACTGGAGTCGATAGGTGCTCTCGGCCGTGTCGAATCGGATCTTGACGTACTCGCCGCTGATCGAGCCGCCCGTGTAGGTGGTGGTGTAGTCGAGCGCGGTTGGGCACAGAGGTGGTGGCGTGGCCGCGTCGACGTCAGCCTCGGCGTCGTGGGCCGCGTCCGTCGTCGAAGCCGCATCGACGCCCGCGTCGTCAGGAACACTCGTCTCGGGAAGGCAGGCCTCGCCCGAGCAAGCTTGCGCGCTCGGTGTGGACCCGCCGTCGTCACTGCCACACGCCCCGGTGGAAGCTCCCGCCGCGAGGAGCACGCCCAGAAGAAGGTGCGTGCCGAGCAAGGGGCGGTGGAGACTCTTCGCGTCCATGATCGCATTTTTGCAGCGCTTGGGCGCAGACCTGCAAGTGCGAATTGCGCGATCACGACCGCCATCCTCCAGCGCCCGCTTACCACGTGGCGGCTATCGAGCTCCCTCCGAGGGCGTTGAACCGACGGACCTGGCCTAGAAACCCTGCTCGCCGCCGCGCGGACGCACGGTTACCCTCGCCGCGAAGGAGTCCTCACGGAATGGTGGGACTTTGGCGTTCGAAAGGGCCGCGCGGATACAGTTGTCCTCGGGGGTCGAACCGGCCAGCTCGACGCGCACGACACTGCCATCGGAGGCGAACACGACGCGGCCGCTGCGAGCCGTGTCGCCTGGTTCGAGGCACGCGCTTGCCGCAGGGAGGACGGCGCGGAGCGCGACCGTCGTTGCTCCGAGCGACGGACGGCCCGGCCCGGCGTGCGCTGCGGTCTCCTCGGTGGGTGACTCCTTCCGAACGTTGACCGCGGCGCGCATCGCATCCTCGAGCGAGTCTGCGGCGGGGGAGTTGGTCGGCGCGGGCATCGGTGCCTGAGCGTGCTCCTCGAGTGGGCGAGCTCCCGCGGATTCGGGTGAGTCAGCGGTCGTGGTCGAGGGCGGATCCGGCGGGGGGCTCGCAGGCGTTAGTGCGACAGGCTCGGCGACCGCCTCGTTGGTCGTCGTCTCCTGCGCGGAGAGCTTTGCCTTCGTGTCCGAGCGGGACGCGTGCGGCCGCCGGTGGGAGGGCGGCGCCGTCGTGTTCGCAGCGGGAGGCACCTCCGGCGCGCGGGTTGCGAGCACAGTGTGTTCCGTGGGCGCGAGTATCGGCGTCGGGATCGATCGGGCGCCTCCCATATCGGTCAGCGTGGGGGGACTTGCCTCGGCGAAAAGAAAGTCGGTTCGGAACAGCGCGAGAGCGCTTGCTCCAGTCACGACCATCCCAGCAGCGACCGCGGCGGCGACGGCCCGTGCCCGACGTCGGCTCCGTTCCCGCAGCGGGGACGAGCGTCGTTCCGCGGCGACCGGCGGTGCGCTCGGATGCTCGGTCGTCAGCGTCTCGAGAGAGTCCGGTGGTGTTGGCGGTGCTGCCGAAAGCCGTGAGACGAGGAGGCAGAGGTCGTAAGGCACGCTCGCGAGTGGATCGCACGGCACTTGTTCGTCGGGGCGCAGCGGGAGTGGCGGGGGCATCGTTTGCGTCCGTGCTCGTGTCTGCGTCCGTGGTGGCTCCTCCGGCGCCTCCTCGCGCAGCAGAGCCTCGAGATCGACTCGTTCGCCGTCGTCATCGCGGTGCAACATGGTGATTGGGCCCCCCGGTGTCCTTGACGTTCCGGCCGGCTGGCGCCTCCTCGCGCGAGCGGCCAAACGCGGACGTCTCAGTACGAGTCGTCACCAGCAAAGGCGGTGTCAACGCGGTTCGGGGGCCTAGCGAGCGAACGAGGGAAGGACGCAACGCGCATCGGAGCCCATGGTCGGACCCGTTACCGTGCGGCGGGCCCCACACGCATTCGCTGGCTCGGCCTGCGTATTCGCGCGCGTCACGTGTGGGCGAGGAGACAGAAGACTCCGCCGATCAGGTCGCGCACGATCCTCGAGGCGACGATGGCGATGACGATCGGCCACACGAACGGGGGGCTTCCGATCATGGTATTGCCCACGATTGCTCGGAAGCCACGCGTCCCGCTCGACTTCATGTCCTCACGACGTCGCGGAGATGTGTGACGTCGCGCGGCTCGACGCAGTTTGATTACTGCTGGACGAGATCGACACGCACGTTGATCACGTACGCGCGACTGCAGGCGTCCGACCATGCCGTCCCGCGCACGATGTAACGAGCGCCGCTGTTCGCGCCGGCGACGAAGGTGCCGAATTCTTGGTTGTCCGGGATGAGGGCGCCCGTCGTCGCCGTGGCGCCGTAGACGCCGCTCGTGTCGAGCGACCTGACGTACGAAGCGCGGATGGTTTCGGCGCCGAACACGGAGACCTCGATGACGTCAACGCGGACGAACCCCTGGATGGGGATGTCCGGGTCGGTCGTATTGAACTTCTTGATCTGCCACGACGTCGAACCGCCCATGAACGCGCGATAGGTTCCGTCCGGCAGGGATACGGGGCTCGACGAGTGCACGGAAAACCCTTCGAACTGATGGGGGGCTCCACACGCGCTCCCCGTGGCCTGTGACCCCAATCCACCGCCGAGGGTCATGGTCACCGCCGCCTTCGCATCGGGCGCGAACGACAGCGTCGAGAGAATCGTACATGCACCGAGGAGCAGGAAGGTGGTCTTCATGCGCTCGATGTCATCGAGAGCTCGTCACGACGACAATCGGAAACACGCTCGTTCGCCGAACGCTCATCGATTGTTTAGCGTGTGCTCGTCCTCGGTCGCGCGACCACGAACGACGTGACGGGCAGGGGAAGCCTCCGGCGTCGGCGCAGTCTTCGTGGCGGGGGGGCTACTTCAGGACGGGCGGAGGGGCGTCATTGACCGCGCGGAGTCCGGTACCGGCGACGCATCCGTAGCTCGCGAAGGAGTCCTGGAGACCCGACGGAGGAACCCTGGAGATCCGACCGACATTGAACTGACGCGGCAGTCCTGGAGGAGTCCTGGAGATCCGACCGACATTGAACTGGCGGTCGGTAACGGCGGTAAGGCGCCGGAGATCCGACCGGCGGTAAGGCGCCGGAGATCCGACCGACATTGAACTGCCCGGCGGTAAGGAGGAGTCCTGGAGATCCGACCGACATTGAACTGGCGGTCGGTAACGGCGGTAAGGCGC
The DNA here is from genome assembly GCF_001263205.1 of Labilithrix luteola. Classification (GTDB taxonomy): domain Bacteria; phylum Myxococcota_A; class Polyangia; order Polyangiales; family Polyangiaceae; genus Labilithrix; species Labilithrix luteola. Next base: position 8,299,403 of record NZ_CP012333.1, read on the forward strand.
CGGAGATCCGACCGACATTGAACTGCCCGGCGGTAATAACGGCGGTAAGGCGCCGGAGATCCGACCGACATTGAACTGCCCGGCGGTAAAGGCGGTGATGCGCCGCGGAAATCCGTAGATGGGGTTGGAGCATGCCCATAAACGGCGGTAAGGCGCCGGAGATCCGACCGACATTGAACTGCCCGGCGGTAAAGGCGGTGATGCGCCGCGGAAATCCGTAGATGGGGTTGGAGCATGCCCATACGCCGTCACGCACGCACGAGGAGACGGAGAAATCCCCGAATCAGCGCGTGCACGATCATGTACGCGATGATCGCGATGACGACCGGCCAGACGATGCGGTGAGCCCCGTCGACCGCAGTGCTGCCCACGATCCCTCGGAAAGGAGCGAGGAACGGATCGGTGAGAGTGCGAATGAAGGCGAAAAATCCCGAGTCTCGTGCCGCGTTGATGAACTCGAGCACGAGGCGCACGATAAGCAGCGTGTAGAGCACGCCGAAGAGGAAATTGATGACGCGACCCAAGGTAGAGACGGGGCCGCCAGGGGGATACTCGGATTCGATGAGCTCGGTTTGCGTAGGCATGCACCATTTCGCAGCACCGTGCGTGCCAGACCGTCACGCTCCCGTGTGTGATCCCGGCCGCGCCTCTGCAGGCCAGCTGGCGGTGCGCCGCCTCCTTCGCGCCGTATGTCGAACGCCGCCGCGATGGTGATGGTCCGAGCCCCTCGCGCGCAGGTCAGCCGAGTGTCACCCCGGGGCGCTGCCCCAACCGTCTCGTCTTGTCGTCGATGAAGTACGCCGTTCACGTTCGCGCTGGCGTCGTGCCTTGAACGATGTCGTCCGACGATACGCGCGTGTGCGCTGTAGCAAGGGCCCTCGCCGGCATCGCTCGCCAAAATGAAGCGCGAGGAGAGAAGCGCAGTAGGTAAGGACGCCCGTCTCCTCTGGATGGTTCGCGTTGCGTGCCGACCTCGGCTCGAGCATGAGAAACGTTGTGCTCGGTTCGCGCTTCCGCTCTCTTGGCGCTGAATAATTACGTGGCCTGAAGCGCGGAAACTGGCCTGTCGTATAGCCAGTTGCCGTTCACCTTGATCACCGTGTTGCCATCGTCGAGGCGCGCCGGCGCCATTCCCGCCGCGCCCCCCGTGATTCGAGATCGCCAGGCAAGATCTTGAGCTTGACGACTTTTGCCATGAGCTGATCGGCGGGGCACTCACGACATCGGGCCTTGTCGGACCGCATTCGGGAAGGTGAGCGGCGACGGGAGACTCTCACTCTACGGTCCTCGACGATCTCGGTTGGACTCGGACTCGCCAATGCTCGCAGCGACATTGATTGCGCAAGCGAGACGACGCGACGCGGCTCACAGCGAGAGCGTATGAACTTCACGATCCGACTGTCGTGAAACTGCCGTTCGCGCGAGGTTCTGGCCGACGCCGTTGCCATCGCGCATCAGTGCGTAGACCTCAGCTCGCTCTCTTTTGGGGAATGCAGGAGGCTTCGAGGCTTATCGTCGTCACGCCGAGGAGCCAGCCGGGCAAGAGCTCTCGCGCCCACCGCCATGTGCCCGGCGGGAAACAAACACCGGCGACGCCCTTCTTCAGTGCATCGAGCGCGCGCCGATAGAGCTCGTGAAACTGCTTCCTCTCGGCGCGCGCTTTCTTTGCCATCTCCGCGTTACCCCCGGTAGCAAAGCTCGGATTTCGCGAGCGGAAGGGATTGGGGCTATTCGAGCGCCGCGTGAACGGAATTCTGCACAACTTCGCAGCGCTCGTTTTCACGAAGCGGCCGGCACTTCGCGCGGCCGCGCGAGCAGACGCGATGGCCTCGCGCACCGACGAAACGAGCACCTCTTTGGCGCGCGCGCCGAAGGCTTCGATCAGCGCCGGTGGCATCGTGATCGGTATCGTGACGCGCTCCGGCCAATTGGGGTTATTGGGGTCAAAGTAAACCGAAGGTCGCTCGACCTCGATGACGCGCTGTCCAATATCGTTGACGGAAACGGTAACCCCAGGCCAGTCGTCGGGATCTTCGACCAGCCCCGCTTCGACCACATTGGCAAGCGTGTATCCGATTTCCTTCAGCACGGCCTCGGCGCCATGTAGCTCCACGCAGCTATCAGAAGCGCGTTGAAAGACTTCCTCGGGCCATCCACGATGAGCCTTGAGCGCGTTGGCGACCAACCGATTGCGATCACGTTTGAATGCCGGCAACACGCCCCGGACGTCCGTGAGCACCTCGTGAAGATGCGTCGAGAGCATTTGGGCGGCATGAAGCTCCATACCAAACTTCGCGGCCATGACTCCCGTGGAGTACCAATAGATCTGTTGCGTCGTACCATCTTCGTCCGGTCGCAGGAGGTAGTGCCGGCGCGTAACGCGGCGAGTGATGAACCACGTAACTCCTGGGCGGATGCAGCGAGGAAGCGACATCCCACGCGCTCCAGCACGCGGCGTGCCGAGATTCAGTTCGGTTTTCTTGTGCAGATTCCGAAGGTGACTCTGGCCGTGCCAGTTTTCCCGATGGCCCGGGCCAGTTGGGGGCTCTGCGCATGACGCCATTGCGAACGGCCGGATACTCTTGTTCACGCAGGCCAATGTCGGTCGGTTCTCGGTCCAGCCAACGTCGGTCGGTTCTGTCCTCGCCGCGCACTGTCGGTCACTTTGTCCGTCCAGCCTCAATGTCAGTCAGGTCTCGGTAGTGAGCTATTCGCCATGGCCGAAGGTGCGACCGGATGGTCATCAGAAGAATTGGTACACGCCGAGGCTCAGTTGGAAGCTGTGCATGTTGGGCGTCGGCGTGGCGGGGCCGAAAAGCGGTTGTTCGGCAACAGTCACGGCGCGCAACGTCGACTCGAGCGGAATTGCGAAGTCAACGCGGGCACCCGTGCCGACGAACTTCGGTACGAGTACGCGCAGGCCGGCACCCACCGACAGTGCCGTGCCGGGCGTACCGGATGGTGAGCGCGCGGCGATGGCGTCCGTGAAGACGGCGGGCATCAACGCCAGCCACGTCGAATCGAAGGCGACGAAGCGTAGCTCGACGTTCGTGAGCGCGTAGGCTTGCGTGCGCACGAAGTTGTCCGGAAAGCCACGGATGAAATCCAGCCCTCCGGCATAGAGCTCGAGCTGTTCGGGGACGTGGTCGATGCCCGCGGCGCGTACACGTGTCGCAAGGTTCCATCGACGACCGAACATCGCGAAAGCAAGTACCTCAGCCACGAAGGAGACATAGGTCCCCTCGTCCTGACCCCAATTGAAGCCGAGGCCAGGACGGAGCTCGAGTCTCGCTCCTCGCTGGCGCAGTCGGACGGTGTCGACACGGCCGATGCGGAAACTCGGTTCGACGAGGACCGTGTTCGTCTCCGGAGGATAGAACGCTGTGCCGTGGGTGGGGGGAACGAACCGATCGGCGAATATGCTTACGCGGAGTCCAGCGCGTATGCGATCTTCGAACGTTAGCCGGTCGACCTCGACCGAGCCGAGCGTGCGTTGGTCGGAAAAGCCGGGGCGCGGACGGACGAGGCGCTCGCCTTTGACGAAGAGATCCGTGCGTGTTCCGAGGAAGCGCGGATCGTGGAACATGGCCCGTCCGCCGTGGAGGCCTTGGAAGTTCTGGTATTCCGCCGCGGCGTCGAGGAAGCGGCCGGCTACGTTGTTGTCGGTTGCGCCAACGTCGAAATAGAACGCCCCTCCACCGGAGCCGAAGTCGAAAATCGGAATGAGGGTCCACTTGTCTTCGATACGCAAGACGAGCACGTTGCGCTCCGCGTCGCGGACCACGTGCGCATCGACGTGCGCGAAGATGGCGGTGTTCCACAGTCGTGCGACGGCGAGATCGAACGCGTGCTGGTCGATGACGTCGCCCTCGACGAACCCGAGCTCTCGTCGAACGACGAAGGGTTTCGTCCTAGCGAGTCCTTCGATGCGGATTTCGTCGATTCGTGCGGGTAGCGCGAGCGGCTGGCCGGGGACTTGCGCATGAGCCGGCGTCTCCGCGTCAGCTGTGGATCCCCAGAGCGACCACGCGAGAAGCAGTCCGAGCGCGAAGGCGCGCGCGAGCGCGTTCCGCCTCTTCCGAGTCCACACGCAGACCGAGTCATTCGCGGCCGCCAGAGGAACAGTGCCGATGCTCCTCACGACGCCGCCAATCTAAGTCATCGCGGGACGCGGGACATGTGGCGGTTCTCACGGGGCAAAATCTCGCAGGACGCTCCCTAAGCCGATGGACCGCGCTCACGCCTGGAAGACAAGTCCACCTGCGCCAGGGGACCCCTGTCGCCCACCAGGGCAGGGCTCAATGTCGGTCGGTTCTCCGGTCGGAATGCCGCACCAGGGCAGGGCTCAATGTCGGTCGGTTCTCCGATCGGAATGCCGCAGTTGACGCAGTAGCCCTCAATGTCGGTCGGTTCTAATGTCGCAATGTCGCAATGTCGGTCGGTTCTAATGTCGCAATGTCGGTCGGTTCTAATGTCGCAATGTCGGTCAGTTCTCCACTTCCGAATGTCGCCGATCCCTCTTCGAACGTGGCGAAGAGCGAATCGACTTCGGCGGCGTCGAGCGGTCTGCGATAGGCGCGTTTCCCGAACGTCGAAATGAACTGTCTTGCGCATTGCGAAGCATCGGACTTGCTCGGATCGCAGGGAAGGAGCTTTGCGACGTTCGCCGCGGCGGCGAGCTGTTCGGCCGCGTCCATGTACTGAGACGCAAGCTCGAGAGAGAGACTCCTCGTTCGGTGGCGTTGTTGTCGAATCCGTAGAACACCTCTTCTGCCGGGAACGAGCTGGCGGGGGAGCTCGCGTCTCCGAGCAGATCAAGCACGGTATTCTCGTATTCGAAGCGCGTCAGGCGACGCGAAGACGACCGGCCCGCGTACGTCGTGCTGCAGTTCGGTCCGTCTCCACCCGACGCACCGTTTCCATCGGTCCCGTCGCCGGAGCGGCCACGGCGATCCTCCGTCGAGAGGTCGTTGCCACAACCCGCGACCACCACTGCGCTCGTGACGAGGAGCACGGCGAACGACAACAGCGACGGTAGCTCGTACCTCATGGACCTCTCCTCCACGCCCGTTCGCATCCGTGGAATGCGTCAACGACGGCGCGAGACCCAAAGCACTCGGCGAGCCGCTCTCGAGGAGCGCCGCGAGGGTACTCAAGCCCGCGTTAATTCGAAGGCGAGCGTGAAGGGGGCCGTGTCGCTCGAGAAGGCAACGTTCTCCAGCCGGGGCCGGAGAACGATCCGTTCCAAATCACGGCACGACAAGGCCCGCCAGATCGTCGAAGCGGAACGTCAGCGGAGTGGGCGACGCCGTGGAATAGAGACCGCCCACGGCGAACACGACGGAATCGGCTCCGGAGATGCCGTCCCATGTCGACAGAGGGACGTCCGCGAGCGAAACCTCGCCGTCGCGTGAAAGCGTGGCCTTCCAACTCGAACCCGCGCGTGTGAGGTCCATCTTGAGGCGCGTCCAGGTGCCGAGTTGGACGCGACGATTCTGGGGCACGGAGTGCGCGACCGATGCTGGCGGAGCGCTCGTGAAGGTCTGTTCGATGAGGAGATCGCTGGCGCCGACGTCGACCACTGCTTCGTAGCGATTCGAACCCTGGACGATGGCGATGCTCGCGGCGCTGATGCTCGCGGACGCCACTTCGTCCAGGCGAATCGCCCATTCCAGGACCACCTGATGTGGCAGCGTCGTGACGTTCATCGTCATCGTCCGATAGGCCTGCGCATCCCCATCCGTCGTGCTCGGCCCGAGGTCGATCCTCAGCGCATTCGGCGCCGACAGCGCTGCGTTGGAGTCGATCGTATCGACGCCGCCTCCATGCCGGGTGACAGGCAAGGGCGGCCTCGAAGGGACATCGAAGTCCTCGCAGAACGTCGAGTCCGTCCGGCTCGCGCAGAACGGCCCAGCGTCTGCATCGGGGCTGCCCGTATCCACCCCCGCGTCCATGCCGCTGTCCACGCCAGCATCCACGCCCGTCTCCGTCGAGCTCGTGTTCGCCCCGTCGTCACCCCCATCGCCGGCGGCGGCCGAAGGTGGTTCGGAGAACCCATCGAGGGAGGTCAACGAGCAGCTCGCGAGGGCCGCGCCGCAAACGACGAGCGCGATGCTTCGCGAAAAGCGAGCCATGGCCATCATTGCGATCGAAACAGCGTGTGGCCGAGAGGTCAAGCGCCCCTCGCCACGCCCCTCACCACCCAGCACATGGCTCTTGACCAAGCTCGAAGCGCGCTTGGTTCACGACGACCACGCTCGCACGCGCAGCAGCATGGGCACCACGTCGTTCGGCAAACGCGCGGCCGCGTCGGGTTCCGAACGCCGTCGACGCCTATGCACGAGTGCTCTCGCGAGCGTCGCGCGAGTCTCGCCATCCGATGTGTCAGGTTTAGGGACCTTGTCGCGGAGTCGCGTCATGCGGACGCGGCGTCCTTCGGCGACGCTCTTCGCGCAGACGTGGGCGTTTGTTGCAACGACGTCCCTTACCGTGCGGCGCGGACACAGGTAACGTGGCGCGTGATGAAGATCGAAAAGGGCTCGCTGGTGCAATGTGAGTACGAGCTTCGCGTCGTGGGCGGCGAAGTTCTCGAGTCGTCGAGCAAGACCGGGCCGATCTCCTATGTCCACGGGCGAGGAAAAATGCTTGCCGCCCTCGAGGAGCGCCTCGTCGGAATGAGTGTTGGTGAAGAGCGAAAAGGCAAGCTCTCGGGCTCGTCCCTCAGCACCGGCGTACCCGACGTCGCCGTTCCGCGCTCGCTCTTCCCGAAGGACGCACCCGTCGCGGTTGGCAGCCGTTTCGAGGCGAAGGATCCCAAGGGCCGTCCGCTGCAGCTCGAGGTGAAGAAGGTCGACAAGGACACGGTGACCGCCCGCGCCATCCACCCGCTCGAGGGCAAGGAGCTCGAATACCGTGTGAAGGTTCTCTCCGTGCGCAAGCCGCCGCCCGTCCCGGCGAGCTCCGCGGCCGTCCTCGACGCGGACGACCTGGAGATTGTCGAACCGTCGCCGTAAGGCTACACGCGAGGACGTTCTCCGGAGGGAGGCCGTAGAACGATCGACTCTCGATGGCATGACGCCGGCTCGCCTCGTCGACGCGAGCCGGCACTTTTTTGGATTCCGCGTCGTGGTGGATATGCCGATTTCACACGGACATGATCTCAGCCGCGAGCGCAACGCAACGAGCGTGAACGGTAGAGGTTCGCGTCGTTCGTCGGGATGAATCGCGCGCGTCCGATTTCGGGACAATCGGACCGAGATGCGCCCATTGCACGAACGACATCCATCGAGATGTCTTCATTCGAGCAAGGAAAGTTCCATCCCTATGAAGCCCGGGATTCGGACGTTGTCGTCCGTTGCGCCGCTTGGTCTGCTTCTTCTTTCGACGAGCCATTGCACATCCGACGCGGCCACGAACGCTACGACGGAGCCGGTCGAGCGTGAGCCCCCTGCGACCATCCCGACGTCGCCCGATGGCTTCGAGCGTTTGTGTCAGGGCAGAGATTGGACGGCGGAGCGAACGCAGGTCGTCCTCGGCGCGGAGGGGACGCGTCATTCGAGCGTGAGCCGCCCGTCGTCGACGAAGCTCTACCCGAGGGGGACCCAGGACGCGATCAAGATCCGTCCGTCCGCGCCGCTGCTCGTCGAGAAGCTTCGCGTCGCGTTTGCGCAGGGGCAGGGCCCGGCACGACTTCGTTTGACCACCACCATCGGTCGAACCAATCCGTCGTCCTACCCGGACAAGGACACGCCTGCTTCGGGGGACTTCTCGGCGGATGCCGTCGACCTCCTCCCTCCCATCGAGTTCGACGTCCAATCTCCGAATCCCGACAATTGGCTCGAGTTCGACGTCAGTGATGCGGCGCTCACGCTCCTCCCGACGCAGCATTACGCGCTCGTTTACGAACATCTGGATTCGAGCGTGCTTCTCTCCGTCGAGGTGAACCGTTCGCGTGGGACCTCGATGAGCTTCGTCCCCGGGCAGTTCCTTCCGGTGGGCGTCGCCGGGAACTTCCGCCTGCAAGTCGTGGGCGAGAGCTTCTGCGAGTGGAGCCCCGAGGAACGCTGGTTTTCGCGCGAGACGAGCGCGCCGTTCGCGTTGCTCGATTCGCCGCGCGCCTTCGTGGCGGACATCGACGGCGACCGGCACGACGACGTTGTTCTCGTCGAAGGCGGCTGGGGCAGCGCGGGCGTCACCGCGGCGGCTGGTCGAGGATTGATTGCATTTCTCGGAAACGGGCACGGCGCCTTCTCGGAGGCTCCGGCGGGTACGTTTCCGGACGTGCCGAGCGTGAAGCGAGCGAGCGTCGTTGCACTCGCCGATTTCGACAACGACGGCGACCAGGATGTTTTCGTGGCTCCGTTCCTGAACGGCGATCAGGACGGCGACGGATACAACGTCGGAGACGCCGTGAACCCGGATTGCGATGACACGAACGCGAAAGTCCACCCGGGAGCCACGGAGATTGCGTCGAACGGCGTCGACGACGATTGCGACGGCATTGCCGACGACGGGGCGAGCACGAGCGATGCCGATGGCGACGGTTACAGCATCGCGAAGGGCGATTGCGACGACACGAGATCCGACGTGCACCCCGGAGCGAGCGAGATCCTCGACGGGCGCGACAACGACTGCAACGGTCGCGTCGACGACGTCTTCGGGAATCGAGTCCTCTTGAACGATGGCCACGGTCGCTATCAGGCGCTCGCCGAGGCCGGTGTCGAGTCCGTCGGTGCGCCGTCGGCCATCGACGTTGCCGACGTCGACGGAGATGGAGTGCTCGACGTATTCCTCGGGCGCTGGTTCGACGTCTATGGATATGCCAATCGTATCGAGACGAGTCTCTTCTATGCCGGCAAGGGTGGCGGGCGTTTCGAAGAAGCACACGAGCGCTTCGGTCTCGGTGTCGCGCAGCCACGCGCGGCCTATGGCGCCGTGTTCAACGACTTCGACGAGGACGGCGCGCCCGACCTCCTGGTGGGTAATTACCTCCAGGCTCCCGTTCAGTTCTGGAAGAATCGAAATGGGCATTTCGAAGACGTGGCCGCCGCACTCGGCGTCGACGCCAATCACTCCATCAAGAAGCCGAATCCCCAGAATCCGGCCGGACACGCGTACGGCGCCGACTTCGGTGATCTCGACGGCGATGGAGACATCGACTTTTTCCTGACGAACTTGGCGCATCCGCGCGAGCGCCCGTTCAGCGACGCGAGCATGCTCTACATGAACTCCGGCGCCCCGAAGTTCACGTTCCTGGATCAGCGCGTGCCATCGGGCATCATCTTCAACGAGGGAGACGTCAACGTTGCTTTCGGCGACATCGACAACGACATGGACCTCGACGTCCTCGTCGTCTCTTCGTACGGAACCCACTATTCGCGCCTGTATGCGAACGATGGTCACGGGCATTTCACCGACGTGACCTACGAGGCGAATGCCGATATCGAAAATGCGGTGGCGGGTGTCTTCGCGGACTTCGACGAGGATGGCAAGCTCGACATCCTCCTGACGGACAGGAACCTGCAGGAGCAGGACCGCTCGTTTTACGAGAAGACTCCGCACGTCAGCGTCTTGCGAAATCGATTCCCCTCCGACAACGCGTGGGTCGAATTCACTCTCGAGGGGACCACCTCGAACCGTGATGCGATCGGTGCATGGGTGACGCTGACGGCGGGCGGGGTCACGCAGAAGCGCTGGGTCCGCGGCGCCGGAGGCGGCCTCGGCGCTCAGCAGGGCTCACGCGTCGTCCACTTCGGCCTCGGCCAAAATCGAAGCGTCGACGCAATCAGCGTTCGCTGGACTCATGGTGCGACCGAGACGATCTCCGGCGTCGAACCGCTGCACCGCTATCGCGTCCAGCAAGGGAGCGGAAAGGCCGTCCCCCTGAACTGACCTGCGCGGAGCCTCTTGTTGGCGCGAGCGTTCACTCGCGTCGCTCTAGCGGCCGTCTTGCTCGGTGGCCGCCTTCGGCTCTTCGACGGTGGAGGCGTCCACACCGGGCGCCGCGGGCGTGATCGTGCTCGCACTCGGGCGAGCAGAAGGCGCGGGGCGAGGGCGGTGAGGAACCGGGGCGGTGGCCATCATGGCTGCCGCTGCTGCAGCCGAAGCCGAGGCCGCGGCGGCGGAGGCGATGGCGGCGTTCCGAGCCGCGCGCTCTTCGGGCGACTTTCGACCCAGGAAGAACAGAAGCACGATGACCAGCAGCGACAACGCAACCGCGATGTTCTGCGCACGCTCGGTCTTCTTGCGCACGTAGAGCGAAGCGCGCAGGGGCGTCTCGGCGCCGGCAAGGATGGGGAGTGTACCCGGACGATCGCTCAGCCGCGACACGCGCTCGGCGAGGGCCACGCGCGAGCTCAGAGGCGGGCGCTCGATCTCGATTTCGATGCGCTCGGTCGATGGAGTGTCGGCCGGCGGAGCATCTTCGAGCGGTGGCCACTCGATGGCGCGCGCGATAGCGTCACCGAGATCGGCGCACGAGGCGAAGCGATCGCCTTCGCTCTTCGCGAGGCCTTTCTCGAGGGCTCTCGTGAGTGCCCGAAGGATCGCCGGGCTTCCGAGCGAGGGATCGAGGGGCGTGGGCGGCTCGTTCGAGACACGCGCTACCGTGACGAGTGGATCTTCGCTGCCGAAGGCGCGCACGCCGGTCAGCGCTTCGTAAAGCGTGGCTGCGAGCGCGAACTGATCCGACTTCGGCCCGAACTCGCCGCGCGAAAGGGCTTCCGGCGCCGTGTATGCAGGCGTGCCGAGCACGGTGTTCTGCCGCGTGATGGTCGACTCGGGAATGCGGGCGATCCCGAAGTCCGCGATCTTCGCGCCCGTGCGCGAGAAGAGGACGTTCTCCGGCTTGATGTCGCGATGGATGACGCCGGCTTCGTGCGCGAACGAGAGCGCCGAGCCGAGCTCGCGTGCAAGGCGCGCCACTTCGGCGAGCGGCAGGATCCCTTCGCGGAGCCGATCGCGGAGCGACTCCGGCCCTTCGATCTCTCCGAGCGCAGGCTCGCGCGGGCAGGGGACGTACTCGAAGACGAGATACAACCCGACCGTCCCGTCCTCGCCCATGTCGTGCAGCGTGACGATGTTCGGATGGCTCACCGCGGCGGCTGCGCGTGCTTCGTGGCGCATGCGCTCGATGAGCTCGGCGCGCACCGTGGGCGGCAGCGCGAGGTCGTCACGAAGCACCTTGATGGCTACGTTGCGCGCGAGAACGCTGTCACGCGCGAGCCACACGCGACCCATGCCACCCTGGCCAAGCAGGCGTACGACGTCGTAGCGACCGACCCTCTCGGGGGGATCGCGCAGACTGCCGTTCGCGCGCGGCGGGGGATGGGAAGACGTCGTCATTCGGTGTGGGGATTCCAGCAGGCTACCTTGTGTCCGGTGCCAGGCGTAAGCTCGGCGAACTGCGGCATTTCGCGGTCGCACGTGCCTTTGAGCGCGCGCGGACAGCGCGGGTGGAAAGGACAGCCTGGAGGCGGATCGATCGCCGACGGTGCGTCACCCTCGACCACGATACGGAGTCGCTTCTTGGAAGGGTCGGGCGTCGGAACGGCGCCGAGGAGCGCGCGCGTGTAGGGATGCAGGGTGGCACCGTAAATCTGCTCGGTGGTGCCCTGCTCGACGATGCGTCCGAGGTACATCACGCACACGCGCTGGCTGATGTGACGGACCACGCGAAGGTCGTGCGAGATGAAAAGGAAGGCGACGCCGAGCTCGTCTTGCAGGTCCATCAGCAGGTTGACGATCTGCGCCTGGATGGAGACGTCGAGCGCGCTGATGGGCTCGTCGCAGACGATGAACTCGGGCTGTACGGCGAGCGCCCGCGCGATGCCAATGCGCTGACGCTGGCCGCCCGAGAACTCGTGCGGGTAACGCTGCATGACGTCCGGACGGAGCCCCACCTTCTGGAGGAGCGTGGCAACCATCGCCTCTTCGTCGGACTTCGTCTTCGCGAGCTTGTGGATCTGGATCGCCTCGCCCACGATCTCGCGCACCGTCATGCGCGGGTTCAGGCTCGAATAGGGATCCTGGAAGATGATCTGCATCTTGCGGCGGAGCGGTCGGAGCTCGCGCTGCGAGAGCGGAACGATGTCTCGACCGTCGTAGACGACGCGTCCGAACGTGGGCTCGACGAGACGGAGCACGAGGCGACCGAGCGTGCTCTTGCCACAACCGCTCTCGCCGACGAGCCCGACGGTCTCTCCGCGGCGCACGCGGAACGACACGCCGTCGACCGCGCGAACCAAGCGATCGCGTCGCGAAAAGAGGCCTCCGCGAACGGGGTAGTATTTGCCGACCTGCTCGGTGGCGACGAGCGTGCGAGGACGCTCCGGTGCCGGCATGTCCGACGGGATGACGCGGGCGGGGGCGCTCGTGCCGGCCGGTTCGGCGTGCTGCTCGTGCGCGACGTTCTCGCTGTCGGCCATCAGGCCTTTCGTATCACACCTCGGCCGACCGGATGCAGCGGGCCAGATGAGGCCGCGCCGCGTCATTCCGCGAGGGCCCGACCGGGAGCAATTCCGGCTCTGCCTTGCGGCATTCGTCGATCACCATGGGGCAGCGATCCGCGAAGCGGCATCCGGGCGGGAGCGCGAAGAGATCGGGCACGAGACCCTCGATGACAGGAAGTCTCGGACGCTTGGGGTAGCCTGGCCCGACGCGCTCGCCCGCGATGTCCGCCTCCGGCGTGGGCGGCACCTCGAGCTTGGCCTTGTCGAAGCTCGGCAGGCTGCGAAGCAAGCCGCGCGTGTAGGGGTGACGCGGGCGGGCGAAGAGCTCTTCGACCGTGGCGCTCTCCACCACGCGTCCGGCATACATGACGATGACGTCCGTCGCGACCTCCGCGACCACGCCGAGATCGTGCGTGATGAGGACGACGCCCATGCCGAGCTTGTCCTTCAGCTTGCCGAGCAGGTCGAGGATCTGCGCCTGGATCGTCACGTCGAGCGCCGTGGTCGGCTCGTCGGCGATGAGCAAGCTCGGCTCGCAAGCGAGGGCCATCGCGATCATGACGCGCTGGCGCATGCCGCCCGAGAGCTGGTGCGGGTAGGCGTCGACGTTCGTCTCGGGAGACGCGATGCCGACGAGGCGAAGCATCTCGACCGCTCGATCGCGCGCCTCGCTGCGCGACTTCTTCTGGTGCAGGCGGATGGCCTCGACGATCTGCGTCCCGACCGCGTACACCGGGTTCAGGCTCGTCATCGGCTCCTGGAAGATCATCGAGATCTCGTTGCCGCGAACGTCTTGCATCTGACGTTCGCCGAGCGCGAGCAGATCCTTGCCGCGGAACTCGACGCGACCGTGTTCGATGACCCCCTGCGGATGCGGAATGAGCCGGAGGATGCTGAGCGCCGTGACGCTCTTGCCACAACCACTCTCTCCGACGATGCCGAGCGTCGAGCCCTCGCCGACGTCGAAGGACACTTCGTCGACGGCACGGACCTTCCCCCGATCGGTGTGGAAGCTCGTTACCAGGTCGCGCACGCGCAGAAGCGGCGTCGGGGTTTCCGACATGCGCGCCATGCTAATGCATCGAGTCGGATCTCGGAACGCGGAACCAGGAACCAGGCTAAGCTCGCGGTCGTGTTTGGCCGGCCGGCTTACGTGCTCGGAAGCGTGCTTCTCGGGGCGCTCGGGTTTGGGGCGCTTGGGCTTGGCTGCACGCCGAGCTCTCGCATGTGCGTGGCCGCAGCCGACTGCGTGTCGGGCTCGGCTTGCGTGGCCGGGCGCTGTCAGCCCGAGAAGGCGAACGTAAAGCCGGCGATCGACGCCGCGCGGCGGCTCGTGATTCGCCCGGTCGATGCCGCCTATCTTCGCAAAGGGCAGGGGCCCACGAACGGCGCTCTGCCTCCGTCGTTCGCGCTCGGTCGCGAGGGGGGCACGTTGCTCTTGCGTTTCGAGGCGCCGCTGCCGAAGACCGCCAACGTGGTCGAGGCATACGTCGTGCTGCGGCGCGCGGCGACCGCCGAGGACGATCCCGAATCGGCATTCCTACATGCGACCCGGATCATCGACGCATGGGACGGCCGATCCACCTCGTGGGCCTTCGCTCCCAGGACGGAGGAGACGCGCGCGCCCGTCACCCGCGTCGATCCCGCGGGGCCATCGCTCGTTCGCCTGGACGTCCGAGACATCGTCAATCGCTGGCGAAATCGCGATCCGAGCGACCAGGGCATCGCCGTGGTGGCCCAAGGTGCGAGCCGAACCGGAACGACCTTTGCGTTCAACCGAATCGGCGACGGCATGCAGGAGAGGCAGGCGAGCGGCCTGCAATCTGGACAGTTCCCGCAGTCCGTACAGGGCGGAGACGTCGAGCCTTACCTCGAGCTCTACCTTCGCTAGAAGAGCCTCAACCGGATGTGCTTGTGAGAGAAAAAAGCGCCGGTTGATTGAAGTTTCGAGAAACGTCCCCGTCGAACGACAAACCAGGGCAGGGGCCGTGACTGGCAATCGAATCGAATCCCTTGACCCTGAGCCCATGCGGGGTGAACTTTCGCCCCAGAGGCCCCGCAGAAGGCGCCCAGATTTTTCTCACCGGCACGTAGGCAATGTGACCGGTGAAAAAGGAGAATGAACGATGCGCGTTTCGAAGTTCCTTGGCTCCGTCGTTGCCGTTGGTCTTGCGGTCGCCGCTGTGACCTTGAGCACGGAGTCGCGAGCCGGGGGCGACGAGTCGCTCCTCACGGTGACGTGCAACAACGGTGAGGTCAGCGTGTCGGCGGCGAAGCCCTGGCACACGAACGACAAGGCGCCTTGGAAGTGGGACAAGGGCGACAAGGTCTCGGTCGACGAGCATGCCGCCAAGTTCAAGGGCGCCAAGTGCGAAGGCACGGTCAAGGCGTACATTTGCAACGGCGATTCGTGCAAGGGACCGATCGCGGTTCCGGTCAAGTAACGCTGTCGCAGCTTGCACGTTAGAACGAGGCAGGGTCTCTCTCTTCGAGAGGCTCTGCCTTGTTGCTTTTGTGAAGCGCACGCCGTTGCCTGGTAGGCTTCGGACATGACGTCCAGGTCGAGTGTCGCGGCGGAGATCAGCGCCGTCGCGTCGAGTGTCGAAAAACGATTCCAGCGCGGCCGTCGCGTTCTCGCCTTCGCGGAGTATCTCGATCTCTTCGCGTCGGATCCCATGCGCTACGCGCGTGACGCGAGTCGGTACGTGCGTGACTGCTTCGATCACTACGGCACGGTCAGCGTCGAGCAGCCCGCGGGGAAGTTCACGCGGTGGAAGCTCTTCGATCTTCCCTGGGACCCGCAGCTCGCGCCGCACGCGCTCATCGGTCAGGAGCACGTGCAGGAGGAGATCTACCGCTCGCTCTCGAACTTCGTTCGCGAAGGGCGGCCGAATCGCCTCGTGCTCTTGCACGGCCCGAACGGCTCGGCGAAGAGCACGATCGTCGCGTGCATCATGCGGGCACTCGAAGACTACTCGACGCTCGACGAAGGCGCGCTCTATCGCTTCAACTGGGTGTTCCCCTCGACCAAGACGCTGCGCGGCAGCCTCGGCTTCGGTCAGAAGGAGCAAGCCGCGCAGGTTCCGACGTTCGCGCACCTTCCCGACGATCAGATCGACGCGAAGCTCCTCGTCGAGGTTCGCGACCATCCGCTGTTCCTCGTCCCGGTGGAAGATCGCCAGAAGCTGCTCGAGCGCTTCCTGAAAGACTCGAACGTGCCGCCCGACGACGGCTTCTGCGACTGGATCATGCGAGGTGAGCTCTCGCACAAGAGTCAGCAGGTCTTCGAGGCGCTCCTCGCGAGCTACGGCGGCTCGTACACCGAGGTGCTCAAGCACGTCCAGGTGGAGCGCTACTTCGTCTCGCAGCGCTATCGCGTGGGCGCGGTCACCGTCGGTCCGCAGATGAGCGTCGACGCCGCCGAGCGCCAGATCACGATGGATCGCTCGCTCTCGGCGCTTCCTCCGTCACTGCAGGCGATCACGCTCTACGAGGCCAAGGGCGAGCTCATCGACGCCGCCGGCGGCCTCCTCGAGTTCAGCGACATCCTCAAGCGCCCGCTCGACGCCTTCAAGTACCTGCAGCTCAGCATCGAGACCGGCGAGGTCGCTCTCACGCAGCAGAACGTCACGCTCAACTGCGTGATGATGGGCAGTGCGAACGAGCTCCATCTGGATGCCTTCCGCGAGCACCCCGAGTTCGCGAGCTTCCGCGGCCGACTCGAGCTGATTCGCACCACGTACCTGCGCAGCTACCTGCACGAACAGCAGATCTACGACACGCACGTGACCCCGCACATCCGCCGTCACGTCGCTCCTCACGCGACCACGATGGCGGCGCAGTTCGCGGTGCTCACGCGCATGCGCAAGCCCAACACGGACAAGTATCCGCGTGCGCTCTCGAACGCGCTCTCGGGGCTCACCGCCGTCGAGAAGATGGACCTCTACGCAACCGGGCGCGCGCCGGATCGCCTCGAGCCGGACGCGCAGAAGGTGCTCCGCGCCGGCGTTCGCGAGGTCTTCGAAGAGAGCGACGCGTATCCGATCTACGAGGGCCGCATCGGCGCGAGCCCACGCGAGATGCGCGTCGTCCTGCTCGATGCTGCGCAATCGCAGCTCTACAAGTGCCTCTCACCCCTCGCCACCCTCGAGGAGATCGATCAGCTCTCTCAGCACAAGACGGAGTTCGAGTGGCTCCAGCAGGACACCCAGGCCGGCGGCTACCACGACGTGAAGCTCTTCCGTGAAGCGCTTCTCTCGCGTCTGCTCGGTACCTGGGAGCAGGAGTTCTACGCCGCGAGCGGTCTCGTCGCCGAAGAGCAGTACGACGACTTGTTCGAGCGCTACGTCCAGCACGTCAGCGTGTGGACGAAGAAAGAGCGCATCCGCAACAAGATCACCGGCGAATACGAGGAGCCCGACGAGGGCATGATGCGCGAGGTCGAGCGCTTGCTCGACGTGAAGGGCGACCCCCAGGAAGCCCGCAAGCAGATGATCAGCGCCATCGCGGCGTGGGCCATCGATCACCCCGGCCAGAAGGTCGATGGGCGCAACGTGTTCCCGCAGTACCTTCGCCGCTTGCGCGACGCCATCTTCGCCGACAAGCGTGCCGAGGTGGCCAAGCGCGCGCGCGACATCGTCGTCTTGGTCCGTGACGAGGGATCCGGCCTCGACATGAACCACAAGCGTGAGGCCCGCGAGGTCCTCGACCGCCTCGCTTCCCGCTTTGGCTATTGTGACAACTGCGCGGCCGACGCCGCGAGCATGCTCGTCCGCAAGCGCTACAGCGACATCCTCGTCTGAATCGGCCCGGAACCGAGTCGGAACGCCCGCCGCCCTTCGAGCCCGGCTACCCGAGTAGCCCTCGAAGGGCGTCGTCGTTTCGACGCAGCTTGACGTTGGGCGAGCTGCCAGGCATCTAGCGGCCCGTGCGCGCTTGGCCTTGGTTTTCGGAGTCTCGGCGGCTTGGCTGACGGCGCGCTCGCACGTGAAGTCCGGCGCCTCGCCCTGCCGGCCATTCTGCACTCGCTCCTGCAGACGCTTGTCTTCGTCGTTGACCGGATCATGCTCGGCCAGCACGGCGAGACCTCGCTCGCGGCGATGCAGCTCGGCGGGGCAATCGAGTGGTCGATCTGGAGCGTGTTCGCATCGTTCGAAGTCGGCACCATCGCGCGCGTCGGCCGGCACGTCGGCGCGAAGAATCCCGCCGCCGCACGGCGCGCCGCGTGGATCTCGCTCGCGATGGCCTTCGGGCTCGGGAGTCTGCTCGCCATCGTCTCGCCGCTCGTCCTTCGCGCGCTGCCGCTCGTGGCCGCGAACGTGTCACCGGCGGCCCTCGACGAAGCCCGCGGCTATCTCGCGATCACCATGGCGGCCTCGCCGCTCGTCTTCCTCTCGATGATCTCGATCGCCACCTTGCAAGCGGGTGGCGACACGAAGACGCCGCTGGTCATCGGGATCTTCGCCAACGTGATCCACGTCGCGCTCAACCGCGCGCTCATTCTGGGCGTCGGATCGATCCCGGCGCTCGGCGCACGCGGAGCGGCGATCAGCACCGCGATCACCTTCGGACTCGAAGCGGCCTGCGCCGCGCTCGCGCTCACCAGTCGACGGAGACCGGTTTCGCTCCGCAAGCCGCTCGAACCGCCGCCGGAGGAGCCCGCCGGGCCATCGCCCCACGCCACGCGCGAAGAAGCCAGACAGCTCGCGCACGTTGCGTTTCCGGCGCTGCTCGAGCGCGTGCTCTATCACATCGGGTACGTGGGCTACGTGCTCATGATCGCGCGCCTCGGCGACGCGGCCATGGCGGCGAATCAGTCGCTCATCAGCGTCGAGTCGATCTGTTTTCTCTCGGGTGACGGCTTCGGCATCGCCGCCGCCGCGCTCGTCGCGCAGAAGCTCGGGGCGAGCAAGCCTGGCGAAGCGCGGAAGGCCGCGAAGATCGCCACGCGCGACGCCATCTTGGCGCTCACGATCTTCGGCCTCGTCGCGCTCGCATTCCGCGATGCCATTCTTCCACTCTTCGCGAAGGATCCCGAGGTCATCGCCATCGGACGCAGCGCCATGCCGGTCCTCGCGGTGGCGCAGCCCTTCATGGCCACCGCGATCGTCATCGCGCAGTCGCTGCGCGGGGCCGGTCAGACGCGTCAGGTGCTCGGCGTGAGCGTCGTCGGGGCGTTGTTCGTGCGCCTCTCGATGACGTGGCTCTTCGCCATCGCCCTCGGCTTCGGGCTCGTCGGCGTGTGGCTCGGATCGACCCTCGACTGGGCGGTGCGCACGGCCCTCTTGCTGGTGATTGCGGTTCGTTCGCGCGAAGGGCGCGACAGCGGAGCGGCAACGCCGGTCGAGTCTGCTACCGTGAACCGATGAGCTTGGCTTCGACCCGTCGTTCGCGCCGTTTCGTCCTCCCGCTCTCGCCACTCTCGTCGCTCTCGGCCGTCGTTCTCGCGGGCTTGTTCGCGATCGCGTGCTCGTCGAGCTCGTCCAGCACGCCCACACCCACGCCCACGAAAACATCCGACGACGATGCCTCGTCTTCGTCGACACGGACGGACGCATCGTCGCCGTCGAACGACGCAGGCCCCGACGGGCACGGCGAAGAGCCTTGCGACGGCGACTGCCTGAAGACGTCGCTCGAGGCGGACATCGGCGGCGTGAAAGCACCGCTCGATCGCGGTCAGTACGGCACCGACGGCACCGGCGCCGCGCAGACGCTCCACATCGAGGCCTACGCGGGCGGCGATCCGGCGTGTCCGAAGCAGGGCTCGCCTTCACCGGACCGCACGTTCGTCCTGTCGGGCATTCCGATCGGCGCCGTCGGTTCCAAGCTGACTCAGGCCGACGGCGTGACGGCGGCGTATCTCGACTACAAGGGCGACCAGCTGCCGAGCAAGCCCATCACCAACGCGACGGCCGTCGAAGCCACGCTCGTCGAGAAGGATTCCGCGACGCCACCCGCGTGGGTCGCCGTCGACGTCAAGGCAACGTTCCCCGAAGGCACCATGCAAGGGCACGTGTTCGCGAGCTACTGCCAGAGCTTGTCCCAGTAGCTTCGGCGTCAGCTAATGGCGCGCTTGGGCCTCGAGCTTCATGCGCGCCGTTCGCACGCCGAAGATGGCCGTGCCGTCGGGCGCCAGGATCGGACCGAGCAGCGTGCTTGCGAAGATCGTCGCGATCGTGAGGGCCGCGTGGTCGTCGTCGGTCTCGGGGACGACGAGCCAGACCATGGGGCAGCGCTGGGCGAGCAAGGCGAGGCCCGACGTGCCTTGGGCCTGCTCGGCGGCTTGCGCAGCGTCGAGATCTGCCGGCTCGGTTCGACGGGCGAAACACAGCCGTGTGCCGTTCGCGGTTCCGTCTTCCGTGGCGACGACGAAACGCGCGGCGTCGACCTCGAGCGGGCCACGGTCGTCGTAGCGCTTGTCGACGGTGATGCCGATCTTGGCCGAGAAAAAGCGCCCCGCGTGGCGCTTCATGGTCTCGAGCTCGAGTCGAGCGTCGGGCCGCTGCGCGAACACAGCGTACGAGCCCCAGCGTGGCGGGGGCGTGAGCGCCGCCGGACGCAAGATGCCGTTGTCGTCGAGAAGGCGGCGGAAGGCATCTTCGCTCAGGCTGGCCACGGAGGTACGATACGGCATGGCAGCGAAGCTCGTCGACACGCACTGTCACCTCGACCCGCAGTACTTTCCGACGGGGGCGGACGACGTGTTGGCGCGCGCGGCGGCGGTCGGTGTCTCGGGATTCGTGGTCGTCGGTGTCGGGGCCGATCTCGCGCCCGCGCGTGCGGCGGTGGCTCTCGCCAAACGGATCCCCGAGCGCATCGGCGCGGCTGTCGGCATTCACCCGCACGACGCCAAGACACTCGACGATGCGGCTTACGAGGAGCTCTCCACGCTGGCCCGCATGCCCGAGGTGGTCGCGGTCGGCGAGATCGGCCTCGACTACCACTACGACCATTCGCCTCGCGACGTTCAGCGCGCCACGTTCGCGCGTCTCGTGAACCTCGCGCGCGAGGTGAAAAAGCCCATCGTCGTCCACACGCGCGAGGCCGCAGCCGACACGCTCGACGTCCTTGCGCAGGAGGGCGCGCGCGACGTCGGCGGCATCATCCACTGCTTCAGCGAAGACCGCCCCTTCGCCGAGAAAGCCATCGACCTGGGCTTCGACATCTCGTTCTCGGGCATCGTGACCTTCAAGAGCGCGACCGCGATCCAGGACGTTGCACGCTGGGCCCCGCTCGATCGCATTCTCGTCGAGACCGACAGCCCGTACCTTGCGCCCGTTCCCATGCGCGGCAAGCCATGCGAGCCGGCCTTCGTGGTCCACACCGCCAAGCGTGTGGCAGAGCTGCGCGGTCAGTCGTTCGACCAGATCGCCGAGGCCACCACGAAAAACGCCGAACGTCGCTTCGGGCGAAGCTTCGCGACGTCCTGAGCGCCCGCGATTCGGCGCGAACCCACACCGGTTCCTACCCGCGTTCCTGGCGCGCGGACATCGGGCGCATGGCGAGTTCGTGTCGTTCGCTTATGCTTTCGAGGGCGAGGGCCGTTCGATCCTCGCGCTCGTTCGATGATTCGAGATCGCATTCGAAATCGCCAGCTCGCGCCCGCCGTCCTCGCGTCGCTCGCTGCCCACGTCGGGGCGGTCGCGTCGGTAGGGTGGATTGCGTTCGCGCTTTCGCAGCGAACACCGCGCGCAGCGGCGAGCATGACGGCGCCTCCCTCCGACGTCATCGCAATCGACCTCGCGGAGATGGCGGACGGAACGGAGCTCGCCGATCGCGACGTCATCCCCGAGGGAGTGTCTCCGACCGCGCACGGAGGCGCGACCATCGCACGGATGGACACGGGCGTGGCCGGTCGGGGAGGACAGGCTGCCGGACCACGTGCCGTGAACCTCGCCGATACCGACGACCACATGCGGTTGAGCCCCGATCTCACGAGTCGGCTCGATCGCGATCAGATCCAGCGCCTCCACACGGCGCAGCTCCGCACGACACGCGAGGATCGCCGTTCGACCACGCGCCCGATGGAGCTCACATTCCTCGCCACCGGAACGGGCGAACATCAAGAGCGCCGTCCCAATGCTGCGCGCGATCCGAGCCGAGGTTCGCTCGTCGCGCCCTCGGCGGCGGTGCTCGGTGGTCGACCGGGCGGCCCCGATGGCGACATCGACGATGGCCTCGCCAGAACGCCTGGCTCCCGTGCTCCGGGGCAGCTCGTCGCGAGCCCCGGGCTCGGCATCCGCGACGGACGGGAGGGCTCCGACCATCGGGCGGCAGCCCGCATCGCGCTCGGTCGACCGTCGGTCACCGAAGCGCCCCCGACCATACCAGCCGCGCTTCGCGGACGGCCCAACGACACCGTCGACAGCGACCAGGAGGTCGCGAGCCTCGTGAGCGCACAGGTTCACGCGAGCTTCGCCGGTGGCCTCGTGGGCGCAGGGCAGGGGGCACCGCCGGCGCTGCTGACCCAGGCGCTGGCGCGGAGCGAGGGCACGGATCGGTGGCTCGACCGCTCGGCTCCGGAGATGGCGACGTGTTCGACTGGAACACGAACGACCCGATGCTCATGCCTTACCTTCGCAAGATCCACGCGAAGCTGGGGCCGCTCCTCGCCAACGCATTTCCGCGCGCCGCCGCCCTCGAGTTGAAGCAGGGCACGGTGATCCTGGAGTTCGCGATCGCCGCGGATGGCAGCGTTCGTGTGAGCTGGCCGCCCGTACGCCCGAGCGGCATCGACGAATATGATCGGAACTGCGCCGACGCCATTCGACGCGCAGGCCCCTTCGAACCGCTCCCTGCCGCGTTGCGCGCCGATGGGCGATCCGTTTTGCGGATCCGAGCGCCGATCACCGAGGACAACCGCATCATCAAGTGAGCGGCTGTCGGTGCGCCCTCAGCGCTTCGGCTTCTGAGCTGCGAGCTCTTTGACCGTGCGCCGAAGCCAGGCGTGCGCAGGATCGTGATCGAAGCGCGGATGCCAGGCCTGCGCGACGATCACCTTGCCGAGCGGGAAGGGGGCTTGGACCCGTCGCACGCCCATGGTCGTGCCGACCTTTCGCAGGACACTCTCGGCCACGAGCGCGATGGCGTCGATCTGGCTCACGAGCGCCGCGGCCGCGAGCAGGTTGGGAACGGTCGCGACGACGCGTCGTGAGAGGCCGGCCTTTTCGAGCTGCGCGTCGATCGGTCCTCGCGTCCGACCTCGGCGTGATACCGAGACGTGATCGGCGTGCGCGAAGCGTTCGAGCGTCATGCGTCCGCGGGCGAGCGGACTCTTCGCGCCTACGATCGCGACGTAAGCGTCTTCGGCGATCGTCTGCACGCGCACCTCGGGACCGAGCGGACCCTGCACACCGATGTCGATGTCCACGAGGCCTTCACGGAGCGCCGCGACGTCCTCGTCGCCTTCCGCCACGAAGCGAAGCACGCAGCTCGGTGCCTCGGCGCGTGCGCGTCGGACGAGATCACCACCCAATGTGGCGACGACCCCGTCGTTGACGCGAATCGTGAAGACGCGCTCGAACGTGCTCGGATGAGATGCTGCATCGGGGCCGAGAAGCGCCTCCGCCTCTTGGACGAGCGCGCGAACGCGTTCCCGCATCGCGAGCGCGCGCGGCGTCGGAACCAGGCCTCTTCCCGCGCGCACGAACACGGGATCGCCGATGGCCTCGCGAATGCGCGTGAGCGTCCGACTCATCGCCGGAGCACTCAGGTTCATTCGCTGAGCCGCCTTGGCCACGCTTCCCTCGTGCAGGAGCGCGTCAAGCGCGACGAGCAGGTTGATGTCGAGCGTGGCCAGCTTACAGTCTACGCGCGGACAGCGACCTCGTTGTCGTCTCCGTCCCACGGGATGGATAGGGACACGTACCCGTTCGCCGGATTCCGCAGATGCGCGACGAGCTCGGGGCTGTCCTTCGCGTTGTCGGCGGCAACGACTGCACCGGGGGCGAGGTGGCTCACGAGACGCTCGAGGAGAGGCATGTAAAGGGGCTTGGCGCCGTCGAGCAGCAGCAGGTCGATGGGCGCTCCGACACCGTCGCGCAGCGTCTCGAGGGCATCGCCATCACGGAACTCGACGAGGTCGACGAGCCCGGCATCGGTGAGGTTCTTCCGTGCTCGTTCGGTCTTCGTGGGCTCGAACTCGGTGGTGACGAGCCGGCCGCCACCGTTGTCCCGCAGGGCCGCCGCGAGGTGGATGGTCGAGATGCCGAACGACGTCCCGAACTCCACGATGGTCTTCGCGTCGCGCGTGCGCGCGAGTACGTAGAGGAACCTGCCGAACTCGGCCGAGACGGGCAAATAGGCCCGGTTCATCTTTCTGTAGAAGGTCCGATAGTCGTCCTTCATCGACGCGAACACCGCGTCACGGTCGGCCCGTGACATCGCCTGGAACGGGGCCAGCTCTTCGTGGTCGACCTTGGCCGCATCGGCAAAGAGGTGCTCGAGCACCCCTGCCACCTTCGGGCTATGGAGCGTAGCGATCATCGTCGTGTTCTCCTTGCACCGGATCTTGCGTCGCGACGACGCGTGCATCCAGTGCAAGGGTTGCACTTCATTCGTGCGTCAAACGCACGCGTGCAGCGGGTTCAACGACGGAACCAAGGACACTTCGCGACGAGCTCTTTGCTCCGCTGCCGGTCGCAGTGGACACCGACGACGACGCCCGTGGCCTCGAGGTCCCTGCAGGTCTGGACCATCTCGTAGTTGGCCTCTTCCTTCGGGTCCATCTTCAACGGGCAGCTTCCGATGCGCACGACCTCGTTCCGGTACCCGCCGCGCTCGGAGCTGTACGTGGAGACGAGCTCGGCTTCGAGCTTGTCACCCGACTTGAAGTTCGCGGCGCACTCGCCGAACGCCTTGTCCGCGCGAACGAGCTTCATCGCATCGCCCGGGCAGTCGACGAACTTCAACTCGAGATCCATGATCGACGCCTTGGACCCGGGCGTGGTTTGTCCGAAGCGCTGGAGCTGCGCGAGCTGGACGGTCGTCGTGTAGTGCTTCGGCTTGTCGCAACCGGCGGTGAGCAAGAGGACAAACGCCGCGCCAAAACCAACGTGGAAGCGATTCATCGTGACCTCGTGTTCGGACGCTCAGACCAGGCAGGCGAGGGCCATGATGACCATGCTCACGACCGGCACGCCGATGCGCGCGATCTTGAACACGACGCCCATGTTGTGTTCCTTCACGAGGAACATCCACCACGTGGAGATCATGCCGAGGGCGAGCGACAGGTAGACGCCCAGCATCACCTTGTCGGCGCGCGTCAGGTAGCTCGTGGCCGGCAGCTCCTGCATCAGTGCGAAGTGGAACAGAACGGCGCCCGCGAGCATCGGCGCGCCCGCGTTGGAGCGAACTTCCATCTCCTCCGGCGGAACCCACATGCCGAGCAGCGAGATGATGACGATGACGAACGCAGGAACGAAGACCTTGAACGCGGCGCTCGTCGCGAAGCGCTCGATGCCGAGCGTGAATACGTAGCGACCGTAGTAGAGGTCGTCGCCCTCGAAGCGATCCGGATAGGCCTGGCTGATCGCACGCGCCTCGACGTAGTCGACCTGCCAGCCGAGTGTGCGGAACCCGCGCGCGAGCTGCGTACGCTCCTTGTCCGCCGTGAAGCGGATCTGGTCGATGCCGCGCGCGTCGTCTTCGATGATGATCTTGAGGTCCTGCGAGTCGAACGGGTATTTGCGCAGGTTCGGCGGCGACTTGAAGCTGCCGGTCATGCGGTAAAGCCGGAACGTGGGCTTCTCGGCGATGACTTCCTTGTTGTCGACCTTGCCGTTCGGGAACTGCAAGTTGAGCGCCGGCATGGGGGCCTGGCTCGTCAGGCTGAGGAAGAAATCGGCCGTGAAGGTGCCCGTCTTCACGTCGTACTCGTCGATGCTGTTGAGCAGCATGCCGACCTTGATGCGGATCGGATTGCCGGGCGTCGGCGTGGCGAACGGCGAGCGGTAGTTCGCACCGTTCGGATGGAAGGGCACACCGCCGTCGGGGGCGATGGCGAGGTCGATCGGATCGGGCGGCGCCTCGGCATCGCCTTCCTTGTCGGCCTTGTCGGCATGCGCGCCCGCATCCTTCGCGGCGGGCTCGGCGGCCGGTTCCGCCACGGCGGCGTCAGCCGCCGGGGTGGGAGCGGCGTGGGTGGCCTTGGGCGGCGCCGCGAACGCCTCGCTCTCGCCGCCATCCCATTTGTGGAGCACGCCGAAGCCCACCAGCAGAACGACGAACAGCGAAACGAGCTGAATGATGACGAAGCGGCGTAGAGCGCGCCTCTTCCTGGTCTTCGTGTCCGGCATGTGCCTCGTGCTCTCCTCGATCGAGCCCGAGAAGATAGCGAACAAGCCCACGCGCGGAGCGAACTATTGCCCGCCGCCTCGCCTCGCGGAGCGTGTCGCAAACCGCCATGGGAGCCCCACACGCGCCGGGTGTACGTCGGGGCAACGAGCCCCGAAGGCTCGTTGGCGTGCGAGCGGAGGACCAAACGCGCGAGGCTCGGTTCATCGACCGAGCCTCGTAACCGTCACGCGGCGTTGGGCCAGCGGAGGGAGTCGCTCGTGACTGTACGGAGTCCACGCAGCGGACCCCAGAAAGCCAGAAGGCCCGGGTTTACCCGAGCCCTCGTCTTGAATCACGCGGTGGCTTACCAGCGAGAGGGAGCCGACTCGCTCTGTACGGAGTCCACGAAGTGGACGGAGTACAGGGCGAGCAGACGACCTACTACTGGAGAGGGCGCACCGCAGGTGCGCCCGAACAGGGGTGCCGGAGGAGGGAGTCGAACCCCCGACCTAGCGCGTATGAAACGCCCGCTCTAACCAACTGAGCTACTCCGGCAGGGAGGGCGCGGAGTATATGCATTTGCTTTCCAGTAGCAAGCACGTCGCACACGGGAACGCATCTTCGTGATTCGGCCCCGTGATGCTCGCGCTCAAGCGGCAACGCGGGCGGCGCGGCGACGGCGGCCGACGAGGAGTGCCGCGAGAGCAGCGGCGCTCGCGAGGCCCAGGTTCGAGCCTTCCGACGTGGACGATGCCGTTCGACAGCCGCAGCCGCCTCCAGCGTCGAGCTTGCCGGACGCGTCGCCATCGGCGGCGGCGCAGATCAGCGGAGTGCTGGCCTTGCCGCCGCCTTGGTCGAGCTTGTTGAGGTAGTTGCCGGTGTTGGCGTTGTCGTGGTGGAACGACTCCCACTCGATGGCGCCGTCGGACTTCCCCTTGGTATGCCAGGCGAAGAGGTAGCCTTCGCGCGTGCCGACGACGACCTCGAGGGCCTTGTCCCCGTCAACGTCGCCGACGGCCGCTGTCGAGGCGACCCAACCGTTCGTGAACTTCGGGAAGCCCGGAGCCTCGTTGCCGCAACCATCAGCGGCGTGCACGAAGTAGCCGCCGGTTCCGGTGATGACCTCCGGGTAGCCGTCGCCGCTCACGTCTGCCACCGCGTGGTTCAGCAGGAACGTGTAGTCCTCGACGACGATGGGCGCGCCGGGGAGCATCGCGCCCGTCTTGCCGCTCCAGATGGCAATGAGCTGCTGCGAGCGCTCGGCGCGCTGGCCGCCACCCGCGAGCGACCCGGCGAGCGTGAGCGAGCCTCCGGACACGATCAGATCCGGAACGCCGTCCTGATCCATGTCGCCGACCGACGGCTGGCTGAAGAGAGGGAGCATGACGTCGTTGGTGTCCGCCTTCGTCTGGGAGCCGAAGTTGCTCATGCTCTGGAAGCCGTAGGTTTCGGCGCCCGTTTCGTCCGTGCGCTTCGGCAAGCGGTTCGGCGGCTCCTCGAAGCCCGCTTGCGGACCCGGGTCGGCCTTGACCGCGATCGGCGGGGCACCGTTGCCCTGAATGACGATTTCGGCGACGCCGTCACCATCGAGGTCGGCTGCCGCTTGCGATGCGACGATGCCCTCGGCGATGACCGGGTAGAGCTTGACGCTGGTCATCGCGATAGGCCAGTTCGGGAGGTAGGGGCCTCCGGGCGCGTTGTTTCCGCGTCCGTCGACGGCGAAGACGGGCCCTGCGCCGCCGCCGCCGCCGATCTGCTGGTTCGACCCGCTGACGAGCTCGGGGATGCCGTCGCCGTTGAGATCGACGGCCGTGGGCGTCGCCATGATTCGGCTCGGGCGATCCGAGCGAGGCGACTTGAGGGCCACGGGGTAGCCCTCGAGCATCGAGCCGTCGGTCTTGTAGGCGTAGAGGTTTCCGTCGAACGCCGAGATGACGATCTCCGGCTTGCCGTCCTTGGTGAGGTCGACGAGGACCGGCGCCGAGTACGTGCCACGAGCGAAGCCGTGGAACGTATCCATGCAGGATGCAGGCATCGGCTTCGAGGTGTCGAGCGGGCACGAAGGAACGAGCGGCAGCCGCTTGGGCCACCCCGGCAGGTCCTTTCCGGTCGCGTCGAGCACGTAGATGGAGCCTGGCCAGCTCGTCAGGACGATCTCCGGCTTCCCGTCACCGTTCAAATCGCCGATGGCGGCCGCCGCCATGACGGCCTCACGGGCGAGCATCGGATCGATGCCGCCCTGCGCACCGGCCTTGTAGGCGGGCGCGGCGAGGTAGCTCGGCACGGTGGGCTCGGTCGAGAGGTCGGGATTGATGCCATCGATGCGATGCGTGAGGTACGGGAAGCCGGCGACCTCGGTCGGCTTGCCGCTCTTCATCGAGAAGACGTGGAGGCGACCCGAGCTGTCCGGCACGACGATGTCGCGCTGGCCGTCGCCGTCGATGTCGGCGAGCTTGACGCTACCCTCGAGCGACGCACCGAGGTTCATCGGGAAGCCGGGGAGCAGGTCCGCGTCGAGGCCGTTCTTCTCGTTGGTGATCGCGACGACGCGTCGAGCCTCACCGTGGACATCGCCGCCGTCGTAGTGCGCGACCGCATGCACGCGAATCGAGATCGACCGGTCGTTCTCGCCGTGGGGCGAGTCGGGATCTCGCGTGTGGGCGGTGTCGATCTGGCGGGGATCGAATTGCGCGAGCTGCGCGGCTCCTCCGCTGACGGTCGCGGCGGGAATGTTGGTGAGGGGGGCGACGAGGTCCTTGTAATCGGCTTCCTCGGGCTGCACGCCCGGCGCCCATTGCACTTTGAAGTCGTAGCTCTTGGCGCGTAGCGCCGACACGCGACCCATGACGGCGATGGGGCCGCTCGTGCGGTCGGCGTGGATCGGCTCGAACCACTCCGGCGAGACGACGTCGACTTCGGGCGGAATCATTCCGCTGTCGATCGCTTGCATCATTCGCGCGGCGTTCGCACGCCCGTAGCCGAAGCGCTGATCGAAGCCTGCGTGCGAGTAGTAGTACGCTGGCGAGGGCATGCGCGATTCGGCGACGTCGATGTCGTCCGCGTTCATCTTGAAGAGCTGGATGACCTCTTCCGCAGTCAGCGTGAGGCCCTTCTTTTCGGCCATCGAGTAGACGAGGCCGGCGATTCCGGACGCGCGGCCGGTCGCTTCGCTCGAGCAGCTCGTGCCGCTGATGCTCATCGAGAGATGACCGCCGTAGTTCGAGCACATGTCGTAGGCGACGTACGTGTTCGAGCTCTCGGGTTTCTGCTCGTTGTAGCGAACGGTGTGGACGGTGAGCGTGTGGTTCGCCGTCCCCGGCATGTTGTGGTGGCGCGAGTTCTCGTCGGCCATGCTCGCGACGACGATGACGTTCTTCGAGTACGCGTAGTCGATGGCCGCCTTCGAGAAGAGCGTCTGGTCGAGGGTACCGAGCGCCTCCTGAACGACCTTGGCCCCGTTGTCCGTCGCATAGACGACGGCCTTCCCGAAGTCGTTCGCGTCACCGATGAAGCTGTCGCCCACGCGGAGCGGAATGAAGCGGCAGCCGGGGCACACGCCGGGGTCGCCATCACCGTTGTTCGCTTCGGCGGAGCTGTCTTCCGCTTCGCCCGTGCCGTGACCGAAGCGCGTGTCGTCGTAGGGATCGTTGTCGTTCTTGAAGAAGTCCCAGCCGGCGATGTCGTCGGTGTAGCCGTTCGCGTCGTCGTCGACGCCGTCGGAGAAGCCGGGGAAGGCGATGATGTCGCCCGGATCGAGGATGCAGTTGCGGTTGATGTCACCCTTGATGCGGTCGGCGCCGGGCTTCTTGCGATCGCCATCGGTGAAGCAAGGTTCACCGGCAACCACACCGGCGAAGCGTGGGTCGTCGCGGTAGTCGGCGACGGTGAAGCTACCGTCCCCGTTGCAGTCGTAGCCTGCGAGCGCTCCGGTTCCGCCACACTCGGCGCCCGCCGCAGTTTGGGGGCGCTTGTCGCCTTTGAGCTCGGCGCTGTTGAGGGCCACCTTGTTGACCAGATCGGGGTTCTCCCACTGGATGCCGGAGTCGATCACGGCGATCTTCACGTTGTCGCTGCCGACCGTGTACGTCCACGCCTTGTCGACGCTCATGCCCGAGGCGCCGAGTTTCGTATCGGCATCGAGCAGCGGAACCTGCGTGGTGCGCTCGGGGAAATACGAGATGTAGTTCCAGCGCGCGTTGAAGTCGTTCGGCCAGTTGGCCTTGTCATGCATGTCCGCGCCCGACGCCGGGGGCCACGCTGCGCGAGCGTCGTGAGGGCGGGTCGCGGAGAGCGCGACGAAGGCGCCGCCGGAGATGCAGAGGAGCGACAAGGTTCGAAGAAAGGACGTCCGCATGACGGCGCGCACCGTATCGCGAAAAAGGCGCAGTTTGCGCCTGTTGAGCTTGGAGACGTCGATGAGGCTTCAGCCGGGAAACGCCTGCAAAACCGACGCACCGGCGCGAGCTGTTCCGCGCTGTCCGACGACGCGACGCACAAACGGCAACGCCGCGAAGGGACTCTGGTTCCCTGTCGCGGCGCTGGGGAGTCTTCGACGTAAAAGGTCAGTACTCGCCGAACAGATCCTGAATGCGCGATTCGAGGGCCGTTGCGATCTTGTACAGCGACGAGATCGACGCGCTCGATTCCGCACGTTCGATCTGCGAGAGCAGCGACACGCTCAGGTTGGTGCGGCGGGACATCTGCTTGAGCGTCAGATCCTTCTCCTTTCGGAGGTTGCGGATCGTGTCGCCGATGACCTTGTGGAGCTTCTCCTCCGGCGTGCGCGCGAGGCCCTTCTTGCGCATGACGCGGTCGAGGACGTCGCGGAACTCGTCCACGTCGAAGGGCTTCTTGATGTAGTCGACCGCATCGAGCTTCATCGACGCGACGGCCGTTTCGAGGTTCGGGTAGCCGGTGAAGATGACGACAGCCACGTCGCTGTCGATCTTGCGGACCTTCTTCAGCGCCTCGATGCCGTCGAGCTTCGGCATCATCAGGTCGAGGATGATGAGGTGATAGCCACCATTTTTGACCTCGTCCTCGATGGTGGTCGCGTCGCTCAGCGTCTTCACGCTGTAGCCGTCGCGCTCGAGCAGGGTCTGCATCAGGTCGCAGATCGCGCGATCGTCGTCGACGATCAGGATCTTGACGGACGGCAGTTGGAGCTCGGTCGGTTGTGCGGTCATCGGCAGGTCTCCGTGGGGGGTGGCTCGCAAGGGCGCTTTTTCCGATTCCGCCAGGCAGGAATTTCCGGCCCGTGTGTTTTGTGATCGGGTCGACTTGCCCCGATTTTTTGTGCTTGCGCGTCGGACTCGAGCTGGGCGCCCTGGCCGCAGTTACAGTGTAGCTTGACAGAGATCCGCTGAGAGTGAAGGCCGAAATCCCAAAAAAGCGAAAAGTCCCGCTTGGTTGGATGATTCCGTCGAGATTGTAGTTACGCTTCACGTCGAAACTCGTTGACGAGAGGGCACTGCTCGAAGCATAAAGCCGCCCGTCGCCGCACTTCACCGAAACGGAGAAGCTCAGCGGTTTCCGGGGCGTAGCGCAGCCTGGTAGCGCACCTGGTTCGGGACCAGGGGGTCGGAGGTTCAAATCCTCTCGCCCCGACGGAAAAGACAAGAAGAAGGCTCGGCTCACCGGAAGGTGGCCGGGCCTTCGGCGTTTTGGGCGAAGTTCGCTCGCGGAGGTAGCCGGCGTTGGCGAGTCCAGCGGCGGGGAATGAGAAGGCTCGGCTCACCGGAAGGTGGTCGGGCCTTCCGTGTTTGGGGCGGGGCGGTGGATCTGCCGTTGTCCGTTTTGGAGGGGCGAGGGCGCGGGGGGCGGGAAAAGGCCGCGAAAATGAGAGCTCGAGCGTAGTCTCACACTTGCACACACGCGTGGGAATGCGGGGATCACGTCGATGGCTGGGGCGGCTCGGGGGAGCCACGTTGGTCGCTGTCGGCGTGCTGGGGGCGCGGGACGCGACGGCGGCATGCGAAGCCAACTCGCTCACGTGCGCCGTCGTGCCCGCCGAGCTGCACGCCAAGATCAAAGACAAGCTGCCCACGGAGCTCGATTCGGGGTGGGTCGAGAAGGGATCGATCAAGGTTCGGACTCGCTTCTCGGTGGATCCCGTGGGAGGCGAACCGCTCGTCTCGGTCGACATGCCGCGTGGCGCGCTGCTCGAGGTGAGCTGGCCCGAGAAGGGGGTGCTCACCGTCAAGCCCGTCACGAGCGGCGAGGCCTCGGGGACGATGAACGTGCACTACACGCTCAAGCCCCACCTGGAGGCGAGCATCTACGGCATCGGCAATGACCACGACGCCAACAGCTTGCTCAACATGGTCTCGGGCGCGTCGTTCAACGACGACTCGCGGGGCTCGGCGCCGATTCTTCCCTGGGGATTCCGAGCGGCGTCCGTCCAGACCACCGCGCCCGATCTCGATCAGTCCACGATTTTCGGCGTGTCGTTCTACACGCTCGGCGTCGACTACGGCACCGCCGAGGGCATGCTCTACGTCCAGGCGTCGACGCGGCCGACATTCAGCTTCGTGACCAAAGAAGTACGCCTGGACTCGGAGACGGTCACCACCGACGGAGGCGCCGCGAAGATCACCGTCGCCGACCTCGATGGGGTCGACGTCGTCGGACACGTCACGGGTGAGCTCGGTTACTCGGGCACGCTCAAGATGCGCCCCGTCGTGACCGTCGACTCCGTCTACGGCGTCCCCACCTACGGCCTCGGCGATTTCGGCTTCACCGCCGTCAGCAAGGACTACGTCGGCGAGCCGCAGAAGGTCGCCTTCGACGCCGCGGTCTTCCACATCCCGCTCGCGAACGTGAAGGTCCCCTCGAAGGGCGTCGACTTCGGCACCGTCAAAGCCGGCAAGCAGGCCGAAAAGTCGATCAAGATCACCAACACCGGCGAGCTCGGCGCCATCCTCACCTTCACGAGCTCCGACCCGCAGTTCAGCGTTCCGAAGGACTCGGTGCAGGTCGGTTCCAAGGGCGACTACGACCTCGCCGTGAAGCTCAAGCCCGCGAACGACGGCTCCGCCTCGGCCACCATCACCGTCAAATCGAACGACCCCGACTCGCCCGAGCAAACCTTCCGCGTCGGGGCCAACGGGGCCTCCCTCGACTCGGACGACGACTCCGATTCGCCAGGCCACCGCGGCAACGGCGTCGACCGCCTCGGTGACCTGCCCATGCCGAGCTCCGGCTGCTCGGTCGCGAGCACACACCGCGCGAGCGGCTTCGGGTGGGCTGGCCTCGGCGCGGGCCTCGGCCTTGCGGCCCTCGTTGCCCGCCGCTCACGTCACTCGTCGCGCCCCTGATTCGAGCGGCGCCGCGTGTCGAGCGCGGCGCGAGCCATGGCGCCGCCCGCGCATGGTCTCGGTTTTGCGTCACCGTGCGCCGCGGAGGACGCGCCATGGGCAGCATCGCCATCGACACCAAGAGAATCCGTTATGCGGTGGTTGGAGTCGGCAACATCGCGCAGGTCGCCGTCCTGCCCTCGTTCGACCATGCCCGCGAGAATTCCGAGCTCGCCGCGCTGATCTCGTCCGATGACGTCAAGCTTGCCGAGCTCGGCAAGCGATACGGAATCCAGCACCGCGGCTCCTACGACCAGTTCGAAAATGTCCTGACCGCGAGCAAGGCCGAGGCGATCTACCTCGCCGTCCCGAACACGCGTCACCGCGAGCTCACCGAACGCGCGGCGGCGGTCGGCGTGCACGTCCTCTGCGAAAAGCCCATGGCCATGACGGTCGAGGACTGTGAGGCGATGATCGGCGCCTGCGCCAAGGCCAAGGTTCAGCTCATGATCGCCTATCGTCTCCATTTCGAAGAGGCGAGCCTGCGGGCGCTCGAAATCGCGCGCTCCGGTCTCATCGGCGAGCCGCGCTTCTTCAGCGCCGCGTTCGGCCAGCAAGTCCGCGAGGGCGACATCCGCACGAAAGCCGAGCTCGGCGGCGGCGCGCTGTTCGACATGGGCATCTACTGCCTGAACGCGGCGCGTCACGTCTTCGGCGCCGAGCCCATCGAGGTCTTCGGCTTCCAATCGGGAGGCGACGACCGCTTCCGCGGTGTCGACGCGACGACGACCGCCGTGCTCCGTTTCCCTGGCGACCGCTTCGCCCAAATTAGTGCGAGCCAGGGCTCGGCCGACGTCGATACCTATCGCATCGTCGGCGACAAGGGGGACCTGCGGGGTGAGCCGGCCTTCACCTACCAGGGGGACCTCAAGCACTACCTGACCGTGAACGGGAAGGGGCGTGAGACCATCTTCACGGCGCGTGACCAGTTCGCCCCCGAGCTCATCACCTTCTCGCGATGCATTCTCGGCAGGGCGGAGCCCGAATCGTCAGGCGAAGAGGGGCTCGCCGACGTCCGGGTCCTCGTCGCCATCGCCGAGTCCGCCCGGCGCGGTCAGCCCGTGAAGCTCCCGCCGTTCCAGCGCTCGAGGCGCCCCAACATGGCCCAGGAAATTCGCGTGCCGTCGGTGGGTAAGCAGGCGACCGTTCATGTGCCGCCTCCGAACCGCTGATCGGCCGGCTCATTGCCCCAGGTTGTCGGCTCGCCTCGGCAGCCCCATCGTCAACGACGAGGAGCATCCACGTCTCGGTCGACCGGACGTAGGATGGGAGCCACATGGACCCGCTCTCCACCGTCGTTCTGGCCGCCTTTGCCATGATCTCCGGCGTCATCGCCCTCCGCTCGCTGCGACAAGTAAACCAGTGGGAGGCGGCGCTGAAGTTCACGCTCGGTAAGTTCTCCGGCCGGGCCGCGCCGGGCGTGAATTTCGTCCTGCCCGGAGTCCAACGTCTCGTCCGCATCGATACGCGTGTGCGAAATCGTGACCTCCCCCAGCAGGCGGTCATCACCGCGGACAACGTGACGGCTTGGATCGACGCCGTCATCTACTTCAAGGTCGTCGATCCCGAAAAGGCGATGCTCAACGTCGAGAACTACGAGTACGCCGTCAAAGACCGCGCGAAGGTCGTTCTCCGTGACGTGGTCGGCGAGACCAAGCTCGACGAGCTTCTCGCGCATCGCGAAGAAGTCGCCGCCAAGATCCGCGCGGCCGTCGAGCAGTTCGTCGCGCAGTGGGGCCTGCACGTCGAGCTCATTGCGCTGCAAGACATCCAGCTCCCGCAGCAGATGCAGGAGGTCATCGCGCGCAAAGCCATCGCCGAACGCGATCGGCAGTACGTCGTCATCAAGAGCCAGGCCGACCTCGAAAGCGCGAAGAACTTCGCCGAAGCCGCGCGCATCCTCCACGCCTCGCCCGGAGGCATGGAGCTTCGTCGCCTCGAGGCGCTGCAGAATCTCTCGGGCGGCACCAGCAAGGTCATCTTCGATCTCGCCAAGCCGTTCGGTGAATCGCAGTCCGCCGCCATCGCCGCCGCGATGGGCGCGAACGTGCGCGTGGCACCGTCCAAGGAGGAGGAAGAGGCCGAACCGCTCTCCGAGCCGGCACCCGCGTTTCGAGCTCCGAAGCGCCAGCGCCCCTGATCCCCTCCGATGAGCGCGCGCGTCGACGAAGCCCTACGACTCCGAGCGCTCGCCCATCTCGGTCCCTTCGGCGACGCCTTGGCCCGTGAGCTCCTCGAGCAGGGGAGCGTCTACGTCGATCCCGACGTGCTCGCTTGGGAAGGTACGAAGGGCCCGATGCACGGCCACCGCGTGATCGTCCGCGTTCCCACCGCCCTCTATGGGAGGGCCGCGGCGAGCCACGCGGCGTTCGATGCCCTGTCGGCGTCCCTCGCCGCAGCCATGGCCGAGCGCGCTGGTCATTCGATGGCCGACGTCGTTCTCGAAGAGGGCGAGCCCCATCCGCGCGGTCCGCGCGGTCCGCGCGGCCCGTATCGCTGACGGCGTTGGCGCGACCAAATCGGCCTTTTCGCCGACGTGCCTCGACCGCTCATTTCGCCGGCGAGCTACGCCGTTCCCGCAACAATCCCTTCACGCCGCCTGCCTATCCAGCGGCGTGAAGGGAGCACGGGAATCGCCGGCGATCAGATCGACAGCTTGCGGTACTTCACGCGCTTCGGGACTTCGGCATCGTCGCCAAGGCGCTTCTTTCGATCCTCTTCGTAGGCCTGGTAGTTGCCCGTGAACCAGGTGACCTGGCTGTCACCTTCGAACGCCAGGATGTGCGTGGCGATGCGGTCGAGGAACCAGCGATCGTGGCTGATGACGACGACGCAGCCCGGGAAGCCGAGGAGCGCGTTTTCGAGCGCCTGGAGCGTCTCGACGTCGAGGTCGTTCGTGGGCTCGTCGAGGAGGAGCAGGTTGCCGCCGTCCTTGAGGAGCTTCGCGAGGTGGACGCGATTGCGCTCACCGCCCGAGAGATCCTTGACCTTCTTCTGCTGGTCGGAGCCCTTGAAGTTGAACCACGCGCAGTACGCGCGGCTGTTCACTTCGCGCTTGCCGAGCGTGATGTTCGGCTCGCCGCGGCTGATCACTTCCCAGACGCTCTTGTCGCCTTCGAGCGCGTCGCGCGACTGATCGACGTACGAGATCTTCACGGTCTCGCCGAGGCGCAGCGCGCCCTTGTCGGGCTTCTCCTGGTCGACGAGCATCCGGAAGAGCGTGGTCTTGCCGGCGCCGTTGGGACCGATGACGCCGACGATGCCGGCGCGTGGGAGAAGGAAGCTCAGGTTGTCGTAGAGCAGCTTGTCGCCGTAAGCCTTGCCGAGGCCGTTGGCTTCGATGACGAGGTCGCCGAGGCGCGGTCCGGGCGGGATCGAGATCTCGGTCGGATCCGACGGGCCCTTCTGCGCGGCGGCCGAGAGCTCTTCGTACGCAGCGAGACGAGCCTTGCTCTTGGCCTGGCGCGCGCGCGGCGAGGCCTGCACCCATTCGAGCTCTTGCTTGAGCTTTCGCTGGCGTGCGGACTCGGTCTTCTCTTCCTGGGAAAGACGCGCCGACTTCTGTTCGAGCCAGCCGGTGTAGTTTCCCTTGAACGGGAAGCCGCGGCCGCGATCGAGCTCGAGGATCCAGCCGGCGACGTTGTCGAGGAAGTAGCGATCGTGGGTGACCGCGACGACCGTGCCCGGGTACTCGTGCAGGAAGTGCTCGAGCCACGCGACCGACTCGGCGTCGAGGTGGTTCGTGGGCTCGTCGAGGATGAGCATGTCCGGGCGCGAGAGGAGGAGCTTGCAGAGCGCGACGCGCCGCTTCTCACCACCGGAGAGGTTCTTGATCTCGGCGTCGGCCGGGGGGACGCGCAAGGCGTCCATGGCGAGCTCGACGTGGCGATCGAGGTTCCAGGCGTCGGCCGCGTCGATCTTGTCCTGGAGCTTGCCCTGCTCGTCGAGGAGCGCGGTCATCGCGTCGTCGTCCATGGGCTCGCCGAGCTTCGCGCTGATCTCCTCGAAGCGCGTGAGAAGCGCGCGCGTCTCGGCAACGCCCTGATCGACGGCCTCGGCCACGGTCTTCGCGGAGCCGAGGTCAGGCTCTTGCGCGAAGTAGCCGATGCGCGTGCCCGGGTGGGGGCGCGCCTCGCCGCCGAACGTGGTGTCGACGCCGGCCATGATGCGCATGAGCGAGCTCTTGCCTGAGCCGTTCGCACCGATGACCCCGATCTTCGCTCCCGGGAAGAACGAGAGGTTGATGTTGTCGAGGACCTTCTTGTCCGGGGGGTGAACCTTCGTCACCCCCTGCATCGTGAAAATGAACTCGGGCATGGGGACCCGGCAGGGTAGCGCGGTCCCGAGCGCACGAGAACAAGAAGCGCGCGAACGCGATTGGCTGCTTCGGCAGGCGTCGCTACTGCGTCAGGGGCGAGCCGGCTGGGGAGCGTTTGGGCGCTGCGCCCCCAGCCATCATGTTCAGTCTCTGGTCAGTATCCGATCAGGATCCGGCGTCAGTGACCGGCTTCGACCTTGACGCCCTTCGGGGGCTTGCCCAGCAAGAGAACGAGCGGAAGCGTGATGACGATGAGCGTCGCCGTGATCCAGAACGTATCGTTGAAGGCCATGACGGACGACTGGATGCGCGTCGAGCCGTCCAGGATGGTGAGCGCCATTTGCTTGGCCTTGAGCAAGTCGGCGCCCTTGGCCACGAACCCACCGGTGAGCTGAGCCACGCGCGACTGGACGTCCGGATCGGTCACGGCCAGGTGCTCGATGAGCACGGAGCGGTGGAACGTCTGACGGTTGCCCAGGATCGTGGTGAGGAGCGCGACGCCGACGCTTCCGCCGAGCTGACGCGTGAGGTTGAAGAGCGCTGTCGCGCCCGCCACGTCTTCCTTGGGGATCGGCCCGAGCGCAGACATGCTCAGCGGCAGGAACATCAAGACCGTTCCGAAGGCGCGGATGACGAGCGGCCAGAACAGGTCGTCGGAACCCGTCGACGGTGTGAGCTGCGCGAGGAGCACGACCGCGCTCGCGAGGATCAGGCCGCCCCCGACGAGAACGATTCGCGGGTCGAACTTTCGGATGAGGATGGCGACGATGGGCATCGCGAAGGCCGACGTGAGCGCGCCCGGAAGGAGCAAAACACCGGTCTGCTGCGACGTGTAGTGCATCACGTTCTGCGAGAAGATCGGGATGGCGAAGAGCGCACCGTAGAGCGCCATACCGACGACGACCGAAAGAATGCTGCCCGCCCAGAGCGAGCGGTAGCGGAGCACGCGCAGGTCGACGACGGGATCCTTCGCGCCGAGGACGCGGAAGACGAAGAGCACCATCCCGAGCCCACCGAGGATGGCCATCGTGGTGACGAAGGGCGATTCGAACCAATCGTCCGTGTAGCCTTCTTCGAGGAAGGTCTGGAAACACCCGATGCCGATGGCGAGCAGGGCGATCGCGAGCCAGTCGACCGGGGCGTTCGGGCCTGTCTTCTTCTTGTCGGCCGGAAGGGCCGTGACGCACATGAACGTGGCGGCGATGCCGACGGGGAGGTTGATGAAGAAGATCCAGCGCCAGTTGATGTTGGTGACGATGTAGCCGCCGAGCGTCGGACCGATGACGGGGCCGGCGATGACGATGGCGCCGAAGAAGCCTTGCGCCATGGCCTGCTCTTCGCGCGGGAAGGTCTCGAAGAGGATCGCTTGCGCTTTGGCGAGCAGGCCTCCTCCGAAGAGGCCTTGGAGCACGCGCGCGACGGTCAGCATCCACAGCGTGGTCGACATGCCGCAGAGCATCGACGCCGCCGTGAAGCCGACCAGCGAGAAGATGAAGTACTTCTTCTTGCCGAAGCGGTTACCGAGCCAGGCGCTCAGCGGAAGAATGATGACGTTCGCGATCGCGTAGCTCGTGATGACCCACGTGATCTGCGTCAGCGTCGCGCCGAGCGACGCTTGCATGTCGGTGAGCGCGACGTTGACGATCGACGTGTCGATGATCTCGAGCAGGGCGCCGAGGGCGACCGCGACCGCGACCAACCACTTGTTGGAGCCTTGTTCGGCCATCGAGAATCAGTGCCTCGTGTTGATCGTGAGATCGACGTTCATGCCCGGACGGAGCACGACCGACGTCGGCACGTTCGTCAGCTTGACCTTCACGGGCACGCGCTGGACCACCTTCGTGAAGTTGCCGCTCGCGTTGTCGGGCGGGAGAAGCGCGAAGCGCGCGCCGGTGGCCGCCGAGAAGCTCTCGACTTCGCCATGCACGGTGACGCCGGGGAACGCGTCGATGGTGGCTTCGGCAGGCTGACCTGCGCGCATATGGCCGATCTGGGTTTCCTTGAAGTTCGCCGTGATCCACACGGCCTGCGTCGGCACGAGCTGGACGATCGGCGAGCCAATCGAGAGCGTCTGCCCGACGGCGACCGACTTCTTCGAGACGACGCCGTCCGACGGCGCGGTGATCTTGGTGTACGAGAGATCGAGAGAAGCGAGGTCGCGAACGGCCTTGAGCTGCTCGACCTGCGCATGGGCGGCCTTCGCGCGCGCGTCGGCCTGGGCGACGTACACGTCGACCTCGCTCGCCTTGGTGACGTTCGCCGAGGCTTCCTGCACGCGGCTCGACGCCTGCGCGACGCTCGCACGGATGTTGGCGAGGCTCGCGCGCGCCTGGGCGAGCTGGGCAGTCGCGGTGTCGAACGAGGTCTTCGCGCGATCGAGTTCGACTTGCGAGACGGACCCTGACGCGACGAGCTTGGCCGCGCGATCGCGGTCGATCGTGGCCTGGGAGAGGGTGGCTTCGGCTGCGGAGATGCGCGCCTCGGCTTCGAGAACCTGGTCGCGCGAACCCGTCGCGCTGGCCGACGCGGCGCTGAACGACGCGCTGGCGGCGGACTTGTTGGCGTGGGCGCCGACCGTCGAAAGGCGGGCGTCGGCATCGGCCGCCGAGGCATTGGCAACGGCGGCGGCGAGGTTGGCTTCGGCCTGCGCGAGACGGGCCTTGGCCGGCGCGTCGTCGATCTCGGCGAGCACCTGACCGGCCTTCACGATCTCGTTGTCGCTGAAGTTCACCTTCACGACCATGCCGGACGTGCGCGGCGCGACGGCGACGACGTCGGCGTCGACCTGAGCGTCGTCCGTCGACTCCAGACCACGGTGCGTGATGACGTATCCACCGCCGACGACGGCCGCGATGCCTCCGACGGCGAGCAGGATCGTGCGTGCCTTACCCGGCTTCTTGGCCCCGGTCGCGGCAGCCGCATCGGTCGTGTCTTTCGCGCGGGGAGCAGCAATGTCCGCGTGGGGGGCAGCTTCGTCGAGAGCCATGGATTCTTGATGCCTTCCTAATCGCAACTGTCGTTTGCCTTTGGGAAGCTACGATCGAGGGCTTGAAAAGGCAACGAGATGTTGCCATTGTCTCCCCATGACCGACACGGCAGGCAGCGCGCAGCGCCGTACGGCAGGGGTTCGATGCGGCGGACGCAGTGCCCGTGTCGTGGAAAATGTGCTCGAGGCAGCTGTGGCTGAGCTTGCGAGGGTCGGCTACAGCGCTCTCCGAGTCGAAGACGTGGCTGTTCTCGCGAAGGTCAACAAGACCACTGTCTACCGCCGCTGGCCGACGAAGAGCGAGCTCATCGCCGATGCGATCCGGTCGGTGGCGGGTTTCGACGAGCCGCTGCCCGACACCGGAACGATCCGCGGTGACCTCATCGAGCTCGTCCGTCGTTCGCTCGCCTTCGCTCGCAAGCCCGAAGGCCGCGCGGTCTCTCGTCTCATCGTGGTCGAGGGCGGCACGCCCGAGGTGGACGCGCTCGCGCGCCTCTTGCGCGATCAGAAGCGGGCCAAGAATGCCGAGGTCATCACGCGCGCGATTGCTCGCGGCGAGCTTCCGCACGATACGCCGGCGGATCTGGTCGTCGATGCAATCACGTCGCCGCTCTTTGCGAGGGCCATGCGGTTCAACGAGAAGATCGATCAGGCGACCATCATCGCGCTCGTCGATCTCGTCGTGACGGGAGCGGAGAACGTCGGCAAGCGCGGATCACGAGGTCGTTAACGGTAGCGGGCCGCTCCGTTTTCAACGGCACTCGTCGTTCGCGCGGTCCTCTTGGACCTACGTTCAGGTCGCGCCTTTCGTTTCATATTCACGACTGCGGCGACCAATTGCACGGGCCACGGCCGTTCGCGCAAGTCTGTCGCAAACTCCGTTTGATTTTTCAATCAGCGCAACGGAGTTTGCGCTGTAGCTTGGCGGAGTGTCTCCGCCTCTCGTCGTCGAACGCGGCCGCATCCTCGCGTACCGAGTGGTCGACGTGGGAGACACCATCGCACTCGACGTGGCCGAACGGCTCGTGCAGGGCTCGAGTCGCTTCAAGCTCGGTGGCACCCTTGTCGAGGGCCTCGTCATTCCCGTGCGCCCGCTCGCTATCGATCTCGGCGAGCTCGACATCGTCGTGCCCTCGCTCGGCATGCGGCTCCCGGCACGCGCGTCGGCGCACGTCTTCGACTTCGGCGCGCTCTCGATCCTCTACGACGTCCCGATCGTGCCGGGATCGTCGCTTCAGGAGCTGATCCCACTCTGCGACGCGCTCTACGAAGCTTCCGAGCTGGATGCGGAGGGCAAGAAGCACCGCGAAGAGCTCCTCAAGCGTCTTGGCTCGAGCGTCGAGAAGCCCCACGATTGGGCCGAGGTCGAGACCTACACCATCGTGTTCGTGGAGAAGTTCGCCGACGCGGACGGACATGATGGGCGAACGAGCTTCGATGGCCTCGCCGACTCGGAGGTCGTTGCCAAGCTCCTTCTCGGCGAGACGAGCGAGAAGCCCCTCAACGCGACTGTGCGCAGAGACGTTCTCGGCAACGCCTTTTCGTACCTCGAAGACGACCTCGTCATCGTCGACTGGAACAGCGCCCTCGTCGTCGAACCGAACGGCTCACGCATCGTTCCGTTCCTCCTCGAACTCGCGACCTGTCAGCTCCTCGAGTTTCGCTACTACGACACCCTTCTCGATGCGCAGCTCGCGCGGGTCTATGAGCATGTCGAGAAGAGCAAGCCGCGCGTGTTCCGGAGTCCGTACCGTGGGCTGACGCGCGACGTGCTCCGGCGCTTCATGGAGCTCACGGAGTTCAGCGAGCGCGTCGACAACGCCATCAAGTCGGTCGGTGACGTTTACCTCGCGCGCGTCTACCTCGCGGCCATCAAACGGTTTCGCGTTCCGGACTGGCGAGAGAGCGTGGAGGCAAAGCTCGGTCTCGTCGCGCGCGCCTTCGACCTCCTCAAAGGCGAAGTGGACACCTCCCGCGCGGAGCTTCTCGAAATCATTGTCGTGCTGCTCATTCTCGCCGAGCTCCTCGCCGCGTTTAGGCCCCATTAGGTCGGGTGAAATGACCATGGGTCGCGAACGGGCCAAGTCCGCGATTCTCGGAGCGACCAGTGCATTCTGCATGCGTGCCCAAGTGGGGCATCGAGTCGTAGCCCAAAGGAACGACGCCGCGCTGTCTTGTAGCGCCTTGGACGCATGCTACTAGGGAGGCAATGCTGACTCTGGGGGATCCGGGGCCGGACCTTTGGTCTCGCTTCGAGGAAGGCAGCGCTCCGGACGATGATCCGGTCGTCACGCGGTGGACGCGCTCGGCGCGCGCCAAGCATCTCGTCTCGTCGAAACCGATTGGCCTGTGCGTCGCTGCGTCGGCGGTGGCCGAGCGCCAGGCGCGATCGGCAGCGTTGCTCGCAGCGGCCGATCGACTTCTCGCTTCGGCGGCCGAGGAGCTCGTCTCGCGCGGCTGCGCGGTCGTCGTCACCGACGCCGAGGGCGTCATCCTCCGCACGTACGGTGTGGACGGCCTCGAAGATCGTGCGGCGCGTCCTGGTCTCGTCGAGGGGACACGCTGGTGCGAGGCGATGCGCGGCACGAACGGCATGGGCACCGCGCTCGAGGAGGGAACGGCCGTCGCCGTTATCGGGCGCGCCCACTTCGACCCCGCCGCACGCAATCTCGTTTGCTACAGCGTTCCGATTCGGGGCGTGAACGGCGTCATCGTCGCAGCGCTCGACATCTCGGCGCTCGCGGCCACGGCGGACCCCTTGCTCGGCGTCGTCGTGCAGAGCCTGGGTGCTGCCATCGAAGGCGCACTTCGGGTTCATGCGGTCGAGCAGGTCGCCAGCCAGATGGATGCGCTCCGTAGCGAAGAGGCCGAGGCGCGCAAGTTGCGCGACGAGCTCGCGTCGACGCTCAAATTGAACGAGACGTTCTTGGCGGTCGTCGCCCACGAGCTGCGTGGGCCCCTGGCCACGGTCTCGATGGGGGCCGACTTGCTCCTCGCGCGCGCGCACGACGCGAAGCAGCGTCGCGTCGCAAGTCTCGTGCGTTCGAGCGGCCAACGCATGTCGCGCATGGTGGAGGAGCTCTTCGACCTCGCACGCGCTCGATTGGGCGGCGGCATTCCGCTTCTCCAACGCGTGGGAATGGACTTCGGCGCCGTCGCCGAGCGCGTCGTCGGCGAGTTGGCCCTCGCACACCCCACGCGCGCGCTCGATCTCACGAAGAAGGGCGACACGTTCGGCGATTGGGACGAAGTGCGCATCGGTCAGCTCGTTTCCAATCTGATCACGAATGCGATTCGTCATGGCGGCAACGACAGCCCCATTCGCGTCGAGATCGACGGGAGCTCGGCGAGCTCGGTCGTCGTCACCGTCACGAACGAAGGTGAAATCCCCTCCGATGTCCGTTCGCGTCTCTTCGATCCGTTCGAGGTCAGTCGCTTGACACGGTCGCGCGAAGGGCTCGGTCTCGGGCTCTTCATCGC
Organism: Labilithrix luteola; assembly: GCF_001263205.1. GTDB lineage: Bacteria > Myxococcota_A > Polyangia > Polyangiales > Polyangiaceae > Labilithrix > Labilithrix luteola. The sequence goes on from NZ_CP012333.1 coordinate 8,343,266, forward strand.
GTCGCGGGTGGCCGAAGCGCATCGAGGCACGATCTCCGTCGCCTCGCGTGCCGGCGAGACGGTCTTTCGCGTGATGCTCCCGCGCCACGACGGTGCGGCGAATTCTTGGTCGAAGGTGCCAGTCTCGGTCGGTTGACGCTCGTCACGCGGGTGACCGCGCGATCGTGATATTGGACGGTCATGCGCGTGACGGTCCTCGGTGCGGGTTACATGGGCACGGCAATGGCAGAGGTTGCTGCCATGGGCGGTCACGACGTCCGGCTGTGGGGCACGTGGCTCGACGACGCCATGATCGAGGCGGTCGAGCAGCGGCGTGAGCATCCGCGTTTGAAGATGGTCGTCGACGCGCGCATCGTGCCCATGCGCAGTGGCGCGCTCGCCGAAGCGCTCGCGGGAGCCGAGCTCGTCATCCACGGCGTGAGCTCTGATGGTGCGATGGCAGTCATGGAGAAGGCCGGCCCGCACATTCCGGACGTCCCCGTGCTCAGCGTCACGAAGGGCTTTCTGCCGTCGCGCTCCGGCGCGATGGATCGAATCGACGTCGTCCTCTCGGAGATCGCCGGGCGCAAGCTGCGCTTCGTGCACGCGGCAGGACCTGCCAAGGCGATCGAAATCGCGCGGCGCGTCCTCACGCTCATGTGCTTCGCGGGCGAACGCCTCGAAGACGCCCGCACGTGCGCGGCGGTGATGGGCGCCCCGCACATGCAGATCGCCACGTCGGACGACATCGCGGGCGCCGAAATTTGCTCGGCCATGAAGAACGCCTATGCGACCGGCCTCGGTCTCTGGGACGGCATGGTCGGCGCCGACTGTCACAACGCACGCGCGGCGTGCTTCACGCAGGGCATCGTCGAGATGGAAGCCCTCGTGAAGGCTGGCGGCGGCCTTCGCGAGACGGTGCAGCGCGCGGCGGGCGTCGGCGATCTCCACGTGACGGCGGCGGCGGGGCGAAACCGCGCGTTCGGCGAGCGGGTAGGGAAGGGCACGCCTGCCAAGCAGGTCGCCGCGGAGATGCTCGCGGCCGGTCAGCTGACCGAGGGCTATGCCGCCATCGCCTCCGCATGGCGCTGGGCCCAGGAGCACGGCGTACGCGATCTGCCGTTTCTCAAGGCCCTCAACGCGATCGTGTGGGAAGGCGCTGAGGTTGCTCCCACGCTCGCGTCGCTGAAGCTCACCGTCTGACGCTCGCGCTGTCCACGGGCCTTCGTGTGCGCGGTCTCGCTTCCCCGCGTCGCGAGCACAGTGGTAAACAAAGAAGTCATGCGTCAATGCTTCGGCGTCGTGGCTCCGATGTTTTCCCGCGTTTCCCGCCTCGTCTCGGGAGGCGTGCTCGTGGTGGGGGTCGTCGCTGGGATGGGTTGCAACAAGAAGGCGGCCGGGACTTCGTCGGTCACCTCCGAGGGCGGTCCCGTCGCCATCACCGCCGGTGAAGACGGTTTCTCGCCGAGCTCCGTCAAGCTGAAGAAGGGCGCGCACACCACGCTCGTCTTCACGCGAACGACCGATCAGACGTGCGCCACCGAGGTCGTCTTTCCGGAGCTCAACGTGAGGAAGGACCTCCCGAAGGGCATGCCCGTCACGATCCCCGTTCCGACGGACAAGGAGCAGACGCTCACCTTCCAGTGCGGCATGGGAATGTACAAGAGCTCGGTCGTCATCTCGGCGCAGTGACGCGGTCGGCGTGAGTCGGGGCGAGCGCTTCGCCGACGGAGCTCACTCGCCCGACGCGTAGGAGAGGCGCCGCCGGATGGTCGCGTCGAGCTGACTCTGGACGAGCCGCAGGATGCTCTCGCACTCTTCGCGGCTCACGCGCGCCTGCTTCATGAACTTCTCGCGCGTGCGTCCGAGGAGATCTTCGCGCGCCTTCGCGAGCCAGCGCGCGGCCGTTGCTCGGTGAACCTGGTAGAGCGCGCCGATCTCGTCGATCGAGAGTTCGTCGATGACGTGCTGCTTGAGGATCGTGCGATCGCGGTCGTCGAGTGAGTCGAGCGCTGCCTGGAACACGGTGGCGAACTCTTTGCGGTACTTCGCCTTGATGTAGAGAAGCTCGGGATCGGTGCCGGCGGTGCGTTCGGTGAAGACGTTCGCGTCGTCGGGCGTGAGGACCTCGCGCTTGCCCTTCCGTACGACCTTGAGGGCCGCACGTACGGCGGTGACACGCAGCCAGCCGCGAATGTCTCCGTGCCCGGCGTATTCGCGAATGCGCGGAGGCGCCACTTCGTCTCCGGCAAAGACCACCCGCCGCACGTTCTGCAGCGCGTCTTCGATGACGGCATCGGTCAGGCGCATGCGCTGCAAGGCGCCGCGTGTTTCCTGCAGGCAGTGGGCATCGAGGGCTCGAATCGACGCTGGGTCGCCGGCTGCACACCCGCACGCCACGAGGAGATCTCCGGCACGCAGTCGCGAGAGGTCAGCCGTATCGGCATCGGGTGCGAGGCGCTCGGCGAGGTAGGAGAGGAAGGCTTCGTCGCCGACGGAAAGGCCAGGCCATGCGGCGCGGGCGGTGCCGAGAAGCTCCCCGAGACGCACTTCGAGATCGGGTACCGCCAACCAGCGCGCCCGGTCGTCGGGGCCAAAAGCGACCTCGCATGCGACCCCGAACGCGCGCGAGAGGCGACCGTCGTTCAGCATCGCGGTAAGATAGCAGGCCTCGTCGACGAAACGACCATGTGCCCGTCCGAAAGCATCATCCTCGCGTTCGTACAAGGTGAATCTCCCCCCGAAGAGCGGGCCCAAGTCGAGCGGCACATGGCGTCTTGCGAAGAATGCAGGATGCTCATCTCGGCGATGGCCCGTTCGACCGTCGCCCCGCGCCCTGCATTCGATGCGGTTCGTGGAACGGCGGATACCGCCCCCGCCGTCGAGGCGAACAGCGATGAAAGGCAGGCGCCGAAGGCTCCCGTCACTATCGGAAGCGTCGTCGCGGACAAGTACCGCATCGACGAAGTTCTGGGCGCGGGCGGCATGGGCATCGTCATGGCGGCCACGCATCTCGGCCTCGGCCAGCGGGTGGCGCTCAAGTTCCTCGTCGGTCCCGCCGCCACGACCCGCAGCGGGCGCGCCCGGTTGATGCGCGAGGCCCGCGCCGCCGCTTCGCTCGAGAGCGAGCACAGCGTGCGCGTGACCGACGTTGGCTCGCTCGAGGACGGTACGCCGTACCTCGTCATGGAGCTTCTGCGCGGAACCGATCTCGGGCGTTTGCTCGAAGACGCCGGGCCGCTGCCTATCGAGCTCGCCCTCGACGTCACCTTGCAGGCTTGCGAAGCCGTTGCCGAGGCGCACGGGCGCGGCATCATCCATCGTGACCTGAAACCGGCGAACCTCTTCCTCGCCGAGCGTTCGGACGGCACGCGCATCGTGAAGGTTCTCGACTTCGGCATCTCGAAGGTCGAGAGCGCGGGCGAGGCGCAGATCACGACGTCCGATGCGATGATCGGGTCGCCGCGCTACATGTCGCCCGAGCAGATGGTGAGCTCGCGCCTCGTCGACGCGCGCACCGACGTCTGGTCGATCGGCGTGGTCCTCTTCGAGCTCGTCACCGCGCGACCTCCCTTCGAAGCCGACACCATCGCGGGCCTTTGCGCCGTCGTGGCGACGGCCGCCGCGCCGGACGTCCGCACGTATCGCAAAGACGCTCCCGAGCGCCTCGCCGAGGTCATTCGAAAGTGTCTCTCGAAGGAGCCGCAGAAGCGCTATGGCTCGATCGCCGAGCTTGCCGAGGAGCTGCGCGTTCTCTCGCCGCCCGCCCTCCAGCACACGATCGATCGCATTGCGCGCCGTGCGTCGGGCGCTCCGGCATTGACCGCGTATGCCAAGTCGTCGTTCGAAGCGACGACGGCGTCGACGTCGAAGAAGAAGCCCGTCGCGATGATCGCCGGAGCGATCGGGGCAGCGGCGGCGCTCGCTGTGGCACTCGTCGTCGTGGTCGGCCGGAAGGGGCCTGACCATGCCGTCGGTGTGGCGGAGACAACGGCGAGCATTCCTTCGGTTTCCGCAGCCGCGCCGGTGGCGAGCGCCGAACCCGTCGCGGCGCCTTCGTTGACCGCGCCGCCCGCAGCAGCATCGTCGACGAATGCCGCCGTGGAAGCACAGCGTGTCGATGCGCGTCGTCCTGCCGACGTGCCGCCGACGAAGCTTCCGAAGCGTTCCGCGCCGAATCCGGCGGTCGTGCCGGTGGCGGCTCCTGCGCCATCGCCGACGCCTTCGCCCACGGCGTTGTCCGATCACCCCTCCGCCGTGCCGGAGACGAAGAGCAGCGGACTCATCGACCGCAAATAAATCCGAAATGCGAAGGGCCTCCCACGCATCGTGAGAGGCCCTCCGCATGCGTGTCAGACGAGGTTCACTTCTTCGGAGCGCCCGCGTCCTTGCCGCCGGCGGCCGGCTTCGGCGCGCCTGCGTCCTTGCCGCCGGCCGGAGCGCCCGCGTCGGCAGCTGCCGGAGCCGGCGCCATCGACATGTCCATCGGCGCTTCGTGATCGACCTTGATGGTGCGCGTGGTCGAGTTCCACGGGCCGTCGATGACCTTGTCCGAACCGTCGACCAGCTCGACCTTCAGGTGGTACTGGCCGTTCTGGAGGTTGTCGAGGTAGAGCGGCGTGCCGAACTTCGTGACCTTCGCGGTGAGGTCCTTCTCGATGCCCGGGCCGGTCACGGTGACGTTCACGTGCTCCTTGCCCTCGGCGAGCGTCACGTTCGCGACCTGGAAGTCGACGAGCACGTGGTTCGCCATCTCGCCGTTGTAGTCACCCTTCGGGCGGCTGTAGATGAGCATCGGCTTCTTCGTCGGATCGTTCTTCGTGTCGCCCTTCTTGCCGACCCAGAACGGAACGACCGTGAGGGCGTCCTTCGTCTTGACCGACTCGTGGTTCGCGCGGCTGGGGAACGCGACGAGGATGTGCTGACCCTCGGCGAGCGCCTCACCGCCGGTGAGCTCGGAGAGCTTCACGGGCGCCTTGGTGTCGTAGATCGCCTTGTAAGGCTTGTTGTCGAGAATGAGGTGAACGTGGCTCGAGCCCTGGGCCGTCTGCCAGTTCTTCACGTCGAGCTTCACCGCGAAGTCGCCCGCCTTGTCCGCGGGAAGGACCTGATCGCGGGTGGGCGCAGTGAGCTTGACCGTCGGCGTGGGGGCTTGCGGATCGGGGCTCGCGGCACCGGGGTTCAAGGTGACGGGCGGCGCCGGCGCCTTCGCGGGGGCCGCCGCGGCCGTGGGCGCCGTCGTCGCGACGGGCGCGCCAGCGTCGACGCTCGCCGGGGGCGGCGGCGGCGGAGGGGGCGGGGGAAGATTGTCGTTGCCACCACCGCAAGCGGCTGAGGCGAGGACGGCGAAGGTGACAGCCAGAGAGCCTCCGGCGAGGAGGCGGAGCGTGCGGTAGACGTTCATGGTGTTGGCGGCACTTTCCATTGGCAGGGCTAGCGGTGCAAGGGCCTACTTGACGTCCGACGATGAAGGGGCCAAGCCACGGCGCGTCCCTTTCCGATTAGAATGGGCGAGAACGAATGCCGCACCAGACGAGCTATCTCTCGAGTTTCATGAGCCTGCTTCACGACTCTTCTCGTTTTCGTCGGTCGGGAGGTCCCGCGTTGGGGGGTAACGGGGGGCGCTCCTCAGGCCTTTCGTCGGTGGGTCTGGCGCGCGGCGGCGCGGGCGGGGAGGGCTGAGCGACATGGCCCTCGGCTTCGATCTCGATGAACGTTTTTCGGGCTCGTACTACCGGCTCGATCAGCCGTTTTCGGACCTCGGCATCCGTATCTCGCTCAAACTCGGCGTCGATGGCTTGCGCAGGTTCCTGCGTGACCGTCGCGTCACGGCGCGTGGGACCATTCACGCGGAGGGGCTTGCGGAGAACGGCGGCGAGGGGGCCGCGCTCTACGGAACGCTGGCGATGAAGCTCTTCGACGAGAAGCGCATCCCCTACGACCTCTCGTTCGAGGGCGACGACTGCCGCACGTATCGCCTGCGTGGGCAGCGCGACTTCTTCGTCCACGATGCGGTCGATTCGCTCACCATCCTCCCCGCCAGCATCTACGACGATCGCGGAGACGAGGTGGCGCGCGCCGTGCTTCGCTTCGATCCGAAGACCGAGCTGCTCGCGACGGTCAAATCCTTCCGACCTCGGGTACGTGCGCCGCGCGTGTCTGGGTAGGCGAGAGGCCAAACATGGAACGATTGCTCCCTGCGTCCACCGTGCTCCTCGTCGTCGACGTGCAGGAGAAACTCGCGGCGGCCATGCCGGACGAAGCGCTCTCGAGCGTCGTTCGCAACACGGGCATCCTGCTCGACGCGGCGAAAGCGCTCGGCGTTCGTGTCGTGGCGAGCGAGCAGTACCCGAAGGGTCTCGGTCCCACGCTGGCGCCGCTCGCGACCAAGCTGGCCGACCTTGGTGTCACGCCGATGCCAAAGATGACGTTCGACGCGTGCTCCGATCTCGCGATTGCGCGAACGCTCTCGCAGCTCGCGCCGCGTGCGGTGGTCGTAACCGGCATGGAGAGCCACGTTTGCGTCTTCCAGACGGCGCGCGAGCTCGTTCGTCGTGGGTACGCGACCTACGTCGTGAGCGACGCGGTGGCCTCGCGTCGCGAAGACAATCGTCAGATGGGGCTCTCGCTCTGCGAGCAGGCGGGCGCCACGTTGACCGTCACCGAGACCGTCGCCTTCGATCTGCTCGAGCGCGCCGGCACCGAGGCGTTCAAGACCGTCTCGAAACTCGTTCGTTAGCGGGAGTTATCATTCACTCCTGCCGCGCATCCTTGCAGCGCTGAAAGAATCCGCTGCCTCGTCGACCAGATCTCGCCAAGTTGCCGCTGGCACGAAAGCTGCTCCGTAGGCGGGCGGCACCGCGTTGAGGCTTCGCCCCCCCCGAGCCCGGACGCGGTGCCGTTTTCATTTTGTCGTCTCCGTCCCCTCGGTCGAGGCGTTGCGTCGAGACCGACCGACAGTGAGCGAAGTGCGGCGGTGTTGCGTCGAGCCCCGACCGACAGTGAGCTACTGCGGCAGCGAGGTCCCAAGCCCCGACCGACAGTGAGCTAACTGCGTCGAGCCCCGACCGACAGTGAGCTAACTGCGGCAGCGAGGTCCCAGCAATTCGACCGACATTGAGATCTACAAAAGCTGAGCCCTGTCGGAATGGCAGGGTGGGTTGACGGGTTGTCTGCCGGTGACAACATGGCTCCCGTGATTGACGATCTGTCCAAACGCTCTGACCTTTCGTCCAGCTCTAGCTCTGCCGAGGGGGCGCCCGAACGGCCACGGCCGGAAGGCGACGAGGGCATCACCGTTCTCGTCGTGGACGACGAGCGCTCGAACGTCGAGTCGCTCGAGAAGATTTTCCACCGCGAGAACATGCGCGTCCTCGTCGCGTACGACGCGAAACACGCGCTCGAGCAAATCCGTAGCCGGCGCGTTCACGTGGTGCTCACCGATCTGATGATGCCGGGCACCACCGGCCTCGAGCTTCTACGCGCCATCAAGCAAGTCCAGCCCGAGGTCGAAGTCGTCCTCATGACTGCGTACGGCTCGGTCGAAGCGGCCGTCAGCGCGATGAGGGAAGGGGCCTACGACTTCGTCGAGAAGCCGCTCAAGCGCATGACGATCGTCAAGAGCGTGCGCAAAGCCGCCGAGCGCGGACGCCTCCTCGAAGAGAACCGCTCGCTGAAGGACGAGATCAAACTCCTCACCAAGCGCGAGCTCATCGGCAGCGCGCCCGCCTTCCGTCACGTCATCGAGGTCGCGTCGCAGGCCGCACCCAGCACGGCCACGGTGCTCGTCCTCGGCGAGAGCGGTACGGGCAAGGAGCTGCTCGCTCGGTACATCCACGAGCGCAGCGGTCGCGCCAAAGGGCCGTTCGTGGCCGTCAACTGCGCCGCGATCCCCGAGACGATCCTCGAGAGTGAGCTCTTCGGCCACGAGCGCGGAGCATTCACCGGGGCCGTTGCCAAGAAGGACGGTCGCTTCGCCAAGGCCACCGCCGGCACGCTGTTTCTCGATGAAATCGGCGAGCTGTCCCCGCAGGTGCAGGTGAAGCTGCTGCGCGTCTTGCAGGAAGGCGAGTACGAGCCGCTCGGCGGAAACACCGTGCGCGCAGACGTGCGCATCGTCGCGGCGACGAATCGAGACCTCCTCGCCGAGGTCCAGGCCGGCCGCTTCCGCGAAGATCTCTACTACCGACTCAATGTCATCGCCGTCACGGCCCCTCCGCTCCGTGCGCGCCGTGAAGACATCCCGCTCCTCGTCGACCATTTCGTCGGGCTCTACGCGAAGAAGAACGGCAAGGCGCGCCTCGGCGTGGCTCGCGCCGCGCTCGATCGAATGATGGATTACGCGTGGCCCGGCAACGTCCGCGAGCTCGAAAACGTCATCGAGCGAGCCGTCGTTCTCTCCCGCGGCGACACGCTCGCCGAAGGCGATCTGCCCCAGGCGCTCGCCATGGCGGAGAGCGCCGCTCCGCGACCGCTCGAATTCCCCGTCGGCACTCCGCTCGAGGAGATCGAGCTGCGCGTCATCAAGGAGACGCTCAAGCACACGAAGGGCGACAAGTCCCTCGCGGCGCAGCTCCTCGGCATCTCCACCCGGACGATTTACCGAAAGCTCGACGGCGTCGACACCGAGGGCTGAGCCCGGTTCGGTTCCGTCGCGGCGCCCCTCGGGATCGGCCTTTCTAGCCGCTTTGCGCATTTGCCGTTCCGCCAAGTGGATCCGGTTGTCACTTTGTCAGCGAAGCGGCCTCCTGGTCGCCAGCTCCGCCAAGGTGGCGAACGACGGCTGGCTTCCCAGTGGAAATGACACTGGATTTTCAGCGTCTAACTTGCTGGCATGCGGCTCGCACTCCGAGCTCTGTCGTAGTTCTCTGCCGTAGTTCTTTGGCGGCTCTCGCCACCCGCCCTCGGCCCCCGCTGTCCTAGAGCGGTGGGTCGGGAGCATCCGCTCGGATCCCCCTGCATGCTCGCCTCGACGTAGACCATGGCCTTCGATCAGCTCCTCAAGAAGAATTTCTGGATCGTCGTGCTTCCGCTCGTCGCGATTGCGGCGCTGCTGAATGCACAGGCGGTCACGCAGCTCGTCGGTCTTGGCTTGATGCCGGACGAGAAGGCTCTCGCCGCACCTCCGCCGGCAGCCAAGCTGACGCCGTCGACGACGGCCGGCGGCAAGAGCACGAGCGCCGAGCCCATCCTCGCGCGCAACCCGTTCGATCACGTCACCGGCCCGCTACGGCCGCCGGCCGAGGAACCCGAGGCCGCTACGGGCTCCACCACCGTCGACACGAGCGACCCGTGGAGCGCGCCCGTTTGCGACGCCATCAAGGTCCTCATCATCACCGCCTCGAGCGATCCGGACTGGTCGTTCGCGGCGTTCAACGACGGCAGCAAGAGCATCCTTCGCCGTCGCGGTGACGAAGTCAGCGGCAAGCGCGTCGTGTTCGTCGGCTGGGACCGCGTGTGGCTTCAGAGCGGCGGATCGCTTTGCCAGGCGCAGCTCTTCAAGTCGGAGAACCCGCCGCCGAAGCCTGCCGCTGCGCCAGTCGCAAGCGAAGCACCTCCGCCCGCGGCCGCTGGCAAGGGCGCCTCGGCGCTCGCGCCCGATCTCGCCAAGGGCATCCAGAAGAAGAGCGCCACCGAGTGGGACATCGACCGCGGCGTCGTCGACAAGATCCTCGAGAATCAATCGGAGCTGATGCGTCAGGCGCGCATCGTTCCCGAGCAGGAGAACGGCAAGGTCGTCGGCATCCGCATGTTCGGCATCCGCCCCGACACGCTGCTCGGAACGCTCGGCATGGAGAACGGTGATCGCCTTCAGACGATCAACGGCTTCGACATGGCGAGCCCCGAGAAGGCACTCGAGGCGTACGCGCGCCTTCGCACCGCCGACAAGCTCACCGTCTCGATCAACCGTCGCGGTCAGAACATGAACCTCGACTACAACATCAAGTGAGACCGCGCCCGATGACCGAAAAGAAGCCCGTTTCGGGCGCCGACGTCTCGTCGTCGTATCCTGCGAGCGACAGCGATCTGCTCCGGCGCACCGTGCGCACTGTGGTCTTGCTCGTCGCTGCATGCGTGCTGTTCGTCGGCATGCTGAGCCTCCTCGCCTTCACGGTGACCGCGCGCGCCACGCATCCTGCTCCCGAAGAGCAGCGAGCGCCGGCGACCACCGATCACGCCACGAGCGGCCAGGCCGCCAAGAAGCCCCTCTCCATCTGACTCGGACGATGAAGCGATCCCTTGCTTTGCTCTCTCTCGTAGCTGCAGTTCCTCTCGTGGCGACGTCTGCGTACGCCCAGCCGAGGCTGCGTGATCGCATCAATCGCCCGGGAGCGATCCCGCCGTTCAACAAGGACGCGGCAGCAGGAAATGCAGCGGCGACGGATGCAGCAGCTCCGGCGACTCCCGCTCCCGCTCCCGCGCCCGCTCCTGCTCCTGCCGCCGGTGCGGGGGGAACGCCCGGCGCGGGAAAGGCGACCACGCCCGCGGCTGGAGCCGGTGGCAAGACGCAAGCGGATACGTCCGGTCTCGCGCAATTCGAGAACTCGATGGAGTTCGAGCCGCGCAGCCCGAACTACCGCGTTGCCTTCTCGCTCGAAGACGCCGACCTCCCGGAGCTCGTTCGCGTCATTGGCCAGCTGACCGGCAAGCGCTTCATCTTCGGCGGCAAGGTGAAGAACATCAAAGCGACCGTCTACTCACCGCAGAAGGTGACGGTTGCCGAGGCGTATCAGGCGTTCCTCTCGATCCTCGAGACGAACGGCCTCACCGTCGTCCCGCACGGTCGCTTTCTAAAGATCGTGGAGACCGGCGGCATACAGAGCTCGGGCACGCCGGTCTACGGCGCTGCGCAGGGAGCGCCCAGCGAAGATCGCTACGTCACGCGCATGCACCGCCTCGGGCACATCAGCGCCGACGACGCGGCGAACGTGCTCGGCAAGTTCAAGACGAAGGACGGCGACATCACGGTCTACGGACCGGGCAACATGGTCATCATCACCGACACCGGATCGAACATCCGGCGGATGATGTCGATCCTCGAAGAGATCGACGTCGGTTCGAGCGGCGATCAGATCTTCATCGAGCCGATCCACTACGCGTCGGCGAGCGACATCGAGAAACGCGTCAACGACCTCTTCGACGTGAAGAGCGCCGGTTCGGCCCCGCCCGCCCAGGCTGGAAAGCCCGGTGGCGCGGGCGGTGTGCCCGGCGGCGGCCCGGCTGCGTCCGACGTTCACGTCGCCAAGATCGTGAGCGACGATCGTTCGAACTCACTCGTCATCGTCGCCACCGAGCGCGCGTATCTGCGCATTCTCGAGCTCATCAAGCGGCTCGACGTTCCGCAGACGGGCGAGGGCGAGATCCACGTTCTTCCGCTCCAGCACGCCGACGCGACCGAGCTCGTCAAGACGCTCAACGACATCGTCGGCGGTGCAAGCTCCGCGGGACCACCCGCCCCGGGCGCTCGAGGTCAGCAACCGGCCGCGCAGAGCGCTGCGCCGGCGGGCATTTTCGAGGGCGGTGTGAAGGTCTCGGCCGACAAGGCCACGAACTCCATCGTCGTGACGTCGTCGCTCCGTGACTACGCATCGCTGCGCTCGGTCATTGATCGGCTTGACCAAGCGCGTCGGCAGGTCTTCATCGAAGCGGTGATCATGGACCTGCAGCTCAAGCGATCCGACCAGCTCGGCGTGAGCTTCCACGGAGGTGCGCCGTTCCAGTTCGACAACCCGAACGACTCGGTCATCTTCGGCGGTAACAAGATCACGAACACGATCCCGCCCGTTCCGACCGATCCCGACGCACTCCAGGGCTTCGCGCTCGGTGTTCGCGGTCCTGGTATCTCCGGTTCGCAGAACTTCCTCGGTACCGGTATCTCGATTCCGGCGTTCGGTACGTTCATCCAGGCGATCGCCAAGACCGGCGACAGCGACCTGCTCAGCACGCCGCACATTCTCGCGCTCGACAACGAAGACGCGGAAATCAACGTCGGCGACAACATCCCGCTCCAGACGAACGCCGTCAGCGCCTTCCCCGCGCTCGGCGCCGCGGGCGGGGCGGGCGGGGCGGCCGGTCTCGGTGCACTCGGCGGTCTCGGTGGTCTCGGCTCCTTCGGCTCACCCCGTCAGGACGTCGGCACCAAGATCAAGATCAAGCCGCACCTCAACGACTCGAACGAGGTTCGTCTCGACGTCACCGAGGAAATCAGCGAGCAGGGCGCGCCCCTCGGCGGAACGCTCGGCGCCATCCCGATCAGCAAGCGCACGGCGACCACGAAGCTCGTCGTCGCCGATCAGCAGACGGTCGTCATCGGCGGTTTGATCCGAAACGTCACCTCGCGCGCGGAAGAAAAGATCCCCGTCCTCGGTGACATCCCCGTGCTCGGCGCGCTGTTCCGCAAGCGCACGAACACGAACGAGAAGCGAAACCTCGTTCTCGTCATGACGCCGTACATCATTCGCAACCAGCAGGACCTGCGCACGGTCTTCGAGCGCAAGATGCAAGAGCGGCAGGAGTACCTCGACCGCTACTTCGTCTTCAGCGATTCGTCGGACTACAAGCCGCCGAAGGACTGGTCGCGCACGAACGGCCTCATCGAAGACATTCGCCAGGCCTACTTCGCGCAGGAAGAGAAGCGGAAGCTCGACGAGATCACGAAGCCTCGTGAGCAGAAGACGCACGAGCCTCAACGCCCGCTCGAGATGCCCCAGACCCCGCGCGGCGGAGCGGCCCCCGGCTCGAGCACGAGTCCCACGGGCACCAGCCCGACCCAAGCCCCTCCGGGCGGCGTCACGCCGGCCGGTGGTGGAGTCCACCCGACCCCGGCTCCCGCGGGCGGCGCAACGCCCCCGGTCAACGTGAACCCGGCGGTCCGCAACATCGAGAAGATCGAGAAGTAGGGCGATCCATGGAGCAGCGGTTCCTCGGCGAAATCCTCCACCGGCGCGCGGGCGTTCCGCTCGAGCGCCTCGAAGCGCTCTATGCCATCCAGCGCGAGAAGGGGATCGACTTGACCGATCTCCTGGTGAACGGCAGCGTCCTCGACGACTCGGCCATCGGCCAGGCGCTCGCCGCCGAAGCCGAGCTGCCGTACGTGGACAAGCCCGAGCCCGACCGCATCTCCACGGCGCTCGCCACCCGCCTTCCGATCACCTTCGCGAAGGCTCACAAGGTGCTCGTCACCAACGAAGACGACTTCGCGGTCTACGTGCTCGTCGGTGATCCGTTCGACACGCCGGCGCTCGACGAGATGCGCGTGCTCTTCGGCAAGGCCGTCGAGGCGAGCGTGTCGCCCTCGGAGCGCATCATCGACGCCATCAACCGCGTTTACGAGCGCGAAGCGGGCGGCGGCGAGCTCGAGACGGAAGAGGGCCGCGTCGACGAAAACGAGGTCGCCGGCGGCGACATTCTCGACTCCGACGACGAGGCCCCGGTCATCCGCTGGGTCAACTCGCTCTTCCTCCAGGCGATGAAGGAGCGCGCAAGCGATATCCACATCGAGCCGGAAGAGAAGGAAGTCATCGTTCGCTACCGTATCGACGGCGAGCTCTACGTGGCGCGCCGCGCACCGCGCGCGTTCATGAACAGCATCGTCGGCCGTATCAAGATCGAGAGCGCGCTCAACATCGCCGAGAAGCGCCTCCCGCAAGACGGCCGTATCACCAAGAAGATCGCCGGAAAGAGCTTCGACATCCGCGTCAGCACGATCCCGACGAGCCGTCACTACGAGCGGATCGTCATGCGTCTTCTCAACAAGTCGTCGGTCCTCCTCGACCTGCCCGACCTCGGCTTCAGCCCGCGCGACTACGCGCTGATGGATTCGCTCATCCATCGGCCCGACGGCATCATCCTCGTCACGGGCCCCACCGGCTCCGGTAAGACGACGACGCTCTACGCGTGTCTCAACCGGATCAACCAGCCGAACATCAACATCCTCACCGCCGAGGACCCGGTCGAGTACGAGCTCCCGCAGATTCACCAGGTCCACGTCAATGCGAAGATCGGACTGACCTTCGCCAGCGCACTCCGCGCCTTCCTCCGTCAGGACCCGGACGTCGTCATGGTCGGCGAAATCCGTGACAAGGAGACGGTCGAGATCGCGATCAACGCGTCGCTGACCGGCCACTTGGTGCTCTCCACCATCCACACGAACGACGCCGCCGGCGCATTCACCCGTATGGTGGACATGGGCGTCGAGCCGTTCTTGCTGCGTTCGTCGGTCATCGGCGTTCTCGCCCAGCGCCTCGTTCGCGTCCTTTGCCCGCACTGCAAGGAGCCGTACGAGGCGAGCCCGACGGAGCTCGAAGAGCTCGGCATCACGCACGAGCGCATCGCCGCTCGTCGCCGTCGCGCCGCGAATCCGAACTCGCGCTATTACCCGCGCACGGTCAGCATCGGGAGCGACGTCCTCGACAACTACCCCACGGAGGGCGTCACGATCTACAAGCCGAAAGGTTGCGACAAGTGCGCGCACACCGGCTTCAGCGGACGTCGCGGTATCTACGAGCTCCTCATGATGGACGACGTCGTCGGCCCCATGGTGCTCAAGGGCATGGACGCGCAGACCATCAAGCGTGGAGCCATGGAAGCCGGCATGGATAGCCTTCGCGACGACGGCGCGCGCAAGGTTCTCGCCGGCCTCACCAGCGTCGAGGAAGTCCTCGTCGCCACCCAGGACGACATGGAGGTCGAGCCCGACCGCCCGAGCGTCCGGAGCGCGCGGGTGTAACCGGCGATGGCTGTCTTCGCGTACCGCGGGCTCCAGGTCTCGAACGGGAAGCAGGTTTCCGGCGTTCGTGACTCGGACAACGCCAAAACCCTTCGCGCTGCGCTGAAGCGCGAAGGGGTGCTTCTTACCGAAGCTTCCGAGGAGAAGACCGGCAAGAAACGTGGTCGATCGGTCGGCTTCGGCGCCTTCTTCGGCCGCGTCTCGGTCGGCGACACCGCCATGATGACGCGCCAGCTCGCCACGCTCGTCGCCGCGGGCATTCCGCTCGTCGAGTCGGTCGCCGCGCTCACCGAGCAGGTCGAGAAAGAGGAGCTGAAGAAGGTCCTCTCGATCGTGCGCGACAACCTCAACGAAGGTACGAGCCTCGCCAAGGCGCTCGAGCCGCACGGCCACATCTTCCCGCCGCTCTACGTCAACATGGTCGCGGCGGGTGAAGCGTCCGGTACGCTCGAGCAGGTTCTCGAGCGTCTCGCCGACTTCATGGAAGGCCAGTCGCGTCTGCGCGGCAAGGTCACCGGCGCGCTCGCGTATCCGATCCTCATGCTCGGCATGGGCACCTTGCTCATGACGATGATGATGATCGTCGTCGTCCCCAAGGTGACGAACATCTACGCCACCCTCGACCGCGCGCTGCCCTGGTACACGGCGCTGCTCATCTTCGTGTCGAACGCGCTCTCGTCGAACGAGATGCTCGGCTTCATCACGGCGATGGCCGGACTCATCTTCACGCGCAAGGCCCTCGCTCCCGGCGCGAAGAAGACACTCTGGACCGTGCTCGCGATCATGGCCGCCTGCGTGATCGTGCTGTCCTTCTTCTTCGTGGCCTCGAAGGCGAGCTTCGCGATCGGTCTCGGCATCGGCCTCGTGGCCGGCTTCGCCGCCGCGCGGTTCGTGGCGTTCCTCGGCACGCCTGCCGGGCAGCTGTGGTCGGACGGTCAGAAGCTGAAGCTCCCGCTCTTTGGTCCCGTCTTCCGCATGCTCGCGGTCTCGCGCTTCTCGCGCACACTCGCGACGCTCCTCAAGAGCGGCGTGCCGCTGCTCAAGGCGATGGAAATCGTCCGTCACGTTCTCGACAACGCGAAGTTGTCGAAGATCGTCGAGGAGGCCTCGGGCTCGATTCGCGAAGGTGAATCGATCGCCGGACCGCTCAAGCGCAGCGGTGAGTTCCCGCCGATCGTCGTCCACATGATCGCAGTCGGCGAGAAGTCGGGTCAGCTCGAGCAGATGCTCGAGAACGTCGCGCGCGCCTACGACGCCCAGGTCGAGACGCGCGTGCAGGCCATGACGAGCCTTCTCGAACCACTCATCATCGTTTTCATGGGAGGAGGCGTAGGCTTCATCGCGTTCTCGATCCTCATGCCTCTCATCCAGATGAACGACTTCGTGCAGTGAAGAAGTGAAAGGTCGCAACCGTCGTGGCTCGTGTTCGTGAATCCAAGGTCTTCTTCCCGTGGGAGCGTCGGCGTGGCCTTTTCGGCATGCTCGGCCGTACACGGGTGCGCCTCGTCGCGGCCGTGGTCACGGGGCTCGTCCTCGTGCTTTGGATTCACGCGCGCGAGGAGAAGGCGGCAGGAATAAGGGCCACCCGCGCGACGATTACCGGTACGTACCGTGCGGTCGCTTCGTATCGCGCGGACCACGCTGGGGCTTGCCCCCGTGAGCTCGGCGAACTCGTCAGCGGCGGCTACGTTCAAGACGTGCCGTTCGACGCTTGGGGCGGGCCGCTCCGGCTCACGTGCCCGGGGCGACGCGACCCTTCAGGATTCGAGATCTCGAGCGACGGGCCTGACCGACTTCCGGGCGGGCTCGACCGTGTGGAGTAAGTGACCGGAACTAGGATGCGGATCAAAGGAGACAACGAAATGGCGACTACCCGGAAGAGCCGCGCGCTCGTGCGGGCCCGCGTTCGTCGTGCGCTCAAGCGCGGCGTCACGCTCATCGAAATCCTGATCGTTCTCGCGATCGTCGGTCTCATCGCCGGCGGCGTCGCGGTCGTCGCGGTTCCGAAATATGCAGAGGCCCAGAAGACCCAGGCGAAGAACGACCTCCGCGCCATCCACCCGGTGGCCGAGAAGTTCCGCGTCGACAACCCCGGCGAGTGTCCGACCGTCGAGCTGCTCCGCCAGAAGAAGGAGCTCAGCACGGCGTCGAAGATCACCGACCCGTGGGACACCCCGTACCGCATCATCTGCAACGACGAGGACATCGTCGTGACGAGCGCCGGTCCGGACAAGAAGGACAACACCCAGGACGACATCCGCATCCCCGAGGCTCAGGCCACGGACAAGCATTAGCGAAGAGCAGTACCCATGACGACGTGGACGACAGGCGACAAGCGACACGGTGGAGGGAGCAGTCGCTCTCTCCTGACGGGGTCGTTTGGCGCCTCGTTCACGAAGGGGAAGGGCACGCGCTCGGCGCGCAACGGGCTCAGTCGAGGGCTTCGTCGTGGGCTCCGTCGTGGGATGACGCTCATCGAGATCCTCATCGTGCTCGCGATCGTCGCGATCGTGATGTCGGCCGTGATCCTCGGATCAGGACAGCTCGCGTCGTCGCGGATGAGGCACTCGTCCACGATGATCGCGGGCGCGATCCGAGTCGGCTTCTCGAGAGCCACGTCGACCTCGAAGAGCGTCCGCCTCGTGATGGACTTCGAAGAGAATGCCATCTGGCTGGAAGAGGGCGATCAGCCCCACCTCGTGCAGACCAAGGACATGACGGGAACGGGCGGCGCCTCGGCGACCACCGCGGCCGAGAAGGCGGCGCTCGACGAGTCGAGCCGGATCGTCAAGGGGCCCACCGCGCCGCGTACGTCGTTTCGCGAGATCGACCCGATGGGCATGGTCGCGAGCGATCCCGGCAAGACGCACAAGCCGCTCGAACGCGGCATCGAGTTTCGTGAGGTCCAGACCTCGCACGACGACGCGCCGCGCACGACCGGGCGCGCGTATCTCTATTTCTGGCCCGGCGGGCAGACCGAACGGGCCTCGATTCAGCTGCGCATCGGCAAGTCGACCGCCGAAGACGAGGCGATGACGCTCCTCGTCGCTCCGCTGACCGGCAAGGTCACCGTGAAGTCGGGCGCCGTTGCGCTCACGAACCCGACGGACGACAAGGAAGCGTCCGAGCGCGAAGATCCGGGGGCGTTCTGATGAAGACGCGTTCCCGTTCCCGTTCCCAAGCCCGCAAGCGCGGGTTCTCGCTGCTCGAAGTCATGGTGGCGGTCGCCATCCTCGGGCTCACGCTCACCGTCGTACTCTCCGCGCAAGGTGGCCTCGCCGCGAGCAATCGCAGCGCCGCCAACATGGGCTTCGCCTCGTCACTCGGTCGCTGCAAGATGACCGAGATCGAAGAGAAGATGCTCAAGTTCGGCTTTCCGGAGATCGACGCGATCGATCAGGCCGTTCCTTGTTGCGACGACGACGCCCGTCAGGACTTCACCTGCGATACGCGCGTCGAGAAGATCGAGCTGCCGAACTTCCAGGAAGGAAACTCCCTCGGTGATGGCGGCGCGCTCGTCGGCCCGGGTTCTTCGGCTTCGCCGCTGGGCGCCCTCACCGCGAATCCCGCGGGCTCGGGCGGCTTGAACCTCGACGTCGACGCAGGGCTCGCGGGCATGGGCCAGCAGCTCACCCAGCAGTTCGGCGGATCGGGCGCGGGCGTCGACAGCTTGCTCTCGATGGTGATGGGGATCCTCTATCCGTCGATCAAGCCGATGTTCGAAGCGAGCATCCGGCGCGTGACCGTGACGGTGAAGTGGAAGGAAGGCGTCAACCAGCGCGAGCTGCCACTCATCCAGTACCTCTCGAACCCGCAGCGCGGCGGCTTCGCGGGCAGCGCCCTCTTGCCCGACGGCGGCGCGATGGACTTCAGCGACCCGAACGCGGGTGGCGCCGGCGGTACTCCGCCCGCATCGAAGACCCCGGCGGGAGGAACCAAATGAAGCGGCGCGGCCAACGGGGCATGACGCTGCTCGAGATCCTCGTCTCGCTCGGCGTGCTCGCGATGATCTCGCTCCTCATCTACGGAGCGTTCGACTCGCTCTCGCGCGGTCGCAAAGGCGAAGCCATGCGCGTCGAGCGCGCGCGTCAGGGGCGCGACGCGATGGAGCGCATCGTCCGCGAGATCTCCTCGGCGTTTCTCTCGCTCCACGTGCCGAACAACCAGGCGCTGGTCACGCGCACCACGGCCTTCATCGCGAGCAGCGGTCCGAACTTCGATCGACTCGACTTCGCCTCGTTCGGACACCTGCGCGTGGAGAAGGAGGCCAGGGAGTCGGACCAGGCCGAGATCGGATTCTTCGTCGTTCGCGATCCCGACGTCGAAGGCAAGATGGACCTCGTGCGTCGCGAGCAGACGCCCATCGATATCGACCCCAAGCGGGGCGGCGTCGTGAACGTCCTCGCCGAAGACGTGGAGTCCTTCCACCTCAAGTACCTCGACCCGCTCACCGGCACTTGGGTCGACAGTTGGGACACCACCCAGGCCACGGGTCAGCTCAATCGCTTGCCCTACGAGGTACGCGTTTCGCTTGCCCTCAAGGGCGTGAAGAACTCGCCGCCGTTCGTGTTCACCACGAAGTTCGTGCTCCCGATGCAGCAACCCCTCAGCTTCGGGATCCCGCGATGAAGCGCCCTCTCTCGAGCTTCTTCGCGCGTCGCGCGCGGGTAGCGAAGCCCTTGCGTGGGGCGGCCGCACGTCGGGCGCGCCGTCGCCGCAAGGAGGCGGGCATCGCGCTCGTGATGGTGATGGGCGCCATCGCCATCCTCACCGTCATGCTTGCCGAGTTCCAGGACGAGACGAGCGCCGAGCTGGCGGCGGCCACCGGTCAGCGCGACGGTTTGCAGGCCGAGTACATGGCGAAGAGCGCGGTCAACCTCGCGCGCCTTCTCATCGCCAGCGAGCCCACGCTTCGCAAGGCGATCGCGCCGCTCTTCATGATGATGAAGAAGACGCCGCCGCAGCTCCCGGTGTGGGAGTTCTCGGATCGTCTGCTCGGCGCCTTCAACGACGAAGAGGCCAGCAAGGACTTCGCGCGCACCGCCGGTATCGACGTCTCGCTCGGCAAGAACCTCGGCATGCCTGGCGGGCGCTGGGAGCTCGTCATCGTCGACGAAGACGCGAAGATCAACGCGAACCAGGGCGCGCAGAACATCGCCGCGCAGATGCGGCTGGGCAGAGAGATCATGGGGCTCATCTCGCCCCTGCAGTACTCGACGCTCTTCGAGCAGCGCGACGGCAGCGGCCAGTTCAACGACCGCCTCACCGTGTGTCAGGCGATCATCGACTGGTCCGACCCCGACGAGCAGGGCTTCAACTGCGACATCGCAGCGATGGCCACCGCACAGGCCTCGGGCATCGAGGACGCCTGGTACCAGCTGCTCCCGAACAAGCCTTATCGCCGGAAGAATGCGCCGTACGACTCGCTCGAAGAGTTGCACATGGTGCGCGGCATCAGCGAGGACTTCTGGGCCACGTTCGTCGACCCGGAGCCGACGAACCCGAAGAAGCGCGTCATGACCGTGTGGGGCACGGGCCAGGTCAACGTCAACTCCGCGAACGCGCAGACGCTCCTCGGCGTCATCTGCTCGGGCGCGCCCGAGGCCGATATCTGCACGAACGCCGACCAGGCTGCGACGTTCCTCGCGGGCGTGACCATGGCGCGCGGCGTGACCATGGGCGCTCCGCTCTTCGGTTCGACGAAGGACTTCATCAATGCCATGCAGGGGAAGGGTCAGCTCGGTCCGCTGCTCGCCACGCTGGGCATGAAGCCCGTCGCCTTCAAGTCCCCCAAGGATTTCGAGAACAGCATCACGACCGAGAGCAAGGTGTTCTCGATCTATGCGGTCGGTATCAAGAAGGGCTACCGCCGCGAAACGCGTGTGTCGATCCACGCCGTTGCCGACTTCCGTAATGCTCCCCAGCTCGGTGCCACGCCGACGACGGGGACCCAGCAGCAGGGCACGCAGCAGCAGCCGGGTACACAGCAACAGGGGACGACCCAGCAGTCGACGACCACGACGTCGTCGAGTCAAGACGCCATCACTGCCGCGATGCAGCCCAGCACCGGCGGGCAGATCGTTTACTACCGGGTGGAGTGACGTATGAGCACGTATTTGGGCATCGACATCGGGAATACGGCCGTGAAGGTGGCCGCGATCCGTACGAGCTACCGCAAGGTGCAGCTCGTGGGGCTCGCGGCCGTCGAGATCGTCCAAGCGGGCGACGTCGCGACGGCCATTCGCAATGCGGTGCAGACGGCCGTGGGCGTAGGAGGATCGTTCGACGGCGTCGCCACGTCGATCGAAGGAACGAAGTCGACGGTGCGCGTCCTTCCGCTTCCCGCGAGCGCGCACAAGCAGATCGGCGACGTCCTTCCGTTCGAGCTCGAGTCGGCCCTGCCGTTCGACATCGCCGAAGCGGTCTTCGACTATCGCGTGCTCTCCGGAACGCGCGAGACGAAGGGCGAGGAGCTCTCGGTTCTCGTCGGCGTGGCCAAGACGGCCGACGTCGTCTCGCGCATCGACCTCGTGAAGGCCGCGTCGGCCATGGAGCCGGAGCGCGTGGGCCTCGGCGCATTCCCCATCGCGAATCTCGTGGCCTACCTGCCCACGCTCGCCGAAGGCGTGGTCGCTCTCGTCGATCTCGGTGAGGCCTCGAGCGACGTCCTCATCTTGAAGGCCGGCGAGCCCATCTTCGCACGTACGCTCGGTGTCGGAACGCGCGGCCTGCCGGCGAGCGCGTCGAAGCTCGCCCGTGAGCTGCGCACCACGTTCGCGTCGCATCGCTCGCAAGGTGGCGAGCCCCCGGCGCGCGTTCTCCTCTGCGGCGGTGGCGCGTACACGCGCGGTGTCGAAGCCTTCCTGTCGAGCGCCGTCGAGGCGCCGGTCGAAGTCTTGCCCGCGCCGATGCTCGAGGCGGTCGGCATCGCGCCCGAGCAAGGCGCCGTGATCGCGCGCTTCGCGAAGGCGATTGGTCTTGCCCTCAGCCTCGCGCCGCGTGCGGTGAGCTTGAACCTGCGCAAGGGGCCGCTCGCCTTCGAGCGCGGATTCGCGTGGGTGAAGGAGAAGGTGCCGCTCCTCGCGGGGCTCGCAGCCGTCATCCTGGTGAGCTTCCTGTTCTCCGTGTGGGCGCAGCTCTATTCGAAGTCCCAGGAGAAGAAGGTGCTCGAGGCCGCACTCGGCGACGTCACCAATCAAGTTCTCGGCGAGTCGACCACGGAGTCGGGCCGCGCGAACGATCTGCTCGCGCAACAGACGTCGCTCAGCGATGACGACCCGCTTCCCCACGCCGACGCCTTCGACGTCATGGTGAAGCTCTCGGAGGCGATCCCGCCGTCGATGACGCACGACATCGAGGAGCTCGACATCCAGAAGGGGCACGTGATCGTGCACGGCATCGTGGGGAGCATCCCCGATGCGCAGGCGATTCGCTCGACGCTCGCCAACGAGAAATGCTTTTCGGACCCGAAGATCACGCGAACGACCGCGCAGGTCGGCGGCACCGCCCAGAAATACGTGCTCGAGTTCGACCTCAAGTGCCCCGAGGACGTGAAGGGCGGCAAGAAGTCGTCGTCGACTGCCGCGACTTCGGCCTCGGCAGCGCCCAGCGTTGCGGGAGGGAAGTGAGATGGTGATCCCGATCTTCGAACGCTGGGGACTCAACCCGCGCGAACAGCGCGTCGCGAGCATCGCCGTGATGGTGCTCGGCGTCATGCTGCTCCTCGCGCTGCCGCTCGGTCTCTCGGTGCTCGTTTCGACCCGTCGTGCCGAGAACGACGAGCTGCGCACGACGCTGGCTTCGGTCAACGGAGCACGCGGGCAGATCCGCGAGCGCCAAGAGCGCAAGAGCTCGATCGCGCAGCGTTACGGGAAGAAGGCCCCGCAGCTCGCCGGGTTCCTCGAGCAGCAGGCCACGGCGAACAAGCTGCAGGTCGTCGACTCGGTCGACCGACCCGACGTGCCGCAGGGCAAGAAGTACACGGAGCGTCACACGGTCATCCACCTGAAGAAGGCAGGGATGCTGTCGATCGCGAAGTTCCTCGAGTCGATCGAGAAGAGCAACTACCCCGTGGCCATCACGCGCCTGAACATTCGCAAGCGAAGCGGCGAGCCCGACTCCTACGACGTGGAAGTCGGCGTCTCCGCGTTCGACCGCAACGAAGCCGCTCCCGCCGCGGAGAAGAAACCATGAACGACGCGACGAAGGAACGCCTGCGCCGTTTTCTACCCTATCTCGTTTACCCGCTCTTCTACGTCTTCTGCCTCGCCATCTTCTTGGTGTGGACGTTCCCCTACGAGACGTTGAAGGAGCGCCTCGTCACCACGTTCAACGCCCAGCAGCGGAACACGTCGAGCCCTCAGGAGCTCTCGATCGAGTCGCTCGAGTCGTGGTGGATCACGGGCGTCAAGGCCACGGGCGTGAAGCTCTCCGCACCGTCGTCCGACCCGTCGAAGCCCGCGTCGGAGATCAAGGTGGACGAGGCACGTGCGCGCGCCTCGGTGCTCAGTTTTCTCATCGGCAACAAGGACGTGAGCTTCTCCGTCGATGCCTTCGGCGGTACGGCGAAGGGCAGCTTCGAAGACACGGGCAAGGCCCGTGCGATCGACGTCACGTTCGACGGTCTGGACATCGGCAAGGTCGACGCGATCGCCGCCAACATCGGCTTCCCGCTCGAGGGGAAACTCTTCGGCACCGTGAAGCTCGATCTGCCGGAGGGCAAGGCGTCGAAGGGCAACGGCAACGTGAACCTCGAGATCCGCGACATGTTCGCGGGGAATGACAAGGAGCTCACCGTCAAGCTGCCGCTCGGCCCCTTCACGCTCCCGCGCCTCAAGGTCGGGAACTTCGCGGTCACGGGAGACGCGAAGGACGGCATCCTCAAGCTCACGAAGATCGGCGCGAGCGGCGGCGACGTGGACGTCAACGGCGAGGGCCGCGTTCAGCTTCGCGAGGTCGCCACCGACGCGCACCTCGACGTGAACCTCAAGTTCAAGATCAACGACGGGTATCGGAACAAGAACGAGAAGACGAAGATGCTCTTCGGCGCGCCGGGCTCGAAGGACAAGCCGATGCTGGAGATGGTTCCGCGCATGGCGAAGTCGAAGACGCCCGAGGGCTACTACGGCCTGCGCGTCGGCGGCACCCTCGGGAAACCGGACCCGCAGCCGGGCGGCAATTCGGTCTCGGCCGGTCTCAACAACTAGTGATCGTGATAAGCAGGAGGGCGTGACCAACCGCTCCGCCCTCCTCGTTGGTGTGATCCATCTGCCGCCGCTGTCGGGGAGCCCGCGCTCTTCGCTTTCGGCGACCGAAGCCGCGCGATGGGCGGCGAGCGACGCGAAGATCCTCGCGGAGGCCGGTTACGACGCCATCATCGTCGAGAACTTCGGCGACACGCCGTTCTTCGCGGGCCGCGTTCCGCCGGTGACGGTGGCTGCGATGACGGCGTGCGCGCTTGCCGTGCGCGAGGCCGCACCGAACGCGACGCTCGGCATCAACGTGCTCCGCAACGATGCCGAGGCCGCACTGTCGATCGCGTCGTGCGTGGGCGCGAGGTTCGTGCGCGTGAACGTGCACACCGGCGCGCGCGTGACGGATCAAGGCATCGTCCAGGGGGAAGCGGCATCGACGCTGCGTCTCCGAAAGGCGCTCGGCGCCGAAGACGTGGCCATCTGGGCCGACGTCGACGTGAAGCACTCCTCACCACTCGGGGCGCCGCGCCCGCTCGTGCAGGAGGTCGAAGATCTCACCAAACGCGGGATGGCCGAGGTCGTCCTCGTGACCGGCGAGGGCACGGGCAAGGGCGTCGACGTGTCGAAGCTCGCGGCCGTGAAGAAGGCTGCCGCGAGCGCTCCCGTCCTCGTCGCCAGCGGCGCCACGCTCGACTCTCTCTCCACGCTTGCTCAGCACGCCGACGGTGTCGTCGTCGGCAGCGCGCTTCGCCTGGGCGGCATTCCCGGCGGCTCGATCGACGCCGCGCTCGCGCGCACGTTCGCCACGGCCTTCCGCACCGCGTTCAAGCGTTAGCGCCGATGGTGTTCGGATAGGCAGAGTCTCCACAGGAAGGTCGGAAGATCGGAAGGTATTCTTATCGCCCCGCGTAAAGCGCCAAACTGCGCTTGCTGGGGAATTGAATCGCCCCAATGCCGTGTCGCGCGATCTGTCCTCTCTCCGCCCCAAAGAACTTCCGACCTTCCGACCTTCCTGTGAAAAATCTCGGGTCGGATCCATCGGTGTTTGACGGATGTCTGGTTTAGCCGAACGGCATTCGCACAGAGCGTAAGTCGCTCGCTCAGAAGGTGCCGGAGAGGCCCATCCAGGTGGGGCTCACGAGTGGCGTGATGCGCGTGATGCGCGTGACGCGCGGCTTGTCGACGCTATCGGAGCGGGAGGCGTGCGGTTTGGTGGTCGTGCTCGCCTCGGACTTCTCTTTGTTCGGCGCGATCACCAGGCCGATGATGCCGGCCGCGAGGCCCACGCCACCCGCGATGAACGCGACCGTCGAGATGTTCCCGAGCGTCTTCGTCGAGTCGAGCTCGTTCTGCTTCGACGGCGGACATTGGTTGCCGTCGCACTGATCTTTCAGATCCTTCGTCTTGAGGAAGCTCATGACGCCCGTGACGCCACCGACGCCGGCGCCGACGATGGCCAGCCCGAAGCCACCGTAGACGAGGATTCTCGAAGTCGACGACGAGGACGAGGACGACGACTTCGTGTCCTCGACCGGGGGCGGGGGCATCGTGGTCGCGCCCGCGAGATCGAGCGTCACGGTGCGTGAGTCGTGCTCTGCGACGACGACGTTGGCGCTTCGCTCCACGCTCGCTTGACGAACGACGATCCGGTGAGGACCGGGGTTCACCTTGCGGGGAACCTGCGCCGCCGCGTACGAGAGCGACTCACCGTCGACGAGGATCTGCGGGGGCTGCGAGGCGTCCACGTTCTGCAGCTGCAGCGTGATCGAGGGAATGCGCTTGGCGAGGTCGTTGCTGAGCGTCTCGGCCTTACGACGTGCGGCCGTGAATGGCGCCGGCTCGCTGCCCTTGGCGGGGAGGGGAATGCGTGCGACGCGGGCCAGTGTGTCGCGAGCTTCGATGAGCAAGCCGAGGTTCGCCTGGGCGTACGCAAGCTCGTAGCCCGTGCTCGGCACGTGCATGATCTGATCGGCCTGCTCGTAGGCCTTGAGCGCGGCCTTCCAGTCGCCGCGGTCGGCCTTGGCGTCGCCGTCTTCCATCAGGCTTCGGGCCGTCTCGCGGTCCGAGGCGCTCTGCGCGAACGCCTTCGTCGAAAGGAAGCTCACGCAGCCGACGAGGAGGGTCGCTGCAAGGACTCGTCGTCGCTCAAATGCCATGATCTCTCTTTCCGGAGGTCGCCGAAGGCGGCGGTGGCGTCGACGCGGGAGGTGGCGGAGTCGTGGCGGCCGTGGTTGCCTTCCGAACGACGGGCTGCACCTGCGGTCGGTGGACGACCTGCGTGGGGGCTGGGGTCGCGGAGGGGGCTTCGGTCGTCGTCGGGGGCGGTGCGGGAACAGCCGTGGAGATGGCCTGCGCCGACGTGATGCTCGGCGGCTCGATGGGCGCTTCGGGAGGCGGTTGCACGGGGGACGTGCTGCTGCTCGCCGTCCTGCGGACGTCTTCTTTTCCTAGCTTGCTGACAGCCGTGCTGATGATGAGAACGGTACCGATCAAGCCGGCGATCACGAACCCGGCGAGGAGCGCGACGCTGAGATTGCGACGCCGTTGGCGTTTGAAGTCATCGGGCGCGGTCGACGCCGAACGCGGGTACTCCATCGCCGCGGAGCCGAGCGTCGCCGAGCTCGGAACGCTGGCGATCTCGGCGAGGTCGAGCGGCTGGGCCGGATTCGGCTGCAGGGCAGGTGCCTGGCCGGCCAGACTTCCGGCAGCAGCGGCAAAGGCGCTGAACGAAGGATCCGACGTGAGCTCGGTCGACGAGAGCCGAACCGCGCCGCTCGGGACGTGCGCTTGGCTCGGCTTGGCGACGCCGGAGCGGCTCATCGCATCGCGCTGATGGGCGGATGTCACGGCTGCATCGACGGCGCGCTTACGCGAAGCCTTGCGGTCGGCGAGGAGGTGACCCGTGTATTGTGCAACCGCGGCGATGCCGGTGGACTCTCCGATTTCCACCATCGCCGCTTCGAGCGCCAAGTTCAGCTCGAGGGCCGTGGCGTAGCGCGCCTCGGGGTTGTAGGCGAGGGCGCGCTCGATGACCGCGCGCATCGGCGGAGGCACCGTGGGCGGCATCGGTGACGGCGCTGCGCCGCTCGTCAGCTTGTGCAGCGTCGCGACTTCGTTGGGGCCGTCGTACGGAGGAAAGCCGGTCGCGAGCTCGAACAGGACAGCGCCCAGTGCCCAGACATCCGCGCGGTGGTCGATCGAGCGACCAAGCGCTTGCTCGGGCGCCATGTAGCGGATCTTTCCCTTGAGCTGTCCGGCGCTCGTCTCCTGGGAGACGCGGTCACGCGCTTTCGCGACGCCAAAGTCGATGAGCATCGTCATGCCGGCGTTCGACACGAGGATGTTCTGCGGCGACACGTCTCGATGAACGACACCAAGCGAGGTGCCGTCACGATCGCGAAGCGTGTGCGCGGCGTGGAGGCCGGCAGCTGCGTCCGCGCAGATGCGCAGAAGCACGCCGGAAGGGATGCGTTGCTTGCGCTGCTCCACCGCGCGCAGCATCTTCGAGAGCGAGTCGCCGTCGACCCACTCCATGACGATGAAGTAGTTTCCGTCGTGCTCGCCGACGTCGAGGATGCGCGCGACGTTCGCGTGCTCGATGCGCGACGCGATGCGCGCTTCGTCGAGGAACATCTCCTGGAAGCGTGGATCCTGCGAGTACTGCGGGAGGATCATCTTCACGACGACGAGTCGCTCGAAACCGAGACGGCCGCCAAAGCGGGCGAGCCACACCGAGGCCATGCCGCCGTACGCGAGCGGGCACAGCAGCTCGTACCGATCGAGTCGGTAACCCGGCTGAAGGTGAGCGGGATCCATTCCCCAGTTTGGAAGTATCGCGCGGAAAACTGCGTAGTGCGAGAGGTTCGGCGATGTGCCGCCGCTGATACCTTTAGCCCTCAGGCGGGCTCTGTAGGCGGAGGTACCGAACGATCCGGCGTTCGCGCGCGGCTGCGGCGCGTCAAAGCAACGGTCTCGTAGGCCTCGAAGCTCTCGAAGGCAGATTGGTTACGAACGCGAACGCGAATCCGAACTCGAACTCGAGCCCGAATCGAGCATTCGCTGCACGCGTTCGGGATCGAGTGTCGATCGGCGTTCGCGAAGACGTGCGAGCAGCTCGTTACGATTCGAGGGCGGCGAGACCTCGCTCGCCTCGCTTCGTGATGCACTTCGTGAAGCGTCGGGGACGATCGGAGCTGGAATCGTCGGAGGCGAGGCGAGCGGAGCTGCCTCGGGAACGGCTTCCGGCTCGGGCGTGGCCTCGCTCGTCGGCACTGGCGCGTCGTTCGTCGGCACCGGCGCGACGACTTCCAGCTCCTGCGAAGGGATGGCGACGACCTCCTGCGAGGGCACCACCGCTTCGGCGCTCGCTTCAGTGTTCAGGGGCGGTTCGACGTGCGCGGGCTCCGGAGCCGGAGGCGGCGCAGACGCACGAAGTTGATGGGCGTGCGGAGGAACCGAAGCCGGCCTCAGCGACGTTGCGGGGGGCGTCGCCGGGCGCGCTTCGCCCTCCGGCGGTGGAGCAGGTGGACGCGCCGTGAGCGGGGCCGGATCGCCCGCGGCCTTGGCATCGCGAACGGCGGCGGCGCGGTCGACCAGAGCCTTGGAGCGTGGATCGAGGCGGGTGAAGCGCAGGTTCAAGCCCGGCTGTCCGCGGAAGGCGTTCTCCTTGTGGGCGAGCACGCGGCCTTCGCCTCGCAGGAGCGTTGCCCCCGTCGCCAGTGTCACTTCGAAGCGCAGAATGACCCCAGCCGGTCGCGGATGGGCTCCGATGAGGATCACACTCGTCTTGCCGACCGTCTCGAGCTCGTTCTCGAGAAAGGCGTCCTCCGTGTCGAACGGACGAACGATGCGTACGGCGACGGGCGGGCGGACGTTCTCGGACACCAGAGATTGGTACCATCGTTCGTGCGCTTCCGCCCATTCTCCGTGCGTGGTATCCGGCCGCCATGTCGTCTCATGCGCGGATTCTCGTTGTCGGTGGCGGTGCGCGTGAACACGCCCTCGGTCATGCCCTCGGTCACGCTCGCGCGCACGACCTCGTGTTCGCCCCTGGAAATGCAGGCACGGCCGCGCTCGGCCGCAACGTCGACGTCGCCGCGACGGACGTTGCCGGGCTCGTCGAGCTCGCGGTTCGCGAGAAGGTGGATCTCGTCGTCGTCGGTCCGGAGGCGCCGCTGACGCTCGGCCTCGTCGACGCGCTCGACGCGAAAGGCATCCGGGCGTTCGGCCCGTCCCAGGCAGCCGCCAAGCTCGAGGGCTCGAAGGCCTTCATGAAGGAGTTTCTGGGACGCCACGGCATCCCCACCGCCGCGTTCGCTGTCTTCGACGACGCCGAGCGCGCCAAGGCTTACGCACGCGCGTCGTGGGCGAAGGGCACGCCGCTCGTCGTGAAGGCGGACGGTCTTTGCGCCGGCAAGGGCGTCGTCGTCGCTTCGAGTGTCGAAGAAGCATGCGAGGCGATCGACCGGATGATCACGGCGCGAGATCTCGGTGACGCCGGCAGCGTCGTCGTCCTCGAAGAGCTCTTGCCGGGGGAAGAGGCGAGCTTCCACGTCGTCTGTGACGGCACCCGCGCTGTTGCTCTCGTCGCTGCGCAAGATCACAAGCGCGTGTTCGACGGCGATCGCGGTCCGAACACGGGGGGCATGGGCGCGTACGCGCCGGCGCCGGTCGTCACGCAGGCGGTCCATGACGAGGTCATGCGCACGGTCGTCGAGCCCACGCTACGCGGCATGGCGAGCGAAGGTGCTCCGTTCCGCGGCGTTCTCTTCGTCGGCTTGATGATCGAGGCCGGTCGCCCGCGTGTTCTCGAATTCAACGTTCGCTTCGGTGATCCGGAGACGACGGTGCTCGTGCCCATGCTCGACGGCGACTGGTTCGCCCTGCTCGACGGCGCGGCCCGCGGCAACTTCGGCGATTCGTCCTTCGGCACGAAGAAGGGCGCTGCCCTCGCGGTCGTGATGGCTTCCGAGGGTTATCCTGCCAAGCCCACCACGGGCGATGTCATCGAAGGCCTCGATGCCGCGCCTCCTGCCGGAGTCAGCGTCTTCCACGCGGGCACGAAGAAGAAGGGGGACGACGTCGTCACCTCCGGCGGCCGCGTCCTTACGATCTCCGCGTACGCGCCGTCGTTCGAGGAGGCGCGCGCCGCGGCTTACGACACCACGTCGCGCATCCGCTTCCGCGGCGAGCACCACCGCACGGACATCGGCCACCGCGCGATGAAGCGCTGAGCGGCGCTACGGACCGCTCGCGTCCGGCGTGCCGCTGTCGCCACTGTCACCTGGGGTCGAACCCGCATCTGCGCCCGCATCGGGATCGCGAACGGGCACCGCCAAGAGGTGCACGGCCCGCCGGCTGTCGTAGAGCGGGTTCGCGCCGCCGTCTTCGAGCTTCGGCTGCACGCTCGGATCACCGAGGAGCAAGAGCGCGTAGTTCGACGCCGTCTTGTAGTAATCCGTCGGCAGCTCTTTCGATGCCGAGAGCGCCTGCACCTCGGCGAGCGACTCGTCGCGTACGAACGAAACACCACCGTCGGCGCCTGCGTCGGTCTCGCGCAGCGCAATACGGAAGCCGTGGCTCGCGTAGATCGACGTTTCGGTTTTGGTGAAGGCGAGGCTTCGCGGCTCATCGACGCTGAAGAGCGGTGGATTCGAGGCAAATGTGTCGAGCCCACCGTCGCCGTCGAGCGCACCGAAGCTTATCGACAGCTCACCGCTGCCTCGCGCATTCTCGAGGAGCGGCGCGAGATGTACGAGCTGCACCGGCAGTGAGTCGTCGCCCGAGAGGCCATCCGGTCGCAACGTGAGGACGCTCGAGTGGAGATTCCCGTGGGTGGCATCCCAACCCGTGCCGCACGCACGAGAGTCCATCTTGAGATCTTCAACGAAGAACTGATTTCCGCAGCCTGAGATCGCAAGCACGGAGACCTGGCCCTGCCCGAGCGGCGTGTCGATTCGGCCCGCCCGCAGGTAATCGCGGTTTTCCTTCTTGCAGTTGGCGCCCGTGCAAATGAGATCGCTGCAGCGCGTATCTTCTTTCGAGCCGATACGCGTTTGAACCACAGTCTGATCGATCACGTACACGTCGCCGGGGGCGACCATCGGATCGACGCGCACCACGCTGCCGACGTCGACGCCGACGAGGTTCGCTTCCGGCATCGTCTTCGAGTCGGGAAGCGGAGGCTGGTCCAGCATGTTCGAAAAGCAGAGGCGGAAGGCGGGAAACGCTGCCGCGTGCACGAGGACGACGCCGGTTGCCACAGGACCCGCGTTCGGCGCGCCATCGCCAGGGGCCGTCGTGCTTCCGCCCGCGTCCTTGTCCATCGAAGAGCCGCTGTCGAAGGCGGCCATGTCCGAACTCCCGCAGGCGACGACGGTTCCGCCGATGACTCCCAGGCCGAGGAGCGCCACGCGGGTGAGGCGGGCGAGACGGGCGTGACGGGCGACGGTACGAACGTGGTCGCGCAGGAACGAGCCCCGGATCATGACTTGTGACGATAGCATTCTGCGGGCCAGCGAGCCCTGCTGCGCCGCGTCCCTCGAATCCGGCGTTCTTCCCGGTACGCTGCGAGGCCGCCCTATGGCATCGGAGTCATGCCGAGCGGGCTCCGAGCCGCGGCACGCCCTGGAATTTCCGTGCCAAAGGTGTTGCGGAAGATCGGCCGCTCACGCATCCTTTCCCTCGTGTCCGAGGCGCGCGCGGGGATGATGGTGACGCCCAGCGTCAGATTGGTCCGCCCACTCGGAGAGGGCGGGATGGGCAGCGTGTGGGTTGCCGAGCACCTCGCCCTCCACACGCAGGTCGTCGTGAAGTTCATCGCGAACGACCTGAGGGACAGCAAGGAAGCGACCGAGCGGTTCTCTCGCGAGGCCGCCGCCGCCGCCCAAGTGAAGAGCCCGCACGTCGTGCAGACGTTCGACCACGGGCTCACGGGCGACGGCGTCCCTTACATCGTGATGGAACTGCTCGAAGGGCGCGATCTCGGCGCGTACCTCGACGAGCACGGCAAGCTTGCCCCGGGGCAGGTCGGCGAGATCATCCACCAGCTCAGCCGTGCCCTCGAGCGCGCACACGAGCGCGGGATCGTCCATCGCGACATCAAGCCGGGAAACATCTTCCTCTGCGATCAGGGCGGCGAGGTGTTCGTGAAGCTGCTCGACTTCGGCATCGCCAAAGGTGTCGAAGGTCCGCGGCTCGACAGCAACACGAAGACCGGCGCGATGATCGGCTCGCCGTTCTACATGAGCCCGGAGCAAGTGCTCGGCTCGAAGGATCTCGACCGTCGTACCGATCTCTGGTCGGTCGGCGTCGTCGCCTACGAAGCGCTCACGGGCAAGCGCCCGTTCGATGCCGAGACGATGGGCGGTCTCGCCATCAAGATCCACAGCGAGCCGCTCCCGCTCGTCACGGGCGTCGTGCCCGAGCTCCCCGCGGCGCTCGACACGTGGTTCCACAAGGCCTGTTCGCGCAACGTCGACGAGCGCTTTCGTTCGGCCAAGGAGCTCGCCGAAGCGCTCCTCCGGGCGGTCGGCGGTCAAATGCCGAAGTCGGTCGACATGCCGCGCGTCACGACCGGCACGAACGACGCCGTGATGAACGCCGCGACCCTGGCCGCTACGCCCGTTGGCGCTGCGACGGACGCGGGGATTGTCCGCGCCACCACCATCGGACGATCGCGCAGCCGTGCGTTCGCCATTCTCGCGGGCATCGTCGTGCTCGCCCCGCTGAGTTACGTCGCCGTGAAGGTCGCCCGTCGTCCTGACGTGGCGGCAGCATCGCCGCCATCATCGGGCGCCGCTACCGATGCGCGTGCGGTGATCGCCGATCCGTCGATCGCGTCGAGCATGGCGAGCGCCGCTCCGCCTCCTGTGACCGGCACACCGGCACCGATGGTCGAAGCGCCTTCGGCCCCGAACCCCATCGCGAGCGCAGCGCCTGCGCCGCACTCGGCACCCATCGCCAAAGGAAGCGGCGGTCGCGCGCGCACTCCGAAGGCCGCCGCCACGGCGTCCTCGGTCAACCAGCTTTCGCCGATCTCCGCGCCCGCGACGCCTGCGCCGACTCCGGCCTCGAGCAGCCATGACATCTTCTGATCGGTGCCGCGGCCTCCTGCGTATCGTCGCGCTCGGCGCCTCGCTGGTCGCGTTCGGCTGGGCGGGGGCCGCTCGCGCCCAGCGTTCGGCGGCAGACATCGAGTCCGCGCGGCAGCTCTACAACCAGGGGATCGACCTACGTGACCACGGCGATCTGAAGGGCGCCCTCGAGAAATTCCGCGCGGCGCATGCGCTCGGGAACACGCCCATCACCGGTCTGGATCTCTGCAAGACGCACGCAGCACTCGGTCAGCCGGTCGAGGCGCGTGAGGTCTGTCTCGGCGTCGCGCGCATTCCCGTGGGGTCGGCGGAGACGTCGCGCTCGCAGCAAGCGCGCGTCGAAGCGGCGTCCGTTGCCGAGAGCGTTCGCTCGCGCATCGCCGGGGTGCGCCTCCGCATCCAAGGCGTCCCTGCGGGGCGGGAGCCTACCGTCGTCGTGGATCGGTCGCTCGTGCCGAATGCGGCCCTGGGTGAGCTCCGCGCCGTCAACCCGGGCATGCACGAGATTTCCGCGCGCGTCGGCAACGGTCCCGAGACGAAGGCGAGCATCGAGGTGCGCGAAGGCGAGAGCCGCGACGTCGAGCTCGTCGTCCAGGCCCCTCTGCCCGAGCCCGCGACCGCGGTCGTCGCGCCGAACGCGCAAGCGCAGCCGCTCCAGCCCGATGCAGCTCGTCCGAAGAAGAAGAAGGGAAACGGCCTCGCCACGGCGGGCTGGATCACAGGGGGCATCGGAGTCGGGATCGGCGCCGTCACCGGCCTCATCGCGCTGTCGGCGAGAAACAACCTCGATCAACGCTGCACGGACAAGATCTGCGGAGTGAGCGATCACGACGACCTGCGCGAGGCGAAGACGTGGGGCACGCTGAGCACTGTCTTCTTCGCGATCGGCGGCGTTGGCGTCGGGACGGCGATCATCGCCACGCTGACACACGATTCCGGAAGTGGAACCAACGCCAAACAGCCCGCGCGTCCCACGGTGACGCCGGTGCTCGGTCTCGGAGGGGCAGGGGTTCATGGGACCTTCTGACCGACGCTCGCGCCGCCGACTTCACCGCGCCCTCGTCGTGACCGGCGTGCTCGCGCTTCCGGCCATCGCCGCGTGCAACAGCATCATCGGGCTCGACCAGTTCACCGAGGGACAGTGCGCGGGCGGCCGCTGCCCCGGCCCTACCGGTGAAGAGGCTGGCACCGACGTCAACGTTCCCGAAACCTCGCGTCCCGACGTCGTGACAGAGACAGGACCCGGCGTGTCGCGGGTCACGTGGGCCAAGTGGATCATGCCCAACGACGACGCCTCGGCGACGTCGGACAACTTGCTCTCCTATGACGAGGTGGGAGGCGTCGTGACGGACAAGATCACGTCGCTCGTCTGGCAAGCGGCCTCCTCACCAACGCCTCTGGATTTCGAAGGCGCACGTCGGTTCTGCCAAGACCAAACCGGATCGTGGCGTCTGCCGAGTCGCATCGAGCTCGTGACCCTCCTCGACCTGCGGGGACAGAAGAAGGTCGCGCCGCCGTTCGAGAACGGCACGCAACTCGGTCCGTACTGGACGTCGTCGGAGGTCCGTCCGGTGGACACGAGCGGCACGACCTACTGGATCGTCGACTTCGTCACTGGACACGTGCGAAAGCAGAGTCCTAAGGAGACTTCGTTCTACGTGCGCTGCGTGCGGGGAGGCTCGTGATGCGCCGGACGATCTCTGCCCGGCTCGTGCTGCTCGGCCTCGTCGTGACGCTGCCGACCCTCGCCGATGCCGACGCCGACCAATACGTGGCTTTCAATCGGCAAGACGTCCACATCACGGACTTCCACACGCATCTCGTATGGGATCGCCGCGTCGGGCCGGTCGTCACGTTCGCCGAAGCGACGGCGCTCTGCGCGCCGAATGCAAGGGTGCCGACCGTGAAGGAACTCCTCACGCTCGTCGACGAGACGCCTCATCCGGAATACGACGAAACCACGGGTGGGTTGGTCACCAAGATGATCGATCGGGATGCCTTTCCGGCGACCCCGGTCGACGCGGAGTACTGGACCTCCTCTCCCTCCTCGCCGAACTACCTCTTCACGGTCGACTTTTCGACCGGCAGCACGGCGACGGCCCGTTACAACGGCGCCAGCCTCGACAAGCGAAGGCTTCGCTGCGTTCGCTTCCAGAAGTGAGGCGATGCCGCGTCAGTGCCGCGCGGCGCCTTCGTCGCGTATGCGCAGCGCGCTTGCGACTTCTTCGACCTTTGCGCTGAGAGCCTTGGCGTCGAGCGGTTTGTAGAGCGTTCGGTTCTGATTCGAGGCGACGAACGAGGCGGTACGTCGCGTCGTGGCGCCGCCGGTCACGAAGATGAAGTGGTCCTCGAGCTCTGGCCGGCGTTCGAGGATCTCCTCGTAGAGCTCGACGCCGCTTCGTCCGGGCATCATCAGGTCGCACAGAATCACGTCGTAGGCGCCGCCTGCGTCGAGCATCGAAATGCAGGCGCTGGCGCTGTCGGCGAGGCTCACGCGGCAGTGTGAGAGCATGCGTCCCATGGTGCTTCGAACGCGGGCGTCGTCGTCGACGACGAGCACGGTGGTGCGGGGAGATGCGGGCGCGGGTTCGTCGGGCACCGGCGCGATGCTGCTGCGGAGCGGTAGATGAAGAAGCCCCGGAAACGGCGTCGGGCGCCGATGCTCCACGGCCATGGGCAAGACGATTCGGACGAGCGTTCCTCGACCGAGCTCCGAGTCGACCTCGACGGAACCACCGCACGCGTCGAGAATGCTGCGAGCGACGAAGAGGCCGAGGCCCGTTCCGCCGCCGACCTGCTTCGTCGTGAAGAACGCCTCGAACATCCGAGCGCGTGTGGTTTCGCTCATGCCGGAGCCGTTGTCCTCCACTTCGACGACGACCGTCTTGTTCGTGCCCCGGCGACTGCGCACGACGATACGCCCGGTACCTTGGCTCGCCCGTTCGTCGGAGATGGCGTGGCTGGCGTTGACGAGCAAGTTGACCAGGACCTGCGCGAAACGCTGGCGTCCGAGCGGGACGTTCGGAACGTCGATCTTTTCGACGTCGACGATGGCGCGATGACGGATCGCTCCGCGTGTCAGTCGGACGGCGTCGTCCATCACGGTGCCCACGTTGCAGACGTCGTCCACGCCGTTCGCACTCGGCAGCGAGTAGCCGCGCAGGTCGCTGACGATCGAGCGAATCCGCTCCGCACCGTCGAGCGCTTCGCGGAGCGCGTCGTTCAAGTCGGGTGAGCCGTTGTAGAAGACCTCCTCGCGCGCGTACTGCAGGTTGCCGATCACGTACGAGAGGGGATTGTTGACCTCGTGCCCGATGGTCGCCGCAAGCTGGCCCATCGCGGCGAGGCGCTCGGTCTCGACCAGGGCGTGCTGCACGCGAGAGAGCTCGTTCGTGCGCTCGCCCACCATCCGACCGAGGTTCGCGGAGAGCTCCTCGAGCTTCCTCGCGTCCGAGGCGATGTGCTCGATGATGTCGTACGCGCAGCCGGCAATGACGACGATGAACGCCGCGTCCACCACGTACACGCCGGGGTAGACGCCCGACGCGACGAGAATCTCGTTGAGAATGGCGAGCGAAAGCACTCCGAGGCCGATCGCGTAGCGTCTGGCGCCGCGGTTTCCTTGGCGTGCGGCGAGCACGAAGCGCGCGAACGCGACGGCGATGGGGAAAAGGACGACCGGGAAGAGAATCCTCCCCATGAGCGGCATCGACAGAACGCGGGTCGTCACGCCCGCCCATGGGACCTCGACGGGGTGCGCGGGGCGGCTCAGGAGGAGCCCCGGTATCCACGCGCAAACGCCCACCGCGATGCTCGCCGCCGCGGCCACGGCGTCGAGGCGCGTTGCCTTTCGGCGGACGATCCACTGACTCCAGAACGGCCAACCG
This sequence comes from Labilithrix luteola, assembly GCF_001263205.1. GTDB lineage: Bacteria > Myxococcota_A > Polyangia > Polyangiales > Polyangiaceae > Labilithrix > Labilithrix luteola. The sequence goes on from NZ_CP012333.1 coordinate 8,380,149, forward strand.
GCGGCGTGAAACGACCCCACGAGCGCGCTGAGCTGCATCAACGTGGTCAAACGGTGCGGCTCGGTCGTTCGGAGGATGAAGCTGTCGAGCAGGCCGTAGGCCGCCGAGGTCACGGCGAGGTACGCGAAGCCGCGCAGGTGGCGCCAGCGGGGTGAACGCGCGAGCACGACCGCGCAGAGCGTCGCGAAGAGTCCGAGCGAGAAATTGGCGTATGCGAGCGCCGCGGCGATGACCAATGGACGCGTCCCATTAGCGGGTAGCCAAGCGCTTCTCCAGCTGGGCATATGCTCGAGCTACCGCAGCGTTCCATGCGCACGCATGGGATGATCGTGGCGTCGCATCGGCATGCGGACGTCGCGGCAGTACCCGCGTCGTTCGCGGACGCAATTCGGGTCACGCCGAACGTCGATTTCTCGTACGCCGGCGCCGATGATGCCTACATGTCGGCGCTGAGGGCGTTTGGCGATTTCAGGCGCGAAATCGCGTGCGCACGGGACCCGGTGCGGCGCGCGTACGAGGTCCTCCGCTACGGCCGCGCCGCCTCTGGGCAACGCGCCTGAAACCATGGCATGGTGCGCGTCCCATGGCCGAGATCGCTCCGCTTACTCCGCTTCGCTACGACCTCTCTCGTCTCGCTCGTCTCGAGACGGGGCTAGGTTCGGTCGTCGCGCCCCCCTACGACGTCATCGACAACGCGCAGCGCGCCGAGCTCGCTGCACGCGACCCGCACAACGTCGTGAAGCTGATTCTCCCCGAAGGGGAAGGGGATGCGAAGTACGCCCACGCCGCCGATCTGTTCGCGGCCTGGCGCAAGGACGGCGTTCTCGCTCGCGACGACAAGCCCGCGTTCTATCGCTACGACCAGACCTTCGCGCCGCCGGGAGGCAAGGGGGCGAAGATCACGCGTCGCGGCTTCCTCGGTCTCGTGAAGCTCGTGCCCACGGACAAGGGCATCGTGCTTCCGCACGAGCGCACGCTCTCGGGGCCCAAAGAGGATCGCCTGAAGCTTTTCCGGGCCACGCGTACCAACCTCTCGCCGGGCTTCATGCTCTACCGCGATCCCGCCCGCGCGCTCGACGGTGCGCTCGCGACGGCCACCGAGCTTGCGTCGTTCGATACGCCGGACGGCGTGCACCACGCGCTCGCCAAGATCGACGATCCCGAGGCCATTCGCACGATCGTCGAGGGCGTCGCCAAGTCGTCGCTTCTCATCGCCGACGGTCATCACCGCTACGAAACGGCGCTTCGCTACTCGCAGGAGACCGAAGCGGCGCACGGCGCGACGGCCGCGGCGCGCGCCGAGCATCGCTACTTCATGGTGTTCTTCACGAACGGTGACGATCCCGATCTGGTCGTGTTCCCCACGCACCGGCACATCCATTCGCTTCCGAGCTTCGATTTCGCGTCGCTCCTCGAAGGCGCCAAGACGCTCTTCGACGTCACGCTGCTTCCGCCCGGCGCCTCGGCCGACGTGCTGACCCAGGCGCTCGCCGACTCCGGCAAGACGCGTCCGAGCCTGGTGGCGTGTGCGGGCGATGGACGTGCCGCGCTCTTTGCCCTCAAGCCCTCGGCCGATCTCGCGGGACATCCTGTCCTGGGGAAGAAGCCCGAGGTGCTCCGCCGCACGGACGTCGCTCTTCTCCACATGGGGATCCTCGAGCCCGTCCTCGGCATCACGCCCGAGGCCCAGGCCGCCAAGACGAACATCTGGTACCCCCAGGATGCGACCCGCACGCTCCACGACCTGCGTGGTGGTGGCGGTGCGGACAAGGCCGGCCAGGTCCTCTTCCTGATGAACGCGACGCCCGTGGCCCAGGTCCGAAGCGTTGCGGAAGCGGGTGAGGTGATGCCTCAGAAGAGCACGTTCTTCTACCCGAAGGTCATGACCGGTCTCGCCATCCACACGCTCGAGCCGGAGCGAAACGTGGCGGGCTGAGAGAGCATCCGACACCTACAGGTATCAGGGGCCCTCCGGGGCCACCTGGTCCCCACCTGACAGGCCGACCAAACGGGCCGACCAAACGGGACAGCGAAGGGATGCGCGAGCGTCCCTTCGTCGTTTGTCCCGCCCCGCCGGAGGCTGCCCGACTGTCGGGCCATTGAGACTCAGGCGGGCGTCGATTTAGGCGCGCGAACGGAAGCTCCGGGGAGGCCGCTCGAGCGTTCAGAGGCCGGTTTTTGTGCGCTTGCGTACGCCTCAGAGCCGTCTCGACGCTGGCCTGGGACGAGCTCGCTCGAACTTTGCGTGTGCACTAAGCATGCGAGCTCGCCTGGCCGTGCATAACTTGGAAGCCGGTCCGCTGGCTCAGCCCCACCCGGGCCAACCCACGGTTGGCTTGGCGGTACACGCAGTCGCATCTCGAGCACACGCGGCGCAGGCAAGACTCAGAGCAGACAGTGCACACGATGCGAGAGGCCACACGATACGAGAGCGAGAGACAGCCCCCATTCGGCGCTGCGTGAAGCATGGAGAAGACCCCCCCTCAGGCAGTTCCGTAAGCCGCGAACGGCCTCGAGAAAAACCTAGATGCGTCCTCTCGTTCGAGATAACACCGATAATACAAGCAAGATCCCTGGCTTCGAACCTGACTTCAGATCAGGCAAGCGCTCGCCAACGCCCCCTGTGAGGTAACGAACCATGACCGAAAAGAAGGGCCCTACCCGCGACAAGGAAGAGGATGCGGTGCAGTTCGGTGACGAGCTGCCTGTTCTCCCGATCCGCAATGCGGTGTTGTTCCCGGGCGCCGTAGCCCCCTTCGACGTTGGCCGCGAAAAGTCCGTCGCGCTCGTCGAGGACGTCGACAATTTCCCCTCACCCGTGATCGCCATCTTCGCCCAGAAGGATCCGGCGACGGATGACCCCGGCACGGAAGACCTTCACCAGGTCGGTTGCGCCGCGCGCGTGCTCAAGGCTCTCAAGCACAGCTCGGGCAATTACTCGCTGATCCTCCAGGGCCTCACCCGCATCAAGCTCGAGGACGTGTCGCAGACCGCGCCGTACCTCAAGGCGAAGGTGAAGAAGCTCGAGGAGACCGGCGTGGAGGACGACGAAGCGGAAGCGCTCAGCATGAGCCTCCGCGACATCGCCAAGCAGGTGATCCAGCTGATGCCGGAGCTGCCCCGTGAAGCGGGCTCGCTCATCGACTCGATTCAGGCGCCCGGCGCCCTCGCGGACCTCGTGGCCGCGAACCTCGACGCCCCTGTCGAGGAGAAGGCGCAACTCCTCGAGACCGTCGACGCCAAGGAGCGCATCCGCAAGGTGCTGCGCCTCCTCACGCGCCAGCTCGAGATCCTGAAAATGCGCGAGCGCATCAACTCCCAGATCAAGGAGGAGATGGGCAAGAACCAGCGCGAGTACGTGCTCCGCCAGCAGCTCAAGGCCATCAAGGAGGAGCTCGGCGAGGACGACGGCGACCAGGGCGATCTCGACGGCATCGAGGAGCGCATCGCCAAGGCCCAGCTGCCGAACGAGGCCGAGCAGGTCGCGAAGAAGCAGCTCAAGCGCCTCCGCAACATGCAGGTCGGCTCGGCCGAGTACACGGTCGTCCGCACCTACCTCGACTGGATCCTCGACCTTCCCTGGCACAACTCGACGACCGACAACCTCGACATCGCGCAGGTCCGCAAGGTCCTCGACGAGGACCACTACGGCCTCGAGAAGGTCAAGAAGCGCATCCTCGAGTACCTGGCCGTCCGTAAGCTGAAGAAGGACAAGAAGGGCCCGATCCTTTGCCTCATCGGACCGCCCGGCGTCGGTAAGACGTCGCTCGGCCGGAGCATCGCCCGCGCCCTTGGCCGCAAGTTCCACCGCATCTCGCTCGGTGGCGTCCACGACGAAGCGGCCATCCGTGGCCACCGCCGTACGTACGTCGGTGCGCTCCCGGGTCAGGTCATCCAGGGCATGAAGAAGGTCGGGACCATCAACCCGGTCTTCATGCTCGACGAGGTCGACAAGATCGGCCACGACTTCCGCGGCGACCCCGCGGCGGCGCTCCTCGAGGTCCTCGACCCCGAGCAGAACAACACCTTCGCCGACCACTACCTCGAGATCCCGTTCGACCTCTCGAACGTCATGTTCGTCGCGAACGCGAACGTCGCGGATCCCATTCCGCCTCCGCTCCGCGACCGCATGGAGATCCTCGAGATCCCCGGCTACACGCGCAACGAGAAGCTCGCCATCGCGCGCCAGCACCTCATCCCGAAGCAGATCGAGGAGCACGGCATCTCGAAGACGCAGCTCGTCTTCGACGACAAGGCGGTCGACATCATCATCGATCACTACACGCGCGAAGCCGGCGTTCGTACCCTCGAGCGTCAGGTTGCGAGCGTCATCCGCGGTGTTGCCGTGAAGATCGCCGAAGGCGACACGCAGAACCGCAAGATCGAGACGGAAGACGACGTCCGTGAGTTCCTCGGCGCGCCTCGTTACACGAGCGAAGTCGCGGAGCGCACGGAGGAGCCGGGCGTTGCGACCGGCCTCGCGTGGACGAGCGTCGGCGGCGAGATCCTCTTCATCGAGGCGACCCGCATGTACGGCTCGGGCAAGCTGCAGCTCACCGGTCAGCTCGGCGACGTCATGAAGGAGTCCGCGCAGGCGGCTCTCTCGTACGTCCGCACGAACTCGGAGCGCTTCGGCATCTCGAAGGACTTCCTCGAGAAGAGCGACATCCACATCCACATTCCGGCCGGCGCGATGCCGAAGGACGGCCCCAGCGCCGGCGTGACGATGTTCACGGCCCTCGTCTCGATGCTGACGGGCGTTCGCATCCGTCACGACGTCGCGATGACCGGCGAAATCACGCTGCGCGGACGCGTGCTGCCCATCGGCGGCCTGAAGGAGAAGGTCCTTGCGGCTCACCGCGCAGGCATCAAGCGCGTGCTCATCCCCGAGCGCAACAAGGCGGACCTCGACGAGGTTCCGAACGAGATCAAGAACGACCTTGAGTTCGTGGCCGTCAGCAAGATGGATCAGGTGCTCGAGGCGGCTCTCGAAGAGAAGCTGACGCCCAAGTCGACCGACGGGGCGACGGCGATTCCTTCGACGAACTGAAGCGAGCCGAGACTGAGCGGGCGCCGCGGATCCGAAAGGGTCTGCGGCGCTTCGCATTTGGGGGGCCGCGGTTCCGGCAGCGGACCCGGACCCTGACTCGGATCCGGCAGCGGACCCTGACCCTGACCCTGACCCGAATCCGGGGTCGCTACGGCTTCCGCCCCCACGCCCGCTTCCGGGGCCGTCACGGCCTCCGCATACGCGTTTGTACGCGCGTCCTGTCCGCGTCTGGATCCGTAACGGCGTCCGTATCCGCGTCCGTCACCGTCTCCCCAACGTTCGCCGCTTCCGGCCCTGAGTCCGAGTCGGGGTCGGGGTCGGGGTCCGGGTCGGGGTCCGAGTCCGTGTCCGGGTCCGAGTCGGGGTCCGAGTCCGTGTCCGTGTCCGAGTCCGTGGCCGCGATATGCATTGATGTTGGGGGATTTCTCTCTCGCTCGGGGCCTTCAGCGTTGCGTCGTGCTCGGCGGCGCGGCAGGGGCTCGGCCCTCGCTCGGGAGGGCTCGGACAGGAGAAACTTCGATGTTGAGGATTCACGACACGATACTGGTGCTGATCAAGGAACTGGCGCCGATCGCGGAGGCCATCGGGCGGCACGATGCGGACCTCGCTCGGCAGTTGCGGCGGGCGATGTCGAGTGTGCCGCTCAACGTGAGTGAGGGGGCTGCGCAGAGAGGTGCTCGTCGGAATTCGCACTACAGCATCGCGCTCGGATCGGCACGCGAGGCGCTGTCGGCGCTGCGCACCGCCGCGGCGTGGGGATACGTGCCTGAACCATCCGCCGACATCATCGATCGCTTCGACAAAGTTACGGCCACGCTCTACGTGATCGCCCAACGTTGAACCTCACGCGGGCGGCGGCAATCCGTCCCGTCGCCCGCTGACGCCGTCGCGGGTGCGGACGCCTTGTTCGAGCGTCTTCTCATCGAACCCCACCGGCACCACCGACCGTTTCGACAAGGTAAAGGCCACGCTCTATGTGAACGGAAAGGCTCGACGCACCAGTTCCGGTGTCTCGAACACGAGGACAGTCGGAAGACGCCGGTGCTCGGTCGTCGGAGACGTCTCCTCCACGAGCACGCCGGACTCGTGAGTGAGCCTGCAGGGGTGGCCGGCATTGCCGCCATCCTGGAGCAGGCACGATCGTTCGAAGGGCTGAACGTCGCGACCATCCTCGGAGGCAGCAACATCACGCCCGAGCAGATGCGCGCGTGGTAGATCCCGTGACCTCGCCCGACGAGTTCTGGTCGTGGAGGCGCGCTCGATGACTCAAGCGCTGATCGGTTGTCCGTCTTCGAACGAGTAAGGGCCTTCGAAACGGTCGACCAGCACGGAATGAGTCACGAGGACGTTTCCGGCCCAGAGATGGAGCTGGAACGCGGGGGGCTCCAGATCGAAGCCGAACGGTGAGTCGCCGAGGCCGAAGTGAAGTTGGTGCGCCGTCGAAGGGCACGTCATCGCGAGCGTCCCAGCGAATCGAGCTTGGGTCGCTCGATGAAGGTGTCCGGACACGATTGCATGGATGTTCGTGTGATTCGCAATTACCCGCGCGAGCCCGTCGCTGCCGGCAAGAGCGAATCGATCGCACGCCGTGTTTCCCGTCGCGAAGGGCGGGTGGTGCATCGCGACGACCGTCGGCCGATCGGGCTGCTCGGTCAGCTTGGCAGCGAGCCAGGCCAGGCGCTCTTCACAGAGTCGGCCGGCCGACTGGTTTGGCACGTTCGTGTCGAGCACGAGCAGCCTGACCGCGAACGACTCGACGGCATACTGGACGAACGATCCTCGGACTCCCAAATAGTCATGTTCCGGGAAGGCCGCGCGGAGGCGCTCGCGGTGATCATGATTGCCCATGACCAAGTAGAATGGTGCCTCGAGCGCGCCGAGCAGACGAGCGAGGTGGGCATATTCGGCGGGCGTTGCCAGGTCTACGAGATCCCCCGTCACGATGACTACGTCGGGACGGCGAGGGAGGCTGTTCAGCTTGGCGACAGCCTTCGCCAAGAAGGTTGCCGTATCGACCCTGCCGCAGCAAAGCTGGCCAGGCTCTCGGATATGCGTGTCACTGATCTGGGCGATGAGCATGGTCTGGATCCTTGCGAGCGCCGGAAACACGACGACGCTCGAGACAGGCCTTTCTTTAGGAGATGCTGGTCGGTGCAGCACGACCAGTTCTCGATATTCCGTTCGACCAGATCTCGAAGCCGCGCGGCCAGGCCTTCAGCGTTGCGTGGTGCTCGGCGGCGTCAAGGACGCTGCGCGCCGCTTACGCGGCGGCTCGCTGCGCCTGCCGTCCTTGACTCCGCCTCCGTGCGACGCGGGCGAGGGGAGCCCTCGCTCGGGAGGGCTCGGAAGGAGATTGCGATGCTGAGGATTCACGAAACGATTCTGGAGCTGATCAAGGACGTGGCTCCGTTGGCCAATGCGATTGCGCGGCACTGCCGCCGGGAGACAAGGACGGATCGACCTGCGTACTCTGTCTGCCCAATCAAGTCGTGCGTGCGAGGTAGAGCTGCGCCGCGGAGGGGACTTCGATGCCCTCGCTCATTGCGGCGGATACTCCACCTCATTCGCTGTCCCGATGGCGAATACCTCGCGTCGCTCATCGGTCGTTCGCGAGGGACGGGGTTGCGCCCACGCAATGATCGTAGATTTGTTGAGCGAGCTTTTTCACGAGTGGGCTTCCGTCGCTTTTGACGAGGAGCGAGAGCCCCGGAAGGAGCTGGACGACGTCCCACTTCACGCTCGCGTAGCGTGGTGGCGTCTCCGTTTCGGTGAACGTTGCGACTGTCATCGGCGGTCGTTCGACACCGAGCGCCGTCGCGGCCGGACCCGTCGTGAGCTTCGCCGTCGCGTAGGTCTCGATCTCCTCCGCGGACATGTGCGCGAGGCGTGACTTGATGGCATCGAGCGAGAGGTGCTCGTCGCGCTGCATGTGCCGAATCGACAGCGCTCGAAGCAGCGCAGGTCGCTGGTAGCGCGTCGCTGTTCCGTAGAACCGTGGACTCGAGAGGAGGCCCTTCTGCAGGTAGTAGCGAATCGTCCGCGGTGTGACGCCGACGAGCGTTGCCAATTCCGCGATGAGCCAGCCGTCGTGCGGTGGCGGAGCGCGGCGGCGCCGGCGTCGACGGTCCGGAGACCGAAATCTACGTGCCATTCGAGAACCGTAGCTTGCCAGCTGGTCTTGGACGAGGACTGTCGAGACAGTAAGTGCTCGCGAGCTGGACCCGTCTTGCCACCTCGACGTTACTGCGTTCCAGCTCGCTGGCTCCCGTCACGACAGTGGTGCGAATTTGCTGTCATGTCGGAGGCCCCATCCCGCCAGTGATCAGATTTCAAAACCAGCTGGCTGGTTCCGTCCACACACCGATGTCATGACGGGAGGCTCGCAGCTGGTTCCGTCGTGACATGACTGGATGGACGGAGCCAGCCCGCTGTTCTCGTCCAAACAGCGATGAGCCGTGGAAGCCAGCTCGCTGGCCCCGTCCAAACAGCGATGCCCCGTTGAAGAAAGCACCTCGCGGTTCCGCGCAGGCGAGAAGAACTTCGCGTGCATGCGCTCGTTCAAAGCATGGCGGCCTTCATGCCGCACTTCTCAGTGCTGCTGATCACTCTGGCGACGGTTGGCAGCACGACATCCACGACCGCTGGCGCAAGTCGTGGCGAGGCGAGCTTTCGCGGAGCCGCGACGCCGTCGTTCATCGACCGAACGCGCGATCGCTTGCGCGCTTCGCGCCTTCGCTGAGCGCCGCGAGCTTCGCCCAAACGAGCGTCCGTGTCTCCGCCGAAGACGACTGCAGCCGCGAGCGCCTGTGCCGCTGCGGTGCGCGTCTGATGATCCCCCGCTTCCGTGGACACCCCGAAACGCGCGAAGATACGCGAGGAGTGTTCGATGGCGAAGCAACAGGTACGACGAGCTCGGAGGTCGTTTACTCCAGAAGCGGCGTTTCCGACGTACGACCGACTCCAGCCACGACAGCCCAATCGCGCCGAACATCGTCGCGCGTGACTTCGCGCCAGCCACGGCGAATGAGGTGTGGGCGGGCGACGTGACGTACATCGCGACCGGCGAGGGATGGGGCTACCTCGCCATTCTTCTGGACCTGCATTCGCGCCGCGTCGTCGGCTGGGCGCTCAGTGCAACGAACGATACCCAGCTCGCTCTGGCAGCTCTCCGTCGCGCCGTCGCGAGCCGCCACTGCATTCCCGCCGGACTCGTCCATCACACCGATCGCGGAAGCCCGTACGCCAGCGCCGACTACCGCGCGGCGCTTGACGCCTACGGGATGACTGCCAGCATGAGTCGCCGTGGCGATTGCTGGGATAACGCCGTCTCCGAGAGTTTCTTCGCGACGCTGCGCGCCGAACTCGTCGACCACGAGAACTATGCGACGCGCCGAGCGGCCGAGAAGGCCATTGGCGACTACATAGACCGCTTCTACAACGTCGAGAGACTCCACTCGTTCCTCGACTACGTCAGTCCGATCGAGTTCGAATTGAGGCTCACATCGCCGCGATTGCGGCATAGTCAACTTTGTCCACCGAGGCGGGGGAGGATCAGTCGAGGTGGGCGTGTGCGTTGACGCTTGCTCAGTTCATTGCCAGTCGTGACTCGAAGCCCGTAAGCAAGTCTGCTGCTTCGGCGCGGGTTGGGATGCCGAGCTTCGTCACGAGCTCCGACGAGGGCTCTACGTCGAGGCGGGCGCGTAGTGACTGGAGGGCCTCGGCGCGTGCAGCTTCGACCAAGGCGCGTTCTTCGTCCGTCAATCGGGTGTCGAGCCACGCCGCAACATCGTGGGCGAGCTCGGCGTGACGAATCTCGTCGCCTGCGATCTCGCGTAGAAGTCGACGATGCTCAGGCGCCGAGCGCTCCGCCTGGAAGGCCGCGACGATGGCGCCATAGGTCTCCAACGTGCATCCCTCGACGACGTTCTCGACGGCGATGGAAACGAGGTCACGCGCTCCCACGTCGGTGACCTCGACAGCCGGCACGTCGGCTCCAAGGTTGTGCGCAAGTTGGCTCATGTCGCGGGCGTGTCGGATCTCGTCGCGGCGCGCTTGGCGTGCCCGGCGCACGAGGTTCGGGGGGGCGTCGTGGCTGACGAGCTCGCGCTCGAGACGCCGGAAAGCATGGACACTCGCGGCTTCGAGGTGGGCGCTCGAAGCGACGAACGCTGCAACGGCCGAGGCCGTTGATTGTCGAGCCTCGAGCAGGCCGGCGGGGCGCCTTCCGCAAGTGCCGAGAGCCTGGTACTCGTGTGCAACGACGGTTACCGTTCCATCGACTGTGATGTGGACGCGGCGGCGGTTGTGTGAAGCGCAGGCATCGAAGGTGACGAGTAGCTCCCAGGAGCCGTCTTCGTTCTTTTTCCAGCCCGCACGGTAGATGCCTGGCGCACAGTCGACGAGCATCGTTCGCGTCGAAGCAAGAAGGCGCGCTTCCTCGAGCGTGTCGATCGGTGCGAACACGCGGGCAACGTCTTCCGTCGTGTAGAGCGGCGAGACCGTGTCACCAGTCGTCACGACAAGGAAGGCCCGGGCGTTGATGCAGCAGGTGCTGGGACTGTTGGGCGGCTTGGCGTAGCTCGGATTTCCTCCCGGTATCCAGCCTGCGTCGACAGAGTCGGGATTGTCGGGCAAGACCGCATTGCCAAGGGCAGTGATACACTGCGTTGGATCTGCCGCTGTCTTGCAGGGCGTCCCCGCGGACGCGACCTTGGTTGGCGCACTCAACGCGACCGGCGACTTCGAGTAGTCGAGCGTTTGCGTTCGAAGCTCGATGTAGTCGATCGAAGTCTTCGGCGTGAGGTTGGTGAGGATGTCAGCGAGCGGAGCGTTGCAAGCGAACGTCGCCTCATCGGCAAAGGCGGCCACGTCGCCCTGATCTCTCGTGCCCGCTTCAATGCTGCTACTTTCGTCGGCGGTACTGCCTTCGACGCGGCTTTTGTCGTCGGAAGATGTGGCTGCGCTATCGCTATTGGAACAACTAGCGATCGACGACGCCAAGGCCGTTTGGACGATTCCGCGGACGATGCTTCTGAGACGTCTGGACATGACCGGCGATACGCAGGTTTTGTGCCGTGAGCCGTTCCAGCGAATGAGCGGGAAATCGAAGGGCCGGCCAAATCCTGCGAGGTGGTTGCGGCTCACGATGGCACGCTCTGGCACCTTCCAATTCGTGTGGCTGCGGAGGCTGCATGCTCACCAGCAGAGACCACATTCCGTCGCTGCTGAAATCGAGCATACGACGGACGGCCGCCACTTTCGCCCCTCGATTGCTTGCTGCCCATCCGCCTTTGGGCTTCCTACTCTCCAAATTTGTCATAGCCCGTCGCGACGAGCAACCCGCCCCCTCCCTTCGGACGGGAAGGACGCTTTTCGGGAGTCTCCGCGGGCGCCGGCCAAGGTGCCGTGAACATCGGCTCCAGCGACGTGTCCTTTGGCGGGATGGCTCGTTCGCCCGAACGCCATGCATCGTCTTCCGACTCGTCGATCGCGAGTGCCACGAAGAGGGCCAGCGAGTGGAGGATCGTTTTGCAGCTCGCGCCGACCGTCGCGCGCGAGGTCTCGCGTCCGACGAGATCGCGCACGACGACTCGGCCCGTCACCGCCGTCGGACTCTCGATCGTAACCTGCGCCGTGACTGTGCGTGTGCGCTGGTTGGGGCTCGGCCGCCAGTGCGAGGTTCCAGCGGCCGCGGGAAGGAGCGGATGAGCGCAGGGAAGAGTTTCACCTCGCGTGATGGGAAGCGGCGGTCCCGTTTGATCACGAAAACACCGTCGGCCCGCCGGAGTGCGCGAAATTGCGGCGGGAGGGTGACGGTACGGAGCGGTTCGGACGAGGACGAACGTCGACGGCGTTTACTGGAAACGCAAGTCGCCGGCACCCCGTCATCGCGGCCAGTTGCACGCGGTTCCCGCGCGAAACGCAACGCGAAAGCTGCACACGCCTCCGGCATCGAGGCGGGCGGCACTCTCGGGAGGAGCCGCTCGCCCACACGCGAGGACGCATTCATTGGTGCGAGGCGCGGGACAATCATTGAGGCAGCGCACGGCCTCGACGCATCCGGGATCGATCGAGCACGCCTTCAACTGGCTGCAGCACCGCTGTTCGAGATCGGCCTCGCAGCTCGCAGGATAGTCGGGCGGGTACATGACAATGCCGCATGGAGGATCCTCCGAATTGGTGGATGCCTGGTCTTTCGCGACAGGGTCCTCGAACACCGATTTTCCGGTTTCCGAGCTCGAACAACCGAGGACCACGACCATGGTCGCCGACGCGACGATGCCGAATCGATTCATGGGCCATGATGGTCGACCGGGCGGCGTTTTGATCACCCTTTGTCCGCGGGCGAAAGCTCGTCTCTGCGCGCGACTTTCGCGAAATGCGCTGCCCGCCGGGTTCAGCCCCGATCGGCCGCTACTGGGACGTGCAGGTCTCGCCGCCGGGGGAAGGAAGTCCAAACGCTTGTCAGCCGGCAAGGATTCGCTCACATAGGACCACGTTCCGCCCTGCTGAAATTTCGCAGAACAAGGATTACGTCCGCTCGGTGCTGGGGAGCCTTGTCGATCGAGGGGCGGTTGGATTTCCAACTCCCTCGAAGAGGGCAACGCATCACGAAGCCCACGCCGTGTCCGAGATTGTTCGAAGTGGAGACCATGCGCGAGGGGTGCCTGGGCGACCTGGAGTGAACCAGCTTTGCGCCACACATGACGACCTGCGCCGCGTGCTCGCAGCAGGCCAAGGCACTCGACGTGCTGGCAACGTCCTTTCGCGCGGACACGTTCCACATGGACGAACTTTACGTGAGACGGGAGCGTATGCGATTGCTCGCGGCGTTCGACGGTTCGCTGGTCGCAAGCGAGATTCACGACACGCGCCGCTCGTTCGACAGACATCCTCTCGATGCGCGCACCGAAGATGCCGTCTACCTTCGCATCGTCGCGCTACAGCGAGCGAGTGACGGCAGCGCCATGCACGAGGAGGCCCGCGAGTAGATGCGCGAAAAATGATTTCCTGCGGGCTCGCGGTGAACGAGGGCAGGGAGGGAAGCCCGCGATCGCGAGCTCCGGACTACTCTCTGAGGCAGTCAGGACGGTGCTTGGGAGCATGATCGGACTACCAAACGCTTGCGTTGCCGTCGCCTTCGTTGCGCTGTAAGTGGTGCTCGTGGCCAATCCTGCGATGAAATGGACGAAAGGTGCTGGCGATATCTGGACGGCTCGTGTCGGCCCGTTCGGCCTGAAGGTGCAGCCCAAGGGCGACGGTCGATGGATCTGGCTAGTCACGAAGGCCGATGCTGCGAATCCCGAAGCGACCGGAGTGGGCTCGTCCCTTGGTGCCGCGAAGACCGCGACGGAACAATACGTACGACGCTCGGGCCTCGTCTGACCAGGGCTTGCGTTCCGTTGGCGCCGGGATCAGGTAGCCGTAGGGCGGACGTATTCATTCCGCTCGGCTTTCCTTGTCCCCGACTCCCTTTTTTCTCTTCCTCGTTCCCTGCGGGGCGGCCGCGCAGGCGGGCCTCGTCGAGCGTCAGTCCCTGCGAGCGTCAATTCCCCGGGTCGAAGCTAATCGGGTAGACGACCGTGACGATGCCGCCTTTGGGCGGCGGAAAGCGAAGCCGCGCGTAGCCCTGCTGAATGCAGGCGACGACGTCGGCATCGGGCAGGTCCGAGTGCGAGTCTTGGACCTTCACCACGTCACCACACTCATCGATCACGAATGCCGTAGCGACACGTCCATGGAGCTTTGGATCTCGCCGAAGCCCTGATTCGTAACATGTGCGGAAGGCGTCGAAGCTCGCGCGCACCACCTGCTGAATCGTCTCGGGGGGAAGGCGGCCGCGTGAGACCGATACGGGGTCGTGCGTGGGGCGGGAGTCCGGAAGACTGGCGAATCCGGCCGTACCGCCATCCAGCAGCGCGATCTCGTGCAACGGCTGATTGGCGCGAGAGGCCCTCTGCTCCGCGCAGCGACGGTTTCGGACTTCGACATCTGCGCTCGTTTCCGCCGCGCGTTCGCCCTTCGGTTCGGCGGCGATGCCCGCGTCCGAAGCTTGCGGCGTTGCTGACTCCTTGGTGGACGGAGCAGGCGCCGCGTCGCTCGGCTTCGGCAGCTCGCTCGGTGCGTGGCGCACCGCCGGCGCTGCGCAGGCGGCGAGCGATACGAGAGCGACGGCAGCACGCAAGAGAGGGCGCATACGTCGCGCGTAACACCAGCGGTCGTCGAAGGTCAACGTCGCGCCCACCGCGCCCGCCGCCCGCCCGGCCCGCCCCGTTTACGGCTGGGCCGTTGAACCCGCGGACGCGGACGCGGACCCGGCTGCGGAGGCGGCTGCCGTCGCGGACGCGGACCCGGAGGCGGCCTTCACCCTGACCGCACCTCGACGCAGCATTTTTTGAGTTCGTTCCGCTCCCACACGGGCACGGGCCGTTGCGCCCTGTACGCCGGCCCTCATGGGAGGTCGGTGCGTCGAGTGGTGCCGCGCTGTCGAGCCGTTAATCGATAATTGCGTGTCGATGCAGCCAATGGCGGTTTCGAACTCGACGCCAGCGCAGATCTGATTTCGTAGGCTGCTGCGCGAGGAGGCGCTCGGGCGAGGAGGCGCTCGGGCGAGGAGGCGCTCGGGCGAGGCATGCCGTCGCAGTGACGGCTTCCATGAGCCCAACCGTATTGCCGAATCGCGCCGGTTGCGCGCTCGTTCTCGGCGTATGCCGCTCATTCGCTTATGACGAGTCCCGCCGTGATTCGTTTGTTTCGTCGTTCTTTCGTTACATCGTCTCTCCTCCTTTCCGCATGCGGCGGAGCCATTGCATCCGAGGAGGCGCCCGACCCGATCACCTCCGAGCAGGAGCCCGACGGTGGTGCCGCTCCGTCCTCACGAGCAGACGCCGGCGTCGTCGACGCGAGTCCTGACGCGCGCATCGTCGACGCGAGCGCACCCGACGTTGCACCGCCGGACGCCGGGACGGTGAAGCTCGGGACCGTGACATCGTGGGTGTCATTCGGTCGTTTCGCCGTTGGCACCCAGAGTGGATCCGTCGCCATCGACGTTGCAAATCGGGGCACTGCGGTCTCGTCGCCGATCGCGGCGGTGCTGAATGGCACTGGAGCAGATGCCTTCGTCGTCAGCTCGGATACTTGCACCGGCGTGGCGCTCTCGCCGGGCGAGGAGTGTACGGTGCGCATTGCGTACGCCCCGACCACCGACGGTTCGCATGAGGCCGTGTGGAGCGTCATCGGTCAGCCATTGGCCGTCGTCGGGTTGGACGGCGAGGCGTACACTTCGGGCGTCCTGTCCGCGTCGACGACGCTCCTCGACTTCGGCGAACAACCGCTCGGCGTCCCCGGCAATCATCAGTCGTTCACGGTGACCAACGAGGGGCCGGGGACCGTGGTCGGGATCAAGACGACCGTCGAAGGGGCGGACGCCGCCGACTTCCTCCCATTCTCCTGCGCCTATATGCTTGCGCCAGGCGAGTCTTGCGTCTCCGACATCGAGTACTTTCCCCACCACCATCGTGGCGTCGAGAGCGCGGAGGCCGTCTTCGCGTTCGACGGAAAGACGCAGCTGCGCGTCCCGCTTCGCGGGCGTGCCCTCGCGCCAGCGCATTTCACTGGTGTCACATCGGTCGACTTCGACGACGTCGCGGTCGGCACGAGCGTACGGCGTGAGATTACGCTCACGAACGATGGCGACGAGGAGAACGGCACGTCGCTCGCGGTCGTGGAAGGCAACCTTCGGTTCCTCGTCGCGCAGAATGGTTGTAGCCACGTCGCGGGCGGCGCAAGCTGCCTGATTGCCGTCGACGCCAAGCCGCGCTCTGCCGGGCCCATGAACGCGACACTCCGCGTCCTTCTCCCCGGCGCGAGTGTGACAGAGCTCGATATCACGCTGACTGCGCGTGCGCTGGCGACGCCGTAGCTCAACCTCCTCGCGACGTACGCAAGCCACTCCTCGACGAGCGGGCGTAACCCGATGAGGCGCCCCTCATCGACAGCATTCCTCAGCGCGTGCTCCAGAGTATTTGGGGCATACATTCATCACTCCCATTCAATAATCAATGCCGGAGCCACGCGGGCACCGATCAAGTTCCCGTCGGAGCCTCGAGCCCGCCAGCTCGTAGAACGTCTCAGCAATGCTGAAGGCAATTGTTCGTAAACGGGGGATACGCGCCGGGAGCTGTGTTTCGCGCTCGCTACAATTCTCCAACACAGGCGTCGTCGCGTGTGACGCGCAGGTCCACCCGAGCGGAGGCTCGCGGCAATACCTGGTTCTCTACCGGTAGGTAGGCTATCGTCCGGGCAATGATCGTACGTCGGGCGGCTCGTTCGTGGCTTTCGATATTCGTGTTCGCGTCGCTCTTCTCCTTTGCCTGTAGCCAAAGCGACGGCGCCGTCGAAAACGGTAGTCGGTCGAACGACGGAACGGACACGAACGGCACGGACGGTTCGCGAGACGGCTCGACCACGTCGGATCCGTCGAACGACGCCGGAACCGGCGCGGACGGCGCGCCCACCGTCGGGTGCACGGGGTTTTCCACGATCGTCGAACCGTCCGAACAACTCTTCGTCGCCCCCAACGGGAACGACTCTGCGGACGGCAGTGCGGGAGCGCCGCTCGCGAGCCTCGGTGAAGCCGCCAGACGCTTTCCCAACGGCGGAACGGTCGTCGTACGCGGGGGAGCCTACGGCGCGCAAACACTGGCCGGCACGGGTACCGCCGGACATCCACTCGTTGTCCGCGCGGCGTCGGGCGAAACGCCCGTGTTCGACGGGTCGGCAGTGCAGGTCCCTTACGGCGCCGTGATTCGTTTGACGAAGGCGCAGCACGTGGTCTTCGCGAATCTCACGGTGCAAAATGGCACCGGCCCCAACGTCGCGGGAATCCTCGCCGACGAGGCGGTGTCCGACCTCACGATTCGCGCCTGCACGATTCACGATACGCAAGACGCGCTCGCTCGCTTCGCGGGCGACGGCATCACGTTCGAAGGCAACGAGATGTACAACGGCGCGCTCGCGAACGAAGGCAATCCCGATCGCTACAAAGGCGGCGGCTGGCCGGGGTGCATGGGCACGACGCCCGACTTCTCGAGGCCCACGTCCCCCTGGGCGACGAACGTGACTTTGCGCGGGAACCACGTTCACGACTGCTGGGGCGAAGGCCTCAGCATCTGGTTCGGGTCGGGCGTGGTCGTCGAAGACAACGTCGTCGAGCGCACGTTCAACGTAGGCATCTATCTGGACAATGCCTCGAATGTCCAAGTTGCACGCAACTTCGTATTGATGCAGGCGCCCATGGCGATGAACGGTGGCATCGGTAACGGCGTCTTGTTGGGTATCGAGCCTTACGACACGCACGGCGTGAGTTATCGACCGAATCACGACATCACGATCGTCGACAACGTCGTCGTGGGTGCGTCGGCGATCGGATGGTGGACGAGTCCCAACACGTCCCCCGACAATACTTACGCAAACGTCTCTATCCTCCACAACACGTTGGTGGCTCCCTCGGGCGCGGCCATCGGTTTCGAGGCGGTCTCGGGTCAGGCGACCTCGCCGAAAGCGTGCACGATCGAAAACAATGTGATCGTCGAATCGTCTGGCAGCTACCTCGACGAGGCCAGTGCATTCACGCTCGCCGGCAACGCCTGGCTAGGCCCGTCGAAGCCGATGGTCGCGGGAACGAGCGACGTCTCCCTGAACATCAGCGTCGGCGCAGTGACAACGGCCAAAGACGTCCAGTCGCTCGCCAGCCAAGTCGGAACGGGAGTCGCGAGCACCGTTGCTATCGACTTCGCATGCGCGGCTCGCAACGCGGCGGCCCCCACGCGCGGCGCCTTCGAGCATTGAGCCTCCGTTCCACGCTTCCCTCCGCCTACCTTGTGCGGCGCCCCAAGACGACATCGTTCGGGAGGCCGCCGCCGCAGGCCGCGTCATGAGCGCGAGGTCGACTTCTACGGCGTTCGGCTCGGTCTATACGAGAGAGGTGGTCCATCTTGCTGACGGCCACGAACTCCAGGTCGTTCTTGATCTCGTTCGGAACCTCGTCGAGGTCCGCCTCGTTGCGCTCGGGGATGAGCACACGCTTGATGCCTGAGCGGTGAGCCGCACGTACAAATACGCTGTTCCGCAGCTTGGGATCGATCGGCAGCCGCCACCGTCCGTCGCCGCAGCAGCCCCGCAGCGAATGTCGTTGCGGGGGTCACCCCTCGGCGAACCGTATCGGTAGCCGAAACGCCTTCAGCACTCTCGGAACATCCGCAAACAATGCCTCATCGCGAACGGACTCGAACAACCGCAGCACCATCATCGCGCCAAACAACTCCAAGCTCCCTCGGATGTGCCTGAGCGACTTTCCGCTCGTCCGATAGTAGCCGCCATAGTCACCGTGATATCGAAGATCGACTGCCCGCAAGACGCACCCGTACTGGACATACGCCAATTCGCTGAGCACACGATTGCAGAGCAGCTCCGCTTCGACGAACGCAGCGCCATCACTCAGCGCGACGCCCGGTCCATCGCCAAACGTCCACAATCCGCGGAAGCGAGGCGCTTCTCCGTCACGTCGCTCTTCAACGAGTTTCGGGAACCCCTTTTGCACCAAGAAACACTCGGCGAATTCGCGCTCGAGCTCTGCTTGGCGATCGCGCAACGCTTCGATCGTTTTCGCATCGCCGAGCGCCGACACTCTCCGGATCTTCGTTCCCATGGTGCCACTCTACGCCAAAGCCCTCCCTCTTTTCGCAGAGCACACGTCCTCGACGAGTCGTCCGGCGGCCCCGCGACCGAAGACGCCGTCCAAGAAGTCGAACGTTCAGGTAGGCGCGGTCACGCCCAATTGCTGAAGCGGTTGTATCGAGCTCGGCTGGACGCGGATTCAAGTCAGGGCGGCTCTCGAAGAGAAGCTGACACCCAAGTCGACCGACGGGGCAACGGCCACTCCGCCGACGAACTGATCGCGAGAGCTAGCTTGTGAGAGGCGATGTTGAGGATTCACGACACGATACTGGAGCTGATCAAGGAACTGGCGCCGATCGCGGAGGCTATCGGGCGGCACGATGCGGACCTTGCTCGGCAATTGCGGCGGGCGATGTCGAGCGTGCCGCTCAACGTGAGTGAGGGGCCGCGCAGAGAGGGGCTCGGCGGAATTCGCACTACAGCACGAGGTGCCGGCCGCAAACGGTGGTCCCGCGAAGCCGGCGACCCCCGCAGCGCGCCGTCTCCGTCAGATCAAGATCGGCGGCCACCTGTCGGATGGTTCGGTCACCCGACCTTGCACAGCCGAACGGCTTCAGTCTTGAATTCCGGAGTAAATGACCTACGGGCTCGTCGTACCTTTTGCTTCGCCATCGAACACTCTTCGCGCCTTTCGGGGCGTCCACGGAAGCGGGGGATCATCAAACACGATGGCGCACGCTCAAGACGGTGCCATCGAGGCTCCCAAGCGTGGTCATCGTTCATCAGGAGAACTCGCGACAGTTTTTTCGGCGCTGCAGCGACTCGAGTTCGAGCCCCAGTGCCATCCCTCAACGAATGGGCGGGAGCGGGGTGATCACGAGTTTACGTTGCGCCATCCCACCCGGATATGCGTAGCTTGCGCAGAAGGACCATCCCCACAATGTCGCGGTAAACGGGCCGTCGCTTCGCATTCGCTGGAGCCCGGTCTTGCAGACGCTCTCGCCAAACTTGTCGCCGGGGCCGTCGTTTCGAGAGAGATCGACTCGCACGAATTCGTAGTCACCCTTCGTTCCAATCGGGCGAAAGCCCGTCAGGTTGCCGGCGCACTCGAGCCAAACGTTCTTGAACTCACCGCTGCTCTTTGCCCTCACGATGACGAGGGAGGTGTCCCCGTACGTGGGATCCGCATAGAAGCTGTAGGAGCTCTGATATTGCCCGGTAGGGACGACGTTGACGAACTCGGGATCCCCGCGTCCACCGAACGCAGTGTCGCCTCCGGTTGGCCCCATCATCCCTTGCCGCTGACCGCTCATGTACGCGGCGAGGTAGACGGGATGATCAGGATCCTGAGAGCGAACGATAAACGCGTCTCCGGTGCCATGAGTGAATGTAACGACCTCGCCGGCGTTCATCGTGAGCGGCGCGCCAGGCGGCTTCACGGGATCGTAGTCGAGGACGGTCCCATCTCGTGCTGCGACGATACGATATGCGATGAGCTCGTGCTCGTTACCAAGGCGCGGGCGGTAGCCGACGCCCACGTATTCCGAGCCCCACTGATTGAAGGCCGGAATCTGCTGGTGGAGGATGTCGCACGTTCCACCGGTGATCGGCACGTCCGCGCAGGAGTTTCCGCCGAACATCGTCGTCGGCTTTGTCGAAGTGACGATGCTCCCGGAGAGCTCTTCGCTTTGTGTAAACTGCAACACCGAACCCTTGCCGAGCCGGTACGTTACCGGCGTTCCAGCCAGGGTCCCCGACAATCCGTTTCCGTCCTGGATATCGCGTTTGGGAAGGATCGTCACCTCGGTGTCGTCCTCGGACGCGACGATTTGCGCGGCTGGCAGTCCACTTCGTCCGGCTTCCCAGGCGTTGATCAGGATGTGCTGTTTCTCCCACGTTGCGACGGGAAAAATGAGCGTCGCGGAAGGCACCATGCTGCGCGCGCCACCGAACGGATAGATCGAGGTGACGGAGATCGGCATCGTGGACTTCAGATGAAACGCGGAGCCGAACCCGCTGCCATCTGGCAACGTATCCGTATACGACGCAGGGACGATGCCGTTCGGACACGGCGCTTGGTCGTCGGCCACCGGCCCGCCGGGGGCGGCATCCGACGCGAACAGGATCGCGCTCTCTCCTGAAGCGAGCGGGCCGATATGGGGCGTCAGCGTCGCGTCGCCCGGGTTCGTACGGTAGAGCGATCGGGAGATATCGAGGGCCTCGCCTTCGAGCTCGAGGGAGAGGTCTACTGGCTGGGTCGATGTGTTGACGACATATACGGCATAGCAAGACTGAGGCCATCTCTTGCTGTATCGCGCTGTCTGAAAGTAGAACTCACATCCGTCCGAGCGCTTGTCCGCGGCCGCTGCTGCGCAGGGATGTTGGCAAATCGCCTCGCCGCAGGCGAGGTCGTCGGCGCATCGCTCGACGACTTCCCCCGTGCATGTCCTTACGACGGAGCGCCCATCGAGCGAGCATTGGAACTTACAGTCTCCCGAGCTCGCGTCGCCTTCGACTTCCAGGGTGGGTGGCGGTGCAAAATCACGGCGCCGCTCGTCGGCACAAGCCACGGCGTAGGCCGTCGCAAAGGCGAGGGGCACGGCGATCCAAAGCGATCGAAGACTCTTCATGGCAACACTACTTCCTGCGGAGTCACACTCGGTACCTTGCTCCTGCCGTTGCCGAGCTGCCCGCTGAAGTTCGTGCCCCAACAGTAGACTTTCCCGCTCGTGAGGAGCGCGCAGGTCGCGCCCGGCAACGTCTTCACCTGCGCAGCAGGGCCCGGCAGGCCGACGACGCGGACCGCTTCGTACGCATGCTCCTTCGTCCCATCGCCAGCTTGACCGCTTCCGTTGTATCCCCAGCAGTACACGGCGCCGGACGCCCCGATCGCGCACCTCCGGTCTGGTTGGATGGCCGGCGGGTAGACACCCCAGTTGATCGACGTTCGCGTAGTCGAGATCCGTACGACCGGCTCGGGCGTCACGACAGGCGCGGGGAGCGCTCGAGCGAGGCTCGGCCGTTCTCCCTGGATGCTCGGCTCGTAGTTCCGGAGCGTGGCTGTCCCCCAGCAGTAGCCGACACCGCCCACGGCGGCGCAAGCGTTGTCTTCGGCGACATCGATCGCCGTGACGGATCCGAGCGCGCTCGGCTGAGGATACGGATCCGGGTACAGCGACGAGACACGCGCGAGCGGCGGGTTGGCCCCCCAACTCACGACCGTCTTGTCTGCGCGCACGACGAAGGTGGCATTCCCGACCAGGAGATCGTCGATGGGCGCTCCAGGCGGAATCGCGGCCGCTTGGGGGGCGAGAACGGCAGACGACCGCTCGCTCTCGAAGGGAGCGATCTGGCCGTATTGGTTCCATCCCCAACAAACGACGCCGTCGTCGACGAGTGCGCATCCTGTGACGAGGCCCACGGCGACTTTCCTCGCCGCCGGGATGTCGAGCTTCACCGGCGAGGGCTCGGTCGTGACGGCTGTCACGGGATCGCGAAGAAACGGCCCGGTTCCCCAGCAAAAGACCGCACCGTTCTTGTCGACGGCACACGTATGATCGAGCGAGACGATGTCCTTCACTCCAGGAACGCGCGCCGCCGTCGCGCTGTCCGCCGTCGCCTCATCGCCACGACCAAGCTGTCCCGCTCCGCCGGCCCCCCAGCAGGCGACGGTCCCGTCGCGCAGGAGCACGCAGAACCCTTCGCCTCGATCGTCGTCTGGACTACCGCGGTCGTCGACACGACCGCGCGTCGTCGTCAGTGCCGTGGCACACGGATCGGTCGCGCACTGAACCGGAAGAGGCCCGCCGTCGAACGGCGTTGCGGCGTCGACCACCGGCGTGGGTTCCGCGGCGGCGTCGGGAGTCGGCGAAACGTCGGACGCCGCGTCACTCCCGTCGACGTGTGGGGCTTCACTATCCGCGCTCGAGCAGCTCGCGCCGAAAAAGCCGGCCGTGACGCACGCGCCGAGGACGAGCGCGCTCGACCACCGCAGCTCAAGGAGTCGTCTTGTGTAGTGCATAACCAGCTCCGACCGCCCAGAGGTCGAGGTCAGATGATCCTCGAATTTGATAGATGGCCGCGTTTAGCCATCCTCCGTTGAGGGAAATGGAAGATATTTCGTATTCCCCGGCGCCCCATACATCCTTGTTCTGGACGACGAGCTTGAGTCCGCCGAGCCAGAGTGGTTGGCCCGGGGCCGTCCACATCGAGAGATACGCGCTCTCGTCCCACGCGCGTACCCGCGGGATCGGAGAGGCTTCGACCGAATACGCACCACCGTTCGACGAGATGCGTGCGATGTTGCGACCTCCGTTGAGGGCGACGACGGTGCTCCCGGAAGTCGCCAGCACGTCGGTCAGCCACCCCGTCGCGCTGTCGACCAAAATCGTCCCCGCCCTCGCTTCGCACTTCGCCGGCAGTGGCGGAAAGCCGCCTCCCATTTGGGCGGTGGCGTCGGCAATCCGGCGGTACTCGCCGAGCCGCTTCGTCACGACGATGGCGCAGTTGCGCGAGTCCCACACGCTCCCGCCTCTTCCACCAACGAACCAGAGCTCGTTCTGGCCGGTGGCCGTTGCGCCGAGGAAGAAGAGCTGCTCATCGTCGCGATCGAGATCGTCGGCGACGTACTCGACGACCCAGGCAGCGTTGCCAGCAGCGTCGCTCGCGAGGTGATAGATGGCGTTGCCGTACCAGGCGTAGACGTCGCCGGCGCTGGTGCCGAAGACCCCCAACGCCGTGAACTCGGAGTTCGTCGCCGAGGACTTGGGGCGTCCGAAATAATGGTTGGGGAAATAATCCATACCCGGCGAGTCGTACGCCGGAATGCGACTTTCGAGCTGCTGGGAGGTCCACGTCCACGACTTCTGTTGCGGCGGGGCACCGAGATTCCGTTTGCCGTGATAGACGGTGTGCGGCGCGACGGTGAAGTAGATCTCGTTTTCGTTGGGCGACCAGATCTTCCCGACGTACGCTCCGCGCCCGGACTCGTTCTGCGTATTGTCGTCGATGTAAGACCAACTCGCGGCCGACTCAGCCCACTCGAGGACCTTGACTCCTAGGTTGGGGCTTTCCGCAACGGCAAAGGCGCGGCCTGGAAGGACCGAAATGTCCCTGAGGGTCAGGTTCGTATCGGGGAGAGTCGTCGGACACCAGCCTGAGGGACTGCAGCTCGGCGCATCGGTCGTAGCGTCCGACCTGGCATCGATCGGGGCCTCGGCGTCGGGCACGACGGCTGTTCCGGAGTCCCGCTCCGGTGCGGGTGCGAGAACATCGTGCTCGGAGCTGGCGCATGCCGCAGCGGTTGCGAGCACGACAGACATGCATGCGAAGACGACCCGCCTCATGGCTTCCCTCCGAGAGAGAGAACGACTCCCTGCCCGCCGATCCAGACATGTCCTGGCGATGGCATCCACACGGCGGTCAGCTTCGGGCGGCGCGTCCCGAGACCAGCGATCTTCATCCGCGACCAGGACTTACCGTCGTAATGGAGAACCGTCGCGGCGTCGCCCACTGCCCAGATATCGGAAGGTGACGAGCCCCAGATTGCATGAAGGTCGTTGACCGTCGGGATGTCGGAGACGATGTCCCAGGTCACGGAGTGACCCGTGTAATGGCGAACGATGCCCTTTGCACCTACCGCCCAGGCCTCGGATCCCGACGCCGCCCATACACCGTGGAGCGAGTCCGACGTTTGACTATTGAACGCGCGCACGTCGGGGGTGTCACTCTCCGCGTTCGTGATGTGAAGCGCGGCACCGGCATGGCCAACCGCCCAGAGATCGTTCGCCGACGAGCCATGAACGCTCGTCATGTCACCGCACCAGATCTCCTTGCACAGCTCCCAGTCGATCGCGTCACTGAGCTCGAAGGTTCCGCTGTCCGAGGCGCGAACGCGCCAGACGCCGGCTGTTCGATTGCCGGCGCAGCCGTTGGACTCACAGATGTTCTCCGTCGCGCCCCAGAGCCAGGCTGCTCCGGGCGCGGAGAATGCCGAGACGAGAGCCCTCTTCCAGCTGAAGTAGTCCCATGAATGGACGGTTTGTTCGACGGGTAGCCAGCCGCCGGCGGACGGGGCTCCCGCGTCCGGGACCTCGATCCCGCGGGCGTAGAGCTCGGTGAGTGACACGACCGCGACCTCCGCCGAGTCGCGAAGCCAGAGCGCATGCACGGACTTCTGCTGGCCGATATCGGAACGTGTCCAGGAGACCCCGTCGAAGTGCGCGACGGCTCCGAGTGCCCCGGCGACCCACACGTCTCGCTCGGAGCGTCCGACGATGGCGTTGATTTGCGTCCGTGCGTCGAGACCGCCGTTCGTGCCGAAGGGCCCGTTCGGACAGAGGGCGTCCGCGGAGCACTCTTCCGGGAAGTACTCGCAGTCAGTGCACGGAGCGGCATCGCCGTCGGAGGCTGCGTCGGCTTGCGCAGCGTCGACGGTTAGCGGAACAGAGGCATCGTGCTCGACCAGCACGGCTCCTTCGTCGCCCGCACAGGCGTTGAGCAGGCCGGTGAGCGACATCGCCGCGATACCGGCAACTACAAGATGACAGGTTCTCATCGCGCCGTCGGTCCTCCGTCGCCCTGCTCGCACGGCTCGATCACGCATTGCCCACCGACGCACGCCTGGCCGACGAGCGCATCGCAAGCGATGCCGCAGCCACCGCAGTTCTTAGGGTCGCTGTCGATATTGGTCTCGCAGTCGTCCGCGGGGTTCCCGTTGCAGTCGGCTCTACCCTTCGCGCATTGACGACTGCATGTGCCAAAGGTGCAGATGCCGACGCTGTACTTCCGACGATCGGAGTTGCATGGGTAGCCGCAGGACCCACAGTTGCTCGGATCCGTGGCGAGATCGACGCATTCTCCGTCGCAATACGTCTTCCCGGCGGGGCACAGGCATTCGTATTTGTCTGTCTTCTTGCTGTAGCGGCAGTCTTGGTCCGCAGGGCAGGCGTTGCCGCACGCGCCGCAGTCGGTGCGGGTCGCCAACGACGCCTCGCAGCCGTTCAGAGCGTTGCCATCGCAATCGCCCCAGTTGGACCAGCATTTCATGTGTCCGCACTCGCCGTGCTCGCATCCGAAGTATGCGTTCTCCCGCTCACCCCAGTTGCCCGGATCGCAGGCGTTGCGGCAGGCTCCGCAGTTGTAGTCGTTGTTGTCCGGATCGACGCAGCCAATGTCGGAAGACCATGGCGACGGAGGGCACGCTAGCCCTTTGTCGCAACCGCAGGTGTAGCCGGAGATGGTTGGGACGCAGGGCTTGTTCGGGTCCGTACATCGGGTGCCGCACGCACCGCAGTTGTTTGGGTCATCCGGTTTGGTCTCGCAACCGTTGTCGGCGACGCCATCGCAATCCATTGCGAATGGGATGTTGCACGCGAGCGCGCAGCGGCCCTCGATGCATTCGAACCTTTCGTAAATCGTCGCCATCGGACACGCCGCGCCGCAGGCTCCGCAATTGTCTCGGTCCGTCTTCAGGTTGACGTCGCAAGGGAAGCGGGAGTTTTCGCAGGTCGTATAGCCCTCGGGACACTGGTTTGATGGGCAGTACGCGACCAACGCTCTCCCGTCACCGGCGTCGTCCGGTGGACGAGTGAACGAAGGCGCCTGCCCGTCAGCGCCACAGAAGCCGGTTTCACAATCGTCGCCGATCGACAGCGTCTGAGTGGAATCGACGCAGGCTGCCATTGCCACGAAGAGCGTCAGTGCGACACCCCACGCGACGGTCATTCTCGAGATTCGCATGCGTCCTCAGCCCATGTGCTCATGGGGATCGATGCAGAGTCCCCATGTACTCATGAGGATGCGGACAGGGAGTTGTCAGGGATTGCCCACGCAGCTCGTGGAGATGCGACGGGTGAGGGGACTCTTTTGATGACTATCGAGGAAGGCCTTGCCCTCGCGTACGGCTTCTTCGCGACGGTTGAGGCCGCAAAGGGCGACGATGCGCTCGACGACGCGGTCGTTTGCGAACCAACCATTCGGGAAGAGACGAGCGTGCTCGTCGAGCAAGCTGAGCGCCCGTTGCCCGTCGCCACCTCGAAGTGCATGGCGCGCCTCCCCGAGCAGCTGAGACTCTCTCTCGAGCGTGTCGGTGGTTCCGCGGTCGTCTCGAGCCTTCGAGTCCGTGCTCGTGTTCACCGCGGCCGCCACCTCCGGTTTTTTCGCGGTCGCTTTTGCGGTTGTTGTTGCCTTCGCGGTCGCGCTTGGGAGCGCGGCAACCGGAACGGAGTCCATGGTGATGGGCGAACGAGGGGCTTCCGGCGGGCTCGCCACAGCCGTCGTCGGCTCGTTCGTGGCGGCGGCCTGCACGGTCGCGACCGGACCAAGCGCGTTCGAGTCGAGTGGCGCCGACGTGAGTTCGAAGCGGTCCTCGTGTACGAGCCATCGGCCGACCAGCGCGAGTGCGACGCACGACACCCCGGCGAGCTTCAGCCATAGCGGAACTCCGGCCACGATGGACGACGCCTGCGGGGGTCCGAGAGAGCTCAGCCTACGGTTCGCCGTGTCGCCGAGTTGCCCGCCTCGACCGCCCTCGGGCGAGCCCATCGCCGCTTCGGCGTCGATCGAAGATCGGACCTTCTCGAGGACGCGCTCCGCATCGCCGTCGGCGGGCTCGTAGATGCTCCCTAGCAGCAGCAGTGGCGACCGTCGCTTTTCGGGGTCGGTGCTCACGTTGGACCTCCAGCCGTCACGTGCACGATGCCTCGCGAGGCTCGCGTCGAGATGCGCGCGCGCCACGCGCAGACGGCTCGTTGCGGTGCGCTCGTTGATGCCTAGAATCTCGGCGATCTCGGCAACGGGTCTTTCTTCGATGTCCGCAAGGACGAGAATGGCGCGTCTGTCGGGATCGAGCTGCTCGAGGATCTCTTCGAGGATGCGTATGGTCTCGCTCGTCTCAGCAGTCTGATCGGGCGCGCCTGCCGAGGGGGCGGGGATGATGTCGACGTTCGCGTCGATATCCGTGTGAACCATCCGTCGCCGGTGCGAGCGACGATGCCGCTGGACGACCCGAAAGAGCAGCGCGAAGAGCCACCCCCGCGGCGACCCCTTCAACTCATGCGTCCCGAGCAGACGATGAACGACGACGAATGTCTCTTGAACGACGTCGTCCGCCTCGGCGCGGCTTACCCCCAGACGTCGCGCGCTTCTCCAGACGTACGCGAACTCCGCCCGGTAAAGCTCGGCGAAGAGAGATTCCACGGATGCAGTGTGCGAAGTCACGACGGCCCTGCCGGGACGGGGTGATGTCGGCTCCTCGGCCGCGGACCGCGGCGCGGGATCGAGACGAGCATCCTGCGTCCAGGAGATAACCATCGTAGTTAGTCTTCCGCGAGGCCGGCCCATGATCGGGAAAAGTGATCACGGCAGGACGATTTCGGCGCCGAAGCTGAAACGCAGGGCAACACGCTCGGGTTCGTAGAGGTACTGTTTGCTCCCCGGAGCCCCGAGGATGACGATTGGTGTGTCCACAGGAAGGAGGACGTCAGCCCGGGCCACCGCGCGAACGCGACGAGCGAGGTCGAGCTCGCAGCGCGCTCCAAGCACGCCGGTGGGCCATGCCGTCCAAGCGGACTTCGGTGAGCGGATCCCGAACCCCTCCACGCGCATGTAGGTCAGCTCCAAGTTGGCGGCGGGCCCGAACGCGAACGGCCCGAGCGGGACCATGTACGCTCCGAAGATCCCGACGGCGAACGTGTCGAACGATGCACCCGCACCGAGGGCGGGCTCGAAGACTGGACGCTGGCGGAACGAGAAAGCGCCGAGCGCCCCAACCCGAAAGCGTCGAAGGTCGAGCGCCGCAGACGCGAAGATGCCGGCACCGAGGCGGGGGAGGCTGCCTGACCCGATCGCGGAGCCCACCCCGAGCGCCACACGGTTCGGCGGAGCGAGGGGTTCGCGCTCGCCCTTCGCGACTAGCCGCGCGAGGGGAGGGGCCTCGGGCGCTGGCGCTACGGCGGCAGGAGTCTCCCTCTCGCGCGACGGTGAGGCTCTCGTGGGATCGATCGCCAACGAGATCGCGACAGCGGCCGCCTCGGCGAGCGCCGCACAAGACGTGCCTTCGATCGTGCGCGTGTCTTCGGCTTCGTCGGCGCGTATCGTCAGCTCGAGCTCGAAGTGTGCGTCACCCGTCTTCTGGAGCACGCCTCTTGCCATCACTCCGCCGGGAATGGTCGGCGGTGCGCGAAGGATCTGCTCCACACGCTGGACGACAAACGTTGCATCGGGGCAGCCTTCGGCGGCCTCCCACGCAAGCTCGAGCGGCGCCGGTGCACTGTCGGCGTAGGCGTGCCGAGCACCGCTCACCACAACTACGAACACCGCGAGTGCCGTTCTCGCGTCCACTTCGTGTCGCATGCTATCGCGGAACGGCAGGGCGTTCTACAATCCCATAGAGCTGCACGAGCGTATCGAGCAAGTCGATCGAGAACGCCGATGCCCGGACGAGGAGATAACGTTCGTCGTCGATCGCGATCATCGCGCGCGACGGATCGATGTCGATCCGACGGAACATCGGTTCGAATTCGGTGCAGCGGGCTTGTCGGGTGGGGGCCCGGGATCAGCGGGCGAGGGCGGTGACCTCGACCTCGATTAGCCAGTCCGGCTGGGCGAGGCGGGAGACCTCCAGCAGGGTGTCCGCGGGGTAAGGCTCGGTGAGGAACTCGCCGCGCAGGGTGATCACGTCGTCGAGGTTTTTGGCCATGTCTCGGACGAAGATCCCGACCTTGACGACGTCGGTGAGGTCCAGGCCCGCCTCGGCCAGCACCCGCTC
This sequence comes from Labilithrix luteola, assembly GCF_001263205.1. Lineage (GTDB taxonomy): Bacteria > Myxococcota_A > Polyangia > Polyangiales > Polyangiaceae > Labilithrix > Labilithrix luteola. The sequence continues at coordinate 8,409,644 of NZ_CP012333.1, forward strand.
GACGTTGCGGAACGCCTGGCGGCCCTGCGCGAGGAACCCGCCCTCGACGGTGTTGCCCCGCTCGTCGAACCCGGCCTGCCCGGAGACGTACACGACGCCGTTGGCCTTGATCGCTTGCGAGATGCGGTAGGGCGCGTACCAGTCGGGGGTCGTGGCGATCTTCTCGATGGCGGGGGCGGCGGTAACGGTCTGTGCGGTCATGACTGTTCCTCAGAATCAAATGCAGCCATCTGCATATTTGGCGTGTACACGGACAGGGTGATCACGTGTGCCCTGCTGTCAACCGGATGACGAGGAGCGATGTGGCCGCGCAGATCTGGGAGTGCCATGTGCCTGTCTGCTCTTCTCGACATGGCGGTTCGGACACCGCCATCGCATCACGCTCAGGGGCCGGAGCCTCGTCTTGCCACGCATCGTCGGTTCGAGCGTCGCGATCCTGTGCGCGCAGATCTACGGCGGGCGCACGCTCGATGCCTTTACCGTCGAGCTCTCCTTCACGAGCCGCCGGCGGTTCGGCTTCAAGGTCTACGATGCGGACGAGCTCGGCGATTTCTTAACGCGCCTCGAGCAACGACGATGCGGGCGTTAGCGATGCTCCGCTACGAGCGAGGACACTTCGAAGACAGTCACGAGCATCGGCCGTCTCGTATTAGGCTTCGCGCCCACGGCGAAGGCAAAGCGACGACTCGGACGAGCCGCCTTCTTCCTCGTCATCGTCCTGGGCGCGGCCGCCACGATGCTCTTTTCACGTCGCGTGGCGCGCCGCGGGAAGCGGGAACTCAGGACGCGTCGGCGCACGCCGCGACGCAGCAAGATGCAGAGATCTCCGAGCCGTTTCACGGCGGCAGAGTGCCTTCCGCGAGCAGCACACCCCCCTTCGACGACATCCGTCGAGACGTGGCCTCGAGATTCGCGTTGGTCGGATGGTGCTCGAATCGAAGGCGCGGTCGAAGGCGCAACAGGCGATGAGCGTCGCAACGGGCAATGTCTCTGGTCGTTCGCTGACCGGATGCCCTAGGCTAGAGCGGATGCAGCGCATACCTCTCGTACTCGCAACGCTTGGCATCGCGCTGGTTGCGGCGTGCGCGATCGTGGAGGCGCCAGCGCCTCCGACGAGTGCCTCGACCCCTGCGGATGCCGCGCCGCCTTCCTTCACCGAAGGGGACGCCGCCTCGCCCGCGCCGACCCAAAGCCCGTTCAGCTTCGAGCCGCTTCCGTTCGACCAAGCACCGTCGATGCTCGCGGTGGTCGGCGACAGGCCGGTGTATGCCGTGCTGGCCTCGGAGAAGCGCCTTTGGCTGAGAACGGGCTCACACTACTTCGAGGGGCATAAGTGGGGGCCCGCCGTGTCGTTCGAGCACAGCGGAGCGACGTTCCGTGCGCTTCATGGCTACGACATTCCGTTCACCTCTTCGGACAACGAGCCCCCTCGCGTGTACGTGGCAGAGAGCGATGCCACCCTGCGACCGATCACCCCCGAGGGCATCGGGGCACCGGTCGAGTTCTGCACGGCGCCCACGAGCTGCCGCACGACGGCCGATGTCGTGAGCGTGACTGGCCCTGGCCCCGGGCCCACCCACGCGCGAGGCGCCGTGTGGATGGTCCGAGATCCCGAGGGCATCGCGTTCTATACGGAAGAGTCGTCCTCGCGCTTGGTGCGCACTGCGCTCGCGCCGATCGGGGGGACGAGCCGTTTGCTCGAGCTCGTCGACGACCCTCCCGGCGTCGCCACGGCGATTGAGCATGATGGGAAGTGGACCCTCGTGCGTCTCGCGGCCGACGCCGCCACCGTGCGCGACGAGGTCGCACTACCGGAGGGCTTCCAATATGTGCATCTTGCACGCGGCGCAACCTCGGGCAGCGGGCAAGAATCGCACGACGCTCTACACGTGCTGGTGGCCGGTGCCGAAGGCGGCGAGGCGGCGCTGCAGCTCAGTTCTGACGGGCCCTCATTGAGCTGGCATTGGCGCGCCTCGGTATCTGCCGAGGCCTCGTGGTACCGACGCCTATCGACGTTGCTCAGTGGCGACGCCTACGCTGGCTGCTACGTCTCCGGCACCGACCTCTTCTGTCGAGACTCGAAAGGCGAGCCCGTCGGGCGCACCCCCAGCGTGCTGGCAGCGTCGAGCCAGGGAGACCATGTGTTCGCTCTTGTGGAAGTGACAGCTGGCAAGTATGCCGCCGACGTCGCAGCCTACTTCGGGCCCATCTTCCCGTAGTCGCGCCACGTGACAACTGGCGGAATGGCTGATGCACCACTTCCCGAGCTCGCACTGAACCTTGCCGAGGCGCTCGCCCGGGGGCCCGGTGTCCGCCGCAAGCGACGCGCGACGTTACCCGAGAGTCCGCTGGATTCGGTGCTAGCGAATCGTGACGCTGCGTCCGACACTCGCCTCGCAACCAACTACGCAGCTCGGTCGTCGTCGATCGTCGCCTCACGCGAGGGCTGGCTCACGCCGGGTGAGCGGCCGAAGCGGAGAATGAGCCCCAGCCATCCGCGTCCGAGGTAGAGCAGGTTGATCGCGGCGTAGACCCAGAACATCACGTCGAGCCGCCCGAGCAGCGCGAAGATCCAGATATGACTCGGGTAGTGGTTCAAGAAGCGGAGGAACGTCGTCACGAGTCCGCCGATGCGGCCCACGAGCGACGTGGGCTTTGCTTCGACGACCGCCTCGTAGTGTGCTTCGACCGTCTGAGCGCGCCCACTCACCTCCGGGCGGCGGACGAAGTTCGTGAGCGACGTTGCCGACGCGAGGATGATCGCGGCTCCGGTCGCGGCGAGGAGGAACGTCGGTGTTCCGGGGCGCCACTCGGTGCCGTCGAACCCGAGGCCGCCGCCGCGCCAGAAGCGGATCGGTAGCGCCGCAGCGAGCAATACTGCCTTGATCTCGTCGGTGAAGAAGTCGAAGAGATGACCTTCCTTCGAGGCGATCTTTTTGAAGCGTGCGAGCATGCCGTCGACGCAATCGAGGCAATACGACAGCTCGAGGACGGCGACGGCGATGAGGCCGCCGCGGTAGTCGGGGATCGCGACGAGGAGCGCCATCGACACGACGAAGACGAACAGGTTGAGGAGCGTGACCTGGTTCGGCGTGATGGGAGTCTTCGCGAAGATCCCGACGACGAATGCCGCGACCGGACGCATCATGTACACGTTGAAGACGAGGTCGTGCTTCTTCCGCGTCGTGCGGTAAATCTCGAGAGCGGTACGGATCATCTTCGAATCGTTTCCATCACACCTCGGCCAGCGGCTTGTCCAGTTCGAGGGGTTGGTGACGGTGCCTGCGAGCTCGAAAGCGCGTCCTTAGGGGGCTCATTCTGCATGATGTGGGGGAGCGTGTTTGCAAACTCATCCGAGAACAAACGCCGTTGGGAGACAAAGCGTCGCGCGAGCGACGTCGTCTCGTATCCGACAACGAACGAAATTGCGGATCCGGGCGCCAGCTCGACGAGCAAAGCGTGCGAAGCGCACCAAGCGACCGGTGCGCTCGGTCACTCATCGCAGGACAAATGCAGGTAGCGCCTCACCGCATGCGTTCCTGGCCGATGCGTCTTCGTCTCCTGGTGATGGTGGTGCTGGTTTCGACCTTCCTCGGCTCCACCAACGAAGCCAAGGCCTGCTGGTGTGGCTACTCCGCCCATGTCGGCCGCGCGGCGGTCACCGAACCGATGCCGAACAACGACTCTTGCCCGGTCGCTTGGGATCCCTCCGTCATTCGCGAATGGGCGACGTGGATCGTCCGGCTCGACGAAGTCCTGCCAGCAGGCGCGAGCCTCGAGGCCTTCGGGACGCCGGCGGTCGTGAAGTCCGCGAGCGAGCAGCTCGATGTCGACTGGCAGGACCTTCCAGGGCTGTTCGACGGCGTCGCGAAACTCCAATCGGACTCGGCCCGCGTCGAACGAGCACGCGCGATGAACGCGCAGGTCTACACCGTTCAGATCTTTGCCAGCGCAACGAGTGCGGGCGCCGCACGGATCGCCGAGCGCGCGAACGAGGCGGAGGTCGAAGACGATGGATTCTTCTTCGCTGGTGACGTCCCGGCGACGAATCCCATGGCTCACGTGATCGAGGAGACGGTGCGTGGACGGCGCATGCACAAAGTCCTGATCGGCGCGTTCCTCGACCGTCCGGCGGCGCTTCGCACCTCGCACACCCTCGCGCGGAACCTCGGAATCCCGACCTTCGTCCGTGCACTCTAGAGCGCAACTCGGTTGCGCTGATTGAATAGTCAAACGGAGTTCGCGACAGACTTGTGCAAAGGACCGAGGATTTCGGGGCCCTCGCCCACCGTGGGCCCCGAAATTCTCGGTCCGTGCAAGTGGTCGCCGCAGTCGTCGACGTCAGCGGGCTACCTTGTGCACGGTAACCTCGCCGGTCGTGATCTGTGGCGGGTTGGGAAGCAGCGAAGTCAGCCTCTCGTGGACGAGGGTGGCAGCTCGTCGATTCGACTCCTCGACGCCAGCCTTGTCCTGAAAGACGCTGGTGGAGAGCACGACTCCACCGTCCGCTTCGATCCAGTCGTAGGAGACGAACCCTGGGATGTCCAAGACGAGCGGTAGATAAGCCTCTTCCACCAAGCGCCCGACCTCACGAGGATTGGTCACTCCCTCGTATCTTCGTACGGCCGCGTACATGACGTCCTCCTTGTGCGGGAAGTGCGCGGTTCGCTGCATGCCGCGTGCCCTTGGCGAGCCGCCAGCTCATCGCTGGATCTGACTCCGACATCGCTCGAGAGCGCGACCACGCCTGGACCGTTCGCCAACTCGTTCGTACCAACGAAGCGCGCGAGACAGGCAAGACGCCCCGTCGCGCGCGACCCCTCGTTGCACCTGTGCTGCTGCGCTGGTACTCGCTACGCATGGGCGTGAGTACCCGCTATTTCGTTCGCAACGGCGTAGTCGCCTGTGAGCTGACGGGCTACGGCCGGACCATCGAGATCGACACCACCCTCGATCTCGCGTCATGGCGCGACCTCGGAGATGGCTACGCGGTCGACGCGCGCACAGTCGTGAGAGCCGGTGAGACGATCGACGACGCCGACGCCTCCACCTTCACTCTCCTGCGTGGCGGATGGGCCAAGGACGCCAACACTGTCTACAACGACGGCGCACCGGCCGACGCGCCCGACGACGGCCCGTGGGATCCAGCCTCCTTTGTCGCCTTTGGCGCGCGCTACATCGCTGACCGACGAGGCGTCTTCTGTTGGCGCTACGGCTACGACTGCTACGAGCTCAGCCTCGTTGACGGGGCCGCGGCCACATCCTTCGAGGAGATCGGCCTCACCTTCGGCCGCGACTGCGCATCGGGCGTGCTCTACAACAACGGCGTCGTCGAGCCCCAGATCGATGCCCCGACGTTCGAGCTTCGCGGCCGGTGGTTCGCCGTCGATCGGACGACCGTGCATCACCTTTGCTATGGCGGGAAGCACACCGACACTGTGTCGCTTGCTCGGCTCGACGCCGACGCGAGCACCTTCATCATCCTCGGCGAGCACTACGCTGCGGATGCGCGCACCGTCTTCTACTTTCTCAACGACGACGGCGATGCTGATCTCGCAGAGCTACGCGCCTTGCCCGATGTGGTGCCGTCGGATTTCGAGTCTCTTCCAGCGATCGACCCTGGATATGCGCGCGCCGGCGACCGCATCCTCAACCATGGGGAGGTCGAACGAGGAATTGCCGACGCGCGCACGTTCACGGCGCTCGCCCCTGGCTTTTGCCGAGACGCGCAGCATGTCTATCGCATGACGCGCACGCTCCGTGAGTTCGCGGGCGCGCAGACGTACAGCGTCGAGGTGCTCGTCCCCGCAGTCGTAGCCGGCGCGGATCCCGAGCACTTCACGCCCAGCGACTCCGAGCGCGAATGACGCTCCGCGCGCTCGATAAAGGAATCGCGATCGCGCGCGGCACGATCTTCTCGTCGCGCCAGCGGTTCTCGAGCTGCATCCGCATGAGCACGACGAACCCGTGGCCTCGCGCATCGAGCGCGGTCGCCTCGCGCATCGAGCGCGGTCGCCTCGCGGTCGCTGCGTGGCTGCACAACGTGCTCGAGGGGCGCGTCGTCTGCCGCTGCTTCCAGGGAGGCTCGAGCGCTAGCGTTCTCGCCAGTGGCTCGGGATCACTCGAGCCCATTTTTTTTCGAAGGCGCGTGAGAACGCAACGACGTCCAAGTTCGATACCGAATTTCATACGTCGATAGCGTCATGACATCGTCAGTCCCCAACGCGCCGAAGCTCACCGTCGAGCTCGCGGTCGAAAGCCCTGTCGTCCACGACGTCGATCTCGTCGCGGTCGGCGTCATCACCTCGGGGGCGAGAGCTCCGTTGCAGGGAGCCGTGGCGGAGATCGACCGCTTGCTCGGCGGGCGCGTCGAACGCATGCGTCGCGACCACGGCGACGCCGAATCTGTCTTGGTGGACGGGGCTCCGGCGATCAAGGCGCGGCGAGTGCTTCTCCTCTGGCTCGGCGACGAAGCCACGCTCGACCTGGCACGACTCGAAGACGCTGCCTCGCGCGCGGTTCGACGCGCACTCGAAGTCGGCGCACGCGCGGTCGGGTTCGCGCCGGGCCTCCACGATGCAGGCGTGACGAAGCTCGCCGTCGACGCCGTTGCGCGCGCGGTCGCCTCCGGCGCACGTGCAGCCTTCGCCTCGGCAGGCGACACGCGAGGCGACCTCGTCTTCGCACTCGAGGTCTCCGAGCGAAATCGAGCGCTCGCCGCGGAAGGGCTCTCCTCGTGAACGTGCGGCGCCTCCTCGGACTCGCCGCGACCCTCACGGCGTGCGGTCAACGTGCCAATCCCGGCGTCGTGACGGCGTCCGAGTTTCGCCTCGTCGACGGCGGTGATCCGCTCACGTAGGACCGCGTTACGGGCCTGCTGCAATTTCGCAAAAGACGGACTACGTCCACTGAGGCGCGGGCGTTCCTTGCTCCGTCACGGGTGTTTCGTTTTCCTTCTCTCCGAGGTCGTCGAATACCAGGACAACAACCGCGACGATCCGATGCGTTGGGGAGCGCAATTCGTCACGCTTCGTCCCTCGGCGGACTGAAGGGAAGGCCGGCATGACACGCCCGCCTTCCACTTTGTGCCACAGAGTGCCAGCCATCGCGGGGGCTCGAGGAATATAGGGACTGTATGCAGCGGAGGGGTGGCACGCTGCGTGCTCGGTGCCGGGCCCATGCGCCCTCGTGACTTGTCTTCGCTCTTCGCCGCCATTCTCGCTCTGAGCGCGACTGGCAGTTCGATCGTGGCTTGTGGTGGGGGGGTCGATGGACCCGCCGCTTCGTCCGATTCGCCGCCCAGGACGAACAACCCTACGAACCCTAGCGTGCCGTACACGTCTCCCTTTGCCTGCTATCCGGAGCAGAAGGCCTTCGAGGCGCTCCGCGTCTCGCTCGGCGTGGACTACATCTCGTATCGGTGGAACGATGGTTCTGGCGGCGTCGTCCAAACGTCGGATCAGGCCGGCGAGCCGTGCAAGTCGGCGAGCAATCAGGACGCATGCACCACGGCACTCGCCGAGGCAAATAGCAATACCTCGCTATTTAGCACCGTCGGATCGCTCTCCGCGATCTCCTTTCTGGTGGTCACTCAAGGCGACGACGTGATCGTCGTAGGTAGTCGACAGGCCATGCTCGATCTCTTCGGCTCGATCGACAGCCCGGCGAAAGCTTACTTCATCGCGAGGCAAGGCAGCTACCAACCGACCTGCGACTCCCCATGGATCGCCGAAGTCGACGGCTCGTGGATCCTTCGCGCGTCGAGGATCGTGAAGGACTGCCCGATCCAGTACGCGGACGTCGTACTCCGCATCGGTCGTGACGGCACCGTGTCCGAAGTCGAACGTACATTGCGCGCCGAGACGAATAGCTGCGCAGGTCGCCGTCCCGAGGGGCTCGTTCCCGCGATGGCGTCGGCGTCGTCCGTCGTGGGCTCGTGGTTCGCGACGATGGCGCACCTCGAAGCGGCATCCGTCCACGCCTTCCGCGTCCTCCGGGACGAGCTCGTCCAGCACGGTGCGCCGAAGACGCTCGTGGCTCGCGCCGAACGCGCGATGCGCGACGAAGTTCGGCATGCCGCGATGATGGGCCGCTTCGCCCGTCGCCACGGTGCAGCGGTTGCCGCCGTCGTCGTCGCACCTCACGCACATCGTTCGCTCGAGGAGATGGCGCTCGAGAACGCGCGCGAGGGCTGCGTTCGCGAGCTCTATGGCGCGCTCGAAGCCTCCTGGCAGGCGGCGTCGGCGACCGACCCAGAGCTGGCGCAGACCATGAAGACGATCGCCGACGACGAGACGCGGCACGCCGAGCTCTCTCTCGACGTCGCCGAGTGGCTGTCCACCAAGCTCGACGCCGTCGCGAACGCTCGCATCGCCGCGGTTCGTATCGCCGCGTTCCGCGAGCTCGCTGACGAGGTCGCGCGCGGCCGCTCCAGCGATCTCGAGCGCGTGGGCCTACCGAACGCCGCCGAAGCGGCGTTCCTCGTCGAACGTCTCGAAAGCGCGCTCGCCGTCGCAGCCTGACGGGAGCACGCTTCGCGGGTGTCTGCGGCGCTTCGCAATTTGGGGCGCCTAGAGCCATGAGCGCGCCCTAGGTCATGTGGCGGAGCCCGCCCCGGCGCAGTACCGCGAGAGTGGGCGTCCGCTCGAGCACCGAATCCAAGGTGCGCGCGCCGCCTGAGCGCCACCGTCGAACGGACGCACATGGCGCTCGTCTTGCAGCGACGGCGAGGGTCCCGCCTACTTGCATGCAGTGGCGGGAACGCGGGTGTTTGCGTGCGTAGATCATGAACTGGAGCGTGTCATGAGAACCCTCTTGATGATGTCCGTCGCGGGGATGATCGCGTTGTCCGTAGGCGCCTGCCAGTCCGAGCAGAAATCCGAACAGAAGCTATGCGCAGCAGCCTCGTCATTCCGCGTCCACGTCGCCGAGCTCGATCGGATGACCCCGCAGTCGACCGTCGCGGAATTGCGCGCCGCGACCGATAGGGTCAACAACGACGCGAATGAAATTCAGAGGACCGCGCGCAAGATGAACACGCCGACAGCAGAGCAATTCAACGCTGCGGTGAAGCAACTGAAACGTGACTCCGACGCCATGCCGAGCAACGCGACACTCGGAGACGTTCAAGGTCAGCTCGCCACGGACGTGCGAAATGTACGGATCACCGGACAAGCGCTTACGACAGAAGCCGGCTGTCCCGCGTAGATGCTAACTGAAGGTGCCCGCGAGCCGCCCGGTCCACGTCACCCTGTTCGAGTGAGTTAGAACGTCACGGGGATCGGCGTGGGGGCATCCGTGAACGTGCCGTTGCCGAGTTGACCATCGGCGTTTCGCCCCCAGCAGACGAAGCCGCTGGCCATTGCCGCGCAGATGTACTGGTCGCCGACCATGATCTTGGTTGCGCCGGAGACGCTCGGGATCGACAGGGGCGCGGTCACGTGGATGATCGTCGCGTCGCTGGTGAGCGTTTTCCAGTAGTTGTCGCCCCAACAGGAGACCGTTCCACCCTTGCGTGCGCAGGAGACGTCGCCTCGCGTGGAGATCTCGTCCACCGAACCGGAGAGCCCTTGCACCGCGACCGGCGTCGGTCGGTCGGTCTCGGATCCGTCGCCGAGCTGTCCGGTGCCGTTCCAGCCCCAACATCGGACCGATCCGTTGCCGAGGAGGGCGCATACGTGGGCGACGCCGGCGCGGATCGCCACGACGTTCGAACCGAGACCGACGACGCCTGATGGAACCAAGACCTTGGCGACTCCGCTTCCGTCACCGACTTGCCCCAAGCCGTTGCCGCCCCAGCATTTCACCGCGCCGGCGCCGAGCCGTGCGCAGGTCGCAGAGCCCCCCGCGGTGACCTCGAGCACTCCGCTGAGACCCGAGACGGGCACCGCGCGCGGGCGATTGGTCGTCGATCCGTCTCCCAGCTGACCATATTGGTTGTCGCCCCAACACTGCACTTCGCCGCTGACGAGCAACGCACACGCGTGGCTCACCCCCATCGCGATCTGCTTGACCGGGCCGCTCAGGTTCGTGACGTCGACGGGCTTGGTACTGATCGAGATGTTCGTCGGGGCGCCGAGCTGACCTTGGGCATTGTTGCCCCAGCACTTGACCCCGCCGACATTCGTCACCGCGCACGAAAACCACGCACTCAGAGCGACGTGCGTAGCACCACCGCCGAGGTCGACGACGTTCGTAGGGGTGGGCACCTTCGTGGGGCTGGACGTTCCGGTTCCGATCTGCCCATGGTCGTTGGACCCCCAGCAGCGCACCGTCCCTTGGCTGGTGAGACCACACGTGTGGCCGGACCCAGGAACGAGCGTGGGGGTGATGGATCCGACCGGGACGGCGTTGCACGTCGTCCCGCTGAGAGCGGTTCCGACGGGGCACTCGGGTCGGCATTTCGCCTGGTCACAGCGCGCGCTGCCACCCTGGGGGACGTCGCATGTTTTGCCGCACGATCCGCAGTTGAGCGGATCACTCGCGATCGCTCGGCAGACACCTCCACAATCGACCGCGTCGCCGCCGCAAGCGAGAGGTGGCGGCGCGCCCGGCACGCACGTCGTGCCTTGAAGCTCGTATCCCGAGGCGCAGCTTCGGGTGCACGTTCCGTTCTTGCACGCGATGTTTCCGTGCGCGGGGGCCTTGCCGCACGTCACACCGCATCCCCCGCAGTTCGTCTCGCTCGACGACGTTTTTGTCTCGCACCCGTCACTCGGATCGCCGTTGCAGTCGGCCGTTTGCGGTGAGCACACCCCGGATGGGTTCACGCCGTCGTCGTCAGGAGGCGTTTCGCCGGTCTCGTCGCGGCCGCCGTCTCGCGTCGACGTGATCGCGGCCTGTTCACTGTCGCTGCTGCATCCGGCAAGCGAGCTCAGCGCCGCGAGGACCGCGACGCGGAAGGAGAAGAGCGAAATACGATACCGCATACCTCTGAGTGCTCATCGTCGAGGTCGGCTACGAAGAAATCTTCGCGCGCGTGACGACGAGCTCACTTTGCGTTCCACGCCACGAAACGAGCTGCGTTGAGCGCCTGCCGAGGCACTAAACGACTCCCGCGCCAACGTTCATTGCCCGGTGTGGCCTCTCCGTCGCGAGCGTCGAAGGCCTCACGATCCTCCGAAACGAAAGTCGCCACGAGGTCTGGTTTCCCGTGCCCGCGTTCTGACCAATCGCGCTACGTTCGCGGCTGCGTCGGCGCGCTCGAGCTGGAATCTGTCGCGCATCGCGTCCGCGTGGCGGCAAGCGTGAGCGCGTCGCGGCAACGATCTCTGCCATCTGCACGGTGGCCACCGATGCCGCGTCGCTTCTCAGCCCTGCCATTCCGGGCGAATCGCGTGAGCCACCTGACAACCTATCGAACTGACATAGCTTCGTAGGAGGTGATAGCTGCCTCGCAAGGAGCGGGACATGATCGGCGTATTCGTTACCTTTCGCTACCGAGACAACTTCGATGAACGAGCTGTGCGGAAGATCGCTGACACCGCACGCTCGAAGTTCGAGGGAATGCCAGGGCTACGCTCGAAGGCGTTCACACTCAATCCCGTGAAGCGTGAGGCCACGAACTTCTACGTTTGGGAATCGGAGGACGCAGCGAAAGCGTTCTTTACCGATGAGGTTCTTGCTCGAGTTACCGATCTCTACGGCGTACGCCCTAGCGTCGAGTTCGTGCAGATTGCCTCTCTCGTGGAAAACGCTCGTCGCTAGACGCGCGGCTATCGCTTCGCCCAGCAGCCGAAAGGCCGCAACTCGTCCGTGCGCGAGCGCTTCGTCCGAGACGCCCTCACGCTCATCTTCGTTCGTGACGACGAGTTGGGGGAGGCGGGCGCACTCAGGGCTGAGACTGAAACGCGAAGAGCCAGAGGATTGCGCCTTGGTTGGGCGATTCGGTCCAGCTGACGTTGTACGTCCCCGCGGCGGTCACGTTCTTCGACGCCACTGCCGCCTGAACCGCGCTGCTATCGGGCAGATCCAAGAGCGAATCAATCACGGTAAAGCCGTTGTTGGGGACTGCCGTCATGTGTTTGACCCCTCCGTCGCCAAACCACACCGCGATCAAGGTCGCGGGGCCCGTCGTGGTGACGTTCCCGCTCGTGATGACAGGCCCGTTCGCCGGATAGTTCTGCGCGACGTCTTTGAGGATGCCGGCGTTCTTGATCTCGATGAAGGGGACCGTGATCTCCCCCTTCGCGGATCCATTCTTGACGACGCTGACCGTGTGGTTCGAGCCGCCGTTGCCCACGAGGGACACGTAGGCCAAGGCGTTGAAGGCGTCGCCATATCCGTTGTAGTAGACGGCGTTGCCGCGCTGGACCCAGGTGTTCGACTTGTTGTCGGTCGGAGCGTTGGAGTTGGAGGCGTAGCCGGCCTTGAGGACGAGGAACGAGCTCCCCGTTGCCTGTGTCGTCAGGGGCGTTGAAACGGCAGGACTGAAGCCGGTGCCCTCACCCTGCCAAAGCAGGGTATGAGCGCCGAGCGCGGGGGCCCCTTGCGCGGGGCCGCCCGCGTCCGACGGAGGTGTGCTCGCGTCCGACGGCGGCGTCCCAGCGTCTTGCCCTGGCGTGCCAGCATCGCGGTGTCGGCGGAGCGCCTCTTCCGCGGACGAGTCGCCACCTTCGGACGACTCGTCGTTGGCACAGGCTTCGACCGCCGCTGCCCCAACGAGCATGAAGAACACGACACCGAGACGATTCATTTTGCGCTCGAACATGCCGCGCGCATCAGCAATGCCCATGCCTGATGCGGCGGCCTTCGTAGGGCGAGCGATGACGCGTCGGCCGTTCTTCGTAGAGGCGCGGTCGCGCACGCCATTCCCACGCTTGGCGCGTGTAGTGACACGCGCGCGACCCTAGCCAATGTCACGTGGCTCTGCGGGGCAACCGGCTCAGTTCTGTGACCGCCGTCTCCACAGGCTCAGCCCGCCTTCAGGGGGCAAGCTCGTTGTACGACGTCAGCCGGATTGTGCCGTCCTTCGGCAGAACGATCTGCGTGACGAAGTCGCGCGCTCCGTAAGGGATGAGCGTCGCGCCGTCATGGCGGAACTCGGCGTAGCTCGCATGGAGATCCGATTCGACGAACGCGAGTGAGGGCGGGCTGGCGCCGATCGGGACTTCTCCGCCGTCTTCGCCGAAGGGGAGCCACGCGGCGGCTTCGGCGGGGAACTGCGGAACACGAATGCTCGTCGCGCCCGGAGCCACCACGAACGACCAGCCGAACGTATTTTCGTGTCGGTCGTAGAAGTCGATGAATCCCTCGCCGCCGTCGCTGGATGCAAGGGAGCTCGAAGCCGTCCACGTGAGCGTGGGACGCTTGGTGTCCGTCGTGTCGAACGTCAGAGTTTCGATGGTCGGTAGCGCCGTCGCCAGGTCGAACGAGGCGGCCGTGGCTGCAGCGCTGCGCTTCAGGAAGACATTGCTGCTCGTTCCTTTTCGGAAGGCCGCCCCGAACTGATGCGCATCGCCAAAGCCGGCCGGATAGTCGAGGGTCGCCGTGTCAGCTTCGCTGGCCCACTGACGAGCCGTCTCGAACCGAACACCGCCGACGATATCGCCGAGCGACACAGCGACGCCAACGTCTGCGGGGCGGTTTGTCAGCGTCAGAGTCGCGTTTGCGGGCGCCTGCCAGTCCGGCAAAGAGACGGAGAGGGCTTCCGGGCCGGCGGCGGGCACGCCGATGTCCTTCTTGAACGCGAAGGCCTTGGGTGCCGAGATGTTGTAGTCTAGGAGCGCGCTAGCGAGCACCGCGGTCGGCGTTCCGAGACAGTTCTCCCACGCATTGATCAGGAGTGCCGCCTCGATGCTCTGTGAAGGCCAGCTCCCGCCGCAAGGGCCGACAGTGACGCCGTACGAGTCGGCGCCTTCGTAGCTGCCGAACAGGTGAAAGCCGTACGCCCCACGATCCTCGACGGTCGTCGGAAAAGGGTCTTTGACGACGAGGTCATCGCCGGCCTCCACGCCCGTCCATGTGTGAATGAGGCGGCCTGAAGCTGCTCCGCCGAGGAGCACGCTCACTTGGGCGGGGATCGTGGTGGAGCTCGTGGCTTTGCCCGTCGCGTCCGTCTTCGTGGTCCCGAGGACGGCGCCGGCCGCGTCGTGGAAGACGACGAGTACGTCGGCGGCAGGCCCGGAACCGCGCGTGACGGTTACGGTGACGACCGACGGCTTGGCATCGGCCGCATCGGCGGTATCGACGTCGGCCTTCGAGGCGTCGACCGCCGGGGGCTCGTAGGTGCCGGCATCGGGATCGAAGGTGCCTGGCGTGTTGCTCGAGGAGTCGTCCTGACACGCGAAGAGTGCAAGGGTGGTGGCAAGCGAACCAAGCCAAAAGATGGATTTGCGCATGATCGCGAAACATCGCGCAGCGCGGCATGACTTGTAAATCACTGCTTGAAAGCTCTGCCGCAAACGAGTGCGCGAGTGGCGTACGTCGTGACGTTCACCGAAGCACGAAGTCGAGGCAGGAGGGCGGCTCGAGCGGCGGCGGCGGGGCGACGCCCATCGCGTCCGACAGATCAATCTCGACGATGCGTGCGAGAGCGTCGATCGGGAGATCGTTCGCCGAAAGGCCGAACGGTTCCTCGAGCTCGTCGCCCAACGCGTCGAGCCCGAAGAAGGTGTACGCCACCACCGCGGCGACGAGGGGAGTGACGAGGCCAACCGCTCCCACGAGACCGAACGGAAGCAGCAGACAGAACAGGTACGCCGTGCGGTGCAACAAGAGCGAATACGCAAAAGGCAAAGGCGTATTTCGTATTCGCTCGCAAGCCGCCGCGCGCGGCTTCGTGCAGGCGGGCTGCGAAACCTGCGAGCACGATCTGCTCGTCGCCTTCCGTTGCAAGCTTCGCGGAATATGCCCGAGCTGCACAGGCCGACGCATGGCGAACACTGCGGCGCTCCTGGACGATCGCGTTCTCCCCGCCGTGCCGTTGCCCCAGTGGGGTCTCTCGCTACCGTTCGACCTCCTCGCTGTCGCGGCGTTCGACGCCAAGGTGCTTCGCGCGCTCGTTCTGCACTTCGTCTTCGCGATCGAGTTTTGCTGCCGAGCGTGGGCGAAACGTGCAGCAGTTGCGCGAAGGCGAGAAGCTCGCGGGGGAGCAGTCACCTTCGTGCAGCGCTTCGGTTCGAGCCTCAACCTGAACGTCCACTTTCACGTCGTCGTGCTCGATCGTGTCTACGTGCGGGAGGCGGACGGCCAGCTTGTTCGTTGCCGCCGCCGACCGGGGTTGGCCGTCCTCCCGCGCTCGCATGGTTGATGTGGGAAAAGGTGCGTTGAACAGCCGAGGGGCCAAGTCCGTCCAAAGGGGGCTGAGCATGCTGAGCCGTTCAGGATGTGGTGTCGGTCGTTGATGAGCTACGTTGAGGAGGTCTCGTGACCGTTCGTAGTTCCGTCGATTGTGTTCGTTGCGGTGCTCCGCTTTCGCCGGTCACTACGAGCGGTGGCGGCGTTGGTGTAAGCGCCTTGTGTTCGTTTTGCGGAGCCGTCCAGCCTCAGGCTGTGCAGCCTTCGGCCACCGCGATTCAGCAGGCGGTCCAGGGCATGCTCCGGGAGGACCGCAACGCCAATGGCGTGCCGGACGCCCTCGAGAACGCGTGGCTCCAGAGTCTACACACTGCCGCGCAGGCAACGCCCACGGCGCAATCCGCGCAAGCTAGGCCAAGCGGGGTCGCGTTGGGGGTGGGGCTCGTCTGGCTCGTTGTCTCGATGGTCGGAACGGGCTTCATTACTTGGGTCAATCTGAAGGCTGACCGTTCGCCGCGGCGGTCTGCAACGCCTGTCGCGACGGCTGTCGCGACGCCGACCTTGCCAGTGTCGACGACGTCCGCTTCGGCCGTGCCCAGTCCTCCGGCCACGGCGGCGTCGGCCAAGAAGCCGGCGGCCTCGATCACTCCAACGGCGGTCGCCTCGAAGCTCACCGACGAGCAGTGGGGGCGGCAGGCGGTTGCCGCGCAGAGCAGCGGTCTCCTCGGCTGCATGGAGCAAGACCTTGTGCGCAATCCGAACGCTCCGAAGGCCTACACGGTATCGGTGCTCATCGAGAGCGACGGCGCACCGCTCAATTCGTCGACGACGTTCTCACCGACCGCAAGCAGTGGCTTCACGATGTGCGCGCGCAACGTCATCTTCTATGGGTTTAACGGGCGCTACGGCTCCGGCCCGCCGAGTCACAAGCCGTTCACTTTCGCGACGAGCGTGGCATTTCCGAACGCGAAGCCGGCGGCAAAGGCCGAATCCGGGCGCGGCTGGGACTGACGGACGCGTGCCCCGCCTCTTGATCGTGGCGATCGAAGGAGGCGGAATCGGAAAATGGCGACGCTGCTATTCCGACAGCGAGAGGCAGGCCGATCAGGAGAGGTAGGAGCGGTAGATCCTGGGAAGTTCGCAGGCGCATGGCTACTACCTATCCGGGAGCACTATCGTAGCGACGCCTCCTCGATGATCGTCTCCCACCGGCGTCATACTCCCGGTTTCGGTCGTGCGTCGCTGGTGATCGACCGCGCATCGCCGCCCAGCACATCCAAGGCCGTGACAGGGAGATCCTCGACTTGCCGACATCGACAAGCTCGTCGACGAGATTGCGAGTGGTCCTTCGTCGTATTGACGTCGCTTGCAACGGGCCGTCACGCGAGCCGTGACGTTCACCGAAGCACGAAGTCGACGGGCTCGAGCGGCGGCGGCGGGGCGACGCCCATCGCGTCCGACAGATCAATCTCGACGATGCGTGCGAGAGCGTCGATCGGGAGATCGTTTGCCGAAAGGCCGAACGGTTCCTCGAGCTCGTCGCCCAACGCGTCGAGCCCGAAGAAGGTGTACGCCACTACCGCGGCGACGAGGGGAGTGACGAGGCCAACCGCTCCCACGAGACCGAACGGAAGCAGCAGACAGAACAGGTACGCCGTGCGGTGCAACAAGAGCGAATACGCAAAAGGCAAAGGCGTATTTCGTATTCGCTCGCAAGCCGCCTGAACGCCGGCCATGGCGTTGATACGTTGAGCCACCGTCGCGTAGAGCACGTCGGTGAGTCGCCCGTCTCGCACGCAGCGCGTGAGTTCGGTCGTCATGACGACGAGAATCGCGTCGGTGACGTTCGAGCGGTCTGCGAACGTTCGACGTTCGTGCTCCGGAAGGATGCGCGCCGTCGCGGCGATCTCGTCGGCTCCGCGCAGGCGGGCCGCGAGCGCGTAAGCGAAGGCGCTCGCGTGACGCAGAATGAATGACCGCCGCTCGCGGTCGGCTTCGTCGGGGAGAAGTCCTTGCAACTCACGCGCGAGACTCCGCGCCTCCCAAATCAGCTGTCCCCAATGCTTCCGCGCTTCCCACCAACGCTCGAAACACGCGCTGTTGCGAAAGCTGAGAAAGACGGAAAGCGCGAGGCCGATGACCGTGAAGGGAGCGACGGTGAAGCTCGCGACGGCAGAGGTCGGGTGGGTCCGGACGTAGAACGCCACGCCCGTCGCAAGGAGCGCAATGAACGCCACCCTCGGCGCGACGACCGGCACGATGGAACCGCGCAGCGCGAAGAGGAGGTCGAAGAACGAAGGCTTCGGCCGAACGATCACGACGTCGGCCCGATGCCGGCGACGCACGCCAGGTCGTACGCAGTTCTCGTTCTCATCGCCTCGCGACGCTACCACGCCAGCTCGTCGTCTCCATCGTGGCGCTGGTATGGATGAGCTTTGAATCCACTCTCGCTCCGCTAAGAGAGCCGGCCCCATGGCGGCGAAGTCCTGACCCTGATTGGCCAAACGACGCCTGGTTCAAGATCGAGTATCGCGGGGAGGTGCTGTGGGCGTTCCACCGGGAATCGGCCGAGTACCTTCGGCGGTTTCTCGCGTCCGCCGCTCGCGATCATGAGCGCTACCGCTGGGCGAACTTCCTTCTACACGTGCCGGACGTTTTTTTGTCGGCGAAGGCTCGGGAGACGGTCGTGAAGCGCTTGGATCGAATTCTGCCCTGACGCCGCCCGCTGCTCGTCTTACGACTTGTTACGGAACATCGTCACGGCGGACGAAGAATCGAACTCCAATCAAATTTCAGCCGCTATCGCCTCGTAGGATTGCCTTCCGCCCCTGCTGTGGCGGCTAAAGGGCCACCATCTTCGGGAGCTCGGCGGCGAGGCAATCGACGAACGCGCGCACCGCCGGAAGAAGTCCTAGCCGGTGCGGGACCAGGGCGGTCAGCGTGGAATCGCCCGCAATCCAGTCGGGCAGGACGCGACGTAGGGCACCCCTGCGGACATCGACCCGACAGACGTATCCGGGAAGAGCAACGATGCCCAGGCCCGCGATCGCTGCGTGCTTCAAGCCGACCATATCGGAGGTGATCAACCGCGGCGTGAGCTGCAGCACGACTTCCTTGCTGGCACCTCTCGCGCGCCGGAGCCGCCACTCGGGGGCGACGTTGGCTCGCATCATGAACAGCGAAGGATGCTTGGCGAGGTCCTTCGGCGTCTGCGGTGCGCCTTGCGTATCCAGGTAGCGTGCGCCCGCGAAGAGGTACCACGGAGCGGGAGCCAGAGTCCGGGCCACGAGCGTCGAATCGCGCAGCGGCCCCGTATGGGCGCGGACGGCGACGTCGTAATTCTCTCCAACGATGTCCACGAAATCGTCGGTGGCGGAGCCGATCAGGTTCACGAGGGGATAACGGGCGAGGAATTCGGCGACGACCTCGTTCATGGCGAACTGCGCGGTGGCGACCGACGCGGTGAACCGGACGGTCCCCTTCGGTTCGGTCAAACGATCGCGTGTCGCGGACTCCGCCAGCTCAGCATGCTCGAGCATCGCCACGGCATGTCGGTAGAATTCGCGGCCGACGTCCGACACTCCGAAGCGCCGCGACGTCCTGTTGAGCAGGCGAACGCCAAGACTCTTCTCGAGCTCCTGGATGCGATGGCTGATGGTCGACTTCGGGATGCGAAGCGAACGGCTCGCCGCGGTAAACCCCCGGCGATCGACGACGTGCACGAAGTAGTAGAAGTCGTTGAGGTCGAGCATCGTGGCCCATCGTCCAACCCATGGGACGCTGGGTCCAATTCTTCGCGACTTCTGTACGGCGGATCCAAAGGCTACGGATCGCGGAAGTCCCGGGGCGCTCGCCGTGCCTGCGGGGCATCGCCAAACCGTTTACGTGTGGAGGGATTCATGTTTGATCGGAATCGTCCGTATGAGCCTCTGACGTCCGAGAACGCCGCGCTCGTCCTCGTCGATCACCAGATCGGCCTCATGACGGGCGTTCGTGACATGTCGCCGGCAGAGCTGAAGCACAACGTCGTCGCTCTTGCCAAAGCGGCCAGAGCGCTCGAGCTCCCGATCGTCGTCACCACGACAGCGCGCGACAGCATGTGGGGGCCCACTGTGCCTGAGCTCGTCGAAGCATTGCCTGGGGCACAGATCATCGACCGGTCCACCGTCAACGCGTTCGACGACGCGCGAACGGCTCGGGCCATCGAAGCGACGGGCCGGAAGAAGCTGATCTTCGCCGGCCTCTCGCTCGAAGTCTGCGCCACGTTCCCGGCGATTACTGCGCTCAGCAAGGGATACGCCGCCTACATCGCCGTCGACGCCTGCGGGACGTTCAATCGGACGAAGCGTGAGGCCGGCCTCTTGCGTATGCTGCAAGCGGGCGTCATCGTCGCCGACCACGCCACTCTCATGATGGAGATCATGAAGGACAACGGTCGACCGGAGGCGGGGGCCGTCTACGGCGCCCTCGACATGGACTGGGCGAAGCTCGTGGGGCAGCTCGCGCAGGCCCACGACAAGAACTGAGGCGATTGGTCTTCGTGACGTTCGGCAACGTCGACGCCCCAGGCAGCTGCGCGCCGCGGATCGATGCGTTCGTCGAGCGGCGCCTCGACTGGGCCAAGCCGCTCGGCGTGCTCGAGTTCACAGATATGCCGTCTTGATTCGCACAGCGCGTGCGCTTACCCCATAAGGGTAGGCGTACGCCTGTGCGAACGCAGCTGGCCAAGAGCTGCGCCCGCCGAGTAGCAGGTCCGACTGCGGCAGCGGACGTCTCGTTGGAGCGTTTGTCATCGAGCCCCGCCGGCACCACCGACCGCTTCGACGAGCTCGTCGCCCAACGCGTCGAGCCCGAAGAAGGTGTACGCCACCACCGCTGGATGTCGTGCGATAATCATGACCCGATGGGGGGCATACCTTGGCAGCGTGCTCGGTCGGTCATTCGTTTGCTGAACGAAGTGCATGAGCTCGGACAGACGACCGAGGCCGCGCGTGCCCACCTCGTCGAGAGCCTCCTCCACGTCGTCGGCGCCGTCATCGGCACTTGCGTGCTGGACGTCGATTACCGCCCCGGTGCGACGAATAGCCTGAAGAAGGTGACCCTCGCTGGGTTCGACGATACCAGCATCGCGCTCTTCCAAGCGGGGCAGAGCAACGGCGCGTGCGTCAATCCCTATCACGCGCAGCGAATCAATCGCCTCAGCGCGAAACCAGGCGAGGTGCTTGCGGCGACGGACCGTGATCTGCTGACGACACGTGACTGGTATTCTTCGCCGTGGGTGTCGGACCTCGCGCGCCCGGCGCGGTTCGATCACTCTCGTTCACCTCGAGTGCGCTGGGCTCTACGTCGAACCGCAGATGGGCGTCTCGCTCTCACCGCGCATCGAGGCCACGCTCGAGCATCTCCTCACGGGCGCAAGCGACAAGGAGATCGCCGTGCGGCTTGATTTGAGCCCGCACACGGTCCGTCAGTACGTGAAAACGATCTAACAAGCCTATGGCGTGACGAGCCGTGCGCAGCTCATCGCCCGGGTCCTCGCCGGCAGGCGGACGCACGCGTCGGCGTCGACGTGAAGCTCGGTCCCGGAGGCGGCTGCGGCTGCGGCTGCGCACGTCTCGAGCGCTGCCGGTACCACCGACCGTCTCGGCAACTCATTGTGCCGGTCGGAGTCAGAGCCGAAAGGGGACGCCGCCCTTGGCGGTACGGCGTTGCGCCGTTGCCGAGCGAGTACAACATCACGAACCTCGTGGTACGCATCGCAGATGAACGTCGTCGTGCGTCCAGCCTTGCTTTCCGAAGTCGCCGACGTCCAACGCATCGGAGTCGAGGCCGACGAGCGGTTCGTCGAAGTCGGGCACCCCGAGCTTGCCGATGGTTCGACGATGCCGACGGAGGCGGCCGAGAAGGCGATCGCCTCGGGCCGCCTTCTCGTTGCCGAAACCGTCGAGGGGAGGGTTGTCGGTTGGTCTTATGTCGGACGAATCGGCGGCGAGCTTTGCCTCGGTCAGATCAGTGTTGCTCTTGCGTATGGACGCTGCGGTGTCGGAACGGCGCTGCTCCGTGCAATCATCGAAGGTGCAAAGGCTGCAGGCGAACCGTCGATCGTGCTCAATACGCAGGCCGACGTTCCGTGGAATTTACCGTGGTACGAGCGTCACGGATTTCGCGTCATCGAGCGCGAAGCGTGGACGCCGGAGCTCGAACGCATTGCCGTCGAACAGTCTGCGAGCGGGCTCGACTGGGCCAACCGTGTGCATATGCGCTTGGCGCTCCGATGATGGTCGTGACTCGCAGACTGAGCTCGAAGGATCACGGTCGGATCGGGAGCACGCGCCAACCGCCCGAGGCGATGCACTGGTCGACCTTCGCGTCCCGCACGAGGTAGAGGGCGCGGAGCGGGCGATCCTTGGCGATCGGGATCTCGATGATCGAGGCATCTTTCGGCAGCTCTTCGCCGCGTGACAAGGGCACGTAGCGATTCGCCACGCCTTGTCTAGTGTAGTCGAGCGAGAATCGGTCGGGGTCGCTCCTCGGCCACGGATGCAGCACGATGTTGACCTGCTTGCTCACGAGATACGGCAGGCTGGCTCCGCGCCGGTGACCCGGCCGATTTCCCAGGATCACGCCCTCGCGGGCAATCACGGGATCGCTCAGCCCCAACATGTCGATTGTGCGCAGGTCCGAGTAATAAGGAATCGCGCCCGCCGCCATCACGGCGATCGTGATGTCGCGATCGCACGCCAAGGCGTGCCTGACTCCGCGCCCAATCTCGCCCCAGTCCTGGTCGTGGTTCGTGAGGTGGGCGTCGAGCCCGCGCACCGTCTCCACGGCGCCAGCCTCGTCGACGAAGGGAAGGTGCGCGAACCTGGCGTAGAAGAGCGCCGAGCCGACCACGCTCGCCGCGGTGAAGCCCCAGACGAGCCTCTCTCCCCTGGAGCTCAGTAGCCAGGTGCCGAGCACCGCCACCAGCGGCAGGACGGGGACGAAGAGTCGATACTCCATGAAGTCGCCACCGACGGCGACGATATAGGCGCCCCAGACGACGGCGACGAACATCAGCGCCCGAACGAGGAACGGCGGGCACCGCAGGGAGTCGCGCCCGAGGTAGATCGGGTAGACCGCGAGCGCGAGCAAGGGCATGAACTGATAGTTCGTCAGGAACGAGAACAGGTACGAGAAGCCGCTGCGGAGCGTCGTGCCGTCACCGCCGCTCGCCTTCGCATAGAAGGTATTGGGCAAAAGGTTGTGGAAGACGAACCAGCCGAATGCGGCCAGGCTGGCGCCGAGCACCGTCACGGGAAGCGCCGCAGCCAGCGCGAGGCGGACCGAGCGCTCGCGCCGCGCCTGCGCGAGCGCGGCGAGCAGCAGCGGACCGACGAGCAGCGCGCTGTCGAGTCGCGACCACAGCGCGAGCCCCCCCGCGAGCGAGGCGCCAGCAAACCAGCCGACGCTCGACCGTGCGGAGGGCCCGGTGCATCCCCGAAACACGCACCACGCCACGACCACCACGAACATCGCCTGGCTCTGGGTCTCGAGACCGCCCGTCGCGTGCGCGTTGAACGACGCGTTCAGCCCCAGCCCGAGAACGACGGCGATTCCCAGGGACCGGAACTTGGTTAGGCGCGCCGCAAGCTTGCCGGCCAGCACGAGGCCGATGACGAAGCACGCGAGCCCGAGGCCCTGGGACAGACGCACGGGATCGCGGCCGAACCGGATGCCCAGTGCGATGGCGAGCGTCCAGAGTGGATTCGTGAATCCCTGGAGAGGAGGCTCGCCCACGTTCCACACGAGGCCGTGCCCCGCTGCGAGATGGCGGGCATAGCGAAACGAGATGAAGGCGTCGTCCTGGATGAAACGATTGAACCAGGCGAGAACGGCGGCGAGTGCGACGGAGCCAGCGAAGAGCCATCGTTGGACGTCGAGCGGTCGGTGCGAGGCCGCCGGCACCTCCGCCGGCACGACGAGATTGCTCGCCGTTTCCGGGCCGGGACGCAGCGTCATGAACGGCCGCTCCACGAACAGGTAGATCGCTGCCGCCGCGACGAACGTTCCTGCGATGTCGAGCGGCATGAACGCCACCATCGGGGAGGCTCGCCCTTCCCACACGAGCGGCGAGCGCCACTTGTGAACGACCGCGCAGACGATCGGATTCACCAGATATGCGCCATAGGCAAGTTGCCCGATGGGATACAGAACGCGAGAAGACAGGAATCGGCCGAGCATCCTGCCCAATGGCTGCTGAGACAGCGAGAGCAGGAGCACGTAGGCAACTGCGATTCCGAAGAGCGTGCGCGACGTCGCCAGAAAGGTGACCTCCACGACCCGCGGAGTGCCCACTACGAGCGGCCAGTGGGTGCTCGCGGCAGCGACGCCAAACGCCACCACGACGCCGGCCGTGCCCAGCCCGCGCCTCCTCGAGAGTGCTGCCATGAAGCTCGGTACTCGAAACAGGTACGCGGCGAAGACGCCGATCAGCAGCGGCCCCGCCCTCATCCACGGCTTGACGTAGAGATGGTCGAAGCCGAGCGTCCATCGGAAGAAATCTCGATTGATCGCTATCTCGGAGTCGATCGCGAAGAAGCCGCCAGAGACGACGACGACCGCGCCGACGGTCACGAGCAGCGCGATCACGGCGGCGAGCGTCCGGAGCCGAGCGCTCGCGCCGAGCCCAGCCAAGCCTCCCACCAGCCATGGGCACACGAGATAGAACTGCTCTTCGATCGCGAGCGACCAGGTCCACCCCATCGCCCCCTGGAGAATGGGGACGAAGTTACTCACGTAGAGCAAGTTCGCCCAGACCATGGAGGAGTGATCGCCGATGAGCGCGACGTTCAGGACCGCCGCCAGCAAGAGCGCTGGCCAGAGTCGCAGCAGACGCCGCCAGTAGAATCGCGTGAGGTCCAGGTGCCCCGTGCGCTCTCGTTCGTCGATCAAGAGCCCGGCGATCAAGAAGCCCGAGAGCACGAAGAAGACGTCGACGCCGAAGTCACCTCGCCAAACGGGGACCATCCAGCGCGACTCGAGGAGCGCGACGTAGGCCGGAATCGGAACGAACGGGCTCGCGTACCAGGCCGCATGGAAGACCACGACCCAGAGAATCGACAGGGCGCGCAGCCCGTCGAGCGGCCTCAAGTGCGTGCCAGGAGGCACGAAGAGGAGGCGGAGATTACGACGAAGCGAAAAGGCGCGCTTCAGCCGGTCGGGCAGCTCACTCCGGTCCGATAGCTCACGTTCTTCGAGGGAAGGTCCCTGCTCGCCGAGCGGCGCCATGACCAACGCTCGCACGAACGGCATCGCGATGGCTACTGGTGTGCGCTTGGCCTACTCGTCCGGTCGATGGAGGCCGAGAAACCTGCCGGGGCAGAACGCGATGGTGACGACGCCCCTGCGTGTGACTACAGCGCCACCGCCTCGTCGGTCAGCGAGGACGCGTGACCGCGACTGGACGCTGCTCATGCTCTTGCACGAGCACGTCCACGAAACTCGCCGGCATCACGCATTCACCTTGGAACGGGACGCTCCGCAGCGCCTCGAGATCACGAATCGAACGTTCGAGGCGCGCGAGTTCGTCGCGCAACGTCGAAAGTCGTTCATCGACCATGCGCGTGAACGTCTCGAGCCGTT
This sequence comes from Labilithrix luteola, assembly GCF_001263205.1. Taxonomy (GTDB): domain Bacteria; phylum Myxococcota_A; class Polyangia; order Polyangiales; family Polyangiaceae; genus Labilithrix; species Labilithrix luteola. The sequence continues at coordinate 8,434,505 of NZ_CP012333.1, forward strand.
CTTCGGGCGTTCCTTGCGGCGGAACGGCTCCGAGGAATCCGGCCATGTCTTCGAGTCGTAGTCCGAGCCCCTGCGCCCAACGAACGACGACGAGTGTGCGGTAGGTCTGCTCCCCGTAGACGCGATAACCGGAGCGATCGCGATCGACCGCGCCTAGGACGCCCGCGCGCTCGTAGAATCGGAGAGCCTCTACCGTGATGCCTACTCGCTGCGAGAGCTCGCCGATCCGCATGCGGCGCGCCTTGTCGGCGAGTGGCGCGTGCACGGTTTTCGAGCTCGGTGATGGTTTGGGAGATCGTTTGGTCGTTGCCACGGGACTCTTCGGTCGAGGATCAGAACCCGCGTTTGGCGAGGTCGGTTGCGAGGACACGATAGAAGGCGAGGTGGTCGAACTTCGTATAGACGTCCGGTCTGTCTTTTCTTACTTGGCCGACTTCGTCCAAGTGGTCACTCGGGAAGCAGCCTCGGAAGTTGCCCCGTTTCGCATGTTCGACGGTGACCATGCCGTCTTGCGGAGCGAAGTCGAGGCCTCCGACGATGAGTGAGCCGGCGGTGAGCTGCAGCGCCATGAAGTCTGCACGTGCGACGGTGCCGAAGTAGATGCCGTTGCACGCTTTCAGCACTTCGCGTTGTTGCGACTCGGTTCGAGGCCCACCGATCGCGCGGCTCACGCCGGCGTAAGACTGATAATAGATGCCGGCCTGATCGGGATTCTCCGCGTCGAAGGCCGGGGCGTTCTTCTCGGAGAGGGACAACAATGCCGCGTGCAAATCGGTATTTGTGGCGAGGTCGTCTTCCGTGAACGTGCGACCGAAGGCGCTGGCGAGCGCATCGATGGCGTCGGAGAACTTGCCTTCTCCGGAAATGAAGTGGAGCCCGACGTCGGCGATGGCGCTGCCGCCGTGAGGCGTGGAGATGGTCGTGATGGACGCGATTTTCGACGCGTAGCCGAGGCTCGATGCGAGGTAGCGGGCGTCGAGGCCTCCCATGGAGTGAGCGACGAGGTTGACCTTTGCGGTGGCGAGGCAATTTTCGAAGGCGGCGCTCGTCTCGCTGCTGCCGACTCTGGCGGTGCAGTGCTCGTCGAGTGCACGATCCACGAAGACCGCGAGCCGCTTCGCGCGTGTGGCCACGCCCGCGAACGGCTCGACCTCGGTGACCGTCACGTGATGGCCGTCGGCTTCGAGGGCTTGCTTGACGCCGTAGTAGCTCCAGCTGTTCGTGCTCGAGGCGTTGAACCCGTGATGAAGAATGATCGGGTAGTTGGTCTTTTCGACGCGCCCGACCGTGAAGGGGGCGGCAACGTTCGTGATGGCGTCGCTCGTTGCGCACGATTCCGCCGTCGCGCAGGCGTCGTCCTTGTCCGACGCTTCGTCCGCCGCACATCCGACAACGGCGGTCGCGAGGGCCACGGCGGCAAGGGTGGCGTGGCCGAAAAGACTCCATCGAGTAGCGACGCGGGCGGTATCGAAGCGCATGCGCCGGAGGATGATCCCTCTAGTGCGCTTCAGGGCAAGGCGTTTCTCTCGAGCGTGACCCTTTGGAGGCGTTGGAGACACCCGACCGAGGTGGATCGTCCAGTCACCAAGTTCGAAGGACGCGCTGACCGGCGAGAGCCACGCGCGTTTTACGCGTCGCGTGGGCTGTCTGATCCATCGTCGAAGGTCGAGCGTACCCCACGACCGAAGTCATTCCATGCCGGCGTCAGTGTCGTTCGATGCGTCCGTCGAGGCATCGTCGGTCGACGCGTCGCCGTCGTCGACGTCGGCGGCGTCGGTGCGTGCGTCGGGGGCCGCGGCGTCATGAGTGCTCGTCGGCGAGCGGGCGTCGATGCCTGGCGCCCCGTCGGAGCCCGAGTACTGCGGCGGGTCCACCGTGCACGTCCACCGCTCCTTGTCGTTGCACGAATAGCCAGGCGGGCAGGTGTAGTCGGCGAACCAGCCGTCCTGGCAAGTCGCTCACCCCGCGCTGGCGTGCGTCAGAAGCGCGTCGAGAGCGAGAGGCCGGGTTGGCGCTCCACTGCGTACTCGCCCCCCTCCTGGACGCCGGGCTTGCGAGGCCGATCACTCTTCCGAGCATGACGGTTCCAAGCCCCCGACCGAGCAGCCCCATCGTCGTCGCATGCTGCGAGTCGTTCGCGTCCCGCGACGGCGGTGGCGCATGCGTGCTTGCTCCACCGCCTACTTCGGTAGCTCCGCACCCAACCATCGTGGAAGCGGTCGGGACCCCTCGGAAAGTGGTTGGAACCATCGTGCCCGGGGGTCGCGACCCGCTCGGAAGTGGTTGCAACGATCGTCGGACGCTCAGTGTTCTGGCGCGGTTGCTTCGAAGTGCTCGAACGACCTCTCGACCGATGGCTCGCTCTTTCCTTGCCTCGAACCTCGCGGAGGTTCTGCGACGTACGCGGGCATGCCCGTTCACTCTCATGGGTCATGATCTGCATCGTCGGCGCGATGGTCCGGGCACCTCCCCCGGTAATCCGGGCCGGAAGGGCGGCGGCTGAGGCGCGACTCGTTTCACGCACCGGGACGCTGACGTTCGTCGCCGCAAGGTCCGTCGAGCGTCAGCGTGGCGGCCAAAAATCGCCGCCAGCTCGCCGAAGAGGGGCATCGTTCACCTCGACGGGCTTATCGCCGCGGGCGTTGCGCTCAACCCGGAAGCAGCCGGCTGCTCTTTGTCGTTTAGGACGACTATACCGTGCTTCGCGTCACCCGAGAGGTGAAGCGGAGGTAGGCATTGCATGGCACCGGTGGTGGATTTTGTGAACGTTTCGACCGTGGGTCTCGAGTCGTCGCCGGTCGCCACAGCGCTGGCGGGGCTGCGCGCGAACGAGGCTCGTTACTTCAAGAACAAGTACGACCACGCCTTCACCACCGAGCCGGCGGCCAAGGCCAAGAAGGCGATTGAGTGGGTGCACGCCATCCTCGAGAAGGAGCGTGGGATCGTCATCGAGTCGCGTCCCCTCGAGGCCACCGCGTTCCAGGTCGAGAACATCCGGATCGCGTACGTATTCTACGAGAGCGGCCTTTCGATCAACGTCATGTACACCATCGACGATCCGAAGAAGCGAGCCGTCGGCTTCAAGCTCTCCGACGGAATGGAGATCCCTGGCGAGCTTGCCGACCGCTTCAAGTTCGCACGTCAGAAGTCGAAGCTCGCCGGCACAATCCGCGGTTCGTTCTTCGTCATCAAAGGCGAGTACTGACCATCCTACGTCGCAGCTTCTACTGCGACACCTCTACCGCCCTCGCATGCCGCCAGAACGCAGAGAAAGCCGCGAGCGAGGAGGCGATAAGGGCAGACGTTCGAACGTGGATGATGATCGAGGAGGGGGTCACCACACGCACTCTTAAAGCAGGGCCGAGACCGTGATATCCCTTCCGAGGATGAGAGCCACGGCGTCGGCGATTGCTTCCGGGATTGTTGCTACCATCGGGCTCGTCGCCCTCGACGCATGCGTCGGTGACGATCCGGTCGCCTCTGCGCGGATCGACGACGGGGGCGGTGGAAACGACGACGCCAACACCTCGGACGGGAGCAACGTGACGACCGACGGCGGGCCCGACGGCGATTCGGGCCCGGCGCAGGATCTCTGCAGCGATGCTTCCGGCAACTTCATCGCCGAACGCGCGTTCCCGTTCGTCGGAACGAACCATGGCACCGCGGGCGCGAGCAATGGCGGCTACGTCCTCGTCGGCTCGTTCAGCGGCACCGCGATCTATGCGCCCGACGCTGCGGTGATGACGGGCACCGGGACCACCGAGGACGCCGCAGTCGTCCGCTTGGATGCCAACGGCAACGTCGTGTGGCAGCAGCACTTCGGCGGCACCGGATCCGACGTCTTCCAGAGCGTTGCGGTCGACGATCAGGACAACGTCTACGTGACGGGCTACTTCTCGAGCAACACGTTCTCGATCGGCAGCTTCCAGTTCAACAACGCCAACCGTATGAATCTCGGGATCGTCGCGAAGCTCGACGCCGCGACGGGCAACCCGCTGTGGGCGCAGTCGTTCTGGCCCGGCTCGTATGGCTACGGCTGCTCGGCGATCGACTTCTCGAACGGACACCTCGTGGTCTCCTGCTCGATGGGACAGACGCAGACCTACACACTCCGCGACGGCAGTACGGCGGAGCTGAGCGCCGGTCAGATCGAGGCCTCCTCGGTCTACGAGCTCGACGTGACGAACGGCGGCGCGGTCTGGGCGCACTCCCTCAGCACGAGCGCCGGCACGAGCACGACCGCCCTGACCTATGTGCAGAGCATCGACGTGACGGCGACCGGGACGGTCGTCGCCGGCATCTTCAGCGGCGGCGCGCTGACCGAGAAGCCGGCGAACGCGATCAACGTGCCGATGGTCGGCGGACAGACCAACGGGTTCGTCACCGAGCTCAGCGCGCAGACCGGCGCGCCGCTCTGGGCCAAGGGCTTCGGCGACACCTCGGGTGCGGGCGAGGTGCAATCGACCTCGGCCGCGGGGGCCTCGAACACCGGCATCGTCGTCGGCGGCTCGTTCACCGGAACGGTCGACTTCGGCGCCGGACCTCACGCGGCTGCGGGCGGCTCGGACGCGTTCGTCATCCTGCTCGAGAACAAGTCGGGCCCGCCGTCGTGGGACAAGTACTTCAGCGGCACGGGGTCGGACGGGATCAAGCGCGTGCGCTTCGACGTCTGTGGGCGTCCGACGGTGATGCTCTTCACGACGTCGGCGCTCAGCGCGATGGACGGCGTCTCCTTCCCGGCGCCGCAAGCTGGCAGCGGTGGCGCATCGATCATCGCGAAGCTCGATCCGAAGGGAAAGCTGCTCTGGGCGAACGGCGTGACGCCGGGCGGCAACGTCGACCTGAATGGCATCAACCAGGACGACTTCGGGATCGACGCGAAGAACACCGCTCGCATCGTCGGCAACTTCCGGGGCACGGTCGATCTCGGCAACGGAACGCCGGAGAACGCGAAGGGCGGAAGCCACCCCTACGAGATCGTCTACGGGCCCTGAGGCCCTTGAGGCGTCGCGCCCCTGTCAGGGCCGGGGCGCGACGCTCAACCGCGGGAACTCCAGATTAAGGAGCGGCTCCATACAATTGGTTCAGGCGGGAGTGCGCGTAGGAGAGACCGAGGGGCATGTCCATTCGCCCGCCGATGACTTCGATGTAGGCGCCTGCTGTGTTCGCACGTGCCGCTTTCAAGGCAGCATCGAGCTCGCCGAGCGTCTCGACGCGCGCCGTGAACCAGTCCGCGCACCCGAGCGCCTTCGGTAGGTCGGCGTAGCGCCATTTCGCAAGGTCGTTGTACGTCCAGTCCGGGTATTGCTCGAGCGCCCGCTCCACCATGTAGCCGTCGTTGTTGAGGACGAAGATGATGGGCTTGGCGCCCCATCGGCCCATGTTTCCGATCTCGTTGGCCGTCAGTTGGTGCGAGCCTTCCCCGGTGAACAGAAGCGTTCTCCGCTTGGGATCGGCGAGCGCGACTCCCAACGCAGCGCCCGTGGCCCACCCAATCGAACCCCACAACATTTGGATGTGCACCTGCACGTTGTCCGCGAGCTGCATGGGTGGAATTCCGAAGCTCGTGCTCCCGCTCTCGAGGACGACGTTGTCGCCGGGTTGGATGAACGCCGCGTAACGAGGGTAGAGCGCTTCCATCGTGATCTTGTCGGACGGCTTCCCCGGCAGGCGTGGAGCCGCCGCTTCGGCTCGCTGGTAGCGTTGGGCGAGCGGTTTTAGCTTTGCGAGCTCCGCAAGGACGTCGGCGAGCCGTACGTTGGTGAAGACCCGGTCTCCGATGCGGACGTCGTTCAGCTCGATCGACACGAAGCGCGCGGGGTCGATTTGTCCTGAGAAAGCCGCGGTGTTTTCATCGTTGAGACTCACCCCGCCGAGGTCGAGAACCACTTCGGCCTCCTCGACGATGCGCTTCGTCTCTTTTTCGGTCACTGCTCCCGCGTACATTCCTGCGAATTGCGGATGGCTCTCGTCGATGATGCACTTCTCCATCGCGGTGGTCGCATACGGGCAGCCGAGCGCCTCGATGACTCTTCGGGCTTCATTCTGCAAGCCGAGACGCGACAGCGTGAACGCCGGCAAAGCGACGACGGACTTTGCGCGGCTCAGGTGGTCTGCGATGGCGGCGATGGCTTTCGCGAGGGAGGGCTCGTTCGATTGGAGCGTCGCACGCTGCACTTCCGTCCACATGACCGGGGTCAGGGCATAATCCGAAGGAACGACGATGTACGCTGGTTGATTGTTTCGACGCGCCTCCGCGATCACCCGCTCCATTTCAATCATGCAGTTCTCAGGAGTGATCACGGCGTGGGTGCATGCCGCTCCGGCGGATAGGGGGATGACGTTGTCGAACGCTCCGTCTCCGAATGTATGATGCATGACCTTGCGCAGGCGCTGGTTCTGATACGAGGGCATGCCCACGACGTGGTAGACGAGCGAGCGCTCGGCTTTTGCGCCCATGACCCCGTTGATCGCGGACAGCTCACCCACCGCGAACGTCGTGGACAGCATTGCTGCACCCCTGACGCGGGCATAGCCATCGGCCGCATAGGCGGCATTCAATTCATTGGAGCAGCCAACCCATCTGACCTTCGGGCTGCGAGCGATAGCGTCACAGACCGGGAAGGCGTAGTCACCCGGAACCCCGAAACAGTCGGTGATGCCCTCATCAGCCAATCGTTGGACGATGTAGTCGACCACGTGGATCGGTTGTCCCGTCGACGCGTCCGCCTTCTTGTCATTCTTGCCGGCCATCGGATACCTCCTTCGTTGGTACGTACGTGAGCCTTCACGCCGGACGCCGAATCGAAGCAAGCAAAGACCACGCTCATCAGAGCAAGGCTGGGCCGAAGGGCACGTCGAACGGGCTCGACCATCTCATTGCTCAGGCGAAGTCCGCGCCGTAAAGCGGGTCTGATTCAGCGCTGCGCGTTCCGCCGCAAACTGGTCGTCCATCGCAACTGAGTTCGCGCCTGATAGCTGTTCTTGCCGTCCAACTCGCCGCCCTCCGTCTCGGCACGGGATAGCGGGAGAGGGCGTCCCTCAGTCCAGGGACATTTCTTCGCGCTCGCGGTCTTCCTTTGCGCTGCCAAAGTCGAGGGGCGGCCCCGATCCAACGCTCGCACCGCGCACTCTCCTTGCGTCGAACCCACCCGCAGAACGAGCTCGCGATAAAGCTCGGCGACATCGGAAGAGGTCGCGAAGAGCTGCCTTCCTTCCGTATCGTCGATTCGCCGGCTGAAGCGGCGCGCGGTTCCGAGGTCGTCCTCACCAGGCTCGCGAACGACAAGGCCGCGGCCGAGGTCGTGCTCGATGGCGAAAATTCGCTCCTTCGAGGGCTCGGCGCAGGAGCCATTCAGGTCGCGACGCCACCATGCATGGGCTATTTCATCGTTACGGCTCGCGGACCGTGAGGGCGGTATGCTAGCGCCAATCGCCATGGCACAGCCGACGTCCTCGCTCGCCCTCTCCCCATCCTTTGCCTCGAACCTCGCGGAGGTTCTGCGACGTACGCTGGGCGTGCCCGGTGCGATGCCCGAGGACTGGGAGCCGCGCGCGACGACCTACGATCTCCCGCGCTTCGACTCGGAGACCCAGTTTGCGGCTCGCCTCGACGCGGCGCTTGCGCGGATCGTCGAAGGCGACGTGACGGCACCCGAGGCTATCCGCTCTGCGCTCTACGCCTGCAATCTCCCCTACGACTACGCGCGCCTCGGGCAGCCGCTCTCGACGGTCTACGAGCTCCTCCAGCAAGCGCGCACCGGGGCCGCGCGCGCCTTCTCGTTCGCGTCGGTGACGAAGCCCTGGCTCAGCGTCATCGAAGCGCCCGGACGCACCTTGCCCGTGCACGTCTTCGCGGATGGCGAGCTCCCCGTTTCGGAGGAAGAGAAGGCGCACCTCCGCCAGCAGGGCGTCGAGCTCCACGAGCAACACCAAGGGCCCGTCGCATCGCGTGAGGACGCGATCACGGTGCACGTGCTCGCGGCTCCATTCACCAGCGATATGGGCGCGCAGCAAGCCGATGCCGTCTGTTTCCCGGTGCCCCACGGCGGAGTCTTGCTGATCCGCGACGAGAAGCGCATCCCGCCCACGGGCATTCAGCTCATTCGCAAACGCACCGTCTCGGCGCTCCTCGCGGTCGACGCCTTGCACGCGCTCGAGCGCGATCTCGGGCTCACGCCGAGCGCCTTCCCCTCGTCGACGCCGGCCGCGTGCGACGCGAAGCTCCGCGCGCTCTTCCCCGAGATCACCGAGGCGCTTTACTTCTGCACCGGGCTTGCCGCGGAGGCCGCCGTCTTCGCGGCCGCGGTCTCTGTCCTCGGTCCCACACCCGTTACGTTCTTCTATGCGCAGAACGGCTACGGCGGTACCGGGCAGCTGATCTCCGAGGTCCTCGCTCCAAGTATGCCGCTGAAGCCTGCGCCGCTCCCCGTGCTCGGAATGGACGCCGAGGGCCGTGCGATCACGCTCGTCGACGGCATCCTCGCGCGGCTCGACGCGCTCGCCGGCGCGCCCGCGGTCGTCTTCCTCGAGACCCCGACGAACCCCGAGCTCCAGGCACACGACTTCGAGAAGCTCGTCGCTGGGCTGCGCGCATACGCGGCGCGCTGGGGACACCGGATCCCCGTCCTCGTCGACACGACGCTTGCGCCGCTCTATCCGGTTTTCCAGCTCGCCTGCGCGAAGGACTGGCCGTTTCTCCTCGTGAAGAGCGGCTCGAAGTATTTCACGAAGGGCAAGTCGACGCTCGGTGTAGTCGCATGCGCCTCCGATCCGATCGCGAAGAGCATTCTCGCCCGCACGCGTGCTCTCGCGAACGATGCCGACTCCCTCGCGCGCCCGTCGCAGCTCGCCGATCTCGAAGCGGGCCTCTCGGACCTCAGGCCGCGCATGGCGACGATCCGCGCGAACACCCTGCGTCTCGTCGATGGCCTTCGCTCGGCGCTCGCGGCGCGAGGCCGGGACATCACGCTCTATGCCATGACCGAGGCGCAGGCGCGTGAAGGGCTCGACTGCGGCCTCGTCTCCTTCTATCTGCCGCCGGCGCCGACAGACCACGCAGATCTGGTCGATGAGTTCGTCGACCACCTGCTCGCCACGGCGCCTTCGCTCGTGAAGAGCCGCGTGAGCTACGGGCAGTCGAGCGGTGGCGGCAAGCCCGATTGGTTTTACGTCATCAACCCGCAAGAATCGACGCAAGGCTCCTTGCCTCAGAGCGTCAAGGACGCGCAGAAGCGCGACAACGTCCAGATCTGCCGCGTCTCGGTCCCCGAGCACGCAGACGTCGACGGACTACTCGCCGCGATGGAGCCTTTCTTCACGCGGAAGTTCGGCCCGCGCTCGTAGTGGCGTAGAGCCCGTCAGTGGACGCCGCGGCTCGCTTGCTCGATGACGGCAGCGACGAGAGCCGGTTTCGACTCGTAGACTGCGTGGCTGCCCTTAACCTCGCTCACCGTGGAGCCCGCGCGCTTCGACATCGCATGCTGCGCGGGCGGAGGGATCATCTTGTCGTCGGTCGCGACGACGTACCAGCTTCGCTTGCTCCGCCACGCCGGGTCTCGGACCGTGCCCTCGAGCGCAGCGACCCCCCACGGCACTTGCGAGTCTGCGCGGAAGGCCGCCAGCTCTGGATCGAGATCCGCCGCGAACGAATCTGCGAACTTCGTCTTGTCGAGCAGGAGGAAACCGTCCTGCGGCGGGAGGATCGGCGGGACAGGAGCTCCCGGCGGCGGGTTCTTGATCAGCGAGCTGACCGACTCGCCCTTATCGGGAGCGAATGCCGCCACGTAGACGAGACCTGCGACCTTCGGGTGATTGCCGGCTTCCGTGATCACGACGCCGCCGTACGAGTGACCGACGAGGATCGTCGGACCGTCCTGCCGATCGAGGACCCGCTTCGTCGCGGTCACATCATCGGCGAGGGAGGTCGTGGGGTTCTGGACGATGCTGACTCGATATCCGTCCTTCTTCAGGTTCGCGTAGACCTTCTCCCACCCAGAGCCGTCGACGAAGCCTCCGTGCACGAGGACGACGTTATGAACCGCCGAGGCCGCCGCGGCGGGAACCGTCGCCCCCGTGTGCGTCGAGGGGGCCGAGGGAGGCGCAGCCAGGACCGTGCCGCCGAGTGCACCCGCCATCAGCATGCCAGCCGTCGCAGTCAGAATCGTCTTCATGATGTTCACCATTCGTCCCTTCTGACCCTGAGACGCGGCCCTCCGTGCGACCTTACCTGGCGGGGTTCGTTTTCTTTCGTCGGCTTCCTCCGCGCCCCTTCCTCGAGCGCCCCGGTCGCAGAGTCGCCACCGTCGCCCTGAACGTCAGGGTTCGAGCGCGAGCTTCATCCCTTCGTGGCTTGCAACGAAGCCGAGGCGTTCGTAGAAGCGGTGGGCACGCGTTCGCACCTTGTTCGACGTGAGTTGAACGCGAAAGCAGCCTCGACGTCGCGCTTCCTCGATGGCCCAACGCATCATGGATTCACCGACGCCACGGCGGCGTGCGGTCGGATCCACGATGACGTTTTCGATCAGCGCGACACGCCCTCCGCGGTATGCGACGTACTGAAGGATGGTGAGTTGGAAAGCGCCGACGACGCGGCCCTCGATCTCCGCCACGAGAAGTGCGTTGTTCGGGTCCGTGTGGATCGCGGCGAGTGCCTCGGCATAGCAGGGATCGATCGGCTCGCTCGGGTTCTCGTCCCTCTTGTTCCCCTCCTCGGGAATCGCCCACAGGCGCACGAGGAAGGGTAGATCGCGTTCCACCGCGCAGCGGATCGTCGGGCTCATGGTCATGAGCTAGCACGAGCACGCGGCGTTGGCGTCCGCGCCGGCCGGCGCTCACGGCATGCCCTTTGGTGTTTCGCGAAGTCCCGCCCGGAAGAGCGCAGGAGTCTGGCGACCCGTCGAGCACTCCCGTGGCTTCGCTCCGCGAGAGTGTGACGACCGTGGGGCCGGTCAACGTGAGTGAGGGCGTGGCGTGGACAGTCAGCCAGGCTCCGCTGCCGCGACGTAGCCAGATAGGCTGCAGGATTCTGCGAGTTTAGGTTGGATCGGAACCGGACTCCATGAGGCCGCTGGGGTCATGCAATAATCACGACCTGATGGGGGGCATACCTTGGCGTCGAGCTCGGTCGGTCATTCGTTTGCTGAACGAGGTGCGTGAGCTCGGACAGACGACCGAGGCCGCTCGTGCCCACCTCGTCGAGAGTCTCCTCGTCGTCGTCGGCGCCGTCATCGGCACGTGCGTGCTGGACGTCGATTACCGGCCCGGCGCGAAGAACAGCCTGACGAAAGTGACGCTCGCCGGCTTCGACGACACCAGCATCGCGCTCTTCCAAGCGCATCAGAGCCACGGCGCGTGCGTCAATCCCTATCACGTGCAGCAAATCAATCGCCTCAGCGCGAAACCGTGCGAGGTGTTTGCGGCGACGGACTGTGATCTGCTGACGAAACGTGACTGGTATTCGTCGCCGTGGGTCTCCGACGTCGCGCGCCCGGCGCGTTTCGATCACTTTGTCGCGACGGTCCGGCCGCTCGACGGGAACCACCGGGTCGAAGGGCTTTCCTTCATGCGCGCGGCGGCCGATCGGCCGTTCTCGGAGGAGGACCGTGACGTGCTCCACCTCGTTCACCTCGAGTGCGCAGGGCTCTACGTCGAACAGCGGATGGGCATCTCGCTCGCACCGCGCGTCGAGGCCACGCTCGAGCACCTCCTCACGGGCGCAACCGACAAGGAGATCGCCGTGCGGCTTCGTTTGAGCCCGCACACGGTCCGTCAGTACGTCAAAACGATCTTCCAAGCCTACGGCGTGTCGAGCCGCGCGGAGCTCATCGCTCGGTCTCTCCGCGGCAGGACCGCGACGCGACAGCGACTCGCGTAGCGTCGCGAGCAGTCCTATCTAGCCTGCAGTCATGCTACGTCGCGAAGTCCGGCGTTGTCTCCTGCGTCGGCCAGAACGATGTCGGCCAACTCGGCGATGGCACCACGCACCTCGTGCGCCCCCGTCATCAAGACGACGAGCGCGACCAGGCCGAGCTTCCACGCGAGCACGCGACCGAATCCGCCTGCCGAGAATGCCGGGTTGCTCATCGTGGACCAGCCGATTCCCCGGTAGTGGAGGTTGGCGGTGCCGGTCACAAGGAGAACGCCGAGCGAGACCCCTCCGATGACGCGAAACCGGGCTCCGATCCGTTCGAGAAGCGCCGGCGCGGCTTGGCGCGCGTCGATGCTCCGCAAGACGGGCACGATCGCGGCGGCGAAGAACACCATCGAGCCGACCCACACCGCGGCGGCGACGACGTGGAGCCAAACGCAGAGGACGTAGCCGCTCATGCCTTCCTACGCGCCGCTGCTGCGCGTGCGACGAGCTCCTCGATGGCGAGGTAGGCGCGCTCGCCGGCGAAGTTCGGGGCGAGCGGTGGTATGGGCGCTTGGCGCATGCGCTCGACGATGTCGGGATCGTCGGCGAGCAGCTCGTCGGCATGCGCATAGAGCCCGCTCTCGCCTTCCTCGAGGGGATCGTGCAACGCGAGGAGCTCGGCGAGCCTTGCGAGCAGCTCGGGCGAGGGCGGCGGCACCAGCATGGCCGCGATCGCCGAGTGGTCGCGGCGGAGCCGTATCGCCAGGGACGGCTCATCGCCGTGTCCGCCCGCGTCGTTCGTCGGGTCGCTCCGTCGAGCCTCGCCGGCCCGTGCGCGAATCGCGCGGAGCAGGATCTTCTCCTCGATGCCGATGTGGCGCAGCAAGGCTCCGCGAAGCTCGTCGTAGGCGGCCGAGTCCCCCGCACGGGCGCGTGCGAGCAGCTCTGCGATGCGTCGGTGGTCGCCGATGAGGAACTCCGAAATCGGGCCTGTCATTTCTCCTGCCGCCCGCGACGGTGTCCGGCACGAGCGTTCCACGAAATAGGTGGGGCCAATACCTGTTTATGTCCAGCCCTCGCGTGAGCTTTTTCCGCGCGGCCGCCCACCTCGCCCCACGTTTTCGGCGCCCGGTGTCCTTCCGAAATGGAGACGAGTCGACGCCACTCAGATCGCCGCGGCGATCGATAGCGCGATGAAGGCGGCGCAGAGCCAGCCGAGGAAGATCGTCACGCGCAAGAGCTCCATGGCGAGACCTCCCTTGCCGGGGAGAACGGCCCCGAAGCTGCCCAAGAAGGTGAAAGGGGCAACCATGATCGAGAAAACCGAAACGCCCACGAGCATGGATCCCGGGCCAATACTGGCGCCTTTCGCAAATCCCCCACCCACGAACTCGAACGCTACGGACAGCATGGGAGGGGCGGCGGAGATGGCCCAGATCCTCAGGGCGATGACCACGTTCTCGGGATGCTTCTTCTCGATGCTCGCGTAACCCAGTGTGAAGGCCGTCACGAGCAGGCCAACGAGTGAGCCCATGGCGGCGATGGCGAAGTCCTTCTCGACCGGAGTCCCATACGCCAGACAGTCCATCCACCTAGCTTGGTGTTCGATGAACAACCGGCGAGTGCGTGGGCGACCGTTCGAGGATGTTCCGCGACCGTTCGACGACTCCGAGACTTCGACGATCTCGTGCGTCGCGAACACATGGCGTGTCGTTGCACCCTTCGCGATTGCACGTCGCCGCCGTCGCCATTGTGCGGTCGTCATTCCAAGTGTTGCTACGGAGAAGTACGTCTTCGCCGCTTGCTACGGCGCTGGCGGTGAGAAGTGAGCACGACCTTCGATGGGGCGGGTCAACATCCACGCTGACACCGGGTGCTGCGCCAAACGCGATGCTCTCGCCTGACGCATGGCTTGTCCGATGACCAGTCGGGCCGTTCGGTTCATTACGCGCGAGAGTGAGAGCGGCATCGATAGCTCGTTGGGAGGACGCCGACGGACGAAGGCGCGATGCGCGCTCAATCCCGCGACGATGATTGAGGCGGAGAGCGCTTCGCTGGAGAGGCGGAGTGCGCACGAGACGCGTCGCTCGATGGTCTGTCGCTTGCTTCGAGAGAACGGCAAAAGGGGGACTCCACACATGCACCGTTCACTCTCATGGGTCATGGTCTGCATCGTCGGCGCGACGGGTTTTGCGATGGGCTGCGGGAGCTCGGCAGACGGCACACAACAGGGGTTTCAGTGCAGCGACGCCACCATCGCGCATGGTCAGTCGACGACTTGTGACGCTCAGGGGCAGTTTGGTACCAGCCTCCCCGTCACGTACCTTTGCGGGCATGTGAGTGATGTCGGGGTGAGGACGCTTCCGCAATCGAACGGAGCCAGCGGGCAAGGGTTCCCGTGCCCTGGTCCGACGGTCGACCTCGGCAAGTGGCCTCCGTCGACCCCTCCGGGGGCATCGAGCAGCTCGGGGAATCCGAGCGGCAACGAGGACCCGGGCTCCGTTGACACGCCGCCGACCAACGGCGGCGAAAGTTCCGGAGGGCCTCCCACGGAGTCGAGCAGCGGCGGAGCGCCGACGTCCGGTGGGGAAAACCCTGGCGTGCCTCCCGCGGAGTCGAGCAGCGGCGGAGCGCCGACGGAGGGCAACTGTGAGCAGGGATATGTCTGCACGACGCAAGGGGAAGGCAAGGTCTCGTGCGTCTGCAGCAAGTGCGAAAAGGGCTATCACCTCAAGAACGGCCAATGTGAGCAGAAGGGAAACAACGGGGTCGGTAACGGCCTCGACCCGCAGCCGCCGGGAAATCCACCGGTGAACGACGGTCCGGGTACCTCCCCCGGCAATCCGGGTCGGAAGGGCGGCGGCTGAGCCGCGACTCGTTTCTCGCACCAGGACACTGACGTTCGGCGCCGCTACGTCCCGTCGAACGTCAGCGTCCCTCGGCGCGGCCCACGCGCATGCCGGTCTTTTTTTCCTCTCTCCGCGGAATTATTGCTTCGAAAGGTGGTCCCAGATCACGGTGCTCATCGCCTTGGTGCCGATGACAATCGCGTCTTCGTCCGCGTCGAAATCCGGGAAATGCGGAAATCCGGAGAAGCCTTTTTCGCGATTCTCGACACCGAGGAGGACCATGACGCCCGGTGTTCGTTGGAGGAAGAAGGCGAAGTCCTCGCTCGCGTAGGGCACGGTACCGTGCATCGAGAGCACGTTCTCCTTCCCCACGACGTGAGCGAGCGTCGCGGCCGTCCGATCGGCGACCTGGTTGTCGCTGCGCATGGCGGGGAAGGGGCCGCCGTCGCGGAACGCGAGCTCATAGGTACCCTCGGGGACCTCGCGCGCGACGGCCTCGCGCACGGCATCACGGATGCGCTCGTACGCGCTGTCGTCGGAGGCCTTCAACGATCCGCGAAGGACGAGCCGATCGTCGACCGTCGACGACGACACCCGCAGGAAGACGGTCTCGTCGTAAGGACCGTTCGGGTCCTGAAGATCGGCCACGAACTTCGCGATGTCGTCTCCTGTCTCCGGGGGGGCGATGGTGCCGATCGGGGCGAGATCGGCTTTGAGCTTGTTCTCCATCTCGGGCGTGGAGTGTTCCGTGTCGAGCGTGATGGTGAAATTGTCGAATCCGGCGAGCGCAGTCCCTTGCGCGAAGACGGTACCGACGTGGTTCGGGAAGGAGTGCAGACCATAGATGACCTGCGGGTCGAGGCCGTCGAGCGCGCCGTCACGGAGCATCGCTGCAGCACCTTCGACGGTCTCCTCTGCAGGTTGGAAGAGGAAGACCGCCGTGCCTTGCAGCTGGTCGCGCATCGAAGCGAGCGCGGTCGCAACGCCGACTCCGATGGTGCTATGCAGATCGTGACCACAAACGTGGAAAACGTTCGGTACCGTGGAGCCATACGCGCGACCCGGCGGCTCCTGGTTCGGCATCGCATCCATGTCTGCGCGGTACGCCACGACCGGGCCGGGCCGACCGCCGCGCAAGACGCCGACGACGCCGTGCCCTCCGACGCCGGTTCGGACCTCGAGGCCCTGCGCTCGGAGACGTGCTTCGATGAGCGCGGCGGTCTGCACCTCCTGGCCGGAGAGCTCGGGATGACGATGGATTTCACGACGCATGTCGATGAGCTCCGAGCGTAGCGATTCGGCGCGCGCGCCAATCGCGGCGGATGCCGATTCGCTGCCTGTACCGCTGCTGCCTGTGGGGGGCGAGCCGGCTTCCGCGGGCGTGTCGGTCGCGGGTTGGTCGGAGGTGTCGGTCGTGCTCGAACAGGAGGCGAGCAACATCGTCACGAAGCCGAGCGCGGGAGAGAAGCGTTTCATGGTGACCTCCTTGAAGCGTGCTGGGATGTGCTGTTGGGTCACCGCCCGCGGACGAATCGTTCACTCGCTATTGGTTTTTCTTCGCCGCGCGCTCGCCGAGTCGAGCTCCGCCGGGCCGTTGTCGCAGTGCGCGCGTGCGTGCGGCGCCTTCAGGCCCGCCGGGGAATCGGGCAACGGCCTGTCCGTACAACTTCAATGCGCTCTGCGTTGGATCGCATCACACGCCAAGAGCACCGATCTCGATCTCCCGATTTTTAGTATCGCGCAGAATCGATGTTTCTGTGCTTGATAAAGCAATGATGATAACAATGAAGGGTTCGTTATTTCTTTGGTATGATTTTGAAGTGCGTGCCGCTATTCGTTATTTGTGCATTGGGCGTGTGTGTGGCGAAACACGCGGATTCGGGGTTGAGCCGCAACTATGACGCCCCGGCGAGGTCCGACACCGAACTGGTTGGAGCCGCCCCGTCGAGGAACGAGCTCGGCCCCGGCGAATAGGTGCGATAGTCACGCTGCCCCTCTCGAGGACGAGGGCGGGGCGGGGCGTCCCGAAACCGCGGCAGCCGCGAAGCTCGAAGACTCATCCCTACCGGCTTCGGGACCTCACGCTCGCACTTCAGTCCAGCTCGCATGCTCGCGACCGTCGAAGAGGTCTGCACGTAGCCAGCGCACTCGCTTCGCCGCCGCGACCACAGCTTCGATCGAGCGCATGCTCATCCCGAGCGCAACAAGGCGGACCTCGACGAGGCTCCCCACGCGATCAAAGTACGACCTCGAGCTCGGGCCGTCAGCAAGATGGACCCGATGCCGAGGCGGCTATCGAAGAAGACGATTCCCTGACGCCCAAGCGACCGACCGGGGCAACGGCAATACGTTCGATGAGCGGAGCGTGAGCCGAACGTAAGCGGGCGCCGCGGGTCCGCACGGGGCTGCGGCGTTTCTGCATTTACGGAAGGACGCCTTCGGCGACGCACCGCGGAAATCCACGATTGGGCACGGCGTCTCGTCATGCTCGACTCGGATCGACAGCGAGACGAAATGAGCCGCGCTGGTCAGCGAGCGGCGCGCTTGCCAACCGGAGAGCTTGCGGGATGCACGAATCATCGTGACCGCCGACGCGACGGGGCGCCGGTGCGAAACATGCATTGACGGTTTCGTTCGAGATCCATCGCGCTACTTTTGTAGCGCGCGGTGCAACTACGAAGGGACATCGAACGTAAATGCCGATGGCTCTGGATTACCGCCAGCTCTTCGAGAGGAGCCCCAACCCGTACATGGTGCTCGACGGGAACCTCTGCTTCGTCGCGGCCAATCGCGCCTATCTCGACGTCACTGCCTCGAAGCTCGAAGACCTCGTGGGTAGAAACGTCTTCGATGTTTTTCCCAACGATCCATCCGATCCGAACAACGAAAGCGTGCGTCTGCTCCGCAGTTCGATCGAGAACGTGCTCAAGACCGGCAAAGCGGAGCACGTCGCCCTGGTTCGATATCGCATCGCACGCGCTCCAGGCGAGCCGCCGGAAGACCGCTTCTGGAGTGCGACGCATACGCCGCTGCTCGATGAGACAGGCAAGGTCGCCTACGTCGTCCAGCACACCGTCGACGTGACGAACGTCCGAACCCTCGGCAGCGACCAAGCGTGGCTGCTCGGCCGCGCCTTTGCCGTCCAACAGGCCAACGTCACGCTCGATGCCGAGCTGCGCCATTTGCGAAGTCTGTTCGACCAAGCGCCGGGATTCGTGGCCGTCTTTCGCGGGCCGGAGCATGTGCTCGAGATCCACAATCAAGCGTTCGCGCAGCTCGTCGGACCACGCTCGATAGCGGGGGCGCGCGTTCGTGATGCGCTGCCGGAGGTCGACCCGCGCGTCATCGCCGAGACGCTCGATACACCTTTTGCGACGGGCAAGCCCTTCACGGGACGCGAGCAGAAGATCGCTCTCCGGCGTGGGAAGCGCCAACGTCTCGAGAACGTCTATCTCGACGTCGTCTGTCAGCCGTTTTTCGACGCGCGTGGAAAGGTCGCGGGCATCTTCGTGCAGGGCACCGATGTCACGGCGCGAAGGCTTTTGGAGGATCAGCGCGAAGCACTCGAACGGGAACGCTCCGAGCTCCTCGCCCGTGAAACGAGCTTGCGCGCGCAAGCCGAGGAAGCGAATCGTCTGAAAGACGAATTCCTCGCGACTGTCAGCCACGAGCTGCGGACTCCGCTCTCGGGCGTCATTGGCTGGTTGCAGCTCTTGCGCATGCGGAAGTTGGCCGACGACCGAAGAGCGATCGTGCTCGATACGGTGGAGCGGAACGCTCGAGCGCTGGCCCAGTTGGTCGACGACCTCCTCGACGTGAGTCGCATCGTGAGTGGGAAGATGGCGCTCACCGTGCAGACCTTGGAGGTCGCACGGACGGTCGAAGCGGCGCTCGAGGTGGTCCAGCCCGCGGCAGCCGCGAGGGGCGTGACTCTGACGTCGGCACTCGATACGGATCTCACGGTGCTCGCGGATCCTTCGCGACTGCAGCAGGTCGTCTGGAACCTCGTGACGAATGCCGTGAAATTCACTCCTCGCGGTGGGCGCGTGCATGTCGCGGTGCGGCGTATCGATTCGACCGTCGAGATCTCGGTGAGCGACACCGGAATGGGAATCGACGAGGGATTCCTGCCCTTCGTGTTCGAGCGATTCCGTCAGGCCGATGGGGGGCGAACCCGACGTCACGGAGGTCTGGGCCTCGGTCTCGCGATCGTGAAGCACCTCGTCGAGCTGCACGGGGGCACCGTCTCTGCGGAGAGCGAAGGCCCGGGCAAGGGCGCGTGCTTTCGGGTGAGTCTGCCCATCGCGGTGACCAGGCGCTTCGATCGTGCATCGAACGATCACGAGCGCGATGACGAGGAAGAGGAGCTCGCGCCGGAGCTCGGCGGCGTTCGCATTCTGCTGGTGGAAGACGACGCCGAGGCGCGCCAGCTCGTTCAAGAGATCCTGGTCGAGGCCGGCGCCACGGTGACCCAGACGGCTTCGGTGGCCGAGGCCCTCTCGAAGCTCGACGAGAGCACTCCAGACCTCGTCCTCTCCGACGTGGGAATGCCCGGTCAGGACGGCTTCGACTTGATTCGGAGGATTCGTTCGCGGCCGAAGAGCCGCGGCGGGCGCGTGCCTGCCGTGGCGCTGACGGCCTTTGCGCGCACGGAGGACAGGACACGTCTGCTCCGAGCAGGTTTCCAGGCGCACGTTCCGAAGCCGGTCGACATTCCTGAGCTGCTCGCCGTGCTCGCCACGCTCGCGCCCTCCTCGGGCTGAGCGAGCGACACCCAAGAGAGAAGGTCGTTCAGTCGAGAGCGCGATCCGGCGTGGCCGAGATCTTCGGTCCGGGCGAGATCTCGGGGTGCGCCTCGACGTGCGGCGGGATCTCCGCGGGCTTCGTGGACTCGGCCGCCTGCTTCGGCGCGACCTTCGCTCCTACCTCGCTCGGCTCCTGCGGGTGGGGGAGCGGCTCGGACGGTGCCCCGGCGGGGCGTGGCGGCGGGACGAGCTCGTCGCGGGACATGCCGCGAGCTTAGCACCAAGTCGTGGGCGCGGCGCAGCGTCGGCGGACCCAGCTTTCCCAGCTCTCGAGCGTTTCAGCGAGAGCGGCGCGCTCGCGAGGCAGGCGCCTGCTCAGATCGTCACATTCGTCGGGATCGGCTTCGCTCGTGGCCGATCGATTGTTCGACGACGCCTCGCCCGCGAGCTCGAGGATCGTCGGAGTCAGATCGGCCAGGCTTACCGGCGCATCGACCGTGGACGGGGGAGCTCCCGCGACGCGCGCGAGGAGGAGCGTCCGAACGTCGGGCTCGTAGAGGGAGTGGCCGTGGTACTCGAACCCGTGCTCTCCGAAGAGCTCGCCAAGGTTAGCGTGGGGAAGAACGGGACCGAACCCGTCAGTGCTGCGACCATGAAGGGAACCCAGCGGCGAAACATGCGGTCTCGCATGTCGCTGTGTCGGCGCGGCCCGAGAAGCGATCACCGGCGAAGCACGAATTCGAGTCGTGGCCGGCTTTTGCCGGGGATTCCCTCAAATGCGGGGATCGGCAATGGCGCGGGCCGCGTCTATCGTCGAAGTCTCACCGGGCACGGCCGAGATTCCGCGGACGTCGCTCGCGGCTCGTCGCTCTCAGAGGCAACATGAAGCTCACACGCATTCGACACACTTTCGCAATCACCGCATGCCTGGCGCTGGCCGGCGTTCATGGCTTACTCGTGGCGTGTTCGAGCGACGAGCACTCTGCGTGCGTGAACGATTGCGGTGATCCGACCACGCCGGGATCGTTCGAAGCGGGGGCCGATTCGTCGAACACCAGCCCGAGCGGACCGCGCACCGACGCGGGGCACGACGCGTCCAGCACCGATGCAGCGCATGGTGACGATGGAGGCGATACCGAGGGGACGGGCGACGGCGGCCCCGTGCAGCTCGCCACCGGGCTCGATTACCCGTGGCACATGGCCGTCGGCGGCGGCTACGTCTACGTGGTCGACGGCGACGGAGTGGAGAAGATCGATACGAAGACCGGCACCAAGACCACGCTTCCGTCGACCGGGATGTACGTCGGAGCCGACGCGACGTACGCCGTCTGGGCGAATCAGAACGGCGACGTCTATCAGCTGGCCCACACCGGAACCACGCCGAAGAAGGTCGGAACGGGCGTTGCGACGGGCAACATCAACTCGATCTCGACCGACGGCACGAAGGTCTACTGGACCGAATTCCTCAACCGCGGGAAGGTGAAGGCCGTTCCGGTCGACGGCAATGCGGTCACCGTCGCCGAGGAGCTCTCACCGGCGCTGCTCTATCCGTCCGGCGTTGCCTTCGCGGCGGGCTCCGTGTTCGTCGCCGAGAGCGACGGCAATCAGTCCGACGGAACGATCAAGAAGCTGACAGCGGGCCCCGGCGCAGCGCCCATTCTCGGCCCGCTCACGGGACCCTCGTTCCCGGTGAGCGATGGCACGCACATCTTCTGGTGGGAGAAAGGCAATAGCGATCGCATCGTGGGCGCCTCGATCGATGGTACGGGCATGAAGACGCTCGTCTCGGTCGCCACGAGTCCGACGCTCGCGACCGACGGCACGAGCCTCTACTACGTGAACGCATCGGGAACGGTCTCCAAGGCACCGGTGGCCGGTGGAATTGGCACGCCGACTCCGCTCTACACGTTCTCGTACCATTGTGAGGCGCTCGCGGTCGACGCGACGAGCGTGTACTGGGCCGACTACGACCACGGAATCGTCTACAAAGCGCCGAAGTGATCGCGGGGCTTGCCTGACATGCGAGATTCGACGTCGTAGCGGTCAGGCCGGAAGCTCGATCATCACCTGGCCCGTCGCCGCCGACAGCACCATGTGCTGGACGGTGATCGCCATCTTCACGCCACGGTCGCGAAGGATCTCCATGCATGCTCCGGCATCGTGGGGAGTACGTTCACGAAGCATCGCCCGTGCGCGATCGAAGCGCCCGCACGAGGTCTCGCCGAGCGCCGACCGAAGACCTGCTTCGTGGCCTTCGGCCGCAAGGGCCCGATAGTCGTTGGTGACGAGGACCCACCCACCGTAAGGACCACGCACCGCCGCTCGCTTTGGCGCCCGCTCGATGACGGCCATCTGCTCGCGCTTCGTTCCGGTCACCAGAAGCAGACTGTCCGACACGACGGGCGTGTCGCGTAGGAGCGCGATCGCCGCGTCGAAGTCCTCGGCTGTCTCGAGGGCGCGCCGGAGGAGAAAGGACACCGGCGTCGCGAGCTCCGGAGGATCGTCGCCGAGAACCGCATTCAGCGTGACGGCGAAGCGACCTGGTGCAACACCGCTCAGACACGCGGTGAAGCCGGGCCATCCGACGACGCGATAAAGCGGAGCGCCGTCGCGTACGAAATTCACGAGGATCGTCTCGGCGGCGAGCCGACCATTCGCCGTCGTCCAATCGAGGTTGCGGGCATGCAGAGGGCCATGGGGCGTGTCGACGGCGAACGCCGTGCAGCCCATGCTCGAGCCGAGCACGAGCTTGAGCGCGTCGTAGTACAGGTTGGCGAGCAGCACGTCCTGCTCGGGCACGTCGAGCAGCCGCGCGATGCCACGCATCTCCGCGCGATACTCCTCGTCGACGAAAGCCGCGCCGTAGTCGGCGATCATCGACGCGAAACGCTCTGCGCCGCCCAGATCGCGGAGGTAGAACGCGAGCAGCTCGCGCGCGACGTCCTTCCGCGATTCGAGCGGCTCCCACCGCTTCTCCGGCGCAACGTTCAGGTCGACCGTAAGCTCCGGAATCGGATTCATGTCATTCAACGTACCACGGCGGCGTGCCGTACCTTGCTCCGTGCGTCGTGTTGGATTGCACGCTCCGCCCGTCAGGGGATCCGTCGTCTGGCTCGCGAACGACGGCGAAGCACCATGACCGCGAGTCCGGCGAGACCTCCAGACGCTCCGCAGATTCCGAACGACCCGGGCATCGCCCTGGAGCCGACCGCACAACCGCCGTCCCCCGCGCTGCCGCCGGCTTCTTTGTAGTCCGTCCAGAAGTCGTACGTCTGTTCGGGCATGGCGCACACGACCGAGGACAGCGGGCCGATGTTGCCGAAGACGTCGGTTGCGGCGACCGCGACGGCGTAGTTCGTTCCGTTGACGAGCGGTTGTCCGTCGATGCGGTCGACGATGACCGGCCCGGCCGTGTTGCCGGTGATCATGCTGCAAAGGAACTTCTCGTCGAAGGCGTTGTCGGGAATGCGCGCGCCGCCGTCTCCGCCCGCGAGGCTCGAGGCTGCGCATCCAAGGTTCGGCGAGGCATCGGCGCCGCCATCTCCGCCGCCATCTCCGTTCGATGAGGGCTCGGCACAATAGACGTCGACCCCACGCAAGGAGACGAGCCCGCCGTCGCCGATCGTGCCCCACGAGACGCGAAGGCGTTGGTTGCCCGGGAGCGCTTCGACGCCGGCCGGGGCTGGGGGGCCAATCGTGTCGGCGCGAATGGTGAATGCCAGCTTTGCGGTCGGTGACGAAACGGCGCCCGGATCGAAATAGAGAAACTGGACGGTGATGTTCGTCAGGTCGACTTTGCCGCAAACGTCCGCCGTCGCCACGGGCGCCGCCGCCGAGTTCGGGCTGACACCCGACAGGATGGCGCGAACGGGAATGTCGACGATGGGATTCGTCGTCAAAGCAATGTGCTCGGCGACTCGCCAGCACGTTCGGGCCGCGGATTCCCGCGTGGCGGTTTCGCTGCAGTCCGTGCCCGTCGTTGCCCAGGCCTCGAAGCGCGCGTCGGCGGCAGCATCGCCGAGGACGAGCGGAAAACGAATTCGCTGGTCGTCGAGACAATCCTGTCGACTGACGCCCTCGGGCTCGAAGCCCGCGGGGCGCTTCTCCAGAATCGGCGCGCCCTCAGTTGCACCAATGCGCGGTAGGGAAGGCGGATTTCCGGAGTATCCAGGCGCGAGCGCCAGGCTTGCCGCGCGCGCCATCGCAGGCGCGAGGAAGAGGAACACGGCGGCGAGAGTCGCCGCCACGTGTCGAAACACGAAGTGGTACATGGAGTGGACGAAGGACGGATTCGACCGATTCGAATCCTTCCTTCGCTCGCACAGCACTGCACGTGCCAGGGCGCGGATCGCTCACGCGCCGAGGAACTTTCGTGTGGCTCCCGCAGGGCTCGCCAAAGTGGCCCGCATGCGAAGGAGTCCGCGCGCCGTCACCGCCAATCTGGCAAGGGGCGCCTTCCGCGTGTCACGTTCGCTCTCGGAAACGCGCTGCTTCGTGTCCTGAGGTGGCGAGGCACGGCCGTTGCTGAGCGCGGCGCCATGAAGGTCTACGTCGCTGCGCTCGTCGCTTTTCTAGGTGGTTGCTACGAAGGTCCGAATCACTCGCGGACGCAGGACGGCGGGCTGGACGCGGCGGGCGCCGACGAGGTGACGACCGATGCCGGCGCGGACGACGCGGACGCCGAGGCCGGCGGTGATGCAGAAGCTTCGACGGGCGCGCTCTGCGGCGTCAACGGCCGTGACGATTGCGGACCGTTTCTCGTTTGCGACCATGCTCTCGGGTGCGTGGAATGTGCACGCGACGAGGATTGTCCGGTCTCCGCGGGCCGGTGCCTGGAGGGGCGCTGTCTTGGATGTCGCCCAGCGCGGTCCGACTGCACGGCCGGTGCTTGCTGGACGTCGGACTACGACTGCCACCCGGCCTGCCACGCACCGTCCGATTGTCCGGCGGGAACCACGTGCGACGAAGGGAATGGCGCGTGCGTCGGCTGCGTAGCCACGGCCGATTGCACTTCGGGGGTGTGCTCGCCGACGAAGAAGCAGTGTGTGGAATGCACGACGGACAGCGATTGTTCCCAGAACTCTCCGCGATGCCACGTGGCGACGGGGAGGTGCGTGAAATGCCGTGCCAACGACGATTGCGGGCGCGCCGCACCGATCTGTGACCCCAAGACGTTCGATTGTCGTGTCGGGTGCACCTCCAACGCTCAATGTCCGGGGCGCGTATGCGACGCGACGACGGCGACGTGTGCGGACGCCGCGGATGCCGGCTCCGTGCACGCGGGAGCCGATGGCGGCGGACTCTGATAACCTTGGGGCGATGGCGACGGAGGACGATCGTTCCGACCTGTACTGGCTGGGCGGACTCGTCGTCGTGCTCGCCGCCATCGCCGCCGTGACGTTTCCTCTCCTGCACTATTTCGAATTACGACGGGACAAGCTCGGATTCGGCGCGCCGGTGGCCGCGCATCGAATGACGACGGCGGACGGCACGCCAGTGATCGTCGTCGTCGAGGAGGTCGTCCACGGAAGTGAGGACGGTCCGGACACGTCGCATGGGCGGGTGGACGTCGTGGACGCTACGCGAGGGACCTTGCTCGCACGAGCGATTCGCGTCGAGACGCAGGACTGCCTCCCAGGCGGTCCAGACCGCCTCTGGTGCGAAGAGCGCAGTGAGAAGGATCCCCACGAGCACACGCTCGTGGAACGCGATCTTCGCTCGCTCGAGGTGACGACGTCGGAAGCGCAGTTTGCAGCGTCGGTGCCGGAAGCCCGAGCGTTCGGCCGCACCCAAGCGGGCACGGTCGACAGCGAGACGGTCGACGGTCGAACCTACGAGTTCGCAGGCCCGAGTCGAAAGCTCCTCTCGATTCGCGGCGTGTCGGGGAAGTCCGAGAGCACCATCGGCTCGAAGACGTTCCTCGAGCCCGGATTCCTCGTGAACTCCGACACGGAGTTCGACGAAGTGACGAAGGCGCTCGTCGTCGAGGGCAACGTGCTCTTCGTCGTTCATCAGGATTCGCTCGATCGTCGAGCCGCAAAAACGATGCTCAGCGCCGTCGACACCGCGGGCAACCTTCGTTGGACCGCGGAGATCGGCAAGGGAACGATCATCGGTGCCTGGCGCATCCATCAGCTCCCGGAATCGATCGTCGTCGCCGTCCGAGCCGACGAAGGCTGGCTTGTCGCGCTCGATCCGAAGACCGGTCAGGTGCGCTGGCGCTACGCCACCTAGTTACGGCGCTGGTGTCTTGTGGACGGCCGCGACGACGCGGTCGTAGAGCGAACGGCTCCCGCTCAGCGTCTCGTCCACGGTCTGGCCATGCGCCTCGATGCGCTGGACGAGCTCGACGCGCGTGACGTTCGGCGCGACGGGGAAGAGTCCGACCGAGCCCTCGTACGTGTCGATGAAACCCGTCCCCTCGGTCTTCTGCCAGCGCACGCGTACTTCTTCGGGCGCCTCGCGCGTGCCTTTGGAGGCGATTTCGCGCCAGGTCACGTCCCAAGACACGGTGATGACGTCGTGCACGACGTTGTGGACGACGAAGCTCACCTGGTACGCCGGCTCGGTGTCGCGTCGGAACGAGAGCTCGTCGGCCCCTCGGTCCGCCACCACTTCGGGCGTCGAAAAGGCCTTCCACACGGTGGCGAGGTCGCCGTGGACGAAGCCGTTGCCGACCGCGATGGTGAGGTCGTCGCGTGATCGCCCCTCGAGGTGCATGTCTTCCGGGTAGGGATCGCCGTCACGAGCGTCGGGAGGCGTGGTGCCGTCTTCGCCGATTGGCTGCACGCCGGGAGGGAGCGGCGTCGTGATGTCGTGATTGCATGCGGCCACGCCGAGTACGATGGCGACGGCAGTCGCGGAGGCGCGCATCGTGCGGAGCGGCGCTCGTTCGATGAATGGCACCCTTCGGTCATAGCTCTCGAAGGTCGTAGTGACAATTTCGAGTGTTTGAATTGTTCGAGACGAGTGCGAGTGGCGATCGCACTTTCGTCATGGCGCTTCGCCGTCTCGATTCTGAACGTCGACAACGTCGGTGCGACACGCTTTCTAGGGCAGGGTACATGGCGTTCCGTGGCGAAACGGAGAGCGTGGCGCGGACATCGGAAGCGACGCGGTCGCCCGTCGCCGTTTGTCGTTCGTTTGGTTTGGTGATGGCGATTCTGTGATTCAAAGTTTGATTTGGTCTCGCCTTGTCTCGTTTGGCCGGGCTCGAAAGCCTACGGACGGGGCCTTGCCGCCGCGCGAGGGATGCGGTGTTCTTCGAGCGTGTCCACGCCCACTGCGTCGTCGTCCCGCATCACCGCCTTTCCCGTCCTCTCCACCGATGGCACCTCGATCGTGGCGCAGCGTAGTGGGGAAGGGCCTCCACTCGTGGTGATTCACGGCATCGCTGGCGACGCGACCCGATGGACCACCGTTCGCTCTCGTCTGAGCGCCAAGTACACGCTGTTCGCGATGGACCGGCGCGGTCGGGGAGCGAGCGGCGACTCCAGTGCGTACTCCATCGCTCGCGAGGCCGAGGACGTGATGGCTCTCGTCGACGCCATCGGCGAAGACGTCTTTCTGCTGGGACACTCCTTTGGGGGCGTGGTGGCGCTCGAAGCGTCGTCGCGGCTCGTCACCCGCGAGGGCTCGCCGCGTCCCAAGAAGCTCGTGGTCTACGAGCCGTTCGTGCCGCCGGCTCCCGTCGCGGAGGCGAGCCCGCTCATGCGGGAGTATCTGGCGCTCGCCGAGACCGGTGATCGCGAGGTTCTCGTCCTTCGCTTCTTACGCGAGATCGTCCAGATGTCCGACGCCGAGATCGGTCGGCTCCGATCGCATTCGAGCTGGCCGGCTCGCGTTGCTGCAGCGCCTACGATCGCGCGCGAAATGGCGGCCATCGAGCGCCATCGCTTCGACCCCACACCGCTCGTCGTGAGCGGCCTGCCGATTCGCATGCTGCTCGGACAGGACAGCCCGACCTTTTTGCGGGAGGCCTCGACCCGGCTGGCGTCGATGCTACCCGCGAGCCAAATCGTCGAGCTTCTGCAGCAGAAGCACATCGCCATGGACACGGCGCCCGAGCTCTTCGTGCGCGAGGTCTCGTCCTTCTTCGAGGCTTGAGAGCCGCGAGCCTCGAGACAAGCGCGAGCCGGCGCCGCCACCTCTGGCGCACGAAAGCAATCCGCTGTCGTGACCACCCCTCGGTAGGTTCAGCTTTCGAGACTCCCGGGCGACGCGGACGGAGGCCGCGGATCAGGCTAATCTCTGCCCGACATGTCGAATCGAGTTTTGCCCGAGCGGGCGCGGGTCGTCGTCGTTGGCGGTGGGATCATCGGTTGCTCGGTCGCCTACCATTTGGCGCATATGGGGTGGAAAGACGTCGTCCTCCTCGAGCGGGATCGGCTCACGTCAGGAACGACCTGGCATGCCGCGGGCCTCATCGTCACGTTCGGCTCGCTCTCCGAAACGTCGACGTCGATGCGCAAGTACACGCGCGATCTGTACACGCGCCTCGAGGCGGAGACCGGGCTCTCCACCGGCTTCAAGCCCGTCGGCTTCATCGAGGTGGCCGGCGATGCCGATCGCCTCGAAGAGTATCGTCGCGTTTCGGCGTTCAACCGCTATTGCGGCGTCGACGTCCACGAGATCTCCCCCTCGCAGGTCCGTGAGCTCTTCCCGCTCGCCAAGACCGACGACATCCTCGCCGGGTTCTACGTGAAGGAAGACGGCCAGGCGAATCCCGTCGACATCACCATGGCGCTCGCGAAGGGCGCCCGCATGCAGGGGGCGACGATCCTCGAGGGCGTACCCGCCACCGGCATCCTGAAGAAGCGTGGCGCGGTCACCGGCGTTCGCACGCCGCTCGGCGACATCGAATGCGAGTACGTCGTCAACTGCGCCGGCATGTGGGCGCGCCAGTTCGGCGCGAAGGCGGGCGTCAACATCCCGCTCCAGTCTGCCGAGCACTATTACCTCATCACGGACAAGATCCCCGATCTCCCGAGCTCGCTCCCCGTGCTCGAAGATCCCGGCTCGTACGGCTACTTCCGCGAGGAGGTCGGCGGGCTCATGATCGGCCTCTTCGAGCCGAAGTGCGCGCCGTGGAAGATCGAGGGCGTGCCGGACGACTTCTCGTTCGGTGAAATCACCCCGGACTGGGATCGTATGGGCGAGTACGTCGAGAAGGCGATGCGACGCATCCCCGTCTCGCTCGAAGTCGGGGTGCGGAAGTTCTTCTGCGGACCGGAGAGCTTCACGCCGGACCTCGCGCCGATCGTCGGTGAATCCCCGGAGCTCAAGAACTACTTCGTCGCGGCCGGCTTGAACTCGATTGGCATTCTCACCGGCGGCGGCCTCGGCCGCGTGATGGCACATTGGATCATCAACGGTCGTCCCGACGTGGACATCACCGGGATGAACATCGATCGCCTGCATACGTATCAGGCGAATCCTGAATATCGCCGTACGCGCACCGTCGAATCGCTCGGCATGGTCTACCAGTGCCACTACCCGACGCGCTCGATGCAGACGGCGCGCGGCGCGAAGAAGTCCGCCATCCACGATCGGCTTGCCGCCGAGCGCGCCTACTTCAAGGACGTCAGCGGTTGGGAAGGGCCGGATTGGTATGCGCCCGAAGGCCACGAACCGAAGGTCGACAAGCTCTCCTGGGGGCGCCAGAACTGGTTCCCGTACTGGGAGGCAGAGCACCGTGCGGCGCGCGAAGGCGTGATTCTCATGGATATGTCTTTCATGGCGAAGTTCCTCGTCCAGGGGCGCGACGCTGGAAAGATTCTCAATTACGTTTCGGCCAACAACGTCGATCAAGAAGCCGGCGTCATCACCTATACGCAGTGGCTCAACGAAGGCGGCACGCTCGAAGCCGACCTCACCGTGACCAAGCTCTCGGACGAGAAGTACTGGGTGGTCGCCTCCGATACGGCACACCGTCACGTCGAAACGTGGCTGAAGCGCCACATCGACAGCCATTCACCCGACGCGCACGCGTTCGTGACCGACGTGACGTCGGGCTATGCGCAGATCAACGTGCAGGGGCCGCGCTCTCGCGAGCTCATGCAGCGTGTGACCACGGAAGATCTCTCGAACGAAGCCTTCCCGTTCCGCGCCGCCCGCGAGATCGACATCGGCTTCGCCCGCGCGCTCTGTGTCCGCATCACGTATCTCGGTGAGCTCGGCTACGAGCTCTACGTGCCCACCGAGCAGGCCACGCACGTCTACGACCGCCTCGTCGAAGCGGGCAAGCACGTCGGCCTTCGTCATGCGGGGCTCAAGGCTCTCGCCAGCCTGCGCATGGAGAAGGGCTATCGCGATTACGGCCATGACATCGACAACACCGACTCGGTGCTCGAGGCCGGCCTCGGCTTCGCGGTGGACCTGAAGAAGCCCGGCGGCTTCATCGGCAAAGAGGCCGTGATGGCGAAGAAGGCCGAGGGGCCGCTGAAGCGCCGCATCGTCCAGGTCCTCCTCAAGGATCCCGAGCCGATGATGTTCCACGCCGAGGTCGTGCGTCGAAACGGAACGGCGGTCGGCTACATCCGTGCGGCGTCGTACGGATTCACCCTCGGCGGTGCCGTCGGCCTTGCCATGATCGAGGCGGGGGAGCCCGTCACGCAGGCGTATCTCGATGCGGGCACCTGGGAGGTGGAGATTGCCGGCAAGCTCTATCCCGCCGTCGCCTCGATGAAGCCCTTCTACGATCCCGACATGAAGCGCGTGAAGGCCTGACCAGGCGCACCGCGACGTTCGCGCACGAGGAGGGACGTGCGCGAACGCGCGAACGTAGGAGTGGCGCGCAGGGGAAAGTTCGCTTTGGGGAGCGGCGCAACTCGCAATCATGTGGTAGCGAGCGGCGATGCGCCTTCGAGTGCTCGCGCCATTCGTCGTCACCGGTATCGGGAGTTCCATTCTTTTCGGTCTCGCTGCCGCGGCATGTTCGAGCAGCGATTCGAATTTACCGATTGCCAATCAGCCGGTGGCTCCGGCTCCGACTCCGTCGTCGTCGTCGTCCACGAGCAAGCCCGCGTCACCCGAAGGTGGAGATGCCGCGGAACCGGCAAATCCCGAAGACGAGTGCGTTCTGGACACGGCGCTTTGCATCGCCAAGGATCGTTCGAAGACGTGCAAGAAGACCGACCAGGGCACGCGCTGGGTCGAAGACGCGTGTGCAGCGGGCTCGGGCTGCTTCCAGGGCGCGTGCGCGGTCGGGGCATGCAGTGACGAGTGCACGCTCGGTGAATCGCAGGGAGGCAAGACCTGTGGTCTTTGGGACGTGACCAAGGGGAGCGCCGCGGCACTGCCGGATCCGGTTGCCTCGATGCATGACCGGTCACGCGGTTACCTCGCCTTCATGAGCAAGGGACCGATGGTGACCGGCGGTATCGGCAGTCCGCATTACGCGGATCCGCCGAATTTCACCCAGCTCGATTACATGGGCGGGCTCGGCGACTCGGCGATTTGGACGGGCACCTATCTCGCGGCCGAATCCGCACGACTCATCGCCACCGGCTCCGCGGATGCTCGCGCGCGCGTGCGTTCCCTCGTCGACACCATTCACCTGTTCATGAACGTGTCCGGCGAGCCGGGCATCCTCGCGCGCTGGACGAAGGAGTCGAGCAAGACGTACCCGTTCCCCACGGGCGACCTCGCCTGCGGCCAAGACACGCGCTCGCACTGCAACGTTCCCTACGACGGAAAGAACTACGACTACGTCGGCGGTATCAGCCGCGATCAGTACCAAGGCGTGATGCTCGGTTACGGCCTCGCGTACGAGGCGCTGGGCCCGGCCGACGAAGACAAGCGCGATGTCATTCGTCGGGACGTGGTCATGCTCGTCGAAGAGCTGATGAAGGAGCGCACGGTTTCGGTGAAGGTCACCTACGACGGCTTCACGGTGACGCCGACCAACCTGACCTTGCGCTTCGCCGTGCTCGACCCACGCGAGATGAAAGACGGCGCCATTTCCATCGTCATCAAGTCCGCGGACTTGCAGGGCGGCGAGATGCGCGGATTCCAGGAGTTCACGCCGGACCTCGCCGACCTCCTCAAGCAGATTCCGCTCCTCTCGTGGGCGCCTCCCATCTATCGCCAGTCGAGCGCGGTGATGCTTGCCTCGTTCTTCCGCGTGGCGATCGCCGTGACCGACGGTGTGCCCAGCTACAAGGCACGCCACGACGCGATCCTGAACTATTACTACGGTCACACGGGCGCGGGCGGCAACGTGAACGACTGGCTGAAGGTGGCGGTCAAGCCGTCGACGAGCGCCGCGTGCGGCGACAGCTACTACGCGAACAACATCATGTGGGAGCCGCTCTACAACCTCGCGCGGCTGGAGGATTCGGCCGGCTACAAGAGCCGCGTTCGCGACGAGCTCATGAAGACCACGCTCTGGCCGGAGTTCGTGAATACGAAGAACAGCTTCTTCTCCTTCATCTACGCCGCGCACGCACCGGGCGGCGATGCGGACGCGGCCTCGAAAGCGGCTACGCAGCTCGCGCAGTTCCCGCCGGCTCCACGCACCCATCCGGCGGTCGATCTACGCAGCACGCCGAAGTACCAGCACTCGGCCACGTGCACCGACCAGTGTATCGACACGGACGCGGTCGACGTCGGCGATCGGCCCGCAGAGGACTTCCTCTGGCAGCGTCACCCGTGGAGTCTCTACCGCGATGCGAACCCGGGGCAGGTCGAGCCCGGCGTCGATTATCTCGTGGCGTATTGGCTGGGCCGACGCCATGCCTTCCTGCAGGATGACAAGCCCGGCGTCTGCCTCGCGTACCAATAGCCGCACCGCTCGTAACTGCTGTGACGCGTTCGGAGACCCCTGTAGCCTGAGCTCATGATCAGAGTGGGTCTGCTCGGTTGCGGCACGGTCGGCGGCGGCGTCCTCCACCTCCTTCGTGCGAACGCGGCGTATCTCGAGGCTCGTGTCGGCGCTCCTTTCGAGGTCGTTCGCGTGCTCGTGCGCGACCCCGAGAAAGAGCGCGTCAAGGAGCTCGAACGTTCGCGCCTGACCACGAACCCCGACGACGTCCTCGGTGATCCGTCGATCGACGTGATCGTCGAGGTGATGGGCGGGGTCGATCCGGCGCGCGACTACCTCGGTCGTGCGATCGCTTCGGGCAAGCAGATCGTCACGGCCAACAAGATGCTGCTCGCCCTCCATGGGGCCGAGCTCCTCGACCGCGCGCGCAGCCGCGGAGTCGACGTGGCCTTCGAGGGCGCCGTCGGTGGCGGGATTCCCGTGATTCGCGTGCTTCGCGACGCGCTGGCGGGTGACACCATCGCGAGCCTCTCGGGGATCATCAACGGCACGTCGAACTACATCCTCACGCGCATGCAGAGCGATGGGCTGTCGTTCGAAGATGCGCTCAAAGAGGCGCAGCAGAAGGGCTTTGCCGAGGCTGACCCCACGCTCGACGTCGACGGCGGAGACGCCGCGCACAAGCTCGTCGTTCTCTCGATGCTGGCATTCGGCGCGCGCCTCGACGGCGTCAGCGTTCTCACCGAGGGCATTCGTGGTGTCGAGCCGGTCGACCATGCCTTCGCCGAGCGCTTTGGGTTCGTCGTCAAGCAGCTCGCCATCGCCAAGGAGCGTGGCGACGAGCTCGAGCTACGCGTTCACCCGGCGCTCGTCGCGAAAGACGCACCGCTCGCGAACATCAGCGGGGTGCTGAACGCGATCTCGGTCGAGGGCCGCGCTCTCGGCCCGTGCCTCCTGTCCGGGCGCGGCGCGGGAGATCTCCCCACCGCCGTCAGCGTCGTCGCCGATCTGGTCGACGTCGCGATTGCCAAGAAGGGCGGCACCGCAGGTCAGAGTACGCGGGCCATCCGCCTCGCCGAACGAAAGCTCTCCCCGACGGCCGAGGTCGAGGCTCGCTACTATTTCCGCTTCACGGTCTTCGATCGCCCTGGCGTCCTCGCGCGCATCACCGGCGCTCTCGGTGAGCGCGGCGTGTCGATCGAACAGATGGTGCAACAAGGGCGGGGCAGCGCCGACGTTCCCGTCGACGTCGTCATCCTCACCCACGAATCGAAGGAAGCCGCGGTTCAGGCGGCGCTGGCGACCATCGCCAAGAGCGACTACGTCGCCAAGCCGCCGCGCATGATCCGCGTCCACTGAGCCTATGCGCGCAGGGGGCGGCGAAAATCGCAGCGTGCGTCAGCCAGCTTTGACCTTCTTGGCGAGTCGCCGGCGCACAGCGTCGCCGCGCAGCTCACGCAGCGCGTCCTTGCCGATCCAGCGAGCCGTGGGATCGGCCTCGGCGGTCAGGCGCTCGGCAACGTCGATGGCTGCTGCATGGAGCGTCGCGTTGCGTTTTCCGATCGAGCGAAGCGCCCAGTTGACGGCCTTCTTGACGAAGTTGCGTGGGTCCTTCGCTGCACGCTCGACGAGAACCAGGGCCTCCCGGAATGGCGCGTCGGGCGCGCGCTTGTCGTGCACGGCGAGGCTCGCCACGAGCGCGAATGCGGCGCGCCTCACGAACTCGTCGCTGCTGCGAGCCCACTCTTTCACCTTCGGCCACGCGTGCGGCGTCCGGTCGAACAGGTGGAGGCAAGCCGTATCGCAAAGCGACCAGCTGTCGAACTCGGCGCACCACCGGTCCATCTCGTTCGCGGTGAGCCGCGAGGGATCGGCCACGAACATCGCGAGCAGGCGCGCTTCGTAATACCCCGTCTTCCAGAGCGCATGGGCCAGGTCGTGGTCGCGCCCGAGCCGCTTGCCATGCGCGCGGAGCGTGACGACGGAGATGCCGAACGCCTTGTCCGTGGGAATGGCATAGCGCGCCATTCCTTCGCGGGCCTTCTTGCTGCCGTTTTGCTCGAGCCAGGCGAGCGTGGTCGCCAGTTCGGCGCTCGAGGTGTTCTTCGCGTTGGCGGGGAGCTTGGTTGTCGCGGCTCTCCTCGTAGACGGCATCGACGTCACTGTCCTCCACGCGCAGTGTCGCGCAGATCGCGTCACGGTGGAGGTCTTTCGCGCCCGGGACGTCCTCGAGCTGCCCTCGAGCACCCTGCGCCTTCGTGGTCGAGGTTCGAGAAATCGACGACCGCACCGCACCCTTTCGCGCGCCTCGATCGTCCTCGTTTCGAGGCCCGAAATTCAAGGGCAGAAGGAGAGTGACATCATGGATTCGCTCGAAGGAAAGCGCGTGCTGGTGACCGGAGGAAACCGCGGCCTTGGTCTCGGAATCGTCGAGGCGCTCGTGGCGAAGAAGGCGAGGGTGACGGCCCTTGCGCGAGACGCCGACAAGCTCATGGAGGTGAAGCGACGGCTCGGCGTGGGCGTGCTCGTCGGTGACATCACCGATCAGGCCATCGCCGCGGGAGCGCTGCGGGAGGTGAGGCCCGACGTCTTGATCCTCAACGCGGGCACGACACCCGCGATGGGGCCGATTCACGAGCTCGACTGGGATGCCTTCAGCAAGACGTGGAACATCGACGTGAAGGCAACGCTCTTCTGGATCCAGGAAGCGTTGCGGTTGCCGCTCGCGTCAGGGAGCCGCGTCTTGCTCGGCTCGAGTGGCGCGGCGATCGCAGGTTCGCCCATGTCGGGCGGTCACGGCGGTGCGAAGCGGATGATCATGTTCATGGCGAACTATGCGAACGTGGTCTCGAACGAGCTCGGTCGCGGGATCCGCTTCCAAACCCTGGTCCCTCGGCAGATGATCGGTGAGACCGATCACGGACGCGCCTGTGCGGGCTACTACGCCGACCGCAAGGGTGTTTCCCTCGAGACATTCTTGCAGAACTTCGGAAAGCCCATGTCGCCGCGCGAATACGGAGAATACGTCGTGACGATCCTGACTGATCCCAAGTTCGATTCGACGACCACGTTCGCGATCAAAGGCGACACCGGCATCGTGCCGTTCGACGGATCACAGTCATGACCGATATCCATGCGCTCGCAGCGGAGCTGTCCGAAGGTCGCGCGCGCTTCTTGGCGCTCGTGGAGAACGTGCGGCCTGAGCTCCATCGGTACTGCGCGCGCATGACCGGATCCGTGGCCGACGGCGAAGACATCGTGCAGGAGACGCTCGCCCGCGCCTACTACGCGTTTCCCGAGCTAAAGACGGTGCCTCCGCTTCGGCCCTGGCTCTTCAAGATCGCGCACGGCCGGGCGATCGATCACCTGCGCCGCTACGAGCGCAAGATGGGGGCGCCTCTCGAGACCGTGCTCGACTCGGCAACCGATGCCGCGCTCGATCCGGAAGACGCCGTGGCGCGGAGCGAGGCGGTGCAGCTCGCGGTGTCACGCTTCGTCGAGCTCCCGCCCGCCCAGCGGAGCGCGGTGATTCTCAAAGACGTGCTCGGTCACTCGATCGAGGAGATCTGCGAGCTGCTCGACGTCAGTGAGCCGGCCGTCAAAGCGGCGCTCCACCGAGGTCGAACGCGCTTGAAGGCGCTTACGAGCGCAGCGGAGCAGCTCGAACCTGCCCGCGCGACCTCGCTCGATGTGGCGCGCTACGCACGGCTGTTCAACGAACGCGATTGGGATGGCGTGCGGGCAATGCTCGCCGAAGACGTGCGGCTCGATCTGGTGGGGCGATCGCGGCGCACCGGACGGCGCGACGTCGGTGGATATGTCGACAACTACAGCGCGCTCCACGACTGGCACTTCGTTCCCGCGTGGCTCGGCGGGCGCGAAGTGCTCGCCGTGTTCCGAGATCCCGCAGATCCGTCGCCAGGCTACTTCGTGGAGCTCGCGTTCGAGGAAGGCAAGGTCACGTCGATCCACGACTTCCGCTACGTGCCGTACATCGCGCGCGAAGCCGTGCTCGTGATCGCGCGTTGACGAGCTCTAGCGGCTCTTGGGGACGACCGGCGGCGGCGGGCGCGAGCTCAACGCCGGGCGTTCGTTGCCTTCGACGCCGATCTTCAGAAACTGCTCGGTTTCCGGATCGTAGTCGAAGACCTCGCCCTTTCCGATGTTGAACACCCAGCCGCTCATCGTGAGCTTGCCTGCGTCGAGGCGCTTGGCGACGAGCTCGAAGGAGCGAAGATTCTCGAGCTGGAGAAGCACGTTCTCCTCGACCGCCGCGATCATCTTCGCTTCGCCTTCGAGGTGCCCGTAGCGCTCTTCGATGAGCTTGGGGATGCTCGCTGCCTCGCGGAGCCAGCGGGCGACGAGCGGGAGGTGGGCGACGCGCTCGGGATGGAGAATCGCGTCGATCGCGCCGCAATTCGTGTGACCGCAGACGATCACGCTGCCGACTTCGAGGACCTCGACGGCATACTCGATGGCCGACGAGACACCGCCGAGGGCGCCGCGCTCCATCGACGTTGCGGCGGGGACGATGTTGCCGACGTTGCGCACGATGAAGAGCTCGCCGGGCGACGTCGTCGTGATGAGATTTGGCACCACGCGCGAGTCGCAGCACGTGATGAACAACGTCTCTGGCCGCTGTCCCTCTTCGGCGAGTTGTTCGAAGAGACCGCGATTGCGAGCGAAGTAGTTCGCCTGGAAATGGTGAATTCCGGCTTCGAGTTTCTGCACGCGGGCAATCTAACTCAGCTCGCGACGCGGCACATGGTGCGAATCGCGCCGCGATCGCGCGGTAGAACTGCGTCTTTCGGCGCCGTTCAGCTCAGAGATCGACTTGTTCGGCACCGTTCGTCACGCTGCCGAGAAAGCGCGAGGCGGTGTCGTCGAAGCTCTTGGGACGGTCGGTCACGAGCAATTGAATCGAACCAGGCCCGTGCGAGGCCTCACGCAGGAGCTCGCGGCCTTCGAGGAAGTTCGCGACCTCGAGGGCAACCGCGTGGGCGCTGTCGATGATCGTCACGTGCTCGCCGATCATGTCCTTCGCTTCGCGCTCGATGATCGGGAAGAGCAGGGGATAGTGCGTGCAGCCGAGGACGATGACGTCGACACCGGCTTCGGCGAGCGGCTCGAGATAGCGACGGGCGGCGAGCCGTGGGACGTCGCCGGTGACCCAGCCCTCTTCGGCCAGGGGGACGAGCAGGGGCGCAGGTTGGCCCACCGTTTCGATGCGCGTCGATGCGGCGGCCACCGCGCGCGGATATGCGCCGGAGGCGATGGTTCCTGCCGTCGCGAGCACGCCGACCTTGAAGTTCTTGGTGGCGGCGGCGGCGGCGCGGGCGCCGGGCTCGATGACGCCCAACACAGGCAGATCGAGCTCCACGCGAAGGCGTTCGGGCGCGACGGCGCTCACCGTGTTGCAGGCGATGACGAGCGCTTTGACGTCACGCGCGACGAGGTGATTGGCGCAGGCCATCGCATAACGAACGACCGTCTCCGGCGCGCGTGTGCCGTAGGGAACGCGTGCGGTGTCGCCAAGGTAGATGATGTCTTCGTGAGGGAGAGCCTCACGAAGCGCGCGTACGACGGTGAGCCCGCCCAACCCCGAGTCGAAGACTCCGAGCGCCGCCCGCGCGTCGCGTTTCATCCTTCGGCCGGTGGCGTGAGCAGCAGGTCCAGCACGGCCATACGAACCGCCACGCCTGCTTCGACCTGATCGAGGATGACGCTGCGCGAACCGTCCGCCACGCGCGGATCGAGCTCGACGCCGCGATTGATGGGCCCGGGGTGCATGACGATGGCGTCGGGCTTGGCGTTTGCGAGCATGGCCGGCCCGAGGCCGAACGTGCGCGAGTACTCGCGCGTGGTCGACATCATCGCCCCCGCGAGCCGCTCGTGCTGGATGCGCAGCATCATGACGACGTCGGCGCCGCGAACGGCGTCTTCGAGGCGCGGGATGACGCTCACCGTGGGACCGAGGCTCTCGGCGTGCGGAGGCATCATCGTTTTCGGTGCGCAGAAGCGGACCTCGGCGCCCTTTTTGCCGAAGAGAATGGCGTTCGAGCGCGCAACGCGCGAGTGCGCGATGTCACCGCAGATGGCGATGACGAGGCCGTCGAGGCGGCCCTTGGCGCGGCGGATCGTGAACGCATCGAGCAGCGCCTGCGTGGGGTGCTCGTGTGCGCCGTCACCCGCGTTGACGACCGCCGCGCGAAGGCGTTCGGCGAGGAAGGCGCACGCGCCCGAGCTCGCATGCCGCACGACCAAGAGGTCGGCCTGCATCGCTTCGAGGTTCTTCGCGGTGTCGAGGAGTGTCTCGCCCTTGGTGACGCTCGAGCCCGACGAGCTCACGTTCACGACGTCGGCGCCGAGACGCTTGCCGGCGATCTCGAACGACGTGCGCGTGCGTGTCGACGCCTCGAAGAAGAGGTTGATGACGGTGCGCCCTCGCAGGACGCTCGCCTTCTTCTCGGGCTTACGCGAGAGCGCGTGCCAGGTCTCGGCACGGTCGAGGACCGCGTCGATGTCGGCAGACGAGAGCGACTCGATTCCGAGCAGGTGCCTTTGCGTCCACATGCGGCGGGACCCGCCTTACCACAAATTGGCGGCGCACCCGAGTGCGCACGGCGGCGGATGCGCGCTAGTTGAGGTAGCGCTTGTCGGTCGGGGGCTTACGGTCCTTGAGCTCGTCGTCCATGCCGCCCTTCACGACGCGGAGCGTGGGGCCGCCGACCTTCGCGGAGCGCTTTGCGCGAGTGCGATCGAGGCCGGCGATCGACTCGGCCGAGAGCGTCGGGCCTTTGCGACGAAGGAACGCGAGCTTCAGGCGAAGCCACGCACTGCGTGCAGGTGAGGGGCTTCCCGACAGCAGGATGCCGGCGAGCACGCCGCCGAACGGCGAGAACGCGCCCTCGGGGTTGGATTGGTAATAGATGAGCCCGAGGACGCAGAAGCCGATCGTCACCCAGAAGAGAATCTTGCCGGTGACGGGCAGGACGAAGAACAGCCGAACCTGGCTGTGCGCGTGCTCACGCGACCAGGCGATGGCGGTCGCGGCGATGGCGGCGCCCGGACCGAAGAGCAGCGAGCGGTGGAAGATCGCTCCTGCGCTCGCCGGCACCAGCAGGTTGAGGAGCAGCGACAACAGGTTCCCCGCCGCCACGCTGACGAGCAGGAAACGAATGAACCGTGCGCCGCCCCAGCGTTCCTCGAGACTCGAGCCGAGGAAGTAGATGCCGATCAGCGCGTAGAGGACATGCGTGACTTCTTGCGGGCTCGTGATGAGGCCCGACGTCAGGAGCGTCCACGGGCGGACCAGAACCAGGTTCAGGTCGCACATGAACCAGCGCAAAATGCGCTCGCCCGTCGCTCCGCCGGGAGCCCAGTTGAAGATCACCGCGCCGGCGACGGAGACGGCGAACAACGTGATGAGCACGGCCTTGAGCGCGCGGCCCGGTCGGGGAAAGCCGCCCATCACCATCCCACCGTCCATCTCAGGGCGCCTCATCTCTCGATGACTTTAGTTTCGCACAGGGGCCCGAGCAAGGGTGGGACCTCGAGGACCACAGGGCGATCGCGCGACGGATTCCGCGCATCCACAGGAGCTTGAACGGCAAGGCCGAGCCTGAAATTCAGGGAGCTTCGTGCGGCTCGGCCAAAAAGCCGAAGCTCGACACCTCGACACGGTGCGTTGGACGCGTGCCGTGCTCTCGCGCTCGTGGCGCGCCTCAGCCGGTCAGGGCAGGGGCGTGACCGGGGGGCAGGTCGGCGCCGGACTCGTGCCGCCATCGGGCCCCGGGACGGCCTGCGTGGTGCACGTCGTCTGACCGACGGGCACGCCGTTCGAGATCAAGCCGACGTCGAGGTTGACCACCGCAGGGTTG
Organism: Labilithrix luteola; assembly: GCF_001263205.1. Lineage (GTDB taxonomy): Bacteria > Myxococcota_A > Polyangia > Polyangiales > Polyangiaceae > Labilithrix > Labilithrix luteola. The sequence goes on from NZ_CP012333.1 coordinate 8,474,596, forward strand.
GCCAGCGGGAGCTCGTATTTCGTTCCGCACGCAAGATCGACGGACGCGCCGACGTTCGTACCGATCCGCGGTCGGACCCGGACCGTGTCGAACGTGAAGTTCACGGGCGCTGATGCGTCGGTGCCTGCCTCGGCGTCGGCTTCCGCGTCGGCACTGGCGTCGACCTCGGCATCCGTCTCCGCGTCACCCGCATCGGCGCCGGCGTCGGTCGCCGGCACGCACGTCGCGACACCGCTGTCGGTGGCGAACGAGTTCGTGTCGAGCGTGACGAGCGCGATGGGGGGCGTGCCGCCATCGAGGCCGGCGCTGCCCCCGATGACCGGCTGGCAAACAGCCAGCGTTTGCACCTGGGAGATCTGCGTGGCCGTGCAGTTCGTCGTCCACGTGGGATTGCTCCCCTGCAGGCTCGTCAGCGCGGTCTGAGCGGCCGCGTTGGTCGAAGCGCTGACGGTCCCCAGGCCCGTGAACGCGTTCGCCGCGTCCGCGTTGTAGAGGAAGACCTCGAGGCGGTAGTTCGCGTTGCCGTTCGGCGTGGGAAGGTTCACGAACGTGACGTCCGTGAAGCAGTCATAGACGTTCGACACGATCGGCTGATCGAGTTCGCCGTTCGCGCCTTGGCCGAACACCACGGCTGCATATTTGAACACCTGCGAGGGGTTCGTTCCGCAGCCGCGATTGGCGGTGAGCGTCTCGGCGCGAATGACAACGCCGGTGACCACGACGGTGTTCGTGCCGCTGCTCGTTCCGCTGCAGCCAGAGGTTCCGAGACCGCTCGCGGTCATCGCGGCAAGACCGCCCATCACGGCAGTGACGAGCGTAAGCGCTGCAAAAAGCGGCTTTCGGGGGCGAAGCACGGCTGCTTTCTACGATCGACGGGGGCGGCGCACAAACGAATCGTGCCGCGGGATGGGAATAAGTGGCTCGAAACGGCCCCGCCTGCGGTCGGAGGGGCAAAAAGACCCGCCCGTCGCGTGCCGCCTGTCCGGATTTGACACGCCTTCCAAGTCAGGCTGATAACGGGGCATGGCTTTCGAGGTCCTTTCGTCGATCAACGTCGCGCTCAACGCGGGGCTCAACGCGGTTCAGCCTCAGGGTAGCGCGCCGGCAGCAGCCGGGGGTGCGGCGCCAGAGCGGCTCGACCCGGTCCAGCTCGTTCTCCACGCGTCGGTGCCCGTGAAGCTCGTGCTCCTCGTGCTCCTCGCATTTTCGGTCGTGTGCTGGATCGTGATCTTCGCCAAGTCGCTGCACCTCCAACGAGCGCGCAACGATTCGGAGAAGTTCATGAAGGCGTTCGACAGCGCCGGATCGCTCGATGCCCTTGCCCAGCAAGGCCTGTCGGCGTTCCGAGGCTCGCCCTTCGCGCGCATCTTCGCCACGGGCTACGACGAGATGGTGCGGCTCACGCGCGGTGAGCGGGGCAAGCGCCTCGACGACGCCCAGGCCACCCACGTCGAGAGCATCACGCGCCGCGCGGCGGCCGCCGAGATCACCCACCTCGAGTCGTGGATGAGCCTGCTCGGCACGATCGGCTCCACGGCCCCGTTCATCGGCCTCTTCGGCACGGTCTACGGCATCATGGATGCGTTTTTGAGCATCGGAAACCAGCAGAGCGCGAACCTGCCGGTCGTTGCGCCGAAGATCGCCGAGGCGCTCATCGCAACGGCCATCGGTCTCGTCGCCGCGATCCCGAGCGTCATGGCCTACAACTTCTTCGCGCGTCGCGTCGGTGAGCTGGCGGACATCATGGATGCCTTCGCCGCCGACGTGGCCTCGCGCGCCAAGCTCGGGGGCGTCTAGCCATGGGAATGGGCGCCGCGGCAGGCGGCGGACGTGGGCGCCGCCGCATGGGCGGCATGAACGAGATCAACGTGACGCCGCTCATCGACGTCATGCTCGTGCTCCTCGTCATCTTCATGGTGACGGCTCCGCTGCTCACGACGGGCGTGCAAGTCGACCTGCCCAAGGTCAAGAGCGCGCCCATGCAGACCGACGATTCGAAGATGCTCGTCATCGTCACCGCCGACGAGCACGTCTACCTCGGCAAGGACGAGATCACCGACGCCGTCGAGGACAAGCTCAAGACCAACGCTCGCTTGCAAGAAGAGAGGGAGCTCTACGTTCAAGCCGACGAGAACGTGAAGTACGGCGCCGTGCTTCGCGTCATGGCGGCCGCGCGCAGTGCCGGCGTCGAGAAGCTCGGCATGGTCACCGACCCACTGGTCGTCAAATAGGCGTCGTGAAGTAGGCGTCGTGAAATAGGCGTCGTGAAGTGAGCCTTCTTGGAATCTAGGTCGAATCGCGTCGTCGAACGTCGAGAGAGCAAACACCCGTGAAGCTGCCCGGAGTCCCCTACCGCCCGCGTTACACGTCCGACGAAGTCCTCGTCGGCATCGTGGTGGGCGTCGCGATCCATCTGCTCGCGGCAGGGCCCTTCGTTGCGAAGGCCGTCTTCCCGCACGCCGAGGAGAAGGAAGAATCTCCGCTCGTCTCGCGTCCTGTGGTGCAGGCCACCTTGCTCAAGCTCGGCAAGCCGCTCGACCCCAAGACGCTGCCTGACCGTCTCGTTCCGCAACAGCGCACCGCGCCGAAGCCTCAGCTCAATGCCTCGCGCGAAGATCCGCTGCAGAAGAAAGACGCCGGCGCGCCGCCTCCGCCCGACACGAAGGACTCGGACCTCTCGAACCTCATCGCCAAGAGCGACACCTTCGCGGAAGACGCCGGCAAAGCGCGACCCGAGGAAGGGCATCCCGACGGTATCGACGGTGGAACGGAGACCGATCCGAGCAAGGTTCGTGCGGGCGACATGTACGCCGCGCAGCTCAGTCAGTTCTTCGCGCAGCGCCTCACCGTGCCGACGGTCATCTCCGTCGGGGAAGCGCGCAGGCTGTGCGTCGCCGTGCAGGTCAACATCGGCCGCAACATGACCATCTGGCATGTGCGTACGGGGCCGGTCATTCCGAGCGGTAACGAGCTCTTCGACGACGCCGCACGGACCATGCTTCTCAAGCTTTTGGACGACAAGACAGCGCTCCCCGCACCCCCCAAGGAAGTCGACGAACAGTACCGGGGGCGTACCGTGCAACTTGTCATTCAGGGGGATCCTCATGGAGACTCGTCCCGATGCATGCCCAAGTGAGCCGCTTTGCCCGTCGCGTGTCGCCGTTCCTCCTTGCGGGAGCGGCCGCTGCTTGGCTGACCCTCACGCTGCCCGCTGGCGCGCAGCCTTCGGGCGCGGCAGCGCCCTCGAGTAGCTCGCTGCCTCCGGCGAGCGGTGGCGGCGTCACCACGGTCGTCGTCTCGGGCGGTACGCGCTCGCTCTTCAAGATCGCCGTCACCCCCATTCCGGGCGACGCCACGGTCTCGAACACCGTCGTCGACACCGCGAGCCGCGACTTCACGCTCTCGAGCATCTTCCAGGTCCTCGACCCGAAGAGCTTCACGGCCAACCTCGCGCAGGAGGGCGTGGCGATCGATCCGGCCTCCTGGCGCAACATCGGCGCCGAAGGCGTCGTGAAGGGCAACGCGTCGATGCGCGGCTCGAACGTGCACCTCGAGATGCGCCTCTACGTGGTGTCGCGCGGCTCGGATGCCGTGCTCAAGAAGGAATACGACGTCGCGCCGAACGCCGTTCGAGGCGCGGTTCACCAGTTCGATAACGAGGTCGTGAAGTACTTTACCGGCACCGCCGGCAGCTTCGGCTCGCGCCTCGTCTTCAGCGCCACGACGGGCAGGGGACAGAAGGGCATCTTCGGCATCGACAGCGACGGCCAGGGCCTCGGTCGCTTGCCGGCGGTCTCCAACGTTGCTCTCGCCCCGGCCTTTGGACCCGGCGGCGTCTACTACTCGGGCGGTTTGCCCGACGGCAGCTACCAGCTCTTCAAGGTTGGCAACCCCGCTGCCGTCCTCAAGCACGCCGGCCTCGTATTCGGCGTCGCCTTCGGCGCCGGCAAGATGGCGCTCGTCATCTCGCAAGGCGGCCAGAGCGACATTTGGGTCGGCTCGCCCGATGGCAGCAACCTCAGCAAGGCCACCAAGGGCGGACTCAACACCCACCCCGCCTTCGGCCCCGGCGGCCAGCTCGCGTACGTCTCGAACGAAGGCGGCAACCCGCAGATTTACGTCGACGGCAAGCGCGTCAGCTTCCGCGGCACGTACAACATGGCCCCCGCGTGGTGCAACGACCCCGAAGGCCAGAAGATCCTCTTCATGGGCCGCGACGGCGGCACCTGGGACATCTTCAGCTCCGACCTCGGCGGCGGCAACGTGAAGCGCCTCACCCAGGACCAGGGCTCGAACACCTACCCGGCCTGCTCGCCCGACGGCCGCACCGTCGCGTTCTTCTCGACCCGAGGCGGTCTGTACCTCTCGAACACGCAGGGACAGAACCAGCAGAAGATCGCGAGCGTGACGGGCGAGAGCTTGCGCTGGGAAGGGAACTGAGCAGGAGCAGCAGCACCTTCCGAGCAGCCGCCCGAGCAGGTGTGCTCGACCCTCATCCCCAGCCCTTCTCCCTAAGGGAGAAGGGGGGAGAGGATCGTTGCTGTACTGCGAGCTCCGCTCCCCTCATCCCAGCCCTTCTCCCGGAGGGAGAAGGGCTCTAGGCAGCGAAAGCTGGCACGGAGGCGTGTGCAGAACTTTCACGTGAGCGTGTAGCGGTCACCCGCGCGTTCCCCGGTGAGTTCTCCTCCCTTCTCCCTCTGGGAGAAGGGAGGGGGATGAGGGCAGCGGATTTCACCGGGAGGGAGCAGCGAAAGCCGGCACGGAGGCGTGTGCAGACCTTTCACGTGAGCGTGTAACGGTCACCCGCGCGTTCCCCGGTGAGTTCTCCTCCCTTCTCCCTCTGGGAGAAGGGCGGGGGATGAGGGCAGGGAATTTAACAGGAGGGAGCCGCGGATTTCTCCGGCAAGAGCGCCGCGGATCTCCGGCAAGAGCGCCGCGGATTCCGCAGACGGAGCGGTGCGCTTCTCCTGGAGAAAGCACCGCCTCCGGGCGGCAGACAGCGGCGGCTTTCTCTCAGCGCCGCGCGCCCAGGCGCGCCACGATTTCCTGGAGCTCTGCGATGCTCATGTCGACGTGCTCGAGCACGCGGCCGTACAACATGGGGAGGGGGACCATGCGGCCGTCACGCTCCTTCTGGAGCTCGCCGAGCATCCACAAGACGACGCGCTCCTTGCGCGTGAGGCCGTCGCGCGCGTCGGGAAGGTCGGCGTCTCTCGTCATCGCAAGGAAGAAGAGTACGGCCGAACCGCGCCGTCGTCACTTCTCCCGACGTGTGAGCTTACGTGTGTCGAATGACGGTTGTGCTTATTTGATATTACGTAGGCACATTCCTGTCGACGATTGAGCCTGCGTTGCTCTTGCAACCCAGTCGCCGAACGCTCGAGGCGTCCCGGCCACAAGGGCATTGCCAGGCGATCGGGGCGTGTCGCGAGGGCTTCGGCACGTGCGTGTCGATGGCGTGGGGGAGAGCCTCGCGAAGTGTGTGTGTGAACTCGTCATGGCAGCGCTTGATGAGGGTGTTGTTGCATCCTGCACTGATTGTGACGTCACAAGCCGCCACATGAGCGAGTGATTGCGCAATTCGCGTGACGAACGCGAAAGCTGAACCGTCGATCGCGTGGCGAGATTTCGGCTCTCGCGTGAACTGCCCGTCGGTTGTCACAAAGAGCTCACAAGAAGGCCGTCATGCGCTCGCACGAAAGTCGCAAAACGCGCACGTCCACTTCACGTGAGGCCCGTAGCCTCCGACGCGCTCGTCGAAGCGTGAATCGCGAGCAGGAAGGTAACTTCGAATGAAACGTCCGTTCTTCTCGGGCGCGCTCGCCACCGGCGCCGCGCTCGCGACGATGGTTTGTGCTTCGTCCACGGCTTTTGCGGCCAACCCGCAGTGCAGCACGCTTGGTGGCGACCAGGTTTACCTCGCTGGTTCCAGCGCGGTGAAGCCGGTCCTCAAGCAGCTCAGCGCGACGCTCAAGGGCGCCGGCAGCTCGATTCGCCTCATCTACCAGAGCACCGCCTCGTGCAATGGTCTCAGCGAAGTCGCTACCCAGACGGGTGACAAGACGAGCGGCAGCTACTGGGACGACGCGGGGACCGAGCTGAAGTGCGATGTCGATACGACCGCCGGGCACATCCCGGACATCGGTCTCTCGGACGTCTACGCTTCGACGTGCGACGGCGTGACCGTCCCGGCGACCGGCTTCAAGGACTTCCACGGCCCGGTGCAGGTCATGACCTTCGTGGCGCCCCCGTCGTCGAGGGAAAGCTCGATCAGCGCAGAAGCGGCTTCGGTCGTTTACGGCTTTGGCGGCACGGGTACGGTCGTTACCCCGTGGAGCGACAAGACGGCGCTCTTCCAGCGCCCCGACACCTCCGGCACCCGCCGCATGATCGGCAAGGCCATCGGCCTCCAGATCAGCAAGTGGAACGGCACGGAAAAGTCCGGCAGCGGTGACGTTCTCAGCGCCGTCCACACGGCGGACGCGACGAACCCCAACGGCGGTCTCGGCATCCTGGCGGCGGACTACGCGGACACGAACCGCGCGGGTACGCAGTCGGCGGTCAAGATCCTCGCGTTCCAGCCCAAGGGCTCGAGCTGCGCACTCCTCCCGGACTCGTCGTCGACCTCGTTCGACAAGGTGAACGTCCGCTCGGGCAAGTACACGATCTGGGGTGCTCTCCACCTCCTCACGAAGGTCGACGGTGCGGGCGTCCCGACCAACCCCAACGTGAAGACCGTCATCAACTACTTCACGCGCGAAGGTCTCGACGCCGCGGCGAAGAAGACGATGATCGACACGGAAGTCGCGGCTCACACGATCCCGTGGTGCGCGATGAACGTGAAGCGTGATGGTGAGGTCGGCGACGTTCAGTCGGTGGCCTACCAGCCCGAGGAGCCGTGCGGCTGCTACTTCGAGTCGAAGGCCCAGGGTACGGCGCCCTCGACGTGTAAGGCGTGCACCGCGGACACGGAGTGCGGTGGTTCGAACAAGTGCCGCTACGGCTACTGCGAGGCGAGGTGATCATCATGAACCGTAAGACCATTGCGATCCTCGCGACCGTTCTCGGCGCGGGCCTCATGACGCTCGCGGCGTGCAGCAGCGACTCGTCGAGCGCCACCGACGGCCCGAAGAACAACCCGCCGATCACCAACCCGGACAACAAGGACGGCGGCAACACCAACCCCGACGGCGGCAACACCGACCCCGACGGCGGTGAGCCCGAGACGTGCACCGGCTCGACGTTCGACAACACCCGTATCCCGGGCTGGCCGACCGTCCCGACGCCCTGATTCGAACCTTTGTCCGCTCGTCCCGGCGTATCGCTCAGCGATCGCCGGGGCGGCGGGCTCTCGCCTGACGCCTAATTAGAGCTCGAGATCGATGCATTCTTCGTTGAGTCGTTCGGCGGCGATCCTCGCATTCGCCTCCACCCTCGTCGTCGCTCGTTCCGCCCACGCGCAAAACAAAGCGCAGGACGACGATGACGATCTCGTCGTTCCTTCGACGCCGGGTTCCCAGCCGGCCAAGGCGCCCGCGAGCGCCCCTGCGACTGCTCCCGCCGCGCCCAAGCCGGCCGGTGCAGCACCTCAGTCTCCTGCAACCGCGCCTGCAGCGGCGAATGCCGCCCCCGCTTCGGCCGACGTTCAAGAGCGCCTCGCCGTGCTCGAACAAGAGGCGAAGGAAGCGCGTGAACGCAATGGAGTGCTCGGGCATCTCGCCGAGCTTCTTGCGCCGTACCGTGTGACCGGCTTCCTCCAGAGCGAATACCAGACGAACCAGACGTCGGAGGACCAGCTCGGTCAGGGCGGAACGCTCCTCAACAAGGATCGCTTCACGCTCCGTCGCGCGCGCGTTCGCGTCGACGGCGAGTACAAGTATGCCGCCCTCCAGATCGAGGCCGACGGCAACACGATTCGTGGACCGCAGATGCGGATCCTCCACGCCTTCGGCACGCTCAAGGTGCCGGGCAACGATCCCAAGGTGCCGCTCGCGGCGGTGACCATGGGTCTCTTCGATACGCCGTTCGGCTACGAGCTGACGGAGTGGCCGCGCAACCGCTGGTTCATGGAGCGCACGTCGGCTTCGCAGGCCTTCTTCTCGGCCGAGCCGGACGTCGGCATCAAGCTCCACGGCGGCATCTCGTTCCTCCGCTGGGACATCGCCTTCATGAACGGCGAGCCGCTCGAGAACAAGAACGGCTTCCCCGGCCTTACGCCCCGCTCCGAAAAGGACATCGTCTTCCGCGTCGGCGCCGAGACCACGCCGCGTAGCGACCTCGGCGTCTCCGGTCACGTCTCCGCGCTTCGCGGCAAGGGCTTCCACTCCGGCACCGACGCCACCAAGGGTTTCGTCCAGTGGAAGGACGCCAACGAAGATGGCGCCATCCAGCCCACCGAGCTCTCGGGCGTCTCGGCCGCCTCGGCCACGCCTTCGCAGACGTTCGATCGCTGGGCGGTCGGCGCCGACCTTCAGGTCCGCCTTCGCACGGAGCTCGGTCAGACGATGCTCTACGGCGAGCTCGTTCTCGCGAACAACCTCGACCGCACGCTGTTCATCGCCGACCCGGTCACGAACGGCACGGACTCGCGCGAACTCGGCTTCTACGCCGGCTTCACGCAGGAAGTCACCAAGTGGGGTGTCGTCGGCTTTCGCTACGACCACTACGACCCCAACGCCGACTTCTTCGACAAGCGCGGCGGCAAGCTGATTCCGACCTCGCAGGCGATCGACACGTTCTCGCCGATGGTCGGTCTCGTCCTCCCGGATCCGAAGGGCACGGACCGCGCGCGCCTCTTGTTCCAGTACGACATCATCCGGGACAAGCTCGCGCGTGACGACCGCGGTCTTCCGCACGATCTCAAGAACAACGTCCTCACTCTCCGCCTGCAGGTGGCACTGTGATTCGCCGCTCGATCGCATCGGCAATCCTCGCCGTCAGCCTCGGCGTCGGTCTCTGCGGGAGCTTCGCGGCTTGTGATGGCAGCGACGCAAGGGTCGGTGTCGACGAACCGATGCACGTGAAGAGCGCGCAGTTCATCGAAGGCGCGCTCCCCGGCACGCAGCCCGGCACGCCCGGTCCGGACGACCTCAAGGTCACCAGCATCAGCTCGAACAACCGTGTCGTCCTCCCGGGACAGGCCGGAAAGAAATTCGAGGGGCGGGCATCCCAGCGCGCAACGGGCATCGGGGTTCGGTTCGCGGACGTCGGCACCGGCTACTGGGTCTTCCCGCTCGGCGCGCCCGACCCGCAGTTCCCTGGCGAGCTCTCGTGGGGGGCCGATGTCGACTTCTCGACCATCGTGACGCAGACGCCGGGCTTCCACCCGCTGCGCGTCGTCGCCATCGACGCGAACGGCGTGGCCGGCGAGCAGGACGAAGTCAGCCTGTGCGTCGCCTCGGCCATCCCCGACAATCTGAACTCCTGCGATCCCAAGATCGCGCCCCCGGACGTCGTCGTCTCCCTTGTGTGGGACGCGCCGATGGACGTCGATCTCCGCGTCACCCTCCCTGGTGGTCGCACGGTCGATCCGAAGCACCCGCTCACCGATCCCACCGCTGACGGCGGAGCCGCGAACCCCGACATCGGTGTTGTCGACCGCGATTCTCTCGCGTCGTGCGTCGAAGACGGTCGCCGTCGCGAAAACCTCGTCTGGCAGAAGCGCCCGCAGGGCACCATCGACCTGTACGCGCAGCTCTTCAGCGCGTGCGGCCGTCAGGCCACCTCCTTCAGCTACGTGATTTACGAGGCCGAAGGCGAAGTACCGAATCGCAAGCTCGTCGAGAAGAAACGCTTCGACGGCCGCCTCGCCAACACGCTCTCGGGCAACGAGAGCGAACAGCCGCCGCTCTACGTGGCGTCCTACACCTTCTGAAGTCTTCCCTGCCTCCGTTACTGCGAAAGGAAAACCCCCGTGCTCGTCGAACGTCTTCTACGCATCGCCCTCCTGGGCAGCTCGTGGGTCATGTACCTGCTCCTCTTGTTGTCGGTGTTCTCGATCGCCGCGATGGTCGAGCGCGTCTTCTTCTTCCGCCGCAACAGTGGTGATGCCGATGCCCTCGCCGACGAGCTGGTTCGCCGCCTGCGCGCAGGCGACATCAACGGCGCCAAGAAGGCGGCCGGGGAGAGCCGCGCGATCGAAGCCCAGATCATCGGCGCGTCGCTCGAGTGGATCGACGGCGGCGCCGAGGCCTTCAACGACGCGGTCGAATCCCAGCTCGGAAAGCGCAAGAAGGACCTCGAGCGTGGCCAGGGCTACCTCGGTACGCTCGGCTCGAACTCGCCGTTCATCGGTCTGTTCGGCACGATCATCGGCGTCATTGAAGCCTTTCACCAGCTCGGTGACGGCGCGAACAAGGCGGCAATGGGCAACGTCATGAGCGGTATCGCCGAAGCTCTCGTCGCCACGGGCGTCGGTCTCTTCGTCGCCATCCCTGCCGTCATCGCCTACAACATCGTCCAGGGGAAGATCGCGACGGTGGAGACCAACGTGGCGATGATCGCCAAGCAGGTCACCGCGTCGATGAAGGCCGAAGAGCACCGTGGCTCGGCTGCGCGCACCGCGTCGAACGGCAGCGAGCGCAAGGGCATCGTCATCCCGACGGCGCGCACCAGTGACGCGGCCATCGCCGAGGCGGAGTGACCGATGGGCGCCTCACTCGGCGGCGGTAAGAGCCGCGGCGGCATCGTCGGAATCAACATCACCCCGATGGTCGACGTGGTGCTCGTGCTCCTCGTCATCATGATGGTCTCCGCCACGTACATCGTCGCGCAGAGCCTCAAGGTGGAGCTCCCCAAGAGCGCCAGCTCGGACGACGCGGTCACATCGACCGCCCAGGTCAGCGTCTCGAAAGAGGGCAAGTACTACTTCAAGCAGGAGCCGGTCAGCGAAGACGAGCTCGTCGCCAAACTTCGTGAAGCGAAGGCGGGCGGCGCAGAGCTCAACCTCGTGATCAGCGCCGACACGACGGCCCAGCACGGCAAGGTCGTCCACGTCATCGACCTCGCCAAGCGCGAGGGCATCTCGAAGTTCGCGATCAACGTCGATCACGAGTGATCGACCCGTCCCTTCCCAAGCGATGAACCGCATTCAGAGCATTCTCGTTGGTGGAAGCCTCATCGCGCACGTCGGCGTGTACGCGTGGATGGGCGCACTCCCCAAGGAGAAGAAGACGAGCTCCGTGGCCATCGCGCTCGCGGAGTCGAAGAAGAAGACCGAGGAGGCGAAACCGAAGCCTCCCGAGCCGCCGCCTCCTCCGAAGCCCGCAGCGCCCGCGCCGAAGGCCAAGGCCGCCATGGCCGAGCCGAAGGCAGCACAAGCCCCCGAGCCTCCGCCGCCCACCAACGCTCCGCCGCCGCCTCCCGCAGGCGACGCCCCGGCCGCGATGGATGGATTCGCGGACCTCGGAAACCTCGCGATGGGCAACGGCGGTGGTGGCATGGCCATCCCGACCGGACCTCGCGGTCCCGCACCCGCCGGCACGGGCACCGCGCCGGTCAAGCAGGTCAAGACGCTCGCGCCCGTCGCAGCGGACGACTGCAAGGAAGACCCCGTCAAACCGCAGCTCGAGAAGCAGATCCAGCCGCAGTACTCGGCGGAGGGCCGGCAGGCGAACGTCGAAGGCCCCGTGAAGCTCGAGATCACGGTGGACGCGAATGGCGTCGTCACGAACGTGAAAGTTCTCAAAGGTCTCGGCTTCGGCCTCGACGAGGCTGCCATCGCTGCTGCCAAGCAGTGGTCCTTCAAGCCCGCCACGAAGTGCGGCAAGGCCGTTTCTTACACTATCAAGGGCTCCGTTCGCTTCCAGCTCGGATCATGACTCTCTCTCGCAATGCAACCATCGGCAGCGTCGTGCTCGCGGCGCTGACCCTGGGATTCGTGCGTAACGCGCACGCCCAGAGCGACACCCAGCCGGGCGCTCAACGCGTCGGCGATTCCAACTCCAACCCCAACGTCAACGCGAGGACGATCAAGCCGCCTCGCATCGCGAAGTTCGTCGAAGCGGAATATCCGCCGAGCGAGAAAGAATCGGGCAAGGAAGCGGGGGTCGTCCTCTCGCTCGGCATCTCGGAGACGGGCGCGGTCGTCGCGGTCGTCGTCCTCGAGTCGGCGGGTCCGGCCTTCGATGCCGCCGCCGTCGCCGCCGCGCGCCAGTTCGTGTTCGAACCGGCCGAGGTCAACGGCAAGAAGATCCCCGTCAAGATCACCTACAAATACGAATTCGTCGTCAAGCAAGAGGTCATCAAACGCACGAACTCGGACTTCGAGGGCGTCGTTCGTGACCGCACGACGAAGAAGCCGATCGCCGGCGTGAAGGTGAAGCTCGAGACCGGCCAAGAGGCGGTCACCGACGCAAACGGTCACTACCTCATTTCCGACGTCGAGGCCGGTGACCACATGGTCACGCTCTCCGGTGAAGGCCTCACCCAGGTCGGCACGCAGGAGACCTTCGAGGCCGGCAAGAAGCTCGACGCGACCTACGACATCGAGCTGAAGGCCAACGTCCCCGGTGACGACGACAGCGACTTCGAAGTCGTCGTCACTGCACCGCGCATCGGAAAACAGGTCGTTTCGACCGAAATTCCGGCGGAGCAGGGAAGGCGCGTTCCGGGTACGCAGGGCGACGTCCTCAAGGTCGTCGAAAACCTTCCCGGCGTCGCTCGCGCGGCGGTCGGCTCCGGTGCGCTCGTCGTCTGGGGCGCCGCTCCCGAAGACACGCAGGTCTTCGTCGAGGGCATCAAGATCCCTCGCCTCTATCACGACGGCGGTTATCGCTCGGTCATCCACTCCGATTTCGTCAGGTCGGTCGAGCTCGTCCCCGGTGGCTACGGCGCGACCTACGGACGTGGCATCGGCGGTCTCGTCACCGTGCAGCTCCGTCCGATCCAGCAGGACAAGGTTCACGGCAGCGTGTCGGTCGACGTCATCGACGCGTCGGCCAGCGTGAGCACGCCGGTCACCGACAAGCTCTACGCGAACGTCGCGTTCCGCCGGAGCCATCTCGACTCGATCGTCAAAGCCTTCGGAAAGAGCGACGTCGCCGACGTCGTCCCGCTCCCGCGCTACTACGACGGCCAGGCCCGCCTCGTTTATCTCTTCGACACGAACGAGACCCTCGAGCTCGGTGGTCTCTATTCGTCGGACGACATCGACCGCACGCTGCTCGAGGCCGACCCGGCCGACACGAAGCGAGAATCGAAGTCGACGAAGTTCGGCCGCGTCTACGCGCGCTACGAGAAGAAGCTCCGCTCGGGTGAGACGATCACGCTCACGCCGTCGTGGGGTCAGAACCACACGCGCCTGACCAACCGCTTCGGCTCGACGCCCACCGAGCTCACGAACGACGCCAACGTCTTCGGCTTCCGCGGTCTCTATCGCGCACAGCCCGAGAAGTGGCTCGGCGTCTCGGTCGGTCTCGACGTCGACGTCACCGCCAGCTCGCTCCGCCGCGCCGGCTCGGTCAGCTCGCCCGCTCGCGAGGGCGACGTGCGCGTCTTCGGCCAGGCGCCCTCGGACCAGGTCAACGTCGACAACTGGAACACCATCGTCTCGAGCATCGCTCCGTTCGCCGAAGCGGACATCTCGCTCTTCGACGAGAAGCTCCACATCGTCCCCGGCATGCGCATCGAGCCGTACGTCATCTCGGCCGACAAGGCGACGCCGGTGAGCGGTGACGTTCCCCCGGTCGGTACCGCCTCGCAAGAGACGGCGATCGAGCCGCGCATCGCGCTCCGCTATCAGGTGTCGCCGCGCATGATGGCCAAGGCGGCCTTCGGTCTCTACCACCAGCCGCCGGCCGGCGAGGACCTCTCCGCCGTCTTCGGCAACCCCAAGCTTGGTCTCGCCAAGGCGCGTCACTCGCTCGTCGGTACGGCCGTGAAGCTCACCGACACGCTCTCGAGCGAGGTCACCGCGTTCTACTCGAGCATGAGCGACCTCGTTTCGCGCAGCCAGGCTTCGACGCCGCTGCTCGCCGAGGCGCTCGTGCAGCAGGGCAGCGGTCGCTCCTTCGGCGTGCAGTTCCTCCTCCGTCAGGAGCAGATCGGTCGCTTCTTCGGCTGGGCGAGCTACAGCATCATCCGTAGCTTGCGCACCGACGCACCGGGCCTCGACGAGCGCGTCTTCGACTACGACCAGTCGCACGTCTTCACCGCGGTCGGTTCGTACGACCTCGGCGCCGGCTTCGAGTTCGGTCTCCGTGGTCGTTACGCGACGGGCTATCCGCGCACGCCGGTCATCGGCAGCTACTACTCGCCGCGCAGCGACCGCTTCGAGCCGGTCTTCGGCGAGAAGAACACGTCGCGCATCCCGGCCTTCTGGCAGATCGACGCGCGTATCGCCAAGCGCTTCAAGATCGGCCGCACCGACGCCGAGCTCTACCTCGACGTGCAGAACGTGACGAACCACTCGAACTCCGAGGAGGTCGTCTACAGCTACGACTACAAGCGGAAGGCTTACATCACCGGCCTCCCGACGCTTCCGGTTCTGGGCTTCAAATGGACGTTCTGATGAATCGCCGTCTTGGGCTTCTCGCGCTCTTTGCCCTCACCGGCGTGGCGTGCAAACCCGATCTCGATCAGCGGGCCTCGGTGCTCGGTGGCCCGCTGCGCGTCCTCGCCGTGCGCTCGGAACCTGCCGAAGCCGCGCCGCGCGACGAGGTTACGTTCAAGGCGCTGATGGTCGACGCGAACGGCATCGTGATCGACGGCCGTTCCTCGTCGTGGGGCTTCTGCACGGCGCGCAAGCCGCTTGCCGAGCTCGGCCCCGTCAGCCCCGCCTGCTACGAGTCGGGTAGCACGAACTTCGTGGGGCTCGGCGCAGGCGAATCGGTCAAGGGCGTCATTCCAAACACGGCCTGTCGTGACTTCGGGCCGGAAGTTCCGGTGTCGAAGCCCGGCGAAGCGGATGGTCGCCCGGTCGACCCCGATCCGACCGGCGGCTACTACCAGCCGGTCACGCTCGTTGCAGTCGGAGGCGGCGACTCCGTCGTCTCCGTCGACACGACGCGCCTTGCGTGTGGAGTGTCGGGCGCTGCGTCCGAGGACGTCATCGTCTTCAACCAGCGCTATCACCTGAACGAGAATCCCGAGATCGCGAGCCTCTCGATCGACGGCGTTGCCGTTGCCGAAGGCACTCCGGTCACGGTGAGTCCCGGCAAGCGAGTTACGTTCAGTGTTGGCTGGCCGGTGTGCCCGACCACCGACGTTTGCGGCGACCAGATCTGCGGAGCCGACGAGAGCCGTCTCAACTGCGCCGAGGACTGCGCCAAGGCCGTCCCGGTCGGTTGCAAGGGCGCCGAGCGCTACATGAACTACGACGCCGAGGGTCGCTCGCTCGTCGTTCGCCGCGAAGCAATGCGCGTCTCGTGGTTCTCCGCCGGCGGTGCCTTCGACCAGGATCGGTCGGGTCGCGAGACCAACGACACCGTCGACTCGCTCGACAACGGCTGGGTGGCACCCTCGCAGCCCAGCACGGTGAACGGCTGGATCGTCCTCCGCGACGAACGCGGCGGCGTCGCCTGGCGCGGCTTCACGATCGACGTGCGCTGATCGTCGCTCGACGACGTTCAGCGCGCCTTCGACGATCAGCGCTTGCTCGCCGAGCGGGGCATCGTTCGGAGGCGCTCACCTCGGCTTTCCGCCACCGTCGATGACGGGGGGCGTCGAACGCAGCCTGTCGTGCACGCCCGGCAGGAAGAGTTCGCCGCCCCCGTGGGCGTGCGCCCAGGCGCGCTCGAGATCGAGACGACGCTCGGCGTCCAAGACCTCCGGCACGAAGAGCGTCGGATGTTCCTCGGACCGGCCGTAGTTCACGTGCATCGGCAGGCCCCAGCCCTCACTCGAACACACGACCGCGTCGAGCTCGGGCGCGTTGATCCCGGTGACGTGATCCAGAAGGATCGCGTGAGCGCGCACGAGCTGCGCAAACAGCGCGGCGGACTCGTCACCGTGATCCCCGAAGCAGCAGCCTGAGAGCACGAGGCGCTTGGCGATGTAGCAGGCGGCTCCGGAATTGAAGCGGAAATGGCGGGCGGAGACGTCGCCCGTCACCAAGAGAAGGCTCTGCTCGTAGGGGCCGGTCGCGAAGTCGAGGTCTCCGGTCGCCTTCAGGTCGCCGTCGACGACGAGGATCCATGGACTCTTCGGCGCGAGCTCGTCGACTTCGACATTGCCGCTGACGAGCTCGATGACGGGCGCCGGTGTGCCGTGGTTTTGAGCCCGCTGTTCGATTTGATCGAGGATCTCCTCGACCCAGCCGAAGACGTCGGCATCGTTGTGGCGGACGAGGATATCTCGGACGTCGTCGGCGGTCGCGGCGCGTGCGCCAATGGCTTCGAACATTTCGCCAGCCTATCGCACGTCGCCTTTGGTTCGCGAGGCCGGTTCGCGACTGTCGTGCGCGCGCTCCCCCACGCGAGGCTGCCGAGCAGAAAGGCGCCTGGTACCATGGCGCGCGATGGCCATGGCGACCACACCGTTTTCGGTCTACCGCGATCTCGAACAAGGGGATCCGCCGCTCTCGGACGTTGCCCAGATGCTTCGGTCGGCCGACCCAGGGCTGGTGCACGCCGCCGTACTTCATCTCGAGCGACGTCTCCGGTCGGGTGATGTCATCGCCGACTTGGGGCATTGGATTTCGGGCGACCTGTTCGGGCTACCCGGAGAGAGTCAGCTCGTCCTCGCGAGGCTCGCGGTGGATGGTTTTCCGGTTCCGACCGCCGGTCCTCCTCCCGACCTTCCCCCGTCCGTTCGTCTTGCCTGGCTTCGAGCACGTCTTCTGGCAGATCCGGAGACGCTGCACGAGTGCGAAGGGCGAGCGTTGGGGTGGGAGGCTGTCTCGGAGCTTCCGACGGCGCGAGTCATAGGCGCGGGGTTGCTCGCACGGATGGTCCACAGTCAGGACGCCATGGTGCGAGAACACGCGCTCGTTCATCTGCGCGAAGGATTGGAACGGGGCCTTCTATCGCGTGCCGAGGCGCACGATGGGGCCCTCGCGCTGATTCGTGATTCGCGCGCCCCGATCGCGATCGGAGCCATGCGTTTCCTTTCGGCTCCGTGGGCGTTCGGCCTCCCGTTGCCCGAGCTAGCAACGAACGACGGCGATCTGGAACGCGATCGCGAATGGGTCGCGCTTCTGGCGGCTCGACACGAGGTTCGACGGATTCGTCGGCTGCTGACGGAAGACGTCGGCTCGAGACGCCTCGCGCCATGGCTCGTTGCGGCCCTCGGCGACGCGGGTGACGCAGCCGACATCACCGCGATCGTTCGTGAGATCCAAGACGACGTCCATCGCTGCGGAGCGTCGGGGCTGAATGCTCTCCTTGCCTTGAAACGCCGCGGCCACGCTGCCGACGACGACGACGTTCTCGCTCTGCTCGACGTCTATCTGCGCGGTCCGGCATTGGACGTAGCGGCCGTCGCGGAGATCGCAAGTAGCCGCTCCGACCGGGTGATCGCAGAGCTCGACCCATTCCTGCGTGATGGGGCGCCGTGGTCTCGCGTGGTGGCCTTGCTCGAAGCGTTCGGCACCCATGGCGCCATTCGCAGGCTCGAGGGGATCGTACGGACGGAAGCCGAGCGTGAAGGTTGGTGGCATGCGATTCGTGCCCTCGGACGCCTCGGCATCGACGAAGCGGAGACCGACATTCTCCGTCGATTGGACGACGAGCCGGAGGCTTGTCTTTTCGCGCTGAGATACATGGGCGGCGCGCAGGCGGTTCGACGGCTGACGGAGCGGCTCGACGCGCAGGGCGGCTCGATGCCGGTTTGGGCAGCCGCCGCGGCGACGCTCCTCTTCGAGCTGGAGCCGTCGTCGACACTGTTCGGCGCGCTCTCGAAACGCGGACTTCTCTCGACCGACATCTTGGAGGCGCTCCCCGCACACGCGCCCATCGCGCACTCCGAGCCGATGCGAGCCATCGCCTGCCAGGTCGGACACCCGCTCCGCAGAGCTGCAGTTCGCGCCATCGGTCGAACGGGAGGCGTGCTCGCGACGGACCTTCTCGGCAGCCTCGTCTCGGACCACGACGACGACGTGCGAAGCGACGCGTTGGACGCGCTGCGCGCGCTCGGCGAACGCTTGAAGCGCCTCGGTGCGGTGCGGCCTCCCCATTTGGCGTCGGCGGAGAACCCCGGCGACGCACTCGTGGCGGACGCGGTGGTGCGCCGTCTACGCGATCGATCGCTCGACGAGCGCGTGACGATTCGGCTGCTCGACGCCCTCGTTGGGCTGGACCATCCACGCATCGTTTCGGTCGTTCGGCCTTACCTTCGCCATTCGTCGGTCGAGGTTCGAAAGCGTGCCATTGCGTGTCTTGCTGTCTCGGGGCCGCCCGCCGCGCCATGGCTGCTGCCTTCGCTGTCGAAGGTGGACGTCCCCCTCTCTCGCCAGGTCCTCCTCGCCCTCGCGGCAACCCGCGCGCGCGGGCTCGCGGCGAGAATCGGCGAGTTGCTCGACCATGCGAACATGAACCTGAAGAAGACGGCGGCCGAGGCCCTCGTCGTCTCGGGTGACGCAGCGGTCATCCCGAAGCTTCTCCACTGGATTGCCAATCACGACAATCCCGGATTTCGAGAGATTCTGACGCGAGCGCTCGAGGCAATTCTCGGCGGCTGGCATCGAGGCGTGCTCGTGGATTGTCTCGTCGAGACGAACTCGTCGCACTCGCGAGGATTGCTCGTCGACGCATTGTCCGGTGAGCTCTCGGCGGCGGACGTCGCGACGTTGGTGCAGACGCGTTCGCCGGCATCTCCCGAAGCGCAGTCGTGGAGCGTCGCTTTGCTCCAGCGCATCTATGCGGGCGAATTCGTCCTTCGCGGCAGCACGGTCACGATGCTCGATGCCGCGCTTCGCGAACGAGGCCTGGGCCATCGAATCCCGGAGCGGGCCGTGGAGACCGACGGCACGTCGGCGTGGCTCGCTCCCGCCCTCCGGGCAGGGGAGCGATTGAGGTTGGCGCTCCGCGAGTCGCCGCTGTCGGAACGCGGAATCGCAGCGCTGCTGGGCGAGCTGCGAAAAGCCAATGTGAAAGGTCAGTTCGTCCCGACGAGCTTGTCTCGTCGCGAGATTTACGCCCTCGTCGACGTCTATCCGCGCCTCGACGAAGAAGGACAATCGGGGGCACTGCACGTCTTGGCGAATACCGACCTCGATGCCGTCGCTCGGCTTCGTGTCGGCCGACTGCTCGACGGGGCGCCCGTCGACGCCATCCCGCCGGCGCTGATGCGCTGCAAGGCCGACACGTTGACGAACGACTTCGCGCGAGTCGTGATCGATTCGCCCGATGCGGCCGTACGCGACGCTGCGCTGAATACGATGATCCGCGCGGGCGACGTCGAGCTCACGCATTGGCTCGAGTCACATGCGGACTCGCTCGTTCGATATCTGACCCGTAAGGGCGAATACGAAAGTTGCCTCGAGTGGTGCCGGTACCACCATCGACTCCCACTTCTCGTTCGAACGATGTCCGACGTACTCGGGACCTCGTTCACTCTGGAGCAGGCAAGGGCGCTCCGTACGGCCCATCCCGAACTGACGGGGCCAATCCTCTCGGAGCTCACGCGGCTCGGCCCCGGCGCGGACGACGAGCTCGAGGCTATCGCCGGGGCGCGGAGCATCGAGCTCGGGGTGCGCGAGCGAGCATTGACTGAGCTCTCGCAGCGACCCGACGTACGGACGGTCGCCGGCTTCTTCCGTTCGATGTTGGATGACGAACACGTGAGCTTGCGCGAGGTCGCGGCACGCCGGCTCGTACAGCTCGGGGAGCGTGAGGATCGCGTGAAGGTCCTCGAAGCCTTCCTCGATGGCCGATTTCGCGAGCGCTTCACGATTCGAGTCGAACACGAGGACCTACCGTTCTTGGAAAGTGCGGTTCGCGAGGCTCGTGGCCAATCTCGAGTTCGCTTGGTGGAATTGATCGAACGATTCGACGGTAGTTCGAAAGTTCGCCTTTTGCTGCAGCTCTGGAAATCCGGCGATCCCGAGCTCAAGGAGAAGTCTCGCGACGCACTCCGCAACGCGGGCGCCAATCGTGTCGTGCCGTTCGTGGCGAAGGAGCTCGACGAAGGTAACGCGTCGTCTCTCGAGGTCGTTGGCGTGACCGCTTCCATCCCCGAGGCGCTGGCGACGCGCTTCGTGCCAGGCGATCCGACATGGCAACGTTTCCTCGAGCGGATGGCGGCCGGCGGCACGCTGCACGCGCCTGGACTCGTCGACGTCGTCGCCCGATCGCTCGACGCCATGCACGATCGAAATGTCGCGCTTCTCCTCGTTCGCCTCGGTGACTGGTCGGACGACGAGAAGGTGCCGAGTCTCGTCTCCGCCCTTCAGGCGTTTTTGATGGGGGAGGATCGCGAAGATACGGTGGAGCGAATCATCGAGACCACCGCGCAACTCGCCCCGACGTCACGTCTTCGTGTGCTCGCGAACGTCGGTCGGCCGACGGATCGTGCAGTCGTCGACGCGCTCGCCGACCTGGTTCTCGAGAACACTGGTTTCTTGGCGTCGCTCTCCGAGCCGATGGCAACGGCGGTCGAGCGGGCCCTTGGCAAAGGACTCGACGGCGAGCCGGAACGCGCACGGCGGATTCTGAGCTACCGCGCCGCGACTGCCAAAACGGATACGGAGCGGGCGGCGCTCGTCGAACTGCTGGAGCATGCCATGGGGCACCGGGCGGCTCGCGTGCGTATGCACGCCCATCGTCTGCTGAGGACCCACGCGGAACGAACACGCTATCTCGCGGCGACTCGACCGCTCCTCCGCGATGCCGACCCGTCCACCGTTCGGAGTGCCGTGCGCGTGCTCGCATTTGGCCGAGATCACGACTCCGTCGGCGAGATTGCCGAGCTCCTGGCCCATTCCAATGGCGTCGTTCGTGAGGCCGCTCGCGATGGCTTGATTCATCTCGGACCGGACGCCGTTCCCCAGCTGACCAAGGCGATGGCCCGCTCACGCCCCGATCGACGCGGCCCCTACGCCGACGTTCTCGAGCGCATTCAGCGAGGCATCAAGGCCGAGTGCGAGGACGAGGACGACGACGACGAGCTCTACTTGTCCAAGTCGAGGAACGTCACAGTGGGGCGCTTCCCGTTCGAGGGATCCGAATAACCCAAATACAGATAGTGCCCGCGCCGTGCCTGGGCGACGACCGTGCCTGGAACACCAACGGCCTTCGACGTCCATGCCGGGGCAACGCCTTCTCTGTGCAAGGTGATGCCGTTCGACACCGCGAGGCGCTTGCCCTTGTCGTCGACGAAGAGAGTCGGAACATCGAAGTTCGAAGCGCCGGTGATCGTCGCCGTCGTCCACGGGTCGTTGTCGCCGGGACCACGATGCGAGAGGAGAAGCTCGTTGCCCGTCTGGGTGTGTCGGGTGAACATCAGATCGGCGGAGCCGTCGGCGAGCAGGCGGAGAGAATGCCCCGAAAAGGCTGGCGTGGCGTAGCTGGTGGGGCCACTCGAAAGTGCGTCGACGTTCTCGTAGATCCAGCGGTTGCCGTTGTAGAAGACGTGGCGCTTCGCGGTCGTCTGCGCGCCGTCGGGGTGGTACGCCTCGACGACGATGTGCGGCCGATCCATGAACCCGAGCTTCAGGTCGGGCTGGTCCGGCGAGGTTGTCGTCGTGTCGAGGACCTCGCGCTGCCAGGTCGTGCCGTCCCAGTGGGCGTAGGTCAGGTTCGGGAACGACGAGCCGGTGCGCGTGCCGCCGTACGCGACATGCGGCTGATTCTTGCTGTCGACGACCATGTCGAACACGCCACCGATCGCGAGCGTTCCGACGGTGACAGGGGCGGTGAACGTGTGAGCTTGGTCGTCGGAGCGGACGTACAGCACGGAGTAGTTCCCGCTGTACGTGCCGTACAGAACATGAACGTGGCCGAGTGCGTCGACGACCACGCGGTTTCGCAACGTGCCGCTGCCGAGCGGCACCTTTCGCCACGTTCCTGGGACGGCGTCGTAGACGGCGAGGGTCGAGGCCCACGTCCCGGCGTTGGGCGTCGTATAGGCGAAATAGACGTTGCCAGCGTTGTCGACGGCGATTGACGAGCCGTTGTCGGAAGCTTCGGTGTCGACTTGCCATCGATCGACGGCGCAGCAGCCGGTGGGGCACGCCGTTTGGAGGAGGGGACAGCGCCCGCAGCCTTCGTCGACCGTGCCGTTGCAGTTGTCGTCGACGACGCCGTCACACACTTCGGCGTTCGCCGCGCAGTTTCCACCGTCGGGCGCGCCATCCGGGCCTGCCTCGGATGCGTCGTCGTCGGATGCGTCGTCGCCGGCCGCACCGTCTTTCGGAGCGCCGTCGGGATCGTTGCCAGCGCTCCCGTCCTTCGTCTTCGGATCGTTCGGATCGGTGGTGTTCCCGCTGCCGTTGTCGACCTGATCGCTACCGCCGTCACCGCTCCTCGTCGAATCACTCGACGAGCTGCCACAGGCGGCGGCAAAGGTTGCTGCGACCGAACCAACTGCCAACCACAGAACGACTCGAGGCGCGCGCATGCCCCGAGAATACGCTGAAACGCCTCGAGCAGGATGATGACGAGCGCTTTCTTGCGTTACGTAGGCTCCGAAGGGCAGGGGGATCGGGGACTTCGAGCCACGTCACCCCGCGGCGCGTGACTCGGTGGGCTCGATCGATGCGAGCGCGCGCGCGAATGCGGGCATGGTCGCGAAGCGCTCGGCCGGGGTCTTCGCGAGGGCACACGCGAGCAAGTGATCGAACGCGGGCGGTAGCGGCCGGCGCGAAAGCGAGCTCGCCGGCGGTGCCTGGGTCGTCAAGAGCTTCGCGTAGACGCTCGCGAGCGTGCGGTCGAAGAAGGGGGGCGTGCCGGTGACCATCTCGTAGAGCACCGCCCCGAGGCCGTAGACGTCGCTCCGAACGTCGACCTGCTCCCCGCGCGCCTGCTCGGGAGGCATGTACATCGGCGTTCCGACCGCGGCGCCCGTTGCCGTGATGCGTGAGACGTTCGCGTCATCCATCTGTTTGACGAGACCGAAATCGAGGAGCACGGCGCGATCGACGCTCCTGCCAGCCGCGTCCGGGCTGCGCGCGAGGAAGACGTTGGCTGGCTTGAGATCGCGATGCAGAAGGCCCCGTGCGTGAGCCGCAGCGAGCGCGGACGTCAGCTCGAGTCCACGGGCGCGAGCCTCTCGCCACGACATGGCGCCGACCTTCGAGAGACGCTGCTCGAGGGTCTCGCCGTCGAGGAGATCCATGACCATGTAGTGAACGCCGTCGCGCGTCTCGTTGAAGTCGTGCACGCCGATGATGTTCGGATGCCCGATGGCGCTCGCGGCGGTGGCCTCCCGTTCGAAGCGTTTGATGGCGTCGGGCTCGAGGCGTGCGTCGTGGAGGAGCGTCTTGATCGCGTAGCGGCGTCCCGTCCGTCGGTTCCGAGCGGCGTAGACCGCCCCCATGCCACCCGTTCCGAGCAAGGTATCGACGATGTAGGTGTCGTTGAGCACCGTGCCGATCCAAGCCTCCGGGGAGGCGGCGGCAGCCGTGCGCATCGCGGGAGGAGGCGCGCCAGGCCCAGGGAGCGAAGCGGCGGCGGCCCCTCCGAGCTGCGTGGGGGCATGCCCGGACGCCACCGATCGCCCGAGTGGCAGCATGGGGGTGGTCTCGGGTTGAAAGCGAAACGATGGGGCGGCCGGTGGCGATGGCCCGCCGTCGTCGAACACGAGCCCATGGGAGACCGCGTCGACGACGAGCAAATGGGCGTCGCGAGGGCTGAGCTGGAGAGTCGCGACGAGGTCGGCGGCTTCGAAGCTCGTTCGACTGCCACCGAATGCGACGAGCTCTCGAAATTTCCCGAGGCGCACGCGCCGTTCGATCCCCCGCCAGACGAGCGCAATGCCGGCGACGAACGGGAAGAGCCCGATGAACAAGCCAACGACGAGCCCCGCGCGCCACGGGAACGCGTCATCGCTCGGGACGACGAGCAGGAGGATGCCCACGACGAGCCCGAACGTACCGACGACGGTCGCGAGGCCGCCGCCGATCACCATGGTGACCGAGCGCCAGCGGAGCCCGTCGTGCAGGGCTTGGTACCTCTCGAGCCGGATACGCAGCACGTCCTGAGGATACTCGGTTAGAGTGGCCGCGTGCAGCGCGGCATCGTGGGCAGGACGCGGGAGCTCGCGGCGATGGAAGCGCACATCGCGGAGGGCGAGCGGCTCCTGACGGTGTTCGGGCCGGCGGGGATCGGCAAGACCGCGTTCGCGCGCGAGGTCGCACGTAGGTTCGTCGAGGGCACAGCAGGGGGCACCGACAGAGCACGAGCGTGGGCGTGCGACCTCGAACACGCGCGCGATGCCGCGGACGTCGAGGACGCGGTCGCGAGGGCGATTGGCGCCGAGGGGCCGGCTGTCATCGGAGAGGCACTCGGCGTCCGAGGACCGTCGCTCGTCGTTCTCGACGCGTGTGAGCACGTGGGCACGGGCCTCGCGCGGCTCGCGATGTGGCTCGAGGCGGCGCCCGAAGCCATCTTCGTGCTCACGTCGCGCCGAAGGGACGTCGTGCCTGGCGTGGTCGTCGAGCTCGAACCACTGGTCGAGGGCGCCGAGCTGTTTCGCGTCTTCGCCGCCCGATCCGGCGCGCGACTGAACGACGGCGACGCCCCATACATCGATGCGATATGCATGGAATTGGGCAACGTCCCGCTCGCGATCGAGCTCGCGGCCGCGCGCGTGGCCGTGCTGGGGGCGCGCGCGTTGCTTCATCGCTTGAAGACGCGCTTCGAAGTCCTCAGGCGCCCTACGGCAGCGACCGGGCCGGCACGCCATACGTCGCTCGAGGCCGCCATCGACGCGTCGTGGGAGGCCCTCACGGCACACGAACAGGGCGCGCTCGCGCAGTCCTCGGTGTTCCACGGCGGCTTTGCGCTCGAAGCGGCCGAGAGCGTGATCGTGATCGACGCCGAGCCTTCCGCTCCCCCGGTTCTCGACGTCCTCTCGTCTCTGCGCGATAGGGCGCTTCTCTCGTCTCGCCCATCCACCGTGGCCGGCGAAGCACGGCTTTCCCTCGACGCGAATGTCCGCGCCTACGCGGCACGCAAGCTCGGTTCTGGTGTGCTCGCGGCCGAGGAGCGCCACGCGCAATATTATGCGACGACGGCGGACGCGTGGGCTCGCGCGCTCGACGGAGCGGACGGCGCGGTCGCGCGTCTTCGGGTGCTGGCCGACAAGGACAACATCCTCGCGGTTACCCGGCGGGTGCGCAGGGAAGGTCCCGTTGGGGTGCGCACCGCAGAGCCCGCGCTCCGTGCGCTCGTGGCGCTCGCGCCGGTGCTGCTCGCTGCCGGGCCATTCGAAGCGTATGCGCAGGTCCTCGAGCCTGTGCTCCACGCGACCCGTTCGTCCGGTGCCGATCCGCGGCTCGTGGCGCGCGTGCTCCTCGTGCGTGCGACCATCGCGCGTCTGCGGGGGACACCTCGGGCAGCTGCGGAGGACCTCGTTCGCGCGCTCGGTATGGCGCGCGCGGTCGGGGACCTGCGAATCGAAGCTCGCGCCCTCACGGAGATCGGCGTCGCCCTCGAGGCGCGCGGGGATCTCGCGGGGGCCGAAGAGCATCACGGCCTTGCCATGAACCTGGCGCGGCGCGCCGACGACGGTGTCGAGGAGGGAGCCATCGCACGTCGTCTCGGAGTCCTCGTCGCACGACGCGGGCGATGCGACGAAGGCACCGCGCTCCTCGAACGAGCACTCTCGCTCCACCAGGCGACGAATGCGGCTTGGACCGTCGCCGAGGATCATCGTGCGCTTGCCGCACTCGCGATCGACCGCGGTGCCGTCGAACGGGCGCGAAGCCACGTCGAAGAAGCGTTGCGAGATTCGCGCGAAGCGAACGACGTTCGCGGCGAAGCGCTCGCCATGGAGCTCGCCGGGCTGCTCGCCCACGACGCGGGGGATCTCGAGGTGGCGGCCCGTTCCTATGGCGAAGCGCTCGAGCGGTTGCAGGAGCTCGGAGCCCGTCACCTCGAAGCGGCTCTGCTCGTCCGTCTCGGCGCCGTCGCGCGTGAACGTGGACGCGCTGCGGAGGCTTGGACGCTCCTCCGCACGGCCTCGTCGCGCCTCCGCGACGACCCCGCCGCGAGCGCGCTGCTCGCCGCTCATGTCGCTGCCCTCGAGGCGGCGGCAGGCCGACCCGACGACGCCCGCGTCAGCATTGGGCAGGCCGCGGAGGGGATCGTCGAAGGGGGCGACGTGGTGGCCTCGTCGTTCCTCGCGGTGGCGCGCGCGACGCTCGAAGGGCGAGCGCCTCTGGTCGAGAACGCCGCGGAGCTCGATGTGCTCGCGCGCCGGTCGGCCGACCTACGCATCTTCCTGCGAGGCGGACGAGCCGCGCCGCGCGTCGTCGAGCCCCCGCCCGAGCCGTCCACCCTCGAGGCGGCGCTCGTCGTCGGCGAGGGCGGTCTTTGGTTCCGCGTTCCAAACGGCGAACGTGTCAGCCTCGAACGTCGACGTTCGCTCGCGCTCCTCCTCGATCGACTGCTCGCCGCGCGCCTCGAACATCCCGGCGTCGCGATCGCGTCGGAGGCTCTCCAGCGCGCGGCCTGGCCGGGCGAGAGGATCGTCCCTTCCGCCGGGGCGCATCGTCTTCGCGTTGCCGTCGCGACCCTTCGCAAGCTGGGGCTTCGCGAGCTCGTCGAGACGACGCCGACCGGCTATCGCCTCTCCGGCGACGTGCCGTGCGTGCGGGCCTGACGCGGCTTCCCGAGGTTTGATGCAGGTTTGATGCGCCTTTGATGATGTCAAAGGCGATGGTTCCGTCCGACGCAGCAACCCACGAAGGAGCCGTCATGTTGCAAGTTGGACTCGTCGCCGTAGCGCTCGGAATCGTCGGACTTCTCTACGGCATCATGCAGAAGCTGAAGGCAGGCCGCGTCGCGGACGCACCACTCGTGTCGACGGGCGACGCGGCGAGCAAGGGGGCGCAGGTTGCGTCGCCCAAGGGGGCCATCTCGGCGCAGGGAAACGTGGTGTGTCCTCAGCCCTTGATCTCTCCGGTGACGGGAACGCCGTGCCTCTACTATGAGCTGCGGTGCAAGGCCGAGTGGAAGCAAGGCGACACGACGAAGTCGAAGGAAGTCCTGGACGAGAAACGCGCCGCGCACTTCACGATCGACGACGGAACCGGTCCCGTCGTCGTCGATGCGAGCAAGGGTGGCGACTTCGAGCCGAGTCGCACCAAGACGGAGACGAAGGCGACGGGGCTCCTCGGCGGAATCACGGGGGCGGACGTCGTCTTCGGAAACTATCGCGTCTCGGCCGGCCCCTTCGCGCTCGGCACGAAGTTTACCGTCGAAGAGGAGGTCCTGCCGGTCGTGCCACGCGTCTATGCGTGCGGTCGGGCGGAAGGTGGGGCCATCGTTTCGCCGTCGTGGCGCTCGCTGCTCATCGATGCGCGTTCGCGCGACGAGCTCCTCTCGGCCGCGACGACCGGCGCCAAGCGGTTCCTTATCGGCGGCGCCGTCGCCTTCGCCCTTGGAGGCGGTCTCTGCACCGTCGCGCAACTCACGGCGCCGAAGAACGAGGCGCCGCTCGCGCCTGCCGCGAGCACGCTCACGACGGCCGCGCCGTCGAAGACGCCGGAGACGCCGGATGCCGCGACACCGGCCGCC
Organism: Labilithrix luteola; assembly: GCF_001263205.1. Lineage (GTDB taxonomy): Bacteria > Myxococcota_A > Polyangia > Polyangiales > Polyangiaceae > Labilithrix > Labilithrix luteola. The sequence goes on from NZ_CP012333.1 coordinate 8,502,213, forward strand.
GACGATACGGATGCACCCGCGGCCAGCGCTCCGTCGCCGAAAGCCGGCGTAGGGGTGGCACGTCCGAAGTCTCCCGCCGGACCGGCGACCGCGGCTGGCGCAGCGAAGCCTGCCGGATCCGCATCGGTCGCGAAGCCTGCGTCGTCGGCGAAGCCCGTGACGAGCGCGAAGGCCGCCGCACACTGATGGGCCGGGGCGAGCGGATTGCCGGTCACCGCGCGACGATGGTGGTGACCGGGCCCTCGCTGCGTCGACGACGCGCCCCGTGATGGCCGGGCGGTAACGTACCGAGGGGCGTCTGTTCGCCCGAGCTCGCCCGCGCGTCGCGGCCCGGCGCGCCTCGTGCAATGCCGGGGCCCATGTTCGTCGGGCCAACGCAGGGCGCGGCCGTCCTCGTCATTCGCGACGCGCGCGCCGTGAGCGCCAACGACGCCGCGGTGGAGCTGTTCGGTGAGGGATGCATCGGCAAGACGCTCGAGGAGCTGTTCTGCGAAGACTCGGCGACGCGGTTGAATACGCTCTCGCCGCTCCGCTCCTCCGTCGTCGTGGAGCTGGAGTTCTGGCGCCACGGTGAGCCGATGCAGGCTCGCTTCACGGTCGTGCCTCTCGGCGACGAGTTGGTCTTGATCAACATGTCGAGCTACCTCGAGCTCGAGCAGCTCGGTCGTGCCTCGCACGCCGTGACGGAGTCCCTGGCGAACCTGCCACAATCGTCCTTGTCTGCCGTGCTCTCGACCATCGCGGTCCAAGCGCAGTCGCTCACGAACGCCCAGTACGTCGCGCTCGGTATCGGCATGGAGGAAGGCGTCGCGTTCAAGCCCTGGGTGGCGATCGGCGTACCGGAGGACGTCGCGTGTAAGATTGGAAGAACACCGCGACCGATAGGCTTGCTCGGAAAGGTCGTACGCACGGGCGAACTGCTGCGCGTCGCGGATGTCCGACGGGATCCGGAGTTTCTGGGCTTCCCCGCGCATCATCCCGCCATGGGCCCGTTCCTCGGTGTTCCCGTGACCTCCCGTGGGCACGCCGTCGGCAATCTCTATTTGGCCAAACCGGCGGGAGCCGACGAGTTCACGAGCGACGATGCGCATCGCGCCCGCATGCTCGCGGCCAGGGTGGGCGTCGCCATCGAAACAGCCCTGTTCTACGTCGACGAGAAGCTTCAGCGCGAATGGCTCCAGCAGATCATCGACCAAATGCCCGATGCCGTGCTCCTGTACGACGAGAACGGGCGGCTCAAAGCCACCAACCAGGCGTGTGACAACGTTCGTTGCGAGCCGCGCGGTCAAGATGCCTTCGGCAATGCGGTCGTCGTGGAGCTGCAGGGGATGGACGGAAAGCCGATCCCCGACGTCGAGCAACCTCTCGTGAAGGCACTGCGCGACCACGAGCTCACGTTGCGAAAGGACGCGCTGATTCGACGTGTCGACGGGCGGCTCGTACCCGTTGCGCTGAGCGCATTGCCCGTGCGCGAGCTCGATGGAAGCGTCTCGGGCGTGACCGTGATCATCGAAGACATGTCGTCTCGGACGGCGGCCGAGCGAATGCGCGCGGAATGGTCCGCTCTCATCGCGCATGACCTGAGGCAACCCGTTGGCGTCATTTCTCTCGGAACGGACCTGCTGCTTCGTTCCGATGCGAAGGGCATGGACCCTATCGGGCGACGTATGCTGGAGCGCATCCGGTCGGCATCGACGCACCTCGACCGCATGATCTCGGACCTCACCCAGGCTTCGCTCATCGAATCGAAGCGCTTGTCCGTGAATCTCGCGCCACTCGAGCTTCGTGATCTCGTGACGTCGACCGTCGAGAATCTGAAGGCGGTGTCGAACGCTCGGCAGCTGCGCGTCGAAATCTCGGGAAATCCCACCGTGCTGGGGGATGCGGACCGCGTCCGGCAGGTGCTCGGAAACCTGATATCGAATGCCGTCAAGTACGGTACTGCGGGGACCGAAATCTTGGTCGAGGTGCGCGAAAACCCGAAAGAGGTGGAGACCATCGTTACGAACCGCGGACCTGGCATCAGCCCCGAGCAGCTTCCTGTCGTCTTCGAGCGCTTCGCGCGCACCCGCGAAGCAAAGGGTGGAAAGATGCCTGGGCTAGGTCTTGGTCTGTACATCGCGAAGGGGCTCGTCGACGCGCACGGTGGACGGATATGGGTCGAGAGCATTCCGGGCGACACGACGAGATTTCATTTCACGCTGAAGAAGCTCCTCGACGTGCCCGATACGGCCTCGTCGGGCGACGCCGGCCAAACGATCGAGCCCGACCGACGCTTCGGCAATCGAGGGCGGCACGGCAGGCCATCTCCGTGATTCAGGAGACGGTCGCGCCGACGAGCAAGCGCGATTCAGACGGGCTTTACGCTCCGATTTCAGGCGCGCCGAGGGCGGCTTCGGATGGTTCCTCGGCTCGGCGATCGGGAGGGCTGCCGTGGGTGCTGGCGGTGGAGACGAGCTCCTCGTCGTGCGCGACGACGTCGGCGTAGGAATCGCCGTGTGTGCGTCCACTCGGCGGCCCAGGCTCGGGCGCCCGAAAGGAGTTTGTGGAGGGGGATGCGGCTACGGCGCGGCGACGACGCCGCTTCTGCTTTGACGGGTCGTGCATCGTGTTCATGCCCTGCGCGACGCAAACGGCATACCCGGTGAGAGCTCTGCCCGAGCCGCAGACCTCGTCATCCCAGCTCACGAGCGGGACGCTGGCCGCACTGACGGGGCCGGATCACGAAGGGACGTGGGAGGTTCTCGGAGACGGTGCAGGGCACGTCGAGCCGATGGATGACGCGACGATGACGGTGGACGCCATCTGGATTCGCTCGAACGGCAGTGAGTTCGCGACCGGCATCACCATCGAGGCGCGAACGCGCCTGCACGCGATGCATCCGACGAGTGTCAGTGAAGCGTGGCTCCTCCCCGCGGAGCCGTAACGGTCGCGCGCCGCCGATATGGCTCCTTCGGAGGCGCGAGGTCCCCGCGCTCTCATGGACCTGCGTTCACCTTGCGTGACCTCCAAGCGGTGCTACGTGAGCTCGGAAGGATATGGATACGGCAAAAATTCTGGTCGTCGCTCTGATCGCTGGACATGCTGGACTCGTGGCGTGTGCATCGCAGGCCAACACGGCATCGAGCACGACGATGACCGCCGCGGACGTCTCGTCGCCATCTGTCGCGGAGTCGACCGAGTCGGCGCCTGACTCGCGAGAGGCCGCGCCTCCTGCCAACGTGACCGAAGCGAAGCTCGAAGAACTGCCTGGGCAGGTCGCCTGCCGCACGTCGAACAGGGACGACGGCACGAACGAGCTTCGCCTGGAGTGGAGCGGTACGTCGGCGACCGGCACGATGCGGACGATCGCGCCGAGCGGCGAGATCACGACCCAGCGCGTGAACGCCGAGCGCTACCGCGGCGCGATCATCGTCGACGAGCCTGGCCAGCAGGATCTCGTCTCGCACGTCGCGATCGTGATGCCCACGAACGGTAAGCAGGCGATGCGCGTCGGCTCGGGCGCGTACGTCACCTGCGAGTGACGCACTCCCCGCGTCCGAGCCCCATCCGTCCAGCACGACCTCGCGGCGCTGCGCTCGGGCCCCTTCGTCTCCCGCTCCTCGTTAGCCAAGCAACTCCGCAGCCTTGGCAAGATCCGACTGACATTGCCGGCCCGCCCGACCCGCGTTGTCGCTCGTCTAGCTGAGTAACTCCGCAGCCTTGGCAAGATCCGACTGACATTGACCTCTCCGACTCGATGTCCGCGGAGCTCCGACTGACATTGCCGGTCCGTCCGACCCGCGTTGTCCGCTCGTCTAGCCGAGTAACTCCGCAGCCTTGGCAAGATCCGACTGACATTGACCTCTCCGACTCGATGTCCGTCGAAGCTCACTGTCGGTCGGGTCTAGTCCCAGCCGGTCGGGTCTAGTCCCAGCCGCAGTCGAACTTCACTGTCGGTCGGGTCCGCCCTCGACGTTCAATGTCATCGAACTTCACTGTCGGTCGGGTCTGAGCCGCGGGCGGCGAGGTGCCGCGGTCGGTCGCAGGCGAACGTGCCGGCGAGCGCCTTGGTGGTCGCGTCGTACGATTGGCGGAGGTCGTCGTCGAAGTTGGTCAGGCTCGTGACGGGATCGTCGTTGCATCGAAGGAAGATCTGGCCAAGCGCCGTCGAGGCGAGGTCGATGAACATCGTCTCAACGGCGTTGGCAGGAACCGCGCGTAACCGAGCCGAGTGGCCACCGCAGCGCGTGGTCTCTTCGTCGGAGCACGAATTTCACGAGCATCCTATCGGGGCAGGCCGGACGACGGCAGATTTTTTCCGCTGGTCCTGATGATCGCGGGCCGGCCGCACTTCATTCACGCGCGTCGGGCGTTGACGATCCGTAGAACGAGAGTGACCCTGGTGGAATGACGACGCACGAAGCTCCGAACGCGCCCGAGGCCCCCGTTTCGCGCGACGAGATGATCACGATGGTTTCTCGTGCACACAAAGGAGCGTCGTACGCAGAGAGCTCACTCGCGGGGAAAACGCTCGCCGCGCAATCGAAGCTCCCGCGTCTCATAGCCGAGAATCTCGGCGCCGGATTCGGGCAGTGGGACTTCTTTCCGGAAGCGACGGCCATCGTGGACTTCGCGCACGCCTACGTTCCGCCGGCGAACGAGGAAGACGTCTGGGCGCTCGCGCGCTCGTGGGCGTCCGACGACGCGGCGGGGCGTCAAACGCTCCTCGCGCTCGTGGGGCGCGATATCTTGGAACACGAACTTCGTCGCGTCGCCGTTCCGAAGCTCCGCGAACTCTTCGACGAGCCGCGGGCAAGCCGCGCTCGCGCGATCCGCACCGAACTGGGCCTTGCGACCCCCGCGCTCGCACCGATCAAGGACGAGGCCAAGGCGACGAAAGTTCCGACGCCCCGCACGGAGCGTGCTCCAGCAAAAGCCGTCAAACAGCCGATTCCAACCCGAATGCCTCCCCCGGAGTTCAAGCGTCCCGCAAAGGCGGCGCCTCCGCCGCCACCGAAACGCTTCCAGCATCCCAAGTTCGGTGAAGGCGAGCTCCTGTCGCAAGCAGGCGAAGGACCGGAGTCGAAGCTCACCATCAAATTCGAGCGCGGACCGGTCACCGTCCAAGCCAAGTACGTGACGGAAATCTAGAGCGGCTCGTGATCCGTGACCGACCGCGTCGAACGGTGGCTCGGCACGCGGTGCCTCCTCGAGTCGTCAACGAGGTCGTCGTTTCGATGCGGACGTGGAGACCGTCACGAGCGCGTCGCGCATGACGCGCAGCGACGCGCGTGCTTCGGCTTCAGTGAGCGAGGCGAATCCAAGCCGGAGGTGTGAATCCTCTCCGGCCCGCAGCTGAAGGGAAGCTTCTGGGATGACGAGGACTCCTCGCCGGAGAGCCTCTCGTGCGACGGCGCTCGCATCGCTGCCGAGAAGCCCGAGCCAGATGGCGAGGCCGCCGGTCGGCGTGGCGAACGAGCCGAGCCCGCGTGCAACGACGAACTCGCGGAGCGCCTCTACCATGGCGTCCCGACGTCTTGCGTAGACCTTGCGCGTTCGACGGAGGTGTCGTTCGAGCGCGCCGTCGTCGATCCAGTGGGCGAGGGCTAGCTGAGCGAGCCCATCGCACGCGCGGAGGCTGGCGCGACGGAGACGAGAAAGCCGAGCAACCAGACTTTCCTCGGCGGCGACAAAGCCCACGCGCGCCGAGGGAAAGAGCGCCTTCGCGAGGGTCCCGACGTAGACGACGTGCCCAGCGCCGGGATATGCGGCGAGCGGTGCGGCGGGCGCCGCCGCGTAATGATATTCGTGGTCGTAGTCATCCTCGATGACCATGATCCGGGCGCGGGCGGTAATGCGCAGGAGCGCCTCGCGCCGCTCGCGGGTGAGCGTCACCGTGGTGGGGAACTGGTGAAGTGGGGTTGTGTAGAGTGCACGTAACGGCTTGTCGCGTGTGATGCGTTCGAGCGCGTCGACGGAGAGCCCGTGCTGATCGACCGGGACGGGGACCAGCTCGGCGCCTGCGAGGCGAAAGGCCTCCCATGCCGGCGGATAGCCGGGGCACTCGACCGCCACGCGATCTCCGGGAGAGACGAGGAGCTCGGCCAATGAGTGAAGTGCGTCCTGGGCGCCAAGCGTGATCGTCACGGCGCGCCCGGCGATGCCTCGGACACGGCGAAGGTACGTGGCGAGGGCGCGGACCAGGCGAGGGTGCCCTTCGACGTCGACGGCCTCGAGTGAACGGCGCGTGCGATCCCGGAGGGCGAGCGCGTAGCACGCGCGTAGCTCATCGACCGGAAACAGGCGCGCATCGGGACCTGCGTTTGCCAGCGAGACGCGTGCCTCGGGGAGGACGTCCATGCCCGCGTGTCTCGCCGCTCGCCATACGAAGCCCGTGGGAGGACGCTCGGCGACTTCGCCCTTGGCTCGGAGGTAGGCATCCGGCGATACGGCGCTGACGCGATAGCCACGGCGCGGCTCGGCCTCGATCCACCCCTCGGCCGCGAGCGTTTGCAGCGCCGCCATGACCGTCTGGCGATGCACCTCGTGATCTCGCGCCAGCTCGCGCGTCGAAGGCAGTAGTTCGCCCGGGCGCGCGCGACCGGTCGCTATCGCACGGCGGAGCGACGTGGCGAGGCGGCGCGTCTTGGGAGAGCGGCCGGAGAGGGGATCGGCAGCACCTAAGGCTCGGATCATCTGGTCGAATGAGAATGGCACATCTGGTCGAAATTAGGTCGACCAGGCGTGCTTGCCTTTCTGCATGCAACTCACTCCCGTCGTTCTCGAAGGAATCCGCGTTCGCCTCGAACCGCTCCGCACCGATCTTCTCGACGAGCTCGCGCGCGCAGCGCTGTCCGCTCCGGTCGAGCTGTGGACGTACATTCCCTATCGAATGGGGTCACGCGAGGATCTCGGCCGGCTCTTCGAACATGCCATGGCGATGCACGAGGCGCGGAGCGGGATTACCTTTCTGACGCGCCTCCGCGCGACCGGAGAGGTCGTCGGTGGCACCAGCATGCTCTGCGTGGACGCGACACATCGGCGTTTGGAGATCGGCTTCACGTGGATCCTACCGCGGTGGCAGCGCACGTTCGTCAATACGGAGGTCAAACTCCTCCAGCTCACCCACGCGTTCGAGGTCCTTCGCGCGATGCGTGTCGAGTTCAAGACGGATGCGAACAACGCTCGCTCACGCGCCGCGCTCGGACGACTCGGCGCGACGGAGGAGGGAATGCTCCGGCGTCATATGTTCCGTTGGGATGGGAGCGTCCGCGACTCGACGATGTTCAGCATCGTCGACACGGATTGGCCGCTCACCAAGCCGCGGCTCGAGAGCCTCGTCGGAGTGACGCCGTAACCTGCCTCCTGGCGCATCACCTCCTGTTGCCGGAGCCGTCACGCCGCTCGAAGAGCGAGGCTGCGAAGTCGAGAAACGCGCGGGTCTTTGGCGGGATGTTGCGGTGCGCGAGGTAGAGAGCATGGATCGGCCGCCCCGCGACGGCGTGATCGGCGAGGACCTCGACGAGGCGTCCGGCGCGTAGATCGGCGTCGACGATGAAGTCGAAGAGCCATCCGACGCCAGCGCCTGCGACCAGCAGATCGCGAAGGAGAACGCCCTGATCGGTTCGCACGCGCGCCCGCACTTCCACGTCGCGCACGCCGTCTTCGTCGCGAAGTCGCCAGGGAAGGGGCCGACCATTGCGTACGAAGACGACGCCGTCGTGACGCTCGAGCTCCTTCAGCGTTCGTGGCGTCCCATGGCGCTCGAGGTAGCTTGGCGCCGCGCAGCACACCATTCGGGCGATGCCGAGACGGCGCTTGAGAAGCGACGAGTCGTCGAGGTCGCCGAGCCGGATGACGACGTCGATCCCTTCGGCCGCGAGATTGGTCAGCTCGTTGCTCAGGACGAGCTCGACGTCGAGCTCTGGATAGCGCGCGAGGAGCTTCGGCAGGGCAGGAGCCAGAACGAGCTGGCCGACGACGACAGGCGCATCGACGCGAAGGCGCCCTGCGGGACGCGCTCGGCTGCGTTGCACCGCCTCGGCAGCATCCTCCAGTTCACGCAGCACGCTGCGACAACGGCCGAAGAAAAGGCGTCCGTCCTCGGAGAGCGACAGCGCACGCGTCGTGCGATGAAACAGCGCGACGCCGAGCTCACGTTCGAGTTGGGCGACGCGTCGGCTCACCGCCGATGGTGTGAGCCCCAGCCGTTTGGCGGAGGCGTTGAAGCTTCCCGTTTCTGCGGTCTGCACGAATGCCTCGATGTTTCCCAGCCGGTCCATCGATGCGCAGTATACGTCGCGCGTCGAGCATGCACCGCACGCACGGGTCCCGTGCACAACTCGCAAAAGGCGCACGCGGGCTCTCGAGGCTAGGTTCCTTCCACCATGTTCGAACCCCGCACGAGACCCACCGATTCACGCAGCTCGGCGACGTTGATGGCGTATGCCGCGCTCGTGATGACTAGTCTGCACCACGCCTATGGCGCCTTCCGGTACGACACCCCCTGGCGCATGCACGCAGCGATCGTCGCCGTCATCGGGGGCGGAGCAATCGCCCTCGCGGCGCGCGTCTACGATGCGCGGCCAGACGCTCCGCGTGGGCGAGTCGCCGGTTGGGTGTTGGTCGCGCTCGTGCTCGTCTTGGTGGGTATCGGACTCGGCACCTTCGAGGGCTTCTACAACCACGTGGTGAAGAACGCGCTCTTCTTCGGCGGTGCCTCGGTACCGACGATGCACCGGCTTTATCCGCCGCCAGCGTACGAGCTCCCGGACGATGCAATCTTCGAGCTGACGGGCATCGCGCAGACGATCCCCGCGTTGTTGGCAGCGATCGCCGCCGTCCGTCTCGGTGCCCGATTGCTCCGTCGCGAGACGCTGCCTGGCGTGCTCAGTACGGACTGACCACCCGGGGTCCCCGGGCGACAGCGAGGAGCTCTCCGGCGGTCGGCTTCCCACGCGGGCGCCGTTTCACCTCGAGGCCACCGTCCGCGTTCTGCAGCGCAGACCGTCGAACGTGGTCGACGTCTGGGAGGACGACTACTACCTGCGCGTGTTGCCCGCTGGGGGCGACGAGCTCGTTCTCTTGAGGGTGGAGAACCGAGGAACGATCGACGAGCCTGACGTCCAGATTTCGGTGCAACACGGTGACGAGGCCTCGGCGTCAGGCGCCGGGGTCGTGCAGATCGTCCGTATGATCCTCGGCCTCGACATCGACCCTGAGCCGATTCGGGTCCTCGGCGAAGCCGAGAGCAAGCTTCGTCTCACGGCGATGGCGCTGCGTGGCATGCGCCCTCCGCGCTTTCCCACTCTGTTCGAGGCGTTCGCGAACGTCGTGCCTTTCCAGCAAGTCAGCCTCGAAGCGGGGTTGGCGATCACGGGACGGCTCGTCGAGCGCTTCGGCAGGTGCGTCGAGGTCGATGGCCGCTCCTTCCATGCGTTCCCGACGCCGGGGGCCGTCGCCGAGTCGCGCCTTCCGACGTTGCGCGCATGTGGTCTCAGTGCACGCAAGGCAGAATCGCTGCGGGGCATTGCGCGGTCGATCGCGTCTGGTGAGCTGAACGGGGAGACCATCGCCTCGATGAGCACGTTGGACGCGCTCCGGCGGCTCCTCGAGCTTCCGGGCATTGGTCCCTGGAGCGCGGGGCTCGTGTTGCTACGCGGCCTCGGGCGGCTCGACGTGTTTCCATCGGGCGATGTCGGCGCCGAACGCGGGCTCCGGAGTCTCTTGCATCTCGGTCCGCGGGCGGCGTTCGGCCGCGCCGTCGAGCGGTTCGGCGACCTCCGCGGCTACGTCTACTTCTACAGTCTCGGGAGTAGTCTCCTCGCGAAGGGACTCATTCACCCCGCGCCGCCCGCACCTCGCGGCCGCGGATCTCCTGCGCCCAGACCGCGCCGATCACGCGCGGGGGCGTAGAATCAGGCGTTCTTGGTGAAGTAGAGATGGCGTCACGGAGCCTGCCGACGTGCCCGTAGCTCACGGACGATTGCTTGCTGCTCCTCGACGGTGAGCAGCGAGCGGATCGCCGGGAAGACGAGGAGCTCCTCGGCCTCGAGGTGTGGCTCGAGCTCGGCGCGAAGCCGCCGTGCCACCCCTGCTAGCTCGACGCGCACGATGGCGGCGCCAGGCTCGCTCCGGAGCGCCGCGCACAGCTCGCAGAGTCGACGGACCGGACGAACGTGGCGGTCGTGCTCTTCGCTCATGCGCTCGAGTGCACGGTCGAGGTCGGGCGAGCGACCATGAAGCCGGGGCAGCACGCCCTGCTCCTCGTCCTCGACGTGGAGCGGTAGCGCTTCGGAGAAGTAGCGCTGGACGCGCGCACTACCGTCGGCCACCTCGTCCTCGGAGACGTTCGGCCGTTCGCCGATCGAGACCGCGATCTCGAGAAACGAGCGGATCCTGCCGTGGCACGCAAGGAGGAGATCGACGAGTTCCTCCGAGTGCCGCTTCCTTCCGATGGTGAACAGCATCTTCGCGGCTAGCGTGGTGCCAGAATAGGTATTGACTTTACCTGTATCGAACTCGAGCTTGGCGAACAGCTCGACGTCAGGACGGGGTGGCTGCCCACAGCCTGCAGTAGGCTTCTGCATCGATGGGGCCCTTCACCACCTTGCAGCCTCCACACGCGTTCGGGGCGCCAGGCAGGTAGTGCATGCACCCGCTGCACTTCTTTGCGGGATCGGGGGCATGCTCCACATAGCCCGCCATGTCGTTCCGAGCCCGCACGTCATCGGCAGAGAGGCCGGAAACGTCATTGCAACTCGGCTTCGACTTGCACGCGGGAAGCAACTGAGAGGCGAGCGCCGCAGTGGAGAAGAGCGCGAGGCGGCGAATGGCTTCACGTCGGTCGATCGGGTCCTTCATGGCACCAGGGTGTAGGGTCCGAGGTCGTGCCTGTCGATGGTCACGCGGCCGATTTCGGCAACTTGCCGCGCCGTGACAGAGAACTCGAACCCGGCGGTGGAGAGACGAGTCGAAACCAACCGAACCGACAAAATGGAAACAGGCAGGCTCCGCGAGGGAGGCCCGCCTGCTTCTTTCGGGTTTCGGCGGCCGCTGCCTACTTGCCCGCTACTTGCTTTGGGGCTTCACGATTTCACTCTCCACCACCATGTCGAGAACGTAGGCGATGGACGAGGCGTCGGCCGGCGCAGGATTGCGCTTGAACTTCTTCAAGCGAAGGACCTTGCGCTCGCCTTCACGGAATTCGAAGCCCTCGATGTTCTCATAAAGGAATTGCCATTCTCCTGGCGGAGACTGCTTGATTCCCTGAGCGTCATAACGAATCTCGCGAACCTGAAGGCATTGATAGTTCGGGATCATCGCATGAGGGCAGGTGACCCGCGCGGGCGCGATCTCGAGGAACATCGTTTCGCCAGCCCCACCGTAGCGCGTCGTCGCCGTGGGCTCGCCAACCCAGATGGAGGTCTCGCCGGAGGGCGATGCGAGATGCATGCGCAGCGGCGTTGCCGTGTCGATCTTGGCCTGCAGCGGTTTCGCGAGGAGTGCACCGATGGCTTGATCCGCTTGCATCAGGGCCGGCTCGCAAGCTTTGCGCGTCGAGGCGAGTTGGCTGATCGTCACCGTGTTCTGCGTGTCGAGGGCGTAACCGCCGCCCATCGAATTGCAGCCTCCGGCCACGGCGGCGCGACCGTTCTCGAAGCTGAGTGTCAGCGTGTGCTTCGCGTCGGGGAAGAGCGCGTCGAGGCGTTTCCCCTGAGCGTCGGTTGCCGACTCGAGCGTCCAACGATTCGCGGTCAGCGTGGTGCTCAGCGTTTTGGCGTCGACGCCTTCGGCGGGCGCGCTCGTCGGGGCGTCCGCGCTGGTCGCCGGAGCTTTGCTGTCGTGAGCGCAGCCGATGAGCGCAAGCGGAAGAAGAGAAAAGAGCGGAAAGAAGAAGCGTATGTTCATGCCGACCTCTTGGCAGAAAACGCGACCAAGCGCGCCACCTTACGCCAATGAGCTCGAAAAACGCCGCGCGAGCGCGAGCGTAGTCCTCGCGAGCGCGACCGGACAAACGCGAAACGGGCAGGCTCCGCGAGGGAGGCCTGCCCGTTGTCGCTTCACGAACCGAGAATCAGAGGTGCGGCGCGGCGAGGATGCGCTCGATGGTGCGCGTCGTCATCGTGCCTTCGCGAACCTCGGGATCCTCGAGGAGCATCTTGTGCAGCTCGATGTTCGTGCGGATGCCACCGACGATGAACTCGTCGAGGGCACGGCGCATGCGCGTGATGGCCTCGATGCGCGTGGGCGCGTGGACGATGACCTTCGCGAGCAGCGAGTCGTAGTGCTGGGGAACGGTCCAACCGCCGTAGACACCGGAGTCGACGCGGATGCCGGTGCCGCCGGGCGGGAAGTACTCGGTGATGAGTCCCGGCCAGGGGGCGAACGTACGCGGATCTTCGGCGTTGACCCGGCACTCGATGGCGTGGCCGCGGAAGTTCCACGGGCGCGTATCGGGGAGCTCGAGCTTTTCGCCGGCCGCGGCGCGGATCTGGAGCGACACGAGATCGAGTCCCGTGACCATCTCGGTGACGGGGTGCTCGACCTGCACACGCGTGTTCATCTCGAGGAAGTAGAGGCGCTTGTCCTCATCCATGATGAACTCGAGCGTGCCGAGCGTGGTGTAGCCCGTGTCGCTGACGGCGCGCCGAATGACTTCGCCGATCTCCTGTCGGAGCTCCGGGGTCATCGCGGGGCTGGGAGCCTCCTCGATGACTTTCTGGTGGCGGCGCTGGAGCGAGCACTCGCGTTCACCGAGCGTCCAGACGCCGCCGTGCTTGTCGGCGAGAACCTGGAACTCGATGTGCTTGGGGCGCTCGACGAACTTCTCCATGTAGACGTCGGGGTTCTTGAACCCGACTTCTGCTTCGCGCGTCGCCTGCGCGAAGTTGGAAGCGACTTCGCTTTCGCTGCGGACGATGCGCATGCCGCGCCCGCCGCCGCCGCCCGAGGCCTTCATGATGATCGGGAAGCCGATGCGCTTGGCCTCCTCGAGCGCGTGCTCGGCGTTGCGCAGGACTTCGCTGCCCGGGAGCAGCGGAAGGCCAAAACGCTTCGCGTTCATGCGCGCGGTAACCTTGTCGCCCCAAGCCTGCATGGCTTCGGGCGTCGGGCCGATGAAGGTGATTCCGCACTTGCCGCACAGGCGTGCGAACTCGGCGTTCTCCGAGAGGAAGCCGTAGCCCGGGTGAATCGCGTCTGCGCCGGTGATCTCCGCGGCGCTGATGATGGCCGGGATATGGAGGTAGCTGCGCGGGGAAGGGCCGGGGCCGATGCACACGGCTTCGTCCGCGAAGCGAACGTGGAGCGCACGAGCGTCGGCTTCCGAGTGGACGGCGACGGTGGCGATTCCGAGCTCGCGACACGCGCGAATGACGCGCAGCGCGATCTCGCCGCGGTTGGCGATGAGGATCTTCTTGAAAGGGGGCGTCGCGGGCGGTTGGGACCACGGCGCGCTGCTCGACGGAGGCGCGCTCATGCCCTCAGGCCTTCTTCATCCGGAAGAGTTTCTGCCCGAACTCCACCGGCTTGCCGTTCTGGGCGTAGATCTCGACGACCGTGCCCGAGAGCTCGGCTTCGATCTCGTTCATCAACTTCATCGCTTCGATGATGCAGAGCGTCTGGCCCGGGCGAACGACCGAACCGACTTCGACGAACGACGGCGCGTCCGGGCTCGGCGATCGGTAGAACGTTCCGACGAACGGGCTCGTCACGTCGATGACGTCGCTCGGCGTCTCCGCGGCGGCAGGAGCAGCTGCAGGAGCAGCGACGCCAGCAACCGGTGCGTGGCCAACGTGGTGGAAGGTATCGGCCACGAGGGTGCGTACACCGCCACGAACGATGCGGACGCGGACTCCCTCGGACTCGTGTTCGAACTCCGCGACGTCCTTCTCCGTGAGGACCTCGAGCAACGTGCGCAGCTTGTCGATATCGACGGTCATGGCGCGGCGCAAGGTAGTCGGGTCCGCGCGTTCAGGCAAAGGGGAAGGGCCGCGAATCGATCTACGCAGACCCCGAAAGGAAAAGGGCCCGCCTGGACGGGCCCCTTGCCGGATGTCGTCGCTTCGCCGAGAGCCTCCGCGATGCTCAACGTCGCGTTGCGTCGCGTTGCGTCGTCGCCCATTCGCGGGGCGCTACTTGCGTCATAGACCGCTCAGGATCGCCATTCGGCTCCACGTCATGTCGGTGCCCGCCACGCAGTCCGTGTTCGGGTTGTCGGGGTGGTTGAAGCCTCCACTGATGTCACGCGCCTGATATCCGACCCGCGGCAATCCGTCGGGTGTCAGTGCGATCGAGGGGCTGTGCAGGAACCAAGCTCCGACCGTGCAGTTGGGATAGAGGAAGATCTGGTCGGGGGGGATGTCGCCGCCGAGCTCGACCTTGGTGAGACCCCAGTTCGAGTCCTGGTTCGTGCACACCGCGTCATCGCAGTGCAAAAGGCCGATGTTGTAGTTGAGCGTATAGACGAGGCGCGGGTGGTCGTTCTTGTCGACCGCGATGTCGATGCCCACGTCGATCTGGTCGAGGTCGCTGAGCACCGTGGCGGTCCATCCCGATTCGGTCGTGCAGTTCTCGTTGCACTCGGCGTAGAGAAGCTTCCTCTTGCCCGCGTTGTCCTTCGCCAAAGCGGCTACGCGCGGTGCGCCTGACTTGGTGAGCGCCATCGTGACCATTGGCTTGATGGCAACGGCTTCGTACTCGCTGGTGTAGAGCCCGATGAGATCGAAGGGCTGCCAGCTCGCGGCCTTGTCACAATTCGCGTCACACACGGCGTACGCAGCAGTCGTCGTCACGGTGCCCGATTCGTCCTTCACGTCGTGCGCCATCGCCACGTGCGCGCGTCCATTCGCGTCGAAGCGGAGGGTGCCGCGCTGCCAGATGTCGTCGGCGATCTTGCTCTTCGTCCAGCTCGACGCCGAATGGCAGTCCGCATCGCACGCCATCCAGTGCGTCTCCGGCGTGCCCTGGCCGATTCCGAGGTAGGCGACGTAGCGGTGCATGAGGAAGCGCGGATGGCCCGCACCGTCGAGCGTGAAAGACTCGCCGGTGACCTCCTGGTCGCTGTCATGCTTGAAAATCGGCGTGCTCGTCCAGCTCGCCTGCTTGCTGCAGTCGCCTTCGCACGATGTATAGTACACGCTGTAGTACGCGTTCAGCAGCACCGACGGCTTTCCGTTCGCGTCGAGCGTCAGCATCGCATTGGTGACCGTGCCATCCGTTTCGAAGCGCACGACGGACACCGCGTCGGCGCCGCTGCAGTCCGCGGGGCAGTACGCGTAGTACGCGCCGCCGCCGGCGTACGCCGGGTAGATCGCGTGGATGCCGCCCTTCGCGTCGACTTCGAGGCTCGGCGCGGCCGTGTTGTCGGGCTCGCCCGTCGGTAGGAAGAAGCGGTTGGCGGGCGCCGTCGTGCCGTCGCCGCCGCCGTTGGGGCCTCCGGCGCCACCGTTCGTTCCGGTGTTCTTGCTGGTCGTGCACGCGCCGAGCGCCAGCGCGAGGGTGAGGGCGGTTGCGAACGTCGAGGCGTAGGTACGATGGAACACTGTCATTCTCCGTCGAAGGTCCAAGTCGAAAGGTCGAAGGGCGCGCCCGTGCGCGCGGTCACTTGTCGGCCAAACAAGCGTCGAGCTCGCTCTGGCAGTGCTGCTGCATGCAGGTGTCGTCGTTGCATGCGTTGGCGTCGAGGCAGTCGCTGAGCGCGCGGATGTACTGGAGGCCGGACTGCGAGGCGTCGTCTCCGCAGTGACCCGTGCACGACTGGTTGTCGCCACAGTTCGCGATGCACTGGATGATGCCTGCGCAACCCACCGTGCCCGTGCCCGGGCCGCCCTCGTCCGGAGGCGTTTCGTTGCCCGTGCTCGGCTTGCCGGTCCTTGGCTTATCGTCGTCGACCTTCGAGCCTCCGTCCGTCGTCCCCGTGCTGGGGTTGCCCGTGCCGGTCGTCTTCACGGTGCAAGCGACGCTCGCGAGAGCGAAAGCCAGCGAAGCGACGCCGATGAGATGCGAACGCATGATCCGAAGAACCTCCCTAAGGGCCGCGTGCTCGCGGCGGTCCGTGACGCATGACAGCTTGGACCTCCTCGATGACTGGAGGATGACCACGCCGTCCTTCGTTGAGCGTCACGGTGCGGCGCCCCGCGGAGCCGCGTTCCTAAATGGTTCCTCAGCGGATCTTCAAAGGATCCTATCGCTGCGATTCACGCGGCTCGTGTGTGCGATCGCGCCCCTGCGAGGCACGTCCCGCGCGCGTGTCACCCGTTCGGACGACGCTATCGGCTAGCGCGTCGGTCGAGCCATCGGACGAGGCCCTCGAGCGCGAGCACGTAGCTGTCGGGCCCGAAGCCGCTGATTTTGGCGACGCAGGCAGGCGCGACCATCGACTTGTGACGGTACGCCTCGCGCGCCTCGGGGTTCGAGACGTGCACTTCGATGCACGGGACCCCCACGGCCTTCAGCGCATCGAACAGGGCGAGCGACGTGTGGGTGTAGGCGCCGGCGTTGAGGAGCAGTCCGTCGTAGACGCCTCGCGAGCCGCCGATCCGATCGAGCAGGGCGCCTTCGTGATTCGACTGGAACGTGTCCACGTCGACACGCAGCTCGCTTCCTCGGGCGACGAGGCGCGCATGGATGTCGTCGAGCGTGTCGCGCCCGTAGATCTCCGGCTCGCGCGTGCCGAGCAGCTGCAGATTCGGACCCGAAAGGACGAGGACGCGTCGCCGGTTCGGACGCGTCGCCTTCTTCGACGCGCTCGGTTTCGCGACGGCCTTCTTCGTTGCCACGCGGCTCAGAGCTCGGCGAGAAGCTTCGGCGCCGCCGTTCGCATCAGGTAGCGGCCCTTGCCGAAGTTGCCTTCGGGGGTCATCGCCAGGGCGAGGAAGTAGGTCTCGCCGAGCGTGCGGATGAGCGTGATCATCTTGTCGGTGCCGACGGCAATCTCGTTGGCCGTCCCGGCCTCGAGCATCTCCGAGGCGCGCTTGATCGAACCGATGACGACGCTGAACTCGATGCCGATCGTGTTGATGTCGAACGGCGAGTCGCTCTTCGCGTAGGTCTCCACGGCGATACCGCTCGAGTCCATGAGCAGGCCGGCGAGCCCACCTTCGGTTCCTTCGACGAGATCGCGGAGAGCCTCTTTGAACATGGCCCACGACGTTACGGGGTTGGCGTTTCGCGCGTCAACCTCCCTCGTCCCGGCAGCCCGAGGCGGCGGGCCGAAGCGGAGAGGCACGCGCTCGAGCCTGGTCCGGTTTGTGTCCGGTCTGTGCCTGTTTACCCTCGTTCGGCGCGTTTCGAGGCCCTGGAAGAGGCTGGCAGCGCGGGCGTAGGTGCGATTCAAGGTTTTTACCGGCCTGCACGGTCGAGCCAGAAGCCCGGTTGGCATGCCTTTTAAGTCCCTGGAAATGCGAGCTCTTGACCCTCCAGGGTCCGTACGTTTAAGTTCGCGCGACGATGCGTGCACGAGCTGGGGATCCCCCCGCACGATGGCTCAGAAGATTCTCGCCGGCAGATGCGCCGATTCCACGTTGTCGGGGGATTTGGTGCAGGTCAAGGTCGACCAAATCGTCCTTGCTCGCGCGCCACTCAGGGCGGTCGCCGAAGCGAGGGAAGCGGGCCTCAAGAAAACCACCGCTGAGGTTGCGATTGCCTACGACACCCATGGCGTGTCGTCGACGGCGACCCGCGCGCGGACCGAAGAAATGCATGCCGCCACGGCGGACATGCTGGCCCATGGCATTGTCCTGGCGCGGCCGGGCGTCGGCTTTCCGGCCCCCGTTCACCTCGAGCGTTTTGCCAGCCCCGCACGCCTGTGCGTGACGGACGAACCGCGCCTCGCCGGCGTGGGCGGTATCGGCATGCTGACCCTCGTGGTGTCGCCGGGCATGCTTGCGCAGGCGCTCGCCCAGGGCTCGATTCTCGTGCGCCCGCCGCGCAGCGTGCAGGTGCTCCTCTCTGGGCGTACGCGCCCCTTCGTTTGCGCGCGTGACGTTGCGCTCGAGCTCATTCGTCGTGGTCTCGGCGAGGCCGTCGGTCGGATCGAGGCGCAGCACCAGGCGCCCGTCGTCATCGAGTTCGCGGGGCCGAGCGCGCGCCTTCTCTCGGTATCGGAGCGCGCCGTTCTCGCGTCTCTCGCGCCTCAGCTTGGCGCTGCCGGCGCTCTCTTCGTGAGCGACGAGCGGACCGAGGTGTTCCTCCGCGATCAGCGCCGGAGCAAGGCGCATCGCGCGCTCATCCCGGACGCGGGCGCTCCCTGCGACGAGGTCCTCAACGTCGACCTTGGTGCCGTCGACCCGCTGTACATGGATGAAACCGGCGCCGTGCGCTCGGTGCGAGACCTGGCAGGCAAGCCCGTTTCGCAGGTCCTCCTCGGGGGCGACAGCGGCGTCACCCTCCGCGATCTCTTTGCGGCGGCGATGCTCCTCAAGTCGAAGCGCGTACCTGCGCGCGTCGAGTTCCTGGTGGCGGTGCCCTCGCGGCAGATGTTGGAAGTGCTCGCCTCGAGCGGCGAGCTCACCGACCTCATCGCGACCGGCGCGCGCCTCATCGAGCCCGATGCTCGCGTGATGAGCGGCGAGCTCTATCCCCCGGCACCAGGCGGCCTCAGCGCCCGTACGCACGATCTCGAGCCGGGCATGGCGTCGCCGAAGTCGGTTGTCATCGCGTCTGCCGAGACCCTCGCCCACGCCGTGGCCTACGGTGAGATGGGCGACCCGCGCAGCAGCTTCAAGCGCCCCGTGCGCGCCACGATTCCGCGCGCGCTCCCGACCGACGACGTCCTCGTCGTTCGCGATCGCAAGGGAACGGGCGAGGCCGGCAAGAAGGCGGCGCTCGCGACCACCGCGCCGACGCCGTGGAAGGGCAGCCAGACGCTCGAGCTGCTCGAGGGCCCTGGGCACATTGCGAACGGCAAGCAGCCGCCGCCGCCCCCGGCCTCGTCACGCAACGTCTCCGAGATCGGCGGCTTCGCCGTCGTCTGCTCGACCCTCGACGAAGTGCGCGAGCTCGCGGGACGCGCCGTGGAGCTCGCTCCGTCGCTCCGCGCGGTTCTCGCTCCGTTCATTCCGAGCGGCGCGGTCTCGCTCTTCAGCGGCGTCGGCATCGCGGCCCTGCGTTTGGACGCCGCGGGGGCGAAGAGCGTCAAGGGCCAGCGCACCGTGGCCCTTCCTCCGCCCGCGCAGTGGTCGGAGAAAGAGCCCACGGTCATCTCCTTCGGCACACAGAAGGTGCCGCTCACGTGGCTCGCCCGCGGCCAGGAACGGGCCTGGGCGAGCGCTGGGACGGCGCGCCCGCCGGCCAAGCAGGCGCGCGGCTGAGGCAAATCGAAGCGCGTTCATCCTCGGCCCCCTCGCTCGACAAGGGGGGGGCGCGACCAAACGCGATGGGCCGGGATGAGGCTGGCGGTGGACCCGTCCATTCTCCTATCCTGGCGGAAGGAGGCTCGTCGTGACCAAAGGGCGCCTGACACGGCAGGAGCTTAGCTGGCTGCTCACGCAGGAGGCACAGCACGCCGCGGAACGTCTTCGTTCCGGCGTTCAAGTGCTGCGCACGCACGCACCGCCACCACCGCCCCCGCCGGATGCGGCCATCACGAACGCCGATCCGTCGATGCATGTCGACGCGTCGCTCGACGCGCTCGACGACGTGATGCGCATGCTCTCGAACCTGAATCAGCGTTCGAGTAGCGCCGCATCTCCGCCTCGCCGAGGTCGCATCGATCTCGCGGCGCTCCTCGTGGAGATTGCGCCCGAAGCGCGCGTCTCGATCGAGCCGGGCAGCGGAACGGAGGTCTTCGGCGACGAAGCCGACTTCCGGCGCATGCTGCAGGTGATGCTCGGTCACGCGAGTGGCGAAGGGCAGGCCGCCACCGTTCGTCGTGACGGTGACGACGTGCGCATTTCGGTGAGCCTCGGCCCCGATGCGTCACCCACGGCCGAGACCGAGCGCGCGTGGCTCAGTCGCATGGCGCTGCGTTACGGTGGTCGCTACGAGCTCGAAGGCGGCACCGAGGTCTTGCTGTTCCCGGCCGAGGGCGCCGTCGACAAGAGCGAGCGCGAGGCTCTCCGACGCGAGCTCGACGAGGCCCGCAAGCAGGGCGAGGTGTACGCGCGCGAGCTCGCGGCGGTGTTCGAACGTGGCGAAGATGTCGCGTCCGTATCGTCCGTACCGCCCCCCCACGGCGTACAGCCCGCCACGCGTTTCGCCACGGTGACCAAATTGTGTGCCGGTGTCGCGTCGGAGCTCCGTGCGACGCTCGGTCCTGTTTCGCGCGACCTCGCGGGGTTGCGTCGTCACGACGTCACCGACGAGCAGCTCGACGGTATGCGTCGGCGCATCCAACACGCCAAAGAGATGGTGGCGAGCCTCGCGAACATCGGCAATCTCGACGCCGAGGAATTCGCGGTGGAAGTCGATCTCGCGGAGGCGGCGCGCGCCGCCCTGCGCGACTCGGCGGCCGTTGCGGAGCGCGGTGGCGTCAACGTCGCGATGCAGACGAAGGGCGAGGGGGGAGCCTACGTTCGCGCAGGAACCAAGGCCGTGGCGGCGCTCGTGCGAGAGCTCGTCATGCACGCTGTCGCCGCGTCTCCGCGCGGTGCCACCGTCGATGTCGCCGTGCTGGCCGAGGAGAGCGCGACGAGTGGTCCGGGGTTCGTCGTCGACGACGCGGGACAGCCGCTCCCTGCCTCGGCACGTCGCGCATTTCTGGCGCTCGAGACGCACGCAGGGGCCTACGGTCGGCCGACCGGCCTTCCCATCTTCATGGCCGCCGAGCTCGCCGCCTGCCAGGGCGCGGTGCTCGAGCTTTCCGACTCTCCCCTCGGGGGCTCCGTGTGGCCGTTCGCTTCGCGGCGCGATGACCAACTGGCGATCGTCACGATCGCGGATTTGCGAAACCTCCGAGCAAGGTTAGGCTGACGCCTCGATGCGCGTCTTGATCATCGAGGATTCGGACTCGATCTGCCGCATGATCGAGGCCCTGGTCTCGGCGCGTGGCTTCGAAGTGCGTGGCGCCTCATCGGGCGCTCGAGGGCTCGAAGAGGCGTACGGCTGGCGTCCGCACATCGTGCTGCTCGACATCAACCTGCCGGGCGCCTTCGATGGCCTCGAGGTTTGCCGGCGGCTTCGCGCCGACGATGGAACCAAGGACGTTCCGGTCATCGTCATCACCGCGATGAACGACGACGAGGTTCGACGTCGCGCGATGGAAGCCGGCGCGAACGCGCTCTACGAGAAGCCGTTCAGCCCGCTCGCGCTGCTCAAAGAGATCGAGGCGCTCGGTCGGAAGAGCGGCAAGTTTGCGCCTGCCAAGCCCGTCCGGACCGAGTAGGTCGACACGCGAGCGGACCGATCGTCAGCCGAGCATGCCGAGGTTTTTCTTCGCGCGCGCCTCGGCATCCGCGACGATGGACTTCGCCTCGTCCGCGGGGATGCGCAGCTTCGTGCCGAGATCCGCGATGATCTTCGTCTCGTCGGCGTGCTGGTGACCGTCGGCGTAGGAGAGAAGGACGGCGTGCTGGAGGAGCACGCGGCGATCGGAGGCCGAAAGTTCCTGCAGATCGATGTCGTCGAGCGTGCGCTTCTCTTTGGCGTACTCGCGGAGCGCGCTCTTCTGCGCCTCGGACGCTTGGTAGGCATCGAGCAGTGCCTCGAGCATCTCTTTTTCCTGCTCTTCGAAGGAGCCGTCGGCCCAGGCAATCGGGATCAGCGCGTGGACGATCGCGTACTCTTGCTCGTGCATGGTCACGAGGATCGAGCCCGCGCGCTCGTCCGTCAATCCCCCGCGTGCGCCTATTTGGCGCTGACGCTGATGACTTTGTTGCCCTGGGCGTCGGCCTGAGCAGCGGTAATTTCCTTGTCGCTGATGTGCAGGCGCTTGCGGAGATTGGGCGGTCCGGCGAGCAGGACGTCGATGTCCGCGTCACACCGAAGTTGCTCGATGCGCGCCTCGGGACCGAGCCCCGCGAGCAGCCACACTTCGGCGCCGCGCACGTTGGAGATCACGTGGACGGTGCCCGGCGAGCCCGAACCGCCGACCTGACTGCCAGGTTCGGCGCTCGGCCACGGATCGATCGCGCCCGGCTTGGCCTTGGAGGGATCGAGCTGAATCGGGACGTCGATGCGAGGCTTGCCGTCCGGGCCCTTGTCCCACGGCGATTCGGCTTTCACGATGGCGCGACGGGGCGCGTATCCCTCGGCGGTGGCCACGAACTCGAGCCGCGTCCCGACGGGCATGCGCTCGACGTCGAGCGGCGCCTGACCCATGCGAAGGAGGATTTCTGCGTTCGCAGGCGCGTCGCTTACGACGAGGCCCACCTTGCATCGGGGAGCGGCGGGCGTGGTGGCGGCCGCACTCACCGATGCCGTCGGTGCAGGCTTGCGCTTGGCACCCGTGAAGAACGAGGGCTTGAGCGTCCAGATGGCGAACACGGCGCCGACCAGGATGAGGAGCGTGAAGGCGATCATCGCGAAGCCCGTGCGCGGTGCGCGCGGCTGACGCGAGCCGGGCAGACGATGTGATGCCGTGCTTTCGCCGCGACGGGGCTTGTCGCGCTTCGTGACCGAGGGGCTCTCCACGGTCACCTTCTCGCGCCGCCCCGAGACCTCGGGGACGGGCTTCGCCTTCGAAGCCGGCGCCTGTTGCTTGGGCGGCAGCGGCCCTGGGCCTCCCACCAGGCGCGCCGTAGGAGGCGTTGCCGGTCCGAGCGGAACGGCGGCCTGCGGAAAGACGGGCAAGTGCTCCGACGGCACGAGCGGCGAGGGCGGCGCGAGCTCCTGTCCGAGCGTCGGCGCCGAGCTCATGTCGCGAACGGGCGGCGGCGGGACGGGCGAGGGCGTCTTTGGTGCGGAGGCCTTCGTACCGACGGTGATGGGCGCACTCGCGTCGGCGAGAGCCAGCAGCGCCTCGACGCTGTCGCCTTCCGCAGGGGCTCGCTTCGGTAAGCCCTTACCGAGATCCTTCGTGAGCTCCGCGATGACGTCGGCTCCTGGAGGCGGCGGTGTCGGATCGAGGCCGGCAATCGCCTTTAGGTCGCGTGACATCTGCCTTTCGCCGAGCGGCGGGCCGCCGAACGACTCGAGCAAGGACTCGACTTCGTCGCCTCCGAAGAGCTTCTCACCGCTTGGCGCCGGCGGACGCATGGGACCGAGCGCTTGGATCGCTGGGGCTGGGGCGGGGGCTGGGACCGGCGCGGGGGCTGGCGCGTGAACCGGCGCAGGGGCTGGCGCGGCGCGTACCGGAGCGGGCTCCGGAGCCGGCGGGGCCGGTTGAGGCGCAGGCAGGAAGGCGCCCGGGATCGGCGGAGGCGTCAGGCCGACGTTCGGTACTGGCCGCGCGGGCGGCGCAGGAGCGTTGACGAGGTCCGGCGCGTTCATCTCCGCGGCCGCTGCGGCAAGCTGATTCTCGCGCCGCGCCGTCGCGATCTCGTCGGTGAAGCTCGGCATCGAGCCGGTGCCGGCTTCGCCATCGCGCTTGATGCTCGGTCGGCTCGGCGCCGACGCGTTGCGCCCCAGTCCGAGCGTGACGCGTTTGACCTCGCGCGCGAGCCTCGCGAGGGCACGCCGGCCGGCTGCGCGGTTGACGGGGATCAGAGCCGCTTCGAGCTCGGTCACGAGCGACGAGAGCCCGCTGCCCGACTTGCGCTTGGCTGCGGCCGACAACGCCGGGGTGGGGGAGCCGCTCGCCTCGAGGAGCTTGCCGAGGATGGCGCGCACGCTCGTTTCGGCGTCGCCCGTCACGCCCTCTCTTTTCGGGCGAACGAGGGCCACAGTGCCTTCTTCGCTGATGTAAACCGTGCGGGTCTCGACCTCGCCCTCCATGGCGCGCGCGCCATCGGCGATTTCGAGAGTCAGGTACCCCGCGAGCTCCGGGGCGAGTGGAACACGCCGCGTCTCGACGACCGCGAACACCTCCTCGAGTGTGATGGAGGTTTCGAGGGCGCTCATGTCGCGCGGGCCCCTACCACGTCTGCGAGCAGCCGCATGGGCACGCCGGCCTGCTGGAGGAACGCCTTCGCTTGACCGATACGGTAGGTGCCGTCGTGGAAGATCGACGCGGCGAGCACGGCGCTCGCGTGACCGAGCAGGATGCCGTCGCGAAGGTGCTCGAGGGTGCCGGCGCCACCCGACGCAATCACGGGCACGCTCACGCTCTGCGTGATCTCACGCAGGAGCGGCAAGTCGTATCCGGAAAGGGTGCCGTCGCGGTCCATGCTCGTCAGCAGGATTTCTCCTGCGCCGAGCTCGGAGGCCCGCTTGGCCCAGGCCGACGCAGAAAGACCGGTCGAAGTCCTACCACCGTGGGTAACGACTTCCCAATCTCCTGCGCTGCCGTCGGCAGTGGGAGCCGTCCGCCGTCGGACGTCGATGGCGACGACCACCGCTTGGGTGCCCCATCGCTCCGCGCAGCGTGCGATCAGCTCGGGATCGCGCACGGCGGCCGAGTTGAGGCTGACCTTGTCGGCACCGGCGGCGAGCAGGGCCTCGACGTCGTCGACGGTGCGGATGCCACCGCCGACGGTCAGAGGAGTCGACGTCTCGTCGGCGGTGCGAGCGACCACGTCGAGCATCGCGCCGCGCGCTTCGTTCGTGGCCGTGATGTCGAGCAGGGTGATCTCGTCGGCGCCCTCTTCGTCGTAGCGGCGTGCAAGCTCGGCAGGATCGCCGGCATCACGCAGCCCCACGAAGTTGACGCCTTTGACCACCCGCCCGCTCTTCACGTCGAGGCAGGGGATGATCCGCTTCGTCAGCAACGGAAAGCGCTTTCCACACGCGCGGAAAGCCGCGCGCGCTGTTCTAAACCTTGACCGCGTAGCCCTTGCTCTCGTGGCCTTCGAGCAGCTTCTCGACCGAACCGAGGTTGTTCTCGATCGATTCGTGCACGATCTGCGTCATGGTCGCGCTCGAGCCCTTGAGTGCCTCGTAGTAACGCTGGCGCTCGGTCGAGTGGACGATGGCGGGCGGATAGCCGCCACGGAGCAGGAGCAAGTTCATGAAGAGGCGAGCGACTTTCCCGCTGTCCGAAGCGAACGGGAAGACGCGAAGCAAATCGTAGTGCGCGCGAGCCGCGATGCGGATCGTGCTGCGCGTTCGGCGGGTCTCCGGGTCGTTGACCCAGTCGAGCACCTGGCGAACCTTGTAGGTGATCTTGTCCGGCGGCGCGTACTCGTGGAAGTACAACCGGTGCTGGGGGATATCTTTGCGGTACTTGACCGTTTTGATGTCCCCTTCCTCCGGGTGGAGGATGAGGTAGATCTTCTTGACGACGTCGATGTTGAGCGGCTGGCGCTTCTTGTCGGCGAAGTCGCGGATGTACTCCAGCGCTTCGCGGTGTCGCCGGATCTCCTCGCAGATCGGCTGAATGCTGGAATCCGTGACGATCGGCGCCGTCGGATCCATCGCAGCCTTGAGTTCCTGCGCAGTGTAGACCGAGCCCTCGAGCGCGCTGTCGTGGTAAATCCACGACATATCGAGGCTATCTCGATACGCCTTCTGGAACTCGGGTTCGGTTTTCGTAAGCCGCTCCAGAAGAAGCGCGTAGCGCTCCTCCATGCTCAGCGGCTTGGGGGGCGGTTCTGCCGGAACGGCAACCGCGAGCTTGCGCTTTGACCCCCTACCAGCCCCTGCCGTAGCGAGGGGCTCCTTCCTGGACGATTTCGCGGAAGCTTTCGCAGCCATTCTATTTCCACAACCCGGGCCATCCGGGTCCCCGACGCACGACGGGCGCGGAGGCTAGTGGCGCGTTGTCGCGATCGTCAAGGAGAGACGGATTAACCCTGATATATCGAGCTGATAGATTCATGTGTGAAAAGGTGTGATACGGCTGGGATTGACCCATTTTCATGGCCGCGAGCCGGGCCGTGGATGAGCCTCCAACCACGAAACGGAGGAGCTCATTCCCAACGCTCGCACCTCATCCGTTACGGCGTCGTAAACCGACCGACGTTGAGGTCTGGCAGACCTGACTGACATTGAGCTCTCCCGGCCGGCCCGGAGACCCGACCGACGTTGAGCCCTTGGGCAGCTCCCCGACATTGTTCAGGTCTTGGAGATCTGACTGACATTGAGGTCTCGCGCTGCAGGCCTCCGTCACGGGGTGGAAACCTGACCGACATTGAGGTCTCGCGCTCCAGCGCTACGTCATGGGGTGGGGAAGGGGTTGCGCTCGGCGAAGCCCTTCTGGTGCCAGTAGGGGTAGATTGGCGTGGTCGCGCTTGCGGCGTCGAGCTTGGCGACCTGGGCGGGCGTGAGGTTCCAGCCGACGGCTTCGAGGTTCTGGCGGAGCTGCTCCTCGTTGCGCGCGCCGATGATGACGTTGGCGACGCTTGGACGTTGGAGCAGCCAGTTGAGAGCAATCTGCGGGACGGTCTTGCCCGTCTCTTCCGCGACCTCGTCGATGGCGTCGACGACCTTGAAGAGGTGCTCGTCCGGCACGGGCGGACCGGCTTCGACCATCGCCTGCGAAGCAATGCGGGCGTTTTGCGGCTTCGGCTGTCCGCGGCGGAGCTTGCCCGTGAGTCGCCCCCAACCAAGAGGACTCCACACGACGGTGCCGACGCCTTGGTCGAGCGCGAGCGGCATGAGCTCCCACTCGAAGTCGCGGCCGACGAGCGAGTAGTACGCCTGGTGGGCGACGTAGCGCGCGAGCCCGTACTTCTCGGAGACGGCGAGTGACTTCATCAGGTGCCAACCCGAGAAGTTCGAGCAACCGATGTAACGAATCTTGCCGGCGCGCACGAGATCGTCGAGCGCTCCCAGCGTCTCCTCGATCGGCGTCAGCGCGTCGAAGCCATGGAGCTGGAGAAGATCGACGTAGTCGGTGCCGAGACGACGCAGGCTCGCTTCGACCGACCGGATCAGATGGAACCGCGACGAGCCAACGTCGTTCGGCCCCGGTCCATTTCGGAACGTCACCTTCGTCGAGACGATCGCGCGCGGGCGACGTCCTTCGAGCGCCTTGCCGAGGATCTCTTCGGCTTGTCCGCCCGAATAGACGTCGGCCGTATCGAACATGTCGAGGCCGGCCTCGAGGCAGATGTCGACCAGGCGCGTGGCCTCCTTCACGTCACTTTCGCCCCAGTGCTTGAAGAACTCCGTCCGCCCGCCGAACGTGCCCGTGCCGAGGCTGAGAACCGGAACCTTGAATCCTGAAGCGCCGAGCCGTCGATACTCCATCGCCGTTTCTCCTTCGTCTTCCGTACGTCGCTCTCGAGGTGGCGGTCCGATGCCGCCCTCGGGCTCCACGTGGCGCGGTCGTGCTCGTTGACCCGCGCGAGATGCGCGCGAACACTATGCCAATGTTCGAACGCATGAAGTCGAGCTGGCGCGTAGCGGGAGTGATCGGGCTCGTGACGATCGCCGTCGTCGCGTGCGGTGGTGGGCGAAGCGAGTCCGAGGCTCCCAGCATGCCCGCACCCCCGGTCTGCGGCGTTCGGCTCTTCGAGAGCCCGCAGTGCGAGAACGCGGTCAATTTCATGTGCTGCTCGCAGAAGGTCGAATGCTCGCGCGATCCGGCTTGCCAGCGCCTCGCGGATTGCTCGGTCGCATGCAAGCATGCAGAGGCGCACGACACATGCGTGACGACGTGCGTCACGCGCGAGGCGCCGTCGCCGGACGTCGAACGCGGACTCGCGCTCTGGCACCGCGTCAACGACTGCGCCTCCAAGGCGAACGTCCCGGACTGCGGCGACGCCTCGTGAACCTCCGCGATCCGGGGTGGATCCAGGCACTGGACGAATGGCTGCCCATCCCGGCCGGTGACCCTCCGAAAATCCCTTGAATTTCAAGAGACGGTCGTTGGTACGACATTTGATTACAGGCGAGCCATGCGCCTGGCCAAGGTCCTCTGCTTCGTTCCGTTCCTTCTCACCGGTGTTGCAGGTCTGACGGGGCTTCCGGGCTGCTCTTCGGCGGCGGAAGAAGACTCCGAGGGCTCGGCGCAAGGCGTGACAGGCGGATCGGGCAGCACCCAGTCGGCGCTCGCGCTCGTGTTCGACGACGCCAAGGCAGAAGCGCCGAAGTGCTCGGCGGCGATGCTCTCGGACACCGTCGCCGTCACGGCCAAAGATTGCGCGAAGGTCGGCCAGCTCGTCGGCCGCGCGTCGGACAAGGACGGCAAAGGCGTCCGCTCGAAGATCAAGGCCGTCCACGTGCCGGACACCGACGACGCGGAGATCGCCGTCGTCGAGCTCGACAAGGGACTCGAAGGTCTCTACGCGCTCGTCACGCACATGCCGCTTCGCGACGGCTACAGCGTGAACGCGGTCTCGTCGAAGGACGCGTGGTTCGGTCCCGACAAGAACGAAGCGGCGTCGGTCACCGCGAGCATCCACGGCGAGACGGATGCGCACGGTATCCTCGTGCCGGACACGGGCAGCGAGATCTGTGACGGCGACATCGGCGCGCTCGTCTGCTCCTCGACGAGCACGCTCTTCGGCCTCCGCGGCACCTGCGGCCTCTCGGGCATCGTCGTCGGCCGTGACGAGGCGACGCCCGCGACCAAGGCGTCGAAGACCGCAGGCTGCTCGAACGGTGGCTGGAAGGTCGCCAAACTCGGTCAGTACGCCGACTTCCTCAAAAAGTACGCTCCGAAGGCTTTCCAGCCCCTCGACGGGTGGTGGAAGTACACGCCCGAAGGCCTCTGGGGCTACGAGAGCAGCGGAAGCGTGAAGTCGTGCAAGATCGACACGACCACGCTGGCCTCCAGCGTTCCGAACAAGGCTTCGACCACGATCAAGGCGACCGTCAGCTTCACGAAGATGTCGAAGCGCGCGGCGGCTTGGGGGCGCTTCGGTATCGCGCCGAAGAGCGATCCGACCAACATGCGCTGGTCGGCCGCGGCGCTCGCCAACAAGTCGTCCGGCTCGGCGGACTTCAACGCCGCGTTCCAGGGCGCGGTGAAGGCTTCGAACATCGGCGACTACATCGTGACGTTCCGCACCACGGGCAACGGCGGTGAGTCGTGGGTCACCTGCGACCTCGACGGCATCGACAACGGTTACTCGGCCGACAAGACGCTCTCGTTCAGCGTCGGAGAAACGGGTGGCGGTACGACGAACCCGACCGACCCCTCGACTCCCGACGCGGGGTCCACGGCGGACGCGGGCTCGCCCTCGGGCTCGGATGCCGGCTCGAAGGCCGACGCGGGCTCGTCGTCAGGCGCAGACGATCCGTCCGCGTCGACCGACGGGGAGACGACCTACACCGATCCGTCGTCCTCGAACGACCGGGATGAAACCGACGGCGAGGGCTACAGCGAGGGAGAAGAAGGCACCGTCAACCCGAAGAAGAAGGGCCAGTCGGGCTGCTCGGTCAACCACGCCGGCGGCGCGTCGTCCTCGGCACCGCTCTTCGGTCTGCTCCTCGGCCTCGCAGCGTTCGCGCGCTCGCGCCGTCGCGCGAACTGAGCGACCTCGCCACCGAACGAAGCCTATGGAACGAAAACGGAGAGCCTTCGCTAGGCTCTCCGTTTTTCATTTCGGGTCCGCGCTCACCGTGTCACCACTTGGAGAGTCGGTTCTCTGCTCTCCGCGGCCAGTTCGCATAGTGGGAGGTGTCGTTGTAGAGCATGAGACGCGCGCGGACCGGATCCTTGAAGTCGAGGATGCTGAGTGACGCGGGCGAGAGGTCGAGGTGGTCGCGGTAGCCTCGGGCGTCGATGCCGAGGAGGCTCGCCAGGACGAGGCGGATCGTCGCCTTGTGCGAGACGAGCGCGACCGTAGCCCCACCGTGATGCATGACGATCTTCCGGAGCGCCGGCAGGGCACGGGCGGTCACCGCAAGCCCGGACTCTCCCCCCTCGGGCGCGAAGGTGAACGGATCCTGCTCCCAGGCGGTGTATTCGTCGGCATACTTCGTCTCGACCTCGGCGCGCGTCAGCTGCTCCCAGCGCCCATGGTCGATCTCCCGCAGGCCAGGCTCGGGAATCGGCGTGAGCCCGTGCGCCTTCGCCACCAACGTGGCCGTTTCCATCGTCCGCCCGAGGGGGCTCGCGTAGATGGCCGCGAGCTTCTCCTGCCCGAGTCGCACGCCGAGCGCGCGG
The DNA here is from genome assembly GCF_001263205.1 of Labilithrix luteola. Classification (GTDB taxonomy): domain Bacteria; phylum Myxococcota_A; class Polyangia; order Polyangiales; family Polyangiaceae; genus Labilithrix; species Labilithrix luteola. The sequence continues at coordinate 8,532,229 of NZ_CP012333.1, forward strand.
GCTTGCTCTTTTCCTCGGTCGGACAGCGGAACGTCGGTGCGCCCCGCGAACCGGTCCTCGGCCGAGAGTGTCGTTTCCCCGTGACGAATGAAGAGGAGGCGTGTGGTCATGCCGACTCCCAGCGTACACCGCTGGAATGCCGGCGGCCGTTGGAGTAATCGATCGCGTCGATCCGATGCTGCATTCGATCACGATCGACAACGTCGTCCTCATCGAGCACCAAGTCGTCGAGCTCGGCCCGGGGTTCAATGTCCTGACGGGCGAAACGGGCGCCGGCAAGTCGATGGTCATCGACGCGCTCGCGCTCGTCCTCGGTGGACGTGCCCGGCCCGACGCGGTCCGAAGCGGCACGCGTGAAGCGGAAGTCGCAGCGCTCTTCGAAGTCGAAGCGGGCTCGCGCGTCGCAGACAAGCTCGAGGCGGCGGGGGTCCCGTGCGACGGTGAGCTCGTCGTTCGGCGTGTCGTCCAGGCGGAAGGGCGCAGCCGCGCGTTCTTGAACGGCAAGGTGTCGACTGCCGCCCAGCTCGCGGAGCTCGCCCCGGATCTTTGCGATATCGCCTCGCAGCACGAGAGCGTGAGCCTCACCGATCCGGGCACGCACCTCGAATACCTCGACGCCTTCGGCAAGCTCGATATCCAGCGCGATTCGCTGGCCGAGAAGGTTGCCGAGCTGTCCGGCATCGTCCGCGAGATCGAGAAGGTGCGTGAGGCCGAGCGCGATCGCGCCGAGCGCGAAGACTTCCTCGCGTTCCAGTATCGCGAAATCGAGGACCTCGACCCGTCCCTCGGCGAAGAGACGGAGCTCGAGAGCGAGCGCGCGCGTCTTCGTCACGCCGAGAAGTTGCAGACGGCGACGCAGGCCGCGGCCGATCGCCTGTACGAGGGCGACGACACGGTGTGCGATCAGCTCGCGCGCATCTCCTCCGAGCTCGATGCGGCTGCCGCCATCGACCAGACGCTCGCCCCGCATGCGCGCGCGGTGGAGAGCGCGCGCGAAGAGCTGGCCGACGCAGCGCGGGCGCTCTCGCGCTACGCCTCCGGCATCGAGACGAGCGCCGAGCGCCTCGCCGAGGTCGACGACCGCTGGTTCCGCCTTCAGAAGCTTCTCCGCAAGCACGGTCCGACCACCCACGAACTGCTCGCGCACCGCGACGACCTCAAGCGCCAGCTCGATCAGCTGGCGGGCGCGTCGGACCTCCTCGCCGAGCTCGAAGCCAAGCGCGACGACCTGCTCTCCACCGTGGCCGTCGAGGCCCGCGGTCTCTCTCGCAAGCGCCGGGATGCGGCCGCGAACCTCGCCGATTCCATCGGTCGTGAGCTCGGTGGTCTCGGCATGGGCCGCGCGCGCGTCGTCGTCGACGTTTCGCCGGTGCCAGCGCCCGTAGCCGGCGAGCTGCCCCTCGTCGATGGCGCGCGCCTGACGTCGAGCGGCATCGATCGCGTCGAGTTCTTGATCGCGCCGAACAAGGGGGAAGATCCCCGACCGCTCCGCAAGATTGCCTCCGGCGGCGAGCTCTCTCGCGCGCTCCTCGCCCTCAAGCGTGTCCTCGCCGAGAAGGGGCCCGCCGGCCTCTACGTCTTCGACGAGGTCGACGCAGGCGTCTCGGGCGCGATCGCCGAGGTCATCGGCCGCGCCATCGCCGACGTCGCACGCCATCGCCAGGTGCTCTGCATCACGCACCTCCCGCAGATCGCGGCGCTCGCCGATCAGCACTTCGTCGTCGGAAAGACCGAAGTGAAGGGCCGCACTACGAGCACGCTCAAGCGCCTGTCTGCCAGCGAGCGCGTCGAGGAGATCGCGCGCATGATCGGCGGCGTGAAGGTGGGCGAGGCCGCGCGCCGCGCCGCCGTCGAGCTGCTCGGCGCGAAGAAGTAGGACTGGGCCCGAAAACGCGAAGGCCGCCACGTGTGCAACGTGACGGCCTTCCGCGCATCAGGCGAAGCTTCTCAGGCGAAGCTTCTCACGCAAAAATGGTCGCGATGTTCTCGCTCAGGCGAAGCGGCTTCGGGCGCTTCGTGAGAACCTCGCAACCCGTCTTCGTGACCACGATGGTGTGCTCGAACTGCGCGGAGAGCGAGCCGTCGGCGGTGGTGACGGTCCACTTGTCCTTCGGATCGATGTCGACCTCGAAGCGACCGAGGTTCACCATCGGCTCGATCGTGAAGACCATCCCGGCCTTCATGCGCTCGCCCGTGTTGCGCTTGCCGTAGTGCTTCACCTGCGGATCTTCGTGGAAGCGACGGCCGATGCCGTGCCCGACGAAGTCTTTGACGACACTGCAGCCTTCGCCCTCGACGTACTCCTGGATGGCTGCGCCGATGTCGCCGAGGCGTCCGCCGTCCTTGACCTGCGCGATGCCGAGCTCGAGCGCCTTGCGCGCCACCTCGGTCACCTTGCGGGCGCCGGGGCTCGGCGTGCCGATGTAGAAGGTCGCCGACGTGTCGCCGTGGAAGCCTCCGAAGAAGGAGGTCACGTCGACGTTGATGATGTCGCCGTCCTTGAGGACCTGCGGTCCGGGGATGCCGTGGCAGACGACCTCGTTGACCGACGTGCACACGCTCTTCGGGAAGCCCCGGTAGTTGAGCGGGGAGGGACGCGCGCCGCGACGGATCGTGTCCTCGTGGACGATCGTGTTGATTTCGTCCGTTGTCATGCCGACGCGGAGCTTCTCACCGACGAGCAGGAGCGTTTCGGCGGCCATCAGGCTGACCACGCGAAGCGCCTCGATCTCTTTTGCGCTCTTGATCTCGATCGCCACTTCTCGACTCCTCTACTTCAGCTCGCCGAGCGCGAGTGCATCGCTGACGGCTACTTTGACGTCCTTGGTATCCGGCGCGAGATGGAAGTGAATCTCGCGATCGCCGTCGGGTCTCACGAACTCGCGCACGAACGCGACGAACGGGTAGCCGACCAGACGGCTTTCGAAGTTCTTCATGATGCCGAGCGACTCGCTCGACTTGGTGATCTGGACGGTGAAGTCCGTCTCGGGCGGGTTCTCGCCGGCGACCTTCTCGACCGTATGCAAGCCCAGCTGGTAGACGACCTCAGGGCCGTCCTTCTTGGCGGTCACGGTCGAGACCCGGACGCGAATGACGGCATCGCTCGTCTGCGAGCGCTCCCGTACGAGCGGGTCGTGGCGCGGCTGGTAGCCCTTCTGGAAGTCCAGGCCGACCCCGGCCGGCTCGATGGTGTCGTCGAAAAGGGTCGCCGATCGACCCGCGTAGGCGGGAAGCGGACGGGAAGGTGAGTTCGGCCCCCCGCTCGAGCTGCCGCAGGCGCTCAGCAGCCCGACGAGACCGAGCCCTCCGAGAATACCCGCGAGCGCGAGCGCCCGCATCGACCCCCGGAGCCTAGAACGCACCATGCCTCTCCCTTACCAGCCCGGGTACCGGTTGGCGAGGACGCTCGACGCCTTGGAGACGCGGTTCGCCGGTAGCTCCTGTTGATGGCGCCTTGGCCCGAGTGATACCGTCCCACCCATGAAGCGTGGAGCTCTCAGTGTTGTCGTCAGCGTCAGCCTAGGCCTCATGGCAGCGGCGTGCGCGCCGGCCAAGGAACCCAAGCAGGCGGCAGCGCCCGATCCGACCGAAGAAGGGGCTTCGAACGAGTCGAGCTCGAGTTCGAGCGGTGGAGGCTCCTCCTCGTCGAGCTCGTCGTCGAACGGCGGAAGCGACGGCATCATCGTCCCCCCGCCCGGCGGAGCTTCGGGTGGCGGTGCGGCTCCGGCGAAGGCTGGCGCGAAGGGCGAGGCCGCTTCGGTCTCGAGCCTCGTCGCCATGCAGGACGGACTCAAGTGGGGCATGAGCCACGCGGACGTCATCAAGGTCTACACGCAGACCGGCGGCGTGATCTGGAAGGACTACGACGAGAAGCTCGCGAAGGCGCGCGTCGGTCCGGAGATGACGGCGCTCGAAGCCGAGCGCGAGACGCAGAAGGCTGCCTTCGGTCGCAGCTTCATCGAGTTCAAGGACACGCCGACGGGCTACGACGCCACCGGCATCAAGAGCGAGTACACGTACAAGAACCGTGAAGCGCTCATGTGGGTCCAGCGCCAGGGCAAGAAGCGCTACTTCTTCTTCATCAACGATCGCCTCTGGAAGATGTACGACGAGGTTCCGCTCGGCGACAGCGGTCAGCTCGGAAAGACCTTCGTCGAAGCCGTCAACCTGATGAACGGCAAGCTCGGAGCCGCGGGCCGCATCCAGGGCGCCGATGCCGCGAAGGGCATCAACACCACGACGGTCGACTGGAAGGACAGCGGGAGCCACCTCCGCCTCGTCGATCGCTCGGGCGAGCGCATCGTCGGCGTCGTCGTCGAGGACAACGGTACGCTCAACAGCCTCGCATCGCTCCGCACCAACAAGTCGGAAGATCCGACCGCCATCGACCCGACCATCGCAGCGGTGACGAAGGGTGGCCTGTCCGACCCGAACGCGGCGCAGCCGGCGGGCAGCGCAAAGCCTGAGACGAAGAAGGCGCCGCCGAAGAAGAAGTAACGCTCGACGTTCGCCGAACACCTTCTGGCCCCTCGCGCGGTGCGTGCTAGACCGCGTTAGGGGCCTTGAAGCATTTCGTCGCCAGGATGGTCGTCATCGGCGCGCTCGGCGCGTCGTATTTCGAAGTAGGCACCGCGTTCGCCGAAGGACCTCGCGCGAACGACACAGTTTCCGCGCAGCTGTTCTTCGAGCGAGGTCGCGACGCGGCAGCTCGGAACGATCCGGCGGAAGCGTGTCGTAACTTCGAAGAGAGCCTGCGTCTCGATTTCGCCGTCGGTACGCTCTTCAACCTCGCCAATTGCGAAGAGCAGCTCGGCCGCCTCGCGAGTGCATGGCAGCATCTCCGCGAGGGCATCGATCGGCTCGACGCGAACGATCCTCGGCGCGCGCAGGCCGCCGCCTCGGCGAAAACACTCGAGGCGCAGCTGCCGCGGCTCGACGTTCGTTTGGCCGCGGGTGCCTCGGGGCAGGTACTCCGTGACGGCGTGGAGCTCGAAGGTTTGTCGCTTGGCTCGCCGCTGCCGGTGAACCCAGGCGTCCACGTGGTGACGGTGCGTGCCGAGGGCCGTGCCGATGCACGCTACGAAGTGACGCTGGCGAAAGGCGAGCAGCGCTCGCTGGTCGTCGCACCGGGGCTTCTGAAAGGAGGTCCGGATGCGACGGAGACCAAGAAGACGCACCCCGCGCTCCGCACCACGGCGTGGGTGACCGGCGGCGTCGGCGTTGCCGGGCTCGGCCTCGGGCTCGTCACCGGCGCGCTGGCATTGGACAAGTCGAAGGTCGTCGACGGCCATTGCGACGCGAACCACACCTGCGATGGCGACGGCCTCGACGCGCTCGATTCGGCGAAGTCGATGGCCACTATCTCGACGATCAGCATCACGGCCGGCGCGGCGCTCCTCGCCACGGGCGTGGTGCTTTGGTTCGTGAGCAAGCCCACAGTCGATCGCGAGCGCGCGGCGGTCACCGGCTCACCCGCGCTCGTCCGATTCTGAAAACGCGACCTCAGGCTCTGGGGAGCCCGATCTTCGAGCGCTGACATCGAAGCTTGCCCGCCGCAACGGGCGAGCCCCGCGTTTTACGGGGCGTCTTCGTTCGCGGCTACGCCGATCGCCTGTTCCGCGCCATCGAGCGCCTGCGGTACCACCGCGATCGTGCGGAAGCGCGCCCAGTCGATCCGCAACTTTCGCATCTTGCCCCGCAGCGTGTGCGGGTTGAGGCCGAGAATGTCGGCGGCGCCGCCTCGACCTTCGATACGACCGCGCGTCAGGACGAGCGCGCGATGGATGTGCGCCCGCATCGTCTCTTCGAGCGTGGGGAACGCGCTGGCGTGGGGCGTGGAGGGCAGGGATACGGGGTTCGCGTTGCTGTTCATTTTCGAGGGGTCTCCCGTCTCGAGTGCGCGCGAAGGGGCGGAGCCGTCGCCGAGCGCGGCCCGGACTTCGAGCTTGCGACCGCCACCGAGGATGGCGGCACGTTCGATGACCGCCGCGAGCTCGCGGACGTTGCCCGGCCAGCGGTAGTCTTGCAGGTCTTCGAGCTCCGAAGCGCTGGGCACCAGAGGGATGCCGGTGAGGCGCACGCCCGCGCGCTTTGCAAAGTGAGATGCCAGAGCAGGGATGTCGTCGCGTCGATCGCGCAGCGGTGGGATGCGCACCGTGAACACACCGATTCGATAGAAGAGATCTTCCCGGAAGGTGCCCTGAGCGCACATCGCACGGAGGTTTCGATGAGTGGCCGTGATGACACGCACGTCGACACGCAGGCTCTTGCCGCCTCCGACGCGCTCGAGCGTGCCGTCTTGCAAGACCCGTAGCAGGCGGACTTGGGCAGGAAGGGAGAGTTCGCCCACCTCGTCGAGGAACAACGTTCCTCCGTCCGCGCGCTCGAACCAGCCGAGGCGTGTGCTCGTCGCGCCCGTGAAGCTTCCTCGCTCGTGACCAAACAGCTCGGAGTCGACGAGTTCGGCGGGGATCGCGCCGCAATTCACGCGAAGCATGGGACCGCGCGCGCGCGACGATCGCGCGTGGACCATGCGCGCGAGAAGCTCTTTGCCGGAGCCCGTCTCGCCTTCGAGCAGCACGGCGGCGTTGGTAGGCGCCACTTGCTCGATGCGTGCGAGGACGTCGCGCAGGCCGTCGCCCGCGATGATCATGTCGTTATCCTGGACGGCGGCTCTATCAAACTCGACGGTCTCGCCCGTGGACGGCGACGGCGCCTGTCCGGTGGCGAGACGAATGACACCTGACTCCGTCGGCAAACCCGTGTTGCCGACGTCGCCGAAGTGTCTGGCACTGCGTGTGCTTAGCGCGGTCATGTGTCCAACATAACGGATGTCAGTTCGTCAAACAAGACAAGGTCCACCGTTTCGCCGTTTTCGCTGGATTTCGGAGCGTCTCCAGCTTCTTCGCGGCGGTGGATTCGGGGGGCGCTCGCGGCTTCGGTCGGCGCCCTCGCGCTCTTCACGGCGCTCCCGGCGTTCGCCGACGGCAATTGCGCAGACAAGCCGACGCCCATCTATGGTCTCGGCGGGAGCGCGACGAAGCCGCTGCTAGGTAAGATTGCGGCCGCGCTCGCGGCGGCGAATCCTCCGCGCACGATCGTCTATCAGGCCCCTGGCGCGTGCCTCGGCATCAACGGTCTGATCTCGGGCACGCCCATCACGGGCACCGCCACCTACTGGGATACGACGGGCGCCGAGCAGACGTGCAAGCTGCCCGACACGGGGCAGGCGATCGACTTCGCCAATATGGGCAACTCGGCGGCGTCGTGTCCGGGCGTCGGTACGCTGCCCGAGGGAATCGGGGACTTTCTCGGAGCGGTGAACGCCTACACGCTCATCGTGCCGAAGGCGTCGAGCCAGCTCTCGATCAGCGCGGAGGCGGCGTACTTCGCGTTCGGCTTCGGGCAGACCGGCCTGGCCCAGCCCTGGGTGGACGAGACGCAACTCTTTCGGCGCGACGCGAACTCCGCCGCTCAGCTCTTCATCTCGATCGCGACCGGTGTTCCCGCCGAGAAGTTCAAGGGCATCGACACGAAGTCGAACGGCGGAACGATCACCGCGGTCGCGCAGGCGACGAAGCCCGAAGCTGCCCTCGGACTCGTCTCGGGGGAAGTGGCCGATGCGAACCGTGCGAGCGTCCGCATCCTCGCTTACCAGCACAAGGGTCAGCGCTGCGGGTACTTGCCCGACTCCACCGCCACGTCGTTCGACAAGCGCAACGTACGCAACGGCCAGTACTACCTCTGGGCGCCGCTGCACTTCTTCGCGAAAGTAGACGCGCAGAAGAAGATCGTGAATCCGGACGTGGCGAGCTTCATCGGTCTCTTCACCGGTGAGGTCGACCCGCCGGCGGGCGTCGACCTCCTCGCCATCGAGTCGAAGGCGGGAAACGTTCCCAAGTGCGCGATGAACGTGTGGCGCGAGACGGACCTCGGCGAGGTGCGCTCGTACAAGCCGGAAAAGCCGTGCGGTTGTTACTTCGAGTCGGTCACGACGGGCACCAATTCGTGCACCGCGTGCACCGACAACGCTGCATGCCCCCAGAGTGCTCCCGTGTGCCGCTACGGCTTTTGCGAGGCCCGCTGATGAAACGCTTTCCCCTGGTCCTCCTCGTTCTCGGCTCGATCGCCGTTCTCGTGAACGCATGTTCGTCATCGTCGGAAGAAGCGGCACCGAGCCGTCCGCCTCATCAAACGACGCCAGCTCCCGCCGAGGCGGGCACGTCGGAAGACGCGGCGCCTCCGGACCCGTCGTGCCTCGGTGATGCCGGTTGCTACCTCTGTGAACCGAAGCAGCTCCCCGACTTCCTCAACGCATGCACCGATGGCGAGTGCATCCCGTTCGACAACTCTGCGCGTCTGCCGTTGTACAAGGCAGGTGAAGCGCTTCCGCCCGTTCCGTGAAGCGCCATCGTCTTCGGGGGCTCTCGTTCGCTGCCGGCCTTGCCGGCTCGCTCGTCGTCTCGTCTGCCTCGGCGCAAGGGAACGCGTCGGCGGACGACGACGTCGAAGTCGTCGCCACACCGACGCCCGCGCCTGCACCTCCGGGCGCGTCGCTATCTCCAAATACGCCCGTTTCTCCGAATGCCCAGGCGCCTTCGAGCGCACCGGCTCCCGCCGAGGCTCGCAAACCGAGCCGCGAAGACGAGCTCGAGGCGCGTATTCGGGCGCTCGAGGCCAAAGCCGCCGAGGCGCCCGCACCGAGCGCAGCTCCGAAGGCTCCGGACACCACGAGTGTTCGGGCGGAGCGGGAGCCCTCCTTGACGAGCGGCGTCACCGGGCCGCTCGGGCTCGTCTTCTCGGGCTACGTCCAGGGACAGTACGAGACCAACCAGGCCTCCGAAGATCAGATTCAGCAGGGCGGTGTACTGCTCAATCAGGATCGCTTCAGCATCCGGCGCGCTCGGCTCCGTGTCGACCGCGCCTGGACGTGGGCCTCGACGACCATCGAAGTCGATGGCAACACGGTTCGTGGTCCGTCGTTCGGACTGCGGCGCGCCGAAGTTTCGCTTCTCTGGCGCAACCCCTTGGCGGGCGCGCCCCCTTGGGTGCGTTTGACCGGCGGTCTCAGCGAGATCCCGTTCGGCTACGAGCTCACTGACTCTGCGCGAAGCCGCTACTTCATGGAGCGGTCGACCGCATCGCTGGCGCTGTTTCCAGGCGAGCCGGACGTGGGCGTGCGCCTCTCCGGCGGCATCTCTTTCTTCCGCTACGCCCTTGCCGCGCTCAACGGCGAGCCGATCGACGACCGACCCGGCCGCTATGCGGGCGACCCCACGGCGGCGAAAGATCTCGTCGGACGCGTCGGCATCGAGACCCGCCCGCGGGACGAGCTCCGCGTCACCGGTGGCGTGTCCTTCCTCACCGGAAAGGGGTTCCATCGTGGAACCGAGGCGACGAAGAACAGCGTCGTCTGGCGCGATCTGAACGAGAACGGCTCGGTCGACGGCGGCGAGATCACCGCCGTTCCGGGCACGGCCGCAACGCCTTCGCAGACCTTCAATCGTTGGGCGTTCGGCGCCGATCTCGGCTTCACGCTCGACACGCCCATCGGCAAGAGCCGTCTCTACGGCGAGGTCTTCGTCGCGCAGAACGCCGACCGCGGCCTCACCGCCGCCGACCCCATCGCCAGTGGCACCGACGTTCGCGAGTTCGGCTTCTACGGCGCGTTCGTCCAGGAAATCAGCCGCTACGGCGTTGTCGGATTCCGACTCGATCGCTACGACCCCAATGCCGACTTCCTCGACAAGCGAGCTGGCAAGCTGATTCCGGCGAGCGCTGCCATCCAGACGTATTCGCCGATGGTCGGATTGCTCCTGCCGGATCGCGTTCGGTTCCTCGTCCAATACGACGCCATCGTCGACTCGCTCGCGCGCGACGGGCAGGGCGTGCCGACCGATTTGAAGAACAATCGGCTCACGTTCCGTTTGCAGGGGGAGCTCTGAGATGGGACGCGGTCTCGCAGCCCTCCTCGCATCGGTCGGGGTTCTCCTCTCGCTCGTCCTCGGTGGGGCGCTGGCCTCGTGTTCGGGCGAGCCTTCGCCGAGCGGTCTCGACGAGCCGCTCCGCGTCGGCAGCGCTTCGTTCAAGAGCGGCTCGTTGCCCGGCGCTCCACCGGTCGCCGAGGGGGTCACGGGCGCGCCGCCGCTCGTGACTTCACTCGAAGCCGCGAGCACGCTCGTCCGTCTCGGCCAGACCGGCAAGTCGCTCGTCGGTCGCGCGAGTACGGAGGCTGTCGCGGTGGCCGTCGGCTTCGCCGATCTCGGCACGGGCTACTGGGTTTTTCCCGTTGATGCGCCCGATCCACAGAACGGCGGCGAGCTCACCTGGCAGGCGACCGTCGACTTCGGATCGAACATCCCTTCCGGACGCCACGCCCTGCGCGTGGTGGCCATCGACGCGCAGGGCAACGCGGGAACGCAGCGCGAGCTCGGTCTGTGCGTGCTCTCCGCGATACCGGACAACCTCAACGCGTGCGATCCGAAGAACGCGCCGCCCTCGACCGTGTTCTCGCTGTCGTGGGACTCGCCGGTCGACCTCGACCTCGTCGTCGTCACGCCCGACGGCCGTACGGTCTCGGCCAAGAACCCTCGAACGGTGGCGCCGAACGTGGATGCCGGCGCGGCGAACGGCGTGGGCACGTTCGACCGCGATTCGAACGGCGCTTGCGTCATCGACAATGCAAATCGCGAGAACCTGGTCTTCCAGACGCCTCCTTACGAGGGCTCGTGGCTCGTCTACGCGAACCTGTTCGACGCGTGCGGAAGCGCGCCCGTGCACTTCACGTTCACGCTCTACGAAGCGCAGGTCACGGTCACAGGCGACCCGACCATCCAGGAGCTCGTTCCCTCGATCACCAAGCGAGGCACGTTGCTCGATGTCGACGCGAACGGCGGCGCGAAGCTCGGCACGTTCGTGACGGAGATCCCATTTTGAGCGTCCTTCGCAGCGCAAGGACCGAACGGAGGAGGCCATGCTCGTCGATCGTCTTTTGAAAGTCGCACTCGCAGGAAGCTCGTGGGTGCTGTGGTTCTTGCTCGCTCTCTCGGTGGTGTCGTTCACCGCCATGCTCGAGCGTTGGCTCTACTTTCGCCGTCATCGCGACGACGTGGCAGGGCTTCGTGCGCGACTCGCGTTGCATCTCGGCGACCAGGACTTCGACGAGGTGAGGCGCGTTCTCTCGTCGAGCCCGTCGATCGAAGCGCGTGTGGTTCTCGCGGCGCTCGCTTGGCAGGCGGGCGGGCCCGAGGCGGTGTCCGACGCCGTCGACAGCGAGCTTGGAGAGGCGCGCAAAGAGCTCGAACGAGGCACGAACCTCCTCGGAACGCTCGGCAACAATGCGCCGTTCGTCGGCCTCTTCGGCACGGTTCTCGGCGTCATCGAGGCCTTTCACCAGCTCTCGGGAGGTGCACAGAAGGCGGCGATGGGGAACGTGATGAGCGGCATCGCCGAGGCCCTCGTCGCCACCGGCGTGGGTCTGTTCGTCGCGCTCCCCGCGGTCGTCGCCTACAACGTCGTGCAGAAGCGCATCGGCGAGATCGAGAGCAATACGCAAGGACTGAGCAAGCTCGTGACGGCGGCTCTGCGAACTGCCGAGGCGCGCACGCCATCCTCCACGCGCGAGCGCATCGCGCAGGCGGCGGAGTGAGCGATGGGCGCGCAAGTCCAGTCCGGCCGAGGCCGCAGCGCGATCGTGGGCATCAACGTGACGCCGATGGTCGACGTGGTGCTCGTGCTCCTCGTGATCATGATGGTGTCGGCCACGTACATCGTCGCGCAGAGTCTGAAGGTGGAGCTGCCCAAAACCGCGACGTCCGACGATGCCGCGCCGCAGCTGGCGAAGGTGACGCTCACGAAGGATCGCAAGATGCACTTCGGCGACGAGGAGGTCACCGAGAAGGTGCTCGTCGACCGTCTCCGCACGGCCCATGCCGAACACGAAGACGTGAGCCTCGTGCTGAGCGCCGACCAAGACGTTCCGCACGGCGCCGTGGTGCACGTCATCGACCTCGCGAAGCTCGAAGGGATCGCGAAGTTCGCGATTCACGTCGAGCGCGCGGAATAGGCCGTCATGACCAAGGGCTCGCTCCTCTACCTGGTGAGCTTCGGCGCGCATGGCGTGCTCGCACTCGGCGTGGCGACGCTGAAAGGAACGCGTCCGTCCGAGAACGTGAGCGTGGCCGTGATCGAAACGACGAAGAAGCCGGCCACGCCGCCCGCTCCACCGCCGCCTCCTCCTCCTGCGCTGAAAGAGGAGCCTCGTCGCGCGGAGACGAAGGCGAAGGTCGCGCCGTCGAAGCCGGCGCCCGCAGCGGCCGAACCTCCGCCTGCGGCCGCGGCCGCTCCTGCTCCTCTTGGGCAAGGCGACGCGACACCCGACTTCGGACTCTCGATGGCGGGTGGAACGGGCGGGGGACTCGCCGTGCCCACGGGCGGCGGGCGTCCGAGTCCGGCCAGCAGCGCTTCGTCGCCCGTCACGAAGAAGGTTCTCGCGCCCGCGGCACCTGTCGCCGAAGCGTGCGCAGAGCCCGCGGTGAAGGCAAAAGCTCTGACGCTCAGCCAGCCAGCGTTCACACGTGAGGCTCGCGAAGCCAACGTGTCGGGCAAGGTTCGTGTCGAGGTCACGGTCGATGCGAACGGCCACGTGACGTCGGCACGTGTTCTCGAAGGACTTGGTTACGGACTCGACGAAGCTGCGCTCGCGGCCGCCCGCGCGGCGACCTTCGAGCCTTCCACGAGGTGCGGAAAGCCCGTGGCGTCGACGTTCGTGATCGGCATGCGTTTCTCGCTTTGATCATGGTCGTACGTCGTCATCGAATTCTCGGAACACTCGCACTCGCGTTTCTCGCCGTTACGAGCCGCGAACGGCTCGCCATCGCGCAGTCCGCGCCACCCTCGTCTTCGCCGAACGGGCAACCGCCCGCACCCAAGCTCACGAAGCCTCCGAAGCTCGTTCGGTTCGTCGAAGCGGTCTATCCGGAGAGCGAACGCGCGCAGGGAAGGGCAGCCGCCGTCGTCATGCGCCTCGGCATCGGAGCGACAGGCGCCGTGGAGGAAGCCGCGGTCGTCGAATCGTCGGGGCCGGCCTTCGATGCTGCAGCGCTCGCGGCGGCGAGAGCGTTCGTTTTCGAGCCCGCCGAGATCGACGGCAAGCCGGCCGCGATTCGGATTCTGTATCGCTACGAGTTCACGCTCACGCCCGAGGTCCCGAAGACAGCCGTCTTCGAGGGCACGGTTCGCGATCGGACGACGGGCAAGCCGCTCGCGTCGGTGCACGTCCGACTCGATACGGGCGCGACGACGGACACGGACGAACGAGGGCACTTTCATTTCGCCGAAGTGCCGCCCGGCACGCATGCCGTGGCGCTCGACGGCGATTCGCTCACCGCCGTGCGAACGGAGGAGGCGTTCGAGGCGGGCAAGAAGGTCGACGTCGACTACCAGGTCCAGGGCGTGACGGCCGGAGCATCGGATTCGGAGGACAAGGACGATCTCGAGATCGTCGTCACCGCGCCAGCGCTCGCGAAACAGGTCGTCGCCTCCACGGTTTCGGCCGACGAAGGACGGCGTCTTCCCGGCACGCAGGGCGACGTGCTGAAGGTCGTCGAGAGCATGCCTGGTGTTGCCCGCTCGTCGGTCGGCGCGGGTCAGCTCATCGTTTGGGGAGCGGCGCCCGAAGACACGCGCGTCTACGTCGACGGCGTGCGCCTGCCGAGGCTCTACCACGGCGGCGGTCTGCGCTCGGTGGTTGCGACCGAGCTCGTGGACAGCGTCGAGCTCGCGCCCGGCGGCTATGGCGCCTCCTACGGGCGTGGCCTCGGCGGCCTCGTCACGGTGCGCACGCGGCGGGCCGACGACAAGCAGTTCCACGCGTCGGCGGCGGTCGATCTTCTCGATGCGGCCGCCTCGGTGCGCACGCCGATCGCCAAAGACGTGAACGTCCAGCTCGCCGCGCGACGCAGTCATCTGCACACGGCGATCGAGCCCTTCACCAACGGCGACGCCGAGGACTTCTTTCCGATCCCTCGCTACCACGACGCGCAAGGACGCATCGCGTTCGCGCTCGGCCCACACGAGCGCATCGACGTCACCGGGCTCCTTTCGTCGGACCGCATCTCGCGCACCGCCCTCGACGCCGATCCGCTCCTCACGCGTCGCGAGACGCGCGAGACCTCGTTCGAGCGTGTGTATGCGCGCTGGGAGAAGGACCTCGCGGCGGGGAGCGTCTCGGTCGTGCCCTGGTTCGGCTTCGACCGCAGTCGCACCGAGAATCGGTTCGGCGACGTTCCGGCGACGCTCGAGACGTCTGCGACGGTCTATGGACTTCGCGCGTCGTACCAGGACAAGGTCTCGAAGTTCCTCGTCGTGAACGTGGGACTCGATGCCGAGATCAACGATGCTCGCGTGAGCCGTAGCGGCTCGGTGACGACCCCGCCGCGCGAAGGCGACGTGCACGTCTTCGGACAAGTGCCACAGGATCGCGTCAACGCCGACGAGTGGAAGGTCGTCACCGCGGGCCTGGCGCCGTTCGGCGAGCTCGACTTCTCTCTCTTCGAGAACAAGCTGCACGTGATTCCTGGCGTGCGCTTCGATCCGTACTTCGTGAGTGTGAGCCGTCGAACGCCGCGCGAGGGTGACACGCCCGCGCTCGGATCGTTTCGACAGGACGCTGCTCTCGAGCCTCGCCTGCAGGTTCGATGGGCGGCGACCGATCGACTCGACGTGAAGGCAGGTTGGGGGCGCTATCACCAGCTTCCCGCGCCGGAAGATCTGTCCGCGGTGTTCGGCAATCCACAGCTCCCCGTGTCGGCCGCCGAGCACTTCCTCGCCGGAACGGCGGTGCGCCTCTTTCCTGCGACGTCGCTCGAGACCACCGCCTTCTACGTCACGCAGTCGGACCTCGCGGTGCGCAACCCCGCATCGTCGCCGCTTCTCGCCGAAGCGCTCCTTCCCATCGGCGCCGGACGCTCCTACGGCGCGCAGATGCTCTTGCGCAAGGCGCAGGCGGCGGGCTTCTCCGGTTGGATCAGCTACGGCATCGTGCGGAGCCTCCGGCGGGACACGCCCGACGCCGACTATCGACTCTCCGACTACGATCAGACGCACGTGCTCACGGGCCTCGCGAGCTACGACCTCGGGAAAGGCTTCGAGATCGGTGCGCGCGCGCGCTTCGCCTCGGGCTTTCCGCGTACGCCCGTCCTGCGCGCGACGTACGACTCGCGGCGCGACGTCTGGCAGCCGGTCTTCGGAGCGCAGAACACGGATCGAATTCCGGCGTTCTTCCAGCTCGATCTGCGCGTCGCCAAGCGCTTCAAGATGCCGGTTGGCGATCTCGAGGCTTATCTCGAGGTCCAGAACGTGACGAATCGAGAGAACCCCGAAGAGGTGGTCTACGGCTCGGACTACCGCAGCAAGGGATACATCACCGGCCTGCCCATCCTGCCGGTGTTCGGAGCGAAGTGGTCGCTATGAAGTCGTCCTCGAAAGCGTGCGCCTGGGGCGTGTTCGCCTCTCTCGTCGTCGCCGCGTGCAAGCCGTCGCTCGACGACGATCGCTCGCGCGTCGATCGCCCGCGCATTCTCGCCGTGCAGAGCGAGCCGGCCGAGGCGAAGCCCGGCGAGTCCGTCGTGCTTCGTGCGCTCTACACAGACGGTTCGCAGCAGCTCGACGTGGCTCCCGTGGCATGGGGATTCTGTGCCACGCGACCGGCGCTCGACGAGCCGACGGCGCTCAGCGCCGCGTGCTTGTCGAATGCCGATGGTGGGCGCACGTCCCTCGGTGCGGGCATCACCGTGAACGCGACGATTCCTTCCGATGTGTGCCGATTGTTCGGTCCCGATCGTCCGCTCGGCAAACCGGGCGAGCCTGCGGGGCGGCCTGCGGATCCGGATTCGACCGGCGGCTATTACCAACCAGGAGTCGTCGGCGGAGCCGGACTCGACGATGCGTCCTTCGACGTGCGCGTGCGTTGTGGTCTCCCCGGGGCGACGCAGGCCATCGTGGCCGAGCTCGAACGGCGATATCGGCCGAACGTGAACCCGAAGCTCGCTGCGGTCCGCGCAGGTAGCGACGCCATCGCGGATGGGGGGAGCGTGACCGTCGCGAGAGGAGCGAGCCTGCGCATCCGTGCGGAGTGGCCGGCGTGCGGTGACGACACGTGCGAGGGCGCGGAGAGCTACGTCGTCTTCGATCCTGCGGCGCGCGTTCTCGTGCCCCGGCGCGAAGCCATGCGCGTGGCGTGGCTCGCGACGGCGGGGCACTTCGAGGAGGGCAGCACGGGACGCGAGGAGTCCGACCTCGCGACCGACACGGAGAACGGCTGGACGGCGCCGGACGAAGCGGGCGACGTCACGCTGTGGCTCGTTCTCCGCGATTCGCGAGGTGGCGTCTCGTTCCGCTCGATTCGGGTGCGCGTCGGCTGACGGTCGGAGCCCGTCTTCGACTTCGCGGCTGCGTTGCGTGCGCGACAGCGCGCATGCGGCCGCGCTCGCGATACCGTGACGATCAGCGACCTGCCATGACGTTCCGTCGCAGGGCGCATGTCTTCACGCGCCCGTACGGTCACTGCCGCAGGTCTGTCACGCGCGAGGCCGCGCGTACGCTCTCAGCTGGGATCGACGCGGGTGGCGCCTTCAGGGATCCGCCAGCCGGTCGTAACCTTGAGGGTGGCCTTGGGGATCACCCCGCGGACGGTCGGCTCGAGGAGGCGCTCGCGGGTCATCGTGGCGCCCGGGCATCCGGCGCAGGTCCCCGCGAGGTGGACATGGACGTCGTCCTGGCTGGCGCTGACGACATAAAGCTCACCGCCGTCGGCCTTCACGAGGGCAGCGACGTACTCCGACAACGCCTTCATCAATTCGGCCGCCAAAGGACCCACCTTCTTCTCGGACTTCTCGGACACTGACTGCCCAGCCTGTCCAGCCGACCGCGAGCCATCCTGGACTTCGAGGGCGATCTTCGGCTGTGAGCCGAGCGCCCCGTCCGCTCCGTCAGCCGCATGGTGCTGGTGTTTCTCCATCGTCGACCCACGCCGAGCGTCGTCCACCAGTGTGCCCACACCCGCGAGGTTACCACAAGGAGCCTTGCGTAAGGCTCGGTTCCAAACCGAGCGGCCGTCTTGACCGACCGATCTTTGGGGCGCCGAGTTCCATCCTGCCCACACCGGAGCTTTTTCGTGATGCTTTTGGGTCGCAACTTCCTGCTAGGAGCTCGGCCCAACCGGAGGCTATATTCGGCTGGTCAGTCTGCGGGCGGGATGCGGGGGGTCGGTTCGCAAGTAGGTCGGGAGTCGGGAGAACGACGTGGCACGCTACCGGCTGCGGTTTCTGCTTCAGGAATTCGATCTCCCCAGAGGGGCGACGATCCTCGGGCGGAGCTCCGACTGTCATGTGACGATCGAAGACCCTCTGGTCTCGCGTCATCACGCGCGCATCGTCCTCGAAGGCGATCGGGCGACGGTCTACGACCTCAACAGCCGTAACGGCGTGAAGGTCAACGGCGTCGCGGCCAAAGAGCCCGTGGAGCTCAAAGACGGCGACCGACTGCGCATCGGCACGCAGGAGCTCGTCTTCTGCCGGGTCGACGCAGCTCCCCATTCTTCCGCGAAAACGACGGGATTCTTGCGCCACTGTGCGCGCTGCCGGATGCCCTATCCGCAGGAAGCCGGGGCCTGCCCGAACTGCGGAGCCACCGAGGCTCTCGACGAGGAGACGCTCAGCGGCTCGTTCGGGACGGCGGCGCAGCAGGTCTGGAGCGTCCAGCTCTTCGTGGAGGTCCTCGAGCGCGCCCTGGGCCTCGAGCGCTTCGAGGACATCCAGCGGATCCTCCGCCGCGCGACCGTCCAGGTCGAGGAGCTCCTCGCGCGGGGCGATGCCGTCGACGGGGCCCAGCTCGCCAAGTTGGCGTTCGGTGCCGTGCGCGCGAGCCTGACGCTCCGCGACCCGACCTGGGGTCTCTGGGTCGCGCAGGTCTACCGGCGGGTGCCCCTGGCGGTGCCGCACGATGTCGTTGGCAAGCTCGGCGAGCTCGCCGTGCACTTTCCCGTCGACATGGCGGAGCCGGTCGAGCACCTGGTCGCCCACCAGCGGACGCTCCCCATGACCGCGGAGAACTTCCCGGCCGTCGAGGCGCTGGAGCGCGTCTCCGCCTCGGTCCGACCTGCCCTTCGGACGGCAAAACCGAGCTGATCGCTCTCTCAAGGCCTCGAGGGCAGCGCGGCGATGCGGCGGGGCAGCGGGTCCAAACGGGGCGCGAACTGGGCGCGAACGGGGTCAATCGAGCCCAATCTCGCTTGATCCCGCTCAATCGTGCTCGATCACGCTCGATCCGGCGAGATCTCGCTCGTTCACGAAGAAACGTCTTTCACGCGGACGTCTTCTGGGGCACGCTTTTCGAGCGCGATTCTACGGTTCCTTGCCGAGGAGCCTCTCTTTTCGGTATTTCCATAGCTCGAGAGCGCACGTGACGGATGCGGTTCAGGCTCCGCTACTTACAGCATGATCTGGAGCTGAACGAGGGCAGCTTCGCCGTCGGCCGGAATGCCAGTTGCCAGCTTTCGCTGGACGATCCGCTCGTGTCTCGTCGCCATGCGATCTTCGAGGTGACTCCGAGCGGCGTGACCATCGAAGATCTGGCGAGCCGTAACGGCGTGATCGTCAACGGCCATCGCATCGACGCGAAGGTGAACCTGAGCGTCGGCGATCGGATCCTCATTGGCTCGCAGGAGCTCACGCTGCTCGCGGCGCGCGATCCGCAGGCGGGGATGCCGCTCGGAAAGATGACGCTCCCGAAGCTCCGGCTCAATACGCCGAGCGTCGGACTCCAGCCCTCGTCCTCGGTCGATCCCGATCCCGAGCCGTCGATGGTGCGGCGCGCGGATCAGTTCAAGCTGCTCTCCGGCGTCGCCGAGAAGGCGCTCGCGATGGGTAAGGCCGGTGAAGCCGAGCGACTGCTCGCGTCTGCCCTCGCCGACGTCATCGAGGCCACCCGCGCGGGCCGTCCGCTGCCTTCGACCCTCGTCGACCAGGCCGCCAAGTTCAGCGCGAAGCTCGCGACCGCCACCGGCAAGGGTGGCTGGGCCGACTACGTCATCGAGCTCTATGCCGCGCAGAAGCGTCCTGCCCCGGCGAACGTCATCGACGAGCTGTACAACGCGATGCGGAAGGTCACCGCCGTCGACATCCATCGCCTGCGCAACTACGTGGCGATGCTCCGGCAGAACCTTCCTCGCTATGGCCCGGCCGAGCGCTTCCTCTTCCAGCGCCTCGAAGGTCTCGAGCGTCTCGCCGCCTTGCGCTGAACGCGTCGGCCGCGCGCTCCTTGCTACTTCTCCGTGCGGCCGAGGTGCTTCTGCCACGCGAGATTGGCGCGGGCCGCTTGTTCGATCGTGCGACGAAGATCGTCGTCGGCCACGCGCTCGACGGCCGAGCGGAGCTCCGGTTCGAGCGTGGCGGGGGGCGGAACCTTGCGCGAGATGCGGCGCTCCGGAGGCCGATCGGGGAGGTCCAGAGGGCCGGTGCGGAAGCGCAGAGAATCGAGCGCGAAGCCGCGCAGCTTCAAGCGCGCGAGGAGCTCGGGCGCGAGCATCTGCAACTCGTTGGCCCACACGCTGGTGGTCACCTTGACGATGAGCACACCGCGTTCGATCGCCATCGGCTGAGCGCGATCGGCAATGCGCGGCCCGACGGCGGCGCGCCACTCGCGACGGGGGATCGGCGAACGACGCTTGGCGAAGCGATCTTCGCCGGCGCGTTCGAGCAGGTCCTCGATCAGCTCGGGGGCCTCGAGATTCTTGCGCCTGCGGCGCTTCGATGCGCGCTTCGTCATCGCGAGGGAAGACGCCTTCGCGTCAGGTTGCCGGGCGGTGCCGCCGGGTCGAAGGTTGCCCCGCGCCGATCGGCGATGCCCTCACGGAGCACGCCGCCCTCGTGCTCGAGGAGATACGGTGCGTGCGGCTTCGCCGTGTTCTGCGGCTCGCCGATGATGAAGACGGTCACCGCCCGCGCCGTCGTTGCTTCGTTGGGGGGCGGAGCGGGTTGCGCTGCTCGACAAATGCGCGCGACTTCGGCGTTGCGATCGACCGAGGCGCAGCGTTCGAGCGCCGTTCGATCCGCGAGGGTCGCCCTGTTCGTCGATCCGTTCGCGGGGCCGCCGGCGACCGCCTGCAGCGCACGCGCGGCGGACGCCCGAACGAGCTCGCTGGCGTCGTCGAGCAAGAGTTTTCGGGCTGTGTCGTCGTCGCCGCAGTGGGCCTTGGCGAAGGCAAGCGCGACGAGTGCATTGGCCCGCACGGTGGGGCGAGCGTCGGACAGGAGCGGGCATGCGACGGGGCCGATGACAGGCGCGCCGCCAGGGCCGAGACCTCGCGCGATCCGAGCGACGGCTCCGGCTGCGTTGGTCGCGACAGCCGTGTCGTCCGTTTTGGTTCGCGCCGCGATTGCGCCGACCGACCGTGCGTCGCCGAGCGTTCCGAGGCTGAACACCGCCTGCGCGCGGACCGTCGCGTCGGGATCCTCGGCGAGCTTCTGCAGGAGCGATAGCGCCTCCGTCGAACCGCGCTGGCCACCGAGCATGATCGCGACCATGCGCCGATCGTCCGGCTCGCCCTTGGCCGCGTTTTCAAGACCCTTCACCGCGGCGGGCGTTCGCGAGCGTCCTGCGGCTTCGAGGACGGCGTCGCGTTCGGGGCCGGCGGCGACGGCGAGCTCGCGGAAGAGGCGAGCCGTGGTTGCATCATCGGGCAGGCGTTCGCCGATGCCGCCGAGCGCGGCGAGCACGGCGTAACGATCGAGCTCCTCGCCGCCGTCGAGCTTCTTGAGCATCGCCTGGCGAGCCTTGGTGCCCCCGCTGGCTCCGAGAGCCGTTGCAACATGCAAACGAACGGCCGGATCGGTGTCCACGAGAAGCGGCACGAGCGCATCATCGGCGATGCCCGAAGCATCTTTCGGCGAGGCACTTCCGAGCGCTCCGAGCGCATCGATGGCAGCGATGCGCAGGGTCGGATCCTTCGAAGCCGCGAGCCCCGTGAGCTCCGTGGCGGCGCGCGGCGCTCCCGTCCGGCCGAGCAAGGTCACGAGCTGCGCGCGCTCGTCGATGGATAGGCGCGGCGACCTCAGCGTGGCGGCGAGCGGCTCGACGGCGCGCCCGTCCGGTTTCGTCGGATCGAGCAGGATTCCTGCGGTGCGAAGCGCCTCCTGACGCACGAGCGGATCGCCCACGAACTCGAGAACGACCGGCACCTGTTCGGCGGTTCCCGCGCCTGCGAGCGCGTGGAGTGCGGCCGCCGGAGGGAGCGTTCCTTTGCGCAGGGCGGTCACGATGGTCTTCGCGCTCGACGTTGCGTGGAGCTCGCCGAGGACCCACGCCGCGCTCGTGGTCACGGCCTTGGACCCAGGCTTTTCGAGGAGGCCGGTCAGCTCGGGGATCGCGGCCGGCCCCACCGACACGAGCGCTTCGCGCACGGCCGTCCGCTCCAGCGTGGCCGCCGCGTCTTCTTGCGTTCCGAGCGCATTGACCAGTGCACGAATCGCTTCGGGCGTACCGATACGACCGAGTGAGACGAGAGCGGCCTGGCGCACGGTTGGATTGCGCTCGAGCGCGAGGGGCGCGATGGCCGACGCCGCGTCGGGCGCGCGGAGGCGTCCGAGAGCGGCCAGAGCCTCCATTTTCACGTCGGGCGAGCTGTCGCGCAGGACGAGCAAGAGCGCTTGCGTGGCGCGCGGATCTCCGAGATCGCCGAGCGCGCGCACGACGGCCTGCCGGACTTCGGGCGTCGAGTCCTGAACCTTGCCGACGAGCGGCACGACGGCACGTGGATCGCCGAGCTTGGCGAGGGCGCGCGCGACCTGGACACGCACCGCGGGCGTGGGATCGTCGAGCTTTCCGGCGAGAGGGGCGACGGCGTCGGGCGAGCCGGAAGCGCCGAGGGCGTCGGCACATGCTCCTCGCACCGACGGATCGGCGTCGCCGAGGGATCGGGCGAGTGAGGGAACCGCCTTGGCATCCGGCATGGCGAACGCCACCTCGCATGCGGCGACGCGGAGGCGAGGCTCTCGTTCCGTCAGCCACGCCAGCGCGACGGGCGTGGCAGGTACGACGTGGAGCCGAATGGCCTCCTTGGCCGCCGCCAAGCGCACTTCCGTATCCCCGTCACCGAGCGCGCGAAGCACGAGCGGAGTCGCACGCTCGAGCCCGAGCGTGCCGAGCTCACGCGCTGCCGCCCGGCGGGTGACCGGATCTTGCGAGGCGAGGCCGCGCTCGACGCGCTCGGGAACGTCCGGCCAGACGAGCGCGAGCGCGTGCCGCGGAGCGAGCTGGGAACCCAGCACCCCGAAACACAGCAGCGAGGCAATGAAGACGCCCTTGCGCACGAGGCAACGCTAGCACGTCGGGAGCGCAGTCAGGACAGGCCGCTGCGCCTTCGGGCGAACCAGTGGACGCCGAGCGCGCAGGCCGCAGCAAGCGTCCAGATCCAGGGCGGCGCCACGGGCACCACGTGTCGTTCTGCGCTCACCACGGCGGGCTTCGGCAGAGGGAGCGCGAGATCCCCGCTTGCGTCGCGGAATGCTCCGCCCGTCGCGTCCGCGATGGCGCGGAGGCGCTCGACGTCGGGGCGCGAGTCGGCCCACTCGTCGCCGCCCGACTCACACGCGAAATCTCGACGCGTGGTCGGACCGGCACCGAGCCGGAGGCGTGCCGTGTACCCTCCGGCGGCGAGCGGAGGCATCGCGACCTCGACCGCCGTGCCGTCGTCGTGAACGGAGCGCGGAAGGGTCACTTTCACGGGCGGCGCATCTTGCTTGTCGAGGCGTCGGAGCTCGATCCATGCCGTGCTCTCGCCGTTCTGGTTGGCCTTCGGCAGGCGCACGCGAAGCCTCGCCGGCTCGTTCGCGACGCACGGCGACGCTAGCTCGAGCTGTCCGGACTCGAAGCGCGGATCGCGCATGAGCCAGCCGAGCAGGCCGTCCCAGAGTGCGCCGTACCCGCGGCCCGAGGTTCGCGCGCCGAGCTGGGAAAATTCGAGCTGCCACGCGCCGTCGATGCCGAGCGCGATCGAACGGCCGTCGCCCTGATCGCCAATCGCGAGGATCGGCATCGGCGCGCCGGACCGCGTCGTTCGCGAAGGATGGGCCCACAAGACGAGCCCCCCAGGGCGAACGTCGCCGAGCACGTTCGCCCCGGGCATCAACGGCAGCTCTTCGGACGCCACTTCGCGGAGCGGCGCCAAGAGCGGTGCGCTGCGTCCTTCGTCGGTCCAGGCGGGCACGACGTTGGCGACGTCCGCGGCCGTTGCGCCCGGCGAGCCATCCATGGTGATGGGCAGCACGTCGGCGAGGGGCGTGCCCGCGTAGCCGCCCGCGACGAACGAGTTCTGGCCGCCGACCATGATGAGACCGCCTCCGGCGCGCACGTAGCGCGCGAGCTGCGGGAGGTGGCGCTCGAGCCCGTAAGGCTGCGCGTCGAAGTCCTGCAGAACGACGGCGTCGAACGACGGAAGGTGCTCGGTGAAGAGCTCGTCGACCGGGAAGGGGATGAGCGAGAGATCTTCCTGCCGCGCGTTCGGATCGTCGGCCTGGGTTCGCAGGATGAAGAACGCGACGACGTCGACCGACGCATCGCTCTTCAGCCATTCGCGGAGCGCCCGGACGTCGTTCGTGGGGCGACCGGCGACGTGCAGCACGCGCACGCGCTCGCGGGCGACGTTGAACGTGAGCAGGCGTCGATCGTTCTCCGGAATCGTGTCGCCCGAGGGCGGCGTGATGGCGACCTCGATGATGCGCGCGCCCGCGCGTTCGAGCGTGACGGCGAGGTCGACGGTGCCTTTGCCGTCTTTCAGGTGCGTGAGGCCGCTCGCGAGCAGCGCCGGTGGTCCGTCTTCGCGAAGCTCGCGCGCGGTGACGGTGAGCTCGTCGCACGAGATCCCGCCCGCACAGCCCACTTCGACGGTGAGCGGAAGAGGGACGTGCGCGACGGCGGCGCCGGCGGCCGATACACGGCGTACACTGGCATCGGCAGGTGCCTCCTTCGTCGTCGCGATCGTGTGCACGGGCACCTTCAGATCGCGGACGATCGCCTGAATCGCCTCCTTCGATGCGCCCTCCGGCGGATCGTCGAGCCGGCCGTCGGACACGACGACGACGGCCTGCGGGCGCTCTTCGGCGGAAGCCGCGATCGCCCGGAGCGCGCTCGTCAGATCGCTGCGCGGCGCTTGCGAAGGCGCGGGGCCGTCTTTTCCAGGAGCGAACGGGGCGGGCGCGCCCTCGCCGAAACCGAGAATGGCGAGCCGCGCGTCCTTCGAGCGAGCTCCGAGCTCGGTGATCGCGCGGTCGCGCGTGGCTCCGCGTGGCGTCTTTTCGCTCTCCGGCAGCGCCATCGATCGCGACGTGTCGGCGAGGACGACGACCTTCGCGCCGACGACGCTTTCGCGCGCCGCGATGCGCACCGGCCGGAGCACGGCGCAAAGGAGTGCACCGAGGGCGAGCAGACCCGTGACCACGATGAGGGGACCGCCGCGCTCGCGCCTTCGCAGCTCGACGACGAGCAAGACGAGCAGGCTCACTGCCACGAGCACGCATGCGAGAATCGCTGCCCAGGGGGGCAAGTCTCCGTTGACCGCGAGTCGAGTGTGCATCCGCGTGCGACCTCAGGGCACCACGGGCAACGCGCGGCGACGCATGAGGAACGGCGCGTGGACTTGGTCGTCTTTGTAGTTCGAACAGAGCACGTACATCGAGATGTTCACCGCGAGGCGAATGGCGCGCTCCCGCTGGGCGTCACCGCCGGGGACCACCGGGTTTTCCCAGGCCCCCGTCGCGCCGCGCGCGAGCGCTCCACCGATGTCGTGCGAGGAGAAGAGCACTTGTGGCTTGCCGCCGCGCACGATGGCGTCGAGCGTTTGCGGACCACGGACGCGTCCTTCGGGACGCCTCACGAGATAGAACGATTTGAAGACGACGTGGTCGGCGCCGAGCGCGATGGGGCTCGTGTCGGGGAGGACGCGCGCGATTTGCTCGCGTGCGGTTCGACCGAATGCGCTCGGCGTTCCGTCGTCACCGACACCCGCGTCGTCCACGAGCAGGAGGCCGCCGAGCGAGAAGAACTTGCGGAGGCCGGCGATCTCCTGCGGAGAGAAGGGCGTGAGCGCGCTCTCCCCGCTGAGCCAGAGAAACGGACTGTCGACGACGCTGGGATCGTCGGCACGCACCTCGGTTGGCTTGACGCGCGCCGGGGCACTCGTTCGCTGAACCAGCTCGCGCGCCCATCGAGCGGGCGCACTTGGTCGTGCGGGCCCGTTGACGCCGCCTACGCGAAGCGCGCGCGGATCGAAGGCGCCCACGTCACCGAACGCGCGCGCCGGTCGTGGCAGCGCGAGCCACAGCAGGCTCACGAGACCGACGAACAGGACGGCAGCGGCACGCTTCATTCGGTCGCCACTCTAGCGCGAGGCACGGCGCACGTCCCAGCTCAGTCGAAGTCGTCGACTCGCCAGACGCCGCCCTCACGCTTCAACTTGACCGTATGACCGCCGGGCACGATCACGGTGGCGCTGTCTCCGGTGACCTGCACGCGCAGCGTTTCCGGGCGTTCCAGGCCTTCGACGAGCGAGCGGAGGTCTTGCTCCACGGCAGCGCGCGTCTGAGGTGTGAGCACGCGCATCAAGCCTGCGTAGCTGCGCCTCGCGAGCACGCGCCGCAGCTGATCGAGCGCCTGCTCGGGCGTTCGCGACCCGCCCGGCAGAGAGCCCGACGAGGTAATCCAGAACCGGCCGTCGCGAAGCTCGAGCTGAGCTTCTTCGCCGTCTTCGTAGCGAAGCCGTGCAGTGGCCTCGATGCGTGCGTCGCGGCCTGTGACCTGCTTGGCCTGCTCTTTGAGCTCCACGCGCTGCTCGTCGACGAGGCGCCGGACGTCGTCCTTCGAACGCGACTTCTGCGCCGTGCTCGTCATCATCGCGTAGATCGCGTCGGCGTCTCCGCGGTCTGCCGCGCGGGCATACTCGTCGGCGGCGGCCTTGGGGTCCGGCACGGAGTGGGTCGTGCAGCCGGTCGCCCAACTGGTGAGCGCAAACGCCGTCGCCACCCACGACCATCGGCGGTGGGGCACGATCCCGAAGGCAGGCGTGAGAGGGCGCATCGACCGCGCCCGAGGGTAGTACGAAACGAACTCTTCCGGTGAGTCGGTTTGCGTCGGCCTATTTCGCGTTGCGCACCGACGGCGGCGGCGTCGAAGGATCCGGACGCCAGGACGTGCGGGGGCTCCCGGCGATCTGGACTTCGAGGTCGAAGACGTCGCGGAGCATCTCGGACTTGGCGCGCACGGTCCACTCTTCGAGCTCGCGATCCTCGTCACCCGTCACGTGCAGGTAGAGGCGTCGCTTGCCGGCATCGATCTCGGCGCGAACGCCGGTCACCTTGCCGAGGTGCTCGCGGTCGAGCGCGTCGGCGATGCGCAGGATCGCCGCGAGGCTCCGGACCTTCGCGCGGGCATCCTTGTCGAGGTCGCGGAAGTTCGGATGTGAAGGATCGGGCGGGCTCTTGCGATGGTAACGCGCGACGTTGGCGACGATGGATCGCTCGTCGGGCGTGAGCCCCATGATGTCTGCGTGCTGGATGAGGTAGAAGCTGTGCTTGTGGTGACCGTCGTAACGGACGTAGTCGCCGATGTCGTGGAGGAGGGCGCCCGCGCGAAGGAGCAAGCGATCGCGTTCGACGAGGCGATGATGACCGGCCATGTCGTCGAAGAGCTGCATCGCGAAGGAGGCGACGAGCTCGCCGTGGGACTGATCGAAGCCGTAACGCTTGCCGAGCCGCACGCACGCGTCGACGACCGTGCGTGTCTCCGACTCCGTGTCCCAGCGGTCGAAGTACTTGTCGACGAGCTCCTCGAGGATCCCTTCCTTGAGGCCAACCCCGGGCGCCACGATCGCGCCGGCCTTGAAGGCCTCCGCGACGCGCAGGAAGATCGAAGCGGCAGGGACGATCGTGTCTGCGCGATCGGGCCGTAGGTTGTACGTCTCGCGACGCTTCTCCGTCGGCATGTCGAAGAGCTTGCCGAGGAGATTGCGCATCGCCGACACGTCGACGGCGCGCGGGAAGCCCGCGTGGCCACCCTTGATCGGGCAGAGCTCCACGATCGTGTCGACGCTGCCGCCGGTACCGACGACGACCTCGAAGGGCACCTTCTTCAGCTGGGGGATCGCTTCGGCGAGAACGCGGTCGACGCCTTCGAAGAGCAGGCGCTGGCGCGTTCGATCGACCGTCTTGGTGCCGCGAAGGTACGTCTCGAGGAGGCGCACCGTTCCGACAGGGAGCGACACGGAGAAGGCGTTTCGCCCGCGGTCGAGGTAGGTGAGCTCCGTCGAGCCGCCGCCGACGTCGACGAGAAGCGCGCGGCGGTCCGAAAGACCGAGCCGTCGGATGACGGCGAGCTGGATGAGGCGCGCCTCTTCGATGCCTTCGATGACCTCGAGCTCGATGCCGGCTTCCCGGCGCGCGCGCTCGACCAACGTGGGGCCGTTCGACGCCTCGCGGACGGCGCTGGTCGCCGTGGCGCGGTAGGCGTCGACCTTCGCGGTATCCATCGCTGTCCGGAACTCGCGCAGGGCCGTGCACGCCTGACCGATCGACGCAGCAGCGAGCCTACCGGTGACGAACACCTCGCTGCCGAGGCGAACGGGAGCGCGGAGGCTCAGGACTTCACGAAAGCTCCCACCGCTTGCATCGGGGAGGAGCGATAGCTGCTCGCGGCCGTTCGACACCCCTTGAGCCTCGACGATGCGGAGGCGCAGGGCGTTCGAACCCAAGTCGAGCGCAGCGAAGCGCGGCATGGGCCACCTTCTATCACGCGTTCTGGTACAACGTCGGGAGTGGCGAGCCCCGAAATGCCGATGAGCTCACGGGACACACGCGATACGCCCGAGCCAGCGCGCGAGCGTGGGCCCGCGCCGGCCTCCGATGCCTTCGGACGAGCCAAGCGTCAGCTCGTCATCGCCGCGGCGGGAATCGCCCTAGGCCTCGGAGTTTCCGGCTCGCTCGACCGAACCGCGGGTGGCGTTCTCGTGTTGGCTTCGTGGCTTTTGGGTATCGTCGCGCTGCATCGCCTCGGCCGTTCGGGCCGAGGCTGACGTTTCGGGCCAAAGCTCGCGGGTCAAATCTCGCTGCGAAGGACGACGATTCCCATGTCGGGCCCGAGCTTCGGAACGCGGCCGGCGGCCCAACCGAAGGCACGGTCGGTGATGGTGATGGTCCCGTCCGCAGGTCCCGTCGCGGTCTTGTCGACGAGGTTCAGATCCCCGAGCACCTGCTCATTGACCGCGGGGGTGCCGCGCGGGCCGTACACGGCCGACTTGTCGAAAACGAAGACGTAGAGGACGGGGAGCTTGCCCTTCTCACCCTCACGCATGAGCCGGTCCTGGAGGTCGCGCTTGAGCGACTCCTGGAGGTGGTAGGCAAAGCGCCGGTACGTCCAGCCGGTCACCAGGAGGCCGCTGAGCGTGCCGTCGTCCTTCTTGACGGGCACACCGGCGACCCACTCTTTGTCCGGCCCAGCCGGGTTCGGAACACCGGGGAATTGGCCGGTGGTCGCGACGAACGCTTCGCCGGCGAGCGCCCGCTTGAGGTCGGGGTAGGCACCGACCACGTCTTTCCCGGCCATCGTGTCCTGTTCGAGGTCGTTCCGGATCGCGATGCCTTTGTCGTCGGTGAAGGCGAAGAAGGTCGACTTGGCCTTTCCGAGGTCGGGCACCTGCTGGCGCATCTTGAGGAGGGCAGAGCGGACCGCCGGAGCATTCTTGGCGCCTTCCGGCTCTTTGGCCAGCGTCGCCGCCATACGCTTCGCGCCTTCGGGAAGGCCTCGTTCGACCTCCGCCACGTCCTCCGTGGCCAGCGTCACGAGTTCCTTCACGTTGACCTTGGCCTCCTCTTCGCTGACCTTTGCCTTGTCCTTGCACCCGGCGACGCCGAGCGACGTCGAGGCGACGAGGGCGGCGAAGGCGAGCGGCAGGGGCAGGGCGAGGCGCGTGGCGCGCGTGGCTTTGGAAAGAGCTCGAACGAGGCGAAGAGCCATGGGCCGGCAGTGTACGACGATCCTCGGTCTCGTGCGTCGGGATCCCCGACGGGGCTATCCACAACCCCGCGATGTCGTGTAAGGTGCCGGCTCGGTCGCGAAACGACCGTGCAGCAAAGTTCGACGTAGACGTACGCACGCAGGTGCGCGCGCCGAAGTGGCGGAATGGCAGACGCAGCGGATTCAAAATCCGCCGGGGTAGCCCCCCGTGAGGGTTCGAGTCCCTCCTTCGGTACCGGTCGAGACGCGTAGGTTTGCAGGACGGCGGAAATGTTGGGTGCGGGGGCCGAGCTCCGAGCTTCTGCAGGTCTGCCGTCGTTACATCGATCGCCTCACAGAAGAGCTTGAATTCTCGGTCGGGCGGTGAGCCGGGACCGTTTCCCGCTCGCGTGAGCTCAGGAGCTTGCCCGGCCCGCCGGGGTCGCCTCCTCGTTCGAGAAGCACGCCGAACACCTCGCGTGCCGTGCCCTGGTCGCCATTGGCGGGGAGACGTCCCGCGATCGTCATGAGGCGCGCCCATCCTGCGGCGTCCGAGCGTCGAGCTTGGGATCGTGGGGTCGCGCCAGTTCGGTTGGATGGCAGGGAGCTTGACGAGGAGGCGAGCGCGCGTGGCGAGACGTGTTTGGCCCGCCCGAGGCCCTCGAGCTCCCGGCGCGACCAAGCACGGAGTCGACAGGGCAGCGCGGGATCGCCGAAGTCGACCGCTCGGTGGCGTCGATCCAGAACGTGAGCTCGTCGTCGTCGATGTTCGTTCGCGTCATCGTCACCGGAACGAAGCTGGCCGCCAGGACGACGGCGACGCCCGTTGCGACGCGTCCCGGGTTCTTCCGCAGCCGGCTCGCGACGACGGACAGCGAAAGAGTGACGCCCGCGCGCGGCGCGTACAAGCGATGATCCGCCGCGGCCGCGCCGTTCAATTCAGCGGAATGGCGTGCAATACCGGCGCGATTGCCGTAACGGCAAACACCAGACCAACGAGTGCACCTGGCGAATCGGACAGCGAAAGAGTGGCTTTCGCCGGCTGGTGAATTCTTCTTAATGCAAAGACCGAACCGGTAGTGATTGCGATACCAATCACGACTCCAGCTGCCGTTCGCGACGGGTCGACCGCGCCCGCGACGCCGATGCTGCTGGCAGGATGCCAGGGATCCAGCGACATCTCGAGGTAACGAAAAAGAGCCTCGAACCCCGTCGGAATGCGCTCGCCCAGAGGCAGTGCGGTAAGGGCAGGAGGGCTTTCGCCATTCCCACGAACCGGAGCGCGAGATATCCAAGGAGCGGCAATCCGAGGAGCGCGGTGCGCTTCGCGCGGTCGGTTTTGACCGAACCGAGCCACGTCCCTACTGCGGTTGCGGCGACACCCGCGATGGCAACTTCGTTTGCCAGGAGTTCGAGGAAAGAGAAGCCACAGGCGAGCTTCGCGGCCTCGGGATCGACGTATTTTGCCTTGGCATACTGGCGCTCGCGCGGCACCTGCCAGGAGGCCAAACGCTCATCGCGGCGAACATTCCGAGCGCTGCCAGGATGTCGGATCGACCGGCAATCCAGGCCACGGATTCGGCGAGTCGGGGCAAACGTGCCCATACCAATGCGGCTAGGAAGCTGAGAACCGTGGCGCCGCGGCGTCTCGCAACAACTGCGAAGAGCACTACGGCGAGCGCATGAAGAGTAACCTTCGTACGGTGGAAACCGCGAGGCTCCTCGCCTTTCATGACGACGTCGAGATGAAAGGAAAAATTCGTTAGCGGCCGATAATGGGTCGGCTTGGGATCGCTCATCGGATCTGCAAGCCAGAAAGGCCGGATCACGAAATTGAGCGGAGTGGTGGTTCGAAGCGCCCGGTTCCGCTCGACGAGGGCATGATCGTCCCAGACGAACGAACCTCCCGAGCGGACGAGTAGACCCAAAAACGGCCGTCGCCAGCACCAGTGCCGAAACGGTGGTGACCCCCCGCCAGCGGGCTCAGGTGGTGGTCCGTTGGTTATCCATCCTGGTCATAATCCGCCGTAAACCCGTGCACCTTGCACTGCTTGCACATGCCAAGCGCCAGTCTTTCGCAGGGGCGTCCAAGTCTCATTCGCGGTGCTCTTCGAGAGCTCTCGTGACCGTGTTTTCGTTTGTCGCCGGTTCGGCGCCCCATTCTCTTAGTCCGTAATTTGGAATTTGATTGCGCAGTGAATCCTTCTTGGCCTATGGCTGATTACCCATGAGCACCCTCCGTGGCACCATCGAAGGTCTTGCATCGCAGTTTGCCAGCAGCGTCATCGAAGCCCTTCGGGGCGCGTCGATCGACGAATTGCTCGACGTCGCGCAAGGAGGCGCCGCCGGTGGTGGCGGTGGCGCTCGTCGCGGGCGCGTCACCCGCGAAGTCACCACCGAAGTGGCCGTGGCGGCCCCCCGTGTCCGCCGTGGGCGTGGCGGCCGTCTCGGCCGTCGCTCCGCGAACGACATCGCGGCCATGATCAACTCGATTGTCAGCCTCCTCCAGCAAAACCCCGGCGGCCTCCGCGCCGAGCAGATTCGCGAGGCGCTCGGCGTCGAGGCGAAGGAGCTCCCGCGTCCCCTCGGTGAGGCCACCGACCAGGGCCTGATCTCGAAGGAAGGCCAGAAGCGCGCGACCACGTACTTCGCCGGTGGCGGCGCCGCCAAGCGCGGTGGTGCGAAGGCCGCTGGCGGTCGCGGCCGCAAGCGCGGCTGATTTTCGAGACGGCCCGTCCTCGGGGCGGGCCCCCTCGTCGCGAGCTACCTGCCAAGTGCCTCGAGGCGCTTGGCAGCGGCTCGCATCGTCCGTGATTTCGCGGTCGCGGGCCACGTCATGACCACCCGCTGATAGGCCTCGCGCGCGAGCGCGGTGTCGCCTTTGGCTTCGTACGCGTTGCCCAGGTACCAACGCGCGCGGAGCACGAGCATCGGTTCGTCCGAGCACGTGTTGGTCACCCGCAAGAGATGGGAGATCGCTTCGTTGGGACGACCCGCGAGCGCGTAGACCTTGCCCATCGTGAAATCGAGCTGCGCGCCTCGACGCGCGGAGGGAAGCGGCGCGTTGTTCGGCATGTGAGCGACGGCGTCGACGGCTTCCTCGCGCGTCTCCGAGAAGCCGCCCCACACGCTCATCCACGTGCTCCACGATGCACGTGTGCTCTCGTGGTCCGAACCCGGGAGCCGCTTGCGTTCGCGTTCGATCCAGCGCGCGCGGCGTTCACTGAGTTCTTCTTTCGTAATCTCGCCCGTCCGGTAGAGCGGCTCGTAGAAGGCGATCGCGGGGTCGGTGGCGAAGGGATAGACCTGCCAGGCGTCCATCCGATCGAGGTAGCCGTGGGCAACCTTCGCGGCGCCGGGGAGATCGTCGCTCTCGATGAGCAGGTTCATCCGCACGCGCGCCGGCATGGCGTGGTCGATCTGATCGGCCGAAGCCGGGAGCTTCTCGTCGTATTCGCGCGCGAGGTCGGCGGCCTTTCCGAGCTCGCCGGCGTCGATCGCGAGGAAGATGCGGTCACGGAGCTCGCCCGTCGTGCGCTTCGTGTCGGGGAGGAGAGACCACGCGCGCCCGAGCGCTTCTTCGACGCTCGGGCGCGGCGCGCCGTCGGCGTAGAGAGCCCGTGCAAACGTGGCCGAGGCTTTCGGTGATTGCGGTTCGAGGGTACGCCACTGCGAGGCCTCCTCGCGCGCCCGATGGCATTCGCCGAGCTCGGCAAGGAGCCGATAGCGCGCTTCGACGCACGTCGAGGCGACCGGCGAGAGCTTCGTGCATCGCTCGGTCGCGGCGAGTGCCTCGGTGACGTGACCGAGGTTCCTCTCGGCGCCTGCAAGCGCGGCGATGGCTGGCACGTACGAGGCGTCCAGCCGTACCGCGGCCTCGTAGGCGGCCTTGGCGCCTTCGTCGTCGCCTTGGCGCTCCCGCGCCCGCCCGAGAAAGAGCTGGAGCTCCGGGTCGCGTGGAAACTGGAAGACGACCGACGTCATCCGTGTTTCCCATTCGTCGAGATCGGGTTTCGCACGAATGTACGGCTCGCTCGCGTCGAGGAGCGCGGCGTCGCGCGGGAGGAGCATCTCGCGATGCTCGAACGCGCTCTGGAATGCGGCCTGCGCGGCGCCGGGATCTTCCTGCTGCGTCTGGATCGCGATCTCGAGGTGCGCAGCGGCGAACGTCGGGTCGAGGTCGACGGCGCGCGCCATCGCGGCGCGTCCTTTGGAATCGACGCCGTCGTGAAGCAGGTTCCGCGCTTCTTTGAATGCGGCCTCGGCTTCGGGCACGGTCGAAAGCGGGCGAGGGGCACCGGCCGGGATCGGCGTCGGGTGCGCGCGTCGTGCGAGAACCACCGCACCGGCGAGCACACCGGTGAGGGCAATCGGAACGACGAGCGACCAGATTCGTGCCTTCGGATTCTTCGCGGGCGGGCCGCCTGCGTCCTTGGGCATCGGCGCGATCGATACGCTCGTCGGCACGCGCGTCGTCGCGGCAAATGCCGTCGGATCGTCGCGTCGAGGCGCGATCCGCACCCGCTCGCCGCCACCCGTCGACTGGGTGGCGAACGGCTCGAGGGCATCGGCCACGTCGGCCATCGATGCGAAGCGTGCCTTCGGATCTTTGGCGAGCGCGCGCATCACCGTCTCCTCGACGGCGGCGGGGATGTCTTGGTTGCGCTCGCGCAGCGATGCGGGCTGCTCGGTGAGCACCTTGGCGACGAGGGCGAGCAGATCGCCGCTATCGGCCCAAGGCCGGGCGCCCGCAATCAGCTCGTACGCCATGACGCCCCAGGCGAACTGGTCGCAACGCGCGTCGACTTCGCTGCCTTTGATCTGCTCGGGCGCCATGTACACGGGGGTGCCGGCAATCGCGCCTTGTCCGGTCACCGTGTCGATGGCTTGCTGGTCGTCCGCCGTCGGAGAGACCGTGCGTCGCGCGATGCCGAAATCGAGCACCTTCACGACGCCGTCTTCGCGAACCATCACGTTCTCGGGTTTCACGTCGCGGTGAACGAGACCCACGGTATGCGCGGCGTGGAGCGCTCGCGCGATGTCCACGAGCCAGCGGAGCCGGCGGGAGAGGGGAACGTCGGTGGCGCCGACGAGGCTCCGGAGCGTCGTGCCGACGACGTACTCCATCGCCAGATAGAGGCGGCCTTCCGACTCACCGACGTCGTAGATGCCGACCACGTTCGGATGGCTGAGCGAGGCTACGGCCCGCGCTTCGCGAAGGAGCCGGCTCGTCACCTCGCTCGTCAGTCGCGCCGAGTCTGCGGCCGAGGTGGTCGCGCTCGGCGTCGGAACGACGATCACCTTGAGCGCGATCGTGCGTTCGAGCCTCGGGTCGAAGGCACGATAGACCCTGCCCATCCCGCCCTGGCCGACAAAGCCGCGGATTTCATACGGGCCGACGACATCGCCAGGCTTGAGCATCGAGGCCGATCCAGCGTACATGAACCGCTGTACCGGTCGGAAGCGGTCGGCGACGAAGCTCCGCTCGAGGTTTTTGAGTCGGAGCCCGTGATTTCTCCTAGCGGGTTGGAATCTGCCGTGGTAATTCCGCGGCCCCCTTTCGCGAAGCAGATATTTGGTCGCGAAACTTTGGTAAGACAGGTGTTCGATGCCGAGTGAAGCCGTACAGTGCAAGCCGCTCGAGGTCGTGGTCAGCGACCGCGGGATCGAGCGCGCCATCAAGATGCTCAAGCGCAAGCTTGCCTCCGAAGGCGTTCTGCGTGAGCTCAAGATGCGCCGCCACTACATGAAGCCGAGCGTCAAGCGCCGGAAGAAGCAGGCGGAGGCGGCTCGCCGTCGCCGCAAGCGCGCGAAGCTCGACGCGGCGCCGCCGAAGGGCTGAATCACGCCGATTCGCGAGCCGACGTTTGGGGCAATCCAAACGCGGAGCGCGAGTTCGTGACCCCATGACCCCGTCTGGCGCACCCCTGGTGGGTGCTGCTTGGCGGGGTTCGTGTATTTCGAGCTCGGGACGCCGGGCGGAGCTACGCTCGAAATCGTGGGCGACGAGGCAGACGAGACGGACGAGGCTAGCGAGGAACGCGGGAAGCGCCGCGAGAAGGCGCTAGGGCGCGTCCGGAAGTTCGTCGAGACGTACGTCGCCAAGGGAAAATACGGGCTCTACCCCGAGGCCGAGGTCGTGGAGAACGTCATCCAGGGCCTGACGGACAACCTCGTCGAGCACGGCCGCATGTACTGCCCTTGCGCTCCGGTCGAGGAGTCGAAGACCAAGGGCTCGGCCATGGTGTGCCCGTGCGTCCCTCATCACGCGGACATTGCGCGTCAGGGCTACTGCGATTGCGCACTCTTCGCGTCGCGTGACTTCGTCGCCCAAGAGGCCCTCAAGAAGCGCCGCTGAGGCGGTGCGGAGCGCGGTCCTACTCCATGGAGCCAGGTGGACGGGCACCCCGGGTCGCACTACGTTGCGCGCATGGCGCTCGAGCTTCATGCCCCGTGTCCGCCCTTCGATCTCCCGGGCACCGACGATCGCAATCACACCCTGGCCGAGCTCGGCGGCAAGCTCGTCGTGGTCATGGTGTCCTGCAACCACTGCCCGTATGTGATCGCGTACGAGCCTCGTGTGGCCGCGCTTGCCAAGGAGTACGCCCCGCGCGGGGTGGACTTCGTCGCGGTGAATGCGAACGACGCTACGCGTTACCCGGACGACGGAATGATGCCGATGAAGGCGCGCGCTCGGGAGCGCGGCTTCACGTTTCCGTATCTGCGCGACGACTCGCAGATCTTCGTGCGCGCGCTCGGGGCGCGTTTCACCCCGGAAGTCTACGTGTTCGACGAGCAGCGGACGCTCCGGTACCACGGTCGGATCGACGACAACCACCGTGACGTGTCCCGCGTGACCTCTCACGACTTGAAGAACGCGCTCGACGCTCTGCTCGCCGGCGGCGAGCCTCCGCTCACCACCACTACGGCCTTTGGCTGCAGCGTGAAGTGGAAGTGACGCCGACTCGATAAGTGACTCTCCTGCCGCCGAAAAGACGGAAGTGCGACGCTCGGAGGGCCGAGTTTCTCTGGTAGCCTCCGGGGCGTGAGTACGCTCAACGGCAACGAAAACGGCCATCAAAACGGGAACGGAACGTCGCTGTTCCGTGCCGGCGCGCCCTCGCGCGGCGCGATGTTCGCGCTCTTCCAACCGCCTCCGGTCGACGCCATCGCCGTCGAAGAGCGCGCCGCGTCGTTCGCGAAGCGCTCGATCAAGAAGGCGACGAAGGTCGCAGGTCTGAAGCTCTCCATCGCGATGATGGACCTCACCACGCTCGAGGGCAAAGACACCCCGGGCAAGGTCCGTCAGATGTGTCAAAAGGCGCTGCGCCCGCTCGAGAGCGATCCGAGCATCGGCTCGTGCGCGGCGGTCTGCGTGTATCCGAACTTCGTGTCGGTCGCGAAGGACGCGCTCCGCGGCTCCGGGGTGCACGTGGCGAGCGTCGCCACGGCCTTCCCGAGCGGCCAGTCCCCGCTCGCGGTGAAGCTCGATGACACGCGCCGTGCCGTCGAATTCGGCGCCGACGAAATCGACATGGTGATCGATCGCGGCGCCATGCTGGCGGGTGACTACGCCAAGGTGTTCGACGAGATCGCGGCCACGAAGGAGGCCTGCGGTCAGGCGCACCTCAAGGTCATTCTCGAGACGGGCGAGCTCGGTTCGTACGACGTCGTTCGCAAAGCGAGCGATCTCGCGATTGCGGCCGGCGGCGATTTCATCAAGACGTCGACTGGCAAGATCCAGCCCGCAGCCACCCCCCCTGTCACGCTGGTGATGCTCGAGGCGATTCGCGACCACTATTACGCGACCGGTCGTCGTATCGGCATGAAGCCCGCGGGCGGCGTGCGCACGGCCAAGCAGGCGCTCCATTACCTCGTCCTCCTGAAGGAGACGCTCG
This sequence comes from Labilithrix luteola, assembly GCF_001263205.1. Lineage (GTDB taxonomy): Bacteria > Myxococcota_A > Polyangia > Polyangiales > Polyangiaceae > Labilithrix > Labilithrix luteola. Next base: position 8,569,164 of record NZ_CP012333.1, read on the forward strand.
GGGACGCGTGGCTCACGCCGGAGCTGTTCCGCTTCGGCGCCAGCGCGCTCCTGAACGACGTCCTCATGCAGCTCGAGAAAGAGCGCACCGGCAATTACCAGGCTTCCGAAGACTTCTCGAAGGATTGATCATGACCATGACCAAGGCGGAAGGCTCGGCGCTCGAACGGGCCGAACGAATCAAGAACGCCGCGCTCGAATTCGGTCACGCGTGGGATTACGCGCCCGCGCCCGAGGCGAGCGACCACGTCAAGATCGACCCGAAATATGGGCTCTTCATCGGTGGTCGCTGGGTGACGCCGCGCAGCGGCAAGACGTTCGCGACCGTCAGTCCCTCGACCGAAGAGAAGCTCTCGGAGATCGCCGAAGCCAACGCGCAAGACGTCGACGATGCGGTCAAGGCCGCGCGCGAGGCGTACGACAAGTATTGGTCGAAGATGCGCGGTGCAGACCGTGCAAAATACATCTTCCGTATTGCTCGCGCGATTCAGGAAAAGGCGCGTGAGCTCGCCATCGTCGAATCGATGGATGGAGGAAAGCCCATCAAGGAATCGCGCGACGTCGACGTTCCGCTCGCCGCGGCGCATTTCTTCTATCACGCGGGTTGGGCCGACAAACTCGAGTACGCCTTCCAGGGCCGCAGCGTTCGTCCGCTCGGTGTCGCCGGGCAGATCATTCCGTGGAACTTCCCGCTGCTCATGGCCGCGTGGAAGATCGCGCCCGCGCTCGCTTGCGGAAACACGGTGGTGCTCAAGCCGGCGGAGACCACGCCGCTCACCGCGCTGCTTCTCGCCAAGATCATCGAGGAAGCGGAGCTCCCGCCCGGGGTCGTGAACATCGTGACCGGGGCAGGGGAGACCGGCGCCGCGCTCGCCAATCACCCCGACGTGAACAAGGTCGCCTTCACCGGTTCGACCGACGTCGGAAAGCGTATTCAGCGGGCGATTGCCGGTACCACCAAGCGCCTCACCCTCGAGCTCGGTGGAAAGGCCGCGAACATCGTCTTCGCCGATGCGCCGCTCGATCAGGCCGTCGAAGGCATCGTCAACGGCATCTACTTCAACCAAGGCCACGTCTGCTGCGCCGGTTCGCGTCTCCTCGTCGAAGAGAGCGTGCACGACGTTCTGGTCCGCAAGTTGAAGGATCGCATGGCCACGCTCCGCGTCGGCAATCCGCTCGACAAGAACACCGATGTCGGCGCCATCAACTCGAAGATGCAACTCGAGCGCATTCGCGATCTCGTTGCGTACGGCGAGAAGGAGGGCGCCGAGCGCTACTCCGCGCCGTGCCGCCTGCCGGAGAAGGGCTACTTCTTCGCTCCTACGTTCTTCACCGGCGCGAGCCAGTCCTCGCGCATCGCGCGCGAAGAGATCTTCGGACCGGTCCTCACCATCATGACCTTTCGCACGCCGGAAGAGGCCGTGGAGAAGGCGAACAACACGATGTACGGGCTCTCCGCCGGCATCTGGACGGACAAGGGCGCGAAGATCTTCTGGATGGCGACGAAGCTGAAGGCCGGCGTCGTCTGGGGCAACACCTACAACAAGTTCGACCCGACCTCGCCGTTCGGCGGCTACAAAGAGAGCGGCTTCGGTCGCGAGGGCGGTCGGCAGGGTCTTTCGGCTTACGTCGAGGTTGCGTGATGGCAGACAACAAGAAGCGCGAGACGATCGACGTGGCCGAGCCGGCTCCGCGCGCGAACGCATCGGACATTCTCTCGGCCCAGCCGAAGACCAACGAAACGTCGCTCACCAAGGCGTTCACGCCCCCGCCGGGCCGCGTTCGCGTCAACAAGGCGTACAAGATGTTCGTCGGCGGAGCGTTCGTGCGCTCCGAATCCGGTCGGTACTTCCAGGTCGGCAGCACGGCCGATCACGAAGACGCCGATCCCGACACCGTCAACGTTCCCCGGGGATCGCGCAAAGACGTTCGCGACGCGGTGCTCACGGCGAAGAACGCGCAAGCGGGCTGGGAGAAGCGCACCGCCTACAACCGCGGTCAGATCCTCTACCGCCTCGCCGAGGTGATGGAGTCGCGCCGCCCCGAGCTCACGCAGTCGCTCGAGCGCGGCGGGCTCTCGACTCAGGCCGCGGCGGCCGAGGTCGATGCCGCCGTCGACCGCGTCGTCTTCTACGCCGGCTTCGCCGACAAGTATTTCGCACTGCTCGCGAGCAGCAACCCCGTGGCCGGCCCGCACTTCGGCTTCAGCCTTCCCGAGGCCATGGGCGTCGTCGGCGTCGTCGCGCCCGATCGTCCGGCGCTCCTCGGTCTCGTCTCGACGGTCCTTCCGGTCATCACCGGCGGCAACACCGTCGTCGCGCTTGCGTCGGAGAAAGATCCGCGCACGGCGATCGTCTTCTGTGAATGCGTCGCGACGAGCGACATGCCCGGCGGCGTCGTCAACGTGCTCACCGGTCAGGCCAAGGAGATCTCCGGCGCGCTCGCCAAGCATCGCGAAGTCATCGGCATCGACGCCTGGATGGTCGACGCCGATCTCCGTAAGGCGGTCGAGCACGAAGGCGCCGACAACGTGAAGCGCGTGAAGACCCACGTACCGATGGATCCGGAAGCTTGGCTCGACGAACGCCGCGGCCAAGGCCTCGGATGGATCGAGCGCTTCCTCGAGACGAAGACGATCTGGCACCCCGTCGGACTCTGATCCGGCTCTCCTGAAAACGCCACACTACGCCGCCCGCGCCTCGCGACCTCGTCGTGATGCGCGGCGTTTGCGTATTTGCCGAAGGCTCACCGAAGGACGTTCTTGTAGACGACCCCGTCCTTCATGATGACCAGGAAGTTCTTCTCCGGATCGGCGATCAGCGCCCCTTTTTGCCGTGCCGAGAGGCTTTCGAGCATTTCGACGAGCCGATCGACCGCTTCTTTGCGCGTCAGGCGGTGCGCCTCGTCTTCGGGAGAGCAGCCGAGGTCGTCGGCGCAGCGTTTGCAACTCAGCGGGCCATGCGAAGGCCGTACGGTTGCGCGCCCGCGACCGCAGCGCGTGCCGCGATCCTCGCTCTCGTCCTGCCCGTCGCAGGCTGCGCATCGGCGCTGGAGCGCGCATCGGCGAACGTGCCGCGTACGGCGACGCCCGTGGTGATCGACGAGACGATCAAGGCCCTCGAAGATCAGGCGACGCGCGAACGTCTGGCAAAGGTCATTGCGACCCCGGAGGTGCAGCAGGCGATCCGCGAGCTCGCAAATGCGGCGATTCCAGGCGTTCTCGATGGCGTCACGGACGAGGAGTCGAAGGCGCGCATCGAGGCCTTCACGAAGGACATCGTCTCCGTGATTGCCCGCGTGGTCATGGCGACGATCCGCCCTGCGGTGCACGAAGCCATGTCCGAGGCGTTGTCCAGCGAGGTTCGCACGACGCTGGACGAGCTGGTTCGCAACGTCGCTGCCAGCGCTGCGCATTCGGCGATGCGCGCGGCGGCGGATGATTTTCCCACGACGATCTCGCCAGCCATGCGCACCGCGCTCGCCGAAGGCCTTGCGTCGCCCGAGGTGCGGACCGCGGCGGCGGGAACTGCGCACGACCTGGCGCGATCGGCCGTCCTCGGTTCGCGTGAGGCGGTGATGGAGATCCAGGATGCGCAAACAGGGCGGGGGCCCGTGCAGCGCGTCGCTCTCTTTCTCGTCAAGGCGGGCTGGGCGCTGCTCCTCTTCACCACGCTGTTCGTCGGCCTCATCGTCACTGGAATGTTGAGCTTGCGTCGGCGGGCAACCCGCGCGGAGGCCGCGAGCGAGGCGAGCGCAAGGCACGTGCGCAAACTGGCCACGCTGATGCTGCGCGCCGGCAATGGGGGCTGGTCGGAGGCCGACCGCGAGTCGGTCGAGGCGGCGCTGGAAGAGGAGGAGGAGCCTCCGTCGCCTCGTCCGCGGCGCAGGCGACGTCCTCGCGTGTGACTCAGTGCCGTGGTGCCGGCTGTGGCCCGGTGGCGATGACCGAGTGGGTCGGCAGCGCGAGCTCGAACCCCGAGCGGTCGACCGTCTCGATGCAAGCGAGCAGGACTTCGCCGCGAACTCGATCGAACTCGTCGAGCTCGATGGTCTCGACGAACGCGGTCACATGCAGGTCGAACGAGGATTCACCGATCTCGCCGAGCTCGACGGTCACGTCGGAGGCGCGAATCAGCGGATGCTTCCGAACCGCTCGCTTGAGGGACGCTCGCAGCACGCGAAGCTGGGAGGCCGATGGTGCGCGCGACAGTCGGACGTGCGTCGTCAGGCGTGCGACTTCGCGCTCCGAGAGCGACTCGATGCGGGAGTCAGCGAGCTTGCCATTCGGAATGACGATTACGGTCCGGTCGGTCGTGCGGAGACGAGTGGTGCGGAGGCCGATGCTCTCCACCACGCCTTCGATCTTCTCGGGACGGACGAAGTCGCCGACGCGTATTCGGTCGCCGATGTGGAACGGCTGGTCGACGAGAATCGCGATCGATCCGATGAAGTTCTCCACCGTCTTCTGGGCGGCGAGTGCCACGACGATGCCGCCGAGTCCAAGGCCGGCAACGATGCTCGTGGGGGAGTAGCCGAGCCGCGAGAGCGCGAGCATGAGCCCGATGGCAACGACGACGGCCTTGCCCAGCCGTACCCCAACGACCGTCAGCGTCCTTGCGGTGGGACGTCCGTCGACCCACGGCCCCTCGGTAGCCTCGTCGCCTGCGGCCATCAGAACGAGGATCGCCGCCCAGAAGAGTGCGAGGTAGCCAAGAGCGCCGAGCAGCCGGTCGACGAACTCGCTCGCGCGCAGAGGCAGGACGAGGAGCGGACTGGCCAGCCAGAACGCGACTGTGGCCCATGCGAGGCGCACCGGTTGCCTGAGGCGCGGGAGAAAACGCGCCGTCCGACTGCAGGGGTCGACGACGACGCGGACGAGGAGGCCGAGCAGCCATGTGAGAAGAAGCCCCGCGGCGGCTGAACCGAGCGCGAGGACGGGAATGCCCAACCACTGCCACACGTAGAGGCCTTTCGGGCCGCGCGCCAGGAAAGGGGCCGGCAAGTGCTCGCTTGCCCAGTCTGTCTCCAGCGCATCGTAGAGGCGGTCGATCGCGTCCACGGTGCCCCGCCCGAAGACCCAAACTCCGTGCTCGCCGGGAGCGAGGGCCGGTCGGCGCTCGATCGTGATTGGCTGGGGGCGCCCGCCTCCGTCGATCTCGCCGAGGACGAGGATGCCCCCGGAGGCGTCGGGCGCGCCGCTGCTCTGTGGAGAGAGCAGCTCGGGGTGGATGACGAGCTTCCGCTCGAGCACTTCGTGGAGCCTGCTGGCGAGCTCGGGGCCGCGCTTCTCCTGCGCGCGCGGGACGTCGAGGTAGGTCGACGCTTCTCGCCACTGGGCGTGCGCGGAAAGGTCGAGGAAGCGTCGCATGCTGGCGCGAGGAGAGTCCGCGGCCTCTTCCTCGATGCGGCTCGGCAAAGCCGCGGGAGTCGGTGCGGCCGCCGGGGGCGCAGCAGGCGCGGGCACCACCCGTGCACGCGCGAACGCCGGAAAGACGAGCACGACGAGCACGGCGAGGAGCGTCGCCGGCCACTTCATCGGCCGACGAGCCGAGCGTGGACGACGCGTGCCACCAGCCATGACATCGCCGAGACGACGGCGACGCCGCTGCATGCCAGGAACGCGTTGACGAAGATGCGCTTCACCATGCGGTCGCGGCGAAGATCGGCAAAGATCGTCTTGCTCGTGATGCGTGCGTGCATTCGTACGAGGACCGGCAAGCGCTGCGTCGCGTAGAGGGCGCGCTCGCCGAGCAGGATGGCCGTGTCGGCGGCCTGGGCGGCGCCTCGAACGAGTGAAAAGAGGCCTGCCGCGGTCCGTGCGTTGTTCGCCTCTCTGTTCTCTGCGTACGCCGACAGCCTCACCGTCGCCACGTTCTCCATGCGAGGGTTTTCGGCCATCCACTCGCGAATGACGCGCCCGAGCTGCGCCTCCACGTCTGCCGAGATGACGGTGCGTGCGATGGTCGAGATGTCGTCGAACGAGGTTCGAAAGGCCTCGGTTACACGTCGTGTGTCTGGGCCGTGGACGTCTTCCTTCCACCGTCGTGCCATGGCCTCTCGGCCGAGTGCGACGAGTGTGACCATGTCCAGCAGGTCGACCTCGGGCGAGGAGCCGACCGCGATGTCGAGCGCGGACGCCATGAAGTCGAGCTGGTCTCGCGTGGCTCGTACGCCCACGGCGGGATCTTGGGATTCGACGAGCGGCTCGAACGCGCTCGCGAGGCGTGCAGAGAATCTCCCTTCGAAGCGCATGAGATCTTCCTGCAGCTCGACGGCACTCCGGGCCCTCTGCACCGCGCTCCGTTTGCCTTCCAACATCGGTCCCCCTCCATGCTCTCGAGTCGTTCCTCGCTTGGATCAGGCTCCGTCACGGCCCCGTTCCCCGCATTCGAAGGGGTGCACCCCACGTGCCATCGCTCAGGATGACTTCGCTTCTCGGGCGGTGGGCACGAGCGTCGTGTTTGGCCTCTTTCTCGCAAATGCCACGACCATGGCCCGAGAGATTCGCCATCAGGGCCTCCGTCGCGTCGCCGGGGGCGTGCTCCTCGCGGCATTCGTGGCGTTTCTCTGGCTCGTCTGGAACCGCGGACTCCTCACGTCCTGGCAGGAGCACGCGAACCCCTTCGTGTTCTTCTCCGCGATGGCCGTGCTTCCGATCGTCGGAGTTCCGGTCTCGCCTCTCTACGTCGTCGCCGGCGTGACCTTCGACACGTGGATCGGCCTCCTCGGCTCACTGGCTGCGCTCGCCGTGAACCTCGCGTTGAGCTTTTGGATCGCCCGCAGCGGACTCCGCCCGCATCTTCTTCGGTTGATGACGCGCACCGGCCGCGCGCTGCCCGACCTCGAAAACAAGCCGGACAATGCCCTGCGATTCGCGCTCTTCATGAAGCTCGCGCCGGGGCTCCCGCTCTCCTTCAAGCACTACGTGATCGCGCTCGCGGGCGTGCCCTTCTCGGTCTACTTCGCCGTCTCGTTCGTCGTGAGTGGCTTCTATACCGCGGCGCTCGTCGTTCTCGGCGAATCGCTCCTGCACCACGAGATCCGCAGGGCACTCGTGGTCGCCGGAGTCCTCGTCGCCTTGACGCTGCTCATCACGTCGTTGCAACGCCGACGCCGAGCAGCGGGGGGGGCCAGCGACTCGCCGAGTGCGTTCGACGGCACCGCAGGAAGAGAAACGTCCTGATGCTCAGGCCATGATGCAGGTCATGTGCAAGGCCGGCTCGGCGAGCGCTTCGTCGCCCGTCACCTCGACCTTCTCTCGGATGGCGCGTTGGCCGAGCCCCTTCGTCCAGAGCCTCCACGCAACGTCGTCTTCCATCACGAGCTCGCACGTGGGCTCGGCGACGATCTTGGGCTCGAGGACCCACTTCGGCGATCGTCGCGTGAGACAGAACGTGTCGCCCGCGTCGCCCGTGACGACGATCTGGACGGTGGCACCGTCTTCGGCAAGGGCGGCGCCATAGGCGTGGGGGAGTCCGAGCGCGAACGTCACGAGGACCGGATGGAGGTGACGGCGGCTTCGCAGGGAAGGGCGACCGAGCGCATCGCGGAGCTGCGCTTGATGGTGCCACTTCTCGGTGTACTCGCGCGCGATGTCGAACCAGTTGGTGGACGTGCTCTCGCCTGCCCAGGCCACGCTGAAGAGCGCGGGGCTCTGGGGATCGAGCGACTCGAAGAGACGAAGGACGTCGGCATCGGCGTCGGCGATCATCTTCGTCAGGATCGCAGGGCTCAGCCTTCGCGTGGCGAGCATCCAGTCGCGATTGAGTCGCTGGATGAAGGCAACGAGTTCCTCGTAGCTTTTGCCCTCGAAGCGCTCGCCGGTCCACTCGTCGCGCTGCATCGACAGGCGCCGCAGCGATCCATCGAGCAAGTGCGACGTGAGGTCTTTCACCGTTCGATCGGCGTGGATCGTCGGTTTCGACCAGTCTTCGGTCGAGAGGGTGCCGAGGAGGTCGAGGAGCGAGGTGTTGATCTCGCGGAGTTCCTCGAGGAGGTGGAGAGGCCGGCGGGGATACACGTCGCCACCCTACCGTGCCGCGGGCAAGACGTGAACGGCGACGAGAACCCGTTCATCGGCACGGCGACGCGTAAGTGCCTCGTGAAGAAGTACGAGGCGGTGAGGATCAAACCGTTCGCAGGCGGCTGGCCGACCAGCGTGGGGAAGTCTCTCGCCATTCGCTCCGCGCTCGCGAAGCTCGAGCGGGCACATGGCTTGCTGAAACGCGAGCCATGAGAAGCACCCTCGCGCTCGTGGCCGCGGCCTCGCTCGTTTCGCTGCTCGGTGGCTGTTATCAGCACCGCGGCGGCTATTTCTCCTCCACACCCGGCAATCCCGGAAGACCTGCGATCGGATACGAACCCGGGCCCGACGCGATGGGCTGGGAGGCGATGCCGGAGGAGTCGGACGATGCGGACGAAGAGACTGTCATCTTGATTGATCGACGGCAGCTCGCTCGCGCGGCGTACGCGCCCCACTATCACGTGGAGTGGCGAGAGGCGCGTCGCTTCGATGCGACGGCCGCGCGCACGGCGCTCGGCATGACGGACGTCTCGGGCTGCAGGAATCTCGGCGCGCAGGGTTATGGTCACGCGAAGGCGACGTTCAACGCCGATGGACGGATCTCGAAGGTCGTCATCGACGAGCCGCGCGGGCTCACGCGTTCTGCGGTGAAGTGTATCGGCGACCGCCTCGGCAAAGCGACGATGCCGGAGTTCGACGGGAGCCTCGTGACCGTCGGCACCACCTGGTACGTCCCCGAGTGAACGCGTGGCTACGGCCGCGCACGTGACCAATCCATTACGCGTCACGTTCGCGCATCGCTCACGCCGGGCAGTGGTCGCACGCATGCTTCTCGAGCGCCTCACGTGCGCGGACGACACACCGGCGTCGAGCTCTCCGAGGGGCTCGTTCGTCGAGATTCCAGGCGTGCTGCTGCGTCGCGCGGTGCGTCTCGAACTCAGCGACTCGGAAGCAGGGCGGGCAGGGCGGGAAGAGCGCGGAGCTTGGCCCTCGGCGTTCGCCTTGACAGATCACGCGCTATCCGTCAGATCCATGCTCGCGCGCGTCACGATCGTCGGCGCGGCAAGGAGGTGGATCATGAAACCGAATGTAACGAACGGTCTCTCGGGTTTCTCCGCTTCTCTCGTGCAGCTCGTGCAGCTCGCGCAGTTCGCGTCGAGCGTGCAGGGCGCCTGACCTAGCCTTTCTTCGTCGATTCGACGCTCGACGCTTGGCGTTCGAGGTTCGAGGTTCGACGCAAACGGCCGGTCACGCTGCCGCGAGTGGCGGAGCGTGAATCCTTTTTCGTGCGACGCGCGATCTACGAAGCGCGTCGTGCGTGGAGCCGTTTTGTCATGCGACGTGATGGTCACGATGAACAGGGCGCGGCCGGCTATCGGCACGCGCGCCTGCAAGGAATCCTTTTCGAAGAATTGTCTGCATTGCTACGCGACGACGTTTCGGATCCGACGCTGAACGGCGTTCGGATTACCAGCGTCGTCTTGTCCGTCGACTACCGAAATGCACGCGTTCACTTCGCCGCCCCGCAGGTGAGCGATGCCGCTGTCGATCGAGCCGGTCTCGAGAGAGGTCTCGCTCGCGCGACACCATTTCTGCGTGCTCGTCTTGCCGAAGGTCTCGACCTAAAGCGAATCCCGGAGCTTCGCTTCGTTTTCGACGGCGCGGTCCCTCCGCAGGCGGAGGAGGAATCGCGCGAAGGGAGGTCACCTTGTTCCGAGTGATCTTCGAACCCGACCGCGGGCAGCGCGTGCCGATACGCCTTTGGGCACGGCACGTCGGACCCGACACGATTCGCCAGCTGCAGAGGCTGGCGAGCCAGGACTACGTCGTTGAATTCGTTGCCGCCATGGCCGACGCCCATGTCTCCGAAGGGGTGGCGGTCGGAAGCGTCTTCGCGACGGAACATACGCTCGTTCCGGCGGCACTCGGCGGCGACCTCGGATGTGGCATGTCTGCCCTTCGAATCGACGTCGACGCGTTCGGATTGGATCGACGGACGCTCGAGATCGTCGTGTCTCGACTCGGGCGTGCGATACCCACGGGGGACGCGACGCACCGCGGAGGTGGCGCGTCTCGCGCGAACTTGCCCGAGGGATTGCTCGAGACACCGCTCTCGACGCGTTCCCTCGAGCACACTCGCGAGGCGCTCCTCGGGCGACATCTCGGAACGCTCGGAGGAGGAAATCACTTCCTCGAGCTCGATCGCGACGCCGATGGAGGAGTCTGGCTGCTCGTCCACTCGGGCTCTCGCGGACTCGGCGGTGCGATTGCGAGTCACCATGCGCGAGCGGCCGAAGAGCGGAACGCTCATGGGCTTGCGGGTATGGATATTCGCGAATCCGCTGGCGCGGCCTATTGGCAAGATCTCGAATGGGCCATTCGGTTCGCTCGAGAAAACCGGAGAGCGCTCGCGACGCGAGCTCTCGAGATCCTGAGCGACGTGCTCCACCGAGAGGTGACCGCCGCCGACACCATCGACGTCCATCACAACTTCGTCGCGCGGGAAGAATGGTTCGGCCGACCGCTCTTCGTGCATCGCAAGGGGGCCATCGCGGCTCCTCGTGGCGATCGAGCTCTGATTCCGGGATCGATGGGCACGGCGAGCTACGTGGCCTTCGGGCTCGCAAACGCTGATTCCTTCGGCTCGTGTTCCCACGGTGCAGGCCGCGTTATGACTCGCACCGAGGCCCGCCGCACGATCCGCCCGAAGGCCTTCGCCGAGAGCATGCGCCGTGTCGTCTATCCCGACGCACTCGCACGACGACTCGTCGAAGAGGCGCCCTGCGTCTATCGAGACATCCGCGAGGTCCTCGACGATCAGGAAGACCTCTTGGTACGAACGATTCGCCTGGAACCCCTTGCGGTGTTGAAGGGCTGAATTCTAGCCCCCATCGGTGACGGGGCTCACGCCTGCGTCGCCGATGGGGATTTCCCAGGCGCTCGAGGGCGCCACCTCGAAGCCACCGCAGCATCCCTGGTCGCGGTGGTCTTCGATGGTGCGCACCTCCTCGCGCGTGCCGTTGGTCTTCGTCCTCACGTGGACGGAGCATTCGCCGGCCGCCGTACCCGCGATCGTGTATTGCTCGCACCCCGCGATGAACCGATCGCCACCACGCCGGTCGTCGGTGCAGTTCGCCTTGGCATCCCGGCAGGCCGCGCCGGTGAGCGCGATCTCCGTCACTTCACCCTTCGGTGCATGGACGATCACGAACCCGCCCATCTCGCAATCGCAAACGGTCTTGCTCTCGCCGCACCCGTGGAGGCCTATGAACACGAACGCTGCGAGTGGCGGCACGGACAGGAGCAGGGAGGTCCTGAGCATCGGCGCGCCGAGCGCAAGGGATGTGCCCGCTCGATTGCCTCGCAAATCGCGTGCACCCCAGCGCACCGACTCTGATCACGCTGTCGCGGTCGGCGACCAACTCGCCATCGTCTCTAGTGGCGACATCCCTCGGTGCGCGTTTAGGATCGGACGTCGAGAGTCCCTGGAGCGCGGTGCGCGTCAGACGGCTGCGGCCAGTCCGATGGTGACCGCGGAGGAGAGGAGCCAGCCGAGAAAGACGGAGAGGCGCAGCACTTCGATGAACAGGCCCTTCCGGCTCGGGCGTGCGGTGGCGAGGCTGGCGCAGAACCAGAGGGGGGCGAAGAGGACCGACACGAACGAGAGGCCGAGAAGCGAGCAGTCTTCCGGCCTGGCGGTCGACCCTCTTGCAAAGAGGCCCGTGACGAGCGCGTAGGCTGCGAAGAGCATCGGAGGCGCTGCGCCGACGGCCCAGAGGTTCAGGGCGGAGGCCACGCCCTCAGGATGCTTTTTGCCGATGCTCGCGTACCCCAAGGTGAGGGCGGTCGCGAGGAGACCGAGCACCGAACCCAGGAGGGCAATGGCCAGGTGCTGTTCGAAAGGTGTCTCGTAGGCCAGCGAGTCCATTCTAGGAGGATAGCTGTCGGCAGAGATTCCCGCTCGCGACAGTACGAGGCGAACCGTTCGGTCGTTGCGGTCGCGCCGTTGACGTGCCCTTGACGTTTCGGTGACTTCGGCCCCGCAGCGGCGTTGAGAGTCATCGTGGCGATCGCCTCCGTACTTCCGGTCGTCGTGCGTCCGGCTCTTTCGAGCTCCGTGCGGCGATGATGGCCGACATTGTGGTGTCCAGCGATGCGGTGGGGAAGCATGGAGAAAGATTCGTTCCGCGTCAGGAGGGATGGCGTTGGCCCTGCGAGCCCAGCGGCGCGCGCACGAAGACGGACGCGAGGATATCCGCGGTCAACCTGCTGCTTACGTTGACTTCCCGCGTTGGCAAAACCCTACTCAGCGCGTATCCGCCATTGCTGCTTAGTCGATGATTCAATATAGTTTGCAAGCATGCCCTCTGGATTGGATCGCTTGAGGCGCGTGGCGCTGGCGGGCGTTGCGGCGGGTCTCGCGGGCAGCGTCCTCGCGGGCAGCGTCCTCGCGGGCAGCCTGCTCGCGTGCTCGCTGATCGTCGCCGGTGACCTGACTGGCGGAACGCCGTCGAACACTTTCGGCGAAGAGGCGGATTCCCGAGCGCCCGATTCGGCGACGGACGGGGACGCGCTACTGGAACCGGAGGCCGGCAACCCGAGCTACGTGGCAGCGATCCTCGCCGACGGCCCTGTCGCCTACTGGCGGTTGGGTGAAAAGACAGGCGCGACCTCGGCGAAATCCGAGGTTGGCGCCGTTGGGTGTGCGCTGAACGGGCCGATGACGTGGGAAGCGTCAGGCGCGATTGCACGCGACGCGAATACCGCCCTTCGACTCGACGGAAACGGGGCGCTCGACTGCGCGGACCGTTTCGATTTCCCCGGGGCGCTCCCGTACACGCTCGAGGTTTGGGTGCACGCCGAGACCATCGACACGACCTACCGCTTCGTGTTCACGAAGCGCGACGAGGCAGCTGCTGGTGGTACGGCAGCGTACGCCATGTGGTTGCATCAGCCCGAAGGACTCGGCTTCGAGCGTTTGTTCGATGGGAAGAGCAAACTCGTTTCTATGCCCTTCGCGACCGGGACGGCATTTCATCACGTCGTCGGCGTGTACTCGGGAACGGAGTTGCAGCTCTACTTGGACGGCGAGTTCGTCACGAATGCGCCCGATGCACGTTCGTCGCCGCCGATCTCTGCGCCGCTCGCCATCGGCTCGCTTTCGCTCGGAACGTCGTCTGGATTCGTAGGTGCTCTCGATGAAGCAGCAATCTACGAGAAGGCGCTCTCACCGGAGCGCATTCGCGCACATTACCAGGCTGCAGGGCGTTAATCGCGTTCGAGACCGGGCAGGCCCGCAATCGACGAGCTTTAGTGAGTAACTGAGTTGCGCTGTAGCTCCGAATCGGTATTCGCGAACGTGAATCGCGGAGCTCCGTCCTAACCGAAAAAGCCCGGCAGATAGTTGCTGCGACCGTTGAAGTTCGCTCCGGAGATCTGCATGGCTTGAAGCATCGTGTAGTAAAAATCGCCAAGGTCCGTATTCCAAGGGGCGGCGATGTACTGACCCTGATGCATGCCGATGTTCTTCCCTCCGAGCAGGATCGTGGGCAGGCTGTGTGTCTTGTGGTCCATGCTGTGACCGTGGCAAGTGCCGATCAGCATGACTGCGTTGTCGAGCGGCGTATTGCCGTTCGGCTCTGCGGGCATGGAATCGAGCTTCAGCGCGAGCCGTGCGGCCAAGTTCATCGCCACCCGCGTATAGGCGAACCACTCCTCGATCGCCTGAACGTTCCCGTCCGTGGCGGCGTGAACGACGTCGAAGTGGGTATCGTTGGCATTGGAGTGATACGTGATCTTCTGGCCGCTCAGTCCGACGAAGTCACTCGCGTAGGCCACCCTCGAGCTGTACGCAGAATCACCGTTCGCTTCGGTGTCCGTCATGATCGTTGCGATCGGCATGGCGTCCGAAGCCAGCGCGAGAGCCGTGACGTCCACCATCATGCGGAGCGTGGCGAGCCAATCCAATGGCCCGCCACTCAAGGCCGGATCGTAGGTTGGTGCCGATGGGCACAGGGATGGCGCCGCGGCGGTCAGGTTCTTCTCGACGTCCCGGATGTTCTGTAGATACGAATCGACGCGCGCCTTGTCGTCTTTGCCCAACTTCTTCTGGAGCGACGTCACGCTTCCCTGGACGTAGTCGAGAATGCTCTTGTCGTCCGCCAAGCCTGCGGCGGCCGCTGGCTCGCTCTGCGTACACTTGCCAAAGAGCTGATTGAAAACTTTCATCGGATCGCCAATCTTGGGCACGAGGTGATTCCCGCCCAGTCGCGAGTTCGACGAGATGTATCCCGCGTGTCCGCCCTGTGCTTCGGTGCCATCGAGCGAGCTGGGGTTGAACACGATCGTCGAGCCGGGCGTGAACCCCATGGCATTCGCGATATGCTGATCGATGGAGTCTGGAGGAGTGTTGGCGGTGGTCGCGGTTGCCTGGGCGCTCGTCCGCCACGCGGAGGTCAGCCACGCTGTCGTTGCCAGCGAGTGATTGACGTCGCTCCCATCCACGTCGTCCGGCAACGTACTCAGCCCGCTGACGATCATCATCTTTTGCCGAAGGGAGGCGAACGGCTCGAGATGCGCAGGCATGGTCGCTGTGAGGGCGCCTGCCTTGGCCGGATGCCATGCTCCGATGCCCAAACGAGCATCGTCCGGACCAAGTTCGTAATAACGGGAGGCGTCGTTCTTCGTGCGGTCGTAGCCATGGCCCCACATTCCGAGGGACGGGAAGAACGCCACGAAACGTGGGCTCGTGGCCGGCGTCGCCGATGCACGTCCGGGCCGACCCATGATGTCGAGTGACGGGAGCAGGATCGACACGCCGAGCGCTTTGAGGAAGCTACGGCGCGGAAGTCTGAAATTCCTCATGGTTCGTCCTCTCAGTAGTTGACTTTGCGGCTGCGGAAGGTCGGATCCGTCACGAGTCGCAGGACCAAGTCGGAAAACCTCTTGGGCTGGCTCACACTCGACTCCGCGATGGCTGCGGTCGTGCAGAGTTCCGCGTTTGCCGTCATGTCCCGTCCCTCCGCAAAGGAGGCGAACCGCTTCGTGAAGCATTGGGCGAAGCGATTGTCCGACCGGAGAATATCCTCGAGCTCCATGAAATTCGCGAACGTCTCTCCGGTTGGCAGTTGTCCGGATGCATCGACTGGCGCGCCATTCGAGTACGCGGTGCGATAGATGCCGGCCGCATCGTAGTTTTCGTACGCGAAGCCGATGGGGTCTAAAGTTCCGTGGCATGCCTTGCAGCTCGAGCCCTGCTCGGTGTGCTGGGAGAGCCTCTGGCGAATCATGGATTCGTCTTGCAGATCTCCGTTGGGGGAAGGGGGAAGCGGCGGAACATTGGCCGGTGGCGCTCCCACGCCGGAGCACAAGATCTGCTCGAGGAGCCACTTGCCTCGGCGCACGGGCGCGGTGCGATTGGCCACCGACGTGAGCGCCAGGATCGAGGCATGAGTAAGGACACCGACGCGGTGATCATCGAGCGGAACCTTCGTCGGCACCGAGCCCGTCGCGCCCCCTATGCCGTAATGCTCGCTCATGTTCCGATCGAGGAAGCTGTACTTCGCGCTGACGAAATCCATGACGCTCTGGTCTTGCGCAAAGACGTTGTCGACGAACGCGAGCGTCTCGTTCTTCATCGAAGCCTTGAGGCTGTCGTTCCAGGTCGGAAAGCGGGTCGTATCCAGGTTGGTGAGTTCGAATCGATTGAGTTTCAGCCACTGGTACCCGAATCCGCGTGAGAGATACGAGATCCGCGGGTCGGCGATCATGCGGCGTACGTGGCTCGTCAGTACCTCCGTCTGCTGGAGGCGGCCTTGAGAGGCATCGGTCAGAAGGGGGTCGTCTGGGATCGAGCCCCACATGAAAAAGGAGAGGCGGCTCGCCAACTCGTGGTCGGTGAGGGGCGTCGACTCGGCGCTCGAGGGAGGGAGCTCGTAGACGCGAAAAAGAAAGCGTGGCGAGACCAGGATGGCCCTCACTACGACCTTCAAGGCGTCGGTGAAGACGGGGCTGCTGGAAGCCTTGTAGAGTGCCATCAAGCTCGTGATCTCGTCGTCGGGTGGCGGTTGGCGAAACGCCTTCGTCGCCAGAGACGTGATGATTGTCTTGGCGCACGCGTCGCCCGAGATGCACGTGAGCAACGGATTCGGATTGGCGGCGAACACATCGTTCGCGACCAGTTTGGCTACATTCCAGTAGTCGTTGACCACGCTCAGCGAGAGATTTTGGGCCTCGGCTTCGGTCGTAAAACCTGCGAGGCCCTCGGCGTCCTCGGAGAAGGTGGCGGAGTAATCTTTGTTCAGGCCGAATAGATCGCGGATGACGTTGTTGTATTCGAGTTTCGTGAGGCGCTGGACGGGAGCAGGAGAGAGAGCACACGGCCCGCTCGCTCCGGCGACGCCACTGGTTCCACTCGAACCATCGCTTGGTTGATTCGTACGCGAGTCGTCAGCTCCGCCGAAGTACCCCTTGCAGCCTTGCGTCATGGCGCTCCCGACCAAGAGAATCGAGGCGAAGACCCACAGCGCCGAGGTGTTCGACTTCGCGCGTTCGTTTGCCATCCGACATCTCCTTGGCCGTCGCCACCATCGTCACGACCTTCGCGCGCGCACGACGTATGGCGCGGTGCTCCACCAGACAGCAACGCGCGTGCCGTGGTGCGACGCCGGATCGTGCGTGAAATCAGGGCCGGAACGACGAGCCGTTGTGCACGTTCTGGCGAACTGTGCGATCCGTGCACAACGCGGCGGTCGTCACTTCTTTCGAGGGCGGGGGATGCCGTACTGCTCGAGGCGTGAAATGAGCGCCCGCCTGGAAATTCCCAGTGCGCGCGCGGCGTGCGTCTGATTGCCCGACAGTTGCTCGAGCGCCTCCACGATGCGCTCCTTTTCGAGAGCATCGAGGGCGTTGCTCAATGGACGAACGACGTCACCCGAGGATCCGAAGGTCAGTCCGAGATCGGACGCCGCGACGCGATCGGCCGAAGCCAGCACCGCCGCGCGCTCCACGGCACTCCGTAGCTCGCGCACGTTCCCCGGCCAGGCATACGAGAGCAGCAGGTTTCGCGCATCGGCGGAGAATGCGAGCGGTGCACGACCCGCTCGCGCGCAGGCCTCGGCCAAGAAGCGCTCCGCGAGCTCCATGATCTCCGAGCGTCGCTCGCGAAGTGGAGGGATCGTGATCGAGATCCCGTTGAGACGGAAATAGAGGTCCTTGCGGAACGCCCCGTCGGCGATCTGCGCACCTAGCTCCCGATTGGTTGCCGCGAGAAAGCGTACGTCGATCGCCTTGGGTCGCACGCTGCCGAGACGGAGTACGTTGCGCCCCTCGATGACGCCGAGGAGCTTTGCTTGTGTGCTCAGCGGCATCTCCCCGACTTCGTCGAGGAAGAGCGTGCCGCCGTCGGCCCCTTCGATGAGGCCCGGCTTTGCACCTACCGCGCCGGTGAACGCGCCTCGCTCGTAGCCAAAGAGCTCGGCCTCGAGCATGGACTCTGGAAACGCCGCGCAGTTGAGATGGACGAGCGGCCGGTGAGCGCGAGGTGACTGCGCGTGAATCGACTCGGCGGCTCGGTTCTTTCCGGATCCGGTCTCGCCTAGCAGGAGCACGGTGAGCTCGCTTTTCGCCACCGTGGCGAGCAAGGTAAGGAGCGCTTGCGCGCGTTCGCGAGCCTCTTGCCCCGGCGTGCTCGGCTCGGTCGAGGGGCCCGGCGGCTGCTGCACGGCGACCAGTGCGGGACCTACCTCGACGAGGTCGCCAGGCGAAATCGAGACTTTCGCGCCGGCCTGGATGCGTGCGCCGCGAACGCGGACACCGTTGGAGCTGTTGGCGTCTTCGATGGCGACGGGATCGCCGCCGTAAATGCGTGCGTGAACGCGGGATACGAGCGGATGATCGATGCGTAACGTACAGTCGGCGCCGCGGCCGACAGTGATGGTTTCGCCCGGAGCGAGCCAGTAGGTGGCGCTGCCCGATTCCCACACGAGGACGAGCCGGGAACGACCGACCCAGTTCGTATCGTCGAGAAGCTCGGGAGCCGTGCGATCGTCCATCGGTGCGCTCGCTCTGTCTGAGGTCTACCCTGCGGAGCGCACCTTGGGAATCCCTACCGCCGCACGCTTGGTGCACGCCGAATTCCGCTGATATCGTCGAAGTCGATGCCTGCGAATGGGCCAGCCACAGAGCGCGCGAAAGGTGCTCTCCTCGGTGGCCGCTATTGGCTCGACGACGAGATCGCCTCGGGAGGCATGGCCACCGTGCACCTGGGCCGGATGGTCGGGCCAGCGGGCTTCTCGCGGACGGTTGCCATCAAGCGGCTCCACCCCCATCTCGCGAACGACCCGGCGTTCGGCTCGACCCT
Source organism: Labilithrix luteola (assembly GCF_001263205.1). Lineage (GTDB taxonomy): Bacteria > Myxococcota_A > Polyangia > Polyangiales > Polyangiaceae > Labilithrix > Labilithrix luteola. The sequence goes on from NZ_CP012333.1 coordinate 8,587,546, forward strand.
TCTCGACGAGGCCCGGCTTGCCGCACGGGTTCAACACCCGAGTGTCGTTTCCGCGCTCGACGTGGTTGCCGCCGGTGGCGAGCTGTTTCTGGTCATGGACTATGTGGTCGGTGAGTCGCTCTCGTACCTCGTTCGGCTGGCGGCCGACGACGGCGGCAGGCTGCCCGTTCCCGTTGCCATCGGAATCATGACGAGCGTGCTCGGTGGCCTTCATGCTGCGCACGAGGCACGCAGTGTGCACGGTGAGCCACTCGCGCTCGTTCATCGGGACGTGTCTCCTCAGAACGTGATCGTCGGGAGTGACGGCATCGCGAGGCTGCTTGATTTCGGCATCGCCAAGGCCGCCTTTCGCTTGAATTCCACGCGGGACGGACAGCTCAAGGGGAAGCTCCGTTACATGGCGCCGGAGCAGCTTCACGCGGGCAGGGTCGATCGCCGGGCCGACGTGTACGCTGCGTCGGTCGTGCTCTGGGAGGCTTTGACGGGCAGGGCCCTTTTCTCGAGCCAAGACGCCGGACCGCTCGTCCGCGAGATTCTGCACGGAGACGTTCCGGCGCCGAGCCAGTTCGTTGCCGGGCTTCCTGCGGGGCTCGACGACGTCGTGCTCAGGGGCCTCGCGCGAGATCCGCAGAGTCGCTTTCCGACCGCGATGGAGATGATCGAGGCGCTCGAGCACGTGGAAAACCCGGCGACGTCGCGCGTCATCGGCAAGTGGGTTGCCTCGACGGCCTTCGCGAGCCTCGCCGCGCGTGCCGCCCTGCTCGCACGTATCGAGAGCGGGAGCGCGCAGGCGCTGCCGGCGCCGCCGCCGCCAACGGCCGACTTACCGACCCAACTCGACATCGTTCACACGCCGCCGGCGACGGTGACCGCCGCTATCTCGATTGGGCGCACGGCGCCGCCTATCCGGCGCGTTGCATCGTGGGCGGCCATCATCGTGCTCGCATCGTTGGGAGCCGTCGCTCTCGGCAGCTCGCTGCGTGAACGTGCGCCAATCGGAACGACGCCTTCCTCCGGTGTGGGCGCGGCCGTCCCGTCGGTCGAACTTCCGTCCTCGCCGAATCCCACGTCCGCGCCTCCCATCACTGCGCCGTCGGCGACCGCCGTCGCTACGCCAAAGGCACACACGGGGCCGGGACACACGGCTCCGTCCAAGAATTGCAATCCGCCTTGGGTTCTCGAAAACGGAAATAAGCGATTTAAAGTGGAGTGCCTGTAAACTGACCCGGTGCGTCTCCGATCGTTTTGCGTGCTCGCCTTCTTGCTTGGGTCGTCGTCCGCCGCGCACGCCGACGACAAGATGGATTGCGCAACGGCTCATTTCGAGGGGCAGAACCTCCGCGATGCGGGACAGTTCACGAAGGCTCACGAGCGCTTTTTGAGCTGCACGAGAGACCGTTGCCCGCGAGCCATCCAAGAGGAGTGCGCAGGATTCCTCGCAGAGATCGAGCGGATTCGACCTTCGATGGTCATCGAAGCGATCGACGAGCATGGCTCGACGATCCTCGACGTCCGCGTCAGCGTCGACGGAGTGCCGCTTGCCGATCGCCTGACGGGGCTTTCGATGAACGTCGATCCGGGCGAACACGTTCTCCGCCTCACGCTCCGCGACGGCACCGCCAAAGAGCAACGCATCGTCATGCTCGCCGGCGACCATGCCAAACGCATCCGTGTCCGTTTCGATGGTGCGCCACCGGCGAAGCCTGCTGGGGCCGCCTCGTCCACCGAGCAGAGCAAAGGTGTTCCGACGTCCGCTTGGATTCTAGGCGGCGTCGGGGCGGCCACCCTGGTGAGCGGGGTGGCCTTTGGAGCCATGGCGCTGTCGGACCATTCCGGCTTCGATGCCTGCGGTGCAACGCGCACGTGCGATTCCGGCGACGTTCGCTCGATGCACACGAAGGCGCTCGTGGCGGACATCTCGTTTGCCGTCGCGGCGGGGGCCGCGATAGCCGCGGTCGTCCTCGTTCTCACGAACGGTCACGAGACGCCTCACGCGGCCGCCCACCTCGCCCACGCTATCGGCGCGCCTGTGTCCTTCTGACGTTCGTCACGATCCTGCGGTGTCGTTCAGGTAGCGACGCCGCAGGTGTCGAAGGAGCGCGTCGGGATCGAGTCCACGACCCGTGGCGCGCTCGAGGATCGTGTTCGTGTCGAAGCGGCCGCCGTGCTGGTGGACGTTGTCGTGGGCGTAGGTCCGAAGGCCCGTGAAGTCGCCGCGGGAGAGCTCCGAGAGAATCGAGGGACGCGCGGCAACGGCCGCGGCGAACAGCTGTGAGGCGGCGATGGCGCCGATCGTGTAGCTCGGGAAGTAGCCGAACGCGCCCGTGGGCCAGTGGACGTCTTGCAAGCAACCGTCGCGATCGGTTTCGGGACGAACGCCCACGATCCGTTCCATCGCGTCGCGGAAGGCCGAAGGCAGATCCTTCACGGCGAGATCGCCCGAGAGCAGCGCTCGCTCGATGTTGAAGCGGACGATGATGTGGAGCGGGTAGGTGGCCTCGTCGGCCTCGACTCGGATGAAGCTGCGCTCGACGCGGAGCGCGTGACGCGAAAGTGCGTCGAGGTGGAGCATCGAGGGACTCACGTCGAGGTATTGGGCAGCGGCGCCCGCCAGATATCCGAGGAACTCGGGCGTGCGGGACGCCTGCATCTCCATCAGAAGCGACTGGCTCTCGTGAAGACCCATGCCGGGCACGGCGCCGACGGGCTGGCGCGTCCATGCGCGGGGCAATCCCATTTCGTAAAGGGCGTGTCCGCTTTCGTGAATCACGCCGAGCACGCTGGAGAGAAAGTCCGCCTCGTCGTAGCGCGTGGTCATGCGCACGTCTTCGGCCGCGCCACCGCAGAACGGATGCACGCTCACGTCGAGGCGACCACGCGTGAAGTCGAAGCCCATTCGTTCGGCGAGGTGACGGCCGAGCGCCGCCTGGCGTTCGACCTTGAACGGCCCCACGAGCTCGGGGGCCTCGCCTGCGCGCGCCTGTGCGGCGAGGATGGCGTCGACGAGCGGAGGCAGCTCGCGCTCGAGACGCGCGAAAAGAGGCTGGAGCGACGCCTCGCGCGCACCGGGTTCGTATTCGTCGGCGAGGGCGTCGTAGACGGAGAGCTTCATCCTCGAGCCCTTGGCTTGCCCCACTTGCCGCGTCAGGTTCACGACCTCGGTGAGCTTCGGAAGGAGGCTCGCGAAGTCGTCGTTCTTCCGAGCCGTCCGCCACGCGAGCTCGCAGCTCGACGTTGCTCGCGAGCGCGCCTCCACCAGGTCGGCGGGCACGGCGGCCGCGTGCACCCAGCTCCGACGCATCGCGACGAGGTTGTCGCGCTCCCACTCGTCGCTCGGTGGCGAGGCCTCCGCCGACGCCAGGAGCTCTTCCATGTCCTCGCCGGCGATGGCTTCGTGGGCGAGGACGCGCAAGGTCCCGAGCTGCGCGCCTCGAAGATCGCCGGACCCCTCGGGCATCATCGCTTGAGCGTCCCAATCGAGTTGGTCGGCCGAGCTCCGCAGGAGATAGTGGCGATCGAAGCGCTGGCGAAGCTCGCGGTAGGCGGTCATGCCGGCAGTGTAGTCGGTTTCGGCGATAATCGGCGCCCGCTCGCTTCCGGCAGATCGCCGAAGGGCCCGGCGATCGAGACAGGCTCTTCGTCCCAGGCGGGCCGGGGCTCGGCTCGGAGAGCCTCGAAGAGCTCGTCCATGCGCTCGACTGCCAGCTCGATCGCGCGTCAGCCGGCTGAAGACGCCGCGTAGTGCGCAGCAATCTCGTCGCTCGTCGTGAGCCATACGCCTTCGTGCGCGGCCACGTAGGCGAGGGCCTTTTCCAGATACTTGTGGCGAAAGGGCTGACCAATCACGAATGGGTGCAGCGCCAGGGCCATGACGCGCCCTGAATCTTTGCTGTCTTCGTAGAGCTGGTCGAACTGGTCGACGATCATCCGATAGAACCCTTCGCCCGAAAGGCTCTTTCCGACGAACATCGATATGTCGTTGAGTTCGATGGCATAAGGCACCGAGAGCATGCCCGGAACGCGGAGCGCGAACGGCTGATCGTCGGCGACCCAATCGAGCACGTACGAAAGACCCAGCTCGCGCAGGAGCCTCGGGGTGTCGAACGTCTCGGAGAGGCCGGGGCCCATCCATCCATGGACCGGCCGCTCGGTGGCGTCGGTGATGGTCTTCACCACGTCCGCGAGATAGCGGCGCTCTTCCTCGATCGGCATCCCGGCCTGGAAGATCGAGTTGTTCTTGCCGTGTGCCACCCACGCCCAATCGCGCTGTTTTCCGGCAGTGATGATTTCCGGGTAATGGTGAACCACGTCGGAATTGAGGAGAACGGAGGCGCGCATTCCGTATTTGTCGAGTGCGTCCGCCACCCGCCAGATTCCGACGCGCGGCCCGTAATCCCGCCAACCGAAGTTGAGCGGATCGGGCTTCAGGTGAGCCGTTCCCGCGAAGATGCTGGTGGCCGGCTTGTCGACCTCGTAGTGCTCGACGTTCACGCCGACGTAGAAGGCGACGCGCGCCCCGTTCGGCCACGTGAGCTTCGGGCGCTGAACGATGGGGGAGTACGAATAGAGCTCGTTGTCCATGGAGGGCCTCCGCTTTCCGAAACGTGGGCAAAGCTCGACCGCTCGTTCCCGCAGGTGGGAACGTCGCTTCGCCGTCGAGCACGAGGAGAACCATAAAGCGCGTCGCTGCTCCGGAGAACGAGGCTAAAGTTCCAGAGACTTCGGACAAGAATGTCCGGAATCGAGAAAGACCATGGATAGTCTCGGCTCGCTCCAAGCGTTCGTTCAGGCTGCCGACGCTCGAAGCTTCACGATCGCGGGGCACAAGCTGGGCGTCTCGTCGTCGGCCGTCGGAAAAGCCATCGCGAGACTCGAAGAGCGCCTCGGTGTTCGGCTCTTCCACCGTTCGACGCGCACGATGACCCTGACACCCGAGGGAGAGCTGCTGCTCGAACGGTGCCGGCGTATCTTCGCCGAAGTCGAGGCCGCGGAGCTGGAGCTCGCGCAGACGCGAGGGGCACCACGCGGCAAACTTCGGGTCAGCATGCCCATCGTCGGCATGCTGATGATGCCCGCGCTCACCGCCTTCATGCGGGCCCACCCGGCCATCGAGCTCGAGCTCGACTTCACCGATCGCCTCGTCGACGTCATCGAGGAAGGCTTCGATGCCGTCGTGCGCGCGGGAGAGATCGACGATTCACGCTTGATGAGTCGCGCGCTCGGTACCTTCCACCTGCTTCTCGTCGGAGCGCCTGCGTACTTCGCGAAGGCCGGCACGCCGCGCGAACCGGGCGACCTCCTCGAGCATGCTTGCCTCCAGCACCGCTTTGCGACCAACGGCAAGCTCGAACGATGGCCGCTGCGTCGCGGTCGCAAAGACCTCGACCTCGAGCTGCCCACCACGGCGGTCGCGAACACCATCGAGCCGCTCATCGAGATGGCCACGCAAGGACTCGGCATTGCGTGCCTGCCCGACTTCGCGATCCGGCGACAACTCCGCGAGGGAACGCTGGTAACGGTGCTCGACCGCCACGTGCATCACGCGGGCGTCTTTCGACTGCTCTGGCCTTCGAGCCGCTACGTTTCGCCGAAGCTGCGCGTCTTCGTCGACTTCATGGCTCGCCACCTCTTCGGGTCCCGCGAGCGGCAGCCCTGAGGCGCGACGCGATCGTCACGTTCGATGGGGCGCGCGGTTGGGCGGAGCGTCGATCGGCTGATCGTTGCAGAGCATGCAGCCGAGCTCGTGGAGGTAGACGTGGTGGACTTCGCACTCGCCGTGCGTCGGGAGTTCGTCGGGGATCCACGCGTCTTCCGACTCTCGTGGAATTGCCGACATGGGAAACGCGATGATCATTGCGCGAAGTCGTTCGAGCGCCGGGAGGATGCTCTCCGGGCGAGGCTCGAATCCGAGGAGCTCCCAATTCGACTTTGCCAAGGCCGCGTCGACGACGGCCAGGATGAAGCGTTTCTCGTTTTCGAAGTCCTCGTGCGTCCACCCGAACTCGGATACTTCGAGTCCGGCTGTGCCGAGGCCGACGCGCGATGCGTCGTGCTGGATGAGGAAATACGCAAAGCGCTTTTCCCAATCCGTTGTTGCGAATCGACACGCGGCAAGGCTCAAGACGTCGAGCAGCACGGCGGTGAGCCCATTGCTCATCGGAACGACGGGGCCATCCGAAACGCGTTGACTCGTGAGGAGGGTACCCAAGGGCGATTCGCTTTCCGCTCGAGCTCGAGCATTCCTTACGACGCGGCGCGCCGCGAGCTACGACAGGTGACCAACAGAATACATGTGTCCTCGTCTCGAGGTGGATTGTGCGGTCGAATCGTGACGAGCACGTGTCTGCGTCCTTGCCGCGCGTCGGGTGGTCGTTCAGGCTTGCCCGCGTGAAGCTGGGCCGACGTCCGTTCGTGGTTGGTGGTGCGCTGGTTTCGTTGACGGGCGTCGCCGGTGCATCGCAGGGAGCTTGTGGCGGCCAGGTCGCCGAACCCGACGGAGAACCGCATCGGTGGTCGCCTCCGCCGACCGATGTTCCGGACTCGTCGACACCACCTTCTCCGCCGGCCTGGTGCAAGGACCCTGCACCCAACACGCCACTTCGCGCGCTGACGGGCATTCGTGGCTACCCGCCGTATCCGGCGATGACGCTCTATTCCTATACGACCGCCGAACAGGTTGCAGGGCTCCGGAACGGCGATCCGCTCTTCACGAAGGTGACCACGGATAGTGGAGATCGCGGTTACCTCTTCGACATTCTCGCAGCGGTCGCAAAACGAGGAAGTGCGGCCGCCGCGCTGCTCGAGGGCCCTCGTTACGAGAAGGGCCGTTTCGCGTGGCCGTTCTTGGCGGGCACCCGCATCTCGCCGGAAGACTACGGCGACGAAATCATCGCGATGACGCTCAAGCCCGAGGCCATCGTCGCGTACGTCGGGGCAGAACACGGGGATATCTCGTTCATCGATTCCACGGGCTCGCGGTTGACCGACGATGAGGCGCTGGCGATACCCGAGCGGATTGGCGCCGTCTTCTTCTTCAACGGCGAAGCCATCTTTTCGGGGACCGTCGGTTCGGGCTGCTACGGCGCGACGACCAACCGCGCCGTCGCGTATCGCGAGTTCTACCTCGGCAACATCGATATGGTGGCCGAGTGGAGTCTCGGAACACAGGCCATCGTCGATCGCTTGAGGGACGAGGCTGCGGATCTCCGAGGGCTCGTTGCGGACCTCGATTGCACTGGCATGGTCGGGCCGTCGTGCGCCGACATCGTCGATGCATGGGTGTTGCATCGCGACAAGCGAGTCGACTGCATCCTGGCGTCGCTCGCCTTTGCGAGCGAGAGCGGCTATCCGGTCGCGCGGTTGGGAACGCTCGCGGACGAGCTCGAGGCCCTGGTGTTCACGCCGAATCCATTCGTTGGCGCCGGCGCCGGCTCGAGCCAGCCCTAGTCGATGCGGCGACTCGACAAGCCACAGGCGCTCGCCGCGCTCGCCGAGGCCCGTGCGTCGATTCCACCGCAATTCCGACAATGCGTGATGTGCGCGCTTGCTGCTAGCGCGATGAAACCGAATCTCTTCATTCGCGAAACCGAACATGCGGTTTGCGTGTTGAATGCATTCGGGTCGATGCCTTCCGACATGCTCGTCGTGGCCAAACGCCACCTGCCGACGCTCGCCGAGGTGCCCTGGGAGGTCCACGAGGACATGTCGCGACTCGCCTGGGAAGCGGGCCGCGTGCTCGAGCGTCGAGGCGCAAAACGCGTTTATCTCGCGCAGCTCGGGTCTCCAGCGGATATCCCGACGAGCTACGCCCACGCGCACGTGCACGTGATTCCGGTGACCACGACCGACGAGAGCGCGCGGCCCGCGGTGGTTCTCTCGTGGAGCAGCGGTGTCATCGCCTACGATCCAGGTGAGGGCGAAGCGCTCGCGGCGTCGCTCGCCGCTTCGTTCCAGGAGTCACCGTCGACGGTGACGGGCACGTTCCGACGTTCCAAATTCCGAGACTAGAAACCGCCGCCGATCGCGAACGCGTAGAAGCGGTCAGCGTTCCATGGCTCGAACGAATAGGCCGCGAGCCGTATTGGGCCGATATCGAAGCCGACGAGCGCGCCAGGATCGACCGTCGTGCGCTCGAGAAAGCGCGTCCGCTGCAGAACGAATCCGGCACGTAAGAACGACACCGGCCGGATCGTGAGCTCCGACCAGTTGTAGAGGAAGCTCGCGTCGGGCGTTTCGCCGTCCCAAACGAATTCGCTCTCCGACGTGAGCTCGAGCTTCCAGAGCTTGGCCTCGATTTCGAGTCCCGGTGCGGCGCCGCGCGTGCGGCCCAGCACGACGCCGATCATCGGCGTGATGGTCAGCTCGAGCGGATCCCAGAGCCGCACGTCGAAGTTGCGACCGAGAAACACCGACGCGGTGCGGAAGTTCTCGTAGTTGTAGCGAGCCTCGATGTGGATGTTCTTCACGTCGACGCTGCCGATGACGAGCACGGTGTCGTCGGCCTTCGGCTCCCAATACCAATATCCTTCCGCGTAAGCCGAAATCGGCTTGGGCGCCGCGTCCTCGCTGCCCGCCGTGCCGCCGGCCATCGACGCGAGCGCGAGCGCGAGAGCGCTGACCATCGCGGGAGGCGCTGCAGTGCGCGTTCCAGGCGCCTGCGTCCCGATGGCGCTCGTGCGCGTCGTTTCGGCGCCGCGTCAGTGCGCGGTGGCGGCGGCGATGGCGTCGTCGAGTGTGAGCGAGCCGTCGTAGAGGGCTCGACCGACGATGGCACTCTCGACGTTGGGGAGCGCGGCGAGCGCCGTGAGATGCGCAGCGGTGCCGACGCCGCCCGAAGCGATGACGGGGAAGGGGGAGCTCTTGGCGAGTGCGCCGGTCGCTTCGACGTTCGGCCCGCTCCCCGTGCCGTCGCGCGCGACGTCGGTGTAGAGGACCGCGCCGATCGGGACGTCGCCGAGAGAACGGACGAGGTCGACAGCGGTGATCTGCGAGGTCACCGTCCAGCCGTCGGTGGCGACGTAACCATTCTTCGCGTCGACAGCGAGGACGACCACGCCGGGGTAGGCGCGCGCCAGCTCGCGGACGAGCTCGGGATCTTTCACGGCCGCCGTTCCGAGAACGACGCGTTTCGCGCCGAGAGCGAGATAACCCTCGAGCGCCGCACGCGAGCGAACACCGCCACCGACCTGCAACGCACCACCGAAGGCCTCGGCGATCTCTCGGACGCGATCGCGCTGGACGGGCTCGCCTGCCTTGGCGCCTTCGAGGTCGACGACGTGGAGCAGATCGATCTTGCCGCGCAGGCGGCGTGCGACGGCCGGGGGATCGGCGTCGTAGACCGTTGCCTCCTCGTAGCGGCCCTGGTGGAGACGGACGGCCTTGCCGTCGAGAAGGTCGATCGCCGGAAGGATGCGCATGACCGTTACCTCGCGAAGAAGGACGCGAGCAGCGCGCGCCCTGCAGCCTGGCTCTTTTCCGGGTGGAACTGCACGCCAAGCACGTTGTCTTTGCCGATCGCGCTCACGAAGCGCATGCCGTACTCCGTCGTGGCGAGCGCGACGGAGTCATCGCTCGGAACCACGGCGTAGCTGTGCGCGAAGTAGAAATGGTCGGGCACGGCGCCGAGCGACGACCGCGCGGAGTCGTTCGTGGGCTCGACGGCATTCCAGCCGATATGAGGAAGGGGGTAGGCGACGCCGCTCGCGGGGTCGACCCCGCAAACCATGCGGCGAACGTGGCCGGGGAGGACCGCGAGCCCCTTCGCACCCGGCGCCTCTTCGCTGTCTTCGAAGAGCACCTGCATGCCCAGACAGATCCCGAGATATGGCTTGCCTCGCGCGATGTGCTCTTGGAGCGCGTCGGCGAAGCCGCCCTGGACCGACTGCGCGAAGGCGCCGAACGCCCCCTGGCCGGGAACCACGACGAAGTCCGCATGGGCGAGCTCTGCCGGCACCCCGCTGACCACCACTTCGAACGTCTTTGGCGCCGTACGTTCAACGGCCCGAACGACGCTCCGAACGTTGCCGACCCCCGTCTGACAAATGACGATGCGCACGTCGGGGAAGCCCATAGCACGCGCCAGTGCTCCCGTGTTATGCCGAGTTCGAACCGCAGGCGAGAACGCACGTGAATCGACTGGAAAACAGGGGCACAGAACCGGGCGTTCGCAACCACGTTCGCAACCATGTCCGCACCGATTCGCAATCGCGCGTACTGGGCATCGTGCGGGCCGGCAGAGGTTCGATCGCCACGCTGGCGATGGCGGCGCTTCTCGTCGCTGCGTGTGGGGGGTCGTCGTCCAGGGCGAACACGCCGACGGCGCACGTCGCGGACCACTGCCCCGACATGGCCAAGCCGGACGAGCTCAGTGCGTTCGACTTCGCCACGGAGTATGCGCTCTCCCACGCCGCTGCGGACAAGCTCAAGGCGGCCGCGCTCGCCACGATGGAGGTGAGCACGCTCGCCGACAAGCTCGACGCCGATCTCGGCATCGCGTGCGCGCAGATCGCGACGGACCTCGGCACCAAGGGCGACTGGCGAAGCGGTAGCGACGCGTGCGCTGCCGCGATCAAGGCCGTCCATGACGCGCGTGCGAAGGTCGGCTCCAAGGCGACCGCCAAGCTCGTGACCATTCCGCCGCTCTGCACGGTGGACGCGAGCTTGATGACGAAGTGCGCGAGCATCTGCGATTCGTCGATCCCCGCCGATCGCGTGAAAGCCGAGTGCCCGCTCAAGGCCGGCCGCTGCGACGGCAATTGCGACGGCAATTGCGAGGTGAAGTCCGCCAAGTGCGATGGCAACTGCGCGGGCACGTGCGAGGGGCAGGTCAAAGGCATCTGCGGCGGCCGCTGCCGCGGAACCTGCGATGGCAAGCCCTCCTCGAGCGGCTGCGCAGGGATCTGCGTGGGCACGTGTGACAAGGGCGCGATCAACGGCGAGTGCAAAGGCACCTGCTCGGGATCCTGCAAGGCGAAGGCGCCCGGGATCTGCAACGGCATCTGCACGGGAGCGTGCACCGTGGAGCTCTCCGACGCGCGGTGCGCCGGCGAATTCAAGACGCCCGATGTCAGCACGGACTGCCGCGCGCGTTGCGAGCTCGCGGTGATGAACCAGACCGAGTGCGCGACGCCCCAAGTCGGCCTCGTCTTCTCGGGAACGCTCTCCGGTCGCGAGCGCGAGACCGCCGAGTCGATGAAGAACGCCGTCGACAGGTCGTTCCCGAGCCTCCTCAAGATCCTGAACGAGCTCGGCGACGACGCGGGAAAGCGCGTCCTCAACGCGCAGGCCGTGATCGAAGGCGCGCGTACCGGCTTGAAGGACATGGCCATGTCGGGCGGTGCCTCCACGGCGGCAGCGTCGGAAGCGCAGCTCACGAAGTGCTTCGACGCTCCGTTCAAGGCCGGTGCGGCCCAGGCGGGTGCGGTGAAGGCGGAGCTCGATCAGGCGCTCGGCGTTCGCGACGAAGTGACGAAGTAGTTCGTCTTCGCACGGCGCAAAGAAAACGGGCCGCCTCGTTTGCGAGAGCGGCCCGTTTCGTTTCGTTCGGAGTGGAGCGGGGCGTCAGGCGACGAGCACGGTGCCGACGCTTCCCGGCTCTTCGACGGCACGTGCGAGATCGCCGCGCGACAGACGTCCCACGATGTGGACCGCGCGAACGCCCTCGGCGATGGCCGCGAACGATTCCTCGAGCTTCGGAATCATGCCCTTGGTCACGACGCCTTCCTCGATGGCGCGCTTGCCGTCTTCGAGCGTCATCTTGCCGATGCGCGACGAGGGGTCGCTCACGTCACGAAGGACGCCAGGTACGTCGGTGACGAGCACCAGCGCACGGGCGTCGAGGCGGATGGCGACCTGGTTGGCGACGGCATCGGCGTTGATGTTGAAGAGGTTGCCCTTCGCATCGGAGCCGAGGCAGGCGAGCACCGGGACGTACCCGTCCGCCGTGAGCAGTGCGATGAGCGCATCGTTGACGCCGATCACGTCGCCGACGAAGCCGAAGTCGATCGGGTCGGGGCCGCCGCCCACGACGACCTTGGCCGGGCGCTTGGTGGCGAGCACCGTGCAGGCGCTCGCGCCGTGCAGACCCACAGGCTTGGTTCCCGCGGCGACGAGGGCTGCGCAGAGGTCGACGTTGACCTTGCCCGCGACGGTCATCTTCATGACCTCGAGGGTGTCCTGATCGGTGATGCGTCGACCGCCGACGATCTTCGGCGTCTGACCGAGGCGCTTCTGCAGATCGGTGGCCTGGGGGCCGCCGCCGTGGACGAGCACGACGGGCGTACCCTCCGCGCGCATCTCTGCGACGTCGGCCGCGATGGCCGCCATGTGGGGGCCTTGAACGACCTCGCCACCGAGCTTGATGATGACGGGACCTTTGTTCACGGCCAGCCTCCCGGATCTTCGAGCGTGGTGCGCTCGTCGACGCCGAGCATCAGGTTCATCGACTGGATGGCTTGGCCTGCGCCGCCCTTGATCAGGTTGTCGGTCACCGAGAAGCACGCCACGACGCGCTTGCCGGGCTCGGCGCCGTCGGTGCCGGGCTGGACGCCCACTTCGCAGAAGTTCGTGCCGCTGACGGCGGCGACCTCGGGGAGGCGCTTCTCCGGGACGCGGACGAAGGGCTCGCCCTTGTACGTTTCCTTGTAGAGTGCACGAATCTGATCCGCGCTCGTGCCCTCGGAGACGTGCGCGAAGCACGTGGCGAAGATGCCGCGCGAGAGAGGCGCGCTCACGGGGACGAAGCGGATGTCGACGTTCTTGGCGCCGGCGTCGCGCAGCGTCTGCGTGATCTCGGGGATGTGCTGGTGATCGAGCGGCTTGTACGTGCGCAGATTGACCGCCCGAACCGGGTGGTGCGTGCCGGCGCTCGGAACGACGCCGCTGCCCGACGAGCCGGTGATGCCCACGACTTCCACCGCGCCGTCCAGCAAGCCTGCCTTCGCGAGCGGCATGAGCGCGAGCTCGATCGTGGTGGCGAAGCAACCCGGCGAGGCCACGTACTTCGCCTTCTTGATCGCGTCGCGGTTGAGCTCCGGCAGGCCGTAGACGAACGTGCCGTCGGTCAGGCGCTCCGGGCACGGATGCTCGGCGTGGTAGTACTTCTTGTAGAGCGCGGCGTCGCGAAGACGGAAGTCACCCGAAAGGTCGACGACGCGTGCGCCGGTCGCCATGAGCTCGGGCATCTTGGTGGCCGAGACCTTGTGGGGGAGGCCGAGCAGGACCACGTCCATGCCCTGCGCCGCTTCCGCGGGCGACATGCCTTCGAACTTCAGGTCGGTCCGGCCTTCGAGGTTCGGATGGGCCGCCGAGAGGGGCTCGCCGATGAAGTCGACCGACGCGACGCGGACGAGCTCGACGTCCGGATGGAGGAGCAGGCGTCGGATGAGCTCACCGCCGCCGTAACCGCTGCCGCCGATCACGGCGGCCTTGAAGCGCTTCGTCATGGCGAGACGAAGCTAGCGAAAAGGCCACGCGAGCAACAGGGCGCTCGAGCACGATCGCGGGAGCGAACCGAGCCTATCGGCGAAATGGCGCAGTACGGCTCTACGAACGCGGTGCGTCGCGCGGGGCGATCGTGCCCATGATCCAGTCGAAGAGCGGCACCGTCACGTTGAAGTTCCATCGCTGCATCAAGCGCGGATCGTGGTGCTTGGCGTGATGCGCGCGGAGGATGCGAAGGATCGCCAGTCGATTCACGATGCTCGTCTTCGGGGCGTGATAGGAGAGGTGCAAGAGCTCGTAGCTCACCATGAAGAGGCTCGTGGCGACGAGGAAGAGCCACCCCGCCGATGCCGACCACAACTTGCCGATGCCGACGGCGAAGGGCGTCGCAGCGAGCACGATGCCGAGCACGCCGGCAGCGGGAATGAGCACCAGGCGGAACTCCGCCGTCGAGCGGAGCGCCATGTCTTCCTCGACGTAGATCATATGATGCATCGGCGTGTGCTTGTCGTAGATGATCTCCCAGGGCCACGTGCGCTTGTGCAGGATCCCCTTGTGCACGCGCCACTCGAAGAAGTTCGCAACGAGGCAGGCGACGAGGACGGCGAAGAGGTCCGTCCAGACGAAGCCTGAGATCGCGTGGAGCTCGTACGCGCTGAGCGCGAGGACCCCCACGCCGATGCCGGTCGTTCCCGCCAGGTGACCCCAGGGGCTGTACCACCAGGGGATCTCGGCGAGCGCGCGCTGCCGGACGCGTTCACGCCGCGCTTCGGTGAGCCGGCCCACGCGGGCATCGACGACGACTGTCTCGTCCGAGGCCTGGACCCCAGCTTCACCCGTTCGTACGGCATCGGCCGCGCTCTCGGCGGTCTTCACGGAGGCCGCAGATGGGGACGAGAGAACCTCGAGCGTAGGCGTAGGCATGACGGCCGCTCCTCGGCTTTCGGGTCGAAAAGGAAGCGCTTGAACTGCCAATACTGTACGTTCTGAAAAAACAGAACGCAACTCGAGCGGAGCCGAAAATCGACGCGGCGCGGCACTGCCACGGCCTCGGTCCGGACGCGCTCTCGCCTCGGCTATGATGCGCCGCCATGACGACGACAGCGACGACCGAACAGGCGGCGAAGTGGATCGCGGAGCAGAGCAAGGCCATCGAATCGGCGCTCGCCGAGCTCGTCGAGGTGAACTCCTTCACGGAGAATACGGAGGGCGGCCGCAAGGTCGGGCACATGCTCGGCGAGCTCTTCGCCATCGAGGGGCTTTCGTCGCGATCGGTCGCGAGCACCAAGTTCGCCGATCACCTCGTGTTCGAATCGGGCGGCGGCAAGGATGCACCGCGCATCGCGCTCGTCGGTCATCTCGACACGGTGTTTCCGCCCGGCCTGTTCGAGGGCTTCAAGCGTGACGGCGACCTCGCTCGCGGTCCCGGCGTGCTCGACATGAAGGGAGGCCTCGTCGTCGTCGCCTGGGCGCTCAAGGCGCTGGCGAAGGAAGGCATGCTGCCGAGCGGTCTTCGCGTGGTCATCGTGGCCGACGAGGAAGTCGGCTCGCCCGAGGGCCAGCGCGTGATCCAGGAGGCGTCCACGGGCGCCGCGTCGGCCCTCGTCTTCGAGGCAGGTCGGAAGAACGATCTCGTCATCACGCGTCGCAAAGGAACGGGCGCGGTCACGGCGACGGCTTACGGCAAGGCGGCCCATGCCGGCAACAACCACAAGGACGGTGCGAACGCGCTCTGGGCTCTCGCGCGCTTCGTCGATCGCGCGCAGCAGCTTACGAACTACGATCGCGGTGTCACCGTGAACGTGGGCAAGGTGACCGGCGGGACGAGCAAGAACACCGTCCCTGACGAGGCCCAGGCGCTCGTCGACCTGCGCTTCGAGACGCGCGCCGATGCCGAAGCGCTCGTCGAGGCCTTGCGCACGGCGGCGAGCGAGGCGGCGGCCAGCGTTCCCGGCACGCGCATCGAGCTCGAAGGTGGAGTCCTGCGCCATCCGCTCGAGCGCACGGACGCGAGCGCCAAGCTCATGGAGGCCTACTTCGAGGCGGCGCGTGCCTCGGGCCTCGGAGCGGGCGAGGCGAACCTCATCGGTGGCGGCTCCGATGCGAGCACGACGGGCGCCATGGGCATCGCGTCGATCGACGGTCTCGGCCCGCGCGGCATTGGCTTCCACACGAAGGACGAGCAGATCGAGATCGTCACGCTCGTGCAGAAGGCCCAGGCGCTCATGCGCCTCCTCGCCTCGCTTCGCGCATGATGGTTGGTCGCGTCGCTCGTATCGCGTTCGGCGCCGCGCCGATGCTCGCGCTGTTCGTCGTGGCGTGTCCGAAGCCGCACGACGCGGCGCCGCCGAGCAAGGCCGCACGAACGGCGACTCCCGCCGCCAAGGCGCCGTCGCGCGCCCGGGTGCATCCGATGAAGCCGGGCGAAGCGCTCGGAGGGCCGAACGCGACGGGCCGTCCCGGCGACTGGGTGCTCGAGAACGACGACGTGGTCTTCGTGGTCGACGCCCTCGGGCGCGGCGGCGGCTTCGCCGAGTCGGGCGGGAACATCGTCGATGCCGCCGACGCCCACGTTCGCAAAGACGAGCTCGGGCAACTCTTCACGTACTTCGGCACGTTCCCGCGGCAGGGCGTTTACACCGCGATCTCCTCGCGCGAGGAGCCTGACGGAACCGCGGTCGTCGAAGCGCGCGGGCACGAGCTCTACGAAGCGGGCGTCGAGGTCGTGACCGAGTATCGCCTCGCTCCTGGCGATCGGGCGCTCGCGATACGAACGACGCTCCACAATCGCGGCGATGCGGTGGTGGACGGTCTCGGCCTCGGGGATGCCATCCAATGGGGCGGTGTCGATAAGTTCGCTCCCGGCAAGTCGGTTGGCTTCAAAGGGCCTTCGGAGAGCGCGTTCCTCGGCGGTCTCGGTCGCTTCACGAGCTACGCGATCACCTCGACCGAGGGCCAGATCGGCGCGATCAGCGGCGGCGCATGGAGCGACACTGAGCAAAAGAGAACCGTGACCCTCGGGCCTGGTCAGAGCGTCACGTACGAGCGCATCCTGCTCGTCGGCCAACGGCCAGACGTGTCGAGTCTCGTTGCCGAGCTCGCGAAGGCGTCGGGAGCGCCGGTGGGGCCGGTGGCGATTGCGCTCGTTGACGCGAACGGCAGAGCGGTACGCGTAGCGCGCGGCGCCAAAGCCATTGTCGCGACGCCGAGCGGCGAGCCGGTGATGACGATCGTAGCGGCAACCGACGGTGAGTCGTTCGGCGGTGAGCTCCCGGAGGGAGACTGGACGCTCTCGTTCGCGCCGAGCGCCGGACGGCGAGGCAACGGGACGAAGGTTCCTGTCGTCGTGAAGAAGGGCGCCGTTGCGAAGGCGACCCTCGCCGTGACCGACGTTGGGTCGCTGCGTGTGGGTTGCACCGATGTGTCTTCGCGCGTGCTGCCCTGCAAGGTGACCGTCGAGGGCACTTCAGGAACCGAGACACCCGACTTCGGGCCATCGCACGTCGCGGCAGGAGCGAAGAATCAGCTCTTCACGCAGGGCGATGCGCGCACGGTGGCCCTCGCGCCGGGGAGCTACCGGCTGACGTTCACGCGAGGCCCCGAGTACGCCGCCGAGACGATGGACGTCGTCGTCTCCGCCGGCGGTACGCAAACCGTCGCCCAGGCTCTCCGTCGCGTGGTCGACACGACCGGGTACGTCTCGACGGACTTCCACCAGCACACCATGCTGAGCGCCGATGCGGGGATCTCCACGACCGATCGCATCGTCGCCAATGCCGCCGAGGGGGTGGAGGTGGCGGTGGCGACCGAGCACAACGTCGTGGCCGATCTCGAGCCCCTCGTTCGAGAATTGGGGCTCGCCCCGATGCTCGTCGAGATCGCCGGCAACGAGCTCACCACGGACGCGAGCAAGAAGCCTTGGGGCCACGCGAACGTGTTCCCGCTGATCGCCGATCCGCACGAGTTCCGAGGCGGGGCAACACCCGTTCGTGATCGCACCGCCCGCGAGGTCTTCGCTGACGTGCGCGCGCTACCCGGTCGCCCGCTCATTCAGGTGAATCACCCGCGCTCGGGTTCCAACGGGTACTTCGACCAGCTCGGCTTCGATCGCAGGACAGGGGAGGGAACGGCGCCCGGCTACGATCCCGCCTTCGACTCCCTCGAGGTTTGGAACGGCCGCAACGTCGAGGCGCGCACCAAGATCCTCGACGACTTCTTCGCGCTGCTCCGCACCAAGCACCCCGTGACGCCCATCGCCGACACCGACACGCACGGCCTCGTCGGCCACGAGCCCGGCTTTCCTCGGACCTGGGTACGCGTGACCAAAGACGATGCGCTCGACCAATGGGATCGGGCCCGCTCCGACGATCTCGTGCGCGGTGTTCGAACCTTGCGCGACGTCGTGCTCTCGAACGGCCCATTTCTGCAGGTCACGGCGAACGGAGAGCCCATCGGCTCGATCGCGCGCACCAAGGGCGGGGTCGCCAACGTGAAGGTACGCGTCGTCTCCGCTCCGTTCGTCGCCGTCGATCGTGTCGAGATTCGGGCGGCGGGTGACGCGAAGGCGGCCAAGTCGTTTGTCGACGTCGTACCGAAGAAGGACGAAAGCGGCGCCATGGTGGCGGAAGCGTCGTTCACGATTCGAGCCTCTTCCGACGACGCCTTCATCGTGATCGCGAGCGGCAAGCGCCCGATGCGCCCGATGATGACCGGCGACGAACGAGAAATCGCTCCCTGGGCGATGACCTCCCCCATCTGGCTCGACGCCGACGGCGACGGCGAGAGCCTCGGCCGCTAACCGCCGTTCAGTCGCGCAGGGATTCGAAGTCGAGAACGAGCTCGCTGAAGGCGACCTTCGAGAGTCGACCGAAGGTCGCCTTGTCCTCGAGATGGGGACCCGTGACCTCTTGCTCGGAGGGAGTTCCCTCGGCCCAACCCATGCAGAGGCCGCCGCCAAGGCTGATCGAGGCGCGAACGCCGCCGGAGAGCGGCTTCCAGATGTTCCACACCCAGCCGGCGTCCTCGACGCTGCCTTTGCGCCACCCGCGATCTTCGAGGCCGCGGATGCGTGATGTCTTCACCGTCATCTTTCGTTTCAGACCGCTCGCGCCGAGCTCCTTCGGCGTCGCCAGGAACGTGGGACGTCCGAGCTGATCGAAGGGCTGCACGATTTCGTAGTCGCCGAGGACCTTGCCCCAGGCGGCCACGGTCGTGTCGTCGAGCTCGAGGCGGTGGGGCAGGCCGATGAGCGCTCCGCTCTCGATCGAAGACGTGTCGTCGTTCTCGTCGGCGAACGTGCGGTCCTCGGCGACGCGGAACGTGCGAAGCAGCTTGTCGCCTTTGTAGACGCCCCATACGAGGCGGCGCGTGACGTGGCCGATGAGCGGATGACCGACGAAGAGCATCTTGAAGAGGTCGAACGACCACCGACGCTGCGCGCTCATGGCGAGCTCGAGACGGCGAAGCTGCAACGCGGCGATCGCCTTGGCGTCCTTCTTCAGCGTCTTCCAGCGCTCGGTGGCCTCGCTCGCGAGGTTCGCGTCGTCGGTCTTGGTCGGCTTCGGCAGCGCGCCGATGCGCTTGTTCGAAGCATCGAGGACGAACGGCTGGAGCTCCTCGTCGAAGCCCACCTTGAACTGGCGAGGTCCGAAGTCGAGGACGAGCGAGCCGTCGGGGCCGAGCCCGAGGTCGGAGGCGAGGCGGTCGCCGAGCTCCTCGGCGGTGAGGCCGCGGGCATTCGCAATGACGCCGATCTTCTCGCGAGCACGCTCTTGGAGCGCCTTGTATTTCACCTTCTGAGCGACGCCATCGAGGTGCATGAGCGCCACGTCGGTGCCGATCGCGCCGAGGATGTCGAGGCCCACGCCCGCGCGCGCGTGCTGAGATTCCCCAGGCCAGCTGCGGATGAACGGGGTGAGGCGACGGGCGGTGTCGTCGTCACCGAGGAGACCGAGCGCGGTGAACGCCCAGTTCTCCTTCGAACCGACGCCTGACGCGAGCCATGCTTCGAAGAGTGCCCAGGCGAACGCCGCGAGGCTCGCCGCCGTGCAGGCCTTCGCGATCTGGGCGATCTCCTTGGCAGGCGCGTCGAGTGTCGACGCCCGAAGGAATCGAAGGGTTGCGAGCCGTGCGCTTTCGGGAAGGGCGCCCTTGCCGTTGGCGAGCACGAGCGCGGGCAGCCGCGCACCCTCGAGGAAATCGGGGAGAGGCTTGCCGGCCGGCGGCGAGAGAAAGACCTTCGGCACGTTGTCCGCGCTGGCCTTTGCAACCGCGGGTTCGTCGGACTTGGAGGCACCCGTCTTGCGAAGGGCCTCCTCGTAAACGCCCTTCGCGAATGGCACGAGCTTGCTCGTTCCTCCGGCAATGCTCGCGAGGGCGGAGACGGCGAGGTCGGGCCGTCGCTCGTAGTAGGCCTTCGCGATGGGCGCCGTGCGCTTCTCGGCGAGCGCGAGGGCGAGAGCCTTTGCGGCCGTGAGCGACTCGAACATGGCGAGCGCCTCGGCCACCCATGTGTTCTTCGTGTCGCGTTCGAAGGCGATGATGATCGACGGAAGCGCCTCCCAGCCGAGATCGCGCGCCAGATCGTAGACGGGCACGTCGCTCGGAGCCTTGGCGGCGAGCTTCGCGCAAAGCGCGGGATCGCGGACGAGCGCGAACAAGTGCCGAGGCGCGCGGTAGGACATCTTGGTCCCGTCGAGGAACGCGCGGGCGTCCTCCTCCGCCAATTCGCGGCTGTTCATCGCGAGGTTGAAGAGAAGCCGCGCGTCGGGCGATGGTGCGCTCGCTCGTGCGGGTTCGAGGATGGCGCGGACGGCGGCGCGCTCTCCGTCGGTCGCGCGAGCCACGAGGGCTCGGACGGCCTCGACGAGCTCCTGGTCAGGTGGGCTCGACGCGCCTTCGAGGTAGATGGCGGAGCCGGTCTCGCCCACTTGCATGCGCGTGGTTCGCGCCAGGATCTCGGCGAGCCGCGTGACGCCGCCATCGGCGTACCAGGCCTCGACGAGCATCGCGGTGGGGCCGAAGAGCGCCGCCGCCGCGTCGCGATCGTGATCGTGATCGGAGGGAATCTTGCCGGCGCCGTAGGTCGTCGCGACGCTCATCGCGAGCGTGTGGAGCGCGGGCGTCGTGTGTTTCGCGCCGTTTTTGATCTGTTGGCGACGCGTGACTTTCTCGCTCGAATCGAGCTCCGCGTTGTGGGCCTTCAGCGCCTCGACGATGGCTTCTTCCGTCTCGCCGCTGGGCGCCCCGTCCAGCGTCCTGCAACAGCGACGCAGTTCGTCGGTCCACGTGATCGCGTCGGCCGTGTTCGGCGGTTCGGCCTTCGTGGGAGGCGCGATTGCGGCGTCGGCCTGCGGCACGACCGCGACCTTCTTCGCTTTCTTTTCGGTCGCCTTGGGAGTGGCTTCGACCGCCGGCTTCGCGCTGTCCCCGGTGCCTGCCGCCTGCGCGGTCTCGCGCGCGACCTCGACGTAACCCTTCTTCGTCTTCTCGCGAACGAGCTTGGCGAGCTCCTGGGATGCGCCGCCCTCGCTGCCGAAGCTCTTCGTCTGCGATTGTCCGGCCGTCCCGATCCGACCCCACTGGATGACGAGGTCCGTCCCGTTGACGACCGCTTGCCAGAACTT
Source organism: Labilithrix luteola (assembly GCF_001263205.1). Lineage (GTDB taxonomy): Bacteria > Myxococcota_A > Polyangia > Polyangiales > Polyangiaceae > Labilithrix > Labilithrix luteola. Next base: position 8,608,611 of record NZ_CP012333.1, read on the forward strand.
GTTCGACGTCCCCTCGGCGAGTTCGAATCGGCGCATGTCCGTCAGTCTACGAGCGACGCGCGGCGCAGCTTCCCGCCGTTTCGTACCAAACCGCCGTCGCACGTTTTGGCGGACGGTTCGCGTTCGTCATCTCGAAGTCCGCGGCTCTCCGCGGAAGGATCCGCAGCCCTCATCCTGCCCGCGCGGCAAGGCCTCGAGCGCGAGCGTGACCGTCCAAACGACATTCGTGCACGAAACCGCTTGCGAAACGACCGGCCAAGGGACTAGGTTCCGCGCTGCCCCGACAAAGGGCAGTTTGAGTTTCGGGGCGTAGCGCAGCCTGGTTAGCGCACTTGACTGGGGGTCAAGGGGTCGGAGGTTCGAATCCTCTCGCCCCGACTGGTCCTGAGAGGCAGCGCCTCCGGGACCTTTCGGTTTTTGTTCGAGGGGGGCTCGCCCCCTCGAGCTCCCCCGGAGCGTACCGGGGGCTGTAGCGGCCGGCGAGGCGTTGCAGGTGAGTTCTCCTCCCTTCTCCCTCTGGGAGAAGGGCGGGGGATGAGGGCAGCGGATGCCTCGCAAGAGGGCAGCGTATGCCCCGCGAGAGAGCGGCGGATGCCTCGCAAGAGGGCAGCGTATGCCCCGCGAGAGAGCGGCGGATGCCTCGCGAGAGAGCAGCGTATGCCTCGCGAGAGAGCGGCGGATGCCTCGCGAGAGGGCAGCGTACGCCTCGCGAGAGGGCTGCGCGAAGGCCGATGCGTGCGATCACCCCGCGCCTTGCTCGTCGATCGCCGAGACCCGCTCGCGTCGGAGCCGACTCGCGATGACGGACGATCCGATGCAAACGACGATGACCGCGAGCGAAATGCCGGCGGGGATGTGGATCATGCCTGCCGCGAGCATCTTGAAGCCGACGAAGACGAGCGCGGCTGCCAGTCCGAATCGGAGCAAATGGAGGCGAGCAAGGACGTCGGCCAGGACCAGGTACAGAGCGCGGAGCCCGAGGATGGCGAGAACGTTCGAGGCGTAGAGGATGAACGCCGAGTCCGTCACGGCGAAGGCTGCGGGAATCGAGTCCATCGCGAAGAGGATGTCCAACACCTCGACGGCCACGAGCGCCAGAAACAGCGGTGTGGCGCGCCACCGGCCCTCTTCTTGAACGAAGAAGTGGTGGCCACGCAGATCGGTCGTGCGCAGGTGCTTTCGCAAGAAGCGAAGCAGGCGCGAGTCTTCGTCGTGCGGCTTCGAGAGAAGGAGCTTGATCCCCGACGCCACGAGGAGGAGGCCGAGCCCGTAGCCGACGAAGCTCCAGCGGTGCAGCGCCTCGATGCCGACGGCGACGAAGAAGCCCCGCGCAGCGATCGCGCCGAGGACGCCCCAGAACAGCACGCGTCGCTGCTCGGCCGCGGGGATCGAGAGACGCGAGAAGACGAGGTAGAAGACGAGCAGGTTGTCGACGCTCAGGCTCTTCTCGAGCAAGTAGGCGCTCGCGAACTCCGCGCCGGCGTCCTTGCCGAGCGTGATCGTGACGCCGAGGCCGAAGAGAATCGAGAGAGCGACCCACGCGCCGCTGAAGGCGAGGGCGGAGCGTTGCGAGTCGAGCCGTCCTCCGCGATGGGCCAGAAGGTCCACCGCCAAGGCCACGACGACCGTGATGCCGAGAACGATCCAAGCTGTCGGGGGAACGTCCACGCTTCCTCTCTCTGCTTCGTCTCGATGGTTGTATCGCGTTCTACCGCGCTTCGTTTTACCTCGTTCGGACGACCTCGAGTGCAACCGTTGGGCCCACCCGCGCGCTTCCGCCTGCTTCTCTGTGCTCGCGCCCGCTCACGCTCTCATCGGATCCTGCAGCATGAGGTCGAACGACTTCGCTCGAGCTATGGTTCGCGGTGCTTTTCGCGACGCTGCCGTGAGCAAAGAGTAACGCATTCGCGACACGCGCAGGGAGACGAGCTCGTATGTCGTCGAGTACTGTGAGGGGGTGATTCGAGAGCGGCTCGAAAGCTTCCTTTCCGTTCTTGCGGTCGGTGCGGCCGTGGCGATCGGAGCCAAACGGATTGGAGTGCCCTACAACGTGGCACTCGTCATCGTCGGACTCGTCCTCGTGCTGGTGGACATGCTTCCCCACGCACCGATGGACCCGGACATCGTGCTCGTCGCATTTCTTCCCCTTCTCGTGTTCGAAGGGGCGCTTTTCGCGGATGCCGATAGTCTGCGCCATGCTGGCCGGCCAATCCTGGCGCTCGCCGTTCCCGGCGTGGTGCTTTCGCTGGTGGCGACGGCCGGAGTCTCGACGCTGGCGTTGGGGCTGCCGTTCCAGGTCGCATTGCTGCTCGGTGCGCTCCTCGCGATCACCGACACCGTCTCGGTGCTCCTTGCGTTCCGGAGCACGCGCGTGCCCCATCGCCTTGCCGCGATCATGGAAGGGGAGAGCCTCTTCAACGACGGCACCGCGCTCGTTCTCGTGAGCGTCACGACCGCCGCGGTGGTGAACGGGACATTCGGTCTCGCTCCCACGCTCCGTGCCCTCGCGATTGCCATCGCAGGCGGTACGCTCCTCGGGCTCGCCTTCGGTGCCATCGGATCAGCCGTGCTTCGGCGCGCACCCGATCACCTCACCGCGATTCTCGCGTCGGCGGTGCTCGTCTTCGCCACGTCGCTCCTCGCCGAGCGCGTGCATGCATCGCCCGTCATCGCCGTGGTCGTCGCGGGCCTCGCCGTCGGCCGTGCGGCGCGTCGCGTGCTCGAACCGTCGCGCGTGCTCGCGCTGCAGGGCTTCTGGGAGACCACGGGCTTTGCCGTGAACGTGTTCCTCTTCCTGCTCGTCGGCATGCAGATCGACGCGCGCATGCTCGGCGAAGAAGCGATGTCGATCGGGCTCGCCTTGGTTGCTCTCCACGCCGGACGCGCCGTCTCCGTCTACGGCTGCTTCGCCATCATGCGCCTCGTCTCCAAGGAGAACGTGTCGACTCGCTGGCAGCACGTGATGGTCTTCGGCAACATCAAAGGCGCGCTCTCGATGGCCGCCGTCCTCGCGCTGCCCTCGGAGCTTCCGCACCGGCATCGTCTCGTCACCATCGTGTTCGGCGTCACCTTCGTCACGCTGATCATGCAGGCGCTTCCGTTCCGCCGGGTGCTCGTGGCGCTCGGCGTGGCGGGCAAGGGGGCCAGGGATCGCTTCGAGCAAGCGCGGGCCCAGCTCATTCTCGCCCGTCGAGGCCAGGCCGAGCTCGATGACCTGCTTGGGTCGGGCCTCGTGTCGCGCCGCGACCATGCCGAGCGACGCGCCGCGTTCCAGCGGACGATCATCGCGGCGGAGCGAATCCTCCGCACGCCCGAAGCCGATGCGCTCGACGACGTCGTCATCGATGGCGCGATTCTCTCGGCCCAAAAGGCTGCCTTGCTGGATGCCGCGCGTCGCGGCCTCGTCGGAACCGACACGGCCGACCAGGAGGTCTCGCGGCTCGACGACCGACTCATGAAACTGACGGCTCAACACGAAGCCGAGACGGAAGGAGGAGCGAACTGATGCGCATCGTCATCGCAGGCGCTGGAAGAGGCGGGCTCAGCGTCGCCATCCATCTGCAGAGCCTCGGCCACGTGGTGACCATCCTCGATCGCGATGCGATCGTCACGCGCCGAGCCTTCGAAGAAAACGGGATCGTGGCGCTCGCCGGAGACGCCACCGACGTAGCCCTCCTCGCCCAAGCCGAAGTCGGTCGTGCCGACGCGGTGCTCGCCATGCTCCATCGCGATGCCGACAACCTGGCCGTGGCGATGCTTGCACGGCGCCTCGGCGCGCTCCGTGTGATGGTCCGCATGCGCGACCCCGAATACCGCGGCGTCTACGATGCAGCGGGGGTTCACCAGATCATCTCCGAAACCGAGGTGCTGGTCGGCGCGCTCGCGACGGCAGTCGAGCACGAGTCCGTGCGCCACTCGATGGCGCTCGGCAACGGTGAAGCCATTGCCTTCGAGATCGAGGTCCCTGAAGGCGCGTGGGTCGTCGGGCGAACCGTGAGCGAAGTCGCGCAGCAGCCGGACTTTCCTCGTTCGTGCGTCATCGCGGGCATGAGCCTCGACGGCGCGGTCCAGGGCGCGCGCGGTGCGTCCATGTTCGCCGTGGGCACCCAGGTTCTTCTCGTTGCCGCGCGAAATGACGTTGCGGCGGCCATCTCGTTTCTGATGCGGCTCCGTCCCTCGGTGATTGCCGCGGCGTCTTGATCGAGAAAACGGCGCGTGATAGTCGTTCAATCACACACTTGAAGAAGTGGTGAAGTGAACTCGGAGCCCGGAACCTGCACCGGGCGCCGTCGAGCAGGGCTGTTCGCGTGGTCGTCAAGGTTCGTCAGGTTCGTTACGCTCGTCAGGCTTTTGCGCTCGTCTTCGGCCTGCTCGCCGTGACGACAACGCGTTCTGCACGGGCCGAAGACGGGGCGCGGTCGGGGGCGTGCAGCGCGATCGTCCTCGCCAACGTGGCGGGGTGCGCGATGGCCTCGAGCGCTGCGGTGCGTGCCGAACGTTTCGGCGTGGACGCGGCCAAGGGAAGAAGGACGGCCGCGGCACCGTGGTTTCCCGCGAACCCGACGCTGGCGTTGACGGCCTCGCAGCGCCACGGCCTGACCGAAACTCCGGCGAACGTCGTGAACTACTCGGCGTCGCTCTCCCAGGAGGTCGCGTTCGCCGGCCAACGAGCATCGAATCGGAGGGCGCTCGACGCCGAGATCGGCGCGCGTTCCGAGGACACGACGGCTACCTCACGTCGCGTGATTGCGGCGGCCTACGTCGCGTATTTCGATGCGCTGGCGGCACGCGATGCCCTCGTCGTGGCGCGCCGTCTCGAGCAGACCGGCGAGCAGGTCCTGCGTGTGACGCGAGCCCGTGCCGATCTCGGCGTCGGCTCGGCGCTCGACGCCGAGATGGGAGAAGCCACGGCGCTTCGCTATGCGCAGGCCCGCGTCGAGGCCGAACGCCGCGAGCGAATCGCGCTAGCCTCGCTGTCGGCTTCGCTCGGGCGAGACCCGCTTCGCGAGGGCGTGCGCGTCGATGGCGTGCTCGAGCCTCTCTCCGGAGCGAGCACCGTGGCGGCGGCACCTTCGTCGGAGCTCGCGCGCCAGCGCCCCGAGGTTCGCGCGATCCATCACGAGGAACGCGCGCACATCGAGCGCGCGGAGGCCGCTCGTCGTTCGCGGATCCCATCGATCACGTTCCAGCTCTTCGCCCAGAACGATGGCTTCAACGAGCGCGTGCTCGGTGGCGGCATCGCGCTTCCGATCACGCTGCCTCAGCCGGTCGGTCACTCGTATATAGGTCAGATTGCCGAGTCGGAGGCTCTCGCCAGACAGGCTGCGTCGCGCGCCGAGCAACTCGCGCGCTCGTTCTCGGGCGAGCTCGCCGAAGCCCTCGCGTCTTACGACGCCGCTCGCGCGGAGACGGCGCTCTACACGCCCGAGCGCCTGACGCGCGCCGAGAGCATGCTCTTCGACATCGCCAAGGAGATCGAAGCCGGCCGCGTCGCGGTGCGCGATGCCGTCGTCGCGCAGCGCGAGCTCATCGACGTCGTGCGCGGTTACATCGAAGCCAGGCGCTCGCTCTCGGTTGCTTCGGTCGATCTGCTCCTGGCGTCCGGTGCGTCTCTCGAGGGGAGGCAACCGTGAACACGCACCTTCGTCGGATCGCCGGTGCGCTTTTGCTCTTCGCGGTCATCACCGGCTGCCGTCGTCATGCGGAGAAGGAGCACGACGAGCCGACCCCTTCGACCACCACGGCGCACGAGGAAGGCGACAAGGGCCACGAGGGCATTCCCAAGCACGTGAAGCTCGACAAGCGCGTCATCGAGAACGCCAAGATCCGCGTCGAGCCGGCAACGAAGGAAGTGCTCGCTCCGACCCTCGCCTTGCCAGGCGAGATTGCCGCCGATCCCGACCGCAGCGCGCGCGTGTCGAGTCCGGTTGCCGGTCGCCTCACCGACGTTCGCTTCCGCGAGGGATCGAACGTGAAGAAGGGCGATCTGCTCGCCCTCTTGCGTATTCCCGAGATCGGAAAGGTGCGTGCTGCCCACAGCGCGACGCTCGCGAAGGCAGCCGCCGCACGTGCCAACGCCGACCGCCTCGGTATCCTCGCCGACAAGGGACTTTCGCCGGCCCAAGAGGCGCTCGCTGCACGCGCCGAAGCCGATGCGCTGGAAGCCGAAGGCAAGGCCACGGGCGAACAGCTCGCCGCTCTCGGCATGGGCGCGTCGGGAGGTGGCTCCGAGCTCGCCCTGCGCGCACCGGTGAGCGGAACGGTCGTCGCACGCGACGCCGTCGTCGGTCAGCCGGTCTCCACCGATCAGGTCGTCGCCAGCATCGCCGATCTGCAGGGGGTCTGGTTTCTCGCGCGCGTCTTCGAGAAGGACCTCGGCCTCATCGAGATCGGCGCGCCGTCGGAGATCACGCTGAACGCGTACCCGAACGAGCACTTCTCCGGCACGGTCGAGTACGTCGGCAAGCAGATCGATCCGGTCGCCCGTACTGTGACCGCGCGCATCCGCCTGCAGAACCACGATGACCTTCTGCGGCTCGGCCTGTTCGGCAGCGCGCGGGTCGTGGCCAAGCAATCCGTCTCCGCCGCCGGTGCTCCCAACGCCCCGGTCCTCGTCGTGCCGCGTTCCGCGTTGACCGAGGTGGCGGGCAAGACGGTCGTGTTCGTGCGCACGGCCGAAGACCAGTTCGAGCTGCACGAGGTGACGGCCGGCGACGCCAGTGCCGGACGCGTTCGCATCATCGCGGGCCTGCGCGAAGGCGAGAATGTCGTCACCGACGGCGCCTTCACCGTCAAGAGCGTGCTCTTGCGGGGCACGCTCGCCGACGAGGACTGACCGATGGCCTTCCTCGCCGCCATCGTGCGCTGGTCGCTCGCGAACCGCGCCGTCGTGCTCGTCGCCACCTTGCTCCTCGCCGCTCTCGGCATCCGCTCCGCGTTCGAGCTGCCGATCGACGCAGTTCCGGACCTCACGAACGTGCAGGTCCAGATCATCACCGCGGCTCCGGCGCTCTCGCCCGTCGAGGTCGAGCAGTACGTCACCGTACCGGTCGAGCGCGCGATGGCGGCGTTACCGCGCACCACGCAGCTCCGATCCATCTCGAAATACGGCCTATCCGTCGTCACCGTCGTCTTCCGAGACGACACGAGCATTTACCTTGCTCGCCAGCTCGTGTCCGAGCGGATGCGCGAGGCGCAGGAGGCGGTCCCATCGCAGTACGGCGTTCCCGAGATGGGGCCGATCTCGACCGGTCTCGGCGAGATCTACCAGTTCTCGGTCCGTGGCGAGGGCTACACCCTCATGCAGATCGAGGAGATCCTCGATTGGCAGATCGCTCCTCAGCTGCGCAGCGTTCCGGGCGTCGTCGAGGTGAACAGCTTCGGCGGTGAAGACAAGCAGTACCAGATCGTCCTCGACCCGGCCCGCTTGTCGGCCTCCGGGCTCTCGGTGGCGCAGGTCGCGGACGCCGTGCAGAAGTCGAATGCAAACGCGGGCGGCGGCTACATCGAACGCAATCGCGAGCACTTCGTCATTGGCACCGACGGTCTCGTCCACAGCGTCGAAGACCTTCGGCGTGTCGTCATCGGGGCGACTCCGCAGGGCGTGCCGATCACGGTCGCGACGGTCGGGGACGTAAAGCTCGGTCCGCGGCTCAGGCGCGGTGCAGCCACGAAAGACGGGCAGGGCGAGGTCGCCGTCGGCGTCGCCATGATGCTCATGGGCGAGAACTCGCGCGTCGTCACCGAAGCGGTGAAGGCGAAGATGGCGGCCATCACCCCCTCGCTACCGAAAGGCGTGCGGATCGAGCCGTTCTACGATCGCAGCGAGCTCGTCGAACGCACCATTCACACGGTGACGAAGAACCTCCTCGAAGGAGCGCTTCTGGTCGTCGTGGTTCTCCTCCTCCTGCTCGGGGACTTGCGGGCGGGCCTCGTCGTCGCCACCGTCATTCCGCTCTCGTTGCTCTTCGCGATCACCGCGATGAACGTGCTCGGTCTCTCGGGAAACTTGATGAGCCTCGGTGCGATCGACTTCGGCCTCATCGTCGACGGCGCGGTCATCATCGTGGAGAACGCCGTTCGACGCCTCTCCGACCGACAGAGCGCGAATGGAGCGATCGCGCTCGGGGCGAGCGAGCGCGTGGCCGTGGTCGAAGACGCGACGCTCGAGGTGCGCTCGGCGAGCGTGTTCGGCGAAGCCATCATCGCCATCGTGTACGTGCCGATCCTCGCGCTCACCGGCGTCGAAGGAAAGCTGTTCCGCCCGATGGCGACGACGGTGCTCCTCGCGCTCCTCGGCGCATTCCTTCTCTCGCTCACGTTCGTCCCCGTGCTCACGAGCTACGTGGTCAAGCCGAAGCCGGGGCACGAAGACACGTGGATCATCCGCAAAGCCCGCGAGCACTATGCCATCGGGCTCGACCGCGCGATGAAGCATCGCTTGGTGACCTTGCTCTCCGCGGGGTTCGTCGTCGTCGCTGCGATCGGCGTCGGAGGTCTCCTCGGCGCCGAGTTCGTGCCGCAGCTCGACGAAGGCGATTTGCTGGTGGAAGCCCGGCGCCTGCCCGGGATTGCATTGACCGAGTCGATCGCGACTGGCGAGCGGCTCGAGCGTGCGCTCCGGGAGATCCCCGAGGTGGAGACGGTGGTGAGCCGCACGGGCGCGCCGGAGGTCGCCACCGATCCCATGGGTGTCGAGCAGAGCGACATCTACGTCGTTCTCAAGGACCGCTCGCAGTTCCGCAAAGGGCTGACGAAGGATGCCCTCCGCGACGAGGTGGCGGCGAAGATCGAAGAGAACGTCCCCGAGATCGGCTTCGCGGTCTCGCAGCCCATCCAGATGAGGACCAACGAGCTCGTCGCCGGTGTTCGGTCCGACGTTGCCGTTCTCGTCTACGGGCCGGACCTCGACACCCTGCGAACCATTGGCGACGAGATTGCTGCCGCGATCCACGGCGTTCGAGGCGCGGCGAACGTCCGCGTGGAACAGGTCGCGGGGCTCTCGTACCTGCGTATCGTTCCCGACCGTAATCGGCTCGCACGCTACGGCCTCACCATCGCCGACGTGAACCAGGTCACCGAGACCATCTCCGTGGGCCACAAGGTCGGCACGGTCCACGAAGGGGAGCGCCGCTTCTCGATCGTCGTCAAAGCGGGCCACGACTTCGGTCGGGTCGACGTCGATGCGCTCCGCGCGCTTCCGCTCCGGAGCGTCACCGGCCAGATCGTTCCCCTCGGCGACGTGGCCGATCTCTCGTTCGTCACTGGTCCCGCGCAGGTGAGTCGGGAGAGCCAGTCGCGGCGACTCAGCGTCGAGCTGAACGTGAGCGGACGCGACATGCTCTCGGTCGTGCACGACGCCCAGGCCGCGGTCGCGAAGCAGGTGAAGCTACCGGCGGGCTACCGGGTGGAGTGGGGAGGGCAGTTCGAGCACTACGTCGATGCCAAGCGTCGGTTGGCCATCGTCGTTCCGATCGCTCTCGCGCTCATCCTCTTTTTGCTCTGGCTTGCGTTCCAGTCGCGCCGGGCCGCGGTCATCATCTTCCTCAACGTCCCCTTCGCGGTCGTCGGCGGGGTGTTCGCGCTGTTTGCAAGAGGACTTCCGTTCTCCATCTCGGCCGGCGTCGGGTTCATTGCCCTCTTTGGCGTGGCAGTTCTCAACGGGCTCGTTCTCGTTTCGTTCGCCCGTCAGCTCGAGACGTCACCCCCGCGACTGGACCACGTGGCCGCTGTTCGAAAGGCTGCCGAGCTCCGCCTGCGGCCGATCTTGATGACGGCGCTTGTCGCTTCGCTCGGATTCCTTCCGATGGCGCTCTCGACGGATCCCGGCAGTGAGGTTCAGCGCCCCCTTGCAACGGTCATCATCGGTGGACTCGTCTCGGCGACGCTCCTGACCTTGCTCGTCCTGCCGGTGGTCTACGCCATGGTCGGCGCGCCTCGCCGTGTTGGTCGTGACTCACTCCGGGCTCCGCCGATGCCCACGTCCGACTGACCTCACCCAATCCACGTATCTGCCGCAATCGTGAGTCGATTGTGCCGCTATAAACCGCGGCGGTCCGCCGCGTCGATGGACAGGGGACGCAGGGCGCTGGGCGACATTCCGTAGGCGCTCAGGTTGCGCATCCATGCACCCGCGGATTAAATGAGTCGTGTCCCAATCGTGACTCGATGGCACGAGCATGGCATCTTGTCTCGAGTCACGGACTGCCGCACTGCTTTGATCAGGACGTATCATGACGCCATCACGACGCGTCACGACGAGTCACGACGAGTCACGATGCCCCCTATGGAGAGCCGCGAGCCGCCTCAGCACTTTTCCACGAGCGCGCTCGTCGAACAGCTCGGGTCAGCGGCTCACCATGTCCTGGTCAGCGCTTTGACCTATGATTTGCTTCCTGCGAGCCCCACGTCGCGAGCCCGATCTCGTATCGGGGCGCGGCTTGGGTCCCGCATCCGGGGGACCCCCGGTCAAGCTTCGTCAGGCCTGCCAACGCGCCTCGCAGAGGCCTCAAGTGCGTGACTTCGCGGCGTCTGGTCGTGGTACGGAGGATGCTCTCGCGATAGTGCTTTCCCGTCACGCAAGAGCTGCGTCGTGGTGAGCTTCGTCATTCGGTTCTCAGCGTCCCCAGCGTTCTCAACCCGCTCTCCGTCGCGTCGTGTCTTGTCTTGTTTGCCGTGCCGGTCAGGTTGCCTCAGATGTTGCGTTGCAGGTGCGCTCTCCATGGAAACGAACGCGTCGTGTAACGTCCTTAATCTTCTGCTCGCCCGCTCGTGCCCCGTGTCCTTGAGGTGATGATCATGAAGGGTCAGGTTCTGGTCGTCGATGATGAACAGGAGACTTGCGACCTGCTCGAGATGGGCCTCGTGCGGCACGGTTTCAAAGTCACCACCTCGACGAATGCCCAGAGGGCCCTCGAGCTCGTGGCCGGTCAGGACTTCGACGTCGTTCTCACGGACTTGAGCATGCCGGAGATGAGCGGCCTCGACCTCTGCGAGAGGGTGCTCGGCACGCGACCCAACATGCCGGTCGTCGTCATCACCGGTCAGGGCAGTCTCGAGACGGCCATCGGTGCGATTCGCGTCGGCGCGTACGACTTCATCACCAAGCCGGTCGATCCCAAGCTCCTTTTCCTCAGTGTCTCGCGCGCGGTTCAGCACCGCCGCCTGCAAGACGAGGTCAAGCGGCTCCGCCAGGCCGTCGCCGAGGGCGACGCCGAGAGCCAGATCGTCGGTCAGAGCTCGGCCATGCGCCGAGTCTACGAGCTGATCAGCCGCGTCGGCGAGAGCGACGCCTCGGTGCTCATCCACGGCGAGACGGGTACCGGTAAGGAGCTCATTGCGCGGGGCATCCACGCGCGGAGCCGTCGCAAAGACGGTCCGTTCGTCGCCATCAACTGCGCAGCTGTCCCTCACTCGCTTCTCGAGAGCGAGCTCTTCGGCCACGCGCGCGGTGCCTTCACCGACGCGAAGGCGCAGCGTACGGGTCTCTTCGTCCAGGCGAGCGGCGGTACGCTCTTCCTCGACGAAATCGGCGAGCTGCCGCTCGACGTGCAGCCGAAGCTCCTTCGCGCTTTGCAGGAGCGCAAGGTTCGCCCCGTTGGCGCGAACCACGAGATCCCCTTCGACGCGCGCATCGTCGCCGCCACGAATCGAAACCTCGAAGACGAGGTCTACGAGAAGCGATTCCGCGAGGATCTCTACTACCGAATCAACGTCGTGAAGATCGACGTCCCCCCGCTCCGCGAGCGTGGCGGCGACGTCCTCCACCTCGCCCAGCACTTTCTCAAGCAGTTCGCCCAGCGCAACGACAAGCCCACCCTCGAGCTGTCGACGACGGGCGCCGAAAAGCTCATGGCCTACAATTGGCCGGGCAACGTCCGCGAGCTCGAGAACTGTATGGAGCACGCGGTTGCGCTCGCGCGCTTCGACCAGATCACGGTCGAAGACTTGCCGGAGAAAATCCGGGCCTATCGCGCGGAGCGCTTCGTCGTCGCCGCGAACGACCCGACCGAAATCGTCACGATGGACGAGCTCGAGCGCCGTTACATCCTGCGCGTGCTCTCACTCGTCGGTGGCAACAAGTCCCGCGCCGCCCAGGTACTCGGGTTCGACCGCCGAACGCTCTATCGCAAGCTCGAACGCTACGGAGCGGCCGGGGCGACCCCTGACAAGAGCGAGCCATCTGCGCCGCCTGCTGCTTCCTGATCCGTTCGTCGACAGGCCGAACCGGGACCTCTCGGCGGTGTCGAGGATCGCCAGCATGAAGAAATGACGACGGTGGAGGCACGCGGCGTGCAGCCCTAGGTCATCATGCGCTTCCGTCGTCCGCTCGAGTCCGAAGAGGCGGCGAAGGAGTACGCACGCGATCCGGACGCGGGGGACCCCGACTGGGGAGAGACGGGCGATACGGTCCCGAGCGCTCCGCCGTCGAGCTCCACTCCGATGCGGGAGCTCGGGCTCGATCGTGGCGTGCGTGTCGGAGACAACTACCGCATCGAGCGCTGCCTGGGCGGTGGTGGCATGGGCGTCGTGACCTTGGCGTACGACGAGCGCCTCGACCGCCAAGTCGCCATCAAGTTCATTCGTCCAGAGCTCTTCGCTCACGAAGATCTCCGGGCGTACTTCCAGAACGAGGCGCGGGCGATGGCTCGGGTGACTCATCCGAACGTGCTCGCGGTGCATGCGTTTGGTGAGCACGAGGGCATTCCATACTTCGTGATGGAGTACGTCGACGGCCCCACGGTCGAAGCGTGGCTCGCGGGCCGGCGTGGCGAGGAGACCGATCTCGAAGCCGCGCTGCACATCGTCGAGCAGGCCTGTCAGGGCGTCTCCGCGATGCATGCGGCGAGCACGGTCCATCGGGATTTGAAGCCCTCGAACCTTCTCATCGGCTCGAGCCTCCACGTGGCGGTCAGCGATCTCGGCGTGGCGCGCATCCTCGAAGGCAGCGGCAGTCGGAAGTCGTGCATGCTCGTCGGAAGCCCCGGGTACATGGCACCAGAGGCTGCGCTCGGCGACGACTCGAAGCCGGAGCTCGCCACACGTCGCGACGTGTATGCGCTCGGCTGCATCACCTACGAGCTGTTGACGGGACGACCGCCGTTTCGTGCGCCGACCGAGATGGGGCTCATGGCCAAGCACGTTCTCGAGATCCCCGAGCCGCCATCGAGCTCGCGCTCCGAGGTCGCCGGTTACGACGCGGCGGTGTTGAGGGCGCTCGACAAGGATCCACATCGGCGTTGGAGCTCGGTCGACGAGTTCCTCGCCTCGCTCACGCGCACTCGGCTCGGCGACGACGATCCTCGGAGCATTCTCGTGGTGGACGACGACGACGATTGGCGAAGCCTGCTCGCCGTGGCCCTCGGGTCGCGGTTCCCACGCTCCGACATCGAAGGCGCCCGCTCCGGGGCCGAGGCGCTGCGCTCGTTCGAGCGTCGTTCACATGCGGTCGTGCTTGCCGATCTGGCCATGCCGGACGTCGACGGCCTCGAGCTGACACGGCGCCTTCGCGCGCTGCCGTCGACCGAACGGACGCCCATCATCGTGATCACGGCGGCGGGAGGCCCTTCCGAATGGAGGCGCCTGTCGGAGCTCGGTGCCGACGGCTTCCTCGTCAAGCCCGTCGACCCGGACGACGTGGCCATGCTCGTCCGGCGCACCCTTCGCGCTCGGCGCGGTTTTTCGGGGGCCATCTCGTCTCGACCCCCCAAATGGGCCTGAGAAAAGGCCCCGAGAACCAGGCCGAGGGCCGCCGGCGAAGGAGGACGCCGCGACCAAGCAAAAGTTGGGCTATTCTCGCGGGTTGATGGGTGAATCCGACGGCCATGAAGGACGGCCGCTCGTCGGTGACGTGATCGCGGGAAAGTACCGCATCGAAAACGTCGCCGGCGAAGGAGGGATGGGCATCGTCTACGAGGCGGAGCACGTCATCCTCCGCCAGCGCGTGGCGGTGAAGGTCCTTCTGCCCGGATCGATGCCCTCGTCGGAAGCCGAGTCCCGTTTCTCCCTCGAGGCCGCGGCCATCGCCCGCATCGCGTGTGAGCACGTGGTGCGCGTCATGGACGCGGGGTCGTTGCCCAACGGCTACCCCTACCTCGTGATGGAGTACCTCGACGGCTACGATCTGAACGAGGTTCTCGAACGGAAGGGCACGCTGCCCCCCTCCGAAGCCGTCGACTTCGCGCTCCAGGCGCTCGAAGCGCTCGCACATGCGCACGCCGCCCACGTGGTCCACCGCGATCTCAAGCCGGCGAACCTGTTTCTCGCCCGCTTGCCCGGGGGGCGCGAGATCATCAAGCTCGTCGACTTCGGCATCTCCACGTCGTTCGACCGGAGCTCCGACGACGACCGCATTCTCGGTTCACCGGCGTATATGGCGCCGGAGCAGCTCCGCAACGGGCCCGTCGACTCGCGGACGGACCTGTGGGCGCTCGGCATCGTGCTCTACGAGCTGATGGCGGGGACGCCGCCGTTCGAGGGCACTTTCTCGGAGCTCGTGGGCAGCATCCTCGGCCGTGACCCGATCCCGCTCGCCGAGAAAAAGCCGGGCGTCCCGGTGGGACTCTCGACCGTGGTGTCCCGCTGTCTGAAGCGCGCACCCGATGAACGCTGGTCGAGCCCCGCGGAGCTGGCTCACGCACTCGCGCCCTATGGCTCGGGCGCATGGGCAGGCGCCGTCGAGCGCATCGAACGGGCGCTGTCGCTCGTGGCTCCTATCCAGAGTCCTCGACGGTTCGAGAGCCTCGAAAACGCCCTCGACGAGCTCGAATCGCAGGCCTTCACGACGTTCGACGGCGGCCCCCTCCCGGCGCCCGAGGAAGATGGTCCCATGACCTTGCCGCGGCCGCGCGTCGCGACGGCCGAGACGTTCGGCGCCACGATTCCCGTCCCTCCATCCGAGGCCCACGTCATCGTCATCAGCCCGGCATCGCAGAAGCTGCCTTCGTTTCTGCCGCTGCATTCGCCGATGATGTCGTCGCTGCCTCCACCGCAGAACGCCTTACGCATTCTTCTCATCGACGACAGCGAGCTCACGTTGCAGATGCACGCCGACGTCCTCGCTTCCGCGGGGTTCGACGTACGCGCCACGACCGACGTGAGCGAGTTCGATTCGCTCCTCGAGAACTGGGAGCCGCACCTCGTCCTCATGGACGTCATGATGCCCGGCATCACGGGCGATGCGCTCTGCCGGCGGGTGAAAGATCGCTACCGCGCGACTGTACCGGTGGTGCTCCTGTCCGACCTGCCGCGCGAGCAGCTTCGAGGGCGCGCCGAAGTCGGGGCGGCCGATGCGTTCTTCCGCAAGACGGCGGACCTCGGCTCGCTCGTCGACTTCGTGCGCAACATCTGTGCGCTGACGTATTCGCCCGAAGATCTTCCGGGCCTCTGACGGCGTCCGACTCAGGCCGAGTCGCCGGCCGGCGTGACGTCGTTCGAGGTGGAGGGCAACGAGATGACCACCGCCGCACCACGCGTTCCGCGTCGGCCAGGGGGCAAGCGACTCGTCTCGATCGAGAGGGTTCCGCCATGCGTGCGCACGAGCTGAATGCCCATCGACAGCGACAGGCCCAGACCCCGCTGAGACGAACGGCGTACGAAGCGCTCGCCGAGGCTCTCGCGCGCGTCGTCGGAGAAGCCCGGTCCGTCGTCTTCGACGCGAATCGAGACGACCTTGCCGGTCGACTCGACGGAGACCTCGACGCGCGAGGTGGCGAGGCGAAGCCCGTTGCCGATGACCTCGCGGAACACGACGAGGAGTAGCCGCGGATCGGCCGCCGTCACGAGCGGCGAGCCGGGCAGGGAACACGTCGCGACGACGTCTTTCCGGCCATCGATGGAGAGCGCGTCGTCGAGCGCCTGCTTGGTGAGCGCTCGGAGATCGGTTGCCGCGAGCTCCGGTTCGACGGTTCCGTTCTCGAGCTCCGCCACGAGGGCCAGGTGCTCGGAGAGTCGAATGAGGCGCTTCAGGCTCCGCCGCGCCATCGCGAAGAGCTCGGGGCGCGGTCGGTCGGCGGTGGCCAGCTCCTCGAGGACGGTGAGGGTCACACCGGTCGGCGAGGCGATGTCGTGCGCCAACCGCCGAAGAAAGTGGGTGCGAAGGTGCATCGCGCCGTCCGAATCGGGGCTCTCCTGGGCGATCGGGTCGTGCACTTGCCGTACGGAGGAAAGTGGGGACATGAGAATGCCTCCAGCCATGTTCGTGAACGGTGATGCGCTCGCGTGGGACGCGCCGTCGCGAGGGAGTCCCGCGAGCGGGGCACGGTCAAGCACGAACCGATCCATCATTTCCGAGGCGCGGAGTGCCCTCCGGAGGGACATCTGGTCCAGATCTCGTAGCGGATTGCTCCATTGGGGCGAGACGGCCTGTGCGCAAGCCACGCGATGCGATCGATGATCGGCCTTCGGTGGGCCCCCACCCAACGTCGTGACGCGATCGCCGCGTGAATACCCGAGCTTGCGTCGGGCCTGTGCGCATCCTGTGGATGGCACGCAAGCCGCAAGAGGCGGGATCGAGAGGGCTTTCGCATGTCGCGAACGAGTTCCGGAGACCACTCCCGACACCGCTCTCGAGAGCGCTCGCGCGAGAGGTCGGCGCGCGCGACGGTGCCGTCGTCGCCCGTCTCGCGTACCCGGCTTCAACGGGCAAAACCTCTCGGGCGTTCGCCGACGGCGCGCCTGACCGAGCCGGTCTGTCCGCCTGCCTCTCCGCTCGTCGTCGACCGAGTTCATCGGCTCGCGGCCTCTTGCATCGCCGTCGCAGCTGGTTTCGACGCGTGTACGCGGCACGCAAAGGGAAAGAGCCTCGTGGAGACGTCGGAGCGCCTGGCGCTCGAGCACCGAGTCCTCGCCGACGACATCGCACGACTCGCGGCGAGCCTCGGTGCCCCACTTCGTCGAACGGCCGCGACGTGCGAGCGCCTTCGCTGGGAATGGCTCTCGTCCATGGGGGCTTCTCTCGACGGTGCGCCGGACGAACGGCTTCTTGCAGAGTGCATGCGTCTGCTGAGGCTCGCGTGCGAGGCCGCCGACGTTCTCGCGCGCGACCTGTCCGCCTCGGGCACCTTGGAGGCGGCCTCCCGGGCACGCCACATCCAGACCGTGCTCGATCGCGTACGCCGGGCAGCGACGGTGTTGATCGCGTCGCGTCGAATCAGCGTCGGCTACGCCCTCGCGACCTAACGACGTCTCACTCGGTGTCGAGTGCGAACGACATTCGCAGGCCGCTCGTCGTATCGACGTCCATCACGCCGCCGTGCAGAGCGACGATGCCTCGGGCGATGAGCAGTGCGAGGCCGCCACGCGCCTCGTCGGGCGACGGGACTTGCGCCGTGCCCGGCAGATCGGCGTGCGCGTAGAAGACCGCGCGCGTACCGCGACGGATGACGCCGACGCGAACGAGTCCACCTTCACCGGTCATCTTCACGCCGAAGGCAATGAGGCGGCCGAGGACCTCGAGTAGCCGCGGCCGATCGACGGAGACGAGCACGTCGTCCTCGACGGCGTCCTCGCGGATGGTGGTCCGACGCTCGGAGGCCAGGCTCTTCGACGCGGAGAGCGCGTCGCGAACGAGCTGGGCTGCGCGCTCCTGCCGTCGTGCGAGGTCGATCTTGCCCGCGTCGATGTGGCTCGCCTCGATGAGGTCCTCGATGAGTGCCTGCATCCGCGCGCTCGCGCGCTCCATGCGGGAGGTGAGGCCGGCCGCACGGGTCGGATCGAAGTCACCGCGCTCGATGTCGTCGCGCAGAAGGCCTGCGCTCATCGAGAAGGTGTTGAGCGGGTTCCGGAGATCGTGCGACACGCTTGCGAGCAGCGACTCCCGGGCGCGGGTAGCCGCCGCCAATTCGCCGCGAAGCTGGACGCTTTCGACGGCGAGCTGCTCGATGGCATCGAGCAGGACTTTCGCCGAAGCGGCCTCGGTCGAGGCGCCGACGGCGTCGGCCGCCGACCCGATCGCCGCACGCGCTTCCTCGACGCTCTGCGCCGTACGCGCGCGGCCGATCGCAGTCGCGAAGATCGTGAGTAGGTCGGTTGGCGAAGGCGTGCTCACCATCAACTCGTCTTAGTCACTTGCGCCACCCCCATACCATCGAAGAGCGGGCGCGGGCCAGATGAGTTCAGGCTACCAAAGCTGCGCCGGTTTCGACGAAATCCCCGCGAGCCCAGGAGAGAAGCGAGCGGAGCTCGTTCCGGAGCAGCGCGAATCGCATGTCCGCGGGGTGAATGGCGATACGGGCCGGAAGAAGGCGCCGTGCGGGCCGTGCCACCCGGCAATAGGCCACGCTGGACAGCAACCGCCCCGGGGTTCGGCTCGCGAAGTTGAGCACCACGCTCGGCCTGGAGCGCTTGCTTGCCGGGTCGTAAACGCGGGTGTGATCTTCGGTGAAGGAGTACCCGCGCTCGCGGAGAACGGTGAGCATCCAGCTTGGCATGGACCAAGCGGGGGCGACGAAGCCGCGGACGTCGAGCCCCGCCTCGCGGAGCACCTTCTCGCCCGCGTCGAGACGGGAGAGGGCCTCGGCGTGCGAGACGTCGCTGAACTCGGCCTCGCCGCCGGACACGACTTTCTGGGCGAACGCGTAGCGGAGACGGCCGAGCGCGCCCGCGGGCTTCGCGTCGGACGAGGTTGCCTCCGCGTGCTCCTCCCACGTGCGTGCGCGGTGGTAGAAGCCGTGGAGATACATCTCGTGGCCGTCACGCTGCAGCGCGCGGAGCTGCTCGCAGTACGCCGGGTGGTCCAGCAAGGGCGCCCGACCGTGGAAGTCGGGCACCACGAGCAGGGAAGGGCGGACGCCGAACTCGTGCGCGAGCTCGAGTGCGGCGTCGACCTCGCGAGCCCACACCGGCGAGACGTCGTGAATGGAGACGTGAACGGGCATCAGCCCGACGTCGTCGTCGTCGAACGCGCGCGAAGAACCGCTTCGTACTCGCCTTCGAACATCGTGAGCTGCTCGGTCACGATGTCGAGGTTGCGGTTGTTCATGTCGTTGTCTTCGGCCCACGACATCTCGACCATCTGACGGCGGATCTCGCCGAGCTTGTCGCAGATGCCCGCGAGCTTCTGATCATCGACCTGGCTGCGGGGCTTGTCCGCGAAGCTGGCGCGATAGTCGTCGAACAGCTTGTTCGCGGCGCCGCCGAGCTCGCCCATGATGTCCGTCATCGACGTGGCCTGGCGAAGCTTGCGGATCTCGCTGAGCTCGTTCTCGTAGACCGACAGGCGGTCTTCGACGATCGAGATGTTCTTCGTATTGAACTCGACCGTGAGGCCGCCGTCGCGAAGCGCGGTCATGCGCTCGCGGACCTTCTTGAGCGAGGCAACGACGCGCATGAGCAGCGCCGGACGACGCGAGACGCGCGCTTCACCCGCGAAGTGCGTCTGGTAGACGGCGAACTGGTTGTTCGCGAGGGACGCGAGAATGCTCGCCTCCTCCTCGGGTTGCTGCCCTTCTGCGCCTTCTCGACCAGATCGATTTCCTTCTGGTACTGCGCGAGGTTCTCGCGAACGATCTGACGATCGCGCTCGAAATCGGCCGTCTTGCGCTCCTGGAGCAAGGCGGTCATGCGCTTGTCGATCTGCTTCAGGTCCTCGACGAGCTCGCCGAGCAGGGCGAGGTCGCGCGTCGAGCGGTCCTTGCCGGCGAAGTGACGGGCGTAGCGCGCGAACGTGACGTTCGCGTTCGTCGCCTCCATCGAGAACTGCTCGAACGAGGGGCCCGAGTCCTGCGCGCGGACGATCGCGGTGCGCTCGTTCTGGTAGAGCACGAGGCTCTGCGCGGCCGCGTCGCGAATGCGCGCCAGCTCGGCGCCACGCGCCGCGGCGGGGACCTGATCGACCCGTTTCACGACGGAGTCGACGCGCTTGATCATCCGATCGAGCTGCGCGACGTCTCGCGTGAGACGGGAGTGGCCTGCGAAGTCGTTGCTGTATTCGCGATCGACTTCTTGCAGTTCTCGGCCGAGGCTTTCGACGACACTTTCTGCCATGGTTCCGGCTTCTCCTAGCACAAACGCGTGGGCGGCGAGGCTCCGATGCCATCCGTTTCTCGGCCGTAGCGTGCAGGACGGCGTTTCCGCCGGTCTTGAGGGCCACGACGCGCCACGACGAAGCTCGAGCGCTCCCCACTTGCGCTCGGTCGGTCGCTCGTTCCGGAATCAATTCACGGGCTTGCCGTGCTGTTCCAGAAGCTCTTTGTAGAGTGCAACCTGCCGCTCGAACTGTTCGTGGACGTTGGGAAGTCGGGCGGTCGCGGCGCGGGCCGCTGCGCGGGGCCCGTCGCCTTCGCTGGCCAGTCGGTCGAGCATGCGGGCCATCGCGGTCGCGCAGGCCTCGACGTCGCCTGCGCGATAGCGTTCGCCGGCGCCTTCCGCGTGCATCTCGGCGGCACCGCCCTCGTCGGGGACGACGGCCGGAAGCCCGCAGCTCATGGCCTCGGCGATGCTCAAGCCGAAGGTCTCGAACGGGCAGCTGTGAACGAGCGCATCCGCGCTGGCGAGGGAGCCGGCGAGCGCCTCTCGGCCCTTTTGAAAGCCGGGCATCACGATGTCCGGCGAGCCCTTCGCACGCGCGGTCATGCGTTCGCGCTCGGGGCCGTCGCCGAAGATCACCAAGATGGCGTCGCGCGTCTGGCGGAGGCGGAGAAACGCGTCGATGACGACGTCCCATCGCTTCTCGATGGCGAAGCGACCCACGCCTACCAAGACGGCGGTCTCCGAGCTCGCGTCGTGGCCCGCCAATGCGAGCAGATCGCGACGCGCTTCGTAGCTGCGCGCTTCCGGACGGAAGATGGAGCGCTCGATCCCGAACGGAACGCGCTCGACGCGAGGGACGCCGTGGCCCCGGAGCTTGTCGACCTGCCAGGCGGCGGCCACGAGCGTCGCGTCGCACCGTCGAGCAATGCCACGGACAAGACCCCAGAGTGGACGGGTGCCCGGGCCGACGAGTCGTGATGCCGCGTGCGCGAGGCGCCCACTCTCATCCTTCGCGAGCTTGGTCTCGAGCACCCCGGCGTACGTGTCGATGAAGTCCGAGTGCCACTGGAATGTCCGGATCCCGTAGTGCCGGGGATCGGCTCTCAGCGCCCCGAGCGCGGCCAGATATGGCGAGTGAATTTCGAGGACATCCGGCCGCTCGCGCTCGACGATCTCCGCGATTTTGTCGAATCGAAGGAGTAGGTGATACGTCGGATCGTAAGGCGACGCGGGCCCCCCGATACGGATCACACGTGCGCTTCCCCCCTCCCGTGCTAGACGCGCCGCCGAACTGGTTGCCTCCACGCCGTCCTGATGTCCGGGGGCGAGAACGACGTGGTCATGGCCGAGTTGGCATAGAACGTGACCTTTGAGCGCGAGATGGCTTCGAACCCCGCCACCCCTTTCGGAATAGAATTCGGTCACGTCGAGGATCTTCACGGCGCCCGTTCCGGTAGCACCGGTAGCACGACCGGCGCCGCCGCGCAGGATCTTGCGCAGCGCCTGTCGGCACCTCGTTCCGCATTTTCAGGGCGGGATCGAGCGGAGAACGACCAGCGTGAAACACCGTTCGCAGCGCTGTCAGCGCGGCACGGTCGTCCTCTGCGTGTGGCCATCCTCAGTGACTTCACCCGAATTCCCTACGCCAACGGTGCAGCGTTCCAGACACGGTTCCTGTACCAAGAATTGCGTCGGTGTGGTCATGAAGTCACAGTCATCGGGCCGGAAGACCCCGATGCGACCCCCGAGGAGTTGGCGCCCGGTACGGTCGCGCTTCCGAGTGTGCCTCTGAAGACCTATCCGGGTCTCCACCTGCCGCTCCCCCTCGAGTCGTGGGTCTACGACGCGAACCGCTGGAACTTCGACATCGTCTTCGCCCAGACGACGTCGCTCCTCCTCGAGTTCGGCGTCTGGCTCCGTAAGATGCGCGGCATCCCGCTGCTCTGCGTGAACACAACCCACCTCGTCGCCGCCTACGACGTTCTTTTGCCTGAGCGCCTCTCGAAGCTCGGCTGGGTCAACGCGGGCCTCGAGTTCGCGTTGAAGCGCCCGTACGAGAAGCTCTTCGCGAGCGTCTACAACAACTCCGATGGCCTCGTGGTCCTCTCGGAGGGCCTGCGCTCTTACTGGCGCGAGCGTGGCGTCACAGCGCCGATTCACGTCATTCCGCGCGCGGTGCAGCCTGCGATCTTCGACCGGCCGCTCGGCGCCGACCCCTACACGCATCTCGAACGCGCGGGCGGCGCTGTCTTCCGCGGCGCGCGTCTGCTCTGCGCAGGCCGTCACACGCGCGAAAAATCGCAAGACCGCCTCATCCGAATCTTCGCGCGCCACGTCGCGCCGGTCGATCCCGAGGCAACGCTCACGCTTCTTGGTGACGGCCCCGACTGCGATCTCTACAAGCGCGTGGCGGAGGAAGAGGGCGTGGGCGACCGCGTGTTCTTCCCCGGCGAGGTGCCGTTCACGGCCATGGCGGACTACTACGCCTACGCCGACGTCTTCGTGCACGCGTCGCTCAGCGAAACCTACGGCAACGTTCTCGGCGAAGCGCTCTGGTGCGGAACGCCGACCGTCGCGTTTGCCGACGGCATGGGCGTCAGCTCGCAGATCAAGGATCGCGTCAACGGCGTGCTCCTTTCGCCCGGCAAGGGTGAGCAGGGAGAGCGCGACGCGGACGAGGCCTTCGGTCGCGCGCTTCTCGCGCTGCTCGCCGACCCGCAGGAGCGCGCACGCCTCGGCAAGGGCGCTTCGAAGATCTCGCGCGAGCGCAGCTCGCCGATGGCCGTCCAGCAGCGCATCGCGGATGCTTTCCGTCACGCGCAGGAGCACGCGGCAGCGTGCGGCGTTCGGGCGGCACTCGAAGGTCCGCGCGTCCTTCAGTGGATGACCACGTTTCAACACTTTCGATCGTGGTCGACCGTGAACGGCGGGATCTACCTGGCAGGACACATCCGTCCTGCGGCGCAGAAGTACCAGAAGAAGAAGCTGCATCCGCAGATCGGCAGCTGAGTCGCGCGCGAAGGCGTGAGCGGGTAAGGGCGTGAGCTCGCCAACGCGAGCCGCGCTCTTTCTCGTTTGTCGCTCGCTCGCTCCCGCGTTGCAGGGCGCATCTCGGGCGCTTGGGGGTTCTTCCACCGAGAGATTTTCGGCAGGTTCGCTGGCGTCACGTGACATCGTACGGCCATGCGAAGCCGAACGAAGACACTTCTCGCGATCACCGCGACGGCGGCCTTCGGAGTCGTCATGTTGCGTGCGTCGCGTGCCGATGCCGCGCCCTGCACCTCGCTGGGATCGATTCCAATCGTGTTCATCGAGAACGGCGACACCCAAGAGCCGCTCGTGAAGCTGCTCGGGCAGGCCCTCGTCAAGTCGGCGACCCCCGTGCGCATCGTCTACAAAAACCGGCGCACGTGCGATCTCGCGCTCGACATGTACACGCCGAACAAGATGGTGAACGACGCGATCGCCATCCGATACATCCCGACGCCGGCGGAGAATCCGGCGTGGGATCCGTCGCAGCCTCCTCCGACATGTGAAGCGGACGCCACCTCTGGCAACACGATCGATCTCGGCATCGGAGCGACGTTCCTTTCGAGCTGCACCAACCTGCCTGCCAAGCCGGCCGATCTCTCCGTCACCGCCGGTCCCGTTCAGAGCTACGGGTTCATCGTGCCGAAGGCGAGCTCGCAGGTCGCGATGACGGCCGAAGAGGGCTATTTCGCCTATGGCTGGGCGGACGGCACGGGCTCGGCGCAGCCTTGGACCGATCAGGCGTTGCGCTTCAGTCGTGGACCCACGGCCAGCACCGCGCTCACGTGCGCGGCAGCGATCGGTCTCAAGGCAAGCCAGCTCAAAGGCACGGTGCCGCCGAACAACACCTCGACCGAAGTGCTGACGGCGGTGAAGAACTCGGCCACGCCGGAGGCGACCATCGGCTTGATGGGCACCGAGGTCTACGACCAGCATCGCGGCGACGTGAAGCTCCTCGCGTTCCAGGGCTTCAAGCAGCTCTACGCGTACTACCCGGACAAGACTGCCGCGAGCTTCGACAAGCAGAACGTCCGCGACGGTCACTACCTGCCGTGGGCTCCGACGCCGTACATCACGCGCGTCGACGGCAGCGGCAAGGCGGTGAACCCGAACGTGCAGCGCATCATCGATCTCGTGCTCGGCGATCGGGTCGATCCAGACGTGAACGGCCTCGAACAGGTCATCGCGAGCGGACTGGTTCCAGAGTGCGCCATGGGCGTGCAACGCGAGTTCGACGGCGGGAACTTGTCGCTCTACAGCCCGCCCGAATCATGCGCGTGTTACTTCGAGTCGAAGGTTCCGCAGTCGCAGAAGACGTGCAAGGTATGCACGACGGATGGCGAGTGCTCGGGCGGCAAGTGCCGTCGCAACGTCTGCGAGGCGAAGTGATGAGCACGAAGAAGACGCGCATCGTCGGTTTGCTGTCCCTCGTCGCCATGACGGTCGCGGGGGCGTTCGTCAGCGTCGCTTGCGACAGCGAAAGCAATGCCGTGAAGGAGCCCATGACGCAGCCCACCGGTACGCCCACGTCGACGACCGGCAACCCCGGTACGACGAACGACGGCGGCGGGCCCGACAACGACGGCGGGCCGAGCGACTGCGTGCAGAACCCGCAGACGCACGACGAGATCATCAACGCGTGCACCGACGCGGTGAGGATTGCGAAGAATCCGAAGTTGCCCCTGCAGCACCCCGATGGTGGATTGCCCACGCCTCCCTGAGTACATTCGTCGGTCCGTGCGCGACCGACAGCGTCGAACCTTCGCGTTGATCGCCGTCCTGACGAGCCTCGTCGGGACGGTGTCACCGCGCGCTCTCGCCGACGATGCGGAGAGCGCACCGGCCCCGGCGGAGAGCACCGCTTCGACGGAGGTGC
The DNA here is from genome assembly GCF_001263205.1 of Labilithrix luteola. Lineage (GTDB taxonomy): Bacteria > Myxococcota_A > Polyangia > Polyangiales > Polyangiaceae > Labilithrix > Labilithrix luteola. The sequence continues at coordinate 8,633,485 of NZ_CP012333.1, forward strand.
CCCCTACGCACGTTCCGCCCAATCCGCCGGCGGCGCCGAACGCTTCGGCGAGCGACGTCGAAGAGCTCAAGAGAGTGCTGGCCGCGCAGCAGCGTCAGCTCGCGGAGCTCCAAACGCGCGTCGAACGGACGGAGCGCGCGACCTCCCCTTCGGGCCTCGCGCCCGTCGTGGTGAGCGGCTTCGTCCACGTGGATTGGACGCTCATGCGCCAGTCGTCGCAAGACGAAGTCAATGCATCGACGCGCGAACCGCTCAACGAAGACCGCTTCGTCCTTCGTCGTGGCCGCATTCGGATCGACACCGACCAAGGGCTGGTCCACGGAACGCTGACGCTCGATGCGAACACCGTCCATGGTCCGCAGCTTCGTCCTTGGAACGCGGAGGTGTCGGTCAAATGGCCGCAAAATACGGCCTACCGAGGGCCGGCGGCGATTCAGGGCGCCAGCACGGAGTCGCCCTTCGTCATCGTCTCGGCCGGCCTCCTGACCACGCCGTTCGGCTTCGACGTCACCGAGCTCGAGGCCACGCGGCCGTTTCTCGAACGCACCACGATGGCCAACGAGCTCGTGCCTCAGTCGTTCGATCTCGGCCTACGCATCCTCGGCGGGTATAAGTTTTTCAACTACGCGCTGGGGATCATGAACGGAGACCCCATCGGCGAACGAACGTTCCCGGGGCGCGATCCGAACAAGAGCAAAGACCTCGTCTTTCGCCTCGGCGTGGCACCCTTGATAGGTGATCGCGTGCGCCTCGCCGTCGGCCTCTCGGGCCTCACGGGGCGCGGCTTCCACGAGGGCACCGCGCCGACGAAGGACCAGCTCGTGTGGCGTGACCAGAACGAGGACGGCATCGTCCAGCAGACCGAGTTGCAGAGCATTGCCGGCTCTCCGGCCACGCCGTCGGAGGGCTTCGAGCGGTTCGCGATGGGCGCGGACGCGCGACTGCACGTGGGGATTCCCGCGCTCGGTGAGCTCGTCGTTCGTGGAGAAATCGTCCGTGCGAAGAATCTCGATCGAGGCACGTTCACGGCCGATCCGGTCGCCGCGTCGCGCGATCTCCGCGAGTTCGGTTGGTACGTGGGAGCCACCCAGGAGATCACGCGCTGGGCCATGATCGGCGTTCGCTACGACGTCTACGATCCCGACGCCGATGCGAGCGAGCAGCGGGCGTTCGCGCTCGTACCCAAAGACTCGAGCTTGTCCACGTGGAGCTTCATGGCCATGGCTCGTTGGAAGACCGCGCGTCTCGTTGCCGAGTACGACAAGCGTACGAACGCGCTCGGCCGTGACGTGAGCGGGGCGCCGACGACCCTCGCCGACGATTCCTTTACTTTGCGCGCTGCGGTGGCCTTCTGATGCGTACCGCTGCGCTCTTCGTCGCGTCGTTCGCCGCGCTCGCGTCGTGCGATGCGACGAACCCCGATCAGGGGCGCGACGCGAAGCTGCAGGTGACTGGAGGACAGTTCTTCCGCGAGGCTCTTCCCAGCGCCGAGACGGGGCCCGCGGTTCGTTCGGTCACCGTCAGCCCCATCGTGCGCGCAGGCGCGAACGATCGCACGTGCTCCGGAACGGTCGACGCGTCGTCGACCTCGGTCGCGCTCTCGCTGATCGGCGATCCGGGGTACTGGATCGTGCCGACGGGCGTTCCTGACGTCGCCGCGCCCGACTTCCCGACGTTCGCCGTGCGTGTGGGCTTCGCATCGAGCCTCCCCGCGGGGCGGCAGACCCTCGTCACGCGCGCAGTCGATGGGGCAGGCAACTTCGGGCCCGCCTTCACACGCACCATCGACGTGGCTCCGCAAGGGTTGCCCGCCGGCGTTCTCGTCGTGAATCTTCGCTGGCAGAACGAGGCCGATCTCGATCTCCACGTCGTCGATCCGAACGGCGTCGAGATCGACAAGCACAACGTCAATTCGTACGAGCCGCCGCCGCCAGGTTCGCCGCCAGAGCCTCCGGGAACCGAGCATGTCGGCGGCGTTCTCGACTTCGACTCGAACGCGCAGTGCGTGCAGGACGGCCTTCGCGCCGAGAACGTGGTCTGGGCGGAAGCGCCTCCGCGCGGCCACTACGTCGTGCGCGTGGATACGTCGTCGCTGTGCGGTGCCGTCACTTCATCGTGGCGCGTCGAGGCCTTCCTCGAAGGTCGCTCGTTGGGGGCGATCCAGGGGCTCGCCACCGACGCCGATACGCGCTTTTCCCACGACCGGGGGGCGGGCGTGCTCGCACTCGAGTTCGACGTGCCCTGATGCGGCTCGGCGCGGTGTTGCTTGCCACGAGCCTGATGTCCTCGACCTTCGCCTTCGCGCAGCAGCGTGGCAACGACGTGGGCGGGCAGCCGGCCCGTCGCAAGGTGACGAAGTATCCCGTGCTCGTCACCTTCATCCAAGCGCCTTACCCCGACGAGGAGCGCGCGAGCGGACGGGAAGCCTCCGTCGTGCTGGAGATCGAGATCGCCGAGAGCGGTCAGGTCACGCGCGCGAGGGTGCTACAGGGGGCGTCGAGCGCATTCGACGAGGCTGCGCTCGCCGCGGCGAGGCAGTTCGTGTTCACGCCCGCCGAGGTCGACGACAAGCCGGCGCCTTCGAAGATCACGTATCGGTATGACTTCGTTTGGCGCGACGTGGAGGCTGCGGCCGCACCCGATTCGGCCTCGGCATCGGCATCCGGATCCGCATCGGTGTCGGCACCCGCATCCGCATCCTCGCCCTCGCCCTCGCCTGACGAGGTGCGCGTGCGGGGCACGGCACGGGCGAGGGAGACCGTCGCTTACAAGGTGTCGGCTGGGCAAGCGCGCCGTGTGCCTGGCACTCAGGGGGACGTCCTCAAGGTCGTGCAGAACCTGCCTGGCGTATCGCGTCCGCCGCTTGCGTCGGGGCAGCTCGTGGTGTGGGGATCGGCGCCGAAGGACACCCGTACGTACGTCGATGGCGTGGAGATTCCGGCGCTCTATCACGGCAGCGGACTTCGAGGGACCATCAACTCCGACCAGATTGCCAGCATCGACCTCGTGCCGGGCGCGTTCTCCGCCGAGTACGGTCGTGGCCTGGGCGGCCTCGTGCGCGTCGACACGAAGAGCATTCCTCGCGGGACGCACGGTTACGTCGGCGTGGACACGCTGGACGGCTCCGCGCTGGTCTCCACCGAGCTCGGCTCGCGTGCGCGCATCTCGGTCTCCGCGCGCCAGAGCTGGCTCGATCGCGTGATGGCCTGGACGAACGCGCGCGACGTGGGTGACTTCTTCCCGATCCCCCGTTACCGCGACGGCCAAATCAAGGCCACCATCGATCTGCGTTCGCATGAGTCGCTCGACGTCGTCGTGCTCGGCTCGACTGACGACCTCACGCGAACCATGCCCTCGGCCGATCCCGCGAAGACGCGCTCCGAGGCGACCTCGTCGCGCTTCTGGCGCACGTATCTGCGCTACACGAACGTCGCCGAAGACGGCAGCACGTCGACCGTCACCCCATTCGTGGGGCAGGACGAGAGCGAGCTTGAACAGAGCTTCGGGCAGACGCCCACGCATCTCGAGGTTCGCGCCGACCGATGGGGCGTTCGCGCTTCCCACCGGATGCGCCTCGAGGACTTCCTCGCGCTCGAAGGGGGCGTCGACGTCCTCGGCACGCACTCGGCTCTCGATCGCCGCGGTTCGCTTACGTTGCCTCCCCGCGAGGGCGATGTCTCCGTGTTCGGCCAGGCGCCGAGCGACGATTACGCGGCCGACGTGTGGACGACGAACATCGTCAATGCTGCGCCTTGGCTCATCGCCGATCTGAAGATCGGGCCCGTGACACTGCGGCCCGGCGCTCGCTTCGATGCCTATCTCGTCGAGGGAAGCCGCCAGACGCCGCGTATCGGCGCCACGCCGGAGATCGGCTTCTCTCGTCTCGAGTCGGCCTTCGACCCGCGCGTCTCGGCACGTTGGGCGGTCACGCCGCGCATGGCGCTCACGGCGGCCTGGGGCCGTTATCACCAGGCGCCGGAGCCCGAGGATCTCTCGGCGGTCTTCGGGACTCCGGCACTCGCGCTGTCCCGCGCAACACACACGACCTTTGGAGAATCGATCCGCGTCACGGACACGCTCACCGCCGAGGTGGTCGGTTTCTACAAGACCATGAACGACCTCGTCGTGCGGAGCCGGCTCGTCAATCCGATGCTCGCGCGCTCGCTCACACAGAACGGGGAGGGGAAGAGCTACGGCGTGCAGTTCCTCGTGCGCCAAGAGCTCTGGAAGGGCTTCTTCGGTTGGGTATCGTACGCGGTCAGCCGCAGCGAGCGACGCTACGAAGGTGACGAGCTCTGGCGGGCCTTCGATTTCGATCAGCCGCACGTGCTCTCGATCGTGGCGAGTCAGGAGATCGGTCGGCTCGGATTCGGAGCGCGTTTCCGCTACGCCTCGGGCAATCCGCGCACGCCCGTGATTGGCAGCTACTACGACGCACGTAACGACCGCTACGATCCCGCTTTCGGAGAACAGAACACGATCCGCATTCCGGCGTTCTGGCAGCTGGATCTTCGTGTCGATTGGACGCAGCCCCTCGGCAGGGGCCTGCGCCTCGTGGTCTTCGCGGACGTGCAGAACGTCACGGCGCACGAGAACGCCGAGGAGATCGTGTATTCGGCCGACTTCCGCGAGCGCAGCATCATCCGAGGACTACCGACCCTTGCGGTCGTCGGAGGGAGGCTCGAGTTCTGATGCGCAAGCTCGCCTTCTTCGCCACGACTTGCGTGCTCGTCGCGTGCATTCCCGAGCTCGGTCCTCGCGAGTCATTCGTCGGTCGTACGATGGTGCTGGCCGTTCGCGCCGAACCACCGGAGTCGAAGCCAGGAGAGCCCGTGACGTACGAGGCGCTCGTGGCTTCACCGGAAGGCACCATCGTGGCACCGCGAACCCAATGGGCGTTCTGCGCGACACCGAAGCTTCTCACCGAGAACGGTGCGGTGAGCCCGTCATGCCTCGCCGACGGAGTCGTCGCGCTCGGGGACGCGAGCGCAAACGTCCAGGCCGTCACTCCATCGGACGCGTGCTTGTTGTTCGGGCCGGAGACGCGCTCGGCGGATCTACGGCCGCGTGATCCGGATACGACCGGCGGCTTCTATCTGCCGATTCGTGTGACCCTCGCCGCGGAAGATGGGGAAGCGCGGGTGGCGTTCGGCTTCGAGCGGCTATCCTGCAATCTGGCGAACGCGCCGGCCGACGTGGTCCGAGAGTTCGCCGCCCGCTACGTTGCCAACGGGAATCCCTCGATTGCTTCGCTCGCGGCCGAGGTGGGCGGTTCGCCTGTCGCGCTCGATGCGATTCCGAGCGGCGCAAGCGTGACGTTGCGGCTCTCCTGGCAACCCGAGGACGCGGAGTCCTACGTGCTCTTCGATCCGGCGAACCAGAGCGTCGTGAGCGGTCGCGAGAGCCTACGCGCGTCCTGGTTCACGTCGGCAGGCTCGTTCGACGACGACCGCACGGGCCGCCGGAGGGACGAGCCCGAGACGTTCACCACGAACACGTGGCATGCACCTGGAAACGCGACCGTCACGCATCTCTGGGTGATCCTGCGCGACGAGCGAGGTGGAACGTCGTTCGCTTCCTACGACCTCGTCACGCGTTGAACGCCTTGTCGGGTAGACTGACGGCATGACTCCCGCGCGGTTCAAAAAGCTCGCGCTCTCGCTCGAGGGCGTCACGGAACGTCCTCACATGGATCGGACGGCGTTTCGAACGTCGCGGAAGATCTTCGCGACGCTCGGCGCCGACAAGCGCGTGAACCTCGTCGTGCACCCGTCGGATCGGCGCGACGCGCTCCTCGAGTCCTTTCCGGATACGTTCTTCTCGCTCGGCGGCTGGACGAGGCTCGGCTACATCGCCGTCGACCTCGCGCGTGTCGACGACGAGCTCTTGCGCGAGCTCGTCACCGACGCATGGCGCGACGCCCTGCCGGTAGCGAAGACGCGCAAGAAGGCGGCTCGCAAGCGCTGAGAGTGCTGCTTGGCCGCGCGTCGGAGGACGACCGCGTGGTTTTCGGCGACGGCGTCGCAGACGCGGTCCGTGAGGCGGGCCTCGAGGCCGTCGCGGTCGTCGAGAAGCTCCCACGCATCGCGGTCGTCGCCCGGCTCGCTGGTGTGTTCGACGTGCAGCGCTCGCGCGAGCTCGATGCGCTTCTTCGGCGGCGGGTGGCTGTCGTACTCGTCGGCTTCGCGTTCGAGCGCTTCGCGCACGGCCTTGTCGCATTCGCCGGCGTCGGGCGGCGTCTCCGGGACGTACGTGAAGAGGTTCGCGAGCGCGTAGTTCTTCGAGGTCACTTCCTCCACCGTGCGTTGGACGTAGGCGTCGTGCTCGATCGAGCGGCGAATGACGTGCTCGAAGCCGGCGACGAACGGCTTCGAACCGTAGGCGGTGATCGCCCAGCGATCGTCGAGCACCTCTTTCAGGCGCGAGGCGCCCTGCGAGATGCGGAGAAAGACCTGGTGGTACTTCGTCGCGAAGAACCACGCCGTGTTGTACCAGGCTGCAGCACCGCCCTGGATGAGCGAGACGAGCATCTGGAGCATCGAGCGGCGCACGGAGAGCGAGGAGGCGCCGCCCGCGGTGTCTTCGTTCTTGAAGTGGCCGAACTCGTGCGCGAGCACGCCCTTGAGAGCGCCCACACGGAACCCGCGGAGAACGCCCGCGCCGACGACGAGGCATCGTTCGGCGCGCCCGCGCGCAGAGGCGATGGCGCCACCACGCTCGTAGACCGCCATGTCCGTTCCACTCGTGAGGAAAACCTTGTCGACGGTGCGTGTTCCAACGCGCGGTCGCGAGATCGAAGCCGCGCGAGCGCTACTCACGCCCGAGGGAATCGCGATCATCTCGACGAGCTACCGCAACGAGGCGGGCGCCGCCACGCTGCTCAAGTCGCGTCTCGGAAGCGCGGCCGAAGTGAAGAGCCTGCTCGCGTCGGTCGTGGTCGACAAGAAGAAGACGTTGGCCTCGTTCGTCAACGAGCGAATCTCGCATGGCGAGCGCCTTGGCGTGCTCGAGGACGAGCGTGCGCAGCTCCGCCTCGCAGCGACGGAGTCGAGCGCGGTCGCCAACGTCAACGCGCGCAATGCTTGGATCCGCGCGGTCAACGCGCTCATCGCGAACGCCGAGCTCGCCGGAATTTCGCCAGAGCATGACGCAACGATCTTGGTGCGCTCCGCGAGGCTGAAACCAAAGCCAACCGCCGTGGCAAACCTTCGGCCGTCGAGCCCACGCCTGGCCCGGCCGACCCGAACACTACGAGCCCGAGCCCCGTTCCATCCTGAGGTGCTCGCCGGCGTGCGGCTCCGTTGTGATTCGAACCACTTCGAGGCCGCGCGCGACCGGCTCTCGAGGGGTTCACACCCATTCGAAGCTGCCCGCGAGCGGGTCGAGAGGCGCTCGAACCACTTATGGGTCGGTGCGAGCGTCGTGAATCGGCCGTGAGACCGATCTTGAGCCGGCCGCGAGCCGCTCGGAGAGCCGCCAACTCGATTCAGAGCCGGTCGCGAGCGGCTCGAAAGGGATCTGGAAAGCGTGCTGGCGCAGTGGCAAGCGGCTCGAAAGTGGTCTGGAAGCGTGCTGGCGCAGTGGCGAGCGGCTCGAAAGTGATCTGGAAGCGTGTTGGCGTAGTGGCAAGCGGCTCGAAACCGGTTCTGCTCGCGGCGATGCCGCACGCGAGCCGCTCAAAAGTGGTTGGTGTCGCCACCGGACGCCATCGCCTTGTGGCGCCGCATCATCCGGGGCGTGTCGAGGAGGGGGGCCTGTATGATGCAGGCCCCCTCCGACGCGATCGCCGCGTCCCGCGTCAGGGGCATCGAGCCCCAACGCAATCCCGCCGGTCGCCGACGCGACCGGGAGTGTGGACGACGGCGCTCAGGCCGTCAGGCGCGCTCGGAGCTCAAGGCGTTCCGCAGAGCGTCAGCTGGCTCAGGAACTGGTTGTCGGCGTTCGTGCAGCCTGAGCCCCCGGGGACAGGTGCGCTGGTGAAGGGGCCCGAGCGATTGCACTGACTGCCGTTGAAGCCCCAGTTTTCGACGGGGTCTGCGTTCCAGATGCAGCAATTGCCCGAGACGGTGTGCTTGTAGTTCTTTCCGATGAACGAGTCGGCGATGCTCGAGAGCACCGACTGCGGCGCGCGCGCGTAGCCGGGGTCACAAGCTCCGCTCGACCCGTCGAGGTAGTAACACTTGCCGTTGAACGCGACTTCGTTCAAGGGGCAACTGTTGCACGTGACCGAGACGTTCGTGACGTTGGCGGCCCCGACGGTCCCGCTGCCGTTCGACACGGTGCAGATGAGGTCCGTCGGGTACGTCTTCACCGTGACGGCATAGGTTGCGCCGCTGTTGATGCTCGTCGCGAACGTGAACGATGTCGCGTTCGCGGGCACGGTGAGGTCGTCGCCCCCGTTGTCCCGGAGGACGAGGCCGCTTGCGGTGAGGCCCGCGACGGAGCCGCCCACGGTGTACGTGTTCGTCGTGCACGTCACGTCGATGGTGACGTCGGCTCCGCCCATCAGGCTGGCGCCGTTCGTGACCTCGCACGTCTGGCTCGGGCCCTTGGGCTGGGTCTTGACCGTGACCGCGTACGGCTGGCCGCTCGCGACGGTGGTCGCAAACTCGTACGTGCCGTCGGCAGCGACCAAGAGGTCGTCGCCGTCGTTCTCCTGGAGGTAGAGGCCGGTGCCGGCGAGGCCGGTGACGTTGGCCTTGACCTTGAACTTGTTCGAGACGCACGTGAGCGCAACGTTCGTGACGTTCGCGGCGGCGACCTCGCCGGTGTCGTCCGTCAGCGTGCAGGTCTGGCTCGGAGAGCCGGGCTGCGTCTTGACCGTGACGGCGTAGCTCGCGCCGCTGGCGATCGGGGTCGAGAACGCGAACGTGCCCGCGTTGGCGTTGACGGTCAGATCGTCGCCGCCTTTGTTCTGGAGGACGACCGTCCCGAGGAGGCCCGAGACGGTGCCGCCGATCGTGTACTTGTTCGTCGTGCAGTTGACGGCGACGCTGGTGATGTCGCCCGCCCCGACGGTCCCGGTGTCGCCCATCACGGTGCACGTCTGCGACGGGTTGGTCGGCTGGGTTCCGACCGTCACCGCGTAGGTCGCGCCGCTCGCGATCGACGTCGCGAACGTGAAGGGGCCGGACGCGTCCACCGCGAGCGCGTCGCCGCCGTTGTTCTCGAGCACGAGGCCCGAGCCGGTGAGGCCGGCCGCGACGGTGCCGCCGATCTTATACTTGCTCGTCGTGCAGGTGACCTGCACGTCGGTGACCTTGGCGGTGCCCATCGTGCCGCTGTCGTGCGTGACGACGCAGGTCTGGGTGGGGGTCCCGGGCTGGGTCTTCACCGCGACCGCGTAGGTCGCGCCCGACGCGATCGGTGTCGGGAAGGCGAACGTGCCGTTGGCGTTGACGACGAGGTCCGCGCCGCCGTTGTTCTGGAGGGTGACGCTGCCGCCGGCGAGGCCGGAGACGGTTCCGCCGACCGTGTACTTGTTGGTGGCGCAGTTGACGACGACGCCGGTGACGTTGGCGGACTGGACGACGCCGCTCGCCGCGCTCAGCGTGCACGTCTGCGACGGGGCGGAGGGCTGGGTCTTGATCGAGACCGCGTACGTCGCCCCCGTGGCGAGCTTCTTGGAAAAGGTGAACGCGCCGTCGGCGCCGATGGCCAGGTCGTCGCCGTTGTTGTCCTGGAGGACGAGCCCGGTGCCCTTGAGGGCCGTGACCGTGCCGCCGATGCTGTAGGTCGAGCCCCCGTCCTTGCTCGCGTCCACACCGTCCGCGGTCGGGGAGCCCGCGTCGTTGCCTTCCGTGGAAGGCGTCGTCGCCGAGTTGTCCGATCCACACGCCACGAGCACGAGGGACGCTGCCAGAATTCCTGCACCGGGTAAAAGGAGCCGCATTTTGCCACGCTACGATGCGCCATATCGCGGTGTCCATCGACTCGCGATCGAGGATCACCGATTCGTGGCAGGTCGTGATCGCGTGTCAGACCGCGCCCTAATCGGCTGCCTCGCGAGATTCGGGCTCGCGGGCCGCCCGAAAGACGCGCTCGTCCCGGTCGATCTGTTCCTGGTTCGCGCCCTGGTTCGCGCCCTTGCTCGCAGCTCGGGCGGACGGAAAGAATCTCGTTGCCGGCTCGGCGAGCCCTGCGCCATCGACGAGGGGCGACTTCTACATGCTCCGACTTTCGGAATCGGGTGACCTCGACCCATCGTTCAACGGTCGGGGCGACGTCACCTTGGCTCTCGCGGGATCGGAGGTGTCCGCCGTCACCGTTGCACCGGACGGACGGATCTACCTCGTCGGTCGACGGACCGTTTCACCCTATCGGCTCGTGGCGGCTCGTTACTGGCCCTGAGTGGCGGAGCGCCTCAGGCGCCGGTATACGGCGGGCTGCCGGGGCTGCGATAGCGATCGAGCGGGCTTCGCTGGGCGTCGCTGCCGTAATAGTGGCCGTTGCCTTCGAGCGTGCCGAAGAGCAGATGCATTGGAGTGCGCGCGCCGGCGGAGGGCGGCTTCATGCCGACTTCGGCTGGCGACTTGCCCTGCGACTCCGCGTAGCGCCGGGTCATGTCCGTTTCGATGAAACCGGGCGTGCAGGCGTTGATGCGCAGGGCAGGGTGCTCGCGCGCGAGCAAGACCGTGTACGTGTTCGCGAGGGCCTTCGAAAGGCCATAGGCCTCGCCGTCATCGAGTCCCTTCGCAGCGAACGCCGGCTTGTCGCCGTCCATCGCGATGCACTCGTCGATGAAGCTCTGCAGGCGAGGCCACGTCGCCTGCGTATCGAGGAAGAAGCGTTGCATTGCGGTGCTGCAACGCGCGACGAAGCTCGGGCCCGAGGCCGATGTGACGTTGACGATCCGACCGTTCACCGGATCGAGCAAAGGCAGGAAGCGCTCGCAGACGCGGTGCATGCCCACGGTGTTGGTCTGGAGTACCTTGGTGAGGCTCGCGCCCGCGCCGGTGCCGATGCCGGCATTGTTGACGATGGCGTAGAGCTTCTCGTTGCCGAGGCTCCGGGCGACCTGCTCGGCAGCGCGAGCAACCGATTGATCCTCGGACACGTCGAGTGCGACGACGTCGGCCCGCGCCTGCCATTCCGGCTTCAAGGCCATCCGCGCAGCCTGACCTCGAGCAGCGTCGCGTGAGCCGAGGTAGACGAACGTGTCGTCGTGCTCTTCGAGGATGGCTTGGACGATCGCGAAGCCGATGCCCTTGTTGGCTCCGGTGACGAGAATTCGGCGCATGTCCACCCGTCACCGGGAGGCCTCTCGGCGTCAAGAGCCGTCATGGGGCTCGGGCGCACGCGAGAATGGCGGGCACGGCGCCATTCTCGCGGTGGTCGTCGACGCGACGTGCGACAGTCAGGCCGCGTCGTCGCTCTGATCGACGAGGCGGACGTCGATCTCCAGCGTTCCGCCGAGGATCTCCGCGTAGCCGCGGCACATGGCGAGCGTCTCGTCCATGTCGGTGAGATCCATCACGGCGAAGCCGCCAATGAGCTCCTTCGACTCGGCGAACGGCCCGTCGATCACGCGCAGGTCGTTGTTGGTGAAGACGAGGCGCTTCGCGGTGGCGCTGGGCTGGAGCTTCTGCGAGCGAACGAGCACGCCCGCCTTGGTCATCTCGGTCTTGAGGCGCGTGAGCGCCGCCTTCTGCGCGGTGGTGCGTCCGCCGGCTTCGGTGCTCGCGTCGGCCTTCTCGATGAGGAGCATCTGGAGCGGCGGGTTCTCCGGCGCGGGCATGAGACCGATGTCCCACGGCTCGTTGAGCTTTCCGAGCTCGATCTCGCCGTCGCCGAGGATCTTGCCGTAACGCTCCGCCCAGCCGATGGCCTCGTCGCGTGTGCTGACCTTCAGCAGGAGGATGTCCGCCGGCAGCTCGTTCTCACCGCGGTAGGGGCCGTGCTTCACCGTGCAATCGCCGTTACGGAAGACGAGGCGCGTGCGCGTCTTGCTCCCCCGAGACCCGCGCCGTCGACGAGCTTCCCCGTCTGCGCGTACTCACCGATGAAAGCGCCCATCTTGTGGACGAGCTCCATGGGCGGCGCCTGGCCGGCTTCGGTCTGGGGATCGTTCTTGTGCATGATCATGAAGCGCATAACGGACTCCTGATGCGGACGGGCAGCGCTGGGCTGCGACTGATGTTCGTCGAACGAGGAAGGCCCGTGCCGGCGCCTTCACCGACACGACGCTCGACCCTCGCGCCAATCGACAGTCTCGTCGATCTTTTTGTAAGCGACTGGAATTGTTCGGTAAAAACAGACCTGACCGACAGTGAAGGTCAACCGACCGACAGTGACGGTAAAAACAGACCCGACCGACAGTGAAGGTCAACCGACCGACAGTGAAGGTCAACCGACCGACAGTGAAGGTCAACCGACCGACAGTGAAGGTCAACCGACCGACAGTGAAGGTCAACCGACCGACAGTGAAGGTCAACCGACGACCGACAGTGAAGGTCAACCGACAGTGAAGCTCAAGCCGTGGCCTTGCTTTTCGTCTTCGTGGGCGCGGCAGACCTCTGACAGACATTCGACGCGTGCCTTCTTCTGCGACTTGGAGAGCCAGCGCCCGCCGTCGACGCGCCCCTTGCGAACCTCGTCGAGGGCCGCAAGGAGAACGTCGCCAAGGTCACGCGCTGCATCGTCGAACAGGAACGCGTCCTGGCTCTCGCATGCCGCATGAGGTCGACCGGATTCATGGGAACGGCCGACAGTCTCGCCGTGCTCGTCTGTCTCGACTACGCGAGCGGCCGTCTCGTCTGGCGCCAAGAGGTCGGCGTCGGGCTCAACGTCAGCTTCTATACGTCCTCGATTCTCGTCGATTCGGGGCAGGTCCTCGTGTCTCACGGAGCGGCGCTCGTTGCCTTTTCGCTCGAGACCGGCGCAGTGCTCTGGAAACAGCCGGTGGAAGGGGCCGGTGAGGGCCCCCGCACGATCGGCGTGACGCTCGCGCTGCAGGGCATCGCCGTGCAAGGCGACGCCCGATGAATCAGCACACGTCGGTCATTGGCGCGCGCCGCGCTTCTGGGCGCTCGCGGCGAGGACCTCCTGGCGAACGCGCATGATGTTGCCGAGCGGTCGGTGCTCGACGAGGCCGTGCCACGGATTCCATGACAGCTCGTTGCACTCGGCCTCTTCGGCGGAAGGATCGTCACGTCGGTCGATGATGATCGTACCCACGGACACGAACGGCGAATCCGCTGTGCGCCACTCGACGCTCGTGTCCTCGATGGGTTGAGTCTGCGCGGCAAGCATAGCGGCATCGTGGCGTTGGAACTGCACGCGAACGTCGATGCATAGTGGGCTTTTGGCGAGAGTCGATTTGACGCCGCGAACGCCGGTCGAAAGATAATCGGGATTCCCGGAACCGCCGACCGGGTCGCCACCAGGCAATGCAAAGTCGGCGGGGTTCTGGTCGTGCGAGGCGACGGATTCGCAGGTGCCTTGTCCCGGAATCCCGGAAGCCGCCGGTTTCCAGATTCCGCCCTGTGCGCTGATCTTCATCGCCTGACGGGCATGACCGAGGTCGTCGATGCCCAGCGCAAGCGCACCACCCGTGAAGAACGTCTGCTCGAGGACGCTGTCATGGTGTTTCGTATTCGGCAGTACCGCGTAAACCAGCGTGGAGCCGACGCGTGGGTTGGCGACGAGATACTTGAAAAAGTTCTTGAGCGCCCCGAGCTTTTCGAACGGACCCTCGGCTCCCGCCATCTTGGCCTGGGCCAGGCCGAACGCCGCGAAGGTTTCGGAGTTCGGTGCAGGTGTGGTGGCGCCGTTCGTCATCAGGATGTCTTGCGTGCCCTCCTGCTGATGGAAGTACCTCGGTCCGTCCGGCAGTCGCGGTCCTTCGACACCGAGCACCTTGAGTGCCAATCCTCGGACGTCGACCTCGCCGTCCGGACGGTTCTTGCCTCCCACGCCGTTCGACCACCGAACCCAGACGTCGTAGGGCGACGCGCTGTCTCGGAAGAGGCCGACCTTGAGTGAGTCGATTGAGGTATCCGCAGGAAGCTTCGTGCGGGTCACGATGTCGTCGGGAACGTGGACGAAGAACTGGCCCTTCACGCACGCGTGCGGCTTGGCGTGGAAGGCGCGGGCAAACGCACCGCTGTTCTTCTTTTCGAGCGTTTCTTGGATCCTCTGGATGTCGGCTGCAAGCTTTTGGAAGAGATCCGCATCTCCCAGCAAGCCGTTCTCCTGCCCGACCCGCGTCGGCGTGAAGTGCATCGTCCAGCGGTTCGCCTGATCGGGGGCCGTCCAGCTGGAGGGGCCGGTGAGCCCGTCGCCGAATCGCGCCAGCTGCGTCGTCAGCTTGTCCCAGAAGTTCCCCTCGTTCATGTCGGCGAGCGCCGAGTCGAGCGAGGCCGAGTCATCGTCTTCGCTCGCCCCGCATGCGGCCATTGCCGAAAGGAGGCCCACCATGCCGAGCAGGGCAAGCCGCGGTTTGCGTGCGAACATCGACCTCTTCGTCGTGCGCGCGGACTTCGTCTCGGAGTGGTTGTCGCTCATGGCCGGACAATGAACCAGGACGACACCCCTCAGAAGGGCTGCACCCGGGCAATTCGTGTCCAAAACGGCCCTCTCGCGACCGCGTCATCACAATACGACGTATCATGGATGAAACGCGGACCACCTTGGCGCGAACGGCAAAGTTGGATTGCCTTCGTGGGATTTCGAAGCGGACAGGCTTCGATCTTGGGCCATAGTGAGCGCCACGATGAGCCCTCCCGTAGGCGTCGATGTGCTGCTCACCGAGCGATGCTTCACGTCGACTGTCGCGACCACGCTCGATGTTCTCGCGACCGCGAACACCCTTGCTCGTGCGCTTGGAGCGCCAAACGACCTCTTCGAACCGCGCGTTCTCTCGGTCGACGGGAATGCCGTGCGTTCGACCTCCGGCATCGTTTTTCCGGTCGAAGGGGCGGCGCGCGAAGGTCGCGGCTCGGTCGTCGTCGTCTGCGGGCCGGGTATGGCCGACGTCCGACAGATTACGGAGTACGTGAGCAATACGGCGAACCGTGAGCTGCTCGACGTGGTCGTGGTCGCGCGAGGTCGGGGAGCGCTGATTTCGGCGAGCTGTTCGTCGACGTTCATGCTCGCGGAGGCAGGGATCCTCGACGGGCTTCGCGCCACGACGAGCTGGTGGCTGGGGCCGGCGTTCCGCGCTCGCTATCCCGCGGTCACACTCGTGGAGGACGAGATGCTGATCGACGTCGGGACGGTTCTCACGGCCGGAGCGGCGCTCGCCCACACCGACTTGATGATTCACGTCTTGCGTCGTCACGCGGGGCCCTCGCTCGCCGAGGCATGTGCCCGCTACCTGACCGTCGACGACACGAGGCGCTCGCAAAACAACTTTCGAATCGTCGAACACCTCGCGCTCGTGGACTCCGAAGTTGCGATGGCCGAGCGCAAGATTCGCGAGAATCCAGCGAAGCCTCCTTCGCTCGCGGCGCTCGCGCGTCTCTCGGGGCTCACGCCGCGAACCCTCTCGCGTCGTTTCGTCGCCGCCACGGGCATGTCGCCGAAGCGCTTTTTGCGGCGCGTCCGGCTCGAGCTCGCCGCTCATCTCCTTCGGAGCTCGAACGATCCCATCGACGCGGTTGCCGCCCGCGTGGGCTACGACGACGAACGTGCGTTCCGGCGTGCCTTCACGCGCGAGCTCGGAAGCTCTCCCTCGCGCTATCGCAAGACGCCGACGTCGCCCCCGAACGAATCCTGACGACACGCGAGCTTGCCTCGCGCGGCGCAGGAGCGTGGCGAGCGACGCGTCGTCGACCCCTCCGAGGCGTCAGCGCACGCAGTGACCGTAGGTCGTGCCGTCGAGGGTCGGGGACTGTGCGTCGCTCGCACCTTCGACACACGTCCATCCGTTCAGACAATCGTTCTGGCCCATCCGGCAGAGCGGCTGGCAGCGGTTTTCGACGCAGGTGTCGGTTGGGCGGCAGCCAAGGTCGTCGTCGCAGGCGGAGCCTGTGATCTGGGGCGTTGCGGACGCGAGGAAGCACGCCGTCCGGTCCTCGGCAATGAATCGACACTGCCCCGTGCTGCAAGCGACGAAGTTTCCGTCCGGCTCGGTCGGATGCAGCGGATCGCAAGAAGGCGGAGGGCAGAACCCGTACTGCTCGCCGTTGACTGCGATGCGGCTTCTGAGCGGGATGCACGCGGCTCCGTCGGCGCAGCTCGAACCGATTGCGCAGTACGCGCTGCAACCGATGGCTGTGGTGCACAGCAATCCCGGCGAGCAGTCGTTGAGGTATTCGCAGCGTTCTCCGACCGCGCCGTACGCCGCGAGACCCACGCAGCGGGCGTTTCCCGTGTCGTCGTCGAGCGCGCACGTCGAGGTCGAATTGCATCGCGCGTAGCTGCGCTCGTTCGCCGTCTGAGGAGCGACCAGACTGCAATGCGTGGGCGTTGCGACCGCTTCGTCGAAGTCGGCGCCGACGACCGACGCGCAACCGTTCGTGAGGAGAAGCAGGCCCGCGACCATCGAGGTGGCGAGGAGCGCGCGGCCGATTCGCGAGGACATGGTGCCCATCTCAGAACTTCCCTTCGATCGTGAACGTTGCCCCTTGCGCGTTCGGGTGCGCGCCGACACCGACCTGCTTCTCGCGCGGTTTGTCGAGGACGACGAGGAGCACGCCACCGGCGATGGCCGCGGCGCCGACACCGAACGCGACGGTTGCCACGGTGCTCGCCGTATCCCCGCGGCGAGCGGCGTTCATGCCCTCGGAATCGCATGTCATCACGCCCGAGCAATGAGTCTTCATCGTGGACTTGGCGTCGAGCACGATTGCACCGGAGACGCCCGCACCGACGAGCGAGACGACGCCGGTACCGATCAGGAGATAGCCGACCGTGGAAGCGGCGCTCGAATCGCGCGTCGCCTTCGGAGCAGAAGGTGGTGAAGCCGGCAGCGTCGTCGGGGCCGCTCGAGACGCGTGTTCCTTGGCTACGGGCGGGAGAACCGGAGCCGCGCTCGGTGCCGCCATCGGCTGCGTCACGCTGGCCGATGCCAGAGGAGGCGTGCAGGTTCCTTTCATTCCGACGCAGTTGACGTCGTCCGCGGGAGCCGGCGTCCACGCGCTGTCCCAGAAGGGCGGACGCTCGCTGCACGAGAACTCTTTCGAGACCGGCTGCCCGTAGGAATCGAAGAGGAACTCGTGCACGACGCCGTCTCGCGGCACCGCCGTCATGGTGGTGCCCTGGTACGAACAGTGCTCGTGGAGCCAGGCGTCTTCGTCCTCCGTGAGGATGACGAGCCGCGCGGCGGACGAGAGCGACTTCGGAGCGTTGTAGATCTCGAGCGCTCCCGCGGTCCGCGCGGAGAGCGCTACGCAGAGAGCGAATGCCGACGCCATGATGATCGGCTTCATCAGAACGACTCCGTGCGGGAGGACCACGCCTTCGCGGTCGATGTTGCGCCCACCGCGGGAGCACTGTCGCGCTGGACCTTGATGATGTCTCCTTCCACGCGCACCTTCGTGCATCCCGGCCAGATGGGAAGGAGGTTCAGAAAGGGAAAGAACTCGGTCGCGCAACGACCGGTCTTGACGTGCACGTTGACGACCGCGTCGCCATTCACGGCGGCCATCTGTTCGTTGACCGCCTCCGAGATGTCCGTTCGCGGATTGAGCTTCACCGACGAGTACAGGAGGCCCCATACCGTGGTCTCGAACTCGAGCCTGGCCACGGGCGTCGCGCGCCCGGACGCCACCAGCGTGCCGTCGGCGTCGCGAACGGCGCGCGAGAGAGAGATGGGGTACTGCGCGGTGTCGGCAACGACGGTCGTTCTTGCGCCCGCACAACCGGTTCCGAACGCGACGAGGGCGAGCACGGCGCCGAGGCGGGCGAACTCAGCGGCGAGCATGGTTCACCTCCACGACGTCGCCTTCGACGCCGACCCAGACGTTGCTCGTCGCGAAGCCGCCGAAGATCATCACGTAGGTGCCGGCCGGAAGCGCATCGACGCGCACGTCGCGGTCGGCCTGTCCCTTGGTGAGCGTGAGGATCTCGCGACTGACCTCGCCGCTGCCCGTCGACAGCTGGCTATATTCGCGCTTGATCACGACGAAGTTGCCGTGGCGCGACTTGGTCTCGCTGACCGTGACGAGGTCGCTGACCTCTTTCGAGAGGTGCGCGATGGTTCGCTCACCGCCCGCGCGATGACCACCGATGCGGTCGACGGGGCCGAGCAAGACAGGGGTGGGGACGCGTGCGGCCGAGAGGCTCGTGGTCGCCGTGCAGCCCGTCGTCGTCGCGAGCGCGATGAGCGCGACGACGGTGCGAGGGCCGAGGAGGGGGGAGGGGCGCATGATGCCTCTCCGTTCGGCCCGAACCGGGAAAGGTTGTGAGAATTCGTCCGTCTCGAGGCCGCAGACCGCGGCGCTGCCGCTTACTCCCCGGCAGGCTGCCGGACGAACTGCTCGAACACCATGAGCGTCACCGGAGCAATTTCGGCAGTCTCCGTAATGACCTTGCGCACGCGCGTCCAATCGAGGCCGCTCTTGGCCTTGGCGGCGCCGAGGCGCGGCATCGCGATCTTCTCGATGCCGTCGGCCTTCGCGAGCTCGATGGTCTTGCCGAGGGCGGTCACGAGGGCGTTGAGCTTCGGCTTGGCAGTCTCTTCTTGGGCGATCGCGAGGTTGAAGACGACCTGGTCGCCTTCCTTCCAGACGAACACGTCGCCGGGCTGCAGCGTGCCCTCTTCGCACTTCTTCGCGTAGGCCTCGAACATGGCGGGCCACCGCTTCTTGAAGGCGACGGCGATCCCCGCCTCCATGCGGCCCGCGCAGTTCACGCCGTGCGCGAACGCCTTGATCTCGGGCGTGGCGAACATGTCTCCCTTGACGAACATCGTCGGCATCCGCGCCACCCTACTCGGGTGACCCCCTGGACGGCCGAGAATTCGCGCCGAGAATTTCGCCGGCTCGAGCGGGCGCCTGCGGCCCAGCCGCTGACTTCGAAGTCCAGCGCCAGGGTTTCACGTCGATCATGGGACACGAGGACCGCATGCGGCACCGCTTCCGCGTGACGCGGTCGGGGAAGCGAGGCGCGGGCCCGAGCATACCTACTCGAGGCCCGCTCTCCGCTCCCGCGTTCGCGGGGTCAGGCGCCTTCGTGCGCGCGCTTCAGAGCGGTGATGTCGAGCTTCTTCATGCCCATCATCGCCTGCATCGCGCGCCCAGCCTTGGCGGGATCCTTGTCGCCGATGAGGTCCTTCAGGATCTTCGGGACGATCTGCCAGGACACGCCGAACTTGTCGACGAGCCATCCGCACTGGACCTCCTTGCCGCCGTTTTCGGTCAGCTTCGTCCAGTAGCGATCGATCTCCGCCTGCGTCTCGCAGCTCACGAAGAGCGAAATGCCTTGGCTGAAGGAGAAGCTCGGGCCGCCGTTCATCGCGTAGAACGTCTGGCCGAAGAGCTCGAACGTGACCGAGAAGGCCGTGCCCTCGGGGAGCGGGCCGCCCTTGCCGGCGCGGCTCACGTCGAGGATGCGCCCGTTCTCGAAAGCCGAGATGTAGAGCTTCGCGGCTTCTTCGGCCTGGTTGGCGTAGGTGAGAAACGTCGTGATCTGCGGCATGACTGGCTCCAAACGGTAGGGGTTCGTCAGGTGGACTGCTCACCGGGCCGTTGGCCCGCATCCACCCTTTGCCCGTACGTCGGAGCCCCCTTGGCGTTCTCGACATGGGGCCGTCGATTTCTTCGCGGCCCCACTTCATGCCGTCCGTTCGGTCAGTGGACCGGCGAGACGCACTTGCCGTTGACGCACTGGATCGACGGCGAATTGCAACAGTCGGATGTCTCCGTGCAGGCCTCGCCGATGGCTCGGCAGGCGACCTCGGTGACGTCGATGCACTTGCCCTGGTCGCAGAAGCCGGAGCAGCACTCGAAGCCGGCCGCGCACGTGCCGCCGGAGGTCTCGCCCTGGCTGACCGCTGCCGACTTGCATGACGCGAGCGCCCAGAATCCGCGCATGTTCATCGTCTCGAGCTCCTGACCTTCGAGGAAGAAGGCCGGGTGGCTCGGATCGGTCGCGCCCGTCGTCTTGTCGATGGCGGCGATCCACAGGCGTTTCTTGCCATTGTTCGCGGCGCCGCTGACTTCGGGCTTGTTGCCCCAGTCGCGCGTGCTCGTGAAGACGACCCAGAAGTAGCCGCCGCGTTCGATCGGATTGAACGTCGGCTCGTACGCCAGGTTGTGATCCTCCGCTTTGAGAGAGGAGTCATTGAGCGCATCGAGGCGGATCGGCGCGGAGCCCGACGCGTTCTGCATCCAGATGGCGCCGACGTCCTTCGTGTTCGCGTCGCAGCCGGTGGCGTTGCAGCCGGTCGCGTAGTCCGCGACGTGGAAGGCGATCTGTTGCGAGTCCGGTGCGAAGCTCGGATAGGCGATCGCGCGCACGGTGGCGGGGAACGCGGCCGATCCCACGAGCCCCTTCGGATTCGAGAAGACCTGCGTGGCCTCGTCGAAGTCGAGGGTCATGAGCTTGCTGTCCTGCCAGCTGACCCAGGTGTCCGACGACTGGACCGCGGCGAGGTGTTTGCCGTCGGGCGAGAAGGCGGGATGCGTGAGGATCTTCATCCCCGGGTCGAGCGGCGTGGTTTCGAGACCGCTCGTGGTGATGGGGGTGCCGGAGAACGTGTCGGCGATGTGCATCGGGCCGCCGCCGTAGACGACGTACTTGCCGTTCGGATTCACCGCCACGTTCGCCCCGAACTCTGCGCCGTCCTTGCGAAGCGTTGCCGGCGGGGTGGCGCCAGGGAGGTCGAACGACACCCACGAGCGGTTGACCGAGGCGTTCTCGACGGCGGCGACAAGCGTGTTGCCGTCGGCGCTGACCGCGTGGCAACCCATGCACTGGCCTCCACCGAGCTGCACCGGGGTCCCTCCCGTTCCGGGCTGGATCTTCGAGAGGTGACCACCGCCGCTCGTGGTCCAGTAGTAGATTGCCCCGCGCATGCTGGCCGGCGCGATCTTCCAGGCCTGCGATGCCGATTCGTACGCCACCTTCGCGGCGGCGTCGTAGCGCGCGACCTTCAGGTTGAGGGGCGAGCCGCCGTTCGAGGCGGTGACGTGGTCCCACACGGCTTGTTCGACGCGCTGCTGCCCGAGCGCGCCGACCTTGTAGTAGCCGTCGAAGCTGTAGTTGTCCTCGTCGAAGTGGATTCGATACGTGTCGTTCGCCTGCGGCGCATTCCACATGACGAGTGGCGATGCGAGGCCGAGCGGGAAGACGGTCTTGTCGTAGGGGTAGAGGAGTGTCGACAGCTTGGGATCTTGCGCGAGCGGGCTTCCCTTGAGGGCCGCGACGCCGTCCGGATCGGCCGACGGGTCGACGTATTCGACCTTCACGACGATGCGCAGCTCGGCGAGGGCTTCCTGCCCCTTGTATACCGCATGGATCTTGCCGGTGCCTCCGAACGGGCCGGGAGCGGTGGCCACCACGGGGTTGCCTGGGGCCAGCTTCGCGAGGTCGGGTCGATCGAACTGCAGTGCCTCCGCGACGACGTCGCCGACGGTGCCGTTGCCCAACTCGGCCTTCAGCGTGTAGCTCGCCGACTGCGGGTTGGTCCCGTCGATGGTGACGGTGGCCGTGGGCGGGTCGAAGAACAGTCGTTTGACCGCGCCCGGATCGACGTTGGAGTCCCCGAAGCCCGGTCCCTTCGTGGGATCGGAGCCTGCCCCGTCGGACGTGTCGGAGCCGCATGCGGCGAGTCCGATGGCGACGACGAGCGTGGTCGCCGCGAAGAGATGAGCGGAACGAAGCATGGCAACTCCTGACGGTAAGAAGTTCGCGTGCGCGACCTAAGCCAGAGGCGGGCCGAGCTGGGAGCCGGACAGCGAGCGGGAGAGCGAGGCGGAAGATCCCGACACGAAGACGGGGCGCCTCGTCGTCCGTCGCAAGGAATCGTACCGCGGAGCTTGCCGCTAAAGAAGAGCTCGGAACTTCAGCGGGTCGGCGACGTTCTTGACGGCCATGCTGCGCGTCTCACCGAACCCGAAGCCGTGATCGGGCGGCAATTCGGAGGCCGCGGCCTCCATCACCAGGATTTCGTCTCGGCCTGCGCACCCTTGGAGCCGAGCGGTGTTGTTCATCCCACTCGAGAAGCCCGTGAAGTTACTGTTCGGCCCGAATTGCCCGACGAAGAGGGGCGCCAGGTTCACGCCCGTCGAGACGGACACCCCGTGCGGGCGGAGCTCCGCGAAGGCCACGCGCTCGGGCAGACGGTTCGTCATGGCTCGGATGGCTTGGGCACATCGAATCGCCGCGGCCAGGCGTTCGCCGGGCGGGCCGTCGTAGAAGGGGGGCCCGAAGAGGGCGATGATGCAATCGCCGACCATCTTGTCGAATACCCCACCGTGCTCCCACACGAGCTCGACGGCGTCGCGGCTCCACGTCTCGACGAGCTCGGCCACGCGTGCAGGCGTACGGAGGACGGTCTCGGAGAGCTTCGTGAAGCCGGAGATATCGACGTAGAGGATAGCAACCGTCGCTTCGCGCGGAGCGAGGAAGCGCCGCTCGTAGTCGTCGTGTTGCAAGAGGCGGCCGACGTCGTCGGGGCGGAACGAAGCAGCGAGCGAGCGCCACTCCTTGTTGAAGTCGACGACGCGCTGCCGGATGTAGCCGGCAAACGCGGAGAGGAGCTCGCGGTCGTAGGTGTTGAACGAGCCCGCCTTGGAGGTGACAACCACCTTGCCGACGACGACGCTCTTCGTGATGCCGTTGATCAGCACCTCTTCCTGCGCATCTTTCACGCCGAGCTCGTCGAGCAGTGCGTTGCTCTCGCCGGCGAGGTACTGGCGACCCATCATCCGCAGCGGCGCGAACGAATCGACCTGGGAAGCAAGCGTGTCCACGCGTAGGACGGCCCCGTCGAACATCTGCACGTGCAGCGTCTTGGCGGCGCTCTCCTCCGCCACGTAGACGAGCACCATGCGGTCGATGGGGATCGCGTCGGCGAGCACCTTGACGGCGTCTTTCAAGCCTTCGGCGAGCACGCGGTGCCTGAGCGCGTTGCCGAGGCGCATCATCACGAGGTGCTTCTCGCGCGCGGCGCGGATGGCGAAGAGGTAGTTGTCGAGCACTTCGCACACGGCGTTGAGCGCGTCGCTCGTGTGCTCGGGGATCGTGCCCTCGTCGCAGAGCACGCCGGCGCGGCCGAACCAGGCGCCCGCGACGTCGAGATGCTGCGCGACGACGAGCGTGCCGCCCGCGCTCACGCTCGCCCGCTGTCGGCCCTCTTCGCTCGTGCGTGCGAAGACTTCGTCTTCCTGGGGGATGACGAGCGGCTTGCCGTCCAGCGTCCAGCCGAAGGTGCGGAGCTCGAGATCCTCTCCGTAGGTCTGGACGAAGGCTCCGTGGGCGCCGAGACGCTGCCCGACGGCGGGCAGGATCGCCGCGAGCATCTCTCCAACGTTCCAGCGGGCGACGAGGCCTTCCTCGAGACGCTCGTCGACCATGTTTCGAAGCTCGTAGAGCTCACGCAGCTGCGCTGCCGTCTCGGCCATACGGTGCATTGTGCCATAGGTCGACGCTCGAACGGGCCTTGCGAGCGACCAGAAATGCGAGGTGTACGTGCGCTTCCTTATGGTCGCGTCAGGTCACTTTTCGTCGCTCTCGGGGATGGTCCACGACTCGGCGATGGCTTCTTTTTCCCATTCCAGGAAGGCCGGCGTCGTCAGGAGCGTTTCCGAGTATTGGGCAGCTTCCTCGCCGAGCTTCACGCCATAGGTGCGGAAGCGCGTAGCGACGGGCGTGTAGAACGCATCGGCGATGGTGGGCGTTGCGCCGAAGAGGAAGGGGCCGCCCGCGCCGTAACGACGGCGCAGCGTGTTCCACAGCGTCTCGATGCGTGCGACGTCGCGTGCGACCTCCTCGTTCAACGCGCGCGGCGCGGTCCTTCGCCGGATGTTGCACGTGAGGTGCGTGCGGAGTGCGACGAAGCCCGAGTGCATCTCGCATGCGGCCGAGCGCGCGTGCGCGCGGGCGATAGGGGCCGAGGGCCATAGCGAGGGCACCTGCTCGGCGGCCCACTCGGAGATGGCTAGCGAATCGGAGATCACGTCGTCTCCGATGTGCAGGGCCGGCACCGTGCCCGAGGGAGAGATCGCCAGGACCGAAGGCATCTGCCGGTGGCTGTAGCCAGCTCCCCCGAGCGGCAGGGTGCGTGTCTCGAAGTCGAGACCGCTCCACGCGAGCACGAGCCAGGGGCGAAGTGACCAGGAGGAGTAGTTGCGGTTTCCGACGTAGAGAATGGGCTTCACCCCTCGACCGGTAGCCCGCGCTTGCGGCGCGCGCAACGCACCCGGCCGACAAGCAATCGGTCGAAATCTCCGGCTGGTTCGAAGGCTCGGGCGATTTTCATGCGACAGTTGGATACCTCGGAGCCCTTCTCATTGGAGGGGCGTGAATCCGTCCTCGGGACCGATCACGCTCGCCGACAACTCGAGGAGTGTTGCGATGACTGCCGAGCTCGACCACGTCGACGTTCAGCGCCGCGACGTCGAGCGTGCTCGTCATGCCGACGCGCGGCTCGTCTCACGGATGGTGGCGCATGAGGAATCCGCGTGGGCGGAGTTCCGGTTGGATTACGACCGCGTGATCCTCGGGCGGTCCGCACCGTGGCCCATCGTTTCCCGCGGCTGATCTCGGAGGACGACGCGGCCGATCTCGTTTCGACTGTCTACGAGCTCTTGCTCGCGGGCGACATGCGGCGCCTCCGGACGTTCGATGCCTCGCGAGGCAGCGCGCTCTCGGCATGGCTGCGGACGATTGCCGTCAACGCCGTCTACGACCACCTGCGCTCCGTGCGTCGGTCTCCCGAGATGACGGGACTCGACGACGCGCTCGAGCTCGTCTCGCCCGCGCCGGATCCCTTCGAGGCGACGTTCGAGCACGAGCGTAGGGTCCTGGCCATCCGCCTGTTCGACGAGCTCAGCGAGAAGGACCAGAGCTTCGTGGTTCTCTACTTCGGCGCGGAGCTCGAGCCGCCGGCGATCGCGTCCAAGCTGAGCATCAGCGTCAACACCGTCTATTCGAAGAAGCACAAGATCCAGGGCCGCTTCGAGTCGCTGCTCCGCCTCGTGACAGACAGGGAAATGGACGCCCGAACGCTCGCCGCCTGATCCGGCCGCGTCGCGCCTTACCCACGCGGAGCCCATGGGACTTGCGGGCGGCTTGGGGGCGGCTTACACGTCCGGCATGCGTACGGTCACGCAGATGCACGGCGCCCGTCGAGGCGATTCGGGCTGAGAATGCAGTCGCGTCACGCTCGATGCTGGGAGGCCGCGGCGATCCTCGTCGCGGCCGTGATCGTGAGCGCGTGCAACGCGTGCGGGAAGGGTAGCTCCGGAACCGGCGCGGGCGGGCCGAACGTCGCCGCGGGCTCCTCGAGCACGGCCTTGGCCATCCCGGTAGCACGCACGTCGGTCCCCCCTGATGCGGGGCCGAGCATCCAGCGTGACGTCGCCATGTGGACGAACGCCAAGGAGGGGGTGCCCGAAGATCTGGCGTCCCTTGCCGTCCACGAAGGCGCGGCGGGGCTCGTCGAGGCTTCGAGCGAGTCTGCTCTTCGCACCACCGCGATTCGCGCCATGGGATACGCGCGCGGCTACGCGCAGCTGCCCGCGTTGGCGGATTTCGCCGCCAGCAAGAACGACGAAGATGGGCGCCTCGCTCTCGAGGCTGCGGTCGAGCTCGCGCAGCGCGGTCGTCCGCAGGAAGATCACGAAGACGACGACGAGCTCCGCGAAGGGTGCGACAAGCTCTCCGAGCTGGCTCGCGACGTGAAGCGCCCGAAGGACCGACGGATTTCCGCAATACGTGCCGTCCGAGGTTTGCCGTGTCCGACGGCGAACGTGCCTACGGATCTCGACGCTCACTGACGCGAACGGATGTAAAGTCGGAGCGATGCCCGACTCCTCGCAGCCCGTCTCGAGCGTCTACGGGAACGAAGGCTATATCAATCAGCTCCTCGCCAAGGCGGTTGCCGCCAAGGCGAGCGACATCCATCTCAAGGTGGGGATCCCGCCGGCCGCGCGCGTTCGCGGCGATCTCGTCTTCTTCCGGACCGAAGCGCTCCGGCCGGAGGACACCGAGCAGATCGCGCGGGTCGTCATTCGCGATCCGAAGGTCAAGGCGGAGGTCTCGACCCTGCGCGAGCACGATTGCGCGTACTCCGCGGCCGGCGTCGGTCGCTTCCGCGTCAACGTCTATCGCCAGCGCGGCACGCTCGGCATCGTCATGCGCGCGATCCCCACGCGCATTCCCAGCTTCGAAGACCTCGGTGCCCCCGCGCCATGCGCTCCGCTCGCCGAGAAAGATCGCGGTCTCGTCCTCGTCGTCGGCGCCGCCGGCAACGGCAAGAGCTCGACGCTCGCGGCGATGATTGGTCACCTCAATCAGACGCAGCCGCTCCACATCGTCACGATCGAAGATCCGATCGAGTTCCTCCACGAGGACGACAAGTCGAGCATCAGCCAGCGCGAGGTCGGCATCGACACCGGTACCTTCGCCGACGCGCTGCGCGCCGCGCTTCGTCAAGACCCGGACGTCATCCTCGTCGGCGAAATCCGTGACGAGATCACGCTCGACATCGCCCTCAAGGCGGCCGAGACCGGTCACCTCGTGCTCTCCACGCTCCACACGCCCGACGTGACGCGCACCGTCGGCCGAATGCTCGCCCTGGCGCCGAAGGGCCAACCGGGCTCCACCGAAGAAATGCGCGAGCGAATCGGCGACACGCTGCAAGGCGTCATCGCGCAGCGACTCCTGCCACGCAAAGACGGCTCCGGCGTCGTTCTCGCGGCGGAAGTCCTCGTCGCGACAGGCACCGTGCGCGAAGCCATCAAGCGGCCCGACGGCAATCCCTCCCTCAAGGAGCTGATGGAGAAGGGCACGCATCCCTACGGCATGCAGACCTTCGAGATGCACTTGAAGCAGCTCCTGCAACAAGGCGCGATCGAGAAGGAAGTCGCGCGCGCCGCCGCCGGATTCTGATCGCTCGGTCGGGAGCCCTCGTCCCGATCCGGCGGTAAATTCGAGCGACGGCGAACGCCATTCGACGTTCGCTTCGTCGTTGCACGCCCGAGCTTGCGCTCTACGATGAAGCGTGGGGTCGATGCGGAGCTCGAGAGTCGTCGCAGGCATCCTCGTGAGCCTCGGCGTTCTCACGTGCGCAGGAGCCTACGAGGTCTTCGCCCGCGCGGAGGAAGAGCCTTCGCCTCCGGCGGCCGTACCCGTCGCCACCACCACGGTCGCTTCGGCCACGCCGACCGCCGAGTCCTTCGTTCGCGAGGGGCCGGACCGCAACGCGACGACGACGATCGGAACGTGCGACGAAGCACGCCGAAAGGGCACAGAGCGCTTCACGCTGGCGCACTTCAACGACCTGCAGGCTCGCTACAGCGATCGGCTCGCGGGGCGCAGTCGCTACGCCTACATCGCGGGCTACTTGCGGCAGCTCAAGAAGGACGTTCCGAGCACGCTCGTTCTCGACGCCGGTGACGACTACGAGAAAGGGGCGATTGCCGAAGTCCGCTCGATGGGTGAGACGACGCGGCGCATGGTGCAAGCCTTGCCGATCGACGTGCGTACGATCGGCAACCACGACTTCGCCTATGGCGAGGCGGCGGTGCTGCGTGACGCGAGGCTGAGCGCGCATCCCGTCCTGGCGGCGAACGTGCGTCACGCGGATCTGGCCGACGACGAGCAACCGTTCCGGCCGTTCGTGCGGATCGACATTGGATGCGTGAAGGTCGGCATCATCGGTCTCGTCACGCAGAACTTCGGTGCGGACGATCGCCCGACGAGCGATCCGTACGACCACGTCTTCTTCCACGACGATCGATACGCGCGCATTCTCGAGCGCGAGGTGAAGGCGCATCGTGACGAGGTCGACGTGCTCATCGCCCTCACGCACCTCGGTTATTTCGAGGATTCGCGCATCGCCATGCTCCCGTCGTCGCGGGGCGTCGATCTTTTCGTCGGGGCGCACACCGAGGATCTGCTGCGCACGCCGGTGTCGGTCGGCCGCCCGGGCGGGACGCGCTCGTGGATCGTGCAGGCCGGGCACTTCGGCCTCACGCTCGGTCGTGCGGACTTCGCGTTCGATCATCAGACCAACAAGCTTCGCCTCGAGCGCTACCGCATCGTGGACGTCGACGCGTCGCTCCCGATGGCCGAAGACGTGGCGGCGCTGGCGGAGGATCTCGAGAGAGGAGCCGCGCCCACCACGCACACGCCCGTCGGCAAGGCGCGCAAGGAGATCACCGTCGGCTCTCCGATGACCGCGCTCGTGGCGCGCGCCGCCAAGGACACGTTGAAGACCGACGCGCTCCTTCTCGGTCGCGATCTCTTCTGGACGAACCTGCCGCGCGGACCCATCACGCTCCAGCGCATGTACGAGGCGATGCTCTCGCAGCGTCAGCCGGCAGGCACCGCCGGCTTCTCGTCACTCTGGACCGTGCATCTGTCGGGGCGCGAGCTCGAAGCGCTCCGCCGCCGTGCGCTCGGCAATGCTCGCTACGAGCTCGTTGCACCGAAACGCATCGATCCCAGCGCACGGTACTGCCTCGCGCTCGACAAGCGCGCCGTGACGTACTCGCGTTCGCTGTTCGGCGTCACCCTGCCGGAAGCGACGTTCGGCGGCGAGCTCATCGACGTCCTCGAGCGCTACGCCATCGCGCGCACGGCGCAGGGCGAAGCGCTCGACTGAGTCAGAGCTGCACGCGCGCAGCGACCCAGGCGACGGCGGCTTCGAGATCGTCGGGCTTCACGAACACCGGACCGAACGCCTTCGCGCGGGCCTGGGCCTCAGGCGTGGACGTGCTCGTGAAAAAGGCGATGGGCAGGGAGGGCGCCGAACGACGGAGGTGCTCGGCAACCTCGGCTCCGTCGCCGTCGCCCAGGTCGAAGTCGAGCAGCGCACATGCGATGGCTGTCGTATCGACGGTCTTTGCCGTTCGTGCGCAATCTTGCTCGACGACGACGTGTCCGGCGGCGCGGAGCCTTCGCGCGAGGGCCGCGCGGACCACGGCGGAATCGTCGGCGATGAGAACGGAGGTGGGCATGGCGAGCGTCGAGACGAGCGTATCAGCGTCTTCGCCCGAGGGGGATCTCAGGTCGGCGGACCGCCAAAACGCGGGAGATCGTCGTGGATCTCGTGCCACGGCGCCTTCGAATCCACGAAGATGTGACCCATGGGACGCACCCCGGGATCGTCATCGAGGGACCCCATGGGGATCACGACGATGCCGCGCGCCTCGTCCACGCGCGGCATGCTCGAACCGCATGCCTTGCAGAACGTGTGCGTGAAGTACTTCGCGTCCGGGACTTTGTAGCTCGTGAGCAGTTCGGTCCCGCGCGTGAAGCGGAGGCCGTCGATGCCCACCACGAGGTTCGCGGCGGTGGCCGAGCCACGAGCCTTGCGGCAGCGCACGCAGTGGCAGTGCACGGCGCGAAGCGCTGGACCGGTGATCTCGAACGCTACGTCACCGCAGAGGCAGCTCCCTTGGACGGCTTTCATGAGGTCTCGGAGAATACTCCGAAGGGGTGCACCAAAATGGATCGGCCTGCCCGCCGGCTGCTCGCCGAGCGGGCGATGGATGAGCTGCGCGACGCGAGCGGCCTACGAAATACCGGTGATCGGCGCTGGCACCGGTCTTGAAACGAGCGTGGGCGACGCGTCTCGGCGTGGGCCGAGCGATGCGCGGAGGAGCAGGAGAGATGATGGTTCACTTCTGGGGTGTGCGCGGCAGTATTGCATCGCCGGGCGCAGCGACGGCAGGCGTGGGCGGCAACACGAGCTGCGTGGAGGTCGTGTGCGGAGAGACTCGCATCGTCCTCGATGCCGGCACGGGACTGCGCGGGCTCGGTAGCGAGCTGATGGGGCGCCAAGAGCCGCTGGCGCTGACGCTGCTGCTCTCGCACTACCACTGGGACCACATCCAGGGCCTGCCGTTCTTCGCGCCGCTCTACATGAAAGACGCCGAGCTCACGATCGTGGGCGCGCGCGGCACGACGAGCATTCGAGAGACGCTCCATCGGCAGATGAGTGCGCCGGTGTTTCCGGTTCGCCTCGACGAAGTCGGCGCGAAGCTCGAGACGCGCGAGGTCACTCCTGGCTCCACGTTCGCGGTGGGTGAAGCGACGGTTCGCGTCGCACGTGGCAATCACCCGGGCGGCGTGCTCGCCTATCGGATCGAGCACCAAGGGCGGAGCATCGTGTACGCCACCGACACGGAGCACTACGCGTGCGTCGACCCGGCGCTTCGTGCGCTCGCCGAAGGTGCCGACGTACTGATCTACGACGCGCAGTACACACCCGAGGAGTACGCGAACAAGGTCGGCTGGGGCCACTCGACGTTTCTCCATGGCACCGATCTCGCGCGTTCCGCAGGTGCCGGAGGCCTCGTGCTTTTCCATCACGATCCGGCGCGCTCCGACGCCAGGGTGCTGGAAATCGAGGCCCGTGCGCGCGAGTACTTCCCGGCTTCGATGGCGGCGAGGGAAGGGATGCAGATCGACTTGGCCAACGCGAGGGGCGCGCAGGCTGCTTGATACGTCGTTTCGGATGCGACAAGCGGTGACGACGGACGCTACGATCGAGGCGACCGTCTCGATGGTGAACCGTCTCTCGCTTCTCGTCGACCTCTCGTCGCTCCTCTCGCGCGAGGTCGACTTCGACACGCTCCTCCGGACCGCGTGCGAGCGCGTGGCCGATGCGCTCGGCGCGGAGCGCGCGACGATCTGGCTCGTCGACGCCGAGCGCGGCGATCTCGTCACGCGCGTGGCCATGCTTCCGGAGCTTCCGGCGCTCCGCCTTCCACTCGAGCGAGGCATCGCCGGTTGGGTTGCGCGCACGGGTGAGACGGTGCGCATTGCCGATGCCTCCTCCGACGCTCGTTTCGATTCGTCCGTGGACCGCGAAACGGGATTCACCACGCGCGCGATTCTGGCGGTGCCAATCCGTGAAGAGTCGCCCGACGAACGGCGCCCGGTGCGCGGAGTCCTCCAGATCCTCAATCGCAAGGTGGCGGGCGAGTCGTTCTCGGAGGAGGACGAGAAGTACCTGCGCGCCCTCGCGGCGCAGATCGCGCGCGCCCTCTCGCTCACCACGCTCCGCGCGGCCGACGAACGTGGCCCGGGGCTCACGCTCCGCGGACCGTTCAATCGCATCGTCGGTCGAAGCGACGAGCTTCGTGCCGTCTACGAGCGCGTGACCCTCGCGGCGCAGACGGATGCCACCGTTCTCCTCCGCGGCGAAACCGGAACGGGCAAAGGGCTCTTCTCGCGCGCGATCCACGTCAACTCCGCGCGCCAGGCAGGGCCGTTCGTGACCGTCGACTGCACCACGCTGCCGGCATCGCTCGTCGAGAGCGAGCTCTTCGGCCACGAGCGCGGTGCCTTCACGGGCGCCGATCGGCGCGTCCCCGGCAAGGTCGAGCTCGCACGAGGGGGAACGCTCTTCCTCGACGAGATCGGCGACCTTCCGCACGACGTGCAGGGCAAGCTCCTGCGCTTCCTGCAGGAGCGCGTCTTCGAGCGCGTCGGCGGGCGGCAGACGATCGACGCCGACGTTCGCGTCGTTTGCGCGACGCATCAGGATCTCGAGCGACGCGTCACGGAAGGGCGCTTCCGCGAAGATCTCTACTATCGGATTCGCGTCGTCGAGATCGACGTGCCGCCGCTCCGCGCGCGTGGGCACGACGAGATCGATCAGCTCGCCCGCCACTTCGTGGACCTTTACGCGGAGCGTTATGGGCGGCCGAGACCCACGCTCTCCGAGGCGACGCTCGCCGTCCTTCGCGCGCACGTCTGGCCGGGCAACGTGCGCGAGCTCGAGCATTGGATCGAGAGCGCGATCGTCCTCGCGCCCGACGGCAACGTCACGCCCGCGCATTTGCCGCGCGTGCGTCTCGGGCCTGCGCAAGAGAATGCGCAGCGTCCTGCCCTCACGGCTACGCACGAGGGGGGCCGTGGCGTGGCGCTCGGTCTGACGCTGGACGAGGCGATTCGTCGCTATATCGAAGCCACCGTCGAAGCGTGCGCAGGCAACAAGGCCGAGGCCGCGCGCCGCCTCGAAATCGGTAGGAACACTCTTGCGCGCCTCCTGAAATAAGCTCGATTTGCAGGCCTTGGCCCGCCCACGCTTCAGAGCTAGAGTCCGCGGCCTCATGCAGCCCCAGCAGGAAACGTTCACCCGGGAACAGGTCCGCGCTCTCTACGATCGGCCGCTCTTGCCGCTCCTCGATGAGGCGCGCCGCGTGCACCTCCAGCACCACCCCGACAACGAAGTGCAGCTCTGCACGCTGCTCAGCGTGAAGACCGGCGGCTGCGCCGAGGATTGTGGCTACTGCTCGCAGTCGAGCCACCACGAGACCAAGGTCAACGCCGAGAAGATGCTCGACGTCGACGAGGTGCTCGCCAGCGCGCGCCGTGCGAAGGAGATCGGCTCGACGCGATTCTGCATGGGCTGGGCGTGGCGCGAGGTGAAGGACGGTCCGGCGTTCGAGCGCATCCTCACGATGGTCAAGGGCGTGAAGGAGCTCGGCCTCGAGGCTTGCGTGACGGCCGGCATGCTCACCGATACGCAGGCCGCGCGCCTCAAGGAGGCCGGCCTCGACGCGTACAATCACAACCTCGATACGAGCCGCGAGAACTACCGCTCGATCATCAAGACGCGCACGTACGACGATCGCCTCCGCACGATCGACAACGTTCGCAAGGCCGGCATCACCGTGTGCAGCGGCGGCATCATCGGCATCGGCGAGTCGGCGAACGATCGCTGCGAGATGCTCCGCACGCTCGCGAACCTCTCGCCCCAGCCGGAGAGCGTTCCCATCAACGCGCTCGTCGCCATCGAAGGCACGCCGCTCGCGAACATGCCGCCGGTCGACCCGCTCGACCTCGTGCGTATGATCGCCGTCGCGCGCATCCTCATGCCGAAGGCGCGCGTTCGTCTCTCGGCGGGTCGCACCTCGCTCACGCGTGAAGCGCAGATGATGTGCATGTACGCCGGTGCGAACTCGATCTTCTACGGCGACACGCTCCTCACCACGCCAAACCCCGAGGAAGCCGACGACCTCGAGCTCATTCGTGCGGCTGGCCTCAACGCAATGCCTCCGCAGGTCGAAGGCGCGCCCACGACCCATACCGCCGCCGA
Organism: Labilithrix luteola; assembly: GCF_001263205.1. GTDB lineage: Bacteria > Myxococcota_A > Polyangia > Polyangiales > Polyangiaceae > Labilithrix > Labilithrix luteola. The sequence goes on from NZ_CP012333.1 coordinate 8,666,651, forward strand.
GTGAGCCGAACCATGGGGCTCCCGCTCGCGTGGCGGGTTGCCTCGATGAGGCTCGGCTGATCGAAGAGGGCCCGCGCTGGATGCGCCGGGCCCTTTTTTCATGGCGTTCGCGCGCCGCCCGGCCCGTGCTCGCGTGGCACAGCCCATGAAGTGATCGCTCGCATGAACCGCACGATTCACATGGATGCGCGCAAATTCGGACTCCTCGGCGCCGGCATCGCAGGCGCCGCGTGTCTCTTCGAGCTGATCCGCTCGCTTGCGTCGCGCGTGACGCCGGGTGGCTGGAGCCCTGGGCTCGCGCGCGTCGCTTCGGTGATCTTCGTGCTGCTCTTCGCCGTGACCGCGCTCGGTCTCGCGCTTCACCGACGCTTCGGTTGGGGCGTCGGAGTCGTCGCGTTCATCGCCTCACTCGGCTACGGCGGGATGGTCGCTGCGGGCGGCGCCGGGCATGGTCACCACCGCTGGGCGGTCATCTACTTCCTCTTCGGCGGCGCCTTGTTCGGCGTCCTCGCGAAGAGCCTTCCGTACTTCCGAGCGGCCGAGCCGCGAGGGCTCGGGTTCGCGCGAGGTTGAGGCTCGATTTTCGTAGAGATAGAGCTCGAACACGCGCGCCGTGCGTCCTCCGCGCAGGATGCGTACGCGGCTTTGGCCGATGCGCACCTGCGCGGGGAGTTGATCGCTGCCGTCGCCGTCGAAGCGGTTGTCGGTGACGAAGAGCACGTGCTCGGCCTTGCGCCACTCGCTGCGCGGAAACCACGTGTCGAAGTCGTCGGGGATCGGCGTGGCGCAGCCGACGCGCAGCCCGGGGAGGCTTGCGTGGAGCTGTGCGCACACGGTCCAGTGCGGACCGACGACGACGACCTCGCGTCCCTCCGGATCGAAGGGCGTGGCGGCCGCGGAGATCTGATCGCGGATGGCGTCGGCGACGGTTGGCCAGCCATAGAGCTCGCTCGAGATGTCGAGCTTCGGATCGAACGACTCGGGCAGCAGGCGTGAGGCCGAGGGGACGAGCACCCACGCGTGCACGGCCAGCGTGAAGAACGCAGCAACGCCTGCGCTCGCGAGGTAGAGGCGCCGCGAGGGATGCCACGAGGCGCGTCGTGCGGCGTGGATCGGAAGGGCGAGAAGCGCGGGCGCCACCCAGTGCGGCTCGGCCACGCGGCTCCAGACCGTGAGTCCGGCGAGCGGAACGATCGGGATGGCGAAGGCGTAGAAACAGAGGCGCGAGAGAGCGTCACGGTTCCGATCGCGGAAGAGATCGCGCGCGACCACGAACGCGAGCCAGGCGACGAGCGGGGAGAGATAGACCAGCTGTCCGCCGACGAGCGCGCCGAGATTGCGCAACGTGAGGCCCGCGTCGTGCTGCGTTTCGACCAACCGATGGTGGAGCATCGGAAAGCCACGCTTGATCTCGTACTGGACGATCGGCGCGAGGATGATGACGCCCGTGGCAAGACCCGCCCAAGGCCACACCGAGCGGGCGGCGGCGCGCTCTTCGAATTTGGATCTCGCCACCGACACGTACGTCGCGGCGAGCGCGACCACGAGCAGTGCTCCAGAGACCTTGGCCGCGCAGCCCACGCCGGCGAGCAGGCCCGCAAAAAGAAGTGCAATGGCGGAGCGCGATTCGTTCGCGGGCGCGCGCAGACCGATGGCGGCGAGAGCCAGGGCGCCGAGCCAGAGCGGAGCCAGGAGGAGATCGGGCGTGAGGGCGAAGAGGCCGATGGCCATCTCGGGCACGAGCGCCACGAGAAGCGCCGACACCATCGCCGGGCGCTTCTCCGCCCCGAATGCGCGCGCTGCCCCGTACATGATCCACGGCACGAGCGTCGCGACGACGGACGTGACGATGTGCACACGGAACGGCGAGGGGATCGTTCCTTCGCCGATGGCGCGTGCGACGATCCCAACGAGCCCGGGGTGATCGAGATAGGCCGGCTGGGGATGGATCGCCCAGGTCGCGTAGAGCGCCTCGCTGTCGCCGAACCCCAGGCGCATCGCCGCGAAGAAGCGGACGAGCAAGAGCAGGACGGAGACGACGACGAGCGGCATCATGCGGGGGCGCTCACCTTGCCTCGAGGAGGGACCTCGATCTCTTGCACCTGATGCGAAGGCGCGAGACCGGTGGCGAGCCATGGCTCGAGCATCTGCGCGACCTGACGCGATGCCTGATTCTTTCCGCCGAGCGCCCGCGTCACCTCAGCGCAGGATTCGACGAAGCGATCGCGCTCGTCGAGCACGAGGGCCAGCGTCTCGGCGATGCGCGTCTTGCTGGCATTTCGCTGCAGGAGCTCGGGAAATGCACGACGACCGAGGAGAATGTTCGGCAGTGCCACGTGGTTCGTGGTCATGAGCGCGCGAGCGCCGAGCTCCGTGACCAGCCCAACGCGGTAGCAGACAATCGGAACGGCGCCTGCGAGCGCACACTCGAGCGATGCCGTTCCGGATGCGCAGAGCGCAGCGTCGAACGCGGGCAGCGCGTAGGCCATGCCGGCGCGCGCGTCGACGTGCACCACCTCGGCCTCGTGGCTCGTGGCCACGGCCACGGCCCACTCGCGGGTCTTGTCGTCGAGGCTCGGCGCGAGGAGCACGCGCGCGTCGACGCTGGCGCGATCGCGCCGCACGACTTCATAGCCCTCGAGCATCGGCTCGAGCAGGCGCCGCACTTCGTGCGGGCGGCTCCCCGGAAGGATGGCGACGGCCCACGCGAATGGCGTCATCCCCAGAAGCTCCCGCGCCGCCACGCGCGGCTCGCTCGGCGGCCTCGCGCTCGGCGAGCCGTTCACGCGTGCGATCGGCGTCGCGAGCTTTTCGCGGCTCTCCTCGAGCGCGGGATGCCCGACGTAGTGCGCATCGACCCCGATTTCGCGCCAGATCGGCTCCTCGAAGGGAAGCATGACCGCCATGCGATCGAGGTAACGGCGGAGGGGAGCGCCACGTCCGCGCCGCCACGCCCAAACCTGGGGAGCGCCGTACCAGAGCACTTTGGTGCCTTGCGACCAGAGCGCTTCCGCGAGGTGCGTGTTGAACTCGGTGTAGTTGACGAGCAGCGCCGCGGCCGGCTTTCGCCAGGCGCAAGCCGCTCGGATGCGGGCGTACGCATAGCCCACGTTGAGGGCACGTGCGGCGACCTCGACGACGCCGAGGGCGGTGGTCTCGCGCAGATCGCAGAGGAGCTCGGCGCCTTCGCTCGCCATCGCGCCGCCGCCCATGCCGAACGCGCGGACCCCCGGGAGGTGGGAGAGAACCGCGGCGGCGGCACGATCGCCCGAGGCTTCCCCCGCGACGACGAGGAGCTCGTTGCTCAAGGGCTGGCCTCGTCGGGGGCGTTCAGCGCGGCGAGAATGGCGGCGCCGTCGCGTTCGACGCGGAAGCGTCCGATGCCGGCAATCGTGTAGAGGTCGTCAACCGACGGCTCGTCGAGATCGGCGATGTCTTGCAGGCAGTGCCCAGGCAACACGACCTGTTCGTCGATGCCTCGCTGCTTCGCTTCGATCTTGCGCCATCGCGTGAGGCGCTGCTCGCGGGCGCGACGCGCTTTGGCGATCGCCGAGGGCAGGCGAGGCCTCTGGAGCATCGCGCGGTCTTCCTCGGGGATGCCTGCGTCGGCGATGCCGGAGGCAACGGCACGGAGGACGTCTCGCGCGATCGAACGCGCACGATGCCCCGCCGTGGCTCCGCGGATGCGCGCGAGGTCGTCCATGGTCTTGGGCCTCCGCTGCGCGATGGCGAAGAGAATGTCCGGACCGAGAACCTTGTACGGCGGAACGTCGAGCTCTTTCGCGCGCGCTTCGCGCAGATCGGCGAGACGCTTGAGGATCGGGAGATCGCCCTGCGCGGCCCGATCGATGCCCTTCAAGCGGATGTACGGAGGCCGAATGTCTTCGGTCTTCGCGGCGTCGATGGCCTGGCTGAGGCGATACCGCGTCTCCTCGTCGATGGCGTCCCCGATGTTGCGCTCGTTCACCTCGGCCCAGAGCTTGTCGGCCAGGCTCTGCAGGTGCTGCACGTCGCCCGACAGGTACGCGAGAGCGTGGGCATCGAGAGGCCGCTTGCCCCAGTCGTGCTGCTGGAGGGCCTTGTCGATCGAGATCCCGAGCTCGCTCGAGAGCAGGCTGGCGAGCCCCGTGGCGGTGCGACCGAGCATGCGCGCGGCGACGGACGTGTCGCGCACGTTGGCGAGGTGGACGCCGTTCTCGGCGAGGATGCGCGCGTCGAACGCGACGTCGTGGACGATCTTCACGGTGCGATCGGAACCGAGCAGATCGGCGAGCGGCGCGAGGGGCGTGGCCATGGCGTCGACGATGACGATCTCGTCGGCGGACGACAGTTGCACGAGGCACGCCGTAGCGCGGTAGGCGAAGAGCCCGTTCGACTCGAGATCGAACGCAACGGTTGGCGCCTGCCCGAGGCGTTTTGCGGCCGCTACGAGCTCAGGCTCGGTCGTGACGAGCGAGACGGGGTGCGTGCTGGGGTCAGTCTTCGATGTGGGCACCGCGTCAGGCATTTCGAGGCCGTTCGTCCTACCACACGCGGCGCACGGGCCCTATTCTCGTGTCCTACGCTTCCGCCACATGAGCATGCCAAGCAGCGCGGCGCTCAAGCCGAGCCATCCGGGCATGGCGCGTCCCGCAGGGGAGGACGCCGCAACGGTGGATGAGCCCGTGCACGACTTTTTCGTGCTCTCGGCGCACTCGTTGGTGAGACCGCGACGCGGGCTCGGATCGCACTGCGTTCCGGCGGTGACCTTTTCGTCGAGGACTTCGCGCTTTCCGTCGGGGCGGTAAACGGTGCAGATGCCCGCCACGTCGTCCGACGTGAGGTTCCGCATGGCGGTGGCCCCGGGGCTGTAGCTCGAGTACATCGTCGCGCGGTTGTCCCCGGAATGGGCGAGGCCGAGGAAGTGCCCGGCTTCGTGCGTGACGATGCTCGCGAAATCGTAGCCGTCGGGCGGTACCGGATCGGTCAGCGTGACGCGCTGATCGAACGTGTTGATCTCCATGTCCGCGTCGTAAATTTCGCCCGTGTCCGGGCTGAACGTGACCGTGGTGAGGGCGAGCGTGTTGCTCGTGCCCTCGTGCGGCCAGTTCGAATCGCGGAAGACGATGACGTTCTGGTTGGGCCCGTTGAGGTTGTAGTTCACGTCGCCGCAATCGACGGGGCCGAGGTCGCGGATGTCGATGCTGACCCGTGAGCGACCGGTGCCGTCCGTTGGGCAACTCGAGCCGCTCCATTTCGCGAAAGCAGCCGAGAGCCCATTCGCGGCGTCTTCGAACGACACCTGCCGGCTCGCGTTGCGCTGGACGTTGTACCCGACGCACGAGTTCCGCCAGAAGAGCGGGTGCCCCTGATCCCAGCACTTCGTCGGCGTAGGCTGGAAATCCGGAGCGACGGCGACCGTCGTCGTTCGACAAAAAGCGCGAGCGTCGGCGGCGAGGCCGAGAAATGCCACCCCCGCGACGATCGCCAGAGCCGCGCGCATGCGGATCACTTGCTGGGCGTGGTGGTCTTGGCGGGGGCGGGATGCAGGCGCTTCCACGCCGTCGTGACTTCGCGCGTGGCGTCGTCGATCGAGCGCTCGTGGAACACTTCACCGGCGAGCCTGAGCGTCGACGGGTCGGCGACGAACGCCTTGGTCGGGTCGGCCACGGGGCCGGTGGTGGCTCCTTGCGCGCCGCCTTGGGTCGGCTTCGGCGGAAGGATGGCGCCGAGCGTGTTCGCACGGACGAGCTTGCGGATCCTCAAGGCCTCGTCGACGACGACCGGGAATTGCCCCTGCGCACGCGCCGAGACGATCCAGTTGTTGGTGTTGTCCGGCTGCTTGCGGAGGAAGACGAAGGAGCTCGACCCCTCGGTGAGCACGGCCTCGCCTTCGACGCGCTGGCCGATCTTGCCGACCACGCCGCCCATCGTGCGGACCCAACCTTCGCCGCCCGAGGCGACGTCACCTGCGACGGCCTGATCGACCTTCACGCGCGTGTACGTGTAGATGCGGCCGTTCTCCCAGACGCTCTTGTGCTCGACGGGCGTGACCACGGCCACGGCATCGGCGTCCTTCACGAGGGCGTCGAAGGTGACGGCGATCGAGACGGAGGCCTGAGCCTCGCGTTCGAAGCTGCCCACGCCCGCAACGGCGGCGATTCCGATCGCGGCGCCAATCACGCGGACAGATACGCCGACGCGTGCCCCGAGAGACCCGACAGACACGAAGAAGCGCAAGAGACCACAAGCGAGCTTCATGGCCCTCGAAATGTAGCACGGCCGAGGCTGATCAGCAGCGCCGGCCGTCTTTTGGCGTCGTTTCGAGCGATTCAGCCCGGCGTCAGCTCACCAGCGAACGAGCGCGCAGCCCCAGTGAATACCCGCGCCGAGGGCGAGCATCATGTTCAGCTGGCCCTTTTTGAGGGTTCCCTTCCGCGTCTCCTCGTCGATGAGGATGGGGAGGGTGCCCGCGCTCGTGTTGCCGAAGCGATCGATGTTCATCGGCATCTTGTCCTCCGGCACGCCGAGCTGCTCGCGCACGTAGTTGTTGATGCGGGCGTTCGCCTGGTGCGCGAGGAAGTAGTCGATCTTGTCGATCGGCGTGCTCGTGTCCTCACAGAGCTTGCGCGCCGTCTGCGGGAGCTTGGTGACAGCGAACTTGAAGAGCTCGCGGCCGTCCATGCGAGGGATGTGAGCCTGCTCGTCGAAGTGGTTCGCCTTCCAGTACGGACGCGTGCGAAAGCCGCCGCCGGGGACGTAGAGCGTCTCGGCGTAGCGACCGTCGGTGTGGACCTTGGCGGCCACGAGACCGGCGTCGCGATCGGTCTGACGGAAGACGAGAGCGCCCGCGCCGTCACCGAAGAGGACGGCGAGCGCACGGTGATCGTTCGCGCGCTTGCGGGCCTCGGGCGAGACTTCGCGATCGCTCTTGCCTTCGACGACGTCCCAGTCGTCCCAAGGCATGAAGCCCGCGTGAGCCTCTGCGCCGACGAAGAGGATCGTCTTCGCGGCGCCGCTCTTGAAGAGACCGTCGACGAGCTGGAGGCCGAAGATCATCGCCGCGCACTGCTGGCGAACGTCGAGCGCGGGGACTCCATCGATGCCGAGCTTCGCGCCGAGAACGGCGCCGGAGCCCGGAAAGACGTAATCGGGCGTCATGCTCGTGAAGATGATGTAGTCGAGGTCCTTGGGGCTGAGCCGCGCCGCTTCGAGAGCGCGCTTGCTAGCCTCGAGTGCGAGATCGCTCGCCGCTTGTCCTTCGCCCGCGAAGTGTCGCTGGCGGATACCGGAACGCTGGTAGATCCAGTCGTCGGACGTGTCCATCACGCGCGTGAGCGCTTCGTTGGTGACGGGAGCGCCAGGCACGTAGTGACCGGTTCCGATGATTTCGAAGCCCATTGCGACGTCGGCAAATAGTGCGAGGTTCGTGCCGCGTCGACTCCTTTCAGCTGGGTTGACGCGACGTGTCGCTCTTCGAAAGCTCGACCGTCATGACTTCGTCAGGGTCGTGTCACAGTTGATGCCAACCGTTATCCCGACAGCGGCATCGGAGATCGTACGTGGGCTCATGCGCAACGTGTGCACCTGCGGTTCACGCAGGGCCCAGGCGAGCGGGCGCGCCTCACGGCGATTTCCCGTCCGTGTTCAGACGCGCTGCTTCGTCGCGATTCCCAACACCGTGAGCCGGTCGGGGCTGCGGCGCATCTCGAGCACGTCGCCGATCGTGATCGCGTGGACGATCCGATGACCGTCGAGGAATACCTTCGCTTCGCGCATCTTGCTGCGGAGGACGAGTGAGCCGTCGGGATCGAGCAGGCCCATCGGCGCGCGCAGTCGTCCGCCCGCGGGCGTGTAGGGCTCGCGCACGACGTATTGGATCCGCTTCGAGGTGAGCGGCAGCACCGAGCCTCCCGCGCTGCGTTGCGCGGCCGTGGACCCGGCAGCCGGACCGATCCACATGCCGCTCGAGCGCTGGTCCTCCTCGAGGACCTTTCCGTTCGCGCGCGTGATCCGCAGGATGTAGCGCGACGTCGCCGCGGGGGACGCATGGCAGAAGAGCGCTTCGTTGAGAACGCGCGCGTGCAGCGTTTTGCCGTTGAGATCGACGCGCATTCGCGCGAGCTCCGTCTTGACGAGCGTGCCGGCGAGCGCACGTTCGAGCATCGCGCGCACGTTGCCCTTCTTCGCACCGCAGAAGAATCCGACCGAGCTTTCGGGAGCGCTGTTGATCCCCAGCAGGGGAATGCCGTCGCCAATCTGGTGCGACGCCGCGAGCAGCGTTCCGTCGCCGCCCACCGTCACCACGAGATCGACTCGCTGAGGGATGCGCCCGCGTGCGCCGCCTCGAAAGACCACGTCGGCGCCAAGCTCGTCGAGCGCTTCGTCGACTTCGCGCATGGTGGCTTCGTGGGCGTCGTGGGATTGCTTGAGGCGCATGACCGTCGGGTCGCGCCTCCGCATCAGGCGAGCGATGACGGGATCGTGCTCTTCGACGACGAACTTGCGATAGGTCGTGCGCTTGACGACGATCGCAACCTTCGGCTTCTGCGATGTTCTGGCCATGCGAATCAGCCGTGGTGGAGGAGATCGGCGAGACGACGAAGAGCGAGCTCCGTCTTCGCATCACGAATCTCGCCGAGACGACACGCTTCGAGTGCGCGTGCGAGGGGCATGCTCACGATGCGCGCATAGCTTTCGAGCACCGAGCCGTCACCTGTGGGCTCTCGCCGTGTTCGAGGATCGACGCGCACGTGGAAGATATGATGCAGCTCGCCCACGAAACCGGGCGCGGGAATGGTGTAACCGCCGAGCGGCTCGAGTTCTTCCGTTCGAACGGCGAAGCCGAGCTCTTCTTCGAGCTCCCGCCGCGCTCCTTCGCGCGGGGGCTCACCGGGCTCGACGAGCCCAGCCGGAAGCTCCCAAAGCACCGCCGAGACGCGTGGCTCGATCGGCCGAAGCGCCAGCGGCGGGCGAATACTGCTGAGGAGCCAGACGTGCTCCACGCCGTCGACCTCGTGGTGTGCCACGATGATCGAAGCGTCGAGCGCCGTGCGATCGAGCACCTCGTACGTGAAGCGCGAGGACGTCTCGCCCTCGTGCTTTGCCACGAGCTCGACCCTCCGCACACGAAGGAAGCCGTCCGCGTTGGCGAGCTCTTCCCGCACGACGGAGAGCTCCACGGCAGGAAGTTCGAGCGCGACGGGCGTCATGAGTGGCGCGGGTGGGGCAGGGGCAGTCGGCACGCGGTCGCATCCTAAATGGTCGTACCCTGGCCAAGGGAATGAAAACGCCATCACCGAGCGTAGTGCTACGATGATGTAAGCGAATTCGTCGTAGCGCCCTCGGCACGTGGTCATCGAACGCGCCGAACGGAACGCGAAGTCCCTTCCAAGGGAACTTTGTGGCGCGTCGAACGTCCGAACGGACTTAGGGAGATAGAGGAGCCAAAAGCCCGGATGGAAACCAGCGAGAACGTCGAGGCGGGAAGCGAACCGATGGGGCCCTCGAAGGGGGAGCCGATCGTGTCGCTGGACGCCATCGAACGGCCCGCGCAGGTCGCAGAACGTCGGATTCGGATCCGGCGTGCGCTTCTGTGGGCAGCCAAAGCCCTGGCCGTGACCCTCGTACCCGTTGCGGTGACGCTGATCCTCTACAAGTTCGGCGTGACGACGGCGCGGCCCGCGCGCATTGCCGCCATCCTTGCGGGGGTCGTCGTCACGCTCGTGTTCGCCATCGGTTTCGTGCGTCGCTTGCCGCGCCGCGCGGGCGCCGTGGCCCTCGATGCCTTCCACGTCCTCTCGGATCGTCTCTCGAGCGCTCTCTCGTTCGGTGAGCTCGCTCCGACCGACCGCACGCCCTTCATGACGGCCGCCATCGACGACGCCCTCGCCCACGTGGGCCGCGTCGATCCGAAGAAGGCCGTGCCGATGAAGGCGCCGCGCGAGTGGCCTTTCATCGCGGTCATGGGCGCCGTCATCACCGTGCTCCTCCTCGTCAAAGGGTGCACCCGCGCGCAGCCCGTCGTCGCCAAGGCGAACACGATCGACGCCGTCGACGTCACGCAAGACGACCTCGACGGCATGCGCGAGTTCTTGCGCGAGGTCGATCAGCGCATGCAGACCGACGAAGCGAAGGCTGCGGTCCAGGAGTTCAACCAGCTCATCGAAGATCTCGCCAACAAGCGCCTCGACCGCACCGAAGCGTTTCGTCGCATGCAGCAGCTCGAAGACAAGCTCCTGCAGGGCCGCGAGGCGGACGCGAAGGCGCTCGAAGAAGCGCTCAAGAAGATGGGCGAGGAGCTCAAGAAGAGCGAGCTGACCAAGCCCGCCGGCGAGGCGCTCGAGAACAAGAACCTCGCCGAGGCCGACAAAGCCCTCAAGGATCTCGCCAAGAAGCTCCGCGAGCAGGGCGCGAGCTTCGACAAATCGCAGCTCGAAAAGATGCGCGAGGCCCTCAAAAAGGCCGGCGAAGATCAGAAGAAGCAAGCCGAGTCGCTCGCCGCGCGCCGCGAGGAGCTCAAGGAGCAGCTCCTCAAGCAGAAGCAGAAAATGGGCGATGCGGGCGCCAGCGAGCAGGAGAAGAGCCTCCTGCAGAAGCGCGAACGCGAGCTCGAACGACTCGATCGCGAGATGGAGCAACAGCAGAAGACGCAGCGCGAGCTCGATCGCCTCGACCGCGAGCTCCAGAAGGCCGCCGAAGACCTGATGAAGGACCTCGGCCTCTCGGCGCAAGACCTCGAGAGCGCCGCCCAGGACATCAACCGCATGGGCAAGGAGGAGATGTCCCAGGACGAGAAGGAGCAGCTACGCCAGAAGCTCCAGGAGCTGCGCGAGATGATGCGCCAGCAATCGCAGGGCGGGCAGGGGCAGATGTCGCGTCTCCGCGTGTTCCAGCAGCGCGCGCACGGCCAGGGCGGCAAGAGCGGCCAGCAGGGCCAGGGCCAAGGCGGTCAGCAGGGCCAAGGTCAAGAAGGACAAGGCCAAGACGGGCAAGAGGGGCAAGAGGGCCAGGGCGGTCAGCAAGCCGGCAATGGCCAAGGTCAGGGTCAGGGCCAGGGCCAGGGCCAAGGCCAGGGCCAGGGCGGCGGCAAGAACGGCGAGATCTGGGTGCTTGGCCCGAACGGCGAGAAGATGCTGATGATCACCAAGGGCCAGGGTCAGGGCCAAGGTGGCGGTCAGAACGGTGGGCAAGGTCAGGGGCAGAACAAGGGCCCCGGCTACGGCTCCGGCCACGACTCGAACGTGCAAGGTGGCGCCACGAACCCGAACGTCGGCACGCAGGACACGCAGGTCGCGGGCAACGACACCGGACAGGGCGGCAGTCGCAGCGAGGTCATCTATGGTGCGGCCGAGCGCGGCTTCGCCAACCGGCGTTACGAGACCGTCTATCGCGAGTACCATACCGTCGCGGAAGAGGCGCTCAACAAGGACGAAATCCCCGGCGGCTACCGCTTCTACGTGCGTCGCTACTTCGATCTCATTCGCCCTCGCGAACAGGGGGGCGGAGCAACCGCACCGGCGCCTTCACCGAACCCCCAACCTTGATCGGGCTCTCTCCAAACTCGCCTCGAAATTCGGCCCGCCTGATCGCGCACTTCACACCAACCTTCTCTCACCTCTCGTCGTCCCCTTGCGGGCCCCGCTCGCGAGTCTCGACGGCAGAGAGCCAGGAGCTTCTCGATGACCGAATCCGTTGACGCCTCCGCCGTTCGTGCCGAAGTCGATCAGTTCCGCGCCTCGATTGCGGCGCTGAAGGGCGAGATCGCCAAGACCATCGTCGGAAACGAAGCGGTCGTGGAAGGCGTGCTCGTGTGCTTGCTCGCCGGCGGCCACGCACTGCTCGAAGGTGTCCCCGGTCTCGGCAAGACGATGCTCGTGCGCACGCTGAGTGAATCGTTGAGCCTGAACTTCTCGCGCATCCAGTTCACGCCCGACCTGATGCCGGCCGACATCCTCGGCACGACGGTCATCGACGACTCGCAGGCCGGCGGCAAGGTCTTCGAATTCCGCAAGGGCCCGGTCTTTTCGAACATCGTCCTCGCCGACGAGATCAACCGCGCCACGCCGAAGACGCAGAGCGCGCTCCTCGAGGCCATGCAGGAGCATCGCGTCTCGGTCGGCAAGCGCACCTACGTGCTCGACGAGCCGTTCGTCGTCCTCGCGACGCAGAACCCGCTCGAGATGGAAGGTACGTATCCACTTCCTGAAGCGCAGCTCGACCGCTTCTTCTTCAAGCTCCACGTTCCGTTTCCGAACCGCGACGAGCTGCACGCCATCCTCGACCTCACCACGGGCGAGGCGCGCGGCCAGCGCCAGGCGGTGCTCCACCGTGAAGAGATCCTCCGCATGCAGGCGCTCGTGCGTCGCGTGCCGGTCGCGCGTCACGTGCAGGACTTCGCGATTCGCGTCATCCAGGCCACCCATCCCGACGGCCCGGACGCGCCGGAGATGGTCAAGCGCTTCGTCCGCTTCGGCGCGAGTCCTCGTGGCGCCCAAGCCACGCTCCTTGCCGCCAAAATTCGTGCGCTCTTCGAGGGCCGTTTCGCGGCCAGCATCGACGACGTGCGGGCGGTCGTTCTCCCGGCGCTCCGCCACCGCGTGCTCCTCAACTTCGAGGGCGAGGCCGAGGGCATGAAGACCGACCAGGTACTCGAGTCGATCCTCAAGACGATCCCCGAGACGAAGGCAGGGAAGGCGGAGGCCCAGGTTGGGCTTTCTTGACGCCGTCCTCGGTCGAAAGGGCGCCGGCGTCACCAAGACGGACAAAGGCGAGCTCTTCGACGACGACTTCCAGCGGAAGCTCGATTACCTCGCGCTCGTGAGCAAGCGCGTCTTCGCCGGACGCATGCGCGCCGAGCGGAGAACGAAGAAGAGCGGCTCGGGCGTCGAGTTCGCGGACCACCGCGACTACCAACCGGGCGACGACTTCCGCTACCTCGACTGGAACGTCTACCAGCGCTTCGATCGCCTGCTCCTCCGCCTCTACGAAGAGGAAGAGGACCTTGCCATCTACTTCATCATCGACGCCTCGAGCTCGATGGGCTTCGGTGACGCGAGGAAGCTTCGCTACGCCAAGCGCGTTTGCGCGGCCCTCGCGTACGTCGGGCTCGCCAACCTCGATCGCGTGAGCATCGTCTCGACCACCGACAAGGTGCTCGACCGCATGCCGGCCACGCGAGGCAAGGCGCGCATCTTCAAGGTGTTCCGCTTCTTGAACGAGCTCGAAGCGGAGGGCCATACCGACCTCGAAGATGCGCTCAAGGCGTTCGTCGCGCAGAACAAACGGCGCGGTCTCGTCGTGCTCGCCAGCGACCTCTACGACCCGAAGGGCTTCGAGCGCGGCATCAACGTGCTTCGCTACAACAAGTTCGATCCGTTCGTCGTGCACGTGGTCGACAAGAAAGACGCAACCCCGAACCTCGCAGGTGACGTGCTGCTCTACGACTGCGAGACGGGCGACGAGCGCGAGGTCACGGTCACGGCCAAGGTGCTCGAGCGGTTCGAGAACGCGTACGGCGAATACCTCTCCGAAATTGATCGCTTCTGTGCGACCAAGCAGGTGCCGTACATCCAGGCCGACGTCGACGTGCCCTTCGACGAGCTCATTTTGCGTGTCTTCCGGCGCGGGGGATTCTTGCGATGATTTTCGCAGGGCTCTCCCTCGCGCAGGTTCTCGGGATCCTCGGCGGCGCCGCGGCATTCGCGACCGCGCTCTACATCCTCAAGCTGAGGCGACGCACCGTCGCCGTCCCGTTCTCCAAGTTGTGGGAGCGCATCCTGCGCGACAAGGAGGCCACGAGCCTCTTCTCGCGTCTGAAGCGACTTCTCTCGCTCCTCGTGCAGCTCGCGCTCATCGCGCTGCTTGCGTTCGCGCTCGGTGATCCGCGCGCGGCGGCCACGCTCATCAAGGGGCGTAACCTCGTGGTCCTCGTCGATGCGAGCGCATCGATGCAGGCGACCGACGTGGGGCCGAACCGCCTCGGCGCGGCCAAAGAGGAAGTGAAGAAGATCATCCGCGGTCTCGGCGGCGCCGACCGCATGCTCGTGGCTCAGATGGACGCGGCGGTCACGCCGCTCGGACCGATGAGCGGCGACACGACCGAGCTCGAACGCGCGCTCGACAGCATCAAGGCCACCGACGCTCGCGCCGACTTCCCGCGTGCGCTTCGCTTTGCGAACGACTCCGTGCGAGGCCTGGAAAATGCGGAGATCGTGGTCGTCTCCGACGGGCGCCTGGGAGACGCGGTCGATGCGTCGGGCAAGGTTCGCGTCGCCGACGACGTGAAGCTCACGTACCTGCCGATCGGTGCCAGAGCGCGCAACGTGGGCATCACGCAGTTCTCGGTCCGTCGTTACCCGCTCGACAAGAGCCGCTACGAAGTGATGCTCGAGGTCACCAACACCGGACCCGAGCAGGAGGACATCGAGCTCTCCCTCTTCGGCGACAATACGCTCGTCGACCTCACCAAGCTCCGGCTCAAGCCCAGTGAGCGTTTGCCGCGTTTCTACCCGAATCTCTCGGGCGCGAGCCGCACGCTCGAGGCCAAGATCCAGCCGCTCGCCGGCAGCCAAGACGACTTGCCCGCCGACGATCACGCGTACGCGCTCCTGCCCGAGCGACGTCGGGCGAAGGTCCTCGTCGTGTCGCCCGGCAACACCTATCTCGAGGCGGCGCTCCTCCTCGACGAGTACCTCGACGTCGAGGTCGTCTCGCCCAAGGACTACGTCGAGAAGATCGCCCCCACCAACCCCAAGGCCGACGTCGTCATCTTCGACGGCGCCACACCGCTCACCGCTCCGCGGGCGAATGCGATCTACATCGATCCGCGAGGCCCTGGCTCACCCGTCAAGGTCGAGGCCGAGCTCAAATCGCCGTACTTCGCGAAGATCGAGCGCAAGCACCCCATCGTGCGCTGGACTGCGCTCGACGACGTGAACATCGCGCGCGGCCACAAGCTCGTGCCGGAGCCGCTCGACAAGGTGGTCGGGGCGAGCGAAGAGGGGCCGATCCTGATCGCCGGCCAGCGCGGCGGCTTCAAATTCGTGGCCATGGGCTTCGACGTGCGCGAGAGCGATCTGCCGCTGCGCGTGGCGTGGCCGCTGCTCCTCCTGAACAGCATCAACTACTTCACCGACGAGGACGCGCAGTACATCTCCAGCTTCCGCACGGGTGACGTCTGGCGCGTGCCTGTCGTGTCACCGAGCGGTCAAGCCCGCCTCAAGGCACCGGGTGGGGGAGAGCTCTTCGTGCCCGTTCACGAAGGGCGTGCCGTCTACCTCGGCGAGCACGCAGGCTTCTACGAGCTCGCGGGCGCCGAAGGCGTCGGAGACGAGCCCGTGGCCGACCCGAAGAATGGAGCCGACAGCGGTGCGCGCACGGTGACGTCGTTCGCCGCCAACCTCCTCGATGCCGACGAGAGCGCGATCGAGCCCGCCAAGGAGCTCGTGGTCGACGGCAAGAAGGCCGGCGAGCTCTCCGGCTTTCAGATCGGCGTTCGCCGCGAAATCTGGATCTACCTGCTGCTCGCCGCCATCCTCCTCACGGCGGTCGAGTGGTTCACCTACCACCGGAGGATCACGGTATGAGCGCCCCCACGCGACGCTCCCGTCTCGTGCTCGCCGGCGTTCTCGCCGTGCTGGCCGTCGCGACGTGGTTCCTGAGCCATCGCTTCATGCCCTGGCTGACGCCCGAGCTTTTCGGGACGGCCCTCGTGGCGGCAGGCTGCGCCTTCGTCGTTGCACGCGCGATCGTCGAGATCGTGTCGACCGTTCGCGACGGGCGCACGATCGAAACGAGCAAGCTCGCGTTCGGTGTCGTGGGCGGCCTCGTCGGTTTCGCCTCCGTCTGGTTGTACTGGCGCGGCGTCCTGCATCCCGCTGCGACCACGCTCGCGTGGACGCGCGACGGCGTCGAATACGAGCTGCTGTCGCCGAAGATGCTCGGCCTGGCGCTGCTCGCGCCGTTCTTCTTGTGGATGATCGGTCGCTCCCTCGCCGATCTGCCGCTGCCGCAACGCATTCTCTCGGCCGTGCTCCGCATGGCGTTCGTCGCCCTGCTCGCGCTCGGTCTCTCTCGCTTGGCGCGCACGGCGACCACGCAGAAGATCTGCACGGTCTACCTCGTCGACGTCTCCGAGTCCGTTCCCGACGCCGCCATCGAAGACGCCCGGGCCGAGATCACGAAGGGCCTCAAGGAAAAGCCTTCGGACGCGCTCGTCAGGGTCATCACGTTCGCCAAGCGCCCGCGCCTCGTGAACATCGAGGCCGACGCGAAGGAAGCACCGGTTCTCGAACGGCACGACGTCGTTGCGGACGATCCGAAGGGTGGAAAGCGCACCGGCCTCGGCGCCGCGACCGACCTCGCGAGCGCGATGCAGCTCGCCTACGGCCAGTACCCCGCGGGCTACCTGCGCCGCGCCGTCATCCTCTCGGACGGCGTCCAGACCGATGGAGACATCCTCGCCGAGGCGAACCGCGCCAAGGAGTTCGGGGTCAAGATCTTCTCGATTCCGTACCACCGCCCGGTGCCCGGCGAGGTCGCGCTCCGCGACTTGCGCGTGCCCGAAAAGGTCCGCGTCGGCGAGCCGTTCAACCTCCACGCGAACATCTTCTCGAGCCGTCCTCAGAAGGTGAAGGCGACCCTCAAGCAGGGCGAGGCCATCAACGGTCTCGACGGCGTCCGCACCATCGATCTCAAGCCGGGCGACAACGACGTCACCTTCAAGAGCGTCGTGCGCGTCGCGGGAGAAGTGACGTACGGCCTCGATTTGTCCGAAATTCCCGAGGATCGCTTCAAGGAGAACAACCGCTTCGCCGTGTCGGTTGCCGTCCCTGGCCGGCCGACGGTGCTCTACGTCGAAGGCAACACGCAGCGCGCGAGCTACCTCTCGTCGGCGCTGAGTGCGCAGGAGTTCGACGTCGAAGTGCGCTCCCCGCGTGAGCTCCCCGGATCGATCCGCGAGCTCGAACGCTACGACTTCGTCATTCTCTCGGATACGCCCGCCGACGCCGTCTCGCTCACGCAGCAAGACGCCGTCGAGAGCTACGTGCGCGATCTCGGCGGCGGCTTCCTCTTCGCCGGAGGCGAGGCGGGCTACGGCCTCGGCGGCTGGTACCACACCACCGTCGAACGGATCCTGCCTGTACGCATGGACGCGGAGAAGCGTCGTGACGAGCCGGCGGTCGCCATGTGCCTCGTCATCGACCGCTCCGGCTCGATGAGCGGCATGCCGATGGAGATGGCCAAGGCCGCTGCCAAGGCCACCGCCGACACGCTCGCGTCGGACGATCTGCTCGAGGTCATCGCCTTCGACTCGGCGCCTACGCGCGTCGTTCGCATGACGCCCGCCAAACATCGCGCGCGCATCCAGAACGACATCGCGCGCATCCAGGCGGGCGGCGGGACGGAGATCTTCGCCGCGCTCGACGCGGCCTACCAATCGCTCACCGTCACGCGCGCACGCCGCAAGCACGTCATCCTCCTGACCGACGGTCAGGCCCCGCATCAGGGCATTCGCGACCTCGTCCAGTCCATGGCCGCCGAGGGCATCACCGTCACGTCGGTCGGCCTCGGCAGCGGTATCGACGAGACGCTGCTCACGATGATCAAGGACCTCGGCGGCGGCCGCCTCTACAAGGTCGCCGATCCGCAGCAGCTCCCTCGCGTCTTCACGCGTGAGACCGAGATGGTGAGCCGCAATTCGGCCGTCGAGGAGTACTTCCAGCCCAAGGTCGCCACCGCCGCGGACTTCTTGCGCGGTGTAGACATCGGCTCCGCGCCGTTTCTGCACGGCTACGTCGCGACGAAGATGAAGCCCCCGCCGGCGCAGGAGATCCTGACCAGCGAAGTCGGCGAGCCGATCCTCGCGCGCTGGCACGTGGGCCTCGGGTGGTCGCTTGCGTGGACGAGCGACGTGAAGAACCTTTGGGCCGTCGAATGGCTGCGGTGGCCGGGCTATGGCCAGTTCTGGGGGCAGCTCGTGCGCGAGCACATGCGCCAGAAGAAGCGCCAGCAGTACGACATGCGCGCGGAGATCGACACGGCCACGGGCCACGTGAAGACCTCCATCGACGCCATCGGCGGAGACGACCGTTTCCAGAACGGGCTCGATGCCAAGCTCACCGTCAGCGGCCCGCACACGTCCGGGATGGGCGCTGGGGCCAATGGCGAGACGCGTCAGGTAGCGATGAAGCAGACTGCGCCGGGGCGCTACGAAGCGGATTTCCCGCTCGAGCGGTTTGGTTCGTTCCTGCTGCACGCGAGCCTCGAGAAGGGCGTCGACGACGGCAAGGGCGGCCAGAAGAGCGTGCAGGTCGCCGAGAGCTTCGGCCACGTCACGAACCCCTATCCGCGCGAATACCTCGCTCTGGCGCCTGACCTCGTGACACTTTCGCGTGCCGCGCTGGTGACAGGCGGGCGAATGGACCCCGACGCGAAGACGGTATTCGACCCGGCGGGCGAGACCATCCGCTACCACCAGGATCTCTGGTCTCGCTTCATTGGCGCTGCGCTCGCCGTGTACCTGCTCGATCTGCTCGTGCGCCGCGTCCGGATTTTCGATCGAAAGAAGACCGCGAAGCCCTCGAACAAGGTCCCCGGCGCTGCCCGCGCGTGACGTACGCCCCAGCCGTGTCGGGAGACGGGAGGCCTCGCGCCTCCGGAGCGATGAGAAGCCTCGCGCCTCCGGAGCGATGAGAGGCCTCGCGCCTCCGGAGCGATGAGAAGCCACGCCCCGTCGTTTTCCGCGCGGTGAATCGGGGAACCCGAGCTATAAGTTTTGACCCCTCGCGACGCGCAACGTTTGCGCGTTTTCCTGCATCACACTCTGGATGGCGAATGCCGTGACAGCCGAAAGCCTCAACGACAAAACGATCGCCTCCTACGACGACCTCCTATCCATCTTCCACGCGGCCATCAAGCCCGCGACGGAGTTCCGCGTGGGGGCGGAGATGGAGAAATTCGGTGTTTATGCGGACGGGAATCCCGTTCCGTATGACGGCGAGCGCGGGGTGCAGGCGCTGATGGAGGAGCTCGCGTCCACCAAAGGGTGGGCGAAAGACGCCGAGAGCGAAGGCGGCCCGCTCATTGCGCTGCTTCGCGACGGCGCGAGCATCACGCTCGAGCCGGGCAGTCAGTTCGAGCTCTCGGGCGCTCCGCTCGAGAACTGCCACCAGATTTGCGCGGAATTCCGCGAGCATCTCGCGGAGCTCGTGCCGTTCTCGCAGCGCGCGGGCGTGCGCTGGCTCGGGCTCGGGTTCCACCCGTTCGCGCGTCGTGACCAGTACACGATGGTTCCGAAGCAGCGCTACGGCGTCATGCGCGAATACCTGCCGACGCGCGGAAGCCTCGCGCTCGACATGATGTTGCGCACTGCAACGGTGCAGGCGAATTACGACTACTCTTCTGAAGACGACGCGATGACGAAGATGCGCGTCGCGCTTCGGCTCGCTCCGCTTACGACCGCGCTGCTGGCGAACTCGCCGTTCTACGAGGGCAAGCCCTTCGGCGGAAAGAGCTACCGCGCCAAGGTTTGGCTCGATACCGATCCCGACCGCTCGGGCCTCGTGCCCACGCTCTGGAAGAAGGGCGCCAAGTTCGTCGACTACGTGGAATGGGCGCTCGACGTCCCCATGTTCATGTTCAAGCGCGACGGCCAGAAGGTCTCCAACACCGGCCAGACCTTCCGCAGCTTCTGGAAGAGCGGCTACCAGGGCCACAAGGCGCTCCTCTCCGATTGGCAGACGCACCTCAACACGCTCTTCCCCGAGGTTCGCCTCAAGAAGACGATCGAGGTGCGCGGTGCGGACTCGCAGGGCTCGAAGCTCGCGTGTGCGCTCCCGGCGCTCTTTACGGGCATCTTCTACGACGAGAAGGCGCTCGCCGAGGCCGACGCGCTCACCCACGATTGGACGCTCGACGAGATCACTGCCTCTCGCAAAGAGATCTGGCAGAAGGGGCTCGGAGCGCGCTTCCGCGTCGGTACGCTCGTGCCGCTCGCCGAGAAGATCATCGAGATCGCCGAAGGCGGCCTCGAGCGCCGCGCGATTCTCTCGCCTAACGGCAAAGACGAGCGCATCCACCTCGCGCGCCTGAAGGAGCTCGTTTCGAAGGGGCAGACCCCGGCGGACGTGCTGCTCGAGGGCATCGAGAACGTGCGCGATCTCACGGCGACGATCATCGCCCGCACCGACCTCGCGAGCGACGCGCAAGCCTGAGCGGTAGGCTCAGCTTCGAGCGGCGTCGATGAAGGCGCGAACCGCGGCGAGATCTTTCACGCCGGGTTCGCTCTCGACGCCGCTCGCCACGTCCACGCAAAATGGCTGAAGCGCGGCCACGGCCGCTGCCACGTTGTCGGGACGGAGACCGCCGGCGAGCGTGAGCTTTCGCTCGTTCGCGAGGTCGCGGACGAGATCCCAATCGAACGCAACGCCGCTGCCGCCGAGCATTCCGTCGACCTTGGCGTCGACGAGGAGGTGCGCACCGGGATAGGAGCGGGCGAGGGCGACGTCGTCTTCGGAGCCGATGCGAACGGCTTTGTAGGCGCGCGGGAGGAGCGGCTCGAGGAGCGACGGAGGCTCGGCGCCATGGAGCTGGAGGCAGTCGAGCTCCGCCTCGGTCATCAAGGCGCGCATCTCCGCGAGCGAGAGATCCGCGACGACGCCGACGATCTCGGTGCGTGCGCCGGTTGCCCGCACGGCTCGCGCGATCTCCCGCGCGAGATCGGGGGCGATTCTCCGAACGCTACCGGGCACGAAGTTCAAACCGATGGCGCTTGCACCGAGCTCGGCGCACGCCGCGGCCTCGGTGGCCGTGCGCAGGCCGCAGATTTTCACGTGAACGCCCGGCATGCGTTCCTTCTTAGTCCAGGTTCGGCGGGCCGCGTTAGTCGCGGATGCCGAGGAGCTCTTTCACCTTCGCAAGCACGATCGGCGCCTGGATCGGCTTCGTGATGTAGGCATTCGCCCCGAGCGAAAGGGCGCGCTGGCGATCTTCCTCTGCGCTCTCGGTCGTGATGACCACGACCGGAACCGTCTTGTGCACGGCGTCCGTGCGGACGCGTCGCACGAGCTTGAGGCCGTCCATCACGGGCATGTTGATGTCCGTGAGGATGATGTCGAAGCGGCCGGTGACGAGCTTGCGGAGGGCGTCGACGCCGTTCTCCGCCTCGGTGACGTGGAGCTCCTTCACGCGCGAGAGCGCGAAGACGAGAAGCTGCCTCATCATGGGCGAATCCTCGACGACGAGAGCGTGGAAGGACCGAGGGGAATCCATGGAGGCGTGCGTTTCTCTCACCCGAGGACGCGTGGCGACACGGTGGAGTTACGGAAACTACACCTGTTTTTCCAAAGGCGCGAACATTCAAACGCAGTACGGCAGAGCCTGCCACTCGGTCAGGGGCCTGGAAGGGCCAGGCAGAAGGCCCGGCAGCCCGCCAATTACGCCTGATCGAGCCAGGTACGAAGCTCGCTTCCGAGCACCCGCGGCGCTTTCCGCAGCGCGGCGACGTTGGCGCTCCCGCTGAGGAGCATCGCGGCACGAAGCTCGCGCTCGACGGCATCGAAGAAGGCGAGGGCCCCGTCGCGACCGCCGGCCGTCAGGGCCTTGAGGGCAGGGCGGGCGATCCCGGCCGCGCTTGCGCCGAGGGCGATCGCGCGGGCGACGTCGAGTCCGGTCATGATGCCGCCGGTCGCCACGATCGTCTCGAAGCCGAGCGGCGCGAGCATGCCGACGCTGACGGCCGTAGGAATGCCCCAGTCCCAAAGCGCTTCGCCGAGCGCGCGTGCCGGCGCGTCGTGCGCGGCCTCGGCGCGTTTGGTCTCGACCGCGACCCACGAAGTGCCACCGGCGCCGGACGTATCGACATGCGTGACGCCGACGCTCCGCAGCCGCGTTCCGACGCTCCCAGAGATCCCGCAGCCCGTCTCCTTTACGACCACGGGCACCCGCAGATCGCGGACCAGGCGCGCGATGGTGTCGAGGCCGCCGGTGAAGTCACGGTCGCCGCCGGGCTGAACGAGCTCCATCGCCGGATTGAGGTGGATGCACAGGGCATCGGCGGCGATCTTCCCGAGGAGATCGTCGACCTCGTTCGTGCTCATCGCACGCGCCTGGACGACACCGAGATTGCCGAGAACGAGCGTCGTCGGAGCGACCTCGCGGACCTCGTAGGTTCCGGCCGTCTCGGTTCGGACGTGCATGGCGCGCTGGCTGCCGAGGCCGAAGCCATAGCCGCGCTCTTCGGCGATACGGGCGAGCTCGCGATTCACGCGCGCCGCCTCCTCCGTCCCGCCGGTCATCGCCGCGATGACGATGGGGGCGCGCAATCGCTTTCCGAGAATCACGACCGACGTGTCGAGTGCATCCGCGTGCAGGTCGGGGAGTGCGTCGTGGACGAAGCGCACCTGCTCGAGGAGGGTCGTCTTGTTCCGGAACGCGACCTCGTCGGTCGCGCAAAGCGCGAGGTGGTCTGCCTTGCGCTGACCAATGGTGCTCCGAGTCTCGCTCATCTTTCACCTCTCGCGTTTGTCTCTCGGAACTTCAAGATACTTCAAAGAAAAGTGAAAGCTGCTGATTTCTAAGGAAATAATAAACGTCCCGACCGTTGACGCACGCGCTGACGACTCCTATTGGTATCGGCGCGGCTCGGGCCTCCGAACGCTTGGAGTTCCAAAGTCGCGCGGGGGTCTCGGCAAGTCTCCGCAAGAAGTCTCTTCAAGTCACAGCCAGTCACACACATCCAGCCACGGCCAGTCACGACCGAAGCCCGACCGGCCACGAGTTTCGTGCGACCGCTTGGATTCTCTCTCGCGCGAAACCGTCGCGACACTGGCACAAGCGTCCTATCGAGTCCATGGACCTCCGCGCATGAGCCCCCGTGAAACCAGCCTCGAGAGCGAGCTCGACAACGCGTCGAGCGCTCGGGCGAGCTTCTCCGAAACGCTCGAAATCGTTCGTCGGCAAGTCGATCGGCAACTCGGCCTTTGGCTCGAGCCTCGGCTCGCCGCAGCGGCGGGAGTAAGCGCCGAAGTCCTGGCTGCGGCGCAGGCCATCGAAGGACTCGCCCTCCGCGGCGGAAAGCGAATGCGCGCCGCTTTGATCGCCGCCGCGTTCGACGCGTGCAGCGCCGAGCCGACGACGGACGCCGCAGGAAGCTCATGGGCATCGGCCTTGCCCGCAATGGTCGCCATCGAGCTTCTCCAGGTGTACCTCCTCATTCACGACGACTGGATGGATGACGATGATGTCCGGCGTGGCGGTCCTGCCGTGCACATCATGCTGCGCGAGCGCCTTGGGGACGTGCGCCTCGGCGACGCCGCAGCGATCCTCGCGGGGGATCTTGCGAGCGGCTATGCGCAGAGTGCACTGCTCGAGTGCCCCGTGTCCGCCGATCGCTTGCTCCGCGCGGCGCAGGCGTTCGCGCGCATCCAGGAAGACGTCGTCACCGGGCAGCTCGCCGAGATGAGCGCCGTCCGTGCGGCGCAACCGCCGAGCGTGGAACTCATCCACTCGCTCAAGACGGCGAGCTACACGGTCACTGGGCCTCTCGCCCTCGGTGCGGTTCTCGCCGGCGCTGACGATGCGCGCGTTGCCGAGTTCGGACGCTTCGGCCGTCCGCTCGGCATCGCCTTCCAGCTCCGCGACGATCTGCTCGGAGTCTTCGGTGATCCCACCGCGACCGGCAAGCCGATCTGGAACGACATCCGGCAGGGCAAGCGCACGGCGCTCGTCACCGAGCTGCGTGGAAGCGCCGAGGCCGAAGCGCTGCTCGCACGTGTTCTCGGCAATCCCGATGCGCCTTCGTCCGAGATCGAAGCGGTCGTCCGTCTGATGGAGACGAGCGGTGCTCGTGCCCGCGTCGAGGCGCGCGTGCAGGAGCTCCTCGACGAGACGCGCCAGGTCCTCGCATCGATGAACCTCCGTCCCTCGCTGGGGCGTCGCGTGCTTCAAGGGGCGATTTCCGCCCTCGGAGAGCGAGCATCATGAGCGGAGCGAACGGTTCGTCGGGCGTACGCCGGTCGGCTGCTCACGGCAAAGTGATTCTCTTCGGCGAGCATGCCGTCGTCTACGGCGTGCCGGCGCTTGCTGTCGGCATCGATCGCGGAGCCTGGGCCGACGCGACGCCGTGCAACGAATCCCGTAGCTCGATGCACGTTCGCGATTGGAACGTCACCGTGAGCGACGACGTTGCCGACGACGGGCTGCCGCTCGCTCGCGCGTTCCGCGACGTCCTTGCCGTCACGCGCGACGCCCAGCGCGCCGAGGGGCGTGCGCCCGTCGGTGTCGTGACGGTCGACGCCGGTGCCGATCTGCCTCCGGGCGGCGGGCTCGGGTGCTCGGCCGCCCTCGGCGTTGCGGTCGCGCGCGCCCTCGATCCCCTGGCCACGCCGGAAGTGATTGCATCGCGCGTGATGGCGTGGGAGCGCGTGTTCCACGGCAATCCGTCGGGCATCGACGCGACGGTCTCTTCGCTCGGCGGCTGCGTGCTCTACGAGCGAAGCGATGCCCAGGCGCCCACGATTCAGCGCGTTCGCCTCCCGAGGACGCTTCTGCTTTGCGTCGGTCACAGCGGAATCGCGTCGAGTACCAAGACGATGGTCGAAGCGGTGGCCCGCCTTCGTGAGCGCCGTCTCGAGACCACGCAGAAGACGTTCGATGCCATCCACACGCTGGTGAAGAACGCGCGCCTCGCCATCGAGGCGGGCGACGAGCGAGCGATTGGACAGCTCCTCGATCTCAACCAGATGCTGCTCTCCGGCCTCTTCGTCTCGACGCCCGAGATCGAGCAGATGTGCGAGGCCGCCCGTTCGGCGGGCGCGCATGGCGCGAAGCTCACGGGCGCGGGCGGAGGCGGCTGCGTGGTTGCGCTGGTCGACGAGGCCTCGAAGGGCGAGGCGGTTCTGAGCGCGTGGAAGCGCGACGGCTTCGACGGCTTCCTCACCCGCGTCGGCGGTGTCGTTTCGAAGGACACGACACCGGTGGCGATGGCCCAGGGGGCGCCGTGAGCACGCTTTCGGCAACGGCCTGCGCACATCCCAACATCGCGCTCGCGAAGTACTGGGGGAAGCGCGAAGGCGAGGGGAACGTCCCGGCGGTTCCGAGTCTCTCGGTGACGCTCGCCGGGATGACCACGACCACCACCGTCACGTTCGATGGCGCGCTCGCGAGCGACGAGCTTTCGCTCAATGGTGCGAGCACGGACGGGCGCCCGCTCGCACGCGCGTCGGCTCTGCTCGACGTCGTTCGTCGCGACGCCGGTATCGATGCACGTGCTCGGATCGTGTCGGCGAACGACTTCCCGACGGCGAGTGGCCTCGCGTCGAGTGCCTCCGGCTTCGCGGCGCTCGCCCTCGCGGCGGTGCGTGCTGCGGGGCTCGACTGGAGCGTCACGCGCGTGAGCGATCTCGCCCGTCGGAGCTCGGCCAGCGCGGGGCGCAGCCTTTTCGGCGGCTTCGTCGAGCTCGACGGCGGTGACGGTGCGACGGGCACGTCGGCGTCGGTCGCCAGCCCTTCGGCGCTCGATCTGAAGGTGCTCGTGTGCGTGACCACCGAGGCGGCGAAGGCCACGTCGTCGACCGATGGCATGCTCCTCACGCAGCGCGTGAGCCCGTACTACCCGGCGTGGCTCCAAGAAGCGCCGCGGCTCTGCGCGAAGATCCGCGCCGCCATTCTCGCGGGGGATTTCTCCACGGTCGGCGAGTACGCCGAGAAGAGCGCGCTCGCGATGCACGCCTGCGCGATGGCGGCGGGCATCGTCTACGTCTCCGGCGCCACGCTCGCGGCCCTCGCCGAAGTGCGCGCCATGCGTGCCGACGGCCTCCAGACCTACGGCACGATCGACGCGGGCCCGCATTTGAAGTGCCTGGTGCGTGGAAGCGACGCCGCCGCCGCGAAGGAGCGGCTCGCGCGCGTACCCGGCGTGCTTCGCATCCTCGAGACTTCGCCGGGCGACGGCGCGCGCATCCTGCCCCTGGCCGAGGCGTCGCGATGAAGGCGTTCGCGCCCGGCAAACTCGTATTGACGGGCGCGTACGCGGTGCTCGAAGGGGCGCCTTGCATCGTCGTGGCAACGAGCCGTGGCGTCGTCGCGGATACGGCGCGCAGAGCATCCTTCACCACGCCGGAAGTCGAAGCGGCGCTCGGCTCGGTCGCCGCGCCCGACGTCGATGCGTCGGCGCTCTTCCTCGATTCGCGCAAGCTCGGCCTCGGTGCGAGCGCAGCGATTCTGGTGGCGTCGCTTGCAGCGCGCGAGGCGGAAGCCGGCCGGGACGTAGGTGACGACGACGTCCGGGCAGCGCTCTTCTCTCGCGCGCGTGAGGCGCACGCCACAGCCCAGAGCGGCGGAAGCGGCGTCGACGTGGCCGCCAGCGTGTTCGGCGGTGCCCTCCGGTACACGATGGGCGCGTTGCCCGTGCGTGTGACCTTGCCACGCGGCGCGCACTTGTCGGTCTTCGCGTGCGGCAACAGCGCACGAACGTCCGATCTTCGCGGCAAGGTCGATGCCCTCGCGGCGAGCTCGCCTGCGCTTCATCGCGAATGCATGGACGCGCTGCAGAGCCTCGCGCGCGACGCCGCGCAGGCCGTGGACGCCGGTGCGCTCGAGCGTCTCGTCGACGTCGTGCGGCGCACATCGGCGGCCCTCGCGCGCCTCGGTGACGCGGCCGGCGCGCCGATCGTGCCGACCGAGCTTCGCGAGCTGTCGGACATCGCCGCGCGTGAGAGCGCGGCCTTCTGTGTTTCGGGTGCCGGTGGCGGAGACGTCGCCGTGTACCTCGGAAGCGCGCCGCCCTCCGCGGCGTTCCTCACGCGCGCAAGCGCGCTTGGACTTCTTCGATTGGATCTTGGTCTCGACGAGAAAGGAGTGAGGGCGCTGCCGACGCCTGCGGTTTTCGCAACGGCCGACGTGTGAGCCCGAACGTGATGACGATGCGCACCTCGCAACTCCCCGGCTTTTACAAGGTGACCGTTGCCGAGCGCCGTACGCTGATGAGCGAGGCTACGGGCGTCGATCCCTCCGAGATCGCGAGCGCCCTCGATGCGGGAGGTCTCTCCGCGGAGACGGCCGACAAGTTCGTCGAGAACGTGCTTGGAACGTACGGCTTGCCGTACGGCGTCACGCTCAACGTGCGCGTGAACGGGCAGGACCACGTGGTCCCCATGGTCGTCGAGGAGCCGAGCGTCGTCGCTGCCGCGTCGAACGCTGCGAAGATGGTGCGCGCCGGCGGGGGATTCTCCGCCGAGGTCGATGCGCCGCTGATGATCAGCCAGGTGCAGCTTACGCACGTCAAAGACGCGGCGCGCGCGCACGAGGCGATCCTCGGCGCGAAAGAGGAGATCCTCGCCAAGGCCAACCGCGCGGTGCCGGGGCTCGTCGCTCGCGGCGGAGGCGCGCGCGATCTCGAGGTCCGCACACTCGGCGAGCCGAGCGACGAGATGATCGTCGCGCACATCATCGTCGACTGCCGTGACGCGATGGGGGCGAACCTCATCAACACGATCGCCGAGGGCGTCGCCGATCGACTCGCCGACCTTGCCGGCGGTCGCGTGGGCCTGCGCATTCTGTCGAACCTCTGCGACAAGCGTTGCGTTCGCGTTCGCTGCCGCGTTCCCGCGCAGATGCTCGCGACCGAGCAGATGGACGGCCAGGCCGTCATCGACGGGATCGTGAATGCCTCGCGCTTTGCCGAGCTCGATCCCTACCGGGCGGCCACGCACAACAAGGGCATCATGAACGGCATCGACGCCGTCGTGATCGCCACGGGCAACGACTGGCGCGCGGTAGAGGCCGGCGCCCATGCCTTCGCCGCGCGCTCGGGCCGTTATGCGCCCTTGTCGATCTGGCGTCGCGATAGCGATTTCCTGACGGGCTTCCTCGAGCTGCCGCTGGCTCTTGGCACGGTGGGCGGCACGCTCCGCGTGCACCCGAGCGCCCGCCTCTCGCTCAAGATGATGGGCGTGACGGAGGCGAGCGACCTCGCCGCCGTGGCGGCAGCCGTGGGGCTCGCGTCGAACCTCGCCGCTGTCCGTGCGCTCGCGACGGACGGCATCCAGCGTGGACACATGGCACTCCACGCGCGCTCCGTTGCCCTGGCTGCGGGGGCGCTAGGCCGCGACGTCGAACGCGTTGCGGCGATGATCGTCGAAGCGCGAGACATCACCATCGAAGCGGCGCGTCGCGCGCTCCAGGTGCTCTCGGAAGAATCGCGCGAGGTCCGCACGGACGCGCGCGAGGTCCCGGCTGCCGAAGCCTGAACCTCGCGCCTGAGCTCGGGAACGAGCCGGTCAACCGCGAGGAGCGGCCGGCTCGCAGGGGGCCGTGCCTCCTCGCGGTTCAGCGCTGCTGTTCGACCTGAGGCGACTCGACCTGCTCGACGCGCTCGTAGGGGAGCGGCGGCCTTGCTGCGCGGGCACCTCGCGGAGGGGCGACTCTTCTATTTGGACCACAGGCCGCCGCTCGCTCGCAAGCGTCGCGCTTTTTCCGCGTCTCGATGAGTGGTTGCGCGGGCCACCTCGGCCGCGCCAGGTGGGGCAGCATCTGTCGCCGGCTCGCCCTCGGTGCTGTTCCGCTGTTCCCAAGTGGGCCGTGACGTCACGGCAGACTTCGCGTAGCGTCCTTTCACGATGGCGGATTCGAGCGATCCTCATCGTGATCTCGCGGGCGTCCTCCACGACGTCTCGAACGCGCTCACGGTGCTCCTCGGCTGGGTGGGAGAAGCACGTGCACCCGGCGCCTCGCCCGAGGCCACGGCCTACGCGCTTTCGATCGTCGAGCAGCGTGCTCGGCTCGCCCGCGATCTCGCGCGCCACGCGATTGGCGCCCCGCGGATCGACGAGCAGCGGGAGCTCGCAGCCGTGGTCGAGGAAGTCGTGCTCGCGCTCGAGGTTGAAGCCCTTCGAACGGGAACGAGGCTCGTCGTACGCGACAGCGGCCCGACGGCGCTCGTGAGCGGCGCCCTCGACGTTGCGCAGATCCTCACGAACCTCGTTCTCAACGCGCTTTCGCACGCCCCACGCGACACGGTCATCGACGTGAACGTGGTGGTCGAAGACGAGCGCTGCTTCGTCGACGTCACCGACGAAGGGCCGGGGGTCGCTCCGGAGCGCAGGCACTCGATCTTCCTCGGGGACTCGCTCCGGCCCGGCGGAACAGGCGTGGGCCTTCGCCATTCGCGCGCCCTCGCGCGCGTCTGGGGCGGGGAAGTGGAGCTCGTGCCCGGTACCTCGGGAGAGAAGGGCGCCCGGTTCCGTGTGAGCTGGCCTCGCGCCGACGCGATCCCGCGCCCGCCTGTTTCCACCTCTCGCTTCACCGAGCTCGCTGGCCAGCGCGTTCTGGTCGTCGAAGACGACGTGGCGGTCACCCAGCTCCTCGAAGCCTCGCTGGGGGCCCGTGGCGCCGAGATCACCGTGGCCTCGACGGCCGACGAGCTGACCGCGGCGCTGGTCGACGCTCCCTACGATGCCGTGCTGGTCGATTTTTCGCCCATCAAGTCGGACGCCCAGGCGGCCTTGGCGGGCATCCGCGCCAGCTCGCCGAATGCACGAATCCTCCTAATTACAGGCAATGCGGACGCTCTCCCGGCCGTTTTTACCGACGGTACGGTGGAGCTCGTTCGCAAGCCTTTCGAGGTCGGAGAAATCATTCGTGCACTTCGTCGTGAGAAAGAGTGTTGACGAACCGGAAAGAACATCGTAATTCCGCATTCATCGAACGACGCGAAACGCGAGCGACGCGAAGGTGGCGGAATTGGCAGACGCACTAGCTTGAGGTGCTAGCGGGTAACACCGTAGGGGTTCAAGTCCCCTCCTTCGCACAGCAGGTTTCGAGAGGTACCAAGCCTCTCGAGCTCCCCCGGACAAAGAAGCCGGATGCCAGGGAGTACGGGTCAGGGAGCCCGAACCGTACGTAGACAGAGCCGGACGGCAGCGATGTGGAGATTCTCCCTCGCTGCCGTTTTGGTTTTGTTTTGTCTCGTTCGAGGGGGGCCGGCCCCCTCGAGCTCCCCCTGTGCTCGCTGCCAGGAAAGTGATGACCGTCGGTGAGGCGTTCGTTGCGCGGCTAGCGGCTCTCGCCTGATCTTCGTGGTCGGAAGGCGAGGTCCCCGCAAGCTGCCCCTGTGCTGACTGCCAGGAGAGTGATGACCGTCGGTGAGGCGTTCGTTGAGCGGCTAGCGGCCTCTCGCCTGATCTTCGTGGTCGGAAGGCTGGTCCCCGCGAGCTGCCCCTGTGCTGACTGCCAGGAGAGTGATGACCGTCGGTGAGGCGTTCGTCGAGCGGCTAGCGGCTCTCGCCTGATCTTCGTGGTCGGAAGGCTGGTCCCCGCGAGCTGCCCCTGTCCTGACTGCCAGGAGAGTGATGACCGTCGGTGAGGCGTTCGTTGAGCGGCTAGCGGCTTCTCGCGTGGACGTCGTGGTGGGATGTGAGGCCCCTCCCGGCTCCCGCCTCGGCACAAGAGAGCGACGAATGCTCTCCCGCCCACGTTGCCGTGGACCTGGGCTTCGGCGTGGCGTGGACCTAGACGCGGACGACGAGGTGGACTTGGTCGACCCACGTAGGCATCGACGTCCACGTAGACGCGTTCTCTTCCCTACTCTCGCGTTCCCACTCTCGCGTGATCAGTCTCCGGTGCCCGGTCTGTGCGTTCAGGTCTCGGGTCTCGGGTCTTCGGTCTCGGGCGACTGGTTTCTGTCCCCTCCCGGTCTCTCATGAGGCGAAGTGCGTCGCGAGCTACGAACGCGAACGGTGCCTCGTGCAACACCCACACGACCTCGGATGCCGCCAGAGGCGGTTGCTCTTGACTGGTTTTCGAGGGCGCAGTCTCCTCGTCGCATGCCGAAGATTTGGAAAGAGAAGCCTTCCCACGACGACGTTCGCAGGTTCCTGCACGGCTTCTTCGAACAACTCCGAGCGGGAAAGGTCGAGGAGGCGAAGGCTCTCGTCGGTCACGCCTACGAGGATTGGAACGAGTCGCTCTTCACCGTCTGGCAGGACCACTACCTGATTCACGAGATTCCAAAAGACTCGTCCTTCGAAGGTCGAGAGTGGGACACGAATCGGGCATGGCTTTCCGACCTGACGATCAAAGACGATATCGAATGGGTCAACGACGATTGCGCTTGGGTGGATTTCATCTATCGAGGAGATCCCTCCGGCTACATCGGTGAATTCGCAGTCAAGCAAGACGCGGACGGCTATTTCGTCCAGCGCACGATCTTCAAAATGGCCTGACGGTTCTGCCGTTCATGGGCGTCTGCACGTTCCGAGCGACGTCGACGACGCCCATGACCGCGGCGAGCCGAGCCTCTCGCGCCGGGCTATGCGGTTCGCACCGTCTGCGCAATGCCGGTGACCACCCGGACAGCCCAATCCTGAAGCACGATGGTTTCAGGAATGAGAACGGATTCCCAACTCAGGGAAACCGCACCGCCGCCGACCGTGAGTGACGTCAGACTGTATTTCCCGTCGAGCAGAGCACCACGAATGGGCGTCAGTAACGCGGACGCGAGCGCGCGGCTCCCGCGAAGGGCGAAGTGAGCGTCGAACTCGGGATCGACGATGGGCCCGGGCCGAAAGTAGCGTTCGATGTCGTCGAGTAGCGACTTTCGACGCAACCTGACCACGCCGAGCTTCTTGGGGACCCCGGCGAGGAGCAGCCGATGCATTCGTGGATCGACGATGCCGAAACCGGCGCCCTCGGCGAACACGGAGAGCGATAATGGAATGGCGCCTCTCTCGAAGTCGGAGCGCATTCCCCGCCCGAAAGGACGGCAATCGTCCAGCTGCCGACCCCATCGCTCGAACACACGGATCGGCGTGCGACCGGTCCAACGCGGGGATTCGGGCTCGGGAATGGGCCAGACTTGGCTGCGCGTCTCGTCCACGTACGCGCCAACTCGATTCAGGAATTCACGCAGCTCGGCGACGTCGTGCTGGAGCGAATCCATCGTGAGCATTGTCGGTTTGGCTGCGAAGGCCTCGCGGAGTCGCGCCTTGAGACTCTCGAGCTCGTCGTACTTGGCGGCCGGAAGAAGGCTGTGGTGGATGGGCGTGATCGCGGGCATCGACGCGACCTCCGCCGAGAGTGCGGCGAGGCGATCGTTCAGCGAAGCGACGTCGTCTCGATAGGCGTTCATTGTCATCGCTGCCCCCATCGACCAATTCTCGCGGCGATTGCGCTCATTCCGCTTCGAGAGCCTACGCCGTTCGAACGGTCTCGACGACGGCAGTCACCGCCTCGACGGCCCAGTCCGGGAGCAGCACGGTCTTCGGAATGACGCGAGACTCCCATGCGAGCGATGCGGCGCCGGCTCGCAACGAAAGCCCAAAGAGCTCTTCACGGCATTCGAGGAGTACGTCACGTACTGGCGTAAAGACTGTGCGAGCGAGGCCGTGGTCCCCATAGACCACGAAGTGCCGATCGAACTCGCGGTCGACGACCACCTCGTGTCGGAAATAGCGCGCGACCACGTCGGCGATCGTGCGTCTAGGCGCGACCGCCACGTTGAGTCCGGAGGGCATGCCGGCGCGCAGTATCCGTTCCATTCGCTGATCGGTTAGGTCGAGATTGGAGCCGTGCCCATAGGCAACGAGGCACATCGGAATACCGCTTTTGGCGAAATCGGAACGCATGCCGCATCCAAAGGGCACGCAGTTCTCCAGCTGCCATCCCCAGCGTTCGATGACATCGATCACGAAACGATTCGGGCTGAGCGATTGGCCCGGCAGCGCGGGTTGCGGGAAGGGCCATGGCTGGCTCTGCGTGACGTGGACGTATTCATCGACCCTCGACAGAAATGCCCGCAACCAAGTCACGTCCCGTGTGAGCGAGTGGATGGTTTCCATCGCCGGCTCGGCCGCGAGCGCTTGTCGAATGCGGAGCTCGATGGCCTCGAGCGCGCAAAATTTGCTCGCGCGGAAGCAGGGCGCGGTCGATCGGCGCGATGGCCGGCATCGACGCGACCTCCGTGGAAAGGACGGCATGCAACTCCCTCCATGAGGAGGCGTCGTCGCGATAGGCGTTGGTCATCGTCGCTCCCGTCGGTCCTTTTGGTCGGAGGTTGCGACGATTCGACATCCGTCGTCAGTGGGCTCCGTCGATGCGACGAAGACGACGTTCTCGAGGAGGCGATGGTTCTAGGCGTAGCGAACGACGCTGATGATGCCGGTGACGACGGTCACGGCCCAATCCGGCGCGATGGTCGCGTCGCGAACGAGAACGGTTTCCCACGTCACTGACGCAGCCCCCACGTCGACGGAGACTGCGCGAATCCAGTGTCTCCCTGCAAGGAGTGCCTGACGAATGGGCCCAAACAGTGGGGGCGCGAGCGAGCGTTCTCCACGCACCAGGAAGTGAGCGTCGACCTCCGGATCGACGACGATCTCGGGGTTGCGAGCACGCTCGTTGTAGTCTACCAGGCTGCGACGTGGCACGGCCGCCACGCGGAGGCCGCTGGGAACACCCGCACGCAGGTGACCGACCATTCTCTGATCGGTGAAGCCGAAGGTCGATCCATGCGCGAATGCAACGAGGACCATCGGAATGCCGCTTCTCTCGAAGTCCGAACGGACCGCGTCACCGAAGCGGTACGCGCGTTCCAATCGTGGCCCCCAACGGTCGAACATGTCGATCGAGTGACCCAGGCTGAGGTATGCCTCGGGCTTTTTGGGTTCGGGAGTGGGCCATGAGCGGCTGCGCGTCGCGTGCAGGTATTCTGGGATTCGGCTCACGAACTCGCGCAGCTCCGAGACGTCGCGTTGGAGCGATTGGAGCGTGACTACCGTCGGAGTGGCCGACAATGCTTCACGGAGTCGTGCTTCAACGGCTGCGAGCTCGCGACACTTGTCGGGCGAAAGGAGCGCGCGCTGCAGCGGCGTGACCGCGGGTAAGGACGCGACTTCTGCCGAAAGCGCGGCAAGCCGCTCGTGGAAGGAGGATGCGTCGTCTCGATAGGCGTTGACCATCACGCTGCCCCCATCGGCCGCTGCGCGTCGTCGTTGCGCACATTCGATTGTCGCGAGTGCGCGCGGCGCCCGTCAACGCGTCGAGGCGGCGTTTCGGCGTTTGTCTCGATACCGGAGGCGAGGTTGTCTTTACGGCCTGACGAACGTGGGAAGCTCGATGCAGCCGCCGATGATCACGAATTCGAAGGCCGCGCGGGCGCATATCTCCTTTTTCCCGTCCTTGTCGTCGTCGCGCACGCCGACGCTCCCGCTCGCGCCGACTCCCGCCGCGAGTCCGAGGGTGACGCTGTTGCCCGAGTGTTTGACGGTTGCTTCGACGCTCGCCGCCGTCGCAGACAGCCCCGCGTTGAGGCCAACGCTGCCATCTGGGTTTTCGGCACCGAATTGCGCACTGGCCGTGAAGGCTTCGGCCGCTACGCTGACACCCTCACCGTGGTAGCCCGCGCGCCCGGCGCCGGCCTGGACCTCGCTCTGACGACCAACTTGGATCGAGGCACTTCCGAGTTCGATTTCGATGCCGTCCGGGTAGCTGCCTTTGACTGCTGCTGCGCTCACGAACGCGCTTTGTTTGTCGTCCGTGAGCCCGGCTGCCAAGTGAGGCCCACCATGGATATCTCGCTCTGTCGTTCGCGTGGCGTTGGTCGACGCGTGCCCTTCTGCGGCCTTGCCGGCTAGAGGCGAGGCCGCAGCCGCGACGGCGGGTGAGGGGCCTGCGCTTGGCATCGAGTCCCAGTCGACGTCGAGCGACGAGGATGATGCGTTGCTTTGCGATGAGCGGCTCTCGGACGTGGCCTTCGAGCTATTGGACGTGCTCGCGGAGCTCGAGGCGTTCGGCGTGTCCGAATCGTCTTCGGGACGTGAGCAGGCGCCGCCGGATGTCGAACCAGAGATGGGCGTGGTCATGCCGCCCTATCGGCCTGGGATCGTCGCGGTTGCGCCTATTCAACCGGGCGCGAACGCCAGGCCCGACCGACATTGAGTTTCGGCAATAGCTCCGCCATTTCGGGCGCTTGCATGTCCCTTGTAGACGGATGTCCATCCGCTATAGTGGACGCGGATCTAGTCCGCGAAACGCTCTTCAAACGCTTCTGACGAAGGAGACACCCCATGGCCGTCCGGCTCGGCGACGTAGCACCCGACTTCGAGGTCGATACCACCCAGGGCAAGGTGAAGTTCCACGATTGGCTCGGCTCGAGCTGGGGCGTTCTCTTCTCGCATCCGAAGGACTTCACGCCGGTTTGCACGACTGAGCTCGGCGTGGTCGCGAAGCTCAAGCCGGAGTGGGAGAAGCGCAACGTGAAGGTCATCGGCCTCTCGGTCGACCCGCTCGCCGACCACGAGAAGTGGAAGGGCGACATCGAGGAGACCCAGGGCACGGCGTTGAACTTCCCGCTCATCGCCGACCCCGATCGCAAGGTCTCGGACCTCTATGACATGATCCACCCGAACGCGAACGACACGCTCACCGTTCGCAGCGTGTTCGTCATCGGGCCGGACAAGAAGGTGAAGCTGACCATCACCTATCCGGCGAGCACGGGCCGCAACTTCGACGAAATCCTCCGCGTCATCGACTCGCTGCAGCTCACGGCGAACCACTCGGTGGCCACGCCGGTGAACTGGAAGGACGGCGACGATTGCATCATCGTTCCGGCGCTCTCCGACGCGGACGCGGAAAAGAAGTTCCCGAAGGGCTTCAAGAAGCTCAAGCCGTACCTCCGCATCACCCCGCAGCCGAACAAGTGACCTAATAACGGCTGAATCCCGCGTGGCGGGCCTCTCTCTCCCGGATCTCGCGAACCGGAGAGTGGCCCGCCACACGCATTTCTGCGGCAAACCTGTCGTGCTAAGGGACCGCCCGATGTCCATGTCGGAGAGCTCGCGGTCGCGGACCGGGGACGTAAGCAAGTCACGCGAGTCCCTCGAGCGCGAGCCGGTTTCGTCCCGCTTTTTCCGCGCGCTCGGCATGGCCGGTGCGGAGCGCCGCTTCGAAGCTCCCGAAATCTACGGTCGCGCTGCCATCGGTCGGATTGCACGGTCGCTGCCGCCCATCGAGCGCGCCTATGCGAACATCCGCTTCTCGATTCTCCGGCCGAAGCTTCTGAGCGTCATGGATCTCCTCCTGCCCGACGAGGGCCGGATCCTCGACATCGGCTGCGGCTTCGGGCTCTTCGCGGCGTATTTCGGGCAGACGCAGCCGGGGCGCCAGATCGTGGGCGTCGACCCGGACCAGCGCCGCATCGCGATGGCCAAGCGCGTTTGCGAGCGACTCGGCCTCGAAGGCCACGAGTTCCACGCCGGCGACGCACGCGATGCAGAGCTCAAGGGTACGTTCGACGGCGCGTACGTCCTCGACGTGATGCACCACATTCCGGCGGAAGATCAGCTTCCGCTGCTCGCGCGTCTTCGCGATCTGCTCGCACCGCGTGGCGTACTGGTCCTGAAGGACATCACGACCGAGCCGTTCATCGGTCTGAAGTTCACCGAGATCCTCGATCGCGTGATGGTCGGCTGGGACGAGCCGCTCAACTACCGCCACCACCGCGACTGGGCGCAGATGCTCACGTCGCTTGGCTTCCACGTGCGCATGGTGCGCGTGCCGGACGTGCTGCCGTACCCGCACGTCGTCATCGCCGCGACGAAGCAGGACTGAGCGGCCTCTCGAGAGACGTTACTCCAGGCTGCCCTTCGTGGAGGGCACGCCGACCGCGCGCGGATCGATCGCGCACGCGGCGCGAAGGGCCTTCGCGAGCGCCTTGAAGCAGATCTCGGTGATGTGGTGCAGGTTCGTGCCCGCGTGGAGAACCACGTGAAGGTTGCATGCCGCGCCGCGCGCGAAGCCCTCGAAAAAGACCTCCGCGAGCTCGGTGTCCCACGTGCCGATCTTCGCCTTGGGCATCGGCACCTCCCAGACGAAGAAGGGCCGGCCCGACAGATCGACGGTGCACGTCGCGCGTGCTTCGTCCATCGGCAACGTCGCCCAGCCGTAGCGCGCAATGCCATGCTTGTCGCCGAGGGCCGTCGCGAACGCGCGTCCGAGCACGAAGGCCAGGTCCTCGGTCGTGTGGTGACCGTCGATCTCGATGTCGCCCGTGACACGCACGTCGAGATCGAAGAGCCCGTGCTTCGCGAGCTGCTCGACCATGTGCGAGAGGAACGGAACCGGTGTCTCGATGCGGCTCCTTCCGGTGCCGTCGAGTTCGAGCTCGATCGCTACGTTCGTCTCTTTCGTCGCGCGCTGCTCGTGGGCAGACCTGGTCATCGAGGGGCACACTAGCAGCCGCGTTGCCGTTCGGGATCGTCCTTCGCCGCGACGGAGATTTCGTCTATCGTCCGGATCGTGGCGCAGGATCCGCGTGGAAATCCCGGGGCGTATCTCTCCGGAAGAGGTTCAGGCGGCTCGAGCGGTGGCCGCGATACCATCGTCGACCTCGAAGAGGCCGCGGCGACCGCGATGGCGGAAGCGCCGATTCGGGCCTTGCTCGACGACTACGGGCGGCCGTTCGCGCAGGGCGAGGTGTTGTTCCGGGAAGGGGAGCCGGCGAACCACGCCTTCCTGCTCTATTCGGGGCGCGTCCGGCTTCTCAAGCGCGTGCGCATGGTCGAGAGAAGCCTCTCCGTCCTCAAAGGCGGCGATCTCTTCGGCGAAGGTGCGCTGCTCGACGGCGCGACGAGATCGTCGACCGCGGTGGCCTTGAGCGACGGCGTCTCGCTCGTCTTCGATCGGCCTTCGCTGCGTCAGGTCGTCGAGCGCTTCCCCGCGCTCTCCGAGCGAATCCTGACCCAGCTCGTGCGCCGCGTCCGCGACGCCGAGGACCAAATCGAAGTGCTGATGCTCCGCGACACCCAGTCGAAGGTGATCAGCGCACTCCTCAAGATGTCGCGGACCGCGGCCGGACCGGCGGAGCTCTCGATCTCTCCGGTCGAGCTCTCGAGCCGCGTCGGCTTGGACGTCGATACGGTCAAGCGCACGGTTCAGCGCCTTCGCGACCAGCAGTACGTTCGGATCGTGGGCGAACGCATCGAGATCCCCGACCTCGAGGCCCTCCGTCGGCTCTACAGCCTCCTCGGCTCCAAGGAAGAGCTTCGAGGCGAGCGCTGAGCGACGTTCGGGGAGTGAAGGCGCCTCCTGAGGGGCTTGTCCGGGCCAAGATGCCGACGGGCGAGGGCCACCCACGGACGCGCTTATCGATGCCCATCCTGATGCGTCGTCAAGTTTTTGCCGCGTTTGGCGGGACCGTGAGACCCCTCCAGAAGCCGCTTCTGCAGCGAAAAGATCAATAGCTGCGTGGTGTTGCAGTGCGACCATTCAGGGTTGACGACGGTTCTTAGCCGGACTACACGGCTAACCCGGCAGGTCATGCGGTCGCTTTCCTCGAGCCTTCGAGCCGCAGTACCCACCCGCACCGGGAATCCCGGACGGGTTGGGGGAGCTGCACGCGCGATCATCTCTGGGAACATGGGTCGTGGGAACGTTGATCGTGGGAACGTTGGTCGCGCGGGTGCGCTTGCCGCGCTTGCCATGCTCACCGCACTTACGGGCTGCGCGAACAAGGGCGGAGCTTCTGCAGGAGCGCAGAGCCCCGAGCGCCAGAGCGACGCCGAGTACGATCTCGCGCGCGACCTGTTCCAAAAGGGCAACCCTCGCGCGGCGCTCGATCACGCGCTCAAGGCGGTCTCCTTCAACGAAGACAACGACAAGGCGCAGTACTTCGTCGCGGTCATTCACCTGTCGTTCTGTTCGACCAACCGCGGGCTGGATACGCCGGACTGCCGATTGGGCGAGGTCGAGAAGTACGCGCGCGCTGCGCTGAAGGCGAACCCGTCCTTCCGCGACGCGACGAACATGCTCGGCCAGGTCCTCATCAACGAGCAGAAGTACAAAGAGGCCATCGTCGTCCTCGAACCCCTCACCCGAGACCCCGCGTACGTTCATCCGTACTTCGCTTGGGGCAACCTCGGCTGGGCGCAGGTCGAAGGGGGCCAGGTGGACGCTGGCATCACCTCACTCAAGAACGCCGTCGCTGCCGAGCCCCGCTTCTGCGTGGGCCAGTACCGACTCGGCGTTGCTTTCGAGAAGAAAGGAGACCTCGCGCTCGCGGAGCAAAGCTTCACGAGCGCCGTGTCCGTTCCCGATCCGAATTGCGAGAGCCTTCAAGATGCTTGGGAGGCCCGCGGTCGCGCGCGTCTCAAGCTCGGACGTTCCGTCGAGGCGCGGCAGGATTTCGAACGCTGCCGCGAGATCTCGAGTGAGACCGCAACGGGCAAGAGCTGCGTTCGTCAGCTCGCCGCCCTCCCTGCGGGGTCCGCATCTCCTGGCAGTACTCCCGGCACGGGCACGTCGCCTGCCGGTACCGGTGCTGCCAAGGGCGCTCGCGAAAACCCGTGACCCTGTAACGATACGAGGATGACGTGAGCATCGACACGGTCGGAACCACTCTTCGGCGCCAGCGCGAAACCAAGCGCATGGGACTCGCTGAAGTGTCGCGCGTGACGCGCATCCCGGTCGCGACGCTCGAGGCGATCGAACAAGATCACTTCGACGATCTCCCGGGTGAGGTCTTCGTTCGCGGCTTTCTGAAGTCCTACGCTCAGACCGTTGGTCTCGGCGCCGACGACATCGTGGCCCACTACACCGCGAGTCGCCGCGTGGCGATGGTCACGCCGCTCCCGGTGGCGTCGCCCGTCCAGGCTGCACGCGAAGGACACGGTCGTCGCTTTGGCGTCGCCATCGCTCTCGTGCTGCTCCTGATTCTCTTCACGCTCGCGCTGTCGATCGTGCTCAAGCCTCGCGGCCGCGATATGCCGGCCGAGCTTTCGGCGGTCACGCCGACCGCCACGAGCTTGCTCTCCTGAGAGCACGCCTTCGGAGACGCGCGTTCGACGAGCCTTTTGCGCTAGCGCTTGCGAGGCTCGCCGTCCCCGTGCTGCATTCCTGACGTGAAGGTCGTCGACTCCGCCGCTCTGCTCGTTCGGAGCGTACCGTACGGAGAGTCTGACCTCGTCGCGACGTTCTTCACGGAGACCGAGGGCAGGGTCGGTGCGGTCTTGCGCGGCGCGCGACGATCCACGAAACGTTTCGGAGGGACGCTCGAGCCGATTCACGAGCTCGTCGTCCGCCTCGAGGATCGCGGGCGCGAGCTCTGCGTCCTCAAAGAGGCGCGCATCGCGCGACCGCGTCAGGGCATCGTCTCGAGCCTCGCCGCGATGGAGGGCGCCGGACGCGCGCTGCGCTGGGTTCGCCATCTCTGCCCGAACCGCACTCCGGAGCCGCGGGTCTGGCACGGGCTGCGTGATCTGCTCGATGCGCTCGACGCCTCGCGCGAAGGAGCGGGCGTGGGCGTCCTTCTCGTGACCTTCGGCCTCCGGCTCCTCGCCGAAACGGGCTACGCGCTGGACTTCGAACGGTGCGCCCGGTGTGGGAAGCTCTGTCCCCCGGGCCGTCCGGCATTCGTGGACGCGGCGAGCGGCGGCCTCGTATGCATGAATTGCGGCGGCGCCCGGCGTACGATGGGAGGGGAGCTCCGTGCGATCGCCGCGCGTCTGTCGAACCCGCGTTCGACGGGGACGGATGCGAGCGAGCTCGCGGCGGTGACGGACGCGCACGCAAGCGAGCTTCTGCTCATCATCGAGGAAGCGATGGCCGCGCACACGGACTTCGCCGGTTGAGGTTGGGCTTTACGGTCGGGCGTCGCGCGTGTGACATTCATGAGGAATGGCTACGGGCATCGACGTCGCTTGCTTCGGCGAGCTTCTCTGGGATTTCTTCGAGGCGGACGCCAAGACGGACAAGGAGCCGATCGCTCGCACGTTTCGTCGCGAAATAGGCGGCGCGACAGCCAACGTAGCGACGGTGCTTGCGCGCCTCGGCATCGCTACGTCCGTCATCGGTGCGGTGGGCGACGACAAGCTCGGTAGCGCCTTGAAGTCGGCGCTTGCGGCCGAAGGCGTCGACGTCTCTCACGTCGCCAAGCTCGAGGCACGAACCGGCATCACGTTCGTGACGCGTGCAGCCGGCGGTGAGCCGACCTTCTTGCCGTACCGCGAAGGAACGGCCGACATGCAGATGAGCGAGGACCACGTCACCTCGGCGATGGCCAAGGCGCGGTGGGCCATCGTGAGCTCGACGAGCATGCTCGGCAAAGTGCGCCCGGCCACGGAGAAGTTCGTGGCGGCGCTGCAGAAGGCGAAGGGCTCGCTCGTCGTCGATCTCAATGCGCGCGCCCATCTCTGGCCGAGCGTCGATGCGCTCCGAGGTGCCTGCGC
Source organism: Labilithrix luteola (assembly GCF_001263205.1). Classification (GTDB taxonomy): domain Bacteria; phylum Myxococcota_A; class Polyangia; order Polyangiales; family Polyangiaceae; genus Labilithrix; species Labilithrix luteola. The sequence continues at coordinate 8,707,849 of NZ_CP012333.1, forward strand.
GGAGCTCGTTTCGCGGGCTGCCGTGGTGAAGGCTTCGGAGAAGGACCTTTCGGCGATTGCAGGCAAACGCGGCGTGTCCTGGCTCGAGGAGAACGCCAAACAGGCCACCTGGATTCTGACGCGCGGCGAGAACGGTGCGGCCGCCGTGGGGGCCCACGGTCAGGCCACTGCGCCCACGAAGCGCGTCCGTGCCGCCGACGCGACCGGGGCAGGGGATGCCTTCGTCGCCGGCGTCGTGGCCGTGCTCGTCAAGGCCGGGGTGAAGCCCGATTCAGACGCCTTCAAGGACGCCAAGCTCTGGACCCGCGCGATGGAGGTCGGCCATCAGCTCGGCTCGAAGTCGGTGGCGGCCGTCGGTGCCGTCACCGGCGTGGTCGGTCTCGACGACATCCGCGCGCGAATTCGCTGATCTGGCGCTATAAGGGCCCGATGGATCCTCGGTTTCGGTGCAAGGCGATCAAGTCGCCGCGTGGTGGCAAGGTGACCGAGATCGAGTGGGGCGACGGCCACAGGGGCGTCTACCCGCACGACATCCTGCGCGGCTATTGCCCGTGCGCCGGCTGCCAGGGGCACGAGGGGACCATCAAGTTCCAGTACCCGACCGGCGTTCAGCTCGAGCTCGACGGTATCGAGCCGGTCGGCAACTATGCGCTACGCTTGACCTGGTTCGACGGTCACGGGAGCGGCCTTTACTCGTACGTGTACCTGCGCGCGCTCTGTCACTGCGACGAATGCCGCCCCGGGGCGATGAAGGACGATCGTTCGGAGCTTCCGCGTTCTTGAAGACGCGATGAGCAACGTGGCCGACGAATCGCGCGATCCCGCCGGCGAAGGGGCGCTCGAAACGGTCGACCTCGCCGAATCGGCCGAGGGCGCGCCCGAAGCTCCGGAGATCGCCGTTCAACCGGCACACGCGGCCGCCGACGCCGGCAACAAGGAACGTGAGAAGCTCGTTGGACGCGCGGGCATCGTCGGCGCCGGCACGCTGCTCTCGCGCGTCCTCGGCTTCGGCCGAGACGTGGTCATCGCGGCGCTCTTCACGCGCAGCGAGACCGACGCGTTCTCGGTCGCTCTGACGATTCCGAACGCGCTTCGGCAGCTCCTCGCCGAGGGCGCGGTGTCGAGCGCGGTCGTGCCCGTGCTCTCGTTGAAGCTCGCGACCGGTGGCGACAAGACTGGCCGTGCATTCTTCGCGAAAGCGCGAGGTGTCTCGCTCGTCGCGCTCGTCGTCGTTTCGATTCTCGGCATTCTCTTCGCTGAGCCGCTGACCGACCTGTTCGGCGCGGGCTACCGCGCCACGCCGGGCAAGTTCGAGCGCACGGTGGAGATGACGCGGGTCATGTTCCCGTACATCTTCTTCATGGGCACGGCCGCCATGGGGATGGCGGCCTTGAACGCGAAACGGCGCTTCGCCGTGGCCGCGTTCGCACCAGGGCTCTTCAACGTGGCGCTCATCTTCGCCGCGCTTCTCTTGCGCCGTCCGCTCGAAGAGCGAGGGATCGACGGTTCGATGGCGCTCGCCGTCGGTGTCCTCCTAGGAGGTCTTCTCCAGGTTCTCGCCCAGCTGCCGGCCCTTCGTGGCATCGGCTACGTCGGACGTCCGGTCTTCGATTTCCGAGATCCCGACGTTCGCGAGATGCTTCGGCGGATCCTCCCGATGACGTTCGGCCTCGGCGTCTATTACGTCGACCTGACGCTCTCGCGACGCTTTCTGTCGGAGCTCGGGGAGGGGGCTCAGAGCTATTTCTTCTGGGCTTCGCGACTCTGCGACTTCCCGCAAGGCATCTTCGTGATGGCGCTCTCGACCGCCGCGCTGCCGTCCCTGGCGTCGTTCGCGGCCAAGGGAGACCGCGAGGAGCTCGCGAAGACGTGGGCCCACGGCATGCGCCTGTCGCTCTTCGTGGCGCTCCCGTGCAGCGTGGCACTTGCGGCACTCGGCGAGCCACTCGTCGTACTGCTCTTCCAGCGCGGTCACTTCGACGCAGAATCCGCTCACCAGACCGCACGTGCGCTCGTCTGGCAAGGTGGCGCCATCTTCACCGTGGCGGCGGCTCGCCAGCTGATCCCGCCGCTTCATGCGCTCGGAGACACGCGCACGCCGGTCATCGTCAGTGCGCTCGACCTCGTGGCGTTCATCGTCCTCGCGCTCTTGCTCCGCGGACCCTACGGCCACGTCGGCATCAGCATCGCCGTGGCGGGGTCGAGCTTCGTCCAGGCCGCCCTTCTGATGGTCGGCGTGAAGTGGCGCCTCGGGACCCTCCGCGCGCGCGAGCTCGTGACGTCGACCGCGAAGATCGCTGCGGCCTCCGCCATCGCGGGCATCGGCGGCTGGGGAGCGGCGCGTCTGCTCGAAGGTGGCGTCGAGGGCGCCCTCGGTCGCGCTTTGCCCGGCCTCGCGGGCTCGATCGTGTTCGCCGGGCTCTACCTCATCGCGGCCTGGGGCCTCGGCGTCCGCGAGCTCGGTGAGGTCGCCGCACCGATTCGTCGTCGGCTCGCCCGCCGAGCAAGCCCCGGTCGGCCGGCCTAATAGGCTAGACTGCCGCCGTCATGGCCAGCACCCCCAAAGATCGCGCGAAGCAACACGCGAAAAACGCCGCGCGGAACGCCGCTGCGGTCAACGCCAGCAAGAACGCCGGCAAGCGCGCGAGCGACAGCGGCGACGCCAAGAACGAGTTCCGCGTCCAGAGCGCGGAGTTCTCCGCCGGAGCCGCGGCCGGCAATCAGATCCCCGAGGCACGTCACGTCGAGATCGCCTTCGCGGGCCGCTCGAACGTCGGCAAGTCGAGCCTGCTCAACATGATGGTTCAGCGCAAGAGTCTGGCGCGAACCAGTCGAACGCCCGGTCGAACGAGGCAGATCAACTTCTTCGACGTCAGCCTCGTCGGCGGACCGACGTTCGTGTTCGTCGACCTGCCTGGCTACGGCTACGCCAAGGTCTCGAAGACCGAAGCGCGCGACTGGAAAGTTCTACTCGAGGACTATCTGCAAGGGCGAACGACCCTGCGGGCGGTCGTGATCCTGGTCGACGCTCGCCGCGGTCTCGAGCAAGAGGAGCTCGATCTCATCGAGTTTTTGCAGACGCGCCCCGAAATCCAGATCGTCATGTGCGCAACGAAGCTCGACAAGCTTCCACTTGCTGCTCAGAAGCCTCGCCTCCAGGAGCTCTCGAAGGACGCGGCGGTGAAAGTCATCGGCACGAGCGCCGAGTCGGGCGGCGGACGCGTGGAGTTGTGGAAGCGACTCGTGTGGATCGCGTCGGGCGAAGACCAAAGCTCTTCCTAAAGTTGTCCGAGCGTCGTGTAGAGTTTCCTCACGGTGATGGGGAACAACGGGGCTCGGTCCGGTAGGGGGTGGTCATCGTGCTGGCAGCGAGGCTTCGCGGCGAGCTCGCTGGCGGTCGGTCTCGTGAGCGCGGGGTGCGGCGGAAGCTCGCCCGCACCACAGGTGGCCTTGGCATCGAACGAGTCTTGGTGTCCGGACGGCTTCGAGGTCGGACCGCAAGACACCTGCTTCGCGATTCCCGACGCGCACGACAAGAACACGCCGATCCTCGTCTACCTGCACGGCATGTACACGGGCCATGGCTCGGCGGAAGAATGGGCGCTCGTCCATTCCGCCGTCGGACGCGGCTTCGCCGTCGTGATTCCGCGCGGCCGCCGAGGAGCGTGCGCCTGGAAGGCCGAGCTCAAGGATCACTTCTGCTGGCCGCACGAAGTCGACGACCCTCCGTCGTTCAAGGCCGTGGTCCAGGACTGGGACCGCGTGCTCTGGCAGGTCGACGCGCTTCTCGAAGGCGGCACGCACAAGCGGTACGTTCTCGGCTTCTCCAACGGCGGCTTCTTCGCGACGTACGTGGCCTCGCACGGCCTCTTTCCGGCCGACGGCTGGGCGATCGTCAACGGTGGCCCCCTCGAGCCGACGCCCAAGGCGCCGAAGAAGACTCCCATGCTCCTCGTCTCCGCCCAGGGCGATTCCGAGCAGGGGCCGAAGATGAAGGAGCTCCACGACTCGCTCGCAAAAGCGGGATGGACGCACGCGTACTGCTCGCGGCCCGGCGCCTCGGCGCTCGCGACCGAAGACGTGGACGCCGCCCTGCGATTTTTCAAACGCGACGCCGATGGAACCCTGAAGTCGGGCGGCGGCGGCTACGCCTGCGAGGGGGGCACGAAGTCTGCGCTCTGATGTAGCGACGCGTTTACTGCTTCGTCAGCGTGAGCACCGCGGTGCCGCCGTTCACGCTTGCATGCGTCGGGGCTCACCGTGGCCGCGAGGGCCGAGGCGACAACCCAGCCGTCGTTCGCCACGAGTGCGGACTCGAGGACGAGGCCACGAACGAGATCTCCTCCGCGTGCTCGCGGCGGACGAGCTCTTTTCGGCCTTTGTCAGACCGCTGTTGGAGGCCAAAAAAAAGGCCCGAATAAACCCCAGTGGGGCTATTCAGGGCCAGTTTTCGCGGGTTTCTTGTGGGCGCAGAGGGACTTGAAGGCGGTTCCAGCGCGGAATTCCCGAGGAATCGCAACACGGCGCCGACGAGTGAGCTGGCCCGAGGTGGCGTAAGCGCGCGGGAGCCGGACGGGCCCAGGCCAAGTGATTTCGAGCTCGAGATGCGTGCAGTCGTGGCGGACCTACGGGCCATTGTAGCGGAGCTACGTGCCGAGAACGCTCGCCTGCGATCGGAGCTCGGTGAGCGAAGCTCGCAACCCAACGGTAGGCAACGGTAAGCTGGCCCCGTGGCGCGTCCGAAGGACCCAAATCGAAGTGTCGGGTGGGGCCACCTCAAGGCGACGAAAGCAAACGTTCGCCGCGAGTGCCTCCGACGCTTCGAGAACGAATTCGGTCGCCCATGGCAGGAAGCCGATGCGGGGCTCCTTGTCGGCTACGGAGATGCGCCCGACTCGCATTCTGACGACGACGTCGAGTGGGGCGAATGGGAGGGAGGAGCCGCCCGGATGGCTCGCGAGGAACGAGCGCGAGCAGTTGCGGATCGAGCGAGAAGTCGTCGAATCGCTTCCGCGCGAATCCGAGCCAGAGACGCCCTCGTGAGCCTCCGGACGGCAGCACTCGCAGCGAAGCGAACCGTTGCCGAGCTACATGCGGAGTTCGAACGTCACCCTACGGACGACAACGACTATGACTTCGAGGCCGCTCGCGAGGCGTGGCTCGCAACGCTCGTATCGGTCGTCCACGCGCTTCCTAGAGAACTTCTCCGGGACGAGTCGGAATGGCGAACACGCAGCGAGAAGACCGGCGTGGCGCGCGTGATCTCGAACGCTCCCCGAGTGCTCGAACGAAAGAAGATCGAGCCGCGTCACCTCGCGGTGGTCGCATTGCTCGCGGGCGTGCCGTGCAAGTACGGCAAACGCGACGACGTCCAAGCAGTGCTCGAACGGATGGCGAACGCGGTCTCGCAGGACGTGAAGAGGCGGAAGTAATCCTGACGCGTCGCAATTACCTGACGTCATGATTTCGGTCGGTGCATCGTCCGTGCACCACCATGAACCGCGACGAATTCCGACTCGCGATCGAAGCTGACATCTGCCTGAACTCAGCGCGCAAGGCGCTGCGGGAAGGCCCGTGCACGCTCCGAGGGCGCGCTGGAGAGCGTGCTCAGGAGGCGATGCGTCGCCTTGGTCTTGGACCTCGCGATGCGGCACCGCGCGAAGCTCGCACCGAGCGGTCTGCCTGAACGCAAACGCGCGAGGGCCGCCGGCGGAAGGCGACCCTCGCGCATCACGGCGCGCGACCGGGCAAGGCCGCACGCCGTCTCGACGAACGAGGAAAACATGACTCGACGAACGGGAAACTTCAAGGCCGGCGTGCTGCAAGAGCTCGTCGCGATCGCGTCGCGGCTCGCATCCGTGGCCGCCAACCTCGCCGAGTCGGCCAATGACGCCGACCCTGAGGAGCTAATTCGAGAGGACGACGCGGCGAGGATCGCCAAGCGTCCCGTGCGAGCGCTGCGTGATGCACGTCGTGCGGGCGAGCTCAAGATGTACGGCAAGCAGCGCTCGCGCACGGTCCGCCGTGGCGACCTCGATGCGTGGATCGAGGCAAGCCGCGTGAAGCCGTCCGCCGGGGTGGACGACGCCGATATCGAGCGCCGGATGGCTCGGCTTCAGCGGACGCGGAGGTCGGCGTGACGGACTTCTTCGACATGAGACGAATCGCCACCATTCGACTCAACCTGAGCGAGCGGCTCGCGGTTATGACCTCCGACTACGCGGACGCGGTCCACCTGGCACTCTTCGGTGACATCAACGCCATCAAGAGGGACCAAAAGCGGGCGAGCTACCGTCTGGACCTCTGCGAGGTTCGAGCGCTCTCGACCGCACTCGAACGTGGCGACGCGACGTCGATCCGTGCGGCTTGGGGAGAGGTGTTCGTGCTTTCGCGCCCTGCCACGACGGGTCTGCTCTTGCTCTTCGTAACGTGCGGCAAGATCGAGCGCGCCGCTTACCTCACGCAGAAGAAGTGCAAGCGTCTCCTTCGCGCTCTCGATCGCGCCCGCGCAAGCGCTTCCGATTCGAGTCTCCTCAGCGAGTCGATCGAGAGGCTTCGGAGCACTTCGACGTGAACGCTGCGGAGTCGAAAGAGCAACTCCTCGCGCGCCTGCGAGCGATTGCGGACAACACGGTGCAAGCGAGACCCGCGACCGATGCGCCGAGCGCTGCTCGCGCAAGGTCGGTCGCTCCCGAAGCTCGCGCGGGAGCGAAGAGTCGACGTCGCAAGGTGCCTCCGCCTCCCTCGATTTCGCGAGGCGACGACGATCGCGTCTGGATTCACGAGACGCCGGACGAGGTGAAGGTCACCGACGAGACGGTCGCCGCGATCGCAACGAAAGCGCCGTCCGTCTTCCGCATGGGGCAGACCCTCGGCGAGGTGGAAGATGCCGAGTTCAGGCCCGCAGCCTCTGCGCGCGTCATCGACTTGGCCTCGAGCGTTGCCGTCTACTTCCACGAGTCAAACGACGACGGCGAGGTCAGGGAGACGCCCGTCCATCCTCCGAGGTATCTCGGCGAGCGGATCCTCGCGCGGCCGTCGCATCCTGGTGTGCGCGTCCTCGAGGGCATCGTGCGTTCGCCGATCCTTCGTACCGACGGTTCGGTTTGCTCGATCCACGGCTTCGACGCGCAATCGAAGCTTTTCTACGCGCCAACGATTGCCTTCCCTGAGGTTCCGTCGTCGGCGTCGCTTGACGAAGCCGTCGCGGCTTACCTGCGCCTGAGCGAGCCCTTCGCGGACTTCCCATACGAAGATCGCGAGCTGGGCATCGCGTGCGCGATTAGCGCGATCCTGACGCTGCTGAGCCGCCACCTCATTGGGCTTGTGCCCGTCAAGTGCACGAGCGCTTCGAGCCCAGGTAGCGGCAAAGGACTCGAGGCGGACACCATCACCATGATCGGTCTCGGCGTCGCGCTCCCGCGATCGCCATGGTCGGCGGACGCCGAGGAACAACGCAAGATGCTCGACGGGCACGCGCGGAGGAACGAGCTCGCGATTCTCCTCGACAACATCGTATGCCCGCTGGGAGGGGCGAGCCTCGAACGTAACGTCACGTCGACGGTCGTCGACGTTCGGGTCCTTGGCCGATCGGAGACCGTCTCGTTTCCTTGGCGGGCGACCGTCCTCGCAAACGGCAACAACATTCGCTTCGCCGGCGACATGCCCCGGCGCACATATCTCGCCCGGATCGTTCCTCAGGACGACCGACCGGACCAGCGCACTAACTTCCGGCTCTCGCCGTTGCTCGACCACGTGCGGATCAATCGTGCTCGGTACGTCATCGATGCGCTCACGATTCTGTCGGCACACGCAAAGGCAGGGCGCCCTCGCGCAGCGAGAGACGGCGGATGGGGAAGCTTTGAAGAGTGGACGAGCGTGGTCGCGGACGCAGTCGTGTTCGCAGGAGGGCGAGACCCGCTCGGTGCGCGCGTTGTGCGCGACGCAAAGACCGACACGGTTCGAGAGGCTCTCGACGGCCTCATCCGGATCTGGCGTGCGTTCGGTGGAGCGGTGGGAATCGAGCTCGCGTGCGCTCAGGTCATCGAGCGGTGCGGAGCCGACGATGAGGCTCGCGCGTTTCTCGACGAACTGCTCGATGAGCAAGTGCCCTCGCGGAGCGAGAAGCAGACGAAGGCGGCTCGACTGTCCGTCCTTCTGTCTCGGAACGCCGACCGCTGGACGATGGTCGACGGCTCGCTGCTCGGTTTCGTCCAGGGCTCGGCGGGAAGGTTCGGGCGCCGTTGGAAACTCTCGGCCCCGAGGGGAGCGTGACAACCGTGACAGCCGTGACAGTCCGAGCACCCTCCAGGGGTTTTGCTTTTCGCTCTTCCCCGTTCTTGCCGCCGACGCGGGGCGTGTCGTCCAACCGGGCCGCGCGGGTTGGAGCTGTCACGCGTGTCACGCGTGTCACGCCTGGACAGAGCCATGTGCGCATAGGGGGTATACGGGTACCCCCTCACCCGACAAAGAGTGCGCTCTATCTCGCGAATCTGAGTTTTTCGGCGCTAGCTCGTAACCCAGCTCACAACGGCGAGCGGCGCTCGCGGGGATTCTGAGCATGGGGCGCCATCGTCTCGAGTTCGGCCCTGACGTCTTGGCTCAGATCGGCGCGCTCGTCGCCGCCGGGAAGTCCGCAGCAGCCATCACCGCGGAGCTCGCCGCGTCGGGCGTCGTGGCGAGTCGGGCAACGATCGACCGGCGCGTGCGCGAACTGCGCGACGGTCGGCGCGTCGTGAGCAAACGCGAGATTGGACGCGCCTGTTGCGTGGCGTGTCGACGACTACTTCCGAAGGAGAAAACATGAATTGCACGACTCACGTGCTCTCGCTCGAGACGAGTGAGGGCAGCGGACTCCCGACCGAGTTCCGCATCTTCGGTCGCGGAAAGAACGAGACGACCAAAGGCACCTTCGTCTTCGACAACGCGGCGGCGGCGTCGGTGATGGCCGAATACGAGGCCCACGGCATCGACCTCGCTATCGACTACGACCACGCGTCTCTGTCGAGCGGGCAGTCGCTTGACCCAGCGCAAGCCGGGAAAGCGGCTGGCTGGTTCAACCTCGAACTTCGAAACGGCGAGCTCTGGGCCGTCAACGTGCGCTGGACCGAGCCCGCGGCGGAAGCTCTTCGACGCAAGGAGTGGCGCTTCTACAGCCCCGCGTTTCAGACGAAGGGCGGACGCATCACGACCTTGCTGAACGTTGCGATCACCAACTTGCCGGCGACGCGCCGGCTCGAGCCGCTCATGGCGGCAGGAAGAGGAACGACCATGGCAACTGGAATCCCTGGCGCAGTTGACGCTGACGCCGAAAACACGCTGCGCAAGATCGCGAAGCTCCTCGGTCTCGAGGACCCGACCGATCCTGACGCCATTCGAGCGGCTTTCTCAGCGCTCTTTGCGGACGGTGGGGACGCGGACGCAAACGCAGACGACGGCGCCCCAGACGAGATCGCCGCGACGCATGCGCGGTTGATGCGCCTGACGGGGCGCGACTCGACAGAGGGTGCGCTCGCAGAGGTAGGCACCTGGCGCGCGTCGCATCTTCGGCTCGAGCAAGAGACCCAAAGGCTTGCGAAGGAGCTCGACGCCCTCGAGAGCGCGGAGCGTCGACGTCTCTGCGTCGAACTCGTCATGAAGGCTGGGCGCGCGCCCGCGACCATTTGGGCCAATCCGTTGAAGAAGAACTTCGTTCCGAAGTCCTATCTCGCGACGATGCCGATCGTCGAACTTCGCAACTATGTGAAGGACGCGATCAATGCGCTACCGCCGGCGGTGCGTCGCTCTCTGGAGAGGGGCAGCCCGACTCCCGAGCTGAACCCGCCGGCGGGCGACGTTGGCGAGATCGTGACTCATCACGGCACCGTGAGCCTCTCCGAACGAGAGATTGAGCGGTGCAAGGCAGAAGGCGTCGACGTGACCGTCTACGCCAAAAACAAGGCAATCCACCTCGCCGCTCGCGGCGCAGGCGGCTGAGGAGAACACCAATGGCTAACTCGAACACGAATCTCACGCGCGACCCGCTCGGTGGCGCTGGCCCCTTCAACTTCGATCTGCCCGTCGCTGGGTCGACGCATGTCTTCGAAGGCACGCTCATCTCGCAGCTCACTGCGAACGGCGCGATTGCGCCTTACTCGACAGCGAGCTCTGGAGTCGTCGTCGGCGTTTCGCAGCACGAGGCCGACAATTCCTCGGGCGGCGCTGGCGACAAGCGTTGCCGCGTCGAGTCTCGGCGACTCTACGCGTTCGCAAACGGAGCGGGCGGCGATGCCTTTTCGGAAGCGTCGCTCATTGGATCCGTCGTCTACGGCAGCGACGATCACACGGTCGCGGACAACAGCGCGAGCGGCACGCGCAAGGCGGTCGGCTTCTTCTACGGGATGGAGTCGGACGGGAAAGTACGCGTCTTCGTCGACCCGGCGATGGCGGCGATCGTGAACGCGCTCCAGGTACTCACGGACTCGCCAGCCAGCGCAGACGCGCTCCGCGACAACATCACGGCCGCTTTCGGCTGAAAGGACAACGCAGATGACTACTAGCCTCTACACCAACGAACAGCTTCCTCGGACCTCTGAAGAGGCCGTGCGCGAATTCAACGAACGCTACCTGCTTGCGATCTCCGCGGCGGCGGCGCCGTCCTGGGCCGACCGCTTCGTGATGGGGGTCGGCGGACCGCGCGTCACGTTCCCGATCGCGATGATGTCGACGAAGTTCCTCGAGACCAAAGAGGCGTCCGGTCGCTTCAAGACGATGCAGGAGAAGAGCTTCGACCTTCGCGTTGCGGAGTTCGACGCTGGCTATGAAGCAAAGTTCCTCGATATCAAAACGAGCGTTTTCGCCTATCGGAACTGGTCTCAAGTCCCCGCGCGCTTTCTCACGGCGCAGGCTCGCCACGTTTGCGAACAACTGGCCAAGCTGTTGGAGGCCGGAACGACGATCGCGAGTCCGTGGGACGACGTGAACTTCTTCTCGGCGGCCCACAAGATCAATCCGTCGGTGCCTTCGTCGACGGTATGGTCGAACTTTCAGGCGACAGCGACCGACCCGACGGACATCGCGAAGCTGCAAGCGGAGTCGACGGCGATGCGCTTCGTTCCGGACGAGAACGGTTCGAAGCTCGGCGTCGAGCCCGATGAGATCTGGCTCCCGACCGAAAAGTTCCAGGTCGTCAGCGACAAGCTCAATCAGGAGCGGCTCGCAAACGGTGAGTCGAACCCGATGATGGGGAAGCTCAAGCCGGTGCACGTGCCGGAATTCACCGACCCCAACGACTTCTACCTCGTCGACTCGAAGCTCTTCGCGAAGGGCCTCGATCCGATGATCGCCGCTGACTATCGGCCGGCGGATTCGCTCGGGCTCCGCTTCTGGGACGAGAGCTCGGACTTCTTCAAGGATACGGGGAAGATCAAAGTCTCTCAGCACATCTGGCACGGCTTCTCGCTCGTGTTCCCTCACGCGATTCGAAGGATCACCGGAGCGTGATTTCACCGCGCCGCCCGCGCGTCGCGAGCGGCGCGGCGGAGAGATGCCGACAACGATTGACGTCGTCGGCATCTCTCCGCCAACCCTGAACGAGAGGAGGAGACCACCATGACGATCGACGCATCCCCGACCATCGACGCACTGACGGCGGCAATCGATTCGACACACATGTCCTTCGCTATCATCGACGGCGGACTGACCAACGCGAGCGGCGTCGCGTCGGCTAGAGGCTTGCCCAAGGCGCTCGCGAACCCGCGGCCCGAGATCGTGGATGCACGCGCGCAGCTCGCGAAACTGAAGACGGCCTCGGACACTTATCTCAGCAAGTTGACCGCGTGGCTTGCGAGCTACCGTGACTCGTTCCTGCTGCTCGATCGACACGCGCGATGGGTGCTGTCGCTCACAACGACAAGTCCGACGGCGATCGCTTTCAGCTCGGACCAACCGACCCACGACCTACTTGCAGCGCGCGCGGCGACGGCGGCTGCGAGTGGCGCGGACGCCGTCGCATTGACGGAGCTTGCGAGATACCGAAGCACGTTCGACGTGTCGTGGGCGTCGCAGTCCACGATTGCTGACGCCGTCGCCGCGTTGACCGACGCGATCTCGTCCGCTCAGCAGACCATCTCCTATCTGGCATGGGCCAAGGCGAACCCGTGAAGGCGTCGAACGGCGTCGCGCCGGCAGACCGGCGCGACACACCGGGGCCCCGCTGACGGTCTGTGCTGCTCGACGCGCCGCGCCCATTCGGGCATCGCGTAGCTCGTAGTTCGGTGGCTCCTCGTGCTCCCGCTTCCACGCTTCGAACGAGGCCCGAGAGACCCGAACATTGCGGCCGGAACGGAGGTGCCGGCCTTCCTTCATGATCTCGTACGCATGTGACAGCGAGACTTGGGCTCCTCTGCGATGTCGCGCGCCTCGAGTAGCCTTCGGTCATGAAAACGAAGCTACTCGAGGCAAGGAGAGCATGATGAATCGCATTGAGGCCATCGCCGACATTCTGCTTCGCGCTCTCGAACGGCCGGACCCCGAAGAGCAGCAACCCCTTCCGAAGGCGGAGCAACCCCTACCGAAGCATCGAAAGCCGGCTCGCAAGAAGGATGGCGCCGACCCGCGCGTTGACCAGAGTCGGGACCCAACGCGTCCCGATATGACGCCGAGTGATTCGCGGGCGAATATCGCTCTCGACGTCCCTGCGGAATGGCTGGCCGATGCTGACGCCATCGCAGCAGCGCTTGCGCGACCTGGTTTCACGATGACTCGCAGCGATGTTCTCCGAGCGTCGATCGCGAAAGGCCTCGAGGCCTTTCGCGTCGAAGCAGGACTCGCGCCGACGTCGGCAGCGCCGCCTGCACCGACGAACCGGCCGCTGTCAAGAAAGTGACCTCTGCGGCTTGCATGCTTCAGCCCCTCAACGTATACACATTGGAGTCCGTGACGAAACGTATACACGCCGGAGCACGAACGATGCACACTGCTGAGGCCGTGAGAGCCAAGACGTTCAACATCCGTTTCAGCGAGGAAGAGCTCGGACGCTTGGACAAGGTGGCCGAGCACTACGCGCTGACCGCCGCTGGCGTGATTCGCATGCTCGTGAAGCGAGAAGCCGACGAGATCGACGCGAAGAGGGCGGCAATTGCCGCCGCCGCGGCGCCGTCACGCCCCGCGCGCAAGAAGACGGCGAAGTAACGCGTTGCCGCCGTGCGGGATACCGTGTCCCGCATTTGAATTCGGCCCCGAAATGATTCACGCCCCCGACCTGGCAGGGTCGGAGGCGCTGTTGTGTCCGCAACCGTGGAAGGAAACGAACAATGAGCAGTCTACACGAAGTCTCGCCCGCACGCACGTCGACGACGAGCCCCGCCTCAGGGCCCCGAGAACATGAGTATTCCTCGGAAGTTTCAGACACCATCTCGCTTCTAGAGGTCATCTTCGAAGACATGCGTGCGGTGCAAGACGCCATGGCCGCCCTCGCATGCGAGGCGTGGGAGCTCGAGGCCACTGGCGGGAAGATGTCGTTCGATGCGTGCATGCGCGCATGCGAGAAGATCCGTCGCGCGGCGCTCAAGACGTTCGAGAAGACGGTCTCGGTTCGGGATCATGCCGAGTGTATCGAGCTGAACTTGCGCGAGATCGCGAAGAGCGCGCTGGAGGTCTCGTGATGGGCTCGCACGATCCCGTGTGCAGCGAGTGCGGCGCGTCCGTTCTCGCCGCCGGTCTTTGCCGAGCATGTGCGAACCACCGCGAAGTGATCGAGGTGAGGGCGGAGAACCGACGACTTCGACGTGAGCTCGAAGAGCTCGCCGACTTCGCTCGAGCACACGAGTTGTCGGTTCACGACCTTGTCGACGGAATGCTCCGCATCGCGAAGAGCGGCGCCGGAACGGAGAAAGGCTAATGGGAAAGCTGGGAACCAGAAACGCAAGCGTCGAGCTGTTCCGGCGAGCGGACGGAACGGTCTACTTCCGCGCGCGTATCTGGCTGGCCGATGAAACACGAGAACGCGTCGACGTGCCGGCGAAGCACTCCACGGCCGCCGGCGGCATGACGGCTCGGCAGCGCGCCGAGCTCTACGCCGCCGCCCTGCAAGAGCGCGAAGACGAGACGGGCGAGCTGTTGGCCCGCAAGCGCGAACGGCTCGCCGCAAAGGCCGCGAAGAACGACGCATCGAAGGGCGAGACCTGTGAACGCTACTTCCGCAGGTGGAACCTGGTGCGCAAGGGGAAGCTCCCGCTCCAAGCGAAGCACGACGAACAGATCTGGAACCTTTGGCTTTCCGATCGTCTCGGTGCCCTGCTCGTCCGTGACGTGACGCGCGACACGCTGATCGAGCTCTCGCATCACCTCGACACCGTGGCGGCAGAGGGCGAGAAGTTCGGGCCGGCGAGGGCCCGGAACATCTTCTCCGTTGCCGCCGCCATGTTTCGGGACGCGTACTCGAGCAAGGACCGCACGCTCCGCGTGCTCGAGACCGACCCGATGACCGGCGTTCCGTGGCCGGAGCGCCCCACGACGAAGCCCCTCAAGCAGCTCCTTTACCCTCGGGAGTTCATGGCGCTCGTGTCGTGCCCCGACGTTCCGATCGTCCGCGCGCGCCTTTACGCGGTCACGCTCTACACGATGACGCGGGCGGCGGAGGTGCGTGTGCTCGATTGCTCCGCGATCGACGTCCCGCACTTCAACGTGAAGGTGACGATGTCCGACGACCCGATCACACGGGCAGCGACCGGCGCGTCGAGCGCTACAAAGTCGACGAAGAGCGGGAAGGCGCGCCTCGTCTCGCTCGAAACGAACTTGGCGCCGCTGCTCTCGACGATGATCGCCGAGCTGGGCGGAACGGGGCGCCTGTTCCCTGACCGGCCCAAGGGCACGCCGAAGGGCAATCAGTGGCGACCGGCAACGGAGGACTACATCCCTGGGCCTGATGGCGAGTACGGGCTCGCGAACATGCTCAAGCGAGATCTTCGCAAGGCACTCGCGTGGGCTGGCATCCCCGAGCGGCCCGAGCTCTTCGGCGACTCCGACCGCAAGGCGAGCCTCCCGCTGCGCTTTCACGACTTGCGCGCGTCGGGCATCACCTGGCGTCACGCGCGCGGCGACAACGCCGAGAGCATTCGCCAGGAGTGTGGTCACGAGGACCAGGCCACGAACGTGATCTACATCCGGGCTCTTCGGGGGCTCGATGCTTCCGAGCTCTTCCCTAAGCTTCCGGTGAGACTGCTCGGCGAAGCACCTGAGGCCAAGCTATGGCCAAGTGCTCCGCCGGGCATGAAAAACACCGGCAATTTCGTGGGCGCAGAGGGACTTGAACCCCCGACTTCAACCGTGTGAAGGTCGCACTCTACCGCTGAGTTATGCGCCCGGTAGGGTCGTCGAGACGACGAAACCTGAGATAGCCCACTGCTCGCTGGCTTTCAAGCGTCGCCTTTCAGCCAGTGAATAAACTTCGCGCGAGCCGTGAATCACATCGTGCGCAGCGTCCGGACGAAGACGAACACGATGATGGCCTCGCCGAGCAAGCCGCCTCCCATCGCCACCGCCGCATGCGCGGGGCCGACGAGGGACGCCGCATAGACGAAGCCGACGCCGGTCACGATGGCTAGTGCGAGCACGAAGGTCTGGAGGATCGACACCCCGCGATCCACGCGGCGGCGGGCGACGTCCACTGCGTCGAGAAACAGCTTCGCCAAGAAGACGAACACGGCCATCGCCATGTAGCCCCCGCCGAATTCGTCGTGCGAAAGGAGGAAGTCGTAGGCGCCGTGGAGCGCGACGACCATCACCGAGACCCGCGAGAAATCCGAGGCGTATCGCTCCCGATCGGCGAGGAAGTCGTCGAGCGCCGTGGCCAAGATGCCCGTCATGGCCATGTGGAAGAAGTTCGCGGTGAGGAAGCGACCGAGGCCGGTCTGCAGGTTTCCGCTCGCGAGGTAGCCGAGATTTTCTTCCGCCGCGAAACCCAAGCCGACGAGCGCGCCACACACCAGCACATCGAGCTTGTTGCCCCACTTTCGCAGGACCGGCAGCAGCGGAAGGAAGAGGAGAAGCTTGGACGCCTCTTCCCGCAGGCCGACGCCGAAGACGAAGTAGATGACATCGCGCGCTGCATCGCCCGTCTCGACGAGGCGCAGCGTGGCCTCCTCGACCGCGATGAGGAGCATCGTAGGAACGACGCTGACGACACCGAGCACGAACGCGACGAGGTACATCGGCAGCTTGAAGCGCGGACGCTCGCCCATCTTGCCGAGGCGGAAGCAGAAGACCATCCACGCCAAGGCGGCCGTCGCGGCCAGCACGAGCGAGGCACGCGACGGCTTCGGTTTGCTCGCGATCGCCAGCCAGCGAGCCGCGCTGCGCCAATCCCGGTCGTGGACCGCGAGCTGGTACTTCAGCTCCGGATCGGTGCGCTCGGCGATGCGCGGATCGGCGAGACGCGTCCGCACCTGATCCCACGCGGCGAGGCGAATCCAGATCGCGATGGCGGCCGACACGTCTTCGGCGTGGTCGGCGAAGGCCAAGCCCTCCCGCTCGAAATACGTGGCAGCGTCCTCGGCCTTGTCGGGCGGAAGCGCGCGGGCGAGCAGGCGGTTGTGCCAGGGCAGGGGCGGCTCATGCGACGCTCCCTGCTCGATGGCGACGAGCACGTCGTCGGGCACGTTGTGCCGCGCAACGCCGAGCCAGTAGCGGCCCGCGAGCGATACTTCGGGCGGCAAATCGTGGACGAGGAATGCGTCGAGGGCCTCGTCGCTCATCGCGCGCGAGCCTTTCGACAACGAGGGGAGCTTGCTGGGGTCGGGCAGTCGTTCGCGCAGCTCGTCGATCTGCCGGGCCATACCGTGGATGTTCACCAGCTCGAGGACGAGCGGGATCGACGGTCTCTCGCGCAGCAAACCGATGCAGGCCGCCTCCGCGGCACCGAAATCTCCTTCGTGCGCCATGGCCTTGGCGCGCGCCTCCGCCGTCGGTGCTTTGCGGGATGCACGAACGACCGCGAAGCCGACGAGCAGCGTCACGGCCAGGGCGACGAGCGCCGGGAGAACGACCCGCGGCTCGCCGCGGTGCGTGTACAAAAGCCGTGAGCGGCGCATGGAGGGCCCTCATCCTCTTCCAGCGGCGCGAACGCGGCAAGCGGGCTTGTCGCCGAGGGGCCTTCCTTCCGCGATGACGGGGAACCGCGGCGAGCCCCACGATGACGACCTCCACCGGATTTCCCCGAGCTCGGCCTTTCCTGCACGTCGCGCTCGTGACCTCACGTCGACCTGAGGTAGAGAACGGGCGTGGCTGGTCGACTCGTACACGTGGATTCGCTCGAAGCGGCGCAGGCCGAAGCGCTGCTGCGCCCGTACATCGGAGTTCGTGAGCGCGATCTCCTGCGCGGGGACGCGACCGGCGACGGCGTCTTCATCGCCGAGGGCGAGGTCGTGGTTCGCGTCTTGGTCCAGCGCGGGCGTTTCGCGGTCCGGTCGCTCCTGCTCGAGGCCCGGCGCGTCGAGCCGCTGCGTGACGTCATCGATGCGCTTCCCGAATCGGTTCCCGTTTACGTGGTCCCGCAATCGGTGATGGACGGCATCGTGGGCTTCGCGATCCATCGCGGCATCCTCGCGCTCGGATCGCGAGGCGTGCCCCTCACGCCCTCCGAGCTGCTCGGAGGACAGGCCGAAGGCAAGCCGGAACTTCTCGTCGGGCTCGTCGGGCTCGCCAATCACGACAACGTCGGCAGCATCTTCAGGAGCGCGGCTGCGTTCGGCGTGCGTGGCGTCCTGCTCGACGATACCTCCTGCGATCCGCTCTACCGCAAGGCGATCCGCGTTTCGGTCGGCGGTGCGCTCGTCGTGCCCTTCGCCCGAAGCGAGTCGGCGACGGCCATGCTCGACGCGATCGAGGCGCACGGCTGGGAGCCCATCGCGCTCACGCCTCGAGGTGAAGAAACCTTCGGAAATCTAGGGAAGGCGTGCTCGCGCCGGGTGCTTCTGATGGGAACCGAAGGCGAGGGGCTTCCCGACCATGTGCTCACGCGGGCACGTCGTGTGCGAATCGATATGGAGCCCACGCTCGACTCGCTCAACGTCGCGGTGGCGACGGGCATTGCGATCTACGAAGCTACCCAAGGCATGCGCGCGCACGCGCGACGGTGACAGACACCGAAGGAGCTGCGCCTTGGACACCATCCTCTTCTACACGCCAGGAACCTGCGCTCTCGCGGCCATTGTCACGCTCGAATGGCTCGGGCAGCCCTATCGGCTCTGCCGCGTCCAAAAGGCCGAACGGCAATCCGAACCGTTTCTCCGCATCAACCCACGAGGCCAGGTTCCGGCCATGCTCGTCGATGGTCGGCCGCTCCTGGAATCCAACGCCATTCTCGCGCACCTCGTCGATCGGAGGCCCGAGCTCGCGCTGCTGCCGAGGCACGGCACGTGGGAGCGCGACATTGCCAACCAATGGCTGGCGTATCTGGCGAGCGCCTTCCATGCGGCCTTCTGGCCGATGCTGATGCCCCAGCGCTACACGCTCGAGAACGACTGCCAGGCGACGGTTCGGCAAGCCGGCGAAGAGGCCGTACGACGCGAGCTCCGGCGCGTCGACACGTACCTCGAGGGCAAGGATTTCATCCAGGGCACTCGTCCTTCGGCCCTCGATGCGTACCTTCACGCCATGTCCCGTTGGGGCAACTCGCTCGTCGACATGGCCAAGGATCATCCGAACCTCTGGCGCCATCAAAAGACGATGGCGCGCGATCCCGCGGTGCGCTTCGGAACGGCGGTCGAACGTGGAGAGCCGCCTCCCGAGCCGCACGCGCTCGTGGGTCACGTCGAGCTGGCGAGCATCACTCTCTGACTTCGGAGGCGCCCATGAGCTCGAGCGACGTCGATCTCCGGAATCCCTGTGAGCACGTCACGCCCGAGACGGCGCGCATCCGTCGCGTCGAACGGCCGGCGGCGGGATGCGAGGAGTGCCTGAAAATGGGCGGGCGGTGGGTCCACCTTCGGGTGTGCCTGAACTGCGGGCACGTGGGCTGCTGCGATTCCTCGCCCAATCGGCACGCCACGGCTCACTACCGAACGACGTTGCACCCGCTCGTCACCTCGGGCGAACCGGGCGAGACCTGGGCCTACTGCTACGCGGACGAAGCACTCCTCTGAGCGCTAGGAGACCGAGCGGCGCCGCGCGAGGATGGCCTGACGGTTCCGCGCGCCGCGTTTTTCGAGCGCCGGTTGGATGCGCTTCGCGAAATCGGGAAGGAGGTAGGCCATCGTGGCCAGCCTTCCCGACTGACGTGGCAGCGCGAGCTCGTCGATGCGTTCATCGATGCAGCGCAAGATGCCCGCGGCGACCTCTTCGGCGCTGATCATCGGTTGCGACAGAACGATGTCGGGCACCTCGCTCAGATCTCCGAGGAACCCGGTATCCACCGGGCCGGGGCACACGCAACCGACGTGCACGTTGCGCTCTTCCAGATCACGAGCCACCGCGCGAGCAAAGGCTCGGAGGCCCGCCTTCGAGGCGCTGTAGGTGGCCTCGCCAGGCACTGGCACCATCCCAGCGATGCTCGAGACCTGGACGATCGAGCCGCCGCTCGCGATGTGCGGAAGCGCCGCGCGCGTGAGGACGATGGGAGCGGTGAGGTTCGTCGTGACGATGTCGGCGAGCTGACGCGGTTCGTACTTCTCGATGGCGCCGCGGTGATTGAGGCCCGCGTTGTTCACGATGACGTCGAGCCGACCGAGCTCTTCGACGACCATGCGCGGAAGCTGCTCGAGCGTGCCGAGGTCGCGCACGTCGAGCGGGAAGGCCTTGGCGCGCTCCGAACCGAGCTCGCGAACGAGAGCGTCGAGCGCCGCGCGTGTGCGTGCAACGAGGGCTACGCGACCTCCGCGCGCAACCCAGGCTCGCGCGAAGGCGAGCCCGATCCCGCTCGAAGCACCCGTGACGATCGCGACCCGGTCCTTGGCGTCGCTGCTCACTTGCCCTTGGCCGAACAACGGATGATGCAGTCGAAGTTGCCCTTGCAGCCGCACGCGTCGGCCGACCTGGCGGCCGGCTTCGGTGCGGGCGCGGCCTCCGACTTGGCCGCGACGCCGGACGAGCCGACCTTCTGGAGCCCGCTCGCAGGGGACGGCCGCGAGACCTTGCCTTTGCCGCCCTTGCCCTTTTTGCCGGCGGCGACGGGCTTTGCTTCTTCCTCCTTGGCCGCAGGCGCGGCGGCGGGCTCGGGCGCCGGCGGGGGAGGCGCAACCACGGGAGCGGGGATGACGGGCTTGGCCGCGGCGATCGACGCGGTCGCGACGTTCTTCGCGGGTTCTTCGCCTCGGAAGGCCACCGCGATGCCGACGACCATCAGCGCCGTCGCGACGACGCCGCCTGCGATGGCGCCGATGAGCTTCGCCGTCGGTCGCTTGCGGACGAGCGGCAGGAGCGAGCCCGGCGACGAGAGCTCGCGCGCAAACGCTCCGGGAGGAGGCTCGCTCGTGAAGAGCGGCTGCGATGCGTTCGGTGCGCCGCGCGGCGGGACCGAGGAGAGAGCCTTGAGGTCGATGAGCCCGTCGTCGTCGTCGGGGCGTCCGCTCGGCGCGCTGTTCGTCATCGGCGGCGGCGGTGGCGGTGGCGTCTTCTGGGCCGCCGCGCTCTTCAGCGAGTCGATGGTGAAGAGCACCGACGTCTCGTTGCGCGCGGCGACGCCGCTCGAGAACGGCGCCGGGCGGAGCGTCTGCTTCACGGATCCGAGCTCCGGATCGCGCGTGGCGAACAAGTCTCGCTTCTCGCGGGCGGTACCACGACGGACGACGGCCGCGTGTGCGCGATCACTCGCCGGGCGAGCCTGCTGGAGCTGGGGCGACGTCTCCGGCTCGGCAACGCGGGACACCAACCAGACGGTGTCGCAGGCTCCGCAGCGCATTCGTGCGGTGTTGCCGTGAAAGTTCCGCTCGTCAGGCTGATCGACGATGTACTCGGTCGCGCAGGCGGGGCAGCTCACGTTCATGGCGATGCTGTTTCACGAAGCAAGAACCATGACGTGAAGTTGCAGCCCCGAGGTCGTAGGTATTTCGACGACTTCGGGGCGCTGTCGGCGTTTCAGGTGTCCAGCCTGGGGCGCGAGTTATCCATGGTCTTGCAGCTTGCCGGCCTCAGTTTCGAGGCCGATTTCACTCAGGGCGAGAGATCTCACGCCCCTCGCTTGAGCACGCCGTCGGGGCGGCCGGGCATCGGGGGAAGCGCCGAAGGCGAACCCGAGGACGGAAGGCCATCGACCCCCGGAACGAGCATGGCGGCATCGACGGCGCGCAACTCTTCGGGCGAGAAGCCGCGGAACGTCACCGTGCGGTGCGGGCGGAGAAGCGAGAGCTCGTAGAGCGTGTTGTATGCATCGAACACGCGCGGGCTCTTCTTGATGTCCACGAGCGCCCGCCCGATCGCCGCCGGGTACTGACCCTTGGCTTCGGCCACGAGCGCTGCGACACGCATGGCCGTGTCGGCTTCGAGCTGCGCGACGGCCAGTCGTCCACTCTCTTCGACGTGCGCCTTGGCACGCTCGAGCCGCGCGGCGATCGCCTCGAAGAATTGCTGCGAGACGCCCGGCAAGAGGCTCACGTTGCGGATGAACACGAGCTCCACGGCGAGACCCCAGCGCTCCGTCTCGGCGCTGATGTCGTTCTGCAGGAGCGTGCTCAGCTCGGTGCGGTCGCACAAGATCTGACGGAACTCGCGGCTACCCAGGATCGACGTGGCCGCGTGCGAGACGAGGTTCTGGAGCGAGCGATCCCAATCGGTGACCGAGAAGACCGCCTTCTCGGGATCGGCAATGCGGTACTCGACCCAGAGGTCGACGATGACGGTGGTGCCGCGCGCGTCGTTGACGTGCACGTTCTTGAAGTGCCGGAAGTCACGGCGCAGAGGAACGCGTCGCACCTCGACCCAGGGCAGAAGCCGCGTCACGAGCACGTGCAGACCCGGCGTGCGAATCTGCTGCACGAGCTTGCCGAAGCTCGTCACGAGGACGGCTTCCTCGTCTTCGACTTCGATGGTGACCGCGCGAAGCAAGACGGCGAGGAGCGGTAGCAGGGCGGCTCCGAAAGCTCCCCCAACGACCAGACGCAGAACTTCGGCTCCGTTCACGAGGACCCCTCTTTCAGGAAGACGGCGCGCGATTCGCTGGTGACTTCGGCGCGGCGACGCTGGACGTAAGCGTCGAGGACGTTCTTGGTTTCGAGCTCCTCGAGATACTCGGCGAGCTTGCGCACCTCGGTCTCCGATGCGCTGGCACGTGCTCGAGCAATCGAGACGCCGCGCTCAGCGGCGAGGATGCGCTGCTGGCATTCACCTTCGGCCCGAAAGAGATGCGCCTCGGCTTCGCTCTGGGCTTGGATGACCGCGTTCAGTGCATCGGCGAGCTCGTCGGGAGGGAGGATGTCGGCGAGGTCGACGGCGTTGAAGCGCACTCCGTAACGATCGTCGATGCGGCGCGCGCAGAAGCTCTCGATGCGCTCGTTGAGGAGCTTTCGCTCACGACGAATGAGTGCGTACGAGCCAGCCTGGCGTGCGAAGTCGAAGCGGGTGGCGAGCGACGATGTGTCCTCTTCGGCGGCTCCGCGGAAGTTCGCGATCTCGTTTCGGAGCAGGCATGTGAAGAGGCCGGTGATGTGGTCGAGGGGCCGCTCGAGGCCGAAGAGCAGCTCGTAGAGCTCCCTCTCGACGGGCACGTAGCGCACGTACGAGTCGAGACGCAGCACCGTGCCGTCGTCGGCCATGGCGGTGCCGCCGCCTTCTTCGCCGCCGAGGTCGAGCGTCTGCTCCTTCATCGAGACGTTGCGGACTTGCTGCCACGGCTTTTTCCAGTGGAGGCCCGGACCATGGACGAGGAGCTGGCGTTTGCCGTCGCGCGTCTCCGCGCGGCCGAACGTCGTGAGGACTGCGAGGTGCCCCTCTTCGACGCGGAACGTGCTGCGGTAGAGGATGAATGCAACGTAGAACATCAGGCCTACGGCGAGACCAGTCTCGAGCATCAGAACCTCTCCTTCGACACGGACGGGGACCAGCGGGCGTCCCAAATCGGAATGGCAGTGTTGTCGTCGCTCTTCGCGTTGCGCTGGGCGTTCGTTTTTCGCTCGCGTTCGCGCGTGTGGTAGGCGACCGCGAGTCCGCGGTTCACCTCGACGACGTCTTCGTTGAATTCTTTCTGGACCTCGGACACGAGGGGCAGCGCGTCGACGGCGTCCGCCGAGTCGACGATGCGGCCGTGCGGAACGAAGCGCCCGTCGGGGATTTCGACGCCGACGACCACGGCGCCGATGCCGACGAAGCAGTGCGCTCCGACGACCGAGTCGTGGACGACGGCCTTGAAGCCGACGAACGTCTCATCGCCGATGTAACAAGGGCCGTGCACGAGCGCGTCGTGTGCGATCGACACGTTCTTGCCGACGTAGATGGCCCACGACTCGCCTGCGACGACGACGCGCTTGTCCTTGAGAGCGTGGAGGACGACGCCGTCTTGGATGTTGGTGTTCGAGCCGATGTAGAAGGGAGAGCCCTCGTCCGCGCGAACGGACGTGTCGGCGGCGATGTGGACGTGCTCGCCGAGCACCACGCGCCCGATGACGGTCGCGGCGGGGTGGACGTAGGCGCTCGCCGCGGCGAGAGGCTCTTCACGAATTTGCGAGAGCCATTTGCGGTACTCCGCGGGCATCGGCTCGAGGTGGGCAGGGCGCCTCGCTTCGGCCTTCTCCCGATGAAGAACGGCGCGGATGCCCTTCTTCTTGTTCTCCGCCTGGCGTTCGGCGCCGGCGCGCTCGTGGCGGTGGAGGAAGCTGTTGGCGAAGTGGATGGCGAGACCCGCGATGAGGCCGACCATGAGGTGACCCGACACGGTGCCGCCCGCCGCGACGAGGAAGGCGACCGCCTCGAGCTTGTGCGCCTTGTAGAGGTGGACGAGCGTGCCAAGCTCGAGGAGCCGGAAACCGATCACGCAGAGGAGACCGGCGAGCGCCGCGAGGGGCACCTGGCTGATGAAGCGGCTCAGGAAGAGCACCGCCGCCGCCAGGAAGATCGAGTGCGCGAATGCCGACACGCGTGTCTTGGCACCGCTCTGGACGTTGACGCCCGTGCGCGCGACGACGCCCGTGACGGGCATGCCCGAGAAGAGCCCGGTGACGAGGTTCGCGATGCCCTGGCCGAAGAGCTCGATGTTCGAGTTGTGCGGCTTCTTCGCGTTTGCCATGCGGTCGGCGGCACTCGCGGAGAGAAGCGACTCGACGCCCGCGAGGAGTGCGAGCGGCGTGGCCTTCGTGAAGAGATCGATCCACTGCTCGTCGGCGACGAGCGGGAGGGCAGGCGACGGCAGATGCGATGGTACTGCGCCGACGCTCGAGACGCGCTCGATGTCCCAACCGAGGTAGACCGACACGAACGTCACGAGCGCGATGGCCACGATCGCCGCAGGAAAGCGGCGGAACGGGCGCATCGAGGTGACGAAGAAGGCGACGAACACGCCGGAGACGGCCGCTAGCCACGAGACGTCGTGCAGCCATTTCGGACGATGCATGAGCACCGCGAGATCGATCGTGCTCGGCGTGCCCTTCGACGCCCAATCGACGACTTCGGGGAAGCCGAGGAGCTCGGGGAGCTGCTGATCGAGCAGCTTGAGGCCAACGCCCGTGGTGAAGCCCGCGAGCACCGACTCCGGCACGTACTTGATGACGCGACCGGCGAGGGCGAACGCCAGCACGAGCTCGACGACGCCGACGTAGACCGTCGCGGCCGCAACACCCGTGACGCCATATTCCTTTGCGAGCGCGAGGACCATCACGCTCAGCGCCGCGGCGGGACCGGAGACTTGGTACTGCGAGCCTCCGGCGAAGGCGGCGATGGCGCCTCCGACCGCGCCAGCTACGAGACCCGCCGATGGAGGCATGCCACTCGCGATCGCGAGTCCGACGTTGAGAGGAAGCGCGACGGCGGCGACGGTCAGTCCTGCGAGGAGGTCTTGACCGATCGATCGTGCACGAGCGACGCGTTTCAAACCGTCGACGTACTCGCCGAGTAGCGCGCGTAACTCGCCTGCGTATGCACGTGACGCGGTTGCGGGCTCGCTCATCAGTAGCGTGGATATACCGGCTAGCGAGCTCCTCTATGGAGAGGATTCATCAACAAAATCAAGTCGTTGTGCTTCGCAACGGCGCCGCAAAAGACGACAGATGCAAGATGCAACTACGCCGTTCGTCGCCGTGCTTTGCAACGTCGTCGTCTAAGTCCGCGTTCGTCCACGGACTTGCGAGCGTGCTCAGCGCGCGGAGAGAACGAGGGCGAGTGCGACGAGGACGGCGATCACCACTGCCAAAGGCAACCAGAGACGTCGAGGTGCGGCCTCGTCGCCTCGATCGGACGTGGCGGTCGCTTCGTCACGTGAACTTCGTGTGACGTTCGACGATTCGCTGCCGGTCTTCGCCGACGTCGTCTGCTTGCTGCTCGAGCGCTTCTCGGTCGCTTCGCGTTCGCGTTCGCGTTCGCGTGCCTGTTCGGGTTCGCGCTCGCGTTCGAGCGTCGGCGCGACGGCCTGTTCGGGCACGCTGTCGGTTTCCTCGAGGACGCTCGACGAGACCGTCGGAAGCGGTGCTGGCGGGGGCATCGTCCACATCGGCGGACGCGAGGCGGTGGCGTCGCGCACCCATTTGGCGTGCTGCGCTTGCTGGCCGGGAAAGAGCTTCGCCAACAGATCGACGAGCTCGCCGGGCAGATCGGACGTGTCGCCGAGGAACGCGTCGAGCTCGTGGTGCAGCTCCTCGGCCGTCGCCTGGCGTGCGTCTTGTTCGATCTGGGTCGCGCGCTCGATGATCTTCCAGAGCGGGTCCGGGAAGCCGGGGATCATCTCGCGAACGTCGGGCACCTTCGCGTCGCGAATGGCCTTCAAGGTCGCGACGTCGGTATCGCGCTTGAAGAGCCGCTTCATCGTCGCCGTTTCCCAGAGCGTGGTGCCGAGCGCGTAGATGTCCGTGCGACGATCGATGGCGGCGCCACGCGCCTGCTCCGGCGCGAGGTAGGGGATCTTTCCTTTGACGATCCCGTCGACGCTCTTGGACAGTCGGACGCGCGCCTTCGCGAGACCGAAGTCGATGAGTTTGACCTCGCCGCGGTGGGTCAGAAAGACGTTGCCCGGGTTCACGTCGCGATGGATGACCGAAAGGGGCGTGCCGCCTTCGTCGACCAGCTCGTGGGCGGAGTGCAGCCCCTCCGCGACGCGCGCGCAGATCCATGCACCGAGGCGCACCGAGATCGCTTCGTTCCGGGCCGCGAGCTCGTCCCAGACGTCCGCGAACGTGCGGCCGGAGAGGAGCTCCATGGCGATGAATCGGTGGTGTCCCGTGACGCCGTATTCAAGCGTGTGAATGACGTTGGGATGAGCGAGTCGCGCGAGGATCTTCGCCTCGTCCACGAACATGCTCGAGAAGTTCTCGTCGTGCGCGTACTCGTCGCGAATGACCTTCAGCGCAACGAGCTCCTCGTCGCCGTTTCCGCGCGTGGTTCGGCCGATGTAGACCGTGGCCATGCCCCCGCCGCCGATTTTGGCACCGACCTCGTAGCGACCGAGGTGGCTGGGCACTGGAACGGTGGGGACGGACATGACGGCAACGACACCTTACCAAGAAGGATCGCCGATGGTGGAATCCTCGGTCATTCGTGGAAAGCAGGACGCGTCGCGACCTCATGGTAAGTTGCAACCATGGCCCGTTTGCACGGGCCTGAGGGTGTACTCGAGAGCAGGCGACAGCGGCTGCAGCATCGCGTTTCGACGCGTTTCGACGCGTTTCCGTAAGACGTCGCGCGCATCGCTCCTCGCGATGGGCGGTCTTCTGGGACTCGCGCGTCGTCGTCGCCGTCGTAACGGCTGATCAGCTGCAGGTCGCGCGACAGCTCGGGCCGGCGCAGGACTGACAGGTGTCCGAGCAGCTGCTCTGGCAGGTGTCGTGATCGCGGGAGCAACGTTGGCGACAGCTGTTGCTGCCCCCGCAGTTGCTCGCGCAGTCGCTCGCCGTCGAATCGCACGCCTCGTTGCAGCTCTTCTGCGTGGTCGCGCACTGCCTCTTCGTCGAGCAGTCGACGCCGCTGTCTCCCGAGGCTCCGTCGCGCCCGCCCTCGCTGCTCGCGTCTGCGGAGTCGAGCGTGCTGCCTCCTTCGAAGGTGCCGAAGTCGTGCGTGCATGCGCCGAACAGCACCGCGCTCGCGGCGGCCGCAAGTCCCAAGCTTCGTCGTCGAATCGTCAAAACGCCCCCTCGAGTCCCACGAATGACGGGCTGGCCGTGAGCCGTGTGCCCGGGCGATGTTTGTTCTGCGCGGTCGCCGCCGTATCCGCCTGTTTCGACGAGCTCAGGACGAAGAGCGTGACGCTCGCGGCTGCGCCAACCACGAAGACTCCGAGACCCACGTTGGCGATGGTCTGCTGCGTACGTCCCTTGCTGATGTCGTCTTCGTGCCCAGGCGGGCATGACTTCGACCCGCACGCGGCTTCGAGATCGCTGTACGTCCCATTGGACATCAATCCCGCCACGACGAACGTCGCCAGACCCACCGCTGCAACGCCGCCTGCCACGTAGGCGATCGGTCGGAGCTTGTTTCCCGAGCGCGTCGACGCGTCGACCGAGGCCGTCGCGCCATCCGACGAATCGCCCTCCGTGCCGGCGTCGATGGCGACAGACTCGTGCTTGCCGGCGGTCAGGTGAACGGTACGTGTGATGGGCGAACGACCCGGCGTCTCGACGATGATCTCGGAGTCGCCGGGAAGCACCGGCAAGGGCTCGCTCCATCCGCCCGGGCGAACGTCGTCACCGGCGATGCGCAACGTCGTGTTCGGCGCCGCGTGCGCGATCGTGACGTCGACGAAGCCGAGCTTCGGTTCGAGCTCCGCGCGTTCGTCCGCGGCCGCTTGCGCCGTCTTCTGGTAGCGCGCGTCGTCGCGTGCGAGCTCTCTCGCTTCGACGGCAGCACGTCCGAGCTCGACGTACGCGGCGACCGTCTTGCCCATGTCGCGGAGCGAACGACCAATGAAGAGCCGCGTGTTGGGGCTGGCGACGATGTCGAGCGAGGCTCGCATCTCGACGATCGCGGCGTCGTACTTCTTCTGGTTGTAGAGATCGCGACCCTTGAGAAACCGGCTCTGCGCTTGTTCCCGCTGGACCGGGGTAGCCTCGCCTGGCGTCACGCCCGCCGCCCACGCGACCGAGGGGGCGGTTGCAGAGAGCGCAAGCGTGAGACCGAAGACGAGCGAAGCGCGCTTGATGCGGGCGACGGTCGTGATCATCGACCCTCAGATCCCCAGGGGATCGTAGACGGACTTCTTCGGCTTCGAAGGAGCGCGTGTTGGTTGAGTGGGAGCGGGAGCAGAAGCAGCAGGCGCGACAACGGGAGTGGCCGGCGCCTTGTTCGTCGCAGGCGGCTCGGTTCCGTTCGAGCCGTTCGATGAGGTGTCCACCGTCGTGGCGGTCGTTACCGGCGTCGGCGGAGAGATCGCTGTCGTCGCGGGCGCAGTGACCGCCGCAGAAGGCTCCGGTGCACTCGTGGCGTTCGGCTGCGTGCCGGGGTGCGACGAGGTTGGCGGAGTGGGCTTCGACGCCGTCTCGACGGGGGACGTCTTCGAGCTGGTCATGAAGAACGCGACGGCGGCGACCCCGATGGCGACGGCCGCGATCGCGATGGCGACACGGAACATGCGTCGCGAGGGCGTATGCACGCCGGTGATCGAGGGGGTGGTCCGTTCGAATCCAACGGCACCCGCAGGATGCGAGCTCGGCGTGTTCGTCTCTCGGCCAACGGGGACACTGAGTTCCGAGGAGGGCGTGCCCCAGCGCGCCGGCATGGCCACGAAGTCCGGAGCAGGCGGCTGCGGCGGCGCCGGAACGTGAGGCGTCAACGGTGAGACGAGCGCCATCGTTTGCGGCGGAACCGAGCGCGACGGTGTCGTCGGCGTCGGAGCCAGTTCGACCACGACCACCGGCGCGCTTCCGCGCGGCCCAGGAAGCTCCTCGACGGCGAGCTCCGCCTCGACAACGTCCGCCTCGGCAGATGCATCGAGGGCCGGCGCGGGCGCGGGAAGAATGGGCTCGCGCGAGGGCACCGCCGGCTTCGCGATCGGCTTCGGAACGGCAGGCTTGGCGATCGGCCTGGCTGGTGCAGGTGCCGGCTTCGCGACCGTTGGTGCCGGCTTCGGGACAGGCGAAGCTCTCGTCACGGGCGGCGCGATCGGCGCGGTGCGCGGAATTTCAGGCACGGACGCCGCCGGTGCAATGATGGCCGGGGGCGCGTCGGTCATGCTCCCGGGCGTAAGCTCCGAAGGATCGGTCGGCGCCGCGTCGGTCGTGTAGCCGGCCGACGGCTTCGCCCAGGCGGGCTCGCGGGCCGGGCGCTCTACTTCCGCCACCGCGTTCGCGAGAACGGCCACGGACGGCTCGGGCATCGCGACGGTGGGACGATCCCCCGGGACCGAAGGTGGTGCCTCGCGCGCGGTGGCCGGCGGGCTCTCCCAGTCGTCCGGACCGGGAATCGGGATCGAGGTGATGACCGCGCTCGACGTCGTCGGCGTCTTGTTCGCCCGAATCGCCACGATGGCGCGTTCGCTCGCCTTGCGGCGCATTCCGGAGGTCGCTGGGTCGAGATCCGTGCGTCGTGCACGCAATCGATCGCCGGTGAGCTCGACGACCGCGCCGGCCACCGCGCTTCCCGACGCGATACGCGAGCCCGCTGCGCGCCGCAGGTCCGATGCCATTTCCGACGCGTTCTTGTAACGAAGCGCTGGATCGAAGCTGATGGCGCGCATCGCCACGTTCGCGAGCCCCGCGAAGTCGGGCGTCTCCGCGAGATTGGGCTCCTCCAAGTCGTCGCCGCGCTGGCGCTGGAGGACGCGCACCGGATCGGTCTCGTCGTAGAGACGCTTCCCGGTCAACGCTTCCCACAGGACGACGCCGACGCTGTAGACGTCGGCTCGTTGGTCCGATGTGCCCGGCGCATCGAGCGACTCGGGGGCCGCATAGCCGAGCGCCTCGGAGCCCATCTCCACGCGCACCGGTCGAGGGCGCATCGGATTGAGGAGACGAGCGACGCCATCGCGCCCGACGACGACGTTGGCGGGACAGAGTGCCCCGTGCATCGTGCCGAGGGGAGCGTTGATCCCGTCGCGTAGCCCGTGCAACGCCGACAAACCCGTGAGCACGTCGACGAGGACGCGCACGAGGATCGGCAAGGCGAGGGGAGGACCATCCACCTTCGCGTTCGGCTTTGCCTTCGCGTTCGCCTCTTTGCCCGCGCGGAACAGGTCCTCGAGCGTGGTGCCGTCGACGAGATCGCTGGCGAGGAACAGCTCGCCGTCGATCAAATCGACGTGGCGAATGCGGGCGATGTTCGGGTGCCAGTGCTTTGCGAGGCAGCGTGCGTCGCGAAGCATGAGCGCGAGCGCTTCGGCGGAAAGCGCCGTCGCTCCGTCGTCGATGTTCGCGCGCGCGATGGGCTCCTTGACGAAGCGCTGCACGACAACGAGCTCGTGCGGTTCGCGAATCGCGGCGAACGTATGGAATGCGCGCTGACCGAGTTTGCGGAGCACTCGGTATGTCGTGGCGCCGGAAGCTGCTTGGGCTCCCCTCGACATCCTCGTCAGAGTCTACTTCACGTCAGCCATGGACGTGTCACCCGCATCGACGCTCGACACGATTTTTCTCGCGCGGACAGAGTGCGAGAACGATGGCCGAAGGGCGACAAGGTGAGCGCGACGTCCGATACCTTTATGAGGCCTTCTCGACGGCTTCTCGACGGCTTCTCGACGGCTTCTCGACGCATCGCGCAACACGGCGCGGAGTGTATCGCGTTGGACTGTCGATCACTTCACTGGGAACAAGTGACGCTGACGCCACGCCGGCAGCTCGCGCAGATCGGCCCACACCTCGCGCGCGCTCGTGTAGCGGAAGGCTTCGCGGCGGCGCAGCATCTTGGCGATCAGGTTACCGAGCGGCGTGCCCACCGACTCGGCGCGCTTGCGCGGCTCGCCCTCGGCGACCTGACGAACGAGCTCCTGGTAGGGCACGTCCATCTGGATCGCGGGTTCTCCCGTGAGCATCCAGTAGAGGAGCAGGCCAACCTGATAGAGGTCGCTCTGCTTGCTCGTGTAGCCGGTGGCGAGGATCTCCGGCGCCATGATGGCGTGATGGACCACGTTCGGACGAATGGCCGGCATTCCCCGGAGCTCGTGGCTGATGCCGAAGTCGCTGATCTTCACCGTCGGCCGATCGTTGTGCGTGATGAGCACGTTGCCGGCGTGGAGATCGTCGTGGACGACGTCGTTGTCATGGAGGAATTGCACGGCCGCGAGCAGCTGGCGCGTCATCTCGATGATGAGGCCTTCCTGCATCGGCGTGCCGAGCATCTCCTTGAGCGCGTGGTCGCAACGCTCGAGCGCCAAATAATAGAGGTGGCCCTGCTCGAACGAGTCGTAGATGTAGACGACGTTCGGGTGGCGCAGTGAGAAGAGACGCTGGACCTCGCGCGCCCACTCGGCCTGCACCTCGGAGTACGGTCGATTGGCCGGCCGCACCATCTTGAGCGCGTAGACTTGGTCGAACGGACCGATGCAGTCGTAGACGGCGCCGAACTCACCGGAGCCGATGACGTCGCGAACGATATAGCTTCCGCGGCTGCTCGTCAGGGTCGTGCCGACCTTGGGATACTGGACGGTGATGCGCGGCGGGCCCGTCATTGGATACTGGCCCGTCGCGCCGGCCGGCGCTGGAACTGGAGCCACCGGGCCGGTCACCGGCGTGACCGCCTGCACCGACGGAAGCGTGCCCGTGCGAGAGGAGCTTCCCGGCGGCGGAGGAGGACCTGCGATTGCCCCCGTGCCTGCGGGGGATGGAGGATGAGGTGCAGGATAGGGCGGAGCCGGCGCCTGAAACTGCGGAATGATCTGGCTTTGGTAGGGAGGTGGAGGTGGAGCTGGAGCCGGCGGCCCAGGCATCGGCGGAGGCCCGCCAGGATGAGGCACACCATGAGGCGCGGGATGAGGCAGCGGGACGATGGGGGTTGGCCCGGTTGCAGGTCGCTGCATGCCGGGCCCGATCGATCCGCCAGTTGCGCCGTCCGGGGGCGGCCTCGTTTCGCTCACGCGAAGACTGTACCCTCGGATCTTCTCTCGTTCTAGGTACTTCGCCCTCCCATTGGTTCAGCCCCGACTTGTCGGTGTTGGGGTCAGAACCCGAGCGCCCTCATTCCGCCTGCGTTCATTTTGAGGGCTTCGTCCCGGGCTGCGGCCTTGGGCTTGGCCGGCATGGCCTGGGCGGTGGCCCTTGCCGAAGCCATCGAGGCCGCCGCCGCCTCGAGTCGCTTCTTCTCCGCCGGTGCCGTCACTGTGAGCGCCTGTGCGGCGAGCCTTCTCTCCGAAGCCTCGAGCTCCTTGTCGGCCGCGCCGAAGTCTCCGTCGCTCAACCGCGCGGCAGCCGAGACCTGGGTGCGGGCAACGTCCGTCAGCGCGACGATCGCTTGCGTGCGCGAGTTCTGGCTCTTCGCGATCCCGACCGCGTCGGACGTGAGCTGCGTGCGGGCGACGACCTCCTGCACGCGTTCGAGCTCTCCTTCGTGAGCATCGCGGAATCGGAGTCGGACGCTCGCGAGTGACCGCGTTCGACCCTCGAAGGCGCCGGTATCGTCGATGCGAACGCGCACGAGAGCCTCGCGATGTTGGCCTGCATGGAGGGCGCCGAGCGGAATGCGCAGCGCGCCGTCGCGGAATTCGGTTCGGAGGCCGTCGGCGCCGAGAACGGCAACGCCCGGCGCAGGCACGACTTCGACGAACGCGTCGCTCGCGAGCGTGGCATCGATCAGGGCGAGCTCGGTGCGGAGGATGCTTGCCATCTCGCGCGGCTCGCTCAGATGGTAGAGGCGACCATTCGATCGAACGGCGAGGGCATCCAGCGTGCGCTCGTCGTAGTCGGTGCCAACGCCGAGCGACGTGACCTGCACGTGATCCCGCAGACCGCGCTCGGCGAGGGCCCCGAGGATCTCCGGACTCGACGGTCCGACGTTCGCTCTGCCGTCGGAGATGACGACGACGCGGCGGAGGGGGTGGGAGCGCGGCGCACGCGACAACTGGCCTTCGGCGAGGCTCAGCCCTGCGAACATGTTCGTTCCACCGGACGGTGTCAGCTCGTTCACTTGGCGCAGGATCTCGGCCCGCGTCGTCGCGTCGAGGACGGTCGGAGCAACCACGGTCTGCGCTTCGTCGGAGAACGCGTCGAGCGAGACGATGTCGCCGTCTTTGAGCTTGCGCACCAACGTCGCTGCGGCGGCGCGAGCGTTTGCGATCTTCTCGCCGCTCATCGAGCCTGACGTATCGACCACGAGCGCGAGATCGATGGGAGGCCGTGCTTCAGGTCGAGCTTCAGGGACGTCGACCCACACGCCGACGACCGTTTCGCGCGTGTCCATGGCGAGCTGCTCGCCGGCCGCGGCCGCTCCAATCCACGTCCCCGACGGGCGCGTGACCTCCTCGTGTCCACCGTCTCCCCGTGGCACGCGAGGCTCGTCCGTAGCGACGCCGACCTCGTCACCATGAATCTCGGCCGTGCGAGCAGGAGCACGATTCTCCCGCGCATCCGGGGCCTTCGCCTCGGTCAGCGGACCGGCCTTCGCACATCCCGCGAGCGCCGCAAGCGCGGACACCATCACAAGCATTCGCATGGTCCCACTCCTCGTATTCAGGGGGCTTTCCGCGTGTGTGGGCGCGGGCGCGGGCGTCCAGAGCCCGCCTTTTTTCCTTGGACGGCTCTGCTCGAGGAAGGATCTACGAGCGTGCTTCGTTTGGGCGACTAGGATTGGGCCCTCATGCTCTCGACCCCCCCAGCCTCGAAGACGGCCGCCACGCCGGTGGCAGGCGGCGACGACATCGAGGCGACCAGCCGGACGAGACGTCGTTGGATCGGCATCGGCGTTGTTCTCCTCATCGTCGCACTGCAGTCGTTGACCGAGCTCCTTGCCGGACACGAACGCCCGCGCGTCCTCCTCCGCCTCGCCGTGACCGCCGTGCAGATGCCGCTCTTGATGCTGGCTCTGTCGCAGAGTTTCGAGTGGGCGAAGCGGCACCGGATGGGATCGATTGCGACCCTCCTCGCCGGCGCGGCGATCGCCGGGATCCTCGGCGGGCTCTTCGCCGTGGCCGTCTGGGAGCTGGGCTACGTCTTCCCAGCGCTCCGAATGAAGGCAGGTCCGTTCTCGCCTCCGGCCGTGCGTGCCGCAGCATTCGGCTTCCTGTTCGGTCAGTTCAACTTCGGCATTTGGGCACTCGCCTTCGTCTATCCCTTCGCAGTCGAGGATGCGCGCGTGCGTGCCCTCGAGGCCGAGCGTTTGACGAGCGCCGCCGATCTCGCGCGGCTCCGCGCGCACCTCGAACCCCACTTCCTGCTCAACACGCTCAACGCGATCGCCGGTCTCGTGACCGACGAACCGCGCGAGGCGCGGAGGCTCCTCGCGGCCCTCGGCGACCTTCTTCGCGATGCGACGCGCGACGGTGACGAGATGCAACCCGTCGAAGACGAGGTGGCGTGGCTCCGCCGCTACGCGGCGATTCTCGAAGCGCGCTACGGCGGAGCGATCGTCTTCAAGTGGAACGTCGACCCTCGTGCCTCGAAGGTGCTCCTGCCCCGGCTGCTGCTCCAGCCGCTCGTGGAGAACGCCGTGAAGCACGGAGCGCTCGCGCGAGGCGAAGGTGGCGAGGTGGCGCTCCTCGTCGATCTCGACGACAGTGCCCATGTCCTTCGTTGCACGATCGAAGACAACGGTCCTGGCATCCCGGATGCGCCTGCGCGGTCCGGGGCATTTGGTCTCGATGCAGTTCGGCGCCGGCTTTCGTTGAAGGACGAGCGCGCTTCACTGACGATCTCTTCGACGTCTCGTGGTACGAGGGCGATCGTCGCATGGCCTATGGAGGTAGGGGCATGACGAGTCAAGACGGACGTCTTCGAGCCCTCGTGGTGGAAGACGAGTGGCCTGCGCGCAACTATCTCGTGGAGCTTCTCGAAGGCTCCGGCCTCGCCGAAGTCGTCGGGGCGGTGGGAACGGCCGACGAGGCCCGGCAGGCTCTCGGTGCTGCGCCCGAGCGCGTCGACCTCGACGTGGTGTTCCTCGACGTCCAGCTCGCGCCCGCCGGTGGCGGGGTGAGGGCAGGGAGCGACACCGCGGCAGACTGGGGTAAGGATGGGCTCGAGATCGTGCGGGGGCTGGCTGCAAAGCCCGGCGCTCCGCTCGTCGTCTTGGCCACCGCCTCGCGCGAGCACGCCCTCGAGGCGTTCGAGCTCGGCGTGCTCGACTACTTGCTCAAGCCGTTCAGTGAAGAGCGCGTCGAGCAGTGCTTGCGACGCATCCTCGAGCGCAGGCCGTCGAAGATCGGCACGCCAGCCCCGCCTCAGCGGATCGTCGCGCGACGCAAGCGCAATCTCATCTTCCTCGAAGCGGACGAGGTGTGGGCATTCGAGGCCGCGCATCGACTGACGTTCGTTCATACGCCGCACGGCACGTTCGACCTCGACCTGTCGCTGTCGGCGATCGAAGCCTCGTTCGGTCGACGGCTCACCCGTGTTCACCGCAACTGGCTCGTCAATCCGCGCTTCGTGAAGGAGCTCGAGCGCGAGGGCAGCGAAACGCGCCTTTTCGTGGGAGCCGCGGTCGGTCAGCCGGGTGTTCACGTTCCGGTCTCGCGCGAGCGCGCGTCGGAGCTGAAGGACCTGCTTCTCACGAACGCAACGGGGCTCCGTCGGGCGTGATTCGCTAACAAAACGTAACGACGTCGGTCGATGTCGGCTTCGCGGGCCGCCTCGTGAACCCGCGCACGGTTCCCGTCGGAAACTCCTTGATCGAAACCGCCCAGGCGGCATCGTATCGTGTCGTGAAGCTTCGCAACCCGCGACTCTGCGGGCGATTCTCAGCGCTCTCAAAGGGCGCGAAATGCTCGGGCTCGAACGGTGCCCCGAGGGCAGTTGGAAACACCTGTCGTGCGGCACGTGCGGCTCGCGCAGCACGCGCGGTGGTCGTGTTGGCGCTCGCGCTTGCGCCGTCGTCGGCCTTCGCTCAAGCCGCTCCGGCCGCACCCGCTGTCACTCCGGCGCCACCATCTCCCCCGACCGTGCTCCAGCCCGTGCCGGGTCAGCCGCCCCCCGTGCAGCCGTCGCCTGCCGCGCCGGCGCCGGGGCGTCCCGCGACGCAACCCGTGACGCCGCCGACGGCGCTTCCGCCGATGCCGACCATCGTGGTCGACGATCCGATGCTCGCGCCCATACCGCCGGCGAATCGTCAACTCGGCTCGTGGGGGGATGCGCTCTCGCTCGTTCGCGCGCGCTCGACCGACCTCGCGACGGCGTACGCCGAGGTCCGTCGCGCGGAGGCACAAACGCGAACGGCGCTCGCGGCGGTGCTGCCGACCATCAACGCGACGGCGACCATCCCTCACCAGTTCATCACGAACGAGACCGCCACGTTCTCGGGCAGTAGCTCGGGCAACACGGGCGCGGCCGCTCCCGTCCGCACGATCACCACCCCGCAGAGCAATTACCTCACGGCGAACGTGCAGCTCCAGCAGTCGCTCGTGAACTTGCAGGCGTGGCAGGCCATTGGAACCGGCAAGGTGAACGAGAAGGTCCAGAAGCTTTCGGCCGAAGACACGAACCGAACCATCACGCTGGCCGTGTCGACGGCCATCGTCGGTGTCGTGGCCGCGGAGCGCGTCGCCGAACTCAATCGCGTCGGTCTGCGATCGTCGCTCGAACGTCATGAGCTCACCGTGCGAAAGCGCGGTCTCGGTGTTGCGACGGGGCTCGACGTCGTTCGCGCCGACCAAGACGTCGCCGCCGCGCGAGCCACGCTCGTGACGGGCGACGAGGCCCTCCGCAGGGCGCGCGAGGCGCTCGGTCTCGCCGTCGGCATCCCCGAGGCGGTCGGCGTGCCGCCAGGGGTCAAGCTCGACGACGTGATGGGAGGCGCAGAGCAAAGCTGTCCTGCGCTCAAGGAGCTCGCCGAGCGCCCCGACATCGCCGCTGCGCAGAAGCGCGTGGAGGTCGCCGAAAGGAACGTCCACAACGTCGAGCTCTCGTTTCTTCCGACGCTCTCGCTCGGCAGCACGTTCTCGACGACCACGCAGGACACGGGCGCGGCTCCGCAAGCCACGTGGAACGTGCAGGGCATCCTGACGGTTCCCATCTGGGATGGTGGCGTGCGCTATGGCTCGCTCCGGTCGAACCGCGCGCTTCGAGACGAAGCGGGGTTCGCGCTCGAAGCCGCGCGTCGAACGGCGACCGTCGAAATCCAACAGGCGCGACGCAACGTCGGCGTGGCCGAGGCTTCGCTCGAGGTCGCGCGCCAGACGCGTCAGCTGGCGTACCAAGTCGACCAACTCACCCAGACCGCCTATCGCGCAGGGCAGGGCACGAGCCTCGAGCTCGTGATCGCCGCGTCGTCCTTGCGCCAAGCAGAGATCGAGCTCGCCCTCCGGGAATTCGATGTCGTTCGCGCCCGTCTCGAGGCACTCTTCGCGCTCGCCCGCTGCTCCGGAACGTCATGAAAAAGTACGTAGGCTGGATCGTCACTCTCGTCGTCGTCGCAGGCGCTGCGTTCGGTATCTGGCGCTGGCAAAAGGCGCACGCTGCCCCGAGATCGCGTGGAAGACGGCGCCCATCGAGAAGCGGAAGATCACGGCGAAGGTCACGGCCAGCGGCACGCTCCAGGCAACGGTCACCGTTCAGGTCGGCGCGCAGGTGAGCGGGCGTATCTCCAAATTGAACGTCGACTACAACTCGACGGTGAAGAAGGGCGAGCTCATCGCCAAGCTCGATCCGCAGCTGTTCCAGGCGGCCGTCGAGCAGGCGCATGCAAACTCCCTCTCGGCCAAGGCGGGCGTCGCGCGTGCCGAAGCCCAGGAGAAGGACGCCACGCTCGTCCTCGCGCGTACGAAGGCGCTCTTCGAGCAGACGCTCGCGTCCGCGGCCGATCTGCAGACCGCCGAGACCAACGTCAACGTCATGAAGGCGGCGACCGACGTGGCGAAAGCATCGCTTGCGCAGGCGGGAGCGTCGCTCCACCAGGCACAGGTGAACCTCTCGTACACGGATATCTTCTCGCCCATCGACGGCACGGTCATCTCGCGCAGCGTCGACATCGGGCAGACCGTGGCCGCTTCGCTGCAAGCGCCCGTTCTCTTCACGATCGCCGAGGACCTGCGCAAGATGCAGGTGCACACGAGCGTGGCCGAGGGTGACGTCGGGCGCCTCCAGTCCGGGATGGACGCCACGTTCACCGTCGACGCGTTTCCGGGCCAGACCTTCAAAGGCAAGGTCGGTCAGATCCGCAACGCCGCGCAGACGGTCCAGAACGTGGTCACGTACGACGCCGTCATCGACGTCGACAACAACGACCTTCGCTTGCGTCCCGGCATGACGGCGACCGTTACCATCCTCTACGCCGAGCGCGACGACGTGATCGCCGTGCCGAACTCGGCGCTTCGCTTCCGACCGCCGGCCGAAGTCGCCTCCACCCTTGCGCCGGCGGGTTCTGGCTCGGCCGCGCCGGGCGGTTCGTTCGCCGGACGTCACGGCCCTCGTCCGCCCGGAGCGGGTGGCCCTTCCGGTGGAGCGCGCCACGAGGGCAACGAGCGACGCACGATCTACGTGCAGCGCGGAGGCACTCCCCAGCCGGTCAACATCGTCTCGGGCCTCTCGGACGGCACCGTGAGCGAAGTCGTCCACGGCGATCTCAAACCCGGCGACGAAGTCGTCGTCGACGTCACCATTTCGGGCAAGCCCGCCTCCACGAGCGGTGGCGCGCCTGGTGGCGGCCCGCCTCGCATGGGGCGCATGTTCTGACCATGTCCGCGCAGTCGCTCATCGCCGTCCACGACGTCCACAAGGTCTACAAATCCGGTGACGTCGAGGTGCATGCGCTCCGGGGCGTGAACATCGACGTCTTTCCGGGCGAGTTCGTGGCCATCATGGGCTCGTCCGGTTCGGGCAAGTCGACGCTGATGAACATCCTCGGCTGCCTCGACCGCCCGAGCGCGGGGACGTACACGCTCGCGGGGCGCCAGGTCGCCAAGATGGATCGCGACGAGCTCGCCGAGACTCGCAACGAAGTCCTCGGCTTCGTCTTCCAGAACTTCAACTTGCTCGCGCGAACCTCGGCGCTCGAGAACGTGGAGCTGCCGCTCGTCTATCGCGGCGTGCGCAGCACCGAGCGTCATCGTCGCGCCACCGCGGCGCTCACGCGCGTCGGGCTCGGTAAACGACTCGATCACACGCCGTCGCAGCTCTCCGGTGGTCAGCAGCAGCGCGTGGCGATTGCGCGCGCGCTGGTCGGCGAGCCGAAGGTCATCCTCGCCGACGAGCCCACCGGCAACCTCGATTCGCGCACCAGCATCGAGGTCATGGCGCTGTTCCAGGAGCTCGGGCGCGCAGGCATCACCGTGGTGCTCGTCACGCACGAGCCGGACATCGCCGAGTACGCCTCGCGCGTCATCGTCGTCAAAGACGGCCTGATCGTCTCCGATACCAAACAAACCCCGCGCGTCGCCGAGGTTCCTCCGGCGCCGGAAGCGGCGGAGCCCGTGGTGGAGGAGAGCGCGACATGAACCCCTTCGTGACGTTGCGCATCGCCCTCCGAGCCGTTCTGCGCAACAAGCTGCGGTCCTTCCTCACCACCCTCGGCATCATCATCGGCGTTGGCGCCGTCATCGCGATGATGGCCATCGGCGCAGGGGCCAAGGCCCAGGTCGAAGCGGCGTTCTCGGCGATGGGCACGAACTTGCTCATCATCCTTCCGGGCTCGACGACCTCGGGCGGCTCGTTCGGCGGCTTCGGCTCGATGCCCACGCTCACGTGGGACGATCTCGCGGCCATCAAGAACGAGGTGGGCACGGTGCGCGCGGTGGCTCCGTCGCTCCGTTCGACCCAGTCACTCGTCAGCGAAGAGATGAACTGGACGACGAGCGTGACCGGGACAACGCCGGAGTATTTCGACATTCGAAGCTGGCCGATCGCGATGGGCGAGGGCTTCATGCAATCCGACGTCGACGGTGGAGCAAAGGTCGTCATTCTCGGGCAGACCGTGGTGGAGCGCCTCTTCGGCGCCTCCGCGAATCCGGTGGGGCAGACCGTGCGCATCGGCACCACGCCCTTCACGATTATCGGCGTGGCCGGAAAGAAAGGGCAGTCGTCGAACGGCCAGGACTACGACGACGCGGCCTTCATTCCCTCGACGACGTTCGCGCACCGCATCCAGGGCGGCCTCGGCAAATACCTGAGCGGCCAGATGTTCGTGCAGGCCACGAGCGCGGACACCACCCAGCGTGCGTTGGCCGACATCCGCACGCTCCTCCGTGACAGACACCATCTCGCGCCCGGTGCCGACGACGACTTCTCGATCCGAAATCTCACCGAAATCGCGAGTGCTCAGCAGCAGGGCACGGAGACGATGACCACGCTTCTCGCCAGCGTGGCTGCCGTTTCGCTCATCGTCGGCGGCATCGGCATCATGAACATCATGCTGGTGAGTGTCACCGAGCGAACACGCGAGATAGGCGTGCGCATGGCCATCGGCGCGAAGCCGCACAGCATCCTCTTGCAGTTTTTGATCGAGGCCCTCGTGCTCTCGATCGCCGGAGGCCTCATCGGTGTCGCCATGGGGGTGGGCGTCGCAGGATGGCTCGCCTCGAAGTTCCGGTGGCCGATGCAGATTCAGGTCGACGTCATCGTCGTTTCGGTGGGCTTCAGCGCGCTCGTGGGCATCGTCTTCGGTCTGTATCCGGCGCGCAAAGCCTCGCAGCTCGATCCGATCGAAGCGCTCCGCTACGAGTGACGCTCAGTCCCCGTGCCGTGCGCCCAGGATGGGCCACAGCGAGGCCAGCAGCGACATTCCGAAGTCGTCGCCGTCGCACGCGGCTTTCGGCGCGGGCGATCGTAGTCCTCCGCATCCCTGCGCGATGCACGTAGCGAGCAGCGCGACGAGTCGTGCGCGCATCATCCCGTACCGTCCCGCTCGTGCCGGGTCGCGGTCCGGTCAATGGTCGTGGCCCCAGGTGCCGCCCGCGATCCTCGTGGATGCATCGGAGCCGGTGGGGTAGGGTGCGCGCGATGGCAGAGCGGACCGGGCGCGGGAATCGAGGCAACC
Source organism: Labilithrix luteola (assembly GCF_001263205.1). GTDB lineage: Bacteria > Myxococcota_A > Polyangia > Polyangiales > Polyangiaceae > Labilithrix > Labilithrix luteola. The sequence continues at coordinate 8,748,991 of NZ_CP012333.1, forward strand.
CAGGCAAGCGGGTCGAGGGGAAGTCGGAGACCTTCGACGAGGCGTACTACGGCCGTTACTACGGCGAGAAGCGCACGCGCGTACACGGCCCCGAAGAGGTCGCACGGCTCTGCTCGGCGGTGACGTCGTTTCTCGACTGGTGGCAGTTTCCGATCGATACGGCGCTCGACGTGGGCGCGGGCGTCGGTCTCTGGCGAGACTGGTTCAAGAAGCATCGCCCAAAGACCAAGTATCGCTCCGTCGAAGTGAGCAAGTACGCGTGCGAGCAGTACGGTCATGAGCTTCGCGACATCACGAAGTGGCATGACAAGGAGTCGTACGACCTCGTCGTTTGTCAGGGCGTCCTTCCGTACCTCGACGACGAGCAGTGCGCCAAGGCCATCGAGAACCTCGCGGCGATGAGTGGCGGCTTCCTTTATCTCGAGGCCATCACGAAGAGCGATATCGAAGAGGTGTGCGACGACGCGAAGACGGACATCAAGGTTCACGGGCGCACGGGCGCTTGGTATCGCAAGCGGCTCGAGCGTCACTTCACGCCGGTCGGCTGCGGTCTTTGGGCCAAGCACGACGCGCCGGTTCTCTTCTACGAGCTCGAGCGCGCCTGAGCGAAGGCGCCCGGGCGTCGTCGACGTACGAACGCAGACCCGCCGGCACGTGATGTGCTGCGCGTCTTGGCGTGGAGTCCGGAGAGTCCAACGCCGAGCTGTTCTTGCGAGGGAAATCGCTTCCGCGTGTCATCGGTGACGTGACCGGTCCGGAGCCCGGTCCCACGGTGATCATCACGGGAGGCCTGCACGGCAACGAGCCCGCGGGGGTTCTCGCGGCGCTCGAGCTGATGCAGGGCTTGGACGAGAAGCGCGAAGTCCTTCGCGGGCGCGTCGTGGCGTTCAGCGGCAACCGTCCCGCGCTTGCTCGCGGGGTGCGGTTTCTCGAGCGCGATCTCAACCGGCGCTGGCATCCCCTCGAGCTCGATGCCCTGTCGCTGGCGGACCGCGCGACCCTCGCGAGCGAAGACGCCGAGCAGCGCGACCTTCTCGACGCCTTTCTCGCGCTCGAAACGCACAACGGTCAGCTCGCGTTTCTCGATCTGCACACGACGTCGGGAACGAGCGAGCCGTTCGTGTGCTTCGCCGATACGCTTGCCAATCGCAGGGTGGGCCTCGGTCTGCCGGTACCGGCGATCTTGGGCCTCGAGGAGACCATCGACGGTTCGATGCTCGGATGGTGCGCCGATCGTGGTCACCTGGCCGTTGCTTTCGAGGCCGGCAAGCACGACGACCCACGGGCGCACGCGCGTCATCTCGCAGCGCTCTGGATCATGCTCGTGGAGCTCGGCTGCCTCGATGCCAGCGACGTTCCCGATCTCGAGCCGCACCGCGCGCTGCTCGCCACGTCGGCATGTCGTGGACCGCGCGTCGTCGAGGTTCGTCATCGTCACGTCGTTTCGCCGGAGGACGAGTTCTCGATGCTCTCCGGCTTTTCGAGCTTCGATCGCGTCGGCGAGGGCGAGGTGGTGGCCGTCGATCGGCGCGGCCCCATTCGCGTGCCGTACGCCGGGCTGATCTTGATGCCGCGTTATCAAGGTCAGGGCGAAGACGGCTATTTCATCGTCCGCGAGCTCGCGCCGTTCTGGCTGCGTGCTTCGGGCGTGCTCCAGCGTTTGCCGGCTGGGCGGATGCTCTCGCTGCTGCCGGGGGTCGCGCGCGAGAGTGACAGCGATCGACTCGTTGTCGACCCCGATGCGCAGCGAAGCTTCACCACTCCGCTGATGCATCTGTGTGGCTATCGACGTCGGGTGGGCGTTCCCGACGAGGTCGTCTTTACGCGTCGAATTTCGTGAGGTGGGCGATGGGCGCGGAAATCCAAGCCGAAGGCTTCGTAGAGCGCGACTACGATCAGTTCGCCGAGAAGCTGCGTCGCTCGGTGGGGGCACTCGAGCGCGTGGTGTCTCGTCCTGGCTTCGGCGTTGGGAAGACGACGATCGGCGCCGAGCTGGAGCTCGATCTGGTCGATGCCGACTTTCGGCCCAATCCCATCAATCTCGACGTCGTGGCGAGCACAGACGATCCGCGCATCACCCTGGAGCTCGATCGGTTCAACGTCGAGATCAACGCCTGTCCGTCGCCGCTCGCCGGGCGCCCCTTCGAGGCGATGGAGCAGGAGCTGGCCTCCGCGCTCGTTGCGGTGAAGAAGGCGGCGGCGAGGCATGGCGCCCGCGTCGTGATGACGGGGATCCTGCCGACGCTCACCGAGGCCGACCTCACGCCGTCCGCACTCACCCAAAGCCATCGCTATCGTGCGCTCTCCCAGGGCGTCCGTCGCATTCGTCGCGAGCCCTTCGCGATGCGCATCGAAGGCGAAGACATCCTCGAGGTAACCGCGCACGACGTCACGTTCGAGGGGGCGAATACCTCGTTCCAGGTGCATCTCCGCGTGGACCCTGCCGACTTCGCTCGCACGTACAACGCTGCGCAGGTCGCGACCGCGTTCGTCCTTGCTGCCGCCGGCAACTCTCCGATGTTTCTCGGGCGAAAGCTCTGGGACGAGACGCGCATCGCACTCTTTCCGCAGAGCGTCGACGATCGGGCCCGCGGTACCCCGGGGCCATCGCGCGTTTCGTTTGGCCATGGATGGACGACGCGCGGTGTCGCCGAGCTCTTCGCGGAGTCGGTCGCGCTGCACGAGCCGCTTCTTCCTCAGCTCGCGGACGAAGAGCCGGAGTCGGTGGTCGCGCTCGGTGGTGTGCCCGAGCTCTGGGAGCTTCGCCTCCACAACGGCACCGTCTGGCGATGGAACCGACCGGTTTACGATCCCGCGGCCGGCGGGCACGTGCGGATCGAGATGCGCGCGCTTCCCGCGGGCCCGACCGTGAAGGACATGGTCGCGAATGCGGCGTTCGCGCTCGGGCTCACGCTCGCGTTCGCCAAAGAGGTCGATGCGTTCGTCGCGCGTACGCCGTTCACCGACGTCCGTGACGACTTTTATCGTGCGGCTCGCTACGGCCTGGACGCGCCGCTCCTGTGGCCGCACGCGGGGCCGGACGCGGAGCGACGAACGACCTTCCAACTGCGAGACCACCTCGTGCGTTTGGCAGGCGAGGGACTGGTCGACGCAGGCGTCGATGCCGGGGAAGCCGAGCGCTGGCTCTCGATCGTGCGCGAACGTGTCGCGCGGCGCATGACCGGCGCCCGCTGGCAGCGACGTCACTACGATGCGCTTGCTGCGCGGATGACCGATGCGCGGGCTGCAAGCGGCATGCTCGCTCGTTACGTCGAGTGGAGCGATAGCGAGCGGCCCGTCCACGAATGGCGTTGAGGAAGCGCACAAAAGCCGAAGCGGCACCCGTCGCCATCGCGACCGGCACCGCTTCATCGGAAAGTTAGGCTTGGTTGTGTTTCGGCTCAGAGCTCGACGTGGCCGCCGCCGTCCTTGCCGCCAAGTTCGACGTGGCCGCCGCCGTCCTTGCCGCCAAGTTCGATGTGGCCGCCGCCGTCCTTGCCGCCAAGTTCGACGTGGCCGCCGCCGTCCTTGCCGCCAAGTTCGATGTGGCCGCCGCCGTCCTTGCCGCCAAGTTCGATGTGGCCGCCGCCGTCCTTGCCTCCGAGTTCGATGACGCTCGGCGAGGCTGCGCCCGCGGTTGCAATCGAGAGGATCCCGCCGATCGCCGCAACACCCACGAAGACGAACACAGACTTGGAACGCTTCATCTCGTTCTCCTTGGCAGAGCGCGCAAGCATGCCGCGCTCGGTCCACCCATTGGTACGACCGACGGTGGCCGAAGCCCTGAATTCAAGATGAAATGATCTTCATCTCGGGAGAACGTTTTGATTTCTCGTAGGTGGCGGGGTCGTGGCGATCCCTGTGACGTTGCGCGACGAGGTGCGCTCGCTCGACGCCGGCGTGTGGGCAGGCAACGTGACGACGAACCGCGTCGGTTTCTGCGCCGATTCGAGGACGAGGTCACCACCGTGTTTGCGTGCGAGCTCGCGTGCGATCGCCAGGCCGAGGCCTGCGCCCGAGCTCTTGCGAGCGTCTGCGCCCCGGTGGAAGTGCTCGAAGACGCGCTCGCGATCGTCGAGGGCTACGCCCTTGCCATCGTCCTCGATTGCGATGCGGACGAAGTTTCGGCCGGAGACGAGCGCACGCCTCACGCGAACGCGTACGGGGGAGGTGCCCCCGCCGTGGTCGCGCGCGTTGTCGAGGAGGTTGCGGAGAATGCGCACGAGATCTTCGCGCACGCCGACGATGCTATCGGCGTCCACGATCTCGACGTCGACCTCTTCACTCTTGGTACCGGACGTCTGGAGTGCGGACTCGACGATCTCGCGGATCTGCACTTCTTCGGCGTTCGCGACGACGCCGCTTGCTGCGCGCGCGACGACGAGAAGGTTCTCGGCGAGGTCAATGAGCCGGTTCGTATCGTCGAGCGCGTCGCGAACGACGTCGGCGTAGTGCTCGGCGGTCCGCGGCCTTCGTAAGGCGAGTTCGAGCTCGCCGCGCAGGACGGCGAGCGGAGAGCGCAGCTCGTGCGCGGCGTTCGATGCGAAGCGACGCTCCGTCTCGAGCAGCGACTTCAACCGCTGGACCATGTCACGGAGCGTCGTTTGCAGCGCCGCGACCTCCTCGGCCTGCGTGGTCGACGCTTCGAACGGGACGTCGAGCTCACCGTCGGTCACGGCCTGCGCCGCCTCGGCGAGGCTCTCCACTTCGCGTGTCATGCGCCGCCCGAACCACCAGCCGACCGCGAGGCTGAGCGGGATCGACGCCGCGAGAATCCACCAGCCGACGGCGAGGAGCTGGCGTGCGTCTGCATCCATGTCGCGGCGGGAGGCGGCGAGAAGGAGGATGAGCCGCTCGACGGGGTGTGTCGTCTTCACCTCGACGAGAACGCCGCGAAGCTGGTGTCCGTGAAACTTGAAGTCGAAGCAGTCGCCGCGCAGCTTCTGTAGCGCAGTGGTGTCGAAGCCGAGCTCGCGGAGGTTCGGCGCATGCGAGAACGAAGACGTATCGGCGACGAGCGTGCCGTCGCTTCGGTAGAGGGCGCCGTACGTGACGAGCTGCTCGAGCGGATCGGGCGCCTCTTCCTGCGCATCGTACTCGGCTTCGAGCGCTTTTCGTCCGACGAGGGCGACCTCGCTGCCTTCCTTCTCGGCGCGGGCACGAAGGCCTTCGTCGAGCTGGTACTGCTGCATGCGCCGGAACGACTCGATGGTCGCCATGCGGGAGACGATCAGCATCGCGCTCGAGCACAACGCGAAGGCGAGTGCGAGGCGACGCCGTAGCTTCATGCCTGCTCTTCGATGAGACAGAGCCGGTAGCCGGAGCCGCGCACGGTTTCGAGCTGCGGGGCCGCGGGACCGAGCTTTTCGCGCAGGTTGCGGATGTTCACTTCGATGACGTTGCTGCCGGGATCGCGGAGCGTCTGCCAGACCTGCGAGAGGATTTCGGCGCGCGTGATGACGCGCCCCGCGTTGCGGGTGAAGAGAACGAGGAGTGAATACTCGCGAGGCGTGACGTCGAGCTTCACGCCGGCGACGTGGACGACGTGTTCCATGAGATCGATGGCGAGCGAACCCACGCGGAGCGTACGTTGCTCGACGCCCCCGCGGCGGATCGCGGCGCGGACGCGAGCGAGTAGCTCGTCGAGCGCGAACGGCTTCGTCAGATAGTCGTCGGCGCCGGCGTCGAGCCCGATGACGCGCTCGCCGATCTCGGCGCGCGCCGTGAGCATGAGGATCGGCACGGTGCAGCCCGAGCGACGGATCTGCCGGCAGACGCTCACGCCGTCGAGGTCGGGCAGCATCCAGTCGAGGATGATCAACGAGTAGGCGATGCCGGAGGCCTGGGCCACGGCGTCCTGTCCACTCCGGCAACCATCGACGACGTAACCTTCCTCCGTGAGCGCCTTCACGAGGAACCGTTCGAGCTTCAGATCGTCTTCGACGACGAGCACCTTCATGGAGTGGCAGCGCTCTTAGCGCAGCTCTCGGCAGCCGCGAAGGCGGATGGGCTCCGGCACCCTCGGCCGCAGGCCTTTGGAGTACACCGATATCCTACACGTGCTGGGACACGGGCATTTCGACGCCGAAATCATCCTGGCCTTGGATCGCCCCCCCTACTGCCGTCGATCGTACCGGAAACAGATGTTTCGCGCCTATCATGGAAAACCCGTACGGGGTTGGGCCGGAATCAGGGGGATTCGGCGGGGGCAGGCGAGGCACCAGGTCTCGCGTGTCTTGCTCGAGTCGGGCTGCCGGAGGCGCGCCACGCTGGCGTCGGCGTTTGCCCGGGCTGAGCGGTCAGACGTCGTGCAGGAAGTTCGCGATCGGCGCGAAGACACGATCTTCGGCGCCGCGACAGAGGAAGAGATCGGCGTGAGCGATGGGCAGATCTGCATCGCCGACGAAGAGGATCTCCTTCGTGCTCGACCCGATGACGTCGTACGTGTGACGCGACGTGGCGGGAGGAACGATGCCGTCGTCGTTGGCGACGACGCAGAGGAACGGATGGGTGAAGCTTGCAAGCTTCTTCGAGACGTTGATCCCGTCCACCACGAGATCGCCGCGTTGGATCCACTCCGCGATCTCGCGATTGATGACCGGATGCGGGTCTTCGACGGTCTGCACCATGCGATGCGACTGCGAGAGATCCGTCGAACGATGGTTCAAGTAGACCGAGAGCACCGACGGGGCGACCTTCGCCAAGACGGGGAGGGCGACGCGCGCCATCTGCCTCGTGTTCTTCACGCGGAGCATTCCAGCGAGCCACGGTGAACCGAACGCGAATCGCACGATGGGGTGCGCTTCCTTCCACGTGACGAGCCCACCGAGCGAGACGATGGCGTGCACGGGCGATTCAGGCACGCATGCGACGTGAGCGAACGCGAGCGCCGTGCCGAGGCTGCAGCCGATGAGGTCGACCTTGTCGGCGCCAGTACGTGTGTTCGTGACGACGTGCTTGATGGCGGCGGCCACGTCTTCGATGGCGAGCTCGGCCATCCCGTAGCGGAGCGAGCCGCGCGCGCGAATGGTCCGGCCTTGGCCACGAAGGTCGACCGTCCAAACCTCGTGGCCCCGCGCGGCGAGCGCCTCGACCAGCGAGAGGCCTTCGGGGTGGAAGCCGAAGATGAACGAGTTCATCCCATAGCCAGGGATGATGAGGACCGGCCTCAGGCCGGGTTTCGTCGTTTCGGGCGGGCTCACGCGCGTCATGGCGAGACGCCAGCCCGCAGCGTTGTCGACGAGGAATTGTTCGGGCGCAGACATCGAGTAGTTCTCCGATCGTCTTAGCTCGAAATCCCGAATCACGAGTGCCGGGCCGTGACGCGCGTCGAATCAGGCAAGAATGGCGAGCTTGAGGTAGCGGCCTTCGGGGAAGGAGGGGAGGGTGGGATGATCGTCGGGCGGCCCGTAGAACGAGCAGAGCCGCAGGTCATTGTGCCCGAGGGCCGCGTCGTCGAGTGTGTGGAGGAACTCTTCCGCACCGACGTGACTCGAGCACGACGCGGCGACGAAGTGTCCGCCCGGCGCGAGCACCTCGACGCAGGCGCGGTGAAGTGCGCGGTATGCGGAGATCGCCTTGGGCTTCGCCTTCTCACTCGGTGCGAAGCTCGGTGGATCGCTGATCACCACGTCCCACGTGCGCCCTTTGCGCTTGGCGTCGGCGAGCCATGCGAACGCATCGGCTGCGACGAACTCGTGATCTTTCGGCGCGACGCCTGCGAGCTTGAAGCTCTCCTGCGCGGTCGCGTGCGCTTGCGCGGCGATATCGAGGCTCGTGACCTTGCCGCCTGCGAGCGCTGCACGCAGCGAGAAGCCTCCCGTATACGAGAACAGGTTGAGGACGCGCGCGCCGAGCCCCGCGTGCAGGCGCCGTGCGACGAGCTCGCCGACGCGGCGGCGATTCTCGCGCTGATCGAGGAACGCACCGGTCTTCTGACCGCGGATCAGATCGACGACCCAGGGCACACCGTGCTCGAGGACCTGGACCTTCTCGCGTTCGGGGCCGAACCGCACATGGATGCGCTTCGCCTCGCTCTTGGTCGAAGCATCGCTGTCCGAGCGCGCCGCGGTGCGCCCCGACTCGCGCTCGAGGAGCGTCGTGATGCCCGCGTCGCGGAGTACCTTCTCGAGGTCGCGCGTGAGCGTGGGCGCGAGCGCCTTGGCGGCGTCGCCGTCGATCTTGAGGACCGCCACGTCGTCGTAACGATCGAGCACGAAGCCGGGAACGCGATCGCCTTCGCCGTTCAGCAGGCGATACGCGGTGGTCCGACCATCCGAGAAGAGCACCTTTCGAACGGCGAGGGCGCGTTCGACACGCGTCCGAAACACGTCGGCGTCGAGGCGAGCGTCGGGGCCGAGCCCCCACACGCGGACGGCGATGGGCGAGTTCGGGTCGAGGATGCCGCAGCCGAAAGGCTCGCCTTGTTCCGAGACGAGCCGAACAATCGACCCGAGACGCTCGGGGGACGAAGAAAAATGATCGATCGAGGCCCTGTAGAGCCACGGATGTCCATGGCGAGCCGAATCCATTCCCTGACGGGAAACGATGACGTCGGCCATTCCCTTGAGAGCAGGTCCCGTGGAAACGGTTCGAGCAGTAGGCGGACGATGATCGTGGCGGCTTTGCGAGGAGCCCTCGCGATCGACTCGGCGAGCGCCGGGCCTGGCTGGCGTGCCTGGCGTGCTTGGCTTGCCGGCATGCCCAGGACGGGCAGGGTGGGCAGGACGGCCGGGATGGCCAGAGTGCGAATGAGAACGGCGAGAACGGGTGGTCACAGGTGGGACCGTGTTTAGCGTGCGGCCCATGTTGGCGCAACGCGCGCGGAAACCACGATCACGGCGTCGTGCATCCGTTGACGGTGGTGCTCGACAGGAGTCCAATCACGCACCGGAAGGCCTGGCTTCTCGCCTGACCATGATCGTGCAAGTTTGCGCATGCGGCTTGCAAGGGCCTCGCCCGCACGTTTCATCATTCATTCGAGACGAGGACGCATGAGGAAGGGTCGGTCACAGCGAAAGAGCAGGACGTCGCGTCCGCCGATGACTCGTACCTCGCAGACCGCCGTAGGTCCGCAGGTCGTCATTGGACTGACGGTCCCCTCGTCGGCGCCCCCGAGTGACGTGTCGATTCCCGCATCCGGGGACCTCCCGGCGGGAGCCTCGCTGCGGGCCGATGGTGTGCCGAAGCTCGAGATCGTCCCCGAGGCGTTCGAGAGCAACCACGCGATCCCCCTCATGTCGGGCACGTCCAAGGACGAGCCCAGAAACGAGCCCAGAAACGAGCCCAGAAACGAACTTGATGTCGCGCCCCCCGTCGCGCAGCCGACGGAGCGGGAGGTCGACGTGGCCGCTCCGCAGACGGATCCCGCGCCTCTCTCGGATGATGGCGAAGACTCCGACGAGGAGCCGCCGATCACCCGTCGCATGTCCGACGAGATGGTGGCGGCGGCGGCCCAGGAGCCCGTGAGCGACGAGGCGCCGAGCGAGCCCGCGGAGGCGAAGGCGGCGAACGAAGACCCGCCGACTGCGACGAGCGCAAGCGAGGAGGCCGCGAGGGAGCCCGCCGATGCGAACGTGGCGGACGAAGAAGCGGCTGCCAGCTCAGCCGCAGAAGCCGCGTCGGCGGAGCCCTCTCCTGCGAGCGCGTCTTCCGACAGCGAGTCCGCCGATGCCAATGGTGCGACGAGCGTGCCCGCGTCCGATGCGCCCGTGGTCATGGCCGCGACCTCTTCGCGGGAAGAGTCGGGCGTCGACGAGATCAGCATTCCTCCCGTCGGTGATCTGGACGTGGATCCCGACCCGACGGAGCCGATGGCGGATCGTTTCTTCGCCCAGACGAGTCATCACGCGAGTGACGAACTCGATTGGGAGGAGGGCGAGGCCGGCAAGAAGGCGGCGCGCAAGCGAACGCCCGAGGTCGTGCAGCGTCGTGAGCGATTCTCTCGCTACGTGAAGTGGGCGGTGGCCGGTGCCGCCGTCGTCTGTCTCGCCGCCGTCGGACGAACGGCGATGACGCCGTCGTCGTCGTCGCGCGCGCCTGTCGTCGCCGCGGTAGTGCCTGCCGTCGAGAAGGCCGCTCCGTCGGCGGTGGAGACAGCGGCACCCGTCGTTGCTCCCGAGACGGCCGTCAACGCGGCGCCCGCGTCCACCAACGTACCGGCGGACACCGTCAAGGCGGAGACGCCGCCGACCGAAGCACCGTCTGCACCCGCCACGGCGGAGGTTGCTCAACCTGCTCCCGTCGCCTCGGCGCCTGCTTCCACCGAAGCACCGTCGACGGAGCCGGCGAAGACCAACGAAGCGTCTCCCGCGAGCGCGGCCGAAGAGAAGAGCGCGGCACGTAAAGCACTCGAGCGAAGCAAGCTTGCTGATGCGATCGCGCACGGCGAGCGCGCGGTCGAGCTCGATCCTGCGGATGGCGAATCCTGGCTGATTCTCGGTGCCGCGTATCAGGAGAAGGGCAACGTCGTGGACGCGCGGCGTTGCTACACGGCGTGCGCCAAAGAAGGAAAGCGCGGGCCCATCGGCGAGTGCCGCGCCATGCTTCGGTGATTTTTCCGTGCCGGTTTCTTCCTACCGAAAGCGTATCTGCGAGTCATTGTCGCGTCGCGTCGGTTGACACTCTCCGGGTCGGCTACTAGACCACGCGCGCATTCGGTCCCCTGTTTCTCCCGACTGTGGAGGGATGCGCGTGTTCAAGAAGGTCTGCCTCTTTTCTGGCAATGCCAACCCCGAGCTCGCGCAGGCGATCGCGGCCTACCTCGAGGCTCCCCTCGGTAAGGTCAAGGTCCAGCGCTTCAGCGACGGCGAGACGTTCTGTGAGATCAACGAGAACGTCCGCGGCGTGGATGCCTTCGTCATCCAGCCGACGTCGAGCCCGGTTAACGATCACGTGATGGAGTTGCTGATCATGGCGGACACCCTCCGTCGTGCGTCGGCCTCGACCATCACCGCGGTCATTCCGTACTACGGCTACGCCCGTCAGGATCGGAAGGTCGCGCCCCGTACCCCCATCACCTCGAAGCTCGTTGCCGATCTCATTCAGGCGTCGGGCGTCGATCGCGTCGTGTCGATCGACCTCCACGCCGGTCAGATCCAGGGCTTCTTCAACATCCCGTTCGATCACCTCTACGGCATGCCGATCATGCTGGAGGACTACCTGAAGAAGAACTTCGATTCTTCGGCGGTGGTCGTCTCGCCGGACGCCGGCGGTGTCGAGCGTGCACGTGCATACTCCAAGCGTCTCAACGCTGGCCTCGCGATCATCGACAAGCGTCGTGAACGCGCGAACGTCAGTGAGGTCATGCACCTCATCGGCGACGTGAAGGGCAAGGAGTGCATCATCGTCGACGACATGATCGACACGGCCGGCACGCTCACGGGCGCCGCCAAGGCCCTCATCGATCACGGTGCGACGAAGGTCGTAGCGTGCGCCACGCACGGCGTTCTCTCCGGTCCGGCGATCCAGCGCATCATGGAGTCGCCGCTCACCGAAGTCGTCGTCTCCGACACGATCCCGCTCTCGCCGGCGGCCAAGACCTGCGCGAAGATCAAGCAGGTCAGCATGGCTCGTCTTCTCGGTGAGGCGATCAAGCGAATCCACAGCTCCGACTCGGTGAGCTCGCTCTTCGCCTGATCTCAGCCAGCGTTCGCGCGGGCGTGCAGGCTTTCGCTTCACCTCCGCGCGAACCCGACTGTCCCTTTCTCTTCAGGTTGCGAGGCTCGAGCGCAGATTCCGCTACCCCGGAGCCTGCTCCTCTGCTAAGCCTTCGCGCCCCAACGTCCTAGGTGCATCGTTGCCTTGGGCGTGTCGCACTCTTGTTTCGCTGACTGCAGTTTCGAGGATAACGAGGAGCAACGCCATGTCCGCCGCCATGCACAACGTCACCGCCACCTCCCGCAACCAGCGCGGAAAGGGCGCCGCGCGCCGTCTTCGTAACGATGGCCAGATCCCCGCGGTCGCGTACGGCAAGGAGCTCGCGGCGACCCCCCTCGCGGTGCAGCCCAAGGACATCCTCGGCGTCCTCCGCAGCGAGCGCGGCCAGAACACCGTCCTTCAGATGAAGGTCGACGGTGCGAAGGACCTGCTCGTCATGATCAAGACGTACACCTATCACCCGGTGTCGCGTGAGCTCGAGCACGTCGACTTCGTCGAGGTGAAGCTCGACCGCCACGTCGACGTCGACATCCCCCTCGTCGCGACCGGCAAGGCTGCCGGCATCGTGCAGGGCGGCATCCTCCGCCAGGTTTACCGCACGGTGCCCGTGCGCTGCCTCCCGGACCGCATCCCGCTGAAGATCGAAGTCGACGTCACCCCGCTCAGCCTGGGCGAGGCGATCCACGCGAAGGAGCTCCCGCTCCCCGAGGGCGTCGAAGTTCGTCTCCCCGCCGAGCAGACGGTCGTTTCGGTCGTCGCGCCGGAGAAGGATCGCTCGGAAGAGGCTGCGGCTGCGCCGGGTGCGGCTCCCGCGGCGGGTGCAGCTCCTGCTGCCGCTGGTGGCAAGGCCCCCGCGGCCGCTGGTGGCAAGGCTGCGGCTCCCGCGGCTGCCAAGGACGGGAAGAAGAAGTAGTAACTTTCCGGGGCGTCGCGGTTTCCGAGGACGCCCTCGAGCGAGTCTTTCTCCGTGCACCTCGTCGTCGGACTCGGCAATCCGGGTCGCAAGTACGAGAAAAACCGGCACAACGTCGGCTTCATGGTCGTCGAGCGCCTCGCGCGCTCGCACGGCCTTGCCGACTTCAAGGAGAAGTTCAGCGGCGTCTGGACGAAGGGCGATCTCTCCATCGGTGGAGATCGCCATCCCGTCGCACTTCTCGAGCCGGGCACGTTCATGAACCTGTCGGGCGACAGTGTTCAACCGGCGTCGGCCTTCTTGAAGGTGGCGCCCCCGCAAGTCATCGTCGTTCACGACGAGCTCGATCTGGCCTGGAAGGACGTGCGCCTGAAGGTCGGAGGAGGGCACGCAGGTCACAACGGCCTGCGAAGCATCATCGGCCGTCTCGGCACGCCGGAGTTCGTGCGCGTGCGCGTGGGCATTGGCCGTCCGCCGCCGGGATTCCGAGGCGACGTCGCCGACTACGTGCTCCAGGACTTCGACGCGATGGAGAGCGCAGAGCTCGGTGGTGTCGTCGATCAGGCGTGCGCAGCCGTGGAGAAGGTGATTGCCCTCGGCGCCGCTGCAGCGATGAATGTGCTCAACGGCCCGCCTCCGCGAAACGCGCCTCCCAAGGACGGCGCGAAGAGCGGCCCGAAGAACGGGAATGGCGGAAAGGGAGGCGGTCCTCCTGCCTCCAAGAACGCCAAGAACGGCTGAGCGAACGAGAATCGAAAACCCGGAGCGCAGAGCGCTTCGGGTTTTGCGCTATTTCGAGCATTAAAACCGTCGACAAGCGGAAGAAGCGCTGCTACACAGCGCACCCCCGTCAATTTTGTCGGGGATGTTCCTTGCTCGTGAGCTCGTCCGAATCTCGAATTTCGAATTTCGAGGCTCGACGGGAGCGCGGGCTCCCCGAGGCGATGTTCCGGTCTTCTCGACCGGTCAGACAGCGCAACGGGTGATCCAGAAGGAGATACTGCATCATGCCCGAGGCTCAGATCCTCAAGTCGAGAGAGTACGAGACCATCTACATTCTGCGGTCCGACGTGGACGCGGATACGGCCGACAAGGTCCAGGCGCGCGTCGCCGAGGTTGTCGCCCGTGACAACGGCAAGCTCGTGAAGGTGGAGGCCTGGGGCCGCCGCAAGCTTGCGTACCCCGTCGCGAAGCAGAAGAAGGGCGTCTACGTCTACGTCAAGTACGTGGGTCGTGGCGGCCTCGTCGCGGAGCTCGAGCGTAACCTCAAGCTCGCGGAGTCGGTCCTCAAGTTCCAGACCGTGCAGACGAACGACGACGTCGACTTCGCTGCTCTCACGGTGGATCCGGAGGAGATCAAGTTCCAGCGTCTCGAGCTCCCGGTCGAGGACGAGAAGGAAGAGTCGCGTGAGCGCGCGCTCGGTCTCGTCGACCTCGGCGAGGAGCGTCGTCCGCGCCGCGAAGCTGGCGAGGACGAGTTCGCCGAGGCAGGCGAGGGTGGTGAGGCTGCTGAGAGTGCAGCCGAGGAAGCTGCCCCGGCCAGCACGAAGGAAGGCGAAGACGAGGCCAACTGAGCTCCTACGAGCTCGGTGGTTTCGCCCCTTCCTCCCAAGAACTTCGATCCCAGGAGAGATGAATCATGGCGATGATGGATGACGACAAGGATTTCGGCAGGACGCCGGACCTGAACGCGGACGCCCCCGGGCGTCGCCGCGGCGGCAAGAAGCGCGTTTGCAAGTTCTGCGCGGATAAGACCGTCACGATCGATTACAAGGACCCGCAGGCGCTCAAGTACTTCGTGTCGGAGCGCGGCAAGGTCGTTCCCCGCCGCATCAGCGGCAACTGTGCGCTTCACCAGCGCAAGGTCACGCTTGCGGTCAAGCGCGCGCGCAACATCGCGCTCTTGCCCTTCACGGTCACGAGCTAGTCGGAGGCGACCATGGCAGCAACCCTTCAAGTAGTCTTGCAGAGCGACGTCGCGAACGTCGGCAAGTCGGGCGAGCTCGTCAAGGTTCGTCCGGGCTTCGCACGCAACTATCTCATCCCGCGCAGCCTCGCGGTCCCCGCGACCACGGCCGCCGTCAACCGCATCAACCACGAAAAGGCGGTTGCGGTTGCCAAGGCGGATAAGGCCAAGAAGGAAGCGCAGGGCGTTGCGGAGAAGATCAACGGCCTCAAGCTCACGATGGCTCGCTCCGTCGGCGAGGACGACCGCCTCTTCGGCTCCGTCACCGCCAAGGAGATCGAGTCCGCGGCGAAGGCCGCCGGCATCGAGATCGACCGCAAGAAGATGCACCTCGCGGAGCCCCTCAAGGCTCTCGGCACCTTCGAGATCCCGGTCAAGCTCATGACGGACGTGACGGCGACCCTCAAGGTCGAAGTCGTCAAGAAGTAGTCCGACCTCGGACTCGCAAGGAAGGCCACACCTCTTCGGAGGGTGGCCTTTCTCGTTTTGTCGCCTCGTTTTGTCGCCTCGGGAGCGTTCGATCGCTTCCAACGCTGCTCGTTGCGTGCCCTCAGCCGTTGCGAGAGGCGGCGGGGAGGATGACGCGGAACACGCTTCCGTGACCGAGGCGGCTGTCGACGAGAATCTTGCCGCCGAACGACGTCACGATGCCATGGCAGATCGCGAGCCCGAGCCCGGTGCCGACGCCGGGAGCTTTGGTCGTGAAGAACGGCTCGAAGATCCTGCGGAGATGGGCATCCGGGATTCCGACCCCGGTGTCTCGCACGACGATGACGGCGCTTCCATCGTCGGTGGTCGAGGTGGTCACCGCGATGCGATGGCTCGCGGGTGAAGCGCCTTCCGGGATCGCTTGGGCCGCGTTCAGGATCAGGTTGAGGAAGACCTGGTGCAAACGGCCCTCGGTCGCGAGAACGAGAGGGACGTCGTCGAACTCTCGCTCGACGCGAGCGCGTGGCGAGAGAGCCGGTGCGCTCATGTCGAGGGCGAAGCCGAGCACGCGACGAACGTCGACCGGAACGCGCGGCTCGCCGTCGTCGCTCCGCGAGAAGCGCCGCAGGTCCTGCACGATCTCCTGGACGCGCTCGGCCCCTTCGATGGTCATGTCCACGGCTTGAGCGAGCTCCTCGAGAGCAACGTTGCGGAGGCCGCGCCGAACGCGCTCGAGATTGAGGAGCATGTAGCCGAGGGGATTGTTGATCTCGTGCGCCACGCCCGCGGCGAGCACCCCGAGGGCGGCAAGCCGCTCGGCTTCGAGCACCTGCCTCTGCAGGCGTGCGCGCTCGGTGACGTCACGAATCAGAACGGTCACCGACGTCGAAAAGCCTTCGTGCGAAGGGAGGAGAACGGCGTTGGCCGCGAAGACGCGTTGATCGCCATCGCGCTCGACGACGTATTCGAAGCTCTCCGGACGACCGGTGGTGACGACGGAGCGAATGCGTGATTCGCAGAACGACGCCTGCGGCTCGGCGAGCGCCTCGGTGAAGGGGCGTCCTTGGAGCTCGTCTTCGCTCTTCTCGAAGAACGTCGCGTCTTGGGCCCATAGGCCGATGACACGCATGTTCGTGTCGAGCTCGAGGACGACGCCGTCGGCGTGCGCCGCGAACATGCGCAGCCAGTTCTCGGCATCACGTAGGACGCGCGTGGCATTCCGTTCGCGCGTCACTTCTCGGAAGGTCCAAACGCGATCGTGTGTGTCGGGGTCGTCGGCCGTGCCCCATTCGATGGTGCGACCGTCGATGGTCGTCAGCTCACCGCGCCGTTCGGGATCGCTCGTCGAGAGCAAGTCGGCGAGAGCCGCTGCGCTCTCGTCGCCGCGACGGAGCGCGCCGAGGAGTGCCGTGAAGGTCGTCTCCTTCGGCGCGACGTCGAGCCCCCAGAGGTCGCAGAAGCGCTCGTTCAGCGCTAGAACCGTCCCGTCGTCCTGCACGGCCAGGAGGGCAACGCCAGACGCCTCGGCCTGCGCTTCGAGCAACGCCGATGAAGGCCCGAGCGGCGCTCGGCTTCGTCCTTCGGCCTGACTTCGAGCGGTCCGACCACCCGCGCGTCGCTCCCTCATCCGCCCCGGTCCTCCCTTGGAGCCTGCGGAGAAGGCTCCTCCGTGCCGACACCTCGACACTAGCACGGGCTTCGGAGACGAATGTAGGCGGGCGGGGCGTATCCTCCCTAGGGAGGATAGTGGAGGCCATCGCCAGACGAGCCTCGGCGACGATACGTTGATTCCATGGCCCGCTGTGCGTGGGCCATGAGCTGTCGCCGAGGGAGAGGAAGCGGCAGCTCCGTGTCAACGAACCGGTCGTGCGCGCCATCCCGGGTGGGGGGCGCACGGCGCAAGGAGGGTCGATCCATGTCGAGATTCGGTCACTTCACACTCTCGCTTTGTCTCGCGCTTGCTTCTTCGTTGGTCGTGTCCGCGCCGGCAACGGCGCACGCTCATGATGGTCAAGGTGACCAAGGTGAGCAACGTGAGCAAGATGACCAAGGGCACGGTCGCTTCGACGTCGACCGCGTCGATTTTCCCGTCACGCTATCCGACGGCAACGCGTACCACGTTGCCGGGTATCTCTATCACCGCGGCTCTCCGCAGAGCCGCGTGCTGCAAGTCGTGGTGCACGGCGGCAACTACGACCACAAGTACTGGGACATCGACGATCTTCACGGTCGCGACTACTCCTACGCGCGTTACATGACCGATCGCGGCTACGCCGTTCTCGCGATCGATCAGATCGGCACGGGTGCGAGCAGTCGACCGGACGGCGATTGGCTGACGATCGACGACACGGCGCGTGCGCTCCACCAAGTCGTCGCGTCGATGCGTTCGCATCACAACCCGACCCATCACGCCTATCGAAAGATCGCGCTCGTCGGTCACTCGGCGGGCTCGCTGACATCGATCTATTCGACCGGCACGTACCACGATGCCGATGCACTCGTGACGACGGGGTGGCTGCACTCGCCGTTTCCGCTGCCCTTCGATCCGTCGACGGTCCTCGGGGCGCTCACCACTCCGTACGTCGCGGCGGGGACGTTCCCGGAGCCGTTTCTGGCGGCGACTTTCTATCACCTGCCGACGACGGATCCGGACATGATCCATTACGACTACACGCATCTGCAGGCGACCATCGCTCGCCGGCAGTTCCTCGATCTGCTCGGCACGGCGCTCAATCCGGTGCTGAGTCGCAGCGCGAACGTGACCGAGCCGGTGCTCGCGCAGCTCGGTGAGTACGACAAGATGGCGCCGAGCGGTTACTCCGCGGGGGAGGCGAGCTTCTACCCGCATGCTTCGCAGTTCACGATCCAGCCGATGACCGACATTGGCCATGACGTGAACGCCCACAAGAACCATCTCCAGAGCTGGCGAGGAATCGATCGATGGCTCGGCGCGACGCTCGGTAGCTGTCGCGACGACTGACGGCGATTCCGTTTCGCAGATCCTTGGCGGCGGCGGCGGCGAGAGAGAGAGGGGGGCCGCCGTCAGGGGTTCGAGGTCTTCGCGCGCGCGAGCGATTGGCGCACGGACGCTTCGAGACGCGAGCGAAACACGTTGCGGTTCGACACGACCGACACGCGCCCTCCGACGGCCAAGACCGTGATGGCGACGCCGATCGCGACGAGCCGCGACTTCACGAAGACGCAGTACGTATCCGTTCGAGGCTCGACGCGTGAGGACCAAGCGCTGGTCCGCTTTCGGAACTCCGCGTCGTAGCCCGTCTGATCTTCCGAATCGACGAACAGATGCAGATGATTCTGATCGGGACCAAAGGTCTCGTCGAACGTGCGTTCGATGAATTCGATGTGTCCGACGTCGGTATGGCCCTTGTATTTGAAGACCATCACGGTCGGCGCGGGCAGCCAGATCCTCAGCTCTCCGCGCTCAGAACGGTGAAAGAAGCTCGGCCCGTCGTCGATTGCGACTGCGTCCTCCAGAGCCATCGAACGAGTCTGATGCCTCTGTCGGCGAAGTCAACGTCGTGCGCGACGCGCATCGCGCACGATCGGAGAGATCGTCAGGCTCGCGCTGCGCGCTTCTTCGCCCCGGCCTTCTTGGTGGGCGTCTTGGCGGACGTCTTCTTGGCGCTGGGCTTGGTGGGCGCGGTCTTCTTTGGCGCGCTCTTCTTTGCAGCGGTCTTCTTCGCGGCCGGCTTCTTCGCGGCCGGCTTCTTTGCAGCGGTCTTCTTCGCGGTGGCCTTCTTCGTCGATGCCTTGGCCGCGGTCTTCTTCGTGGCCTTCGCTGCGAACGCGCCGCGTGCCGTACGGGCGGCGGAGAGCTCGGCGTCGACCTTGAGGCGCAACGCGGACCACTCGGCATCGAGCGCGACCTGCGCGACGGGCTCCCAGCCCGCGGCTTGGATGGCGTGCGCAAGGCTGTCGCGATTCAGATCCGTTCCGAGCTGCTTTGCCTTGGGGTAGGCGAACCAGACGAGGCCGGACGGGGCGCGGCGCGAGCCGGCCAGCTTGAGCGTCTTGGCGACGTCCTTCTCGTGAACGACGAAGGCAACGACCACGTCGGCTTTGCCTGAGCTCAGGAGCTTGGTGCCGCGCGGTAGTTCGAGGACGTAGCCTCGCGCGTCACCGACCATCGCAACGGCATGCTTCTCCGTGATCCGAAGTTTCGAGGCGATCATGGCGCCCTTTGTACTCGCTCGGCATTGACTCCGGGGCTCGAAACGACAAACGTTCAACGTGTAGAGCAGTAAACGGCCGCCCTGATCGCCGTCGATCTCGGTCTCGATCTCGGTCTCGATCTCGATCTCGATCTCGATCTCGATGTCGGTCTCGATCTCGATTCGCCCTCGTCACCCGTGATTGGGCGTCCCTGACTCACTTCTTTCGTCGTTCGTACGCGTGCGTTTCGCAAAGCGTGGAGCATCGGGTAAGAGGCGCGGTCGGGACTGAGGTTGGTCGCCCGATGAGGGCGTTCGGTTTTTGGAGGTTCGGGCTGTGGAAAAGGCGCGGTTTTCTCGGGAAAAAAACGTGGAAAACCCGCCCCCGATCGAGGGGCGCGTCCCCCCGAACGACCTGGATGCCGAGGCCGCGGTTCTCTCGGCCGTCATGCTCGACCCGAGCGCGCTCGACAAGGTGACCGACCTCAAGCCCGAGTATTTCTACTCCGAGGCGCACCGGCGCATCTTCGAGGCGTGCGTGGAGCTCCGCGCCGGCGGACACCCGGTCGACGTTCTCCAGGTCGGCAGTTGGCTGCGCGATCGACAGCGCCTCGCCCAGGTCGGCGGCACAGGCTATCTGACCGAGATTCTCGATGCTGCGCCGGTCGTGGCGAACGTCGCGGCGTACGGGCGAACCATCCACGAGAAGTACCGTATCCGTCAGCTGATCCTCGCGTGCCAGAAGGTCACCGCGCAGGGCTACGTCGACTACGGCGAGGCGCAGTCGTTCATCGACGGCGCCGAGCAGGCCATCTACAACATCGCGCGAACCGCGTCGAAGCAGAGCGTCGAGAAGCTCCTCGACGTCATGAAGAAGTCGTTCAAGCGCTTGAACGATGCCGTCTCGCGCGGCGACCGCATCACCGGCGTGTCCACGGGCTTCGACCGCTTCGATGCGAAGACGGCCGGGCTGCATGAAGGCGACCTCACGATCATCGCCGCGCGTCCCGGCATGGGAAAGACCAGCTTCGTTCTGAACCTGGCGGCAAACGTCGCCGCGCCGAAGAAGCGCGAGGTCGACGGCGACCCGAGTCAGACCTGGGAAGAGCCCGGTGTCGGAGCCGTCGTCTTCTCCCTCGAAATGCCGCGCGAGCAGCTCGCCAATCGTCTGGTGTGCTGCGAAGCGCGCGTCGACGTCAGCAAGATGCGTACGGGTTTTTTGAGCCCGCAGGACTGGAGCAAGCTCACCCAGGCCGCGAGCTTCCTCGGCACGTTGCCGATCTGGATCGACGACTCGCCGGGTCTCACGCTCATCGAGCTCCGCGCGAAGGTTCGCCGCCTCCAGTCCGAGTTCGATCAGTACGACGACCAGGGCCGCAAGACCCGGAAGATCGGCTGCGTCATCGTCGACTACCTCCAGCTCATGAAGGGCCGCGACGGCGTGCAGTCGCGCGAGCAGGAAATCAGCGAGATCTCCCGAGGCTTGAAGGGCCTCGCAAAGGAGCTCGAAGTCCCGGTCCTCGCGCTCTCTCAGCTCAATCGAGCCGTCGAGCAGCGTAGCGAGAAGTCGAAGCGGCCGCTCATCAGCGACCTTCGTGAGTCGGGCGCCATCGAGCAGGACGCCGACAACATCATCTTCATCTACCGCGACGACTACTACAACAAGGAGGACTCCGCCGAGCCGAACGTGGCGGAG
Organism: Labilithrix luteola; assembly: GCF_001263205.1. Classification (GTDB taxonomy): domain Bacteria; phylum Myxococcota_A; class Polyangia; order Polyangiales; family Polyangiaceae; genus Labilithrix; species Labilithrix luteola. The sequence continues at coordinate 8,769,825 of NZ_CP012333.1, forward strand.
CTCATCATCGCGAAGCAGCGTAACGGTCCGACCGGAACGGCCAAGGTCCGGTTCGACAAGCAATGGACGCGCTTCGACAACCTCGCCGAGGGCGAGTACGAGGACGAGGGCGGCGACTGACGGCCGCTGCGCGCCGCCTGGCGCGGGTTGTGGTAGAAGGCGAGGGGCATGGCTTCTTCAGCGCCCTCGCTCGCGGAGCTGATCGAAACACGGCGCGTGATCGTGACCGTCGGTGCCGGTGGCGTGGGCAAGACCACGACCGCGGCCGCGATTGGCGTGGCGGCGGCGCGGGCCGGCAAGCGCGTTCTCTGCCTGACCATCGACCCGGCCAAGCGCCTCGCCGAGAGCCTCGGTATCGGTCAGATGACGTCCGAGGCGGTGACGGTCGATCCGCGTCGCTTCGCGGATGCGGGCGTGCCCCTCGAGGGCAGCCTGACGGCGATGATGCTCGACACGAAGCGCACGTTCGACGACCTGATCCTGCGCTACTCGTCGAGCAAGGAGAAGGCCGAGCAGCTTCTCTCGAACAAGCTCTATCAGTACGTTTCCACGTCGCTCGCGGGCACGCAGGAGTACATGGCGATGGAGAAGCTCGTCGCCGTCAAAGACGACCCGCGCTACGACCTCGTCGTCCTCGACACGCCGCCCACGGCCAACGCACTCGACTTCCTCGATGCTCCGGAGCGGCTCATCACGGCGCTCGATTCGTCGACGATGAAGTGGTTCGTCGAGGCGTTCCAGAATAGCGGGAAGTTCTCGCTGAACCTCATCGCCAAGAGTGCGGCCACGATTCTGCGCGGCATCGGGCGCATCACTGGCGGCGGATTTCTCGAAGCGATGGCGGAATTCATCGCCGAGCTGAACGACCTCTTTGGCGGCTTCAAGGAGCGCGCGCGCAACGTCGAGAAGGCGCTGCGAGGGCCGGAGGTCGCGTTCGTGCTGGTGACGAGCGCTTCGCCGCCGAGCATCCAAGAGGTGCTCTACTTCGCCGAGCGGCTCGAAGAAGCGAACATGCCCCGTGGCGCGTTCGTCGTGAACCGCTTCCACATGCCGCCGCCTCTCGCAGAGGTCGGAATCACCGAGGCCGACGCCTCGGCGGGCATCGCTTCGCAGAAGCTGTTGCTCGACGCGAACGCGCCGGCGCGCATCGTCTCGGCGTTCGAAGACGCCAAGCGCCTCGCCTCACTCGATGCGCGCCACGTGCAGTCGCTCGTGGCCTCGGCCGCCAAGGGCGGCACGCCGGTCGTGCGCGTCGCGGAGCTCGAGACGGACGTGCACGACATCCGGCTCCTCGCGAAGCTCGCCGACATCCTGATTCAGCCCCCCGCCTGAGCCTCCCGGTCGATGGGAGAGAGTCCCAGAGGGGACGGGGATCTATACAAGGGCGGAAGGACGGAAGACTCGAGGAGACGAGAGACGAGAGATCGGCGCGCAGCGCTCTCCTCGAGGTGCATCGCTGCCTTCCAGACCCAGCACCGAGCAACTGTCTTCGTCAGACATCCTCAGGGTGGTTCAATGCGAAGGCCTTGAGAGACCAAGACGCCTGTAGGTCGCGCCGAGGCGAGCGGCGGGTTCTGCGTCGCGCTCCTAGCGCGACGCGCCGAAGGCGACCCGCCGCGGGCAGCCGGGGGGAGGCTCGAGACCGTGAGGTCTCGAGGGGGGACTCCGTCCCCCAACAAGAAAGCGACCCGCCGCGGGCAGCCGGGGGGAGGCTCGAAACCGGAGGTTTCGAGGGGGCGGAAGCCCCCCGGGAGGGAATCGATCAGGCCTCTTCGTGGCCTTCGGCGACCTTCTTCTTGCCGCGACGGCGCTCGCGATAGACCACGCGAATCGGCACACCTTCGAAGCCGAAGTGCTGCCGGAGCTGGTTCACGACGAAGCGCTGATACGAGAAGTGCACCGAGTCGGGCGAGCTCGAGATGACGACGAACGTGGGCGGCGCCGTCTCGGCCTGCGTGATGTAGTAGAGGCGCGGGGCGCGGCCGCCCATCGTCGGCGGGGGCCGCGTCTCGAGGACCTGCTCGAAGAAGCGGTTCAACTCGCCCGTGGGAACACGCGCGTGGAAAGCGCTCGCGACCGCGTCGATCTTCTTGAAGAGCTCGGCGGAGCCGCGCCCCGTCTTGGCGCTCACGAGGACGACGGGCGCGAACGGCGCGAAGGAGATCTTGTCGCGGGCGGCCTCTTCGGCTTTGGCGATCTGCTCCTTCGAGAGGAGGTCCGACTTGTTGAGCGCGATGATCATGCCACGGCCGCGATCGTTCGCGAGGCCGAGGATCTTCGCGTCTTGCTCGGCTACGCCCTCGGCGGCGTCGCACATGAGGACGATGACGCTCGAGCGCTCCATGGCCTTCACTGCGAGGCCGACGCTCGCCGTTTCGACGGTGTCGGAGGCCTTCGTGACCTTGCCCTTCTTACGGAGGCCCGCGGTGTCGACGAAGATGTAGCGCTTGCCGTTGCGCTCGACGAGCGCGTCGATCGCGTCGCGCGTCGTGCCGGGGCGCGAGTCGACGATCATCCGATCCTCGCCGAGGATGCGGTTCATCATGCTCGACTTGCCGGCGTTCGGCTTGCCGACGATCGAGATACGCGGGAGGAGCCCTTCGTGGTCGTCGCCGGGCTCGGTCTTCGCCGGAAGCGCCGCGATGATGGACGCTTCGAGCTCGCCGATGCCGCGACCGTGGAGACCGCTGATGGGGTGAACCTTGTCGACGCCGAGACGGTAGAGCTCGAACGCGTCGGCGTCCATCTTCGGCGAGTCGGCCTTGTTGGCGGCGTAGATGACGGGGTTCTTGCTCTTGCGGAGCAGCGCGATGGCGACGCGATCGGCGCTCGTGAGCGGTACTTCGGCGTCGCTGACGAACACGATGACGTCCGCTTCTTCGATGGCGGACTTCACGTGGCGGGTGATCCCGCTCTTCATCGGATCGTCGCTGTCGGGGTCGAAACCGCCGGTGTCGATGAGCGTGTAGTCGCGGCCGAACGCGCTCGTGTCCGCGTAGTGGCGGTCACGCGTGACGCCCGGCTCGTCGTGGACGATGGCGATGCGCTTGCGCGCGAGGCGGTTGAAGAGCGTGGACTTGCCAACGTTCGGACGGCCGACGATCGCCACGAGCGGGAGCCCGTGCGAACCGGCCGGCATGACGCGTGAAATGGCCCGGGGATGATGCTTCGTCATGATGCGTGACCTCTCGCGTTAGAGCGAGTCTTGCCGGCTCCCCCTCGGGGCTCGGTCGGGCCTTTCTCCTGCGCGTCTTTCTTCGTGGCTTGAGTGGACTGAGGCGTGACGTGAGACGTTTTGAGGGCCGGCGCGCCTGCGCGACCGGGGAGGCCCTTCTTGGCCTTGGCCTGCTGCGCTTTGCGCGCTGCCGAGCGGCGCTTGGTGCGGCCCTTTTCGCCCTCGATGTAGCCCAGATCGGCGAGGCGTGCCGGATCGTCGAACCAGCGGGGCGTCGCGCGGACGAAGGTCTCGAGGTGGACCTGCTGGCCGATCATCTGCTCGGCCCTGCGGCGTGCGGCGATGCCGATCTCGCGGAGCATCTTGCCGCCGTCGCCGATGATGATGGCCTTGTGCGAGTCCTTGGCGACGTGGACGGTGACCGCGATGCGGACGACCTTCGGGCCCTCCTCGAAGGAGTCGACGCTCACGGCCACGCCGTGGGGCACTTCCTCGCGCGTGCGACGGAGAACCTGCTCGCGGATGAACTCGGAGACGAAGAAGCGGACCGGCTTGTCGCTGAGCTCTTCCTCTCCGTAGAGGTGCTCGCCCTCGGGGAGGTGCTTGGCGATCTCGGTGAGGATTCGCTCGACGCCGTCGGCCTTGAGGGCGCTGACCGGGACCACGGCATCGAAACTGCGTAGGGCGCCGTAGGCCTCGAGGAACGGAAAGAGCAACGCGCGCGGCTGGACCCGGTCGATCTTGTTGACCAGGAGGATGGTCGGCTTGTTCTCGGGGATCGAGGCGAGGATCGTCCGATCTTCCTCGCGAATGCTGGGGGCCTTGCCCTCGCGGACGTCGGCGTCGGTCATGAAGAGGACGACGTCACAATCCTCCGCGGCCGCCGAGGCGAGCTCGTTCATGCGCTCGCCGAGCTTGCTCTTGGCGCGGTGGACACCGGGGGTGTCGAAGAACACGAACTGGGTGTTCTCGCGGGTCAGGATGCCGGCGATCCGGTCCCGGGTCGTCTGCGGGTGATGGCTGACGATGGCGATGCGCTCGCCGAGAATCGCGTTGAGCAGCGTGCTCTTGCCGACGTTCGGGCGGCCGAGCAGGGCAATCGTGCCCGCGCGCCCAGGAGCTCGAACCGGAGCTCGAGCAGCGGTTCGGGCCCGAGAGCCGTCCTTCGAGCGTGCGGATTTGCTGCGTGATGCGGGCGAGGCGGGCATTCGGGCCCGGTGCATACCACATCTGAGCCACCCCGAGGCCTCCCATGGAATACGCGACTTGCGGAGAGTTTACGCAAACCGTAAAGAGATTCGGCCTCGGTCGCAGGAGGGGGGATACGGCCCCGTTCCAGACCAGGACGCTTGACGCGCACGGTTCACGAATATGGCCGAAACCACTGATTCCGCAGAATCCGCAGTCTCCGCCGATTCCGGCGCTTCCTCCGCCGCCGAAGCTTCCGATGCCGCGAGCAGCGCGAGCAGCGCGCCCGCCCGCGAGGAAAATGACCGGGAGGCCGCCGCGGAGCCGGCGGAGCGTGAGCCCGAGCCTGAGGGGGTTGCCCGCTGGCTTCCGCTGGCCTTGGCGGTGCTCTTGCCCGTCGTGTTCTTTTTCCTGCTGCCGCCGCTCACCCGGGCCGGCCTCTGGGACCCGCACGAGCTCAACGTGGCGGACCTCGCACGGCGCATCGCGCTGAACCTCCACGGTGCGACGTCGCTCGCGCTCGAGGGCGCGGACAACTCACTGCCTCACCTGAACGACCTCGGCCGTCCGCAGCTGCCGTTCACGTCGATCGCCCTCGGGTTCAAGTTCTTCGGCTTGCACGAGTGGGCCGGTCGCGCGCCGCTCGCGGTCTGGGGTGTGCTCGGTGTGCTCGCGACGTACGGTTTCGTCGCGCGCCTGGTCGATCGCCGCGCGGGAATCTTCTCGGCCGTCGCGCTGACGACGATGCCGCTCTACTTCGTCGAAGCGCGCACGATGCTCGGTGACATCGTCACGATGAGCGCGTTCGCGATGGCCTTCGGCGGCCTGCTCGTCACCGTCTTCGATCGCAACGACGACGGCGAGCCCGATACCAAGGTCCGCCTCGGTTGGCTGGCGGTGGCCGCGATTGGCTTGATTTCCGGCTTCTACACGCGCGGCGGCTTCTTGGGCGTCGCCGTGCCCACGCTTGCGGTCGGCGCAGCGTTCGCCATCGCGCGTGCAAACGGCCAGCGTCGTTTCGACGTTCTCGGCACGGCGGTCGGCGCGGCGTCGCTCCTCGCGGGCGTCGTGTTCGGTTACCTCGGCATCGACGCGATGGCCGGCCCGCCGGGCGACCTTTCGCCGTGGGTGGGCGCCATGATCCACGCGCCGACGAAGTACCCCACGTTCGACTTCGAGATCGGCCACATCGCGGCGGCGCTCGCGCCCTGGAGCGCGTTCGTCCCGTTTGCCTTCGGCCGCCTTTTCATCGCGCCCCAAGGCAAGGACGGCGTGGCGTTCGTTCGTGAGAGCGAGGCGCGCACGGCCCTCCTCGTGGCCGCCGGCGTGGCCTTCTTCGCCCACGGCTGGCTCGCGGCGCGCACGGACCTCATCGGCTTCGCGGCTCCGGCGGTGCTCGCCGCCGCCTGCGGCGTTGCGCTCCGCGACTACGAGCGCGGCGCTCACCCGTCGCTCGCGGTCGGTGTCGGCACGGCGGTGCTCCTCGGCCTCTTCCACCACGAGTTCCACAAGCTGCCGGAGAAGGCCTTCCACGCCTTTGCCGTCTCCTCGTCGACGTTCCCCGAGAGCTTCAAGCCGCACGCGCTCACGGTCTGGTGGATTGCGCTTGGTGGCTTTGCGGCCGTTGCGTTGCTCACCTTCATCGAGCGCTACCGCCCGTGGTTCGTGAGCGTGCCCGCGCGCGTGAAGGCGCAGTTCGACGAGCCGAGCCGCAAACCGTTCGACCCGAAGGTCTACCTCCGCTTCCTGCTCGCGCTCCGCGACGCATGGGACGGCATGCTCGCGCTCGCGTACTTCGCCATGGTCGCGGGGGCGTCGCTCGCGGGCCTCGCGGTGTGGATCGGCACGCGGATGCACGCGCGCTGGCTCCCGCAGCTCTCCTCGCAGATGCGCGATCTCGTGCTCAACGCGTGGTGGCTGACGGCGTTCGCTCCGCTGTTCGTCATCTTCGGTGCGTTCTTCTGGTGCGACGTTTGGCTCTGGACGTTCGAGGGCGCGCGCCCGTTCGGTCGTACGTCCTTCGCGCGCGGCTTCGAGCCGTTCGAGCAGCTTGCCGAGCGCATCAAGGGTGGGCGTCTCGGGAAGACCATCCCGGATCTCATCACCGGCAAGCTGGTGGTGACGCCGGACCAGCTCGACGACGGCGTCGGCCCCACCGCGCTCTTGCTCCTCGGCCCGCTCATGTATCTGCAGGTGCCGGTGCTCGCCTTCGCGGGCCTGTACCTCGGAGGCATGCGTCCCGTCGTGGCGCTCGCGTTCGCGATTCCGTCCGGCGTCGCGCTCTTCCTCGTCCTCGGCGCCGTGGGCGATCTGCTCCGTGGTAGCCGCGCGGCGTTCATGATTGCGTGGGCGGCGCTCGTCGGCGCGATCCTCTGCGCGTCGTACTACCCGGCGCTCGCCAACCAGCTCTCGCCGAAGGAAGTCTTCGAGAGCTACCAGCGTCTCCACAAGGGAAGCGAACAGCTCGCGCTCTTCGGAGTCGGCGGTCGCACGGCGGCGTACTACGCGGGCGGTCAACCGAACATCCTCCGCGACACGAACTCCGCCTACGACTGGATGATGGGCAACGAGCCGTCGTCACGCCGCTTCGTGGCCGTCCGCTCCGAGGAGCTCGCGCGCCTCAATCGCGCGTACCGCGAGAAGTCGACGACGGGTCAGAACCTGCCCGTCGTCGATGCGCGTTCGAGCCAGATCATGCTCGTTGCGTCGTCGCTTCGTGATGGCGAAAAGAACGAGAACCCGCTCGAGAAGATCATCCTCACGAAGCCGGCCACGCCGCAGCACAAGCTCGACGTCAACCTCGAGGACAAGCTCGAGGTGCTCGGCTACGACATCGCGGACGCGAACGGCAAGCTCGTCGAGCACGTGGCGCCGGGGCGCAAGTACCACATGCGCACGTACTTCAAGGTGCTCGCGCCGATCACGACCGAGTGGGAGATGTTCATTCACATCGACGGCTTCAAGCGTCGCCACAACGGCGACCACAAGCTGGCCGAGGGCAAGTACCCGATGTCGCTCTGGCTCAAAGACGACGTGGTCCTCGACGATCACGAGTTCACACTCGAGCCGAACTTCACGCCGGGCAACTACACGCTCTACTTCGGTCTCTTCGTCGGCGAGAGCCGTCTGAAGGTGAAGTCGGGCCCGGCGGACAGCGAGAATCGCGTCAACGGCGGCGCCTTGCGCGTGCAGTAGCTTCGAAAGCCCCAAGAAGCAACCGCCGCGCGACGATTCGGATGCAACGCGGCGTAGGTCAGGAGTGCGTGTCTTTTGGGCTAGCGCCGCCCCCGGTGCCGGGCTACGCACCAAAAAACGCGTTGGGGGAGCACTCTCGATGATGGGCAAGGACGAACGAAAACTTCTGTTGGGGGCCGAAGCGGCGTCCTTGGAGATCGACGAGTCCGGCGTCGAGCGTCGTAACTTCGATCGCTACGAAGTCGAATGGGCGGTGGACTGCGTTGCCCAGGGCGACACGTTCCTCTACGCGTCGATCACGAACATCAGCGAGATGGGCATCTTCGTCCGCACGACGGAGCCGCTGAAGATCGGAACGAAGCTTCGTCTCTCGTTCGCACCGCCCGGTGCGGAGGGCTTCAAGCTCGAAGGCGCGGTCGCCTGGGTGAACCTGCTTCGGGCGAACGGAGACAATCCGAACCCGGGCATGGGCATCCGCTTCGTGAACCTACAGCTCGAGCAACGCGAGCGCCTCGTCGAGGTCATTCGCACGATCGCGTACCTCCGCGAACTCCCGCGCTGCGACTGACCGCTATTCGGTGGGCACCGGGAAACGGCGCACCACGATGCCGGCGCTCGGCGTGGTCTTGTCTTCCCAGCCGATGGCGACGAACGGGCCTGCGCCGCCGATCGCGACCGTCGGCGTCACGCGGTTGCGGCCATCGACACGGCTCGCCTGGAACTCGGACGATTGGCCGTTCACGTTGTTGAAGAGGAAGCCCGACGTGCCGCCGACGAAGCGTGCGTTGACGTGCTTCGACGGGGCGTCGACCCACGCGACGGCGTAGGAGCCGCCGGCTGCGGGGCTCGAAGCGATCGCGGGCGAGAGCTGATCGCCGGCGGTGACGAGATCGTTGAGGGCTGACGACTGATCTCCTGCGATCTTCGAGCCGCGCTCGTCGTATCGCTGGATGAACACGTCGCCGCCTGCGACGAAGACCACGGCGAAGCGGCCGCCGTCGAGGGAGGCAACGCGTGGCTCGGAGGCCGGTGCGCTGCTCTCGTTCACGATTTGCTCGGCGCCTTGCGGCGTGCCGTCGGCGTTGATCGCGCGCAGCTTGATGCCCGTGCCGCTCTGCCAGACGGCGACCCAGCCGTTGCTCGTCGCCGCGACGGACACGTGCGTGTTACCGGTTCCCGAGCTGATGTCGTTCTGGTTGCCGAGCGTGTTCGGAGGGGCGATCGTGCGACCGGCGATCTTGCCTTGGCCCTCGTCTTCCCAGGCGACGAAGAGCCGGTCTTCAGGGCCACTGGCGACGGCGGGCGACGATTGGATCTTGGCCTCACCTGCGCCGTCGGGGCCGTTGACCCCGAGCGGCGTGTCGGCGGCCTGATCGGCGACGAACGTGGTGTCCATCGAGCGGAGATGGATGTCGAGCCCGTTCGAGCTGGGCGAGTTGTCGTCCTGGAAGACGACGTAGTACTTGCCCTTGAGGAACGTCGCTTGGGCGTTCGACTGCTGCCGTGACGAAACGGGCGGCGGGAACGTCGTGCCGTTCGGCAGGAAGATCGAGCCTGCCGCGAGCGCGGGCGGCGACGTCAGCGGCGCGAGGTCGTCGCCCATGACGCGGAGCCCGATGTCTTCGTTGTTGGCCGAGCCCGTGGCGCGATCCGTGAAGAACGCAACGAATCGTCCGTTCGTGCCCGTCTGCGCAGGCCAGAGGAAGAACGGGCTGCTCTTGTCACCCGAACCGCCGGTGGTCGTGCCGTTCTGGCTGCTTCCGGTCGAGAGGAGCACCTCCTTCGACTGACAGTCGTCGTCGCAGGCGAGGGTTCCGCCCGGTTCGCACTGCTCGGTGGGTTGGATCGTGCCGTCTCCGCAGACCGCGGGCGCCAGGAAGCGCACCATCTTGATCGACAGCGGCAGCTGGTCTTGATCGACCTTGGCCTGCGTGCAGCCGATGGCGAGCGTGGTGTCGCCGTCACCCGTGGCCGTCGCTGCGAACACGCGCATGGCGTCCGACTTGTCGATCGTAACGTCGCCGCAGAACCGGGCGTTGTCCGCGCAGCCGGTGGTTCCGAGGGCCTTCTTCAGGATCTCGCGTGCCCCGGCGGTGCCGTTCGGAAACGTCAGCTGGCCCGTGCTCGCGTCGCACGTGACTGCGCCTTCCGTGACGGAGAGCGTGAGCTTCGTCACGTGATCGAGGAGGCCGCGGGGGAGCGCCAGGTTCGTGGCGATCGCGACGTTCGGCGATTGTTCCGTCGTTCCACATCCGGCGCCGGCGACGAGCGGCGTAGCCAGCGCGAGCGCAGTGCGAAGAACGTTCCGTTGGAGCAAAGGCAAAGACGAAACGCGGCGCGCCATCGAAGCGCACTCTATCAAAAAAGCGGCGCGGCCAGGCTCCGGCTTCCCGAGGCCCGGATCAGCGCGCCGGCTTCCAGAACGCGAGCCGCTGCCAGCCTCGTCGCTCGAGGCTGCTGACCACCTCGATGCCGGCGATTTCGAGGGCGCGCGCGAGCTCCGTATGCCCGCGTTCGGGCCCGGATAACACGGCCCTTTTGAAGCGCTTCTTCGAGGCGGCGAGGGCCACGCGATCGGCCCAATCGGTGAGGGCTTCGTGGTCGGCGTCGGGATAGCCCGCGGCGATGGCCACGGTTTCCTCGTCCACCTGTACGGCGCAAGCGGGGAACTCCCACGCCCGTCGGGCGGAGGTCCGTTCTGCTTCGACGACACCTGCGAAGTAGCCTTCGCAGAGCGAGGCCCGCGCCGATTCGACGAGCGCAGGGGAGGGGGTGATGCCGGCCTCCTTCAGCGCGGCGCACGCGCCGTCGATGGTGGTCACGGCGAGGGACGGCGAGGCGCCTGCGTCGGCCAGCAGACGGCCGAGGCGCGCACACGCGTTGAAGAGGTCGCGGGGCTTCGATTCCGGGCGTGCGAAGGACTCGAGCACGAGTGCCCGTAGCGATTCGCTCGCGAGGACGGCGTCGCGGTCGAGGGCGTGGAGCCCGCGATCCACGTCGTGTTCGTGCCACGTGGAGAGCATCGACTTCGAAACGTCGTCGCCCGCCATCGCTCGATCCTCAGAAGGAGTTCGCGGTGTCGGTTGGCTTCGACGCGGGCTTGGCCGGCGCGGGCGCCGCCGCCTTCGGTGCGGCCATTCCGCCCGCGCCCGGGGTTCCGGCCTTGCTGCGCTCCGCCTCGCGGCGCGCCGCGACCTGGTCGAGATTCGCGAGAGCCTGCCGTGCGCGGGCCTCGTGGGAAGCCACCGTCGTGAGACGCGTGAACTTCTCGCGCGCCCCGTCGATCTGACCGAGCGTGAGCTGGCAACGCCCCGCTTCGTAGAGCGCATCGCTGCCGGTGTAGCTGCCGGCGGCTTTCTGGGCCACGGCTTCGAAGCGCGGGAGCGCCGCCGCGCAGCCGTGGCTGTCGTTCACGCTGCGAGCGGCCCACAACGCCGAGTTCTGATCGCCCGTCTGCGCGGCGCCATCGAACAGGCGGATCGCCTCGGCGTAGTTCCGCGCACGGTACGCGGCCATCCCTGCGGAATAGCCGTCTTGGACGCTGCTTCCGGTGGTAGCGACCGGGCTCGGAGCCACGCGCTGCTGCATCGAATCGGCAAGCTGCGCCGGGGCTCCCGCGGGAGCCGCTGCGTTCGAGGGCTCGAGCGAGCGCGCGAAGCCCTTCTTCTGGGCGTTGCCGGCGAAATCGCCTTCCTCTTCCTTGGCGGGCGCGCTCGCCGCGAGCGCTCCGAGCGACGCCTCGTCTTTTCCGCGCCCGGCGCCGGCGGTTGCGCGATCCATCGGATCGGCCAACGTGAGGGCGGTCGCCGCTGGTGCCGCGGCTGCCATCGGAGCGACGGGGGGCGGGACCGCCGCGCCGTGAGCCGCGGCGGCAGCTTTGTCGTCGAGCGAATCGTGATCGGCGGCGGCCAGAGCACCGGCCGGCTCGCCGCGCACGGTGACCGAGACCTCCGATTCGCGCGCGGCATCGCGTTTGGCGCGCAGCAAGAACGCGCTCGAACCGATCATGAGGAGGAACACGGCGGCCATCGCCGTCTGCGGACGCATCGCCCAGCTGCCCGCCCAGGAGAGGGCGCGCGACGCGCGACTGCGGATCGGAACGACCTTCTGCGCTTCCCGCGTGGCCGCGAAGATCTTGTCCTCGAGGCCCTCGGGAACGTCGACGATCGGGAACGTCGCGAGACGGCGCGTGGCGCGCATCCCGTTGAGTGCTGCCGAGCATCGCGCGCACCCCGAGACGTGGCGCTTGAGTGCCGCGCTCGTCAGCTCGTCCAGCTCTTCGTAGAGCTCATCGAGCAGCAGGGGTTCGAACTTCTCGCAATCCATCGGTCGGCTCTTCGTAAGGACGGTTCTCGTGAACTGTGGTGTGAATGGATCCCTGGGGGGTCAGCGGAGCGCGCGCGCGTAGTCTTCGTATTCGGAAAGCGCCTCTTGGAGGCGCTCGAGGGCATAGCGCATTCGGCTCTTCACGGTGTTCTCCGGAACGCCCGTGATTTCGGCGATTTCCTTGAAGGGAAGGTTCGAGACCTCACGCATGAGGAACACCTCGCGCTGCTCGTCCGGCAAGGTGTCCACCGCGCGAAGGATGCGCTCTTTCAATTCGATGCCCGTCGCGTCGCGTTCGACACTCGCGCGCGGATCGGCCGTCTGCTCCCCCAGGGTCGGGCCATCGCCGCCGTCGTCGCTCTTCGACTCGTCCAGCGACGGGTGCTTGCGCAGGGCGCGCTTCCGGAGCTGGTCGATGCAGAGGTTGCGGGTGATGGTGTAGACCCAGGTAGTGAAGCGTGCCTCGTGTTTGAAGTCCGTCGCGTTCTGCACCACGCGCACGAAAGCTTCTTGCACGACGTCCTCGGCCACCTGACCGATGCGCACTTGCCGCAAGGCGAAGTTGTAGAGCGGGCCCTGATGACGGCGAACGAGCTGAGCGAAGGCCGCACGATCGCCGTTCTGATACCGAAGCATCAGCGTCTCGTCGGACGGGTCCAGCGCGTGTCGGGACACGGTCATCGCGGCGCGCCCAGACTACCTCGATCCGGGCCTCGGCACGCCATGCTTCGCCGCACCTTTTCACCCAAACGACTCGTGGAGGCGCGTGGCGGCGAGAGAGCTCGAGCGAAGCCGTGGCGCTCCTCCGGGGCCGGCGAGCGCGCGTTGACCCTCGGATGGGCGCCGAAACGCGAGAACCCGAGACGCGAGAGCCGCGCGAGAACACGACGAACGCGACGGACGCGAGGAACACGGTCGGGGACATTTTCTTGGAGGTTCAGACGCACCACCGGCTGGAAAGATCTCGGACCACAAAAAGCGAGTGGTCCAGCCTCACTGCAGAAATGACGTAACGCGTCGCCTTCATGCCTGGTCAGGTCGGAGTCCAGGCTCAGGCATGGGTTGCAAGGCATCCGTCAGCGGGCCTACACTCCTGCTCGGCCAGCACCTTGCGTCGAACCACTGCGCGCATGCGTAGTCACTCGAATGCGTCTCGAGCAAGGATTTTCCCGGGTTTTTTCGGGAACTGTCTGGTGACGGCTTGGGCTTGAAAGGGAACAGCATGCGACGTCATGGGATCGGTCGTATCCGCGGTCTAGCGTTGGTCTTCGCCCTCGGGGTGTCGGCCAGTGCCGCCTCCGCGCTTGGCCAACCTAGCCAGCCTGCGCAGTCTGGTACCTCCGGTGCGGGCGTGGCCGCTGCGGGTAAGGACGCCGGCGCATCATCCACGCCTTCCTCGACAGCCGCGAAAGGCGCCGGAACGGCGTCGCCGGCATCGGGCGCGACGGCCGCGAGCGCACCTGCCTCGACCCCGGGCGCGGCAGCGAGTGGGTCGGCTGGCGCCGCCGGCGGACCAGGTGGTCCGGCGGTTCCCATCCCGGACAAGGCCACGATGGACGGAGCGACCTATGGCGTTCGCCTTCGCGATCTCGAATCGCGCGTGGACGAGCTCAAGGATCAGATTCGCCGGAGCCATACGCGCCTCGCTCTCCTGAGCGACACGATCCTCTCGGGCGGCGCCGCCGGCTCGCGCGCGGAGGTCATCTTCCACAACGAGATGTCGAGCGCGTTCCGCCTGATCCGCGCACTCTTCGTCGTCGACGGTGCGGTGCAGTACAACCGCGCGGACGAGTCGGGCGCCCTCGCCGATCAGAAGGAGATCCCCGTCTTCAGCGGATCGATTCCGCCGGGCGACCACACGGTTCAGGTCGTTCTGAACTTCCAGGGCAACGGCTTCGGCGTGTTCACCTACCTCCGCGGCTACAAGTTCGAAGTGAAGAGTGCGCACTCCTTCACGGCGGTCGAAGGAAAGAGCCTGTCGCTCGTCGCGACGGCGCTCGAGAAGGGCGGTGTCACCACGCCGCTCGAGCAGCGCCCGACGATCGAGTGGGGTGAGAAGGTGGGCGCACTCGCGGGGGCGACGTCCCAATCGAGCGCAACGCAGCCGAGTGCTCCGGCGGTGAAGGCTGAAGGCCAGAGCGGCAATGGCTCGGCCTCAGGCAGCCTCTCGATCGGCGGAGGGAAGTAAGAGTGAGACGCGCGGTATCGTCTGCGATCGTGCTCGCCGTGCTCGCGGGGCAGGCCCCCGCGTTCGCCGCGAACGCCGAGGCTGACGCGAGTCGTGCGCAGACCGAGGTCGCGACGATCGACCGCGAAAGCGCGAGCGTCCAGTCGGCCATCGAGAAGGCGAAGGCTCAGCGGTACACCGTCGAGCAGCGCCTGGCGAACGGCGACATGCTCTTCCGGAGCAAGGATTACCCGCGCGCCGTCGTCGTCTTCAGCGAGATCCTCGAAGAGTACCCGGACACGGCGTCCTACCCCGACGCATTGTGGCTTCGCGGCGAGACGTTCTACGCGCAGAAGGAGTACCTCTCCGCGCGGCGCGACTTCCGCGAGATCGTCAACAGGGGGAACGAGCCGCGCTTCAATCCGTACTACGGAAGGGCGCTCGCACGTCTCATCGATGTCTGCCTTCGCATCGACGACATCAAGGGCCTCGACGAGGTTTTCTCGAAGCTCAATCAGGTGCCACCGGCGCAGGTCGACTCGGCGCTCCAGTACGCGAAGGGCAAAGCGTACTACTTCAAGGGGGACTACGCCGCCGCGCAGGCCGCCTTGTCCGCGGTGCCCAACGGGCAGACCCACACGCATCAAGCGCGCTATTTCCAGGGCTTGATCGCGATGCGCCAGGCGCGTCCGCAGACGCCGCCTCCAGCAGCGCCGGGGAGCGCGGGGCCGGTGGTGACGCCGCGTGCGACGCTCGCGAACTACAAGCCGGCCATCGAGGCCTTCCGCGTGGTGACCGAGCTCCCGCCGGACACGGACGAGCACAAGCACGTCATCGATCTCGCGTGGATGGCCATCGGCCGCCTCCAGTACGAGGTCGAAAACTACACGCAAGCGGCCGAGGCGTACTCGAAGGTCGGACGTGATTCACCCGAGTTCAGCACGATGCTCTACGAGCTCGCGTGGGTGTACGTCCGCCTCGGCGACGTGCAGCGCGCCGAGCGGGCACTCGAGGTGCTCCAGATCGCCGATCCGAGCTCACCGACGGTCGGTGACGGAACGCTCCTCCGGGCGGACCTCCTTCTGCGCGCGGGCGCCTTCGACAAGGCGCTGCAGCTCTACACGGGCATTCGCGAGCAGTACGAGCCGATGCGCGCGAAGGTCGAGAACTTCATCGACACCACGCAAGACCCAGCCGTCTACTACGACAAGCTCTCCCAGCAGCAGCTCGACGTCCTCGATCAAAACGAGCAGCTTCCTCCGGTCGCCATTCGATGGGCGCGCGAAGCGGAAGACGGGCCGATGGCGTTCGCCGTCATCGACGACGTCAACCAGTGCAAGTCGCTCATCCGTCAGAGCTACGGCTTGATCGAGAAGCTCAACATCATCCTCAACGCCACGAACCGCGTTCGGGCGTTCCCCGAGCTCGCGGCAGGTGAAGAGCAGGCCCTCTCGCTCTTGAACCGCATCTCGAAGATGCGCCTTCAGGTGGCGAAAGGCCTCGACGACGAGGAGCCCAAGGATCTCCAGGGCGAGATGGGGCAGGCGCGGGCGCAGCGCCGCCAGTCGATGGGCATCATCGCGGAGCTGCCGGTAGCGACCAGCGACTTCGCCGAACGCGATTTCATCGGCATGCGCCAGTGGAACACGGTCAGCCAAGAGCTCTCCCGGCGTGTCATCGAGGTCGACTACCTCAATGCGACGATCAACGGGCTCCGGCGCATGCTCAAAGAGGATGCGCAGCAGGGCGTCGCTCGCGCGCCGTCCGACGTGGATCGCTTCAACGCCGAGCTCGACGAGAACGAGCGTCTGCTGAAGCAACGCCAGGATGAGATGGTCGAGCTCCGTCGCCAGATCGAGATCGGGCGCGCGCAGATCGGCATCGGCGACGCGCGCTACCAGAATGACGCCGTCGCGCGCGTGCAGTTCCGTGACGCGCTCGATCGCGAAGTTCTTCTCGGCTCGCAAGGGCAGGGAGGTTCCGACACGCAGCGCTACGCCGCGCGTGTGAAGCCCGCGCTCGATCAGGCGCGCATCGTCGAAGACCGGCTCGTCGCGCAGTTCGCGCAGCTCGAACAGCAGGTCGGCGCGCGCGTTGGCGAGGTGCAGGCCAAGGTCGAGGCCGAGCGCCTCAAGATCAACGGCTACAACATGAAGCTCGGCGTGCTCGACACCGAAGCGCGCGATCTCGTCGGACAGGTGGCGAAGCGCAACTTCGTCATCGTTCGCGACAAGCTTCGCAACATTGTCCTACGCGCCGACGTAGGCATCACCGAACAGGCCTGGGAAGTTCGCGAAGAGGAGCTCGATCGCGTGCACAACCTCCAGACGGAGCGCGCGCGAGAAGAGCAGCTGCTCGACGAAGAGCTGCGTGAAGTGCTCGACGACGCGGGGGATACGAAGCCCCTCAGCAAATGAGAACGACGATGAAGACCGGTTGGTCGAATCGAAGGGTGCTTGGCGCGATCCTCACGATCGCGGCTGTTTTGCCGGCCTCGAGTGTCATAGCGCAGCCTCGAGTCGCCACGGGCGCGGCCGGCGCAACTGGCGCGACCGGCGCAGGCGGGGCCAAGGATGCGGGCGCAACGCCGGCTTCGGCAGCGAAGGATGCGGGCGGCGCAACGCCGACGCCCGCGGATGCGGGAGCCGCCACCCGTGCCACGAGCACGGCAACGGCCGATGCGGATGCGGGAACATCCGGCACGTTGTTCGGCGTCGATGGCGGCGTGCCCGTCACCGACTCGACCGTGAGCTCGGTGCCCACCGCGCGCAAGATGCACCCGCCGCCTCCGCCACCTTCGCCGGAGCAGGTCGAGGCGCTCGGTGCATTGAAGGAGCAGGTCGACGCGTACGAGAAGGGCGCCAAGGCGTACCGCGATACGGTCACCACCATCATCCGTCTGCACTACGAGTCGAAGAAGAAGGAGGTCCTCTCGGGGCTCGATCGCGAAATCGCCATCGAGAAAGAGGAGCTCAAGAAGGCGCGTGAGAACGCCATCAAGCGACTCGAAGAATTCATTGCAGTCTACAGCGGTCCGCGCGCGCAGCCCGAAGCCACGCCCGACGCCATGTACCGACTCGCGGCGCTCTACGAAGAGCGCGCACGTGGTGAAGAGGCCACCGAGCCGCTCGAGGTCGGTCTCAAGTCTGCCATCGCGCTCTACAAGCGCGTTCTCCACGAGTTCCCGAACTACCGCGAGACGGCCGGCATCTACTACTTCCTCGGGCACGCGCTCAACGACTCGGGGCGCACGAACGAGGCGCAGCAGGTCTGGCGCTCGCTCGTGTGCCACAACATCTACGCCTATCCCACGCCGCCCGATCCGAAGGACGCAGACAAGGACACCGTCGTCCCGATGCGCCAGGATCACGACGAGGCGTTCTGGACCGCGTGGCGAAACAAGTATCACGATCCGAAGTCGGTCAGCCGCAGGAACCCGGAGACCGCCTTCGAGGATCCGTTCCCCAAGGAGTGCAAGTACATCCCTCAGCCCGCGATCATTCAGGGCGAGGAGCCGAAGTACGTTGCCGAAGTGTGGTGGCAGATCGGCAACTGGGAGTTCGATCAGCTCGACTTCCAGAGCGGTGTGACGAAGGAAGACCCGGGCAGCGTCTGGGGGTACAACCGCGCCGCCAGCGCGTACGAGCAGGCGATGCAGTTCAAGCGCCCGCCGCTCTACGGCGTTGCGCTCTACAAGTACGCCTGGACGCTCTTCAAGCAGCAGCGGTACGAGGCGGCTACCCGCGAGTTCGTGCGCTTGCTCGAGTATACGGACGAGCAGCAGAAGCTGACGGGTGACTCTGGAGCGGACTTCCGCAACGAAGCGTACACGTACATCGCCGGCTCGCTCACCAACGTCGATTTCAAGGGCCCGGAGGCGTGGGAGCCGTACATCCCGCGGCCGGACATCCTCGACACCGAACCGAATCCCGACAAGGCGGAGAAGAAGCTCCACGTCGCGATCGATCGTGTGAAAGATCCGCAGATCGTCCCGCAAGACAAGCCGTGGACCATCGAGGTCTACAAGGCGCTCGCGCTCGAGTATCGCAGCCTCAACCAGTTTTCGAACGCGGTCGAGGTCTACGACATGATGCTCAAGAAGTGGCCGATGGACCCGTCGGCCCCGGAGACGCAGAACGCGATCGCCGAGACCTACGACCAGCTGAACATGACGAAGCGCCCGGGCACGCCCGAGCACGACGCCATCAGTCAGAAGGCGCTCGAGGCGCGCACTGCCCTCGCGAATTACATCGGCAACACGCCCTGGGTCGACGCCAACAAGGACAACCCGGCGGCCCTCCAGAATGCGGAACGTCTCGTCCGCGGTGGTCTCCGTCAGGCGGCTGCCCAGCACACGAACAACGGCAAGGCGGCTCTCGTCGCCGCGAGCCAGACCGGCGATCCGGGGCGCCAGATGGAGCTCCTTTCGCGCGCCGCCACCGAGTACAAGCTCGCGGGCATCGGGTGGTTCGGTTACCTGAAGCAAGACGAGAACGCGCCCGACGCGTACGAGAGCCGTTACTGGCTCGCCGATGCGAAGCGCCAGTACGTCCGCATCCAGGTGGTCCTCCACAAGCTCGCCGGCAAGACGTATCCGGAGCCGAGCAAGAAGGACATCGACGAGGCCCTCGTCGCGGCGATCGACGTGCGCGACTCGAACGAGGACGACAAGTACCTCGACAACGCGGCGTTCTTCGTCGTCGACGTCAGCGACGTCGATCGCGACCTCGCCTACCAGCGCTACGAGGACACGAAGGGCGCGACGGGTGTCCAGAAGCGCGAGGAAGTGAAGTTCGACTCCGCCGACGAGTCGACGCGCAAGGTCGTTCGTGAGCCGGTCCCGCCGGTCGTCTTGCAGAGCGTGCAAGCGCGCGACGAGTACGTCCAGCGCGTGCCGGCGAGCCTCGACATCTCGCACCACTCGCCCGACTACCAGTTCTATTCGGCCGAGACGTACTTCCTCTACGGGCAGTTCGATGTCGCTCGCCAGCGCTTCGAGCCGATGTGGAAGGAGCACTGCGGCAAAGACGAGCTCGGGTACAAGGCATGGGAGAAGCTCATCACCATGTCGAACCTCGAGCGCGATGCCGAGCGCTCGAAGCAGCTCGCCGAGTCGGAGAAGGCGCACTCGTGCGCGTTCACCGAGGAGAACAAGGCGAAGGCCGGCCTCATCGTCAACCCCACGCTCCAAGAGGCGGCGTTCATCAACGCGCGCAAGAAGTTCGAGCAGGCGTGCGAAGCGCCGATCGGCTCCGCGTGCAAGAACCCCGACGCGCCTGCGAAGAAGCCGCTCTGGCGTGAAGCCGCCGGCCTCTACGAAGCTGCGCTCAGCGAAGCTCCTGGACGCGACGAAGCGCCGGAAGCGGCGATGAACGCGGCCTACGCGTACAAGCAGATCGGCGAGTACAACAAGGCGATCGAGCTCT
This sequence comes from Labilithrix luteola, assembly GCF_001263205.1. Taxonomy (GTDB): domain Bacteria; phylum Myxococcota_A; class Polyangia; order Polyangiales; family Polyangiaceae; genus Labilithrix; species Labilithrix luteola. Next base: position 8,789,302 of record NZ_CP012333.1, read on the forward strand.
ACAACAAGTTCATCACCGAGTACGGCTCCGACGCGCGCCTCAACGCGTTGCAGAAGGGCGATCCGAAGACCAAGACGGCGCCCGATCCGAAGAAGTACCAGGAGCGCGTGAACTACCTCGGTAGTGCGTACGACGCCCTCCAGACGACGTACTACTCGTTCTTCAACTACCAGCGCGCCGCGGAGACGAACGAGAAGATCGCCGCGAACGATCGCTTCGACGAGAAGCGCCGTCGCGACGCCGCGCGCAACGCGATGATCCTCTACGCAAACATGGGTCAGCGCGACAAGATGATGGCCGAGCACCGCATCTTCGCGAAGCTGAACCCGCCCGCGGAGGAGAAGGCCGAGGCCGACTATCGCGTCGCGAGCTTCGAGTACAAGCAGTGGCTCCCCACGCAGCCTGACACGGGCACGAACCGCCAGAACCGCATCGCGGCGGAGAGCGCGCTCATGAGCTACTTCGGCTCGGCGCGCAATCAGCCGGCCGCGGCGAAGTACGTCGTCGAGGCCGCCTACGGCATCGGCAAGATGAAGAAGACTGCGGGCGAGGCCGATTGGCGTCCGTGGTTCAAGAGCACGGTCAGCGCCTGGGAGAACTACCGCTCGAAGGCGCCGGTCAAGGACAACAAGAGCGAGGCGCAGCAGGCGCCGTACGTCGACTACGCGGCCGAAGCCGAGTTCACGCTCCTCGACGAAGAGATCCGCGACAAGTACGACGTCGCCGACAAGCACAAGTACACGGGCAGCGTGGCGGACATCCTCGGCGCCATCGATGCCAAGGGCAACGTCACGAAGCCTGGCAAGTACCAGGCGAACGCGAAGGAAGCCGAGAAGTGGGATCTCGCGCTCGAGAAGATCACGAAGACCTACGAGTCTCTCGATTGGGTCCCCACCGCGATCGCTCGCCAGGGCGCGATCTACGACTCGCTTCGCACGGGCCTCTACAACACGGTCAAGGTCACGTACCTCTCGCCGCAAGAGGCCTCGCTCGTGAACCAGCTGCGTAACAGCGGCAGGCCCGAGCTCGAAGACAAGGCCGACCAGCTCGAAGACGCCAAGAAGGAATTCTGGCGCAAGAAGAAGGAGCAGGAGCTCGCAGGCGCCGACCAGGTCATGGTCCGCCACTACGCAACGGCCGTGACTCTCGCGCGCAAGTACAACGTGCGCAATCCGCAGATCACGCGCGCCATCGGTCGCCTCGCGTACTTCACCGACATCATCGGCGACGCGAAGATGGCGGAGTACGTGACGGGCACGGTCGATCCGACCAACAAAGCAGGCAAGCTCCCGTACACGCCTGGCCAATACGTCCAGTCGCGTCCGGGCCTCGCGGCTCTCCCGCCGCCGAACGGCGAGTCCGTTCCGCTTCCGGCGGCACCCTGAGGGCATGAGCTCGTGAAGGAAGCGAAGGAAACGATCTGATGCGCATCGAGAGGCTTTTCGCGGGAGGGATGCTCGCTCTCGTCGTCTCCTCCACCGCATTCGGCATGGCCGCGTGCGGTGGCGGCGACGAGAAGAAGGTCGTCTATCCGAACGCCGATGGCGGCAGCGGTGGCAACACCGTGACCGATCAGAGCGGCGCGCAGGTCGGCGTGATCGAAGGCGCCGGAACGTCGGGCCTCACGGGGTCGGCGAAGAGCGCCTACGACGCCGGGTGGCAAGCCTGGCTCAAGGGCGACCTCGCGACCGCGAAGAAGCAGTTCCAGGAGGCCGCCACTCGCGATCCGAAGTCGCCGTCGCCGCCGTACTCACTCGGTGTCGTCAACGAGCACCTCGGTGATACCGCGGGCGCCCAGGAGGCGTTCCGCACGGCGTTCACGAACGCCCCGGATCACGAGCTCTCGATGTGCGCCTACGCGCTTTCGCTCGCGAACACCGGACACGCGGCCGAGGCCGATACGTTCATCACCGACAAGCGCACCAAGAAAGAGAACTCGCCCCGCCTGACGGCGTGCGCCGCCGAGGTGAAGTCGATCCAGAAGGACAACGGAACCGCGCAGCAGCTCGCGCAAGACGCGCTGCGCATGGATCCGAACTTCAAAGAAGCGATGGTGACCATCGCGCGCGATCACTACCGCGCGCGAAAGCTCGATCTCGCGAAGTACGCGCTCCAGGCGATTCTGGAAGGCTTCGGTGACGCGAGCCCGCCGCGCGACAAAGAGAACGCCGAGGCGCACATGCTTCGCGGCCTCATTCTTCGCGAGAGCGGCGCTCGCGCCGTGGCACTCGCCGACTTCGAAGCGGCCGCACGCAAGCGCCCGGATCTCGTCGAGGCGCTCGTGAACCTCGGCTCGATGCGCCTCGAGGCAGGCAATGCCCAAGAGGCGCTGCCGGTGCTCGAGAGTGCCGTGCGCTTCGGACCGAACTCGGCGCTCGCGCACTTGAATCTCGGCGACACGTATCGCCTGCTCGGTCGTTCGGCGGACGCGAAGAAGGAGTTCGATCAGGCGCTCGCCCTCGACTCGAGCCTCGCTGTCGCGCACTACGACCTCGGCTTGCTCTACCTCTTCTCGCCGAACATCCCCGGCACGAGCGCGGACGCGCAGGTTGCGACCGCCATCAAGGAGCTCGAGCAATACAAGACGATGCGAGGTCCGAAGCCGACGCCCGGCGTTCAGGACGACATCGACGATCTCCTGAATCGCGCGAAGGCCAAGCGCGAGGAGCTCAAGCAACAGGCGGCCGCTGCCCAACCGGCCGCTGCGACGCCCGCGCCCGCGCCTGCCACGTCCGCTGCGCCTGCGAGCAGTGCGAAGCCGGCGCCTGCCACGTCCGCCGCGCCTGCGAGCAGTGCGAAGCCGGCGGCGCCGGCTGGCGGCGGAGCCACCAAGAAGTAAGCTTTCGACAAGCGAAGGAGCCTGCCATGAAGAAGCACATCGCCATCGGAACTGCGGCTCTCGCCGTCGTGCTCTTCGGCGCCGAAGGTTCGGCGAGCGCCCAACAGAAGGGCGTCATCACGATCAACGAAGTCACCATCGTGGGGCGTGTCCAGAAGCCCGTCGCCTCGGTCGACGTGAGCAAGATCCAGGCAAAGCTCACGCTCGCGGAGCTTCGCCAGCCGTTCCTCGATCGCATCGAGGAGGCGGCGCGCAAAGAACCGTTCTGAGGTTTCCGTGATTGCGGTCGTCGCGGCGCTCGTTGCGCTCGCGTGCGTGGCTGCCAGCGCACGCCGCGTTTGGTTCGCTGCGAACCCCACGTGGCTGGAACCAGAGACGTTTCTCGCCGAGGTCGCGAGGTCGAAGGTGAATCCGCTCGAAGCGTTACGCGACCTCGTGGCGAAGGCACCCGAGGCCGAGTGGGAGCGAGAACTGCTCGAGGCGATGTCCGTCACGTCACCCGAGCAGCGGGCGGCGCTCGTCAACGAGCAACTGACGGAGCTCGACTACCGGATCCAGCGTTGGGCCCGCGTACCGCGGGTGTGTGCGAGTGTGGCCACGAGCGTTGGCTTCCTCCTCGCCACCCTCGTTCTTCGTCGCGGTTTGACCGAGGCGGGGGAGCTGCCCACGGATGCCGGCGACCTCCTCGTACGCGGGCTCGTGGGAGATGCTCTTACCGTCGCGGCGCTCGGCGTGGTGGGGACGGCGTTCTGCATTGCCGCCCAGACGCAGGCCAAGCGCCTCGCCACGAGCCGAACCAAGGCGGCCGACAAGCTGGTGGAGCGTTTGGAGCGTGCGGCCGAGGAGCTGGCGAGCACCGCCGTTCCGCAAGGGTAAAGCCCTGTACTTCCGGGCAGGTCTTCCGATAGGATCGCGGGGCCGTCAGTCTCTCGTAGTCACGCGAATGGGTAGGAACGCTGTTCGAAGTAGGAACTTTTCGGGTCGGCAGTCGTCTGAAGGAAGGGGCCACTGGCTCCCAACTTCGTACGGCTCGTGTCGATTCGTGCCGAGTCCGAACGTGGTGAGATCGAGGAGCGAACGATGAATGTAGGCCCGGGACAGCAGCAACCTGGAGCAGGTGGAGCAGGCGGCGGAGCGGGCGCGCGGCCTGGACAGATGACCGCGGTCATGCGGGCCATGTCGGTCGCGACGGGCCCCAAGGTTCTGCGCATCGGTCTGGTGCAGGGTGGTCGTGTCATCGAGGAGCGCATCGTCAAGCAGCGCACCACGGTGACCGTCGGCTCGAACGAGAAGGCGATGTTCGTCATCCCGTCGCAGGCCGTTCCTCCGATGTTCAAGCTCTTCGAGCTCGTCGGAAACGATTACCACCTGAATTTCCTCGACGGGATGACCGGCCGTGTCGCGCTCGCGACCGGCATCACGGACATCGGCACGCTTCGGGGCCAGGCGAAGAAGATCGGCAACGCCTACCAGGTGAAGCTGACGGACGAGGCGCGTGGCAAGGTCGTCGTCGGAGAGACCACGTTCCTCTTCCAGTTCGTCGCGCCTCCGCCGGTTCAGCCGCGTCCGCAGCTGCCGCTCGCCGTGAAGGGCGGTATCGCCGCGCAGATCGACTGGTCGCTCACCATCATCGCGGCGTTCAGCTTCCTCCTCCATTTCGGGATCGTCGGCGCGATGTACTCGGACTGGATGGATCCGGTCGTCGGGGACGACTTCAACGTCGCCGGCCTCGTCGACATGATGAAGAACATCCCGGTGCCTCCCGTGCAGGAGACGCCGGAGGTGAACCCAAACGCGACCGCGCAGCCCGACACGAAGTCGAACGCGCCCACGGCGAAGCCCGCGGGCGGTGGCGCAGGTGGAGCCAAGGCGCAAGGTGGTGGCAGGAGCGCCGGTTCCGTGAGTGACGCGAAGGCAGCGGCCCTCGCTGCGCAGGCCGAGGCCGCGCAGGTTGCGATGCTCGCCGCGCTCAACGGCGGTTCCTCGGTCCAGGGCGCCCTCAACCGAAGTGACATCCCGCCGGTCGACCTCTCGGGCGCGGCAGCTTCGAATGCCGGCGTCGCACGCGGCTCGAGCGATCTGAAGACCGGTGGTGGCGGCGCTCCTGTGCAGGGCGGCGGCAAGGGCTCGGGCCTCGCCGGTATCGGTGGCGGGACAGGCGGCTCGGGCACGGGCTCCGGGGCAGGGCAGGAAACCAAGGTCGCGGGCCCGACCGGCGTCGCCCAGGTCGGTGGCTCCACGGCCACGGTGCCCGTCTCCGACGCCGATCGCGTCATCGCTGGACTCCGCGCCCGCTTCCGCAGCTGTTACCAGCAGGGCCTGAACTCGGACCCCAGCATGTCCGGCAAGGTCATCATCAGCGCGAAGGTCGGTCCGAACGGCGAAGTCTCGAGCGCCGACGTCTCGCAGAACACCGGCCTGTCGCCGACCGTGGCAAGCTGCATCGCCAACGTGGTCAAGCGCGCGACGTTCAGCGCGCCGGGCGGCGGAGGCTCGACGCTCCAGATCCCCGTTACGTTCGTCCAGCAGGGCAAGTAGTCGGTTCGCGATCAGGCGGTCACGCGCTGACGTGACGAGCGGCACTCACGGCCTGCGTCTCCTTCCGACCGAAGGGACGCGGGCCGTTTGCTTGTATGGTCCCGCGGCAGCGGGCCACCTGAAAATGCGTCCCTGAAAATGCGCCCAGCATTCGAAATCCGCGGTTTCCCGGTGAATGCCTGGGCCGTTCGGGGCATCGAAACCCGTGTCAGAGCCCGAGACGCGCGGTTTTGAGGGCGATTCAACTTCATGATATCACTCGATAAAAAGCGCGACTTTGGAACGTTGACACACCGCCCCGTACCAAACTATCTTCGTCGCCATACCCTCGTAAGGCTCTGCTCCACCGAGCGAAGCCTGTCGAACGGAACGGTTAGTGGGAGGCCTGATGCGCGCGCGCTCGTCACTTAAGTGGGTTTTGACGCTCGGCGTCCTCGCGTACGCAGCTTCGCCAGCGAGCGCGCAGCCCACGAGCGGGGGTCCCGTCCCTGCGGCGGGCGCGACCGGCACGACCGGCGGAGCGGCCGGGACTGGGACGGATGCGCAGGTCGGCTTCCAGCGGAAGACGCAGCTCACGCCGCAGGAGCAACTCACGGAGTCTCAGCGGCACCTTGCGCGCATGGAGCAATCCGCCGGCGGCGTCCGCAAGATGCTCGAAGAGGCGCGTAAGCAGCGCGACGTCGTGAAGACGCTCTGTCTCAACGACAAGCTCTCGCAGATCGACGTAGCCATTCGCTCGGGGAAGGACCGTCGCGGTCAGCTCGAAGCGGCCGTGAAGAGGAACGACACCGAGCTGTCGAACCACGAGTTCACGATTCTCACCGTGCTCCGCCAGCGGTCCGAACAGATCGTCGCCGAGGCGAACCAGTGCATCGGTGAGGAGTCCGCGTTCGTCGGAGATACGAACGTGAAGACGTCCGTCGACCCCACGATTCCCCAGGACGAAGCGCCGTATCCTTCGACCGATCCCACGCTCGTGACAGGCACTCCGCCGTGCACGAGCTGCGCGTTGTAAACCGATTCGATCTCGCCTCTCGATACGGCTTCTAGCCGTCGATCGTCGAACAGAGGCGAGTCCGTTCGTTCTCCGATCGGCAGCAGTCCCGCCGGATTGCTCTTCGGAGTTTGGTGTTCCTGGATTCATTTCGATTGATGTGTCGAACGCGGACAGTGAGCGATTGCAGACCAACGACGAGCAACGACTGACGACGGATTCACGTTGCAGTCGAGCTGTGCCACAGCTAACCCTCGTCTCCGGTTCTGAGATTCGGTCGCTTCCGTATTCGCGGACCCGCAGCTTGCTCTGACTTCGGCCCCTATGACGATCAGCAAGACCCGCAAGACCCGCAGGACCCGCAGGACCCGGATGAAGGCGCAGGCAGCGCGGGCTGCATCGATTCTCTCGTTTCTCGCAACGGGAGCGGCCGCGTTTCTCGCGCTTCCGAAAGAGGCGTCCGCGCAGGAGTGGCTGAAGGATCGTCGTGCCGCCGAAGGTGCTGGTATCCGCGCGGGGGATCTCGAGATCCACCCGGGTATCGGCGGCGAGATTGGGTACGACTCGAACTGGTTTCTCCGCTCGTACAAGGAGGATCCGCGCTTCGTCAACGGCGCACCACTGAATCCTCCCCAGGCCGCCGGCATCATTCGCATCACGCCCTCCATCTCGATCTCGACCTTGGGGGCCCAGCGGCGCGAACAACAAGCGGCAGGCGCGGAGCCGTCGCCCATTGCGTTCCGTGCTGGCGCAGCCGCGACCTATCGCGAGTTCATCGGACCGGAAGACATCCGCAAGCAGCGCAACGTCAGCGTCAACGCAAACGCGCGCCTCGACGTGAACCCTGGTCGTCCGCTCGGCTTCGGCGTCTTCGCGAACTACCAGCGGCTGATTCAGCCCTCGGTCGTGTCCGATCCCAACCTGTCCTTCAACCGGGACGACGTGGGAGCCGGCGCCGAGGTTATCGCGATGCCGGGCGGCGGAACGCTCGATTTGCGTGCCGGCTACCAGTTCTTCGGGTCGTTCTTCGAGGATTCCAACGGCGTCCCGTATACGAACCTGACGCACGAGGTTTCGTTTCGTGATCGCTGGAAGTTCCGCCCTCGTACGGCGCTCTTCCACGACACGTCGTTGCGCTTCATCACCTATCCGAACGCGGATCGGTCGCTCAATTACCTCAACGACTCGACGCCGCTCCGGACGCGCATCGGTCTCACGGGCCTCGTGACGGACCGCTTCGGAACACTCCTCGCGGTTGGTTACGGCGCGACGTTCTTCAAGAACCCGAACGCGGTATCCACGCCGCAGTACGACAGCGTCAACGCACAGGCGGAAGGTACGTTCTACCTGTCCCCGGGCGGGCAGGGGGAGCCCGGGCAGGTATCGCTGCTGCTCTCCACGTTGACGTTCGGCTACGTCCGCGACTTTCAGAACAGCCTGCTCGGCAACTTCTACTCGTCGAACAAGGGCTACGCGAAGCTCGTCTACAACTTTGCTGGGCGCGCGGTGATCCAGCTCGACGGGTACTTCGAGGCGCTTTCGTACCCGCAGCCTTACTACAACGTCCCCGGTGGGGCGCCGCAGGCCGTGAATGGTCTCAACGGGCAGCCCACCGGTGACTTCACCAACTGGCGTGTGGGCGGCATCCTGTTCGGCGAGTACCGATTCAGCGATTCGTTCGGACTCAACGCGACGTTCGATTACTCGCAGACCATCAGCGACATCGCGCTCGCCTCGGGCACGACGGGAACCGTCGGCGCTGCACAGTTCTACGACATGTCATGGCGGCGCTTTCAGGCGCTCTTTGGCGCGCGCTGGTTCCTGTAAGCCCGCTCTGTGCGCGGTCGTTTCCCTGCTGGATGCCGCGGCCCCGCGAGCGTGCGTCACGCGCCTTGACCGGTCGTGAGCCCCGGCGGTAGAGGACTCTCGCGGTGAATGCTGCCCGGCTTCCGCGCCCCTAACGTATGGCGTGACATGTCTATTCGCTCTCCACGATCCGCACCCGCGCCCGCACCCGCTTCTGGTCGCCTAGCCGCGGTTGTCACGCTGTCTCTCGCGGCCGCGCTCTCGGCGTCGTGCGCGCGAAGTTATCCGCCGCCGCCGAACCTCCCTGAGCCGATCGTCAACCAGCAGGTCGGTCCGGGCGACATGCTCGAGGTCGTGGTGGTGGGCGAGGACAAGCTGCCCAAGGAGTACGAGGTCGCGCAGGACGGCTCGCTCGATTTCCCGTACACGAGCCCGATCAAGGTCGCGGGGCTCGAACCGCGTCAGATCGCAGGCACGCTGCGCGATCGGCTGGTCGAGGCGAAGTTCCTCGTGAGCCCGCAGGTACAGGTCAAGGTCAAGGCGTACAACTCGAAGAAGGTGCAGGTCATCGGCCAGGTCGCCAAGCCGGGGCCGATCCCTTACCAAGACGGGATGACGCTCGTTCAGGCCATCTCGACGGTGGGTTGGTTCACTCCGCTGGCGGACACGAATCACGTCCAGGTGATTCGCCATGTGCCGCCGAACAAGTCGGTGAACGCCCTCGTGAGCGTCGACGCCATCACGGACAACGCGCGACCGGACGTGAAGCTCCAGCAGGGCGACACGATCAAGGTCGATCAGCGCCTCTTCTGACGGAACATCGAGGTCGAAGTAAAGACGATGCCGCGCCTGCTCCTTCTTCTGACGGGGGGAACGCTGCTGATGACGCCCGGCGATCCGGCGTCGAGCAATGCCAACAAGCGGGGGGCCGTGACGTTGGACGAGGAGCGCACGAGCCGCGACCTCATCATCGAAGTGCCGAGCCTCGGCCGCATCGCCGATTTCGACACGCGCCTTCTGTTCCACATGGACTCGGCGAACATGCAGCCCGCCGACTGGCTGACGCTCGCGCGCGTCGTGCATGAGGAGCTGCCCCGTTACGACGGCATCGTCGTCGTGCACGGGACGGACACGATGGCATACACGGCGAGCGCGCTTTCGATGCTGCTCGGGCGCCTGCCGAAGCCGGTCGTGCTCACCGGCGCCCAGAAGCCGCTCGTCGAGATTCGCACCGACGCGCGACAGAACCTCATCGACGCGGCGATGGTCGCCACGCTCGGCGTTCCCGAAGTGTCGATCGTCAACAGCGCGCGTGCGCTTCGCGGCGCGCGTTCGACGAAGCGCGACGCGTGGGGGTTCGCAGCGTTCGACTCGCCGAATTGCGCACCCCTCGTGGAGCTCGGTATCGGCGTCGAGATCGGACCGCACGTCCTACCGCCGGCGCCCCTCGCGCCCTTCGACGAGCGGCTCGAGCGACGTGTTCTCGCGCTTCGCGTCTTCCCCGGGCTCGATCCTGAGCTCGTGCGCGCGGCGATTCGAAGTGGCGTGCGCGGCCTCGTGCTGGAGGCGTACGGCACGGGGAATCTTCCGAACCTCGGAGGCTCGTTGATTCCCGCGCTCGTCGAAGCCCGCGAGCATAACGTTCCGGTGGTCGTGGTCTCGCAGTGTCTGCGCGGCTTCGTCGAGCTCGGGCAGTACGACGGCGGCGCGGCCGCTCAAGACGCCGGAGCCATTTCGGGCGGCGATATGACGGTCGAGGCGGCGCTTGCCAAGCTCATGGTCGGCCTCGGTCGCTTCGGTCCGGGCGAAGAGCTCCGGCACTTCCTCGCCGCCAGCGTGGTCGGCGAACGCGACGCCTGATGCCTCTTTCGGTACGCTCCATCACATGAGCGGGCGCATGAGCGGGCAGCGCAAAGTCCGGAAGAGCGTGCTCGAGCTGATCGGTGGAACGCCCATCGTGGAGCTCGGCCGCGTGGCGAAGCCGGGGACCTCCGTGCTCGCCAAGGTCGAGGCCCAGAATCCGAGCGGAAGCGTGAAGGATCGACCGGCGCTCGCCATGGTCGATGCCGCCGAGCGCGAAGGAATTCTCCGGCCGGGCAGCGTCATCGTCGAGGCCACGAGCGGCAACACGGGCATCGCGCTGGCGATGATCGCGGCAGTACGAGGTTATCGCTGTGTTCTCGTGATGCCCGAGGACATGAGCGTCGAGCGACGTCGCATCCTGCGCGCCTATGGCTCGGAGATCGTCATCACGCCTGCCGAGGAGGGGATGGCGGGGGCCGTGCAGGAAGCGATGTCGATCGTGGAGCGCACCGAGGGCGCGTTCATGCCTCGCCAGTTCGACAATCCCGCCAACCCCGAGGTCCACGCCCGCACCACGGCCCGCGAAATCCTCGAGGACGTGCCGGATCTGGCGGCCTTCGTCGCCGGTGTCGGATCGGGAGGCACACTGACTGGCGTGGCGCGCGTCCTGAAGGCGGAGCGACCGTCGGTGCGCATCGTCGCCGTCGAACCTGCGAAGAGCGCCGTGCTCTCCGGCGGCGAGCCAGGCCTGCATTCGATTCAGGGGCTCGGCGCGGGCTTCGTCCCGACCGTGCTCGACCGCTCGCTCATCGACGAGATCGTGTGCGTGACCGACATTGCCGCGGACAAGATGACCACGCGCCTCGCGCGCGAGGAGGGGTTGCTCGTCGGCCCTTCGTCGGGCGCCAACGTGCACGCGGCGTGTGAGCTGGCGGCGCGCATCACCGGCCCGGTGGTCACGATTCTCTGCGACAGCGGCGAGCGCTATCTCTTCGGCTGACGCAGTCGTCGCGGCCCTGCCGCTATTGGCCGGTGAAGTTTGGCTCGCGCTTCTGGGCCCAGGCCATGATGCCTTCGACGACGTCCTGGGACTTGAGGAGCCTGAGCTGTCCTTCGCGCTCGCGTTGAAGGGCGGACTCGATGTCGCCCAGGCTCGCGTAGATGGCTTGCTTGGCTGCGGTGAGGGCGAGCGGCGGGCCGTTTTCGAGCTTCTTCGCGAGGGACATCGTTGCGGTGCGCAAGTCGTCCGTCGGGACGAGCGCGGCGAGCAGGCCGAGGGCGTCGAGCTCTTTCGCATCGAGCTTGTCGGCGAGGAGAATCGCCTTCATCGCGCGCGCGGTGCCGAGCAGGCGCGGGAGCCAGAACGTTCCGCCCCCGTCGGGCATCAGGCCGATGTTGACGAACTTCTCCTGGATGTAGGCGCTCGTGCTGGCGACGCGAAGATCGCAAGCGAGCGCCATGTCGGCGCCGAAGCCGACGGCGGCGCCGTCCACGGAGGCGATGGTCGGCTTGGGGCAACGAACGATCGCGCGAACGAGTCCGTGGAATGCGTCCATGTACTCGTCGAGGTGATCCATGAGATCGGGATCCTCGGCGAAGGTTCGGCGCAGATCGGCGCCGGCGCAAAAGTGACCGCCAGCGCCGGTGAGCACCACGCAGCGGACCGTCGGATCGTTTGCTGCGTCGACGAGTGCGCCCGTTAGATCGAGCACGATCTTCTTCGTGAGGGAGTTTCGGGCCTCGGGTCGGTTCAGTGTCACCACCGCCGTACGACCTTGCTTCTCGACGAGAACTTCTTGGCTCATACGGTCTTCCCCTTCGTAGAAGGCGTCGAGCTCGACGTGGATGGCGAGCTCGTTCGCAACGGCGTGATCGCGATGGGCGTCAGATCCGAGGGTTGCACGCGCGCGGCGCTGAGCAGATCCGCTCCGGTGATCGTGGGCATCGCAATGGAGGGCGTGAGCGAGCCACGGTTGTAGTACTCGGAGGCGAGATAGGCCTTCACGCCGCGTTGCACGAGAATCTTCGCCACCGCGCCGAGCGGGACGGCGAGGAGGACGCCGAGGAAGTTGAAGAGCGAGCCCGCGGCCATCATCGTCAGGATGACCTCGAGCGGCGCGAGACCGACCGAACGACCCACGATGCGCGGCGTGATCATCATGCCGTCGATGATCTGCACGCCGCCCATCACCGCGAGGACACCCACGAGCGGGCCCAGTCCGTGCCAGTCGAGAATGGTCATCGACACGGCGACGAGGACGCCGAACGCGAAGCCCACGTAGGGCACGAAGGCGAGCATGCCCGTCATGACGCCGATCGGGACGGCGAGCCGGATGTCGACCATGCGCAGGCCCGTCGCGTAGAGCGCGGCCAGGACGATGTTCGCGGTGAGCTGCCCACGCACGTAGCCGCTCAGCGTCTTGTGGATCTGACGAGCGACGTCGGCGATGGGAGGCGCGAAGCGGCGCGGAATGAGCTGCTCGACGCGCGCCACGATGCGATCGAAGTCGATGAGCAGGTAGAGCGCGAACACGGGCACGATCAGGATCGAGAGGACCACGCCCACGTAGCTGATCGTGCCGAAGAAGAACTCGCGCGAGGTCTCGTAGGCGGAGCCCGATTGCATCCGTTCGGAGAACGCCTTCGAGAGGTCGCTCATCGTGTGCGGCAGCTTGATGTGCAGCGTGGTCAAGACCCACGGCTCCACCTTGGCCTGCACCTGGCGTATCTGATCGGGCAGCGTGCTTGCGGCGTCGGTCATCTCGTCGATGAACATCGGCACCGTGTAGAAGAGGACCACGCCGAAGAGCGTGGCGATGCCGAGCATGACGAGGATCGCGCCCGCCCAGCGAGGCACGCGCACGGCCTCGAGTCGATCGACGAACGGGTCGAGCGCGTAGGCGAGGAGGAACGCCAGGAACAGCGGGATGAGAACGCCGCGAAGCAGGTACGCCAGGCCGAGCACCAGGACGACCGCGACGAAGATCATCTTGCGGCGAAAGCTTGTTCCCGGCTCCTTTCCTACCGACGCCATCTCTTTCGGCACTCTATCATTGCCGGGGTGAGCTGCCGAGGTCATCGGCGGCTCTGCCGCAAGCCGCTTGCGTGGGGCGCGCTGCGCGCGGTGCTCATCAATCTACGGCGCGCTCACCGTCAGTTTTTTCAGGGCGGTGTCGATATGCTCGGCGTAAGGGCTCTGGGTGCGTCGCGGCAACGCGTGCGGCTTCCACGCGTGCGGGCGTGCGGAACGGCTGGCGAGCGAGGCAAGCGCGAGAACGCGCAGTGCGGATGCTTCTTCGTCGAGCACGCCGTTCGGATAGGCGCGTGCGCCGCGAGCGCGAGCCTGTGCTGTCGACCCGGTCGCGCGAGATGGCGCTGGCGAATCCAAAGCGCGTACGTCCGACGCGCCAGGCGGCATACAAGCTCGTGCCGTCAGCCGGGAGCCGGCCACGCGACGAGCTCCGACGGCGGAGGCCCCGGCGAACGAGGTGGCTGCGTCGAGGACGGCCTCTTCGCGTTCACGCGTCCGCGACGCCCGGTTGCGCTGGCACCGAGGCGGATGGGCGCCAGGCGCGCGTTCCAGCCGTCGTCGCAGGAGCACCGGGGGCAGGGAAGAGCTTCATCCGGCGTGATGGGAGCGGGCGACCCCGTTCGAACACGAATTTCGTCGGAGCGCGCGAGTCCGTGAAATTCCCGGCGGAATGTGACGGAACCGAGCCGGTTGGACGAGGTCGTCGGCGGCTCCCGCCCGTGGTAAGCCGGGGCGGCATGGCTGACGCCCCCGCAAAGACGCCCGTTCACACGGATGCCCTGCCGCGATTCGACGAGGAGGTGCCGCGTCCCGTGCCGCCGCTCGCGCTCCAGGAAGGCGCTACCATCACGCGGCTCGTCGGTGTCATGCGGCGCTTGCTCGCCGACGACGGCTGCCCTTGGGATCGCGAACAGACCTTCGAGACGCTCCGCAAATACGCGCTCGAAGAAGCTTGCGAGGTCATCGACGCCATCGATTCAGGCGATCGCCTCGCCATCCGCGAGGAGCTCGGCGATTTGCTTCTCCAGGTCGTCTTCCAGGCCGAGCTAGGACGTCGTGAAGGAGCCTTCGCGCTCGACGACGTCGTCTCCGGCATCGTCGAGAAGCTGGTGAGCCGCCATCCCCACGTCTTCGGCGATCTCGACGCCGAGACCGCTGACGAGGTCCTCCGCAACTGGGAGAAGATCAAGGCCAAGGAAAAGAAGGACCGCGGCCTCCTCGCAGGCGTACCGCGCAGCCTGCCGGCCCTCGTTCGCGCCCAGCGCATCGGCGAGAAGGTCCAGCGGGTCGGCTTCGACTGGGAAGACGCCCGGGGCTCGCGGGCCAAGGTGGCCGAGGAAGTGGCGGAGCTCGACAAGGCCATCGAGGCGGGCGACTCCGATGCCATCGAGGAAGAGATGGGCGACGTTCTCTTCGCCCTCGTCAACCTCTCGCGTCATGTGAAGGTCGACGCCGAGGGGTCCCTTCGCCGGACCATCGACAAGTTCACACGCCGCTTCGCTCACGTCGAGGCCCGCGTGAAGGAGCAGCACGGCGGTTGGGGGACGCCGGGCGAAGCCTCCGAGAACCTCCCGCTCGAAGTCCTCGACCGCTACTGGGACGAGGCAAAGAGCGCCGAAAAACAGCCCAAGTAGCGCTAGGATTCCCCCGTGCCCGCATCGAACGCAGCCCAACCCATCCAGCCGATCGCGCGCTTCCCCGAGGAGTGGGCGCAGGAAGTCGTCCGTCTCGGCGGCCGCACGTTCCACGGCAAGCAAGTCTTCCGCTGGATCCAGGCACGCGGCATGACCGATCCCAACGCGATGAGCGACCTGCCCGCGGCGCTTCGCACGCGCCTCGCGGAAGAGGGGCTCGGCAGCGTTCTTTCGATCGTGCGCGAGCGTCGCGCCACCGACGACACGCGCAAGCTCCTCGTCGGCCTCGGTGACGGGGCGAACGTCGAGACGGTGTTGATTCCGCGCGTGACCGGCGGCAAGTCGGACCTTCCTTCGCCCGTTCCGATGGACGGCGGCGACGCGGACGCGGCGGCAGCCGTCGAAGACGAGGACGAAGAGCCGGAGACGTCGAACGCGTCGATCCCCGTCACCCAGTGCATCAGCACGCAGGTCGGCTGCGCGATGGGCTGCGTGTTCTGTGCGAGCGGCGTCGCCGGTCTCAAGCGGCACATGCGTCCCGACGAGATCGTGGCGCAGGTGCTGGTCGGTAAGTCGAGGCTCGATGCCGGCGAGCGCCTCAGCAACATCGTGCTCATGGGCATGGGCGAGCCGCTCCACAACTACGAGTCGACCCTTCGCGCCCTCCGCCTGATCACGCATCCCGAAGGCATTGCTCTCTCGACCCGCAAGGTCACGGTGTCGACGAGCGGCCTCGTTCCCGAGATCGCGCGCCTCGGACAGGACTTCAACGGGCAGATCGGCCTTGCCATCTCACTCCACGCCGCCGACGACGAGACGCGCTCGCGGCTGATGCCCATCAACAAGAAGTACCCGCTCGCGGCACTCATGAAGGGCCTGCGCGAGTACCCGCTTCCGCGCCGGCGTCGTATCACCATCGAGTACACGCTCGTGGCCGGCAAGAACGACACGATCGACGAGGCCAAGAAGCTCTCGAAGCTCCTGCGCGGCCTGCCGGTGAAGGTGAATCTGATCCCGATGAATCCCATCGAGGCCTCGACCCTCGGTCCGCCGGATCTCTCGGGTGTCCTCGCGTTCCAGCGCGTGCTCTGCGATGCAGGCTACTCCTGCTTCATCCGTCGCCGTCGCGGCGACGACGTGAGCGCGGCGTGCGGTCAGCTCGCTCTCCTCGGGGCGAAGCCGAAGGTTCGCGTGAACCGAAGCTGATGATCCGCCGCGCGCTCCTCGCCCTTCTCGGCGGTCTTGCCTTGCTCGTCGCCGCGCCTCGCGCGGTCCATGCGGACGAGGTAGGGCAGGGCACGCCTGAAGAGCACCCGAAGGCCGAGCGGGCGGAGAGAGATCCGTTCGCCACCAAGCCTGGCTACGTGCAGCTGTTCGCCACGGGCTTCGTCGGTACCGGACTTCGCTTCAACAATCCCTATCGGCTCTCGACGCCCCTCGGAAGCAACGCCGAGAGCGTCTCCCGCACGGCGACGTACGTCGACCTCGGCCTCGCGGCGACGTTCGGCAACCCGCTCGGCCTCCAGCATGGTCTGTCGTTCCGGACGACCGCGGCGGTCGAGGGGGTCGGGCAGGTCATCACGACGCCGTCGTACTTCGCGTATCGCCGCTGGCGCTCGCTCGCTGCGTACGGTCGTGCGGGCATCCCCATCGTGCTCACGCCGGACGTGACGTGGGGCTTCGAGGCGGGGGTCGGTGGTGCGTGGTACTTCCTCGGCGGCATCGGATTGGCCGGCGAGGTCGTGGGCGACATCTTTTACGGCACGGGCACAGCGGACGTGGGCACGGCGACCTATCCCGTGCTCTCCGGGCAGCTCGGTTTGATCTTCTCGTACGAGGCGTTTCCGTGAAAGCACGTGAGACCAAAGCGCGGGAAGGCACGCTGGGCCTCTCGCTGGTCGTGGCCATCCTCGGCATGCTCCTCATGGCGCCCACCGTGGGCGACGTGGGCGGTTGCGGAACCGACGCGCAGCTGCTCGACCGCGATCGCTATTCGGCAGCGCGCAAACGACAAGACTGCGAGCGTTGCCGCGATTGTGGAGTGCAGACGCAGCGCTGCCTGCGCGCGTGCGACCCGACGATCGCGCCCGAAGTCGTGTTGCCAGCCACGTGCCGTCCGCTCCTTCACGACGGCGAGGTGTGTTTGCGCGCTCTGGCCGCGGCGTCGTGCGATTCGTTCGCATCCTACGCGGACGACGTTGCTCCGACGTCGCCGAGCGAATGCGAGTTCTGTCGTGTCCCGCCGGAAGGGCCAGCGGGCTCGTTCGAAGATGCGGGAGGCGGCGGATGACGCCCGGTCGCCTGTTGGTCGTCGCGCTGCTCGCCGGGCTCGCTCTACCGGCATGCAGGCCGATGCTGGCGTCGTCCGGCGATCTGGCCGACTACCGTGCATTCCGTGTCGCGGCCGCCCAAGGAACGCGGCTCGCGCGTGCCCAGCGTTACCTCCACCGCAATCCGAACGGAGCGTTCGCCACCGAAGTGCGGCAGGCGTTCGAGACCGAGGAGCCCCGTTACTTCGCGCGCGCACAGAGCTCGCGCGCGGCGGCGCTCGACTACCTCGCCGATCTGCCCAACGGACCGCACGCTGCCGCGGCGCTCGCGCTCGTCCGTGCGCTCGAATCCAACATGGAAGAGGCGGAGCTCTCGGACATCGCGCAGCGTGTTCGGCACGACGAGGCAAAGCTGGAGACGGCCGCTGCGCAGCGTCGCGCGGTGGGTGACGCCATCCTCGGCGCCGTGGGCGTGCTGCTCGACGACGACGTGTACGGCATGAGTCGCGCGGAGACGCCGCCCGCGCTCCGTCGTGCGCTGCTCGGGCCTTCGGCCTCGACCTGGGGCGGTCTGCCGGAGACGAGTGAGCGCGATCTGTTCTTCGTGCTCCCGACGCGGCCCGAACGCGAGTCGCGCGTTGTTACCTTGCGCGTCTCGGTCATCGAGAAAGACGGCCGCGTCGCGACGGGAAGGGTCGAGGGGGCAGACCTGTTCGTCCTCTGGTACGAGGCCGACAGGATCGCGAAGCTCGATCCTGCGTCCGCAGCCGACCGCACGGAGGCGCAGGTGTACGCGATGGAACGTCTTGCTGGAGCGCTCGAACGACGCTTTCCGGAAAGCAAATGCCCGAACGCGCAGGTGGGCTCCGAGCTCTACCATCGGAGCTGCGACGGTTGGGAGGTCGTCGTTTCGTCCGGCGCAGGAGCGGGCGCGGCGGATTCGATCGTGATTCGCGGCGTGCCCTCCAAAACCCCTGCGCGCTTCACGACCCCGGATGCGGCGGGAGCTGCTACAAAGGCTCAGCCACGATGATCCCGTACATCCACGTTCCGGACCTGAAGCTCGGCCCGCTCACCTTGCATCCGTTCGGCCTGCTCGTGGCCACGGGCGTCATCATCGGTACGTGGCTCGCCACCTGGCGCGCGCGTCAGCGCGGCCTCGACGTCGACAAGCTCAACTCGTTCATCACGTGGATGCTCGTGGCCGGCTTCATGGGCGGCCACATGCTCGACGAGATTTTTTACCACCCGGCCGAGCTCATCAAGCGGCCGTGGTCTTTGTTCCTCCTCTGGGAGGGCCTCTCGTCGTTCGGCGGCTTCACCGGGGCGCTCATCGGTATCGTCCTATGGAAGTACTTCGAGGCGTTGCCGGGGATGAAGTTCCGTCGCCGTGAGGTGACGATGCCGATCCTTCCGTTCGCGGATCTGATCCTCAGCGTCTTCCCGGTCGCCTGGATTTTCGGTCGTTCGGGCTGCAGCGTCGTGCACGACCACCCCGGCATGCGCGCCGAGCCTGGCACTTTGCTCGCCGTGGCGTTCGGTCGGCCGGTGCGTGTCGAGAAGCTCCTGAGCCTCGGCGGCGACGCCATCGAGCTTCGCTGGGGGAACGCCCCGCAGTTCGATCTCGGTCTGCTCGAGCTCATGTTCACGGTCGTCCTCGCCGGGCTCCTCGCCCTCACGTGGCGCCGCAAGCTCCCGACCGGTGCGTACGTCGCCGCGACGGCGCTCGCCTATGCGCCCGTGCGCTTCGTGATGGACTTCCTCCGCGTGAGGGACGTCGATCAGGCCGATCCGCGCTACGGCGGTCTCACGCCGGCGCAGTGGGCGTGCGTGGCGCTCTTCGTGTTCGGCCTCGTGATGGCCAAGCGGGCACGCGACATCAAGGCGAGCGGTCGCGATCCGATGGACCTCGTCACGCGTCCCGAGGTCCTGGCGACCGCCCCCGAAGCCGCGCAGCAAGAGCCGGCTTGAGCGCCACGCGGGACAGTTCGTCTCGCGCCCGCGCTCACGGGAAGTTGGTCATCACGACGCATGTGTCGATGCGGCGGTTCTCGTCGAACGTTGCATCGATGCACACGGCATTGCCCGCGACGAGGAGTTCCGGCGACGCGACGGTCGCCGTTCGCAGCACTGTCCACTGACGACCGTCGATCGCCAGCGCCCCATCGCGCGACGTGTCCGGCGCGTCCCAGCTGTCGACCGTGCCGCAGAGGGCCAAAGTGAGCCCCACCGCGTTTTTTCCGGTTCCGTCACCGACGCCGAGCTCGGCGTCCGAGTTGGAGCGACCGGCGCATGCGGACGTGATGGAGGCGAACGAAACGAGGAGAACGACGCCGCAAAGGTGGCGTGCCGCGTCGACGATGACCGCGCTTTTCATGGGTCCCCTGACGTTGCTCGCGGATGCGAGTTGGTCGGGGAGAGTGCAGTCCGTGTGCCCGCGCGAGCGCGCGTCGCGAGGTGTCGCGCGGTGGCTCGCTACACGCCCGGCGCGTGGTTAGTGACGGTGGAGCTCCAGATGCGCGCGGACGTCGTCGGGGAGCGCGAGCTTTTGCAAGCTCACGAGGTCGCTCGCCACCGTCACGTGCTCCATCAAGGCGACGGACGCGCCGTTGTCCGCGCGGGTGAACTCGTAGCGCAACGTCGACGACGTGTTTCCGATCTTCGCGACGCTCACGGCGATGCGAACGACGTCGCCGTAGCGGAGTGGTGAGCGGAAGTCACACGTCACATGGACGGCGGGAAAGCCGATCTTCCGGCGCGTGATGAGGTCGACGTAGCCGCCCGCAACGCCGCCGAAGAAGTGCTCCATCGCCTCGTGGGCGTAGTTCATGAAGCGGCCGAAAAAGACGATGCCGGCGGCGTCGACGTCTTCGAAGCGGACAGGGCGCTCGTAGACGATCATCAGGCGAGATCTTGCGCGAGCTCGGCGACCATCGCGGGCGGAAGCTTCGCGCGCGCGGTGTAGCGGGGATGGTCGGCGACGACCTCCACGACGACCTCGTCGGCCTTGCGCTGCTTGCCGAGCACGGCCTTGAGGGCACGCGCCGCCTTCTCGCCGAGCGGGAATTTCAGATAGTGCACGGCCGTGGTTCGGTCGGGGTGCTCGCGTTCCACGTCGTTCATCCCGGGACATCGTTCCCCGTCGATGACCAGGGCGAATGCGCGGTCGAGCCCTTTTGCCTCGACCAGGAACTTCTCGCGAGGCTCGCGCTCGTCGATCTCGATCATGATCGTGGCCGACAGCTCGTTGTCTCCGGGCACGAGCTGGTTGTAGGTGGCGATCTCGTGGAGGACGCTGTCCTCGCGCGAGATGCGCTCGGTGCGGATCATCTCCTGGATCTGGAGGAGCACCGTGTCGTGGTTCTCGAACACGCACATGGCGTGGGGCCCGAGGCCGATACGTCGTCGCTTCTTCTCCTCGATCACGCGTGCCCGGAAGCGGTCGCGGATGGGCTCGTATTCGGCGATGCCGAGGACCTCGCCACGTTCGACGGGTTTCATGTGGTTCCTTACTGCGCCGCGAGCGAGAGACCGTAGCCCTCGGCGAGCGCTTCCATGGGGTGAAGGGGGACGAGCTCGTTCTCGGCCTCGATGCGGCGTGCGGAGAGCGGGCAGTCGGTGACGACGAGCTTCGCTTCGGCGTTCTCGATGCCGCGCGAGAGCTTCTGCGCGTACTTGCGACCCATCTCGTAGTGCTGGGTCTTCATCCCCCAGGTGCCGTCGACCGCGGAGCACTTCTCCACGATGTCGACCTCGGTGTCGGGCAAGAGACCGAGAATGCGCGCGCCCGGCGTTCCGATCTTCTGCGCGCGGAGGTGACAAGCCGCGTGGTAGGCGATCTTTCCGAAGCCTTTCTGGAAGTCGCGAACGAGCTTCTTTTCGCGGCGAAGGCGCTCCATGAACTCCATCGCCTCGAAGGTGTTCTGCGCGACCTTCTTCGCCTCGGGCGAGCCGAGGAGCTCGGGCCACTCTTTCTTGATCGTGTACGAGCAGGTTGGCCCGGGCACGATGACCGGGAACCCTCGTTCGACGAGCGGCAAGAGGTGCGCGACGTTGAAGCGAGCCTTCTCGCGCGCGGCCTCGATGTCACCGCCGTCGAGGTTCGGCATCCCGCAGCACTCTTGCGGCGGGCGAACCACCGAGAAGCCGTTCTTCTCGAGGACGCGCACGGTGGCGGCAGCGATCTTCGGAAAGTTGTAGTCGCCGAGGCACGTCGCGAAGATGGCGACGGTGCCGGCACTCCCGGCCTCGGGCAGGGGCGTGTGCTTGTGCATCCACGCGTCGAACGGTTGCGCGGCGAAGGTAGGAACGGGGAACTCGCTCGAAATACCGAGCACGCGCTCGTTCACCTTGCGGAGCAGGCGGTTCGTCTGCACGAGGTTCGAGATCGGCGACAGCACCCCGCTCATCAGCGAGCCGAGCTTTCCAGGATCGCCGAGGGCGCGGTCTTGGAGCGTGACGCCGGTGCGCCTGGCGCGATGGGCCTTCTCGCGCTGGAGCACACGAGGAATGTCGACGAGCCACGCGTGACCTTGGTCGGCCGTGTACGGGCATTCGATGTAACAGAGCTTGCACTGCCAGCAGAGCTCCGTGACGCTCTTGAAGTCGTCGGCCGCCAAGAGCTCGGCACCGTGCGCGTGGTGCTTTTCGATGTCACGGTCGACGCGCGCGAACAGGTCGGGGAAGCTCCCGCAGAAGTTCACACACATCCGGCACGAGTGGCAGATCTCGAAGACGCGACGCAGCTCGGCCTCGAGGTCTTTCTCGTCCCAATAGCGCGCCGAATTGGGGTTCGTCTCCGGTGGCGTTTGCGGCTTCGGATTGATCTTCGCCATGTCTTCGCCAGGGCAAACCTTGGGCCTGGGCCCCGCGCACTCTTGCGCACGTGAATGGGGCCCAGAGCCGAGGTTCGTTTCTTACTTCAGCGTGTCGAGCATCTTCTGGAAGCGACCCGCGTGGCTCTTCTCTGCCTTGGCGAGGGTCTCGAACCACTCGGCGATGTCGTCGAAGCCTTCTTCGCGCGCCGTCTTCGCCATGCCCGGGTACATCGTCTCGTACTCGTGCGTTTCGCCCGCGATGGCGGCCTTGAGGTTCTTCTCCGAGTTGCCCATCGGCAGGCCCGTCGCCGGGTCGCCGACGCTCGAGAGGTACTTGAGGTGGCCGTGCGCGTGGCCGGTCTCGCCGTCGGCCGTCTCCTTGAAGTTGCCGGCGATCTCGGGGAGGCCCTCGATGTCTGCCTGCTGTGCAAAGTACAGGTAACGGCGGTTCGCCTGCGACTCACCCGCGAAGGCGTCCTTCAGGTTCTGATGGGTCTTCGACCCCGAAAGCTGCTTGCCCATGACTCGTATCTCCTTCGGTTGGTGTTGCGAAAGCTCTACTGAGGAGTGCTGCAGCCGCGGCAGAGGCCGCGGAAAATTCGCTCTTCCGTGCGCACGCGGAAACCGTCGGCCCCTTCGAGGACGAGCCGCTTCGTTTCGGCCGCGGGCGGCTCGGCCGGGATGTCGACGATCGCTCCGCACCCGTCGCACACGGCGTGGTGATGCGGTGACGTATTGGGATCGAAGCGAATCGCGCCGCCGAGGTTCAGCGATCCGGTGAGCCCGCAGTTCGCGAGCGCGTCGAGCGTGTTGTAGACGGTGGCGAAGCTCATCGTGGGGAAGGCCCCGCGCAACCGGTCGAAGAGGTCCTGCGCCGTCGGGTGCGAGTGGTCGTCGGCAAGGGTGCGCACGATCGCGATGCGCTGCGGGGTGAGCTTGAGTCCTGCGCGCTTCAGCTCCGCGAGCAGCTCTTCGGCGCGCGGGTGCGGGTGACTCTTCGCGGCCGTCTTGGAGGTCTTCGCGGCGCGCCCTACACGTGCTTTCGCGTCAGCCGAACGCGAGCTCGCGATGGTGTCCCGGCCTCTCATTGGATGAAAACTTTAGTAAGAATCATTCTAAACTGCAACGGCCGGGCTGCACTTCGACGGCCGAGAACGTTCGCCGATTGCGGGGCGGACGAAAATGCATCCTCTTGCCGCAGGAGAGGCGCGACGCGGGCAGGGCCGGCGCCCGGTCTCGAGCGCGAAGGAGGCGTTTGTCGCGACGCGTGCTCGATGGCTCGAACACGTGTGTCGATCGCGCGAAGAACGAGTAGCCAACAAGCAGCGAGCGCTCCGAGCTGGCCCCAGGCCGGGGTGGTCAACGCAATTGCCGAGGGATTCCTTTGGGCATCTTCAGGCGCGCGATGTACTCTTCTTGCGTGGGCGGAAGGGTCGCAGCGACGGTGTTCGCGACGGCAGGCTGCACGCTTGCTGTCTTCGCACTCATTCGGGCCGTTGGCGCGTGCTCGTCGCCCTACGGCGAAGCCACCGCGACTGCGAACGATGCCGCCCCCAGTGCGGCGGACTCGCAAGACGCGCGCGGCGTGCCGGATCCGTGTCAGCACGCGTTCGTCGCGGAACCGCCCGACAACGACGACGCGCCCGACGAAGTCCTTCCGCCGTTCGGTATCGCCGTCGATGCGATTCAGGTCCAGGGCAACCAAGAAAACCCGCTCGCGCTCGACCTCGACAACGTCTGCACGTGTGAAACGGGCGCGGGCACCGCCCACGAAGGAAAGTCGAGCTGCATCACCGCAGCGAGCCGATGCGATCTCGACGGCGGCCGAGACAACGCCGTCGGCGAGTTCGTCAGCGGTCTCGGCGCGTTCTACGCGGTCGATAAGTTCCCCAACGCGCTCATCCAGCAAGGGCGTCGCGGCGTCCTCACGCAGCTCGGCAAATACAACGGTCGCGCGAACGACAAGGACGTCGCGCTCGGCATCATCCTCTCCGAGGGCATTCACTCTCAGGGCTGTCCGAACTCCACCGCGCAGCACGGCACGACGTGGGACACCTGGAGCCCGGGTTGGTGCGGCGACGACAAGTGGTCGCTCCCGAGGGACGGTGTCTTCCAGGTCTCGAGCGGTGCGGTGTTCGTCGTGGTCGGCACGGGCTACGTGCGCGACTACCAGCTCGTCGTCAACTTCGAGAAGAGCACGGTCTCCGTACCTTTCGACGACGCCTACGCTCTCCTCGTCAGCAGCGCGATCATCACGGGCAAGCTCGTGCCTCTCGGCGAGGACATGAATCCGCGCGACCCGTCGGTGCCCCCGAGGACGGACAAGGAGAAGCGCTTCTATCGCGTCGACGACGGCGTTCTGGCCGGGCGCATCTCGACGCACGACCTCCTCGCGGCGATCGGCTCATCGAAGCAGTCCCAGACCGTCGAGCAGACTTGCCTGCAGAGCCTCTATCCGGTGCTCAAGGACAGGGTCTGCTCGTCGGCCGACATCGCACGCTCGGCGGACTTGGACTTCCAGCCCGATGCGGGGTGCGACGCACTTTCGACCGCCATCCGGTTCACGGGCAAGCCCGCGCTCTTGGGCGAGGTCTACGACCGGAATCGCCCCTCGACGCCCTGCGAGCCGGGGCCCAACGGCGAGCCGCTCGACGCCGGCGTTTCGTATCTCTGTCCCTGAAGCACGAAGACGAAACGCAGAGGCGGACGGTGCTTCTGCCCCTGCGTCGTCTCGAGCTTCGACGGCTTCTCACCGTGACAGGCGGCGGCCGAGGAGACCGTCGAGCGACCACGCACCCGCGCCTTTGACCATGACGATCAGCGCGAGGCCGATCGCGAGCAGGTGGTACTCGATGCCTTCACCGGCCTGCGCGCCCATCCAGTTCATGAAGAAGCCGAACTTTGCGTGCACCATGAAGACGGCGACGAGCATGTTCGCGGCGATGCCGAGCGCGGCGATGCGCGAGAGCGCGCCGACGATCAGGCCGATCGAGCCGAGGAACTCGGCGGCGATCGCCAGCGCCGCGAAGGCCGCGGGAATGCCCATCTGACCGGTGAAGAAGCCCATCGTGCCGCTGAAGCCGTGACCGCCGAAGAGGCCGAGCGCCTTCTGCGCACCGTGCGGGAACATCACCAGGCCGAGCGCGATGCGGGCGACCAGCGGGGCCACGTCCGAGCTCGTCCGCGTGAGGCGCTGGAGCACACTTCCGGTGCCGGTCGCACGGTCCGCGATGTCCGAGGTGCTGGGGGCGAAAGACTTGATCGAAGTGCGAGCGGCCATGGTGTCAGTTCCTTCCGTGTTCTGACCAACACCATGCACCGTTGCTTGACGATGGATTAGATAGACTCTCGCGACCGAACTGTTGTCGAACGACGAACAGTTGGCCCGCCGCGACCGTGCGTCGAGCCCGCGCCCTACTTCTTCTTCGGTGCGCGTCCCTTGTCCTGACGAAGGACGAGGAATCCTTCGTTGTCGATCGCGGCCGAACCATCTTTGAGAAGGCGGCCGGCGGCTCGCTTGAACGCCTTCTTGCTCAGACCGAAGACCTCACGAATGCGCTCCGGATCCGAGCGATCGCCGATGCGCGGGGCGCCCGGCTGGCCGAGCACGGTGAGGATCTTCTTCGCGTCGCTCTCGAGCTCTTCGTGGGCGTGGCCACGCAAGGAGAGCTCGATCTTTCCGTCGGGAAGGATGTTGCTCACGCGGAAGCGCGCCTGCTCGCCGCGCGAGAGATGGTGCGGTTCACCTGCTGGCAAGAGGCCCACGAAGGCGCGCTCGATGATGACGAACACGCCGATTTGCGGGTCATTGCGCCAGGCTTCGCCCTCGACCCATTCGTCGAGCTCGAACTCACCCTGGTCGCGCAGCATCTCGCTCACGCGCATCGTGCCGGCGAGGCGGCCGGTGTCGTCGACGTAGAGGCCGATGGCGTAACGCTCGCCCACGCGCATCTCGGTCGTCTGTTCGGCGAAGGGAACGAGCAGCTCCTTGGGGAGCCCCCAATCCGCGAACGCGCCGATCTTGGTGACGTCACGAATGGTCAAGAACGCCACGTCGCCGAGCTCGAGCAGTGGCCGGCGCGTGGTGGCGAGGGGACGTCCCTCCGAGTCGAGTGCCACGAAGACATCGACCGCGTCACCCTCCTTGGCGTTCGGCGGAATCTCGGGGCCGAGAAGCAAGACGACCTCGGCATCGGGGCGCGTGTCGGTCTCGTCGACGGCGAGGAAGGCGCCCGGAGTGCCGAAGCGGCGGATGCGGAGCGTGGCCGAGTGGCCGATGAGGTCGCGCATCTCGACGCGCTGGTGACGGCGGGGAGGGGTTTGGGCCACGTGGATGCTTCTCCCTTAGCAGGCCGGCCGTGCGCGTGCTGCTGGGATTGGCGGGGCATTCCGATCCGCTCCCGAACGGTACTACGATGGCGGCCATGACGACGCGTCATTCCCGAATCACGATCGATGCCGACGTCACTCCGCGCTTCACCGCCGCGTACCTCCGCCTTGCCGGCGACGAGTGCGCGTTCGTCGAAGCCCATACCGCGCACGCCGTTCCGAAGCTCCTCGCCGCGCTGGCCGAGCAGGGAAAGAAGCCGGAGGATGTTCGTTGGGTGGTCGTGACGCACGCGCACCTCGACCATGCGGCGGGCGCGAGCGCGCTGCTCGCCAAGTGTCCGAACGCCACGCTCCTTGCCCACCCGCGCACCGCAAAGAACCTCATCGACCCCGAGAAGCTGATCCAGGGAGCGACCGCCGTTTACGGTGAGGCCCGGTTCAAGGAGCTCTACGGCACCGTGACGGCCATCCCGAAGGAGCGCGTGCGCGCTCTTGCCGACGGCGAGAGCTTCGAGCTCGGCGATGCCAAGCTCACCGTTTGGCACACCTCGGGGCACGCCTATCACCACTTCGCGGTCGACGATCCGGCCGTCGAGACGGTCTACACGGGCGATACGTTCGGCCTCGTGTACCCAGCCCTGCAGGCGCACGGGCGCTTTGCGATCCCCTCGACGAGCCCCACGGGGTTCAACGCCGCCGAAGCGCGCAAGAGCATCGACAAGGTGCTCTCGCTCGGCGAGCGATGGGTATGTCCCACGCACTACGATGGCTACGAAGACAAGCAGGTGATCGCGGATCAGCTTCGTCGGTTCATCGATCGCGCCGAAGCCTGGGTGGAATCGGCGGTGAACGGGAGTGAGAGTCCCGAGCAGATGGAAGCGCGCTTCGCCGAGAATTGGCGCAAGGCGATCGCCGAAGAAGCGCCGCAGTTCGGTCCGAAGGAGCAGGCGCTTCTCGACCTCGACGTCGAGCTGAATGCCCAAGGCCTCGCGTTCGTTGCCAACGCGCAGCGCGCCGAGGCGCGGCGGTGACACCTACGATTTCGCGACGCTCAACCTGACGCGCGAAGCACCGAACCGCTCGGGGTGAACGGTTCGGTGCCCGGCGGCGCGCTTCAGCGCAAGAACGTGCGAACCGTCTTGTTGCCGGTCAGGTCGCACACGGAGAGGACGAGGCCTTCCTTGGCGGCCACGAGGTCGAACGAGCCCGGGAGAACGGTGTCGAACGACGGCGTCGTGTCGGTGATCGACGCGTACGCGCGGACGGCCGTTCCCTGGCGGACGGCGATCGACATGCGCGTGCCGAGGCCCGAGAGATCGAGCTCGCTCGTCGCCCCCGTGACGCCGAGCGTCACCGTCTCCCACGTCACGTTCGCGAGGTCCGTGAGGGCCGCACGGCGAACCGAGAGCGCACCGTTCGTGTCGATGCATCCTGCATAGAGTTTGCCGTCGGCGAATCCGAGGTCGACGCGCGTGGCGCCGGCGCAGGACCCGATCTCGACGAACTCCGAGGCTTGCGTCATCGTGGCAGGGGTGGCCGTCGCGCGAATCGTGGCCTTGCCGCCGGCGAGGTACGCTCCTACGAGCCTGCCGCCTGCGTTGATCAGCTTCGGAGCCGTGGCGTTGCTCGCGGCCGCTTCCACGGTGGCGAGGTTCTTCCACACGTTGGAGAGGTTGCCGAACTGATCGACGGGGAAGGTCGACAGCGTCATGCCGACGTTCTTCTGCGCCATGAGCGCGTAGAGCACGTGGTCGACGAAGGCGATGCTGTGTGCCTTGCCCGGCGAGAAGGCGGGCGTCAGCGCATACGTGCCTTTGCCGCCGTCCTTGACGACCGAGATGAGGCCGCCGAACGAGGTGTAGTTCGTCGTGTAGTAGGAGCTGCCGCTGTCGAAGGCGAGCTCGGAGTACGCGTAGAACTGCGGCGTGTAGCGACCCTGGTACGCCTTCCACGACGCGTTCACGCCCGCTCCGGCGAAGCCGTAGACCGCGAAGACGTTTGCGCCCGAGTACACGCCGCCGCCGTCCCAGATCGGTCCTTCGCTCGCGAGCTGCGCGCGGTACGCGGCGTCGTTGAACATGAAGCCGAGGCGCGCCGTCTGGTCGACGTCGTTCACGGCAAGCGCGAAGCTGTACGCCGTCGTCACCGCGGGTAGGGCAGGGAGCTCGGGCCACGCCGGGAGCGTGTTGCACAGGTACTTCGTCGACTTCGCGTCGACTTCGACGTCGTCGAGCGTGCCGTTCGCGTTGACGTCGAGTCCGACCTGCACGGCGATGCCGCCGTTCGCGCAGTGGTCACCGGCGAGCTCGCTCACCGTGCGAATCAGCGACGAGGCGCCGTCTTTGCCGTTCGCTCCATCGTCGCCGTCGGTCCCGTCGGTCCCGTTCGTCCCGTCGGTCCCGTTCGTCCCGTCTTTGCCGTTGGTTCCGTCTTTGCCGTTGAGCCCATCCGCGCCTTCGGCGCCGTTCTTACCGTTCGTCCCGTCTTTGCCGTTCGTTCCGTTGCTGCCGTCTTTGCCGTCGACACCATTCGTTCCGTCGACACCATTCGTGCCGTCGTCCGCGCTGCAGCCCACCGAGGCAAGCACGACCGCGCACACGAACGCGCTGAGAACTTCCCGAGACCATCGTCCGGAGATCATGAAACGCTCGCATTCTTCGTGGCGAACCCGAGGCACACCGACCTCGCGCGCAGTGCAGGAGCGGCGAAGAGCGATGCGTTCAGGCGGTGGATGCACGAACGCGTGCAACCACACTTGGTGACCGGATGCTTCCCTCGAAGCAGGGCCGGGCAACGCGAGCTGTAGTCGAAACGATCAGGACGACGAGACGACGTGGGCTCGGGCCATCACCAGGTCTTCGGACTCCGGAGATCTCACGCGGCGGGTTTTCGCCTTCGATGACGAAAGCGAAACGCTACGTGACTCTCCGATACCGCTGCGGGGCAGCTCCGGGTTCTCACCGGATTCCCTTAAATGTCAGTCCACCGGGACCGACGGCATATGGCAGACGCGGAGCTACCAGCCTGCCCGGACCACGTCAATGCGCAGTCGAGCGCAGCACCTCGTTGGGGTGCGCGCTCGACGCGTGTGCTGGATGCGCTTGAAGCGTTCGCCCTGACGCTCGGTCAGTCGTCCTTCTTGCGACCGCCGAGCACGGCGAGCTTGAAGTACGAGAGCTGGCTCTTGGCGGCTTCCTTCAACATGCCCACGCGATCGTGCTCGCGCGTGCCCTTGCGGCTGAGAAGCTCGCCGGCTTCGTAGAGCTCGCGGGTCTTCGCACGCTGGAGCTTGCCGCTCGAGGTCTTCGGGAGCACGCCATGGGCGAGAGGAACCACGTCGTCGAGGACGAGGCCCATCCCTTCTTGAACGGCCTTGCGGATGGCCGCGACGATCGGCTGGCGGGCCGCGGCGAGGGCGCGAGCATCGAGCTCCTTCGGGGCGTCTTGCACCTCGAAGGCGACGACCACGCGCTCACGGTCGCGCTCGACGCCGGACGGATCACGCGCGCCGAAGGCGATGATGTTGCCCTTGCGGACGCCGGCGACGTGGCTCGCCTCCCACTCGATGTCCTGCGGGTAGTAGTTGCGCCCGTTGACGATGATGACTTCCTTCGAACGGCCACAAATGAAGACGTGGCCGCTGTCGAGGAAGCCGAGGTCGCCAGTCTTCAGCCACTCGCCCGCGAAGGTGCTCTTCGTGCGCTCGGCGTCTTCCCAGTAGCCCTTCATCACGCTCGGGCCCTTGATGCGGAGCTCGCCGACGTGACCTTCGGGCAGCGGCGTTGCGCCCGTCTCGTCGCCTTCAGCGAAGACTCGGACGTCGTGCAGCGGGAAAGCCTTGCCGCAGGACACGAGGCGGATCGCGCGCTCGGCGCTGGGCTCGGTCTTCTTCGCGACGTTCTCGGCCCAAAGCGTGTCGCTGTCGACCGCGATGGTCTTCATGCCCTCACCGAGCTCGGTGAAGGTGACCGCGAGCGACGACTCCGCCATGCCGTAAGAGGGCAGGAGCGCGTTCTTGTCGAAGCGCACCTTCGAAAACGCGTTGACGAAGTTCTCGAGGGTCTCGGGGCGAATGGGCTCGGCACCGCAGCCGGCGACGCGCCAGCTCGAAAGGTCGATGCCTTCGAGCTCTTTCTCTCGGATTCGCTTCACGCAGAGCGCGAAGGCGAAGTTCGGCCCGAACGAGACCGTTCCCTTGTGGCGCGTCATCGCCTGGAACCAGGTGATGGGGCGCTTGAGGAAGAGGAGGGGCGGCAAGAACACGACGGGCGTTCGCATCGCCAGAGGGGCGATGACGAAGCCGATGAGCCCCATGTCGTGGTAGAGCGGCAGCCACGAGACGCCGACGTCGTGGCTGCGCATCTTCAGGCCGTCCTCCACGATGCACCTCATGTTCGCCATGAGGTTGGCGTGGGTGAGGGTCACGCCCTTCGGCCGCGAGGTCGAACCGCTCGTGAACTGGAGGAAGGCGACGTCGTCGGGCGTGAGCTTCACGCCCTTGAGCGGCTCGAGCGACTCGCGGATCGCCTCGACGGCGACGACCTGCTCGAGCGACGGCGACGAGGCTTGGACGGTGCCGAGCAGGCGCTTGATCTGCGACGTGGTCACGAGCGCGCGGGCGCCGCTCTTGGCGACGATGTGGCGCGTGTTGTCGAGATAGGTCTGCAGTTGGCCAATCCCCAGGGGGGGATAGATGGGGACGGGGATGATGCCCGCCCGAATGGCCCCGAAGAAGCAAAGGACGAAGTCCTCATTGGCCGGCAGGATCAGGGCGACGCGGTCACCCTTCTCCAGGCCGAGGGCCTGTAGCGCTCCGCCGTAGCGGGCGCTCGACCGCTCGAGGGCCGTGTAAGAGAACGACGCCTCGCTGGTCGCGGAAGGCGAAAAACCAGGCACGCCGTCTTCGGAGACGAAGCGGAACCCTAGGGTTGGGTCCGCCTTCGCGGCGTGTTCGATGGCATGGGCCAGCGTGGGGAAGGCGGGGTACTCGGCGTTGGACGACGCGGTCGCCATTCCAATCTTTCTAGCAGAAGCGCGGCTGTCCTGGGGGATGCGCGTGAAGGAACGTGCACCGATGAGCCGCACACGGCCGGGCGAGCGACCGGACCGAGATCGTTTGGCGCGCCTTCGAGCGGCGTCCCTTTGACACGGGCATCGCGCCTTCGCGATACTAGACCTCCCCAGGAGGCTTATCTGATGCCGCTGATCGAGACCGAGGAAGCTGCACGTCGTCTTGCCCGAGCCATCGCAAGCGATCTCAGCCTTTACAACGAGGAAAAGATCGTCAACGGCATCACGAACGACAATCTCTTCGAGAGCCTCGCCGAGGAGATCGAGGAAGGCCGCGCGCTCTACAAGCGCCGCGTGGCCCCCGAGCTCTACCCTCGAAACTTCTACGACCGTGCCCTCGTCGACATCCTGATCAAGGCGAAGGGGCACATCAAGTCGAAGATTTGGTAGGCGCGGCAGGGGGGACACTGACTCCGTCGAAGAATCCGATCGTGCTTGTCGTGCCGCGCGAAGCCGCGGGCGCGCGTCTCGATCGTTTTCTGGCGACCACGCTTTCGGCGATGGAGGGCGGGCCCTCCCGTTCCGAGCTCCAGCGTTGGATCGAGCACGGCGGGGTGACCGTCGACGGCGTCACCAAGAAGGCGGCCGAGAAGCTGCGCGAGGGCGCACGCATCCAGGTCAAGCCGGAGGCGCCGCCGCCTACCGAGGCGCTCGCCGAAGAGGGAATCGAGTTCGAGGTCGTCCATGCCGACGACGACCTCATCGTCATCGACAAACCGCCGGGGCTCGTCGTGCACCCGGCGCGCGGTCACCGGACCGGAACGCTCGTGAACGGCCTTCTCGCGCTCGGCGCCTTCGATAGCGCGACCTTCGAAGAAGAGAGCGAGGACGACGACGAACGTGAGGAGTGTGATCCGAGCGCGATCCGCTTCGCCACCGAGCGCCAGCGCCCTGGCATCGTGCACCGGCTCGACAAAGGGACGAGCGGGCTCATGGTCGTCGCGCGCTCGGTTCGCGCACGTGAGCTCCTCAAGGCCCAATTCGCCGAGCACTCGATCGAGCGCGAGTACGTCGCGATCTGCGTGGGCAACGTGAAGAAGACGACGTTCGACACGCTCCACGGCCGGCACCCCACCGATCGGCTGCGATTCTCGTCGAAGGTTCGCAGCGGCAAGCGCGCGGTGACCCACGTGCGGCCCCTCGAGACGTTCGCGGGCGGAGCAGCCACGCTCGTTGCCTGTCGTCTGGAGACGGGGCGCACCCATCAGATTCGCGTGCACCTTGCCGACAACAAGACGCCCATCCTCGGCGATCGTCTCTACGGCAAGACGCCCAAGCACGATGTCCTTCGCGAGCTCGCCGAAGCGCTCGGCCGCCCGGCGCTGCACGCGCGCGTCCTCGGTTTCGTCCACCCCGCCACGGGGAAGAAGATCCGGTTCGAAGCGGAGCCGCCCGCCGACTTCCAAGTCGCCCTGACGGCGCTTCGCGCGATTCCTTAGTTCGACGCGTTCGGCGCGGTGGGGAGCTCCACCGTGAAGACGGTGTGCTCGCCCGGACGGCTGTCGACGCGGATCGTACCGTGATGGGCCTCGACGATTTGTCGAACGATGTAGAGGCCGAGGCCGAGACCGCCGATCGCAAACGGCGCAGCGCGCTCGAAGCGCTCGAAGATTCGTGGCCGCTGATCCTCGGGGATGCCGACGCCTTCGTCTTCGACGGTCAGGCGAGCCTTGCCCCCGTCGCCGCGCTCGACGGCGATTCGAACCGGATGTCCGGCGCCGAATTTGAGGGCGTTGGAGACGAGATTCGTCACGACCTGCTCGATGCGTCCGCAGTCCCAAGATCCGACGACGGCCTCCTCCGGGCCACGAAAGACGAGCTCGCATCCGGCGCGTGCCGCCGAAACCTCGTTGCGCTGGAGGACCTCACGCACGAGCGCGACCAGATCGCACGTCTCGTAGGCGAGAACGAGGCGGCCGGCACGGATCCGCGTGAGATCGAGCAACTGATCGACGAGGATCGAAAGTCGGTTGGCCTGTCGCTCGCTCTGCGCGGCATACCGTCGGAGTTTGGCGACCACCTCCGCGGGGGCGGCCTCCTCCGGGGCGCGCGTGCGCAGCATGCCCTGAAGCAAGAGCAGGAGTGACGTGAGCGGTGTCCGAAGCTCGTGGGAGGCAATCGAGAGAAACTCGTCGCGCGCGCCGATGGCTTCCTGGGCCGAGCGGTAGAGCCGCGCGCTGTCGATGGCGCTTCCGGCCATGCGTGCGAGGGATTCGGCACCGTCGATTTCTTCGTCCGCGAAGCGCCTTGCCGGATCGGCGGGCAGGAGCGTCAGGCTGCCGACGAGATGCCCGCGTGCATGGAGCGGCACGCAGAGGGCCGTCGAGCCCGAGCTGCGCGTGAGCACCTCGGCTCGCCGCGTCGCCAGGGCCTCGTCGCGGATCTTTCGTAACGCGGGCTCGAATTCGACCGAGCCGGCGGCGTCCGGCTGAAGCTCGCCGTCGAGCCCGGTGACCACGAGCTCCGTCGCTCCGTCTTCGCCGAAGACTTCGAGCGTGCACCATCCCTCGGCGTACTGCGACCCGAAGCGCGCGACGGCGGCGGTGGTTTCGGCGTAGTCGAGCGTCGAGGCGAGCGCACGGCTCGCGGTCGCGAGGAACTGGAGGCGCGCGGTTCGCTGCTCGACGCGAAGCTCGAGATTCTCGTGTGCGCGCTGAATCTCTTGCTGCGCCAGGCGGAGCGCCTCGAAGCTTCGTTCGAGGTTCATCGTCATTTGGTTGAGCGAGCGCGCCAGTTGGCCCACCTCGTCGCGCGATTCCACCGCGACCTTCTGCGAAAAGTCCCCTTTACCGACGCGGTCGGCGACGCGATGCACTTCACGCAGCGACTGCGAGAGCGAACGCGCGACGGAGGCCGTGAGTCCAATCCCGGTCGTCTCGACGGCGAGCACGAGGAACACGAGGAAGCCGAGGAGCATCTTCTCGAGATCTCGCGAGCCCATGGCAAAGGCGTTCGCGAACTCGTTTTCGAGTTCCGTCAGCCGTTCGTCGATGGCTTCGATACGCTCGAGGTGGCGCTCGATCGTCGACGCGTCCGCGGCCCCCGATCGGATGACGGCTCGGAGTGCCGCGGCTTCCTTCATGATCTCCTCGACGAGGTCGTCGGCGATGAGCCAGCGGGAGACCGCGTCGCGCACGTAGCTGGCGTCGCGGAAGCGGCGATAGAACGTGATGAGGCGGCTCGTGTCCTCGTAGTCGATCTGGCCGGTCAGCAGCAGCTCACGAACGCGTGCCCGATCGACGACGGGCTTTTCCATCTCGAGGCGTGCAGCGCGATCGGCAAGCGGCACGCGCAGGTGCTCGAGGAAGCGCTGGTAGTCCTGTTCGTCGTGCGTCTGCTCGTAGCGGAGGATGCTCACGACGGCTTGCTTCTGCGCCTTCGACCAGCGCCCTTCGCCGTCCACGAACACGCGGATCGACGACATGGTGGAGGTCACGAACCAGAGCGTGAGCAGCTCGGTCGCGACCAGCACGGCCATGAGGCCGACGACGAGGTAGAGCTTGCGAGCAACCGGCAAGTCTCGCCATCGCTGCGCCAGGTGCCTGCGAGATGGTTTGACGTCGTTGCGGGGCGGCCGGCTATCCGGCGAAGCTCCGCCGAGCGAGCGCGAAGAGCCCGTGTCCGCCGTCATCGGGGGATAGTCTCGAACCGGCGGGCGCCGCATGCCACCGAAGAATCTGTCGCAAGGGCGGTCCGGTCGCCACCATGGAGCTTCGGGGAGGGTGAGGGGGAGATTCAGTGGCCGGCGCGACTCGGGGCGGGCGCTTCGGCGGATTCCGCCTCGGCGCGTGCGTCCGAGAGAAGGCCCGGGTGCCGACGCTTGAGCAGCGAGAGCGCCACGAAGCCCACCACCACGGCGAACCAGAGCGTCGCGAAGCGCACCAGAATCATGGCGGCCGCGGCGATTCCCCGCTCCACATGGCCGAGCTCCGTCATCTGCGCCATGAGCGAGCCCTCGGTCACGCCGAGGCCGCCGGGGACCGGAATGATCGCGCCGATGAGGGTGCTCGTCGCATAGAAGAACATGGCGAGCGGAATGCTCGTCGACAGGCGGAAGCCCACGAGGATGACCCAGAGCGCGAGGCACTCGAGCATCCAGGCAGCCGAGGAGAGAAGGCTGGGCAGGAGGAGATTCCGCGGCCGCAGCATCATCGCGAGGCTGTCGTAGGCAGCTTCGAGCTTCGGGGCGATCCTTCCGAGCTTGCCGGGGAGCCGGCCGACCACGCCGATGAGCGCCAGCGAGAGGTTGCGGTTCGCGACGATCACGAGCAGCGCGAGAACGAGGGCTGCGCCGACGGCTGCCCAGACGAGGCCGCCCGAGAAGCCGAGCGACCCGATGACGATGAGGACGACGATGCCGATGACGTCGGTGGCGCGTTCGGCGACGACGATCGGCGCCGTCTTGGTCATCGGTACGCCATGAGTCTCGTGCAGCACGAGAGACTTGAAGACTTCACCGACCTTGCCCGGCGTGACGGTCAGCACGAAGCCCGAGAGGAACGTGAGGAAGCTATCGAGCTTTCCGACCCCGCGAATCTCGAGGCGCGAGAGATAGAACTCCCACTTCAAGAAGCGAACGACGTAGTTGCCGAATGCGAGGGCGCAGGCGGCGGCGAACGCCGAGAAGTGGAAGATCTCGAGCGACGCCGAAATCTTGTCGAGGCCGCTGTAGACGACGAAGCCGCCGTAGACGGCAACGCCGAGGAGCATGGCGACGAGGATGCGACGGATGTTCGCCTTCATGCGTGTTCGTTTCCCCCGAGTCGTCCCAGTTCGAGCATGGAGTGCGCTGGCGCCGGACAACGTACGGTGCCCCGCCCGCAATCACGAGCGCGAGCGCGCCGGCCTGCTACGCAGGAGCTTGGCATGGCGCGACGCACTGCACGATCAAGGCCTTTGCTCGACTGACGAATCTGACGAATGGGATGGATCTGGGCGCGCTGCCTCACGGAGGGGTGCGGTCTACACGGCCGGCGCCCGGGCAGCAACGGCGTCGGATGGGCTCCGCCGCTCGACCGGCTTTGACATAACGCCCTGCATCGTGCGAACAGAAAGGACATCGTGAGCGATTCGACGGCTTCGAAAGGCCACTCCAGCGACCGTCCGAGCGATGCCGAGCTGCTGGCCCGAGCGTCCGGGGCCCGAAAATCCCTCCAGACGGCGATTTCGGCGAAGGTCGTCGGACAGGAAGAGGTCATCGACCTGATGCTCGTGGCGCTGCTTGCGCGCGGCCACGCCTTGCTCGTCGGTGTTCCGGGCCTCGCAAAGACCCTCCTCGTGGCTTCGCTCGCCGAGGCGCTCGATCTCTCTTTCGGTCGCGTTCAGTTCACGCCGGACCTGCTTCCCGCGGACATCACCGGTACGGACGTTCTGCAGGAGGACGAAGACAACCAAGGCGTCGTGCATCGCCGGGTTCGCTTTCTGCCCGGCCCGATCTTCCACAACCTGATCCTCGCCGACGAGATCAACCGCACGCCGCCGAAGACGCAGGCGGCGCTGCTCCAAGCCATGCAGGAGCGCCGCGTGACGGTCGGCACCACGACGCACGAGCTGCCCGATCCGTTCCAGGTCTTCGCCACGCGCAACCCGATCGAGCAAGAGGGCACCTATCCGCTTCCCGAGGCGCAGCTCGACCGCTTCCTCCTCGAGATCCACGTCGAGTACCCGTCCGAGGCCGAGGAGCGGGAAATCGCTCGCCGCACGACGAGCGCAGACGTCGGGAAGGTGCCGCGTGTCCTCGAAGCATCGGAGGTGCGTGCGCTCCAAGCGCTGGTGCCGCGCATCCCCGTGACGGACGCCGCCGTGGCGCTCGCCGTCGCTCTCGGTCGTGCGACGCGCCCGAAGGGCGTGCGTGGTCATGCGTCGGATGCCGTTCCGCGCGAGGTCAACGAGTACGTCCGTTTCGGGGCGGGACCTCGCGGCTCGCAGGCGCTCGTCCTCGCGGCCAAGGCTCGTGCCGCCCTGCGAGGTGAAGCTGCCGCCGACGTGGAAGACGTCCGCGCGCTCGTGGTGCCGGTGCTGCGTCACCGCCTCGTCATGAGCTACCGCGCGGAGGCCGAAGGCGTGTTCGACACCGACGTCCTCAAGAGCGTGCTCGCCAGCGTGAGCTGAGCGGCGGCTACGAAGCCCGCGGCTCGACGTAGCGAACCTCGTCGCCCACGCGGACGACGCCCTCGCCGTCGGGGATCAGGTTCTGTGCAAAGTGCACCTTGTTGCCCTCGCGACGATACTGCGAGAGCGTGCGCAAGGGTTCTTTGCCGACCTTGGCGGTCTCCTGGTCGACGGTGGTGACCTGGCAGCGCGCGCAGCGCTTCGGCATGCGGAAGGCGAGGCTTCCCACGACCGCGCGCTCGAAACGGTCTTCCTCGAAGGCTTCGCCTCCCTCGACGACGAGGTTCGGCCGGAAGCGGTTCATCGGAACGGCGTCGGCGAGGCGACCGTTGAGCTCGGCGAGCGAAGCCAGAGAGGCGAGGAGGACCGGGAAGCCATCCGCGAAGCCCACGCGATCGCCGGGGCGCGCGTACTCGATTTCGACCTGGCGAACGACGTCGTCAGGCATGAAGACGAGCGAGCATTCCGTTTGCAGGTGCTCGGAGAGAAGGGCGCTTGCGTCGCCCTGGACTTCCAAAGCGTCGACCTCGTCGTCCCAGACGCGCACGCTCCGCTTCGGATGGTCGGGGAAGGCGGGAGCGAGCGCCAGAATCGTGCCCTCGGGAGACGCAGGCGTGGCGATCGTTAGCGTTGAAGTCGCCGCGTCGAGACGCGCCTCGACGAGCGCGAGACGCGGATGCGATCGCTGGGAAAGAAAGACGCCTTCACGATCGACGATCATGAAGCGGCGATCGTGCCGCAGGCCGCTCACGAGCACGTCCGACTCCGCGAGGCGGGTTCCTCGAGCGCCTTTTACCGGATAGATCCACAGCTCCGCGATGCGCACGCCTGTGCGTCTAGCACGATGCGAGTGATGCAAAGCAGATCGCCGCTCCCTACCCAAGAGCTCGTCCAAGAACTCGCACGACGCGCGCGCTCGACGTCGCCGGACGGACGACGCACGGACCACCCGCGGCGAGGACGACCTCGCGTGGCGTGCGTGAGCTTACGTGAGCTACGTGAGCTACGTGAGCTACGTGACCGGTCTGACGTAAGAGAGTCGCGTGGGTCGACGAGGCGCGTGCGAGCCACGGTCACGCTCGATTTGCTGGAAATTGCAGCCGTATGTTGTGAGAATATGGGTTGAATGGGCGAACGAGCGGCCGCGGGCGAGATCGAGCGCCGGAAGGGCAAAGACGAAGGCGACGTGAAGCCCGAGCGGGAGTCGAGCGCCCGAATGGATCGCGACGTCAAAGCCGAGCGTGAGGCGAAGGCCGAAAAAAGCGAGAGGCCGGACAAGCCCGAGAAGAGCGAGAAGCCCGAGAAGCCCGAAAAGAGCGAGAAGCCCGAAAAGAGCGAGAAGAGCGGCTCGACGCGGGGGAGCGTGCCTCCGCCGGCTCCGAGCGAGCCGCGTGGGCTCAAGTCGGATCGCGCGAGCGGGAGCTTGCCGCCCGAGGAAGGCCATCCGTCGATTCCTCCGCTTCCCGCGGCGGGCCCTTGGCGGAGCTACAAGGAGATCGTCGCGCAGCTCGCCGGTCGTATCGTCGATGCTCAGCGCCCCATCCGTGTCCTCCAGGCCGTGCGCTGGGACAACTCGGTCGAGGAGCAGTTTCGGAAAGCGAAATTCCGCGAGCTCCCCAAGGTCGACTCCGACTACTACGCAAAAAGCGATCTGGGGTTCAACCCGCAGGACCAGTCGGCCATCTTCGAAGAGATCGCGCGGGACGTCGATCGCGAGCTCGGCGAGGCCGACGCGATCGGCAACATCCTCTCGCGTACGGCGCTCGAATACCGCGACGTCGTCCGCATGCTCGGCGCGCGCGGCACGCCGGTCTTCTACGCGTACTCACGCAAGCTCTACGGCTCA
Organism: Labilithrix luteola; assembly: GCF_001263205.1. GTDB lineage: Bacteria > Myxococcota_A > Polyangia > Polyangiales > Polyangiaceae > Labilithrix > Labilithrix luteola. The sequence continues at coordinate 8,828,390 of NZ_CP012333.1, forward strand.
CCGAAGGACAAGTTTCCCGACGGCAAGACGTCGCTGCGCGATCTCGGCCACGTCCTCTACGAGATCCTCACGAACATCGACGACTCGCTCCTGGGCATGCGTTACGAGCGCAACATCTCCGCGGAGGACGCTGCCGCCGAGCTGAACGAGCGCTTCTCGCGCTACTTCGACGATTGCGCCGTGCGCGTCGAGATCGATGACACGATCCTCTCCGATGCCGCGGCGGGCAGCGACTACGTCAAGGTTCGAACCGGCGCGAAGTTCTCGGCGCGCGACATCGACATCCTCGAGGTCCACGAGGGTTGGGTTCACGTCGCGACCTCGCTCAACGGCCAGGCGCAAGCGGTCGCCAAGTGGCTGAGCAAGGGCCCGCCGCGCACCACCACCGTGCAAGAAGGGCTCGCGGCGCTCTGCGAGATCTTCACGTTCCGCACGTATCCTCGTCGCGCCCGCCGCCTCAACGATCGCGTCGTCGCGGTCGACAAGGCCGAGGACGGCGCGAACTTCATCGAGGTCTTCGAGTGGTTCCGCACCGAGGGCTACGACGAGGAAGAGTGCTTCCACAACACGCGCCGCATCTTCCGAGGCGGCGTCGTCGAGGGCGGCGCGCCATTTACGAAGGACGCCTGCTACTGCAAGGGCATCGTCCTCAACTATTCGTTCATCCGCAGTGCCATCCAGCACAACCGCGTCGATCTCATTCCGTTCCTCTTCGTCGGAAAGGTCGCGCACGAAGACGTGCCGGTGCTCGCGCGACGCGTGAACGACGGCGTAGTGAAGCCGCCGCGCTACTTGCCTCCGATGTTCCGCGATCTGAATGGCCTCGCCATCTGGATGGCGTACTCGACCTTCTTCACGCGGCTCGGCGGCGACGCGATCAGCGACTACTACGCGAAGCTCTTCGCCCGCGCCGGCTGACGAGTCTCAGCCGGAACGGGGGGCCAGGCAAGAGAAGGCCGGGGAAGGCTCAGCGGCCGCGGAACTGCGGCTTGCGCTTCTCGGCGTACGCGTTGAGGCCTTCCTTCGCGTCGTTCGAGGCGAAGAGCTCGGCCTGGAGCTCGCGTTCGAGAGCGAGCCCCTGCTCGAGGCTCGTCTCGAGGCCGCTCTGGACGGAGCGCTTGATGGCGCCGACGGCCTTGGCGGCGCCTGCCGGCGGGCAGAACGCGCGGGCGTAGTCGATGACCTTGCGGAGGAACTCCTCGTTCGAGTCCGTCGCCCAGACCTTGTTGACGAGACCGAGCTCGGCGGCGCGGTTCGTGTTCATCTTGGTGCCCTCGACCATCATTTCGATGGCGCGCGCTTTCCCGACCATGCGGGCGAGTCGCTGGGTGCCGCCCGTCCCGGGCAGGACGCCGAGGGCCACTTCGGGCAGTCCGAGCTGGAAGTCGCCGGCCCGGGCGATGCGGAGATCGCAGGCGAGTGCGATTTCGAGTCCGCCGCCGACGGTGTGACCGTTGAGCGCGGCGATGCAGAGCTTGGGCGTCTGCTCGAGGCGGCTGATGGTCTCGTTGGCGTGCAGGCAGAAGTAGTATTTGAACGTCGAATCGGCCTCGCGAAGCATGTTGATGTTCGCGCCAGCGCAGAAGAACTTGTCGCCGTGGCCGGTGATGACGATGACGTGGACGTCGTTGTCGAAGCGCGCCTCCAGGATGCAGGCGTCGAGCTCCTTGAGCATCTCGTGGGTGTAGGCGTTGACCGGCGGATCGCTGAGGGTCAGGACCGCAACGCCCTTCTCGGTCATGTAGTTCACGAGGGTGCCCATGCGCGCTCTCCACTCTTCCGAAGGGGGCCATCGGTTCATCGGGGCCCCATTGAATTGATGATTTCCGCTATACAGCGGTCGGGTTTGGTGGAGAAGCCCCTCCCGTGGTAGGTGGGAGCGCCGTTTTCTCCAGCTTTCGATGCAACGCACCGACCTGAAAAGCAAAATCAAAGCGCTTCTCGTCTCCGAGCTGAACCTCGCGGGGCGTGATCCGTCGACGCTCGACGACGACGCACCTCTCTTCGGGGAAGGTGGGTTGGGACTCGATTCGCTCGACGCCCTCCAGATCGCCATGTTCGTCGAAGAGCAATTCGGCGTGCGAGTCCCCGAAGGGGACGCAGCGAGGCCAATTTTCCGCTCGGTGAGCACGCTCGCGGACTTCATCGAAGGCGCGAAGGCCGGTCAGGCCGTCACGACGGGATGATGCCGTGATCGTCGTCACCGGTCTCGGCGCGGTTACCGCGCTCGGCTCGACATTGGCCGAGACGTGGGAGCGCCTGGTCCGGGGGGAATGCGGGCTGCGAGAGCTCTCGCTGTTCGAGGCGCCCGGCTACCGCTCGAAACTGGTCGGTGAAGCGACCAGGGTGGCGGGGGCGGATGCCCACCCTGGCGGTAACGACTACTCCCGCACGAGCGAGCTCGGCCTTTTGGCGGCCCGCGAGGCCTTGGCGCACGCGGGCCTCTCGCGTGGGCCCGATGGCTCATGGGGTGGTCGTCGCGTGGGGCTCGTCATGGGCGGCTCGACGGCGGGCATGCTCGAGACGGAGTCGCTGCTCGCGGTGCTCGTGCGCCCCGAAGGGACGGTCGACCCGGCGGCGCGCGAAGAAGCGTTGGGCCGGATGCTCAGCCACCCGCTCAGCGCGCCGACCGATCGCCTCGCGCGCGAGCTCGGGCCTTTCGCGCGCGTCCGAACGCTCTCGAGTGCGTGCTCGAGCGGCGCCAACGCGATTGCCATCGGCGCCTCGTGGCTCGAACTCGACCTCGTCGACGTCGTCCTGTGCGGTGCGGCTGACGCCCTCTGTCGCGTCACGTTGAGTGGCTTCAACGCGCTCGCCGCGATCGATCCGGCAGGCGCAAAGCCGTTCGACCGACGTCGCAAAGGCCTCACGCTCGGAGAGGCCGCAGGCTTCGTGGTGATTGAGCGCGCGGAGGCGGCCTCAGCGCGCAAGAAGGATGCGGTCTGCACGCTTCTGGGATGGGCCACCCGGTCCGAGGCCCACCACATCACGAACCCCGAGCCAACGGGCGCCGCTCCGATTCGCGCGATGGAGGCCTCGCTCGCGCGCGCGGGTCTCGCTCCCTCGGAGATCGACTACATCAACGCGCACGGCACGGGCACACCGCTCAACGACCCGATGGAATCGCGTGCGCTCGCCCGCGTCTTCGGCTCGCACCTCGCCGAGATCCCCGTCTCCAGCAACAAGGGACAGATCGGGCACACGTTGGCAGCCGCCGGCGCCGTCGAGGCCGCGATCACCGCGCTCGCCATCGCCGAGGGCACGATTCCGCCCACCGGCGGTCTCGAGGAGCCCGACCCCGAGTGTCCGCTTCGCCACGTGCTCAGCGCCGAGAAGCGCGAGGTGCGTGCCGCGATGTCGAGCTCGTTCGCGTTCGGCGGCATGGATACGGTGCTCGTCCTCGGGCGCGTGCCGAAGGGCCCGCCAACGCCGGCGCCTCGGCCAACCTCCAAGCGCGTCGTCGTGACGGGCGTGGCATCGCTCACCCCCGGGCATCTCCTCTCGGGCGAAGCCGTGGCGACGTTGCCGTCGCTCCCGGCCGGAGGGCCCGCGATCGAGCCGGGGCTTCTCGCCGGGCTCGATGCCGATCGTGCGCGACGCCTCGACCGCGCGTCGCGACTGGCGGCCCTCGTGGCCGAGCAAGCACTGGGCGGCCCGGGGCTCACGGATGCGGACGTTGGCGTCGTGCTCGGGTCGGCGTTCGGCGCGGTCGACGCCTCCTCGGCCTTCATGCGCCGCCTCGTCGAAAAGGGGGCGCGCCTCGTGAGCCCGGCGGACTTCCCGAGCCTCGTTCCGAGCTCGCCTGCCGGGCACGTCTCGATCTACCTAGGGCTCAAAGGCCCATCGATGGTCGTCGCGGATCTGGCGACGTCCGGTGAATGCGCGCTCACGCACGCGTTCGAGCTCATCACCGCGGGCGAGGCCTCACGGCTCGCGGTCGTGGCCGTCGAAGAGCGAAGCGCCATCGTCGAGGAGGTGCTCAGCGTGCTCTTCGACGACGATGACGCCTCGAGCGACGCGCAATCGGCGGCGAAGCGGCGCGAAGGTGCCGCGGCGCTCGCTCTCGCCTCGGCGGAGGTGGCGGGCCAGCGTGGGCTACCGATCTTCGCGGAGATCGCGAGCATCAGGTCGTGGTCGACGGGCGCCGATCCGCTTGCGCGCACGGGCGCGTCGGGGCCGCTCGCTGGGCCGATTCCAGCGCCGGTGGGCGAGGGGGTCGTCGTCCTCGGCTGCACGCACACGCACTCCGAAGAGGTCCTCGCGCGGTCCGGCTGGGCCTCGTGTCCGCGTGTCGTCTGCAGCGATCACGCCGGCACGCACGAAGCCGTCGGCGGAGTCGCACTGACCGTCGCGGCGGCGATGATCGCGCGCGGCGAAGCATCGGAAGCGCTGTGCGTGGGTACGGCACGCGGCTCTGGCTACGCGGTCGTGCTGCGTCGATGGGTGCCGTGAAGCGACCCGCACGAGGTCCGGCCATGCTGGACGGCGTGCTCGCCGGTTCGTCCGGATTGCGAACGGCCATTCTGCTTCTCGGATTGCCGCTGCTCGTGGGCTGCGGTCGTCCAACGTCCCTCGGCGACGGTGTTTGGGGATCGCTCGGCAACACGCGCGGCGTTCGGTCGGGCCCCGTCGAGATGGCGGAGGTCTCGCAAGAGGAGTGGACCGTCTCGCGCGAACGCCTGGCGCGCCTCCGCGAGCACCAGCCGAAGCGACCCTACGTCGAGCGCGTACGCCTTTCGATCGTCGAGCCGCATACGCGCACTCGCTACGAAGCCCGCGGGGCCGTCGCGGTGGACCCAGGGCGTGCCGCGCGGATGATCATGGTCGGCCCGGCGGGCACGACGGCGCTCGACCTCTGGGTGACGAAGGAGCGCTTCCGATTCGCCGTACCCGGCATCAAGCTCGAGAAGCGCGGCGGCACCGATCCGAACGAGATGCGTGGGCTGCCAGTCGGATTTCTGCGCTGGTGGTTTCTCTCGCCCCTCGGGGGGCGGTTGCTGATGGGACGCTCGACGCCCGGCGAGAGCGCCTGGGTGCTCAAGGATGGCCCGGCGATCGTGACCGTGCGCACCGACGGCCAGCACTTCTTCGCGCTCCGGCGTGAAGGTGAACGCCTCGAGGGCATCGAGTGGTTAGGGCGCCTGCTCGTTCCGAGCGCAGGCTCGCGCGGTCACTACATCGAAGGGCGCCTCGGCCTCCGCGTCGACATCGTGGTGGAAGAGGTGCTCGACACGGCGCCCGACCCGGCAGCCTTCGAAGATCCGGATGCTCCTTCCGAAGGGACGACGCTATGAAGACGGCCATTCTCGCGTTCGGAGCGATCTCGGCGCTCGGTGAGGGCCAAGACGCCCTCGGCCTCGTGCCGGTGGGACGCCCCGCCGAACGCGGGATGCGTCGCGACGCCGAGCTCGAACGAGCCGCGTTGCTTCGGCCGTTCTGCGCGCGGGCTGACGGGGCAGGGGATTCTTCGCTCGCGCGCGCCCCGGGCGAGCCGGACCGCGCCACCGCGTTGCTCTCGCGGGCGTTCGAGGCGTGTGCGCGGGAGCTCGATGCTCTCTTGCCAGAATGGCGCGCCATGCGTGTCGGGCTCGCCATCGGGACGTCGAGCGGCGGCATGCGCACCTTCGAGGACGTCGTTCGCGACACCACCTCGCCGCCGTCCGGCGAGTGGTTCGAGGGGACCTACTTCGGGCCCGTCGTCGCCGCGCAGCGCCCCTGTACGTTCGAGCCCTCGGCCCTCGTGCTCGGGGCCTGTGCTTCGAGCACCATCGCGTTGGGACTCGGCCGGGCGTGGCTCGATGCGGGCCATTGCGATCTCGTCTTCGCCGGGGGATTCGACGCGGTGAGCGTCTTTGTCGCCTCGGGCTTCGAAGTGCTTCGCGCCACGGCCTCGGACGGCCTGCCGCGACCCTTCCGTGAGGGCCGCGACGGCCTGGCCCTCGGCGAGGGCGTAGGCATCGCCGCGATGGTTCCCGCGTCGCTCGCGCGCTCGAAGAGCCTCGCCGTGCGCGGGTTCGTGACGGGGTTCGGCGCCTCCTGCGATGCGGTGCATCTGACGGCGCCCGATCGAACAGGGGCAGGGCTCGCACGAGCCGCGACGCAGGCCCTGGCCGACGCAGGGAATCCTCCGATCGACCTCGTCAGCGCGCACGGTACCGCCACTGACTTCAACGACGCGTCGGAAACGCAAGCGTTGGCGAAGGCGCTCGGCGACCGCGCGTCGAAGACGCACGTGCACGCCTTCAAGTCGGTCATCGGCCACACGCTCGGCGCAGCTGGCGTCCTCGAGGCTCTCTCGGCGCTCGAAGCGATGCGCGCCGGCGTGGCGCTGCCGTCGGCGGGCGAGGGCAAGGTTCTCGACGGCATTCGGATCGGCGAGACGTGCGCAGCCTTCGAAGGGCGCACGGCACTCAAGCTCTCGGCCGCGTTCGGCGGAGCGAACGCCGCGATCGTGCTCGCATGCGACGATGTCGAGGAGCGCGAGAAGGCGAAGGCGCGTGACGTCTACGTGTCGCGCGCGAGCCTCGTCGATCGCGCGCCGTCGTCCGCCGAGCTTGCCCAGCGGACGGGCTACGCCGAGGACCGCATCGCACGAGGCGATGATCTCGTGCGCTTGGCCATGGGAGCACTGGCCTTGCTCGACGAAGCGCTGCGTCGCGACGGCAAGGAGGGGCTTGGCGGTGCGGGCATCGTCGTAGGCCACGGCCTCGCCACGATCGATACGAATGCGCTCTACCAGGCTCGCGTTCGCACCGCGGGGGCAAGCCGCGGCGAACCGCGGCGCTTCCCCTACACGACGCCCAACGCGGCGGCGGGTGAATGCGCGATTGCGTTCGGGCTCACGGGGCCCGCCTTCGCCGTCGGAGGGGGACCGCACGGCGGCCTCGAGGCGCTCGCGGTGGCCGCCGATCTCGTGCGTACGAGGGTCGCCGATCGCATCGTCGTGGTCGCCGTGGACGAGGCCGGGGCGGGCTCCCGCCACGTGGCGCCCGAGACAGCTCCGGGCGCCGTCGCGTTGCTCGTCTCGGCGGAGCCGCTTGCCGCGCGGCTGACGTCATGCGCGGTTCGCCTCGATCCGAACCACGCGAGCCAATTGCGCGAGGCATCCAGCCCTAGCGCGATCGAAGCTCACCGGGGCCTCCGTGGTCTTGCTTCGGCCACCCCGCCCGAGGAGCTCGAGGTGGTGACGGCCTGGGGATTTGCCAAGGCAGGCTTCTTCTGGCTCTAATTTGGTCCGATTCGCCGTACATTGTCGGAATTGCGAGACTCGTTGACGTGTTGGAGAGGATGATGCTCAAGGTTTTCCGGCTCGCAGGGGCCGTCGGTCTGTTGTCTCTCGCTTCCGTGACGTCGCTGGCGGCCACCGGCTGCAGCAAGTCGTACATCCCCAACACGGACGTCGAAGACACGAGCGAGAACCGTAAGGTCATCGCCTTCTGCGAGGACTATCGTCACGCCGTCGAGGACAAGGACGTGGGGCGTCTGCTCAAGATGGCGAGCCCGCGCTACTTCGAAGACGGCGGCAACACGAACCCCGAGGACGACGTCGACTTCGACGGCCTCAAGGACTTCCTGACGTCGACCTTCGTCAAGACGCAGAGCATCCGCTACGAGATCCGTTACCGCCGGGTTTCTTCGGACGAGACGAAGAAGGTCTTCATCGAATACAGCTACTCCGCCAGCTTCCGCATCCCTGGTTTGAAGGGCGAGGAGTGGAAGCACACCGTGGCGGACAACCGGCTCGAGCTCATCCCTGAAGGGGATTCGTTCAAGATCCTCGCCGGCATGTGACGTGGCTCTCGTCATCGCCCACGTCTCGGACCTTCACGTCTCCGAGTTCGGCGACACGTTTCACGACCGCCTTCGGGTCGTGAAACGGAGCGCGAACGTCGCGCCCGTCGACTCGGGAAAGTTCGAGGTCGTGTGGGAAGAGGCAGGGTGGCGCGTTCTCCACGAACGCGGCAAGAGCCGGGCGAAGATCACCCTCGTCGACCCGCAGGGCTACACGCACCCCATCCCGTCGCTCAAGGAGGGCGGGCAGGTGCTCGATCCGGTCGAGCGCGCGGCCGCGAAGGCTTGTCGGCTCGAGGCACGACGCGCGTCGACGCTCGCCGCCCATCTCCCTTCGGCCGGAGCCCTCAAGCACCTCTACGAGGTCACGCCTCGCAACTCGAACGTGCGCCTTCTGCGCGCCGTCGCTGCCATCGAAGAGGCCGACCCGGACGCGGTGGTGATCACGGGGGACATCACGGACGACGGTGTGGGCTGGGAGCTCATCGAGGCCGCTTTCGATCGCTGGAAGAAGCGAGGAATGCTCTTCGCCATTCCCGGAAATCACGATCTCTACCTCTTTCCCTTGCGAGGCAGCGGCCGGCCTCGTCCCACGCACGCCTCCAAGCGCGACGCATGGCGCGGCTTTGCCGAACGCATTGGCCTCTCGCTCGACGGCACGGGGGGATGGTGGCGCGTCCTGCCCGACAAAGACACGGTGCTCGTCGGTCTCGACTCTTGCGCGAGGCCCCAGCGTCGCTTTTTCCGGCACAACGGCGCGATCGGGCCCGAGCAGCTCGCGTGGCTGCGCGAGATCGGTCGAAAGCCCGAGTTCAAGAATGCGCGCAATCGTCTGGTGATGCTCCACCACCACGTCGTGCCGCTTCCGCACGGTGTCGGGCGCAGGCCGCCGAGCGAGATCGGCATGCGTCTCGACGACGCCAAGAGCGCCGCGGAGGTCTTCGACGAGGTCGGCATCACGGCCGTGCTGCACGGCCACCGGCACGTGAGCGAGCAGCGTCAGCCGGCGGGAACGAACTTCACGATCTTCGCGTCCCCGTCACTCACGCTCGGCTGCCGGAGCGGCAACGACCCTTCGTTCTGGCGCATCGAGCTCGGCGAACGAATGCATGCTGCACGCGTTCGCGTCCCGGCCTTCGGCATTCAGCAGGACGAGGATCCGCCGTCGAGCGCGGGCGCGCTCATCGATACGGTTGCCGAGCTGGCGTCGTCGGAAGACGACTCCGAGAGCGCCGAGCAAGACGGCGACGTCGAAATCTGACGTCGCGTCTCGCGCTCAGCCGCCGTCGCCTGCGTCCGTCGTTGTCGGCGTCGGGTTGAGGAAGGCGCAGGCGGCGCTCTTCTCGGGGTTCTTCACGACCGTGCAGTCGCCGGTGTTGATGGCGTCGACGCACGCCTGGACCGCGATGGCGCCAGGGTCGGCCGGAGCCACGAGCCCGTGCAGGCACGCGTCGTCGTAGAAGCGGATGCACTCGGCGACGTTGCGCTCCGGCGTGTCGCCGCGATGCACGGGCGTCGAGAGGTCGATACCGCAGCTCGGGGCGTTCTCGCAGCGCGCCTGCTCGATCTTCCGGCACGAATCGACACCGACCGCGTCGGTCCCGCACGCAAGCAGAGTGGCCGCAGCCAACGTGCCGAGAGCGACCGCCACTCGAACGATTGGCCGCACGTGCCGACGCACATCGCGAACGGGACGCATGGGCATGCCACCCCTCTACTACGGGCTACGGCGAAGACCAAGAAAGCGGCGTTTCTGGGGACCGGACGAGGGGCGTGGTAAACCTTGCGGCCGATGCTGGACGACCTTGCCGCGATGGTGCTTTGCGCCGGGCTCGGCACGCGCCTGCGCCCGCTTACCGACGAGCTCGCCAAGCCGATGGTGCCCATCGGAGACCGGCCGGCGGTCGCCCACGTCGTCGAGCGTGTACGGCTCGCCGAACCCCGGCAAGTCGTGGTCAACGTCCACCACCGGCCCGACGATCTGCATGCGTGGGCGCACAGAGAAGGGATTGTGGTCTCGCCCGAGGAGGAGCTCCTCGGGACGGCCGGTGGGCTCGCCAATGCGGCCGCGCTTCTCGGAGATGGCAACGTGCTGGTCTGGAACGGCGACATCCTGAGTGAGCTCGACCCTCGCGAGCTCGTCGCGGCGTTCAACGCCGAGGCCGCGCTGGCGGCGCTCGCCGTGCGCCCCCGGCCGGCGGGCGAGGGAAACGTGGGCATCGCCGCAGGCGGCACGATCGCCCGCTTGCGCACGGAGCGCTTTGCGGAAGAGGTCGAAGGCGGCGAGTTTCTCGGCATTCACGTCGTCGGCAGGACCCTTCGCGCGACGCTTCCTCGGAGCGGATGCCTCGTCGGCGACGTGTACTTGCCCGCGCTGCGGGCGGGGCAACGCCTTCATGTGTTCCGCTGCGGTGCGCCCTTCGTCGACGTCGGCACGCTCGAGGCCTACCTCGAGGCCAATCGTGCGTGGCTTGCCGCTCGCGACCTCTCCTCGTGGTCGGCGCAGAGCGCGCGGCTCGACGCAGCCATCGACGGTTCGGTCGTCGGTGCGCGCGCTCACGTCGAGTCCTCGCTCGAAGGATGTGTCGTCTGGCCCGACGCTCACGTTGCGAAAGGGGGGCCTCTTCGCCACGCGGTGATCACGCCGCGCGGGATCGTCCGCGCGCGCTGAGCTGCGCTACTCGCGGTATTGCTCGATTTCGGCTACGCCGCCCACGAGGCCAGCGCCGCCGGTCGGCATGGCGACGAGCCGTCCGCCGCTGCGTGCGACACGAAGCGGTACTTCACGGGTGTCGGTGGGCGTGACGCGGAAGGCGTGGGTCGTGTTCGAGGCGTCGTCGCCGGCGACGAGCACGGCGTCGCCCGCGATGTAGACGGCGTCGCTGCGGACGAGCGGAATCGGCACGGTGCCGGCCGCCGGCGTGCAGTTCGCCGTGCAGGCGAGATCGATCACGCGCGAGGGCGCGCCTTGTCCGCTGTCCCCACTCGCGCCCGTTCCGCCGGCGACGATGACGCGCGAGGTGTCGATGCCCGAGGCCCCGCAACCGCGCACCGGATCGGCGGGGTAGGCGAGCGGCGTCGCTTGGGTGGCCGTGGCCGCGAGCACTTCCACGCCCGCACCGTCGGCGCTTCCGCCGACGACGACGAGGCCACGGCCTTCGATCCACGTCGCACAGGCGCCTTCGCGCGGCGTGGCGAGGCTCGCGAACGATGCCGTTCCGTCGCTCGTGACGCGCAGCACGCGCGCCGTTGCGCCGCCGCTGAGACGCGTTCCTCCGACCACGTAGGTCGAGCCGTCGGGGGCCTTGATGGTCGCGCCGCCGGCGAGTTCCGCGAAGCTTCCGCCGGTTGGCGGATTGAGCGTGGTCTCGGTGCCGTCGGTGAGACCCAACGTGGAGGCGCCGTTCTCGTCGATCGCGATCGTGGTCGTGCCGACGACGAGCAGTGAGCGCGCGGGACGCGCGAAGGTGGGGGCCTGTCCGAGCGTGGTGAGGGTGAGGAGATCGTAGAGCTGCGTGGACGTGCCGCTCGCGATGAGCACGTAGCGGCCGAGGGCGGTGTCGACGACGGGCGAAGCGAGGGGCACCGGTGCATTCGGCAGGCGCGCGAGCTCACCCGTGCGTTGCACGAAGACGCTCATGTCCACCCGCTCGAGCGCGCCGAACTCGAGAAAGAGCGACTCACCGAGGACCAATACTTTGCCCGTCGCGTCGAGGCCGCTCACGCGGAGCGCGCCGGTATCGCTGCGCCCCACGTCGCCGAGCGAGAGTTCGGTGGAGCCAGGGAGGTTTGTTCGCGAGACCTCCTTCTTCGAGCCGTCGGTCGCGATCTGCTCGACGACGAGCACCGTGGGGGCCGGGGACCGCGTGAGGGCATCGGCTTCGCCGCCGACGCTCAACGTGACCGTGCCGGTCTTGTCGCTGCTGCACGAAAGGGCGCCCGCGGCGAGCGCGATCGTCGCGGTGAGCACCGACCAGGAAGGCCGGATGCGGGCCTCGACGCGTGTCGACTCGTGTCGATGAACAGTGCGCGTGCCGGGGTCGCGACGCATGCCGGCCGACTTAGCACGGGGCTGTCGTACTCGCAGCAAAGTTGGCCCCGATCCTGACCGCGCGATAGCCGAAGAGAGGCGACGAACCTCGTTGACGGGCCCGCAGGCCGAGAGGGGCGACGATGATGGAGCAAAGCACCGTGAGGAACCTCGAGCAGATCCAGGAAGACGATGGCGAGGGCCGTACTCCGCGCGGAGTGACGATCCTGCTCGTGGCGCTCGGCGGTGCGTGCGTCGTGTTCGCGGGGCTGGCGCTCGGCGGACGCCATTCGGCGCCGTCCTCGCAAAAGAGCGATCCGCTCGGCGAGCTCGTCAATCAGCAGGCCAAGATCGGTCAGACGGCCGCGCCCAAGGCGACGGACCTCAACGCCAAGGACGTCACCTTCCCGGGCATCCTCAGCGACGACAGCGCTCCGACGACGGCGCTTGCTGCGGTCAAGGGAGCACCGGGTGCGAAGCCGTCCGCAAGCGCGGGAAGCGCAACGACGGGGGGCGACGCGGCCATCGCGCTCAACGTCCGAAATGGCCTGGCCGAAGGTGCGGGATCGCCTCCGCCGGCGACCGACCGGCTGCCCGTGGTTCCGCTGCCGGCACAGCATCTTCTCGAGGCCTCACCGGTGGTGACGCGTCCGCGCGACTCCCTGACGCGAGCCGCCAACGACGCGGCGCAGATCTCCGCGGCGGCCGAGCCTGCTGCGCCTCCGGGACGCGAGGGGGGGTATCAGCTGCAGGTGAGCTCGTTCCGCTCGCAATCCGAAGCGGAACAGTTTGCCGTCCAACTGCGCGCGCGGTCGCACAAGGCCTACGTCGTGGAGGCACACGTTCCCGGCAGAGGCACGTGGTACAGGGTACGAATCGGTCCGTTCGCGACGCAGCACGCCGCTTCGTCGTACCGCTCGGGCTTCGAGGGACGCGAGCACGTGGTCCCGTTCATCGTGCCGCCGTCGAAGTAGTCGTCGTCGACGCGGGGCAAGGCGCGCGAGGTGGGGGACACGTAGCGCTCGTGCGAAAAACCGTCGACGGCTCGAGCATGGCCGGAGTGACGTGAACACTGGAAACGCTGCGTCGAAGCAGAGGCGAAACAGTGGAGCTCCGAACTTCGCGACGCGACCGCCGTGCATTGCCGCGGACGATGTGCAAAGTTTAAGAAGAACGAATGAGCGGCGCGCTGCCTCTACCTGCTTGGGTACTCGCGCTTTTCGCCGCCGCTCTGGCGCCTTTTTGCGCACGTGCGCTCGCGAACACGTTCGATCGACGTGCGCGCGAACGGACCAGCCGGCTCGCTCATCGTAGCGATCGTCAGGTTCGTGAAGGCGCTGCTCCCGATTCCTCCGGTTCCGTCGGCCCTACACTCGACGCTACGACGACTCGTAGCGGGGGCGGGGCAGGGGGGACGGGGCGGACGGGAGGCTCGGGCGAGGGTTCGCTCGCGTGACGCGCTGCACCGTGTACCCTTGTTCGTTCAGACCGTTTACCTTCTTGAAGAACTTCCGCAACAAACGCCCGTCCGAGTGCGTAAGGATAAGGAGGCTGCGAGATCTCGCGGTTCCTTTGGTTCCTTCCAGTCGAACGAGCTCCGAGGAGAAGAGATGGCACGTCTATTCGGCCTGATTGGAAACCGCGCCGATCTCGGTGGTCGCGTGCTGGCCTCCGAGGCGGACGCGCTACGTGTCCAGTCGAAAGGAGCGCCTCTCGGCTGGGGTATCGGCTTCTACCAGGGCGGCGAAGTCCTCATGCGTCGTCGTCCGATCGACGATCACGACACCGTCGAGGTTGCGAAGTCCTCGGCCGACGTGCGAGCCGACATCGTCGTCGGACATGTGCGAAATGCCACGGTCGGAGCTCTTCGTACGGAGAACACCCATCCGTTCCGCTACCGCCAGTGGCTCTACGCGCAGACCGGCACGGTCCCGTCGTTCGACGCCATTCGGGAGCGGCTCGTCGCGAGCGTTCCCGGCTTCCTCCGCTCCTCGATTCGCGGAGAGACGGATGCGGAAATCCTCTTCTACGTCTTCCTCTCGTTCCTCCACGACGCTGGCAAGCTGAACGACAACGTCATCGAGCCGGCGCGCGTGCGTGATGCGCTTCGTTCGAGCGTCGCGGTGGTGTCGGCCATGGCGGCGGAAGTGGGCGGCGATCCGGCCGCGGTGAACCTGGTCGTCTCGAACGGCGAGCACGTCTTCGCGCTGCATGCTGGCGCGCAGATGGGCTACCGCCTCTTCAGCGGCAAGGGCGACGCGGAAGCGCTCATCGGCGACGACGTCACGCTGCGGCGCAAGACGCCCGAGCTCGCACAGATGCACTTCAGCCTCGTTGCGAGCGACTTCGACGACGACTGGTCGATGGCAGGCTCCGGGCCCGCAGGGCACTCGCACTGGAAGGTCGTTCCGGAACGTGCGATCGTCACCCTCGAGCGTGGCCAGGATCCCCACATCGAGAACCTCTAGCTCGGCGCCTCCGGTCCGGCTGGTCCGGCTGGTGGTACGGGCGCAGGCGATCGCGGAGCTACCGTACGCCGCGTACGTCACGCGCGCCGCGCTCGTCACATTCCTCGCGCTCCTCGCCGCAGGCGCGAGCGTGACGAGCATGGGCTGTTCGGGCGGCGCGCTCGAGACGGCGACCTCGATGCCGTCGGCTCCGCGTCGGCCCGATGGCGTGGTGCTGGAGCCGCCGGCCGCGCTTCCGGCCGCGGTCGACCGTGCGCCGGCGAGCGGTGTGGTGGCGCTGCGCGAGCCGCTTGGCGACAAGGACATCGATGACGTCGTTCGGGCCTACGTGCGTGCGTTCGAACACGCCGAGCTCGACACGTTGAAGGAAATGACCGCGCGCGACGCGACCACCCTCGGGCGTTCGGGCGATCGCAACCAGCTCATCGCGCTTTGGGCGGCAAAGCTGAAGAGCGCCGATCACGCGAAGCTCTCGGGGGCCGAGACGCCACGCCTCGGGCCGATCGAGAAGCACACGTTCGACACCCTCGGCGAGTTGGGGAGTGCGCAGCGTCCGCCGACGATGCGCGAGGGCGACGTCTACGTGCGCGTGCCGATCAGCGTGCCTCGTACCGGCGGCGAACCGCTGTTCGGTGACGTGCTCGTCCTCCTGCTCCGGCGCGAAGACGGCCGACTTCGCATCGCCGGTCAGGCCGACGAGAACGCGAACTGACGCTCGTCAGCGCGGATAGCGTGCCGCGTCGACACCGAGCTTGGCGCAGATGGCGTCGAGCACGTCGTCGGTCTTCGCGAGGAGCTCGCCGCGCGTTCCGTCGTTGTGGATGACGAAGTCGGCGACGGCGATCTTCTTGGCGAGCGGCATCTGCGCGCGGATTCGACCGCGTATCTCCTCCTCGTTCGCACCATCGCGCGCGCGCCCGCGTGCAAGCTGCACGCTTTCGTCGGCGGCGACCACCACGAGTGGACGAAAGGCGTCGGCCACGCCGTTTTCGACGAGGAGCGCCGCTTCGTAGCAGGCGAGGGGATGGCCTTGCGCGCGAAGGGCGTCGGCGCGCTCCAGGCTCAACGCGGTGATCTTCGGATGCACGATGGCATTCAACGTGCGCCGCTTCTGGTCGTCGCCGAAAACGACGGCGGCGAGCTTCTTGCGATCGAGCGTGCCGTCTTCGAAGAGAACGTCACCTCCGAAGGTCTCCACAATCTCAGCGATGCCCGGCGTCCCCTTCTCGACGACGTCGCGCGCGAGTGCGTCGGCATCGATGACCGGGAGGCCTCGCTCACGCAGGCGTGCAGCCACGGTGCTCTTGCCGGAGGCGATGCCTCCTGTCAGCCCGAAGAGGTGCATGGTCGGTGAGACTACTCGGTGCGACCGACGTCGAGAAGCCTCGCTCATACGCCGGTGTCTGGGGGACTCCCGGCGCGCGTCCGAAATCGCACCGAGTATCGAGCCGGGAACACGGACAAAGGTTCGCGGGTGTTACTCGTTATTACGAGTTTATGCCGAGGGGCGTCTCAATGCGTGTAATTGGATTTAGGCGGCCCAATTCGCATTGGTTGTAGTTGTCAACCGAACGGCGTGGTTCGTGGACGCACGTCGCGACGAGGTAGAATTGGTTTAGGCTTCTGTATAATAAGGATACTGGTGCGGCCGATGTTGGTGTTGTGAGCGAGGCTCCGGCGCCCGCATTCTTCTGGCGCACAGTCCCGCGGGCGTGACTGCCAGAATGTGCCCGTCTGCTTCGCCACTACGGTTGGGCGAGTCTTTGTGGGCGTCGGCGATATGGAACTTCAGGGACTCGACGCCCGTTGCAACGTCAAAATGCAACGCGCCGGCTCGCAAGAGACGGAGCCGGCGCGATTGAGCTAAGTCGACTGAGGTGTTCTGCTCGTCAGCGAGCCTACGCCCGACGTGCGGCCGTCAGGTCCCGCCGTCAGCCTTGCACTTGTCTTGGGGCGTGCTGGTCGACGGGGGGGCGACCGTCTTCGGCGGACCGATACGGTGCGCGTTGAAGCCGAGCCCGATGGCGATGCCGTCGCAGGGGATGCCCGCGTGGTTGCTACCGTCCTGGAGGATGTCGCTCGCCTGACGGATCGTCTGGAGAACCGTTTCGAGCATGCTGCCCGAGCAGAGCTGGTCGGTGAGGCTGCTCGCGATGTTGGTGATGCCCGTCACGAGCTCTTCGGTCGCGAGAACGCCGGCGATGGTGCCGTTCGTGAGCTCGTCGGGCGAGCTGTGATCGAACGTGATGATCGCGTGGTTGATGTTCAGCGTGAGGTTCTGGCCCTGGACTGCGATGCTCAGCTTGACGGTCGAGCCGCCCGTGCCGTTCACGAACGTGCCGTTGTTAATGTACGCGTCCGAGATCGCAACCGTCGGATCGGCGTGATACGGCCAGTCGAGCGAGGGGCCGAAGTCGGGCTTCTTGGCAAGGTCCGCGCCGATGAGGAGGTTGCCAGAGAGGCCGGTGGCCGTCTGGTGCGCGTCGTCGTTGAGTCCCTTGAGATCGAAGATGATCGTGAACGCGCCATCGTCTGCGATCGATTTCGAAATCGTGCTCGACGCCTTGGGCACGATTCCGTTGATGAACGTCATCACGGTGTGGAAGCCGTCGTCGCGCCCGTCGTCGCCGTCTTCCTGCTTGTCCGCCGTGGCGCCGCCCTGGCGCGTGCAGACGTCGGTCGAGGTCTTCGCGGTGGTGAGGCCGTCGATGTTGTAACCGAACTTCTTCCACGCACTCGGATCGGTCGTCCCGTTGCGATCCGTGTCGCCGAGGAAGAGCTGCGAGACCGCGAACGTCCGCGTGTCCGCGGGATTCGCCACGGCCGCGCCCTCGGGCTTGCTCGGGGGCTGACCCGTCGAGCCTCCGCCTCCGGTCGACGAGTCACTGCTGCTGCAACCGCCGGCCGAAAACGCCGTGGCGGTCACGCCGACCAGGCCGACCAGGCCGAAACCAAAGACCGACAGAGCCCGAACAAGCTTCATGGGGTGATTCTCCTCGCCGGCGCGCATCCCAGCACGCTTGAGCACGCTTGACCGAAAGACGGGCCACGGCACCAGGTCCGAGGCGGTCGGAATGCTACGCAGGGTGTGCGCTTGAGTTCAAGGCACACCGGGGCGCGCCCGGCGCTGGAGACGGGCGGGAGACTGACCGCTGCCTGCTCACTGGAGCCCATCGCCGCGCCCTGCTAAGCCGGGGCCGATGTCCGAGTTCGTCCACCTCCACGTCCACTCGCAGTACTCGATGTTGGACGGCGCCGTGAAGGTGAAGAACCTCGTCAAACAGGTTCAAAAGCAGGGCATGAACGCCGTGGCGCTCACCGACCACGGCAACATGTTCGGTGCCATCTCCTTCTACAAGGCGGCCAAGGAGGTCGGCGTCAAAGCCATCCTCGGCTCCGAGCTCGAAGTCGTCACAGGCAACCACGGCCATCACCTGCCGCTCCTCGCCGCAACGGAGGAGGGCTACAAGAACCTCGTTTGGCTCGTGTCACGGGGGTATGTCGAGCCCGATCCGAACGGCACGGCGGGCGTTCCCTGTGTTCCTCTCTCGGCGCTCGAAGGACGAACGAAGGGCCTCATCGGCATGACGGGCTGCATGGGCGGCGTCGTCGCCCAGAGCATTCTCGAGCAAGGCGTCGAGGCGGGACGAAAGACGCTCGAGAGGCTGAAGGAGCTCTTCGAGCCCGGTTCGCTCTACGTGGAGCTGCAGGACCACGGACTGCCCGAGCAGCCGGTCCTCAAGGGGATCCTCGTCGATCTCGCCAAGCGTCTCGACCTACCGCTCGTCGCCACGAACGACGTCCATTACGGCGCGCGCGACGACGCCGAGGCCAACCTTTACCTCGCGTGCATCAAGAGCGGCCGCTCCTACGAGGAGGCCAAAGAGCGCGGCCATGGCTCGTCGGAGATGTACCTGAAGTCGGCCGAGGAGATGCTCGCCCTCTTCAAGGACGTGCCCGAGGCGGTCAAGAACACGCTCGAGATCTCCGAGAAGTGCCAGCTGAAGTTGAAGCTCGGAAACCCGATGCTTCCGACGTTCAAGCTGCCGGACGGCTACGACACCGACACGTACTTCCGTCACGTTTCCCACGAAGGCCTCGAGGCGCGCTTCGGGGAGTTCGAGGCCGTCGGCAAGACCGTGGATCGCGAGGCCTACAAGAAGCGCCTCGACTGGGAGCTCGACGTCATCTGCAAGATGAAGTTCCCGGGCTACTTCCTCATCGTCTGGGACTTCATCCGCTACGGAAAAGAGAACGGTGTGCCCGTCGGTCCGGGCCGCGGATCGGGCGCTGGCTCGCTCGTCGCGTACTCGCTGCGCATCACCGACCTCGATCCGATTCCGTTCAACTTGCTCTTCGAGCGCTTCCTCAATCCGGAGCGCGTGAGCATGCCCGACTTCGACGTCGACTTCTGCATGGACCGGCGCGAGCGCGTCATCCAGTACGTGCAGAGGAAATACGGCGAGGTGAGCGTCGGCCAGATCGCCACGTTCGCCGAGCTCAAGGCCAAGAGCGTCATCAAAGACGTCGCGCGGTGCCTGCAGTTTCCGCCCGTCGAGGCGCAGCAGATCGCGAGTCTCATCCCGAACAAGACGCCGGCCGAGACGTACACGATCACCGAGAGCCTCACGATCGAGCCGAAGCTCAAGGCGCGCTTCGACACCGAGCCGAAGGTCAAAGAGCTCCTCTCGCAGGCCATCAAACTCGAAGGCCTCACGCGTCACGCAGGCAAGCACGCTGCCGGTATCGTCATCAGCGAAGGTCCGCTCTGGGACCACGTGCCGGTCTTCAAGGACGGCAAGACCGACGGCTACATCACCCAGTACTACAAGGACGACGTCGAGCAGGCCGGCCTGGTCAAGTTCGACTTCCTCGGCCTCAAGACGCTCACGGTCATCGACATCGCCGAGCGCCTCATCAACGCGCGCCCGGACTTCCTGCGTGACGGCAAGAAGCTCGACGTCTCGAAGCTTCGCTTCGACGACAAGCCCGCTTACCAGCTGATGTCGTCGGGCGAAACGAAGGGCGTCTTCCAGCTCGAGTCGAGCGGTATGCAGCAGCTCTTCAAGGATCTGCAGCCGACCAACTTCGAAGACATCGTCGCCGCCGTGGCGCTCTACCGACCTGGTCCGCTCGGCACCGGCATGGTGAAGGACTTCGTCGACTGCAAGCACGGTCGCAAGCCCATCGCCAAGATGCACGACAAGGTCGACCACCTGCTCGAGCCGACCTACGGCGTCATCGTCTACCAAGAGCAGGTCATGCAGATCGCGCAGTCGCTCGCCGGCTACTCGCTCGGTGGCGCCGACCTTCTCCGACGCGCGATGGGCAAGAAGAAGCCCGAGGAGATGGCCAAGCAGAAAGGCATCTTCATCGAGGGCTCGCTCAAGAACGGCGTCGAAGAGGCCGACGCCGACCGCATCTTCGGTCTGCTCGAGTACTTCGCCGGCTACGGCTTCAACAAGTCACACAGCGCCGCGTACGCGCTGATCACGTACCAGACGGCGTACCTCAAGGCTCATTACCCCGTGGAGCTTCTCTGCGGGATCATGACCAGCGACAAGGAGAAGATCGACAAAGTCGTTCGTACCATCGCCGACGCGCGCGCGATGGGCGTCACGGTGCTCCCGCCGGACGTCAACGAGAGCGACATCGACTTCAAGGTCGTCTACACACATCCCGAGGGCAACAAGCGCCCGTCCAAGACGGATCGCAACGCCGTCGGTCGCGATGCGTGTGGCCCGCAGATTCGCTTCGGCCTCGGCGCCGTGCGTGGTCTCGGAGGCGCCGCGCTCGAAGCGCTCCTCGAGGCTCGCAAGGAAGGCGGTCCCTTCAAGGACCTCTTCGACTTCGCCTCGCGCGTCGACGCGAAGCGCATCAACAAGGGCGTCTTCGAAGCGCTCGTGCAGTGTGGAGCGTTCGACACCACGCTCGCCGCGCAAGGTGTCTCACGTGCGCAGGCCTTCGCCTCGATCGAAACTGCGCTCGAGCGAAGCCGTTCGGCGAGCCGCGATCGCGAACGAGGTCAGACGAACCTGTTCGGTCTCTTCGATGCCGGGCCGAAGAGTTCGGGGGGCGGAGGCTCGTCGGCCGGCGACTACGCGAAGGCCGAACACTGGGACCGTCGCGAGATGCTCGTTCGCGAACGCGGGGCCCTCGGCTTCTACGTTTCGGGCCATCCACTCGAGCGCTACTTGAAGGGCGGGGGAGCGCTCGCCAAGCTCGAAGCCGTGGCCTGCGCGTCGCTCGCGAGCGCTCAACCTTGGTCCGTCGTCAAAGTCGCCGGCATGGTCGAGGGCTATCGCGAGCGCATCTTCAAGGACGGCGGAGGCAAGATCGCCTTCTTCGACTTCGAAGATCTGACGGGGCGCGTCACGTGCAAGGTGCGCGGCAACCAGATCGACGCCTACTCGGCCATCCTCACGTCGGGCGAGCCCATCCTCATCACCGGCAAGGTCAGCTTCCCGTTCCGTGAGGCCGATGCCGAGGAGGAAGAGGAAGGGCCCAAGGAGCCGACGCTCTTCTTGAACGAGGCCGTCCGTCTGTCCGACTCCGTTCGAAGCGACACCAAACAGGTGGCCATTCGCCTTCATGCCGACACGACCTCGGAGGTCGAGCTCCGGAAGATGGCCGACGTGCTCGCCAAGTCGCCCGGCAATTGCCCGGTGACGCTCGTTCTGGCGCTCAAAGACGGGGCGGAAGCCTTCCTTGCGCTCGGGAAGCAATACCGTGTCGAAGTCAGCGACGAAGTGCTGTCCGGCCTCGAACGCGTCTTCGGCGAGCAAGTGGCCGAGCTTCGCTGAGCGGTCGATCGTCGAGCGGTCTGCGCGCCGACCATGTAAGCGTGCGCCCCCGCGTATCGCACGCGGCCTTCTCGATCGGCCACCCTCTCGTAAGGCCAAGACAAACGTCCACGTCCTGATATGCTTGACCTCGCAAGGGTCGCGGTTGGGCCCGAGAGGCGAAGAACCACGGAATGAGTTCGACTTCGCGATCTCCCGACGGCTCCCGCAACCCCAACGGGAAGCCTGACGGAGACGAACAGCAGAGCAAGCCGGTGTCGCCGGGGCGCTATTCGCTCGCGACCGAAGGCTCGACCGAAATGGCTGCAGTGCGCATCGATTCGACGCATATGGCGGCCGTGACGCCCGAGGCCATTCGTGCCGCGCAGGCTGCGAAGGCCGCCGAAGCCGCGAAGGCTCCCGACTCGGATCCCAAGCCTGAAGTTGATGCTCCGCCAAAGCGCCGAACGGCGTGGGGGCTGACCGCGCAGAACTCGTCACAGAACCCCTCGCAGGGCGTGCAGCCTCCGGCGAGCTCCGGGGTGCCGTCGGTTCCGCGTCCGCCGGCGCCCACTGCGCCGACGGCACCGTCCGCACCGCGCCCCGCAGGACCGCCGCCGATTCCGAACGCGAGTGGCCCTGCCTCCGTTCGCGGGCCGAACGCGCTGAACGCACCCAACGCACCCAACGCACCGAACGCGCCGCCGCCGAAGAAGGAAACGCTCGCGCAGCCCGCACCCGGCGTGCTTGCTCCGTCGAGCGGCTCGATGACGGCCGCAGCTCCGATCGACCCGAAGACGGCTACTGGAAGGAACAGGCCCGCGCCGCCGCCCGTGCCGAGTCCGAAAGCCCCCGACGTCAAGCCCGCACCCGCACCCGTAAAACCCGCCGAAGTGAAGCCCGTCGAACAGCACCCGCAGATCGCGGACCAGGCGCTCGAGGCGAAGTCTGCCGACGACGCGAATTCCGCCCCTTCGGTTCCGCCTCCGCCGTCGAATCGCAAGCGCGCGAGCTCGCTCCGACCGCCGCCGCCGTCGGCGAAGCGTGAGTCGATTCCGCCGCCGTCCTTGGTGTTCGAAGGTTTCGACGAGGGCTCGATCGCGTACGCGTTCGACGCGCTCATGTCCGACGAGGTGTCGTCGCCCTCGGGCGCGCATACGGTCGATCTGACACCCGTCCGCGAGCTCTTCGCGGAGCTCGCCGCGAATCACATGCGTCACGTGCGCGACTTCATGATCGACGTGAAATTCGGCGAGGCCACGCGCGATTGGGTCGAGATCTGCATCCCCGCCGTGAAGTCGCTTACGCGCGCCGCCGAGCGCCTCGAGCTCGTCGAGCTCGCCACGGGCCTTCAGGGCTTCGGCGATGCGCTCGCGAACGTGCCGATCGCCGAGGCGCGCACGCTCAGCGCGACGACGAAAGAAGGATTGCTCGAAGCCTACGGCAAGCTGGTCGAGGCGGTGCCCACGGCCTTC
The DNA here is from genome assembly GCF_001263205.1 of Labilithrix luteola. GTDB lineage: Bacteria > Myxococcota_A > Polyangia > Polyangiales > Polyangiaceae > Labilithrix > Labilithrix luteola. The sequence goes on from NZ_CP012333.1 coordinate 8,850,936, forward strand.
GCGCTCGATCGTGACAAGTCGCAACGCGAAGCTGTCATCGTGCAGTCGCTGCTCCTGTCGGTGCCCGACGTCCGCAAGGTCACGATCGACAAGCTCTACGCCGCGGGGCTCACCAGCCTCAAGGTCCTCTTCGACGCGAAGGCCGACGAGATCGCCGCCGTCTCCGACATTCCGGACACGCTCGCTGCACGCATCGTCGAACGCTTCCAGGAGTACCGCGCGGAGCTCGTCAACGCGAACCCGGGCGACGCACGTGCCGCGGAACGCGAGCGCCTCGCGTCGCTCACGAACCAGCTGAAGCAGCAGCACGAAGGCTACGAAGAGATGCAGAGCAGCTGGTCGCCCGACGCGAAAGCGAAGAAGCGCGAACTGTTCCGAGGCCGCGAAGAGACGTGGCTCTCGATCAGCGTGCTGCTGGCGCGCTTCGGCGAGGTCGATCGCCTGAAGGGAATCGAGAAGGTTCCGTTCGCCCAGCGCATCGCGCAGCTGACGGACTACCTCGAAGAGGCGAAGGAAAAGTACCGCCTCGAGGGGTGAGGGCTCGCGTAGCGTACGCGTGCGCATGAGCCCAAGCGCGGAGCCGGTTCCGTGCTGGCTGGAACCCGTTGCGACCACGGTGTGCTCGCCTTGCCATCGTTCACGACGGACCGCGCGATTTACGCTCTTACGGCGCTTGCGTGATGCACGCGCACGGTTCGCGTCGCCGCTTCGCCTGATGCATTTGCATGACAGGCGCGATGCGAGGTCGCGCCGAGCGTTCATGCTTCACGAGAGCCAACGTTGACGAGAGGTGGGTAGCCGGCACACCGAAAGTCATTTCGATCGCGCGACAGTTGTTAACTTCAGAACTCGAATCTGTATTCTCGATGCGTTCCTCGTCGCTTCGAACGTCGATGATGAAGAGTCGTCGACGGTTCGAGAGAGCACGAAGGACGCGCAGGTTTCTTCATCCGCCTTCATCCGCCTTCGTCCGCTTCGTCATCACGCACGAACGAACGCTTCGCATCGTTACCGGGAGAAGACATGGCCGAGCTCACGCCCGATGCCGTCGTCAGTAAAGTCAAACGCGGCGAGAAGATCGACCGCGCGGATCTGTCGGGGATCAACCTCGCCAACGCGGTGCTCGAAGGCGCCAGCTTTCGTCGTTGCGACATGGTCGGCGCCAATCTCGAAGGCGCGCGCCTACGCAACGCGAATCTGAAGAGCGCGAACCTCTGCGAGGCGTTCCTTTCCGGCGCCGACTTGCGCGACGCAAACCTCGACAACGCCGATCTCGAAGGAGCCAATCTCCAGCGCACGCTTCTGGCGGGCGCGAATCTGTCGCGTGCAAACCTCGAAGGCGCGAACCTGCAGGGAGCCAACCTTGCGGGCGCGCGCCTCACGCACGCGCAGCTCGATCTCGCGAACCTCGGCGGAGCCGACGTCGCGGGCGCCGTCTTGACCCATGCCGATCTCGGGGAGTGTTACCTCGGCGGCGTCAAGATGATGAAGTCCGAGCTCACGAACGCGAACCTGTCGGACTCGAACCTCGAGGACGCAGACTTCTCGGGCGCGACGCTCGGCGACGCCACGCTTCGCTCCGTCAAAGGACGTGGCGTCAAGCTCGTGGGCGCGGTCCTCACCAAGGCCGATCTCACGAAGGCAAACCTCGCGAGCGCCGACCTCACGAACGCCGACCTCCGCAACGCCACGCTCGGCGATGCGAAGCTCGAAGGCGCGAACTTCACCGGCGCGAAGGTCTACGGGATCAACGCGAAGGGCGCCAACATCCAGGGCATCAAGGCCGACTGGCTCGACAACAGCCCGAACGCCGATGGCTCGGTGCGCGTCACGGCCACGCAGGTCGCCGCGTTCCTCGCCGGCGAGATGCCTGCGCGTCCCGCCGACGATCGCTCGAACCGACGTTACTTCGGTCGTGGCGACACACTCCGCAACGCCGCTCTCCAGTTCGACGAGGGCGCGATGGTGGAGATCGAGAGTCTCTTCGAGCAGTGCACGATTGCGCTCGGTCGCGGGACCGAGCTCGTCATCGGCTCGGATGGCGTGCTCCAGGGCTGCCAGATCACGGGCGCGGGCAACATCACCATCAACGGCAAGTTCTTCGAGAAGACGGACGGCAAGCGCGCGCAGGCAGGCATCATCGGCGCGAGTCAGCTCGTCGTGACGTCGACGGGATCACTCGTCGGTGCAGTGCAGCAGCCAGCCGAGCTGACGCGCTTCGCTTTCGAGCCTGGTTGTCAGCTGCGTATGAAAATCACGACGGCCGGACCGACCGGAAACGGTAACGGCAACGGTTCGAAGTCGTCCAAGAAGTAACGGAACAGAAGGAGCGAGGGATGAGCGATCTGAAGACGGGCCTCGGCGCCTCCGCGACCGAGAAGCGAACGCTGGTCGAGGAAGGCACGACGTTCAAGGGGTCGCTGACGTCGACGTGTCCGATTCTCGTCAAAGGGACGATCAACGGAGACATCGAGGCGCCGTCGTTGACGGTGGCCACGAGCGGCGCGGTGAGCGGAAAAGTGAAGGCAGGCGAGCTCAAGAGCGACGGCGAGCTCTCGGGCGAGTTCGACGTGGACAAGGTCCAGCTCTCGGGCTCCGTGAAGGACAACACCGTCCTTCGCGCGAAGTCGCTCGAGGTGAAGCTCGCGGTGACCGGCTCGAAGATGCAGGTCATCTTCGGCGAGTGCGCGCTCGAAGTCGGAGACGCGCCGTCGCTCAACAAGGCCGATCACAAGCAAGAGAACGGCAAGAGCATCCCGCCGCCCGCCGAGAGCTGATCCGTTTGCAGCCGATGGCTGCACGGTGATGTGAGATCGGGAAGGCTCCATCGACGAGTGCTGCGCGCGCTCGTCGATGGATGTTGGTTAAGGCGGCGCAGCGGCGCGACGTCGTGGCGGCGCGCGCTTCTCGAATCAGGAGCCGAGCAGCTTGTTGGCTGCGTTCGTCACCTTGAGGCGGTCTTCTTCGTGCTTTACGAGGACGCCAAGGGTCTCGGTGACGAGCGTCCGATCGAGTCCGCTGGCGCCAAGGAGAAGAAGCGCGCGCGCCCAGTCGATGGTCTCGGAGATCGAGGGCAGCTTGCGAAGGTCGAGCTTGCGGACGTCCGCCACGAAGCGGACCAGCGCCTCGGCGAGCTCGCGCGCGATGCCGGGCACGCGCAGTTCGAGGATGGCGAGCTCACGCGACGGCGGCGGGTAGTCGAGGAACGTGTGCAGGCAGCGCCGCCGTAGCGCGTCCGTCATGTCGCGCGTGGCGTTCGTCGTGAGCAGAACGAGCGGCGTATGAACGGATCGAATCGTTCCGAGCTCGGGGATGGTGACCTGCTGCTCGGCGAGGATCTCGAGCAGGAACGCCTCGAACTCCGGATCGGCGCGGTCGACCTCGTCGATGAGCAAGACGACCGGTACGTCGCTCTGCAGCGCCGCGAGAAGGGGGCGCGCGATCAGGAAGCGCTTACTGAAGAACTCGCTCTCGGCCCCCTGGAGTCGCGCAGCCGCGTCGGCCACCGAGCTCGCCCCCTGGGTCTGTGACGCGATCGTGTCGCGCAGCAGCTGCGTGTAGAGCATCTGCTTGGCGTAATCCCACTCGTAGAGCGCTTTGCCTTCGTCGAGGCCCTCGTAGCACTGCAGGCGAATCAGGGGCCTTTCGAGGGTCTCGGCGAGCGCGCGGGCGAGGTCCGTCTTGCCCACGCCGGCAGGTCCTTCGAGCAGCAGCGGTCGGCCGAGCTGAAGGGCGAGCCAGGCCGCGAGCGCCGTGCGGGAATCGGCGATGTAGGTCCGGGAGATGGCCTTCTCGAGGCTAGCGGCGTCGGGCGGCGTCTTGGCTGTGTCCATGCTCATGCGGGGCAATGCTCGTGCGGAGTGCAACGGACGAACGAGGAAGGGCGGCGAAGAGTGACGAGGACTGCAGCGTCGGTGGTCGGGCGAGAGACCAGATACGGCGCGGCTGCTGACCCGATGCATTACCGCATCGCGCTCGTGATTGTCCCAAACAGAACCCAAACCAATGTGGCACTGGAAGGGCAAACGACGAACGGGCAAACGGCGGCCGTGAAAAACGCTCTCGAACGCGGTTTATATAGGTGAGCGTCTCCGATGGCCTGCGTCAAAGTGCAAGCTTTTCTGCGGCTCTGATAGCTTAGGTTGGATGTCCGATCGCGACGACTTGCTTCGCGTGGACCAGACCGGGGCCGTCCACCCCGTCGGCCGCACGGCAAGCCAGCAGTTGAGACCGAGGGCGGGGGAGTGGAGACTCATCCCGAGCCCGCGCGATCTGATTGTCGCGAGGAGCATGAGCGGTGGCGACGCCGTCATGAAACTCGCCGGTGAGATCCGGTCCCCCGGTGCCCTTTCCGACATCGTGGCGCTTGCCGCTCAATCGAATTGGAAAGGCGAATTGATCGTTCTCTCGGAGAAAGGAACACGCTCGCTCTACTTCGAAGGCGGAACGATCATCGCCGCGTCGACGACCATCGCCGAAGAGCGTCTTGGCGAGACACTGTATCGGTTTGGTGTGATCACGCGCGAACAGCTCGAGACGATCGTTCGCATCAGCACGGAGACTCGAAAGCGTCTTGGTGAGACGGCGATCGAGACCGGAATCGTTGCTGCCGAGCAGCTGTATTCGATGATGGCGCGACAAGTCGAAGAGGTGTTCTTCGCTGCCGTGCACGTGACGGAAGGTGCGTTCTACTTCTTCGATCGTTTCGAAGAGCGACACATTCTGAGGCGTCACAGCCTCAACGCTGGTGGCCTTTTGATGGAGGCTGCGCGTCGAATGGACGAGATGCGTTTCTTCCGGGAAAAAATCCCTGGTGATGCATACATTCCTGTTCCCGTGCCTGGAAAAAAGGCCTCGGAAGAACTCGAACAGGTGTTTGCAGAATGCGACGGACAGAAGAGCATCGCAGACATCGGCCGAGCAATCGGTCAGTTGGAATTCGAAGTTACCAGGGCCGTATTCCAGCTTGTGTCGAGCGGCTGCGCTTTCGTTGTTGCACCCCGTCCACGCGGTCCGGAGGCGATCGTTGAGACATTCAATCCAGCGCTCGCGGTGATCCACCAACGGTGTGACCTTGCCGGAAAAGGTGACGAGCTGCGTGAAGGTCTGTCTCGATTCGCAACCGGAGGCGGAGTATACGATCCGTTGTTCATGGGGGCTGGGCCGCTGATGGACGGGACGTTGAAGCCTCACCGCATCGCGAGCAACATCGCGATGCTCGCGGGTGACGACGACCCTGACGCCTGGCTCGTGGGGCTCATGAACGATTACGTCGGCTTCGCTCTATTCCAGGCGGAGTCGCTCTTGCCCCGCGATTCGCAATCAAAGCTGCAGGCCGATGTCATGGAGATTTTGAAACCGCTTCGCCCGCTCATCGATGCTGGGCCGCGCTCGCGAGGTAACTCGTGAGCTCCGTCGTGAGGCCCTCGAAACCGCCGCGCCGAGAGTCGGTTCCGCCGACTGGACCGCGCAGCTCCGAAACACCGATCGCACCGCGCAAGCGCAAGAAGCTACGCAAGGAGGAGATCGTCGTCGAAGCGACGAGCCTCTTCGCCGAGCGTGGCTACGAAGGCGCGAGCATGGGCGATCTCGCCGAGCGCGTCGGCCTTCGCAAGGCGTCGCTCTTCCACCACTTCCCGAGCAAAGACGTTCTCTACGCAACGGTGCTCACGCACCTGCTCGACAACGTCAAGACGGCGATCTTGTCCGCTGCTCAGACCGAAGGCTCGTATTCCGAGCGTCTCGATCGACTGACGGACGCGATCACGACCACGCTCGGGGCGCAACCGCACACGGCGCGACTTCTCGTTCGCGAGGCTCTCGATTGGGGCCCCGTCATGCGCGAGCACGTCGGCAACACGGTGAAGGACATTCTCGCTGCGGCCCTCGAGTTCGCGCGCGAAGGTCAGCGTGAAGGTCTCTTCGACGAGAAGCTCGATTCCACGCAACTCATCGTGTCTCTGATCGGCATTCACTTCATGCCGTTCGCAATTCCGGAGATCATCGAGCACTTCACGGGGAGCTCTCCGTTCGTGCCCGAGTTCATCGAACAACGTCGGCAGGCCGTGCGCGAGCAGCTTCAGCGTCTCGCGACCAAAGCTCGCTGATTCGAATTCTTGGTTTGAAATGATGCCGGCGCGAGGGGGTGTCCGCCGGCAGTCTCGATCGATCGTGATTCGATGCCGGCGCGAGGGGGTGTCCGCCGGCAGTCTCAGTCGATCGTGATGTGATGATGCCGGCGCGAGGGGGTGTCCGCCGGCCGCTTCTAACGGCGAGTCTTCTCGTCGACGCCAGCGTCGAACGAGCCATGCCGCCCACGCCCTTGCGCGAACGACGTCGCGCCAGCCTTCGCTTCGCCGGCCCCGAGCGAGCGCATTCCGATCTCGAACTCGCGCGCCAGTGCGTGCTCGAACGGAACGTCGAACGACGCATACGCACTCGCGCGATCGCCACGCATGGTCGTTTGAGGGAAGAAGGCGATCTCGGCAGCGAGAGCTTCCGCAGCTTCACGCGCTTGGCCCCGAGGCACCACGCGGTTGGCGAGCCCCATGGCGAGCGCCTCTTCGGCACCGACGGGCCGGCCGGTCAGAATCATGTCGAGCGCGCGTGAGAGGCCGATGAGGCGCGGCAAGCGAACCGTGCCGCCGTCGATGAGCGGAACGCCGAAGCGTCGGCAGAACACGCCGAAGACGGCGTCTTGCTCGACCACGCGCAGATCGCAGAGCAGCGCGAGCTCGAGCCCCCCGGCGACGGCGTGACCGCTCACGGCGGCGATGGCGGGCTTGCTCAACACGAAGCGTGAAGGCCCCATGGGCCCGTCGCCTTCGGGCGAGAGCACGTTGCCTTCGCCGCGTGCGAACGCCTCCAGATCGGCGCCCGCGCAGAACGTACCGCCCTCGCCATAGAGGACCGCCACACGCGCGTTGTCGTCAGCCTCGAAGGCGCGGAACGCGTCCGCGAGGGCCGCCGCCGTTGTCCTGTCGACGGCATTGCGGACCTCGGGGCGCGCGAGGACGATCGTGGTGACGTGACCGTTGGTCTCGAGCCGGACGGTGGGCGAAGTCATGGCGCCGTAGAGTACCGAACCGTGCGTGCGCGTCGCCTTTCCACCGATTTCCGTCACGGAACTCGGTGAAAATAGGCGGCCCGCGAACCGTTCGGTGCTCCGCGCAACTCAGTTGCGCTGATTGAACAGTCAAACGGAGTTCGCGACAGACTTGTGCAAAGGACCGTGAATTTCGAGGTTCGCCCATCGTGGGCCCCGAAAGTCACGGTCCTTGCAAGTGGTCGCCCCAGTGGGGGCGCGCGTCGCTCGGGATCGGCGTCGACCGCCGTGCGGCTCAGGCCGGATTGCGGCGGCGTAGCACTTCGTAGATGGCGATGGCCGCCGCGACCGAAGCGTTGAGCGAGTCGAGCACGCCGGTCATGGGCAGGTTCGCGAGCTCGGTGCATGCGCGCTTGACCGGCTTGCGGAGCCCTTTGCCTTCTGCGCCGACGACCAGGACGACGGGCCCTTCGAACGCGACCTTCGGAAGCGAATGCTCCGCGTTGGCGTCGAGGCCGATGATCGTCGCACCCGCGTCGCGCAGGCGCTCGAGGGCGTTCGGCAGCGCGCTTACGCGACAGAGCGTGGCGTGCTCCACGGCGCCTGCAGAAGCGCGGAACGTGGCAGGGGAGAGAGGCGCAGCGTGGTGCTCGGGCCAGAGGATGGCACTCGCACCGAGGGCGACGCACGAACGAATCACCGCGCCGAAGTTCTGCGGATCTTCGAGCTCGTCGAGCGCCACGACGAGGGTGGTGGGCCCGAGCTCGGCGATGATCGCCTCGAGAGGCACGAGAGCGAGATCGGGCGCGTAAGCGATCGCGCCCTGATGGCGAGCGCCCTTGGAGGCGCGATCGAGGTCCCCGCGCGAGACGAGTTCGACCGCTGCCCCGCGACCCTGCGCGAAGCGAGCGACGGCTTCGATCTGCGGTCCGCCGTCTTTCTCGACGAGCACGCGTTCGAGCTTTTCACCGTGGACGCGAATTGCTTCGCGCACGGGCTGGAGGCCGGTTACGAGCCTCACGACGAGACCTTCACACGCGCGATGGCGTCGGCGATGGAGCGAGCTGCCACGAGGCGATCTTTCGCGTCACGAATGGGGCGACCGACGACGACCCAGCTCGCGCCGTCCTGAATCGCGCGCTCGGGCGTCGCGACGCGCTTCTGATCGTCGGTGGTGTTGCCGCCGGCTGGCCGCACGCCGGGCGTGACGAGCACGGCGTCGGGACCGAGAGCGCGGCGGAGATACTTCACTTCGGCAGGCGAGCACACGAACCAGCGCACGCCTTCGTCCCACGCGAGGCGGGCGAGCTTTTCGGCTGCGTAGCTCGTGCGCGTGCGAACGATGCCATCGGGCTCGGGGGGCAGGGTGACGCCGCTCTCGAAACCGATGTCGTCGAGATCGGCATCGTCGAGCGAGGTGAGGATAGTCACCGCGCACACCGCGAGGCCTGCGCCTTCGGACTCCGCACGCGCGACCGCGCGATTCAACATCGTGCGGCCGCCGCTGGCGTGCACGGTCACGAGGCGCGCCCCGAGCGTCGAAGCCTGCGCAACCGCACGCTCGACCGTCTCGGGGATGTCGTGGAGCTTCAGATCGAGAAATACGGGAAGGCCCACGTCGCGACCAAGCGTCACGACCGAGGGGCCTTCACGCACGAAGAGTTCCAGCCCGACTTTGACCATTCCAATCGCGGGCGCGACTTCGCGAGCCGCGGCGAGAGCCTCGGCGCGGTCTGCGAAGTCGAGCGCGAACGCGATAGGAGGGCGGGCTTGTTCGGTCAGAGACACGAGCAGAGCGGGTCGCCGGCTTGGCAGGTGCAGGCGGGACGGGGAGTAGCGGGCTTGCTGCCACCGCCACCACCGCCACCACCACCGCTGCGGACCGCGGCGATGTTGGCCTGCGTGCGCTTCTGCTGCTCCTGAGCGGCGAGAAGCTTCGCCTGGGCAGCCGAGCGATCGGCTTCGCTCTTGGCGCTGGCAGCTTCGGCCTGTGCGGCCGAGATCGCGTCGTTTTGCGCCTTGAGGTCGCCCGTCAGCTTGGTGAGCTGGGCTTCCTTCTCGGCGATTTCTTTCGCCTGGCGGGCCTGGATCTCGGCCTGCTTGTCGTTGTTCGCCTTCACGGCCAGGCCGCCGCCGACGGCGCCAAGGATGGCCAGCGCGCCGATGCCGACAGCGATGTACGTGAGCTGCTTCTTCTTCTTGTCCTGCGACAGCGCAGCGAGCTGGCGCTCGTGTTCCTGCTGCTGCTGGAGAGCGCGGAGGCGAGCCTGGTTCTCGGCCTCGTGGCGGGCGCGATCAATCTCGCCCTGGCGGATGGCATCGACGCGCGCTTGTTCTTCGCGCGTGCGCTGCTCTTCCTGACGACGACGTTCCTCTTCGGCGCGCATGCGAGCTTCTTCCGCTTCGCGTGCACGGCGCTCGGCCTCCTGACGGGCCGCGAGCTCGTTGGCTTCCTTGAGTTTCCGATCGTCGTCCTCTTGCTTGATCCGATCCTCCTCAAGGCTCATGAGCTCTTTGAGGGAGAAGAGAACGGAGCTCTCTTTCTGTTCCGCCATCGCGTTTCTCGTTCTTCTCGGTTCTCTAGGTCACCGTCGCCGCGAGGGCTGTCGTCCAGCGCCACTGGACTTGTCCCATCGTGGTTCAGGGGAGCGGGTGCCGGAAAAGTTACCTGCCCGTAGCCGCGTTCGCAAACGGTAATGCGGGCCTAGCACGAATTGATCGCTGGCTGGGCTAGGAACACGCGAATCGGTCGCGTTTGCTCGCACCCACGTGTCTCGCGTGTCTCGCGTGTCTCGCTGGTCTCGCGTGTCTCGCTGGTCTCGCTAGCTCGCGCGCACCGGCTCGGCTCCGACTCGAACGCGCCTTGCGCTCTGGGCCAGACCCGTTGGACCATGCGGTCGATGCCGACCAACGTGAACGCGCACATTACGGGAACGGTCTGGAAGATCGAAGTGAAGCCCGGAGATTCCGTGTCCGAGGGCCAGGTCTGCGTGATTCTCGAGTCGATGAAGATGGAGATGCCGGTCGAGGCGCCGGTGTCTGGAAATGTCGAATCGATCGCCTGCGCCGAAGGGCAGGCGGTGAACGAGGGCGACGTCCTTCTCACCATCGCGTAGTTCGGTGTCGTGACGCGCTCGCCCGTAGCTCGTCGCGTGCCAATCGTTTACGCTTTTCGGCCGTGAAGGTTCGTCGCAACACCAGCGCTTTGCGCATGCTCGTCGTGCTGGGCCCGGTCGCGGCCTTTGCCCTGTTTCCTGCGGCGTGCAGCTCCAATAGCGAGCAGGCGGCCGGCGGCGAATGCTTCCTGGCGACCGATTGCGCGCCCGGGCTCATCTGCATCGAACAGCGTGACGGGACGCGTCGTTGCTCGGACGACCTCACGAGCGTGGTGGGCAAGCCGCCGGGCGAGGCGGGAGCAGCGGCCACGGACGGGGGAGACGGCGAAGCGGCCGCGCCCGGCGATGCGAGCGGCGGTGACGACGCGGCCACCAAGCCCGATACGAGCAAACCGGACACGAGCACGCCCGACACCAGCGTGCCCGATACCAGCACGCCCGATACGTCGACCGACTAACTTCTGGTCGTGCTTCGCATACGCGAAGCGTCTCTCGCCGAGCCCTCGTTCGCTTCGTCGGACGCGCTCCTCAGGAAGCGCCGGTCATTCGCGCCAGAGGAACTTCCAGGGATTGTGTTTGAGGTCGCGCACCATCTCCTGGACGTCGTCGTAGATCGCTTCGTCCATCACGAGCGCGCCGACCGTGCCGTTGCCCTTCTTGATGTGCGTGACGATGGCCTGCGCATCGGCCGCGGTCGCATTGGCGCGGGCGGCGAGCTGGGCCACGTCTTCGAGCGCCTTCTTGAGCTTCGCTTGCTCCTCTTCGCCGCCGACCACCTTCGAGGCGCGGTTCAAATTGGCGAGCGCCTCGCGGGCGTCTTTGAGCATCGGCTCGCTGTCTTTACGAAGGTCCGTCGAGATCTTGTCGACGTTGTCGATCGTGCGCGCGATCTTCGGGTTGTCGACGTACTGCGTGCGCGCGTGGACGGTGAGGGTGTTGGCTTCGGCCGTGAGCGACTCGAGGTTCGCCACCGTGCGGTTGATGCGCTCTTTGTTGTCGCTGAGGACGCCGTTGAGGTTCTTGAGCAGGCCCGCGGTGTTGGTCGCGATGTCGCTGATGAGCTCGCGGTTGTTTCGGATGCCCGTGATCGTGGTGTCGAGAAGCTCGTAGGCCTTGGCGAGGAACAGGTCGAGGCGCGGCGGGTCGATGCCCTTCACGACGCTGTTGTCGGGGAGAACCGGCTTGAGGGGCGAACCGGGCTCGATGGCCAAGAACTGCTCGCCGAGGACGCCCTGCGTGGTGACGTAGAAGTCGGCGTCTTCGTGGATCGATTCACGCACGCGCTGCTCGATGGCGAGCTTGGCGCGGACGAGCGTGCGGCGGTTCGTCTTCGGATCGATCTTGCCGCCCATGAAGGCGAGGTCGCTGACCTTGCCGACCTTCACGCCCGCGATGCGCACGGGCGCGCCCGACTGCATGCCACCCGGGTTGTCGAAGTCGACGTAGACCGTATAGGTCTTCTCGAACGACAGACCTCCCATGATGAGGACGAAGGCGGCGAGGATCCCGAGCGAGACCAGGATCAGGATGCCGACTTTGACCTCGATCGATTTCTCCTGGGCCATCGATGGCCAAGGCTACAGGCGAATGCGGCCGAAGGCCACGAGGTTCCTGCGTACTTCGTGGGTTTCAGAGCTCCATCGGGCCCGTGGCGTGGCCGTTGATGAACTGCTGAACCACGCCGTCGGGGGTGGCCCGGAACTCCTCTCGTGAGCCGAGCATCCGGAGCTTGCCGCGATACAGCATCGCGATCCGGTCGGCGATGGAGAAGATGCTCACGAGGTCGTGGCTCACCACGATCGAGGTCACTCCGAGCTTGTCGGAGAGCTCGCGAATCAGGACGTCGACGCGCCGCGCGCTCACCGGATCGAGCGACGTCGTCGGCTCGTCGAAGAGGACGTACGTCGGGTCGAGCGTGAGGGCGCGCGCGATGGCTACGCGCTTGCGCATGCCGTCGCCGAGCTCGGGCGGGTAGCGGTCGCCGAACTCCTGCATGTGGACCATTTGCAGGCGTTTGCGGGCTTCGCCGAGCGCGTCTTTCAGGCTCAGGTTCTTGTGCTTGCGGAGCGGAAGCGCGACGTTTTCGGCGCAGGTCATCGAATCGAAGAGCGTCGAGTGCTGAAACACCATGGCGCACTTCTTCCGAATCGGGCCCATCTGTTGCTCGTCGAACTTCGAGATCTCCTCGTCGTCGAGCCAGATCTCGCCGCTGTCCGGATAGAGCAGGCCGACGAGGTGCTTGATGAGCACGCTCTTACCGACGCCGGATGCCCCGATGATGAAAAACACCGAGCCCGTGGGCACGTCGAACGAGACGTCGTTGAGGACGGTCTTCGGGCCGAACGACTTGATGATGTTCTTGAATTGAATCATCCGAAACGACGGCGAGGCCTTTGCCTAGCGTACACGGAGATCGTTTCGTCCGCTGCGCCGTCGAACCTCGGGCGGCGAAGAAGTCCACGACATCGAACCCGGACAAGGGAATTCCATGCGAAAGACCCGTTTGGCTCTGCCCCACGTGCATGCGCTCGCGCTCGCCTGTCTCGTGGGCGCTGCGCTCCTCGCGGCCGCTCCTGCGGGGGCTGCGAATATGGCGCTGAAGGATCTCATGAAGAAGATGGGCGCGACCGCGGCGGCGGGAGACGCCAAAGCGCTGTCGCCGATCTTCGCGCAGGCGAAGACGATGGCGCCCAGCGATCCGGAGTTCGCGAACTGGACTGCGATCGCCGACAAGGGCAAGGCCGCCGCGGACAAGGGCGACCTCGAAGCGGCCAAGGCCGTTTGCAAGGACTGCCATACGCCCTACCGCGAGAAGTACCGTACGAAGTACGGCTCCAAGTCTCCGTGAACGCGGCGCAGGGGGCCACGCGAGGCGAGGGCAGGCCGATCGATCAGCCCGGGAAGATGAGGAAGCCGGCGCCCGAGATGAAGAAGTTGAGGATGATGATGGCGAGCGAAGTGTTGACGACCGCGCGCGTCGTCGCCCAGCCGACGCCCTCGGAGCCGCCGAAGGTCGACAGACCGCAGTAGCCGCTCACGACCGGGATGGCCGCGCCGTAGGCGAAGCACTTCGCGACTCCGACGGACATGTCGCCGACGTCGACGAGTGACGCGTTGAAGAACGTCTGGAGCGGAACGTCGAAGGCGAGGTAGGCGGTGATCGCACCCGACACGAAGGCGACCGCGCCGGACCAGACGATCAGCACGATCGTCATGACGATGCTGGCGATGAAGCGCGGCTTGATCAGAAAGTCGATAGGATCGGCGGCGCACATGCGGAGCGCGTCGATCTGCTCGGTGACGACCATCGACCCGATCTCGGCGGCGATGCCTGCACCCACGCGTGTGGCGAGCATGAGCGCACCGAGTGAGGCCGCCAAATCGCGCACGAGGAGCTCGAGGTAGGTCGCGCCGAGCATCGTGAAGTCGGGCACGACGCGCTTGGCCTGGAGACCTGCCTGGTAGGCGAGGATCATCCCGATGAAGCCCATCGTGATCGACAAGAAGAAGAGCGACTTGTTGCCGATCTCGTACATCTGCGCGACGACCGCGCCCTTCTCCCGCCGTCCGCGCGCCGTGTAATAGAGCGTGCGGACGAACACGGAGTAGAGCTCGCGCCCGCCGATGAGCAGATCGATGGCCGCGGCGCCGAGGTGACCGACCCAGCCGAGCTCCTCGGGTTGGTCGTCGATGGGAGAAACGGTTTGCGCCGTCACGCTCTCATCCTCCTCATCTCTCTCTCATCCTCCCAGCGCGAAGCTCACCAGGTAGTCGAGGACGAAGACGCCCGCCGCGCTCGCGACGACCGTGGCGTTGACCGCGCGGCCGACGCCTGGAGCACCGCCCGTGGTGGCGAGGCCGAAATGACAGCTGGCGAGGGCGATCACGAGCCCGAAGACGATGCTCTTGAAGAGACCGTTGGCGACGTCACCGAAGCCGAGCAAACCGGTGGTGAGGCCGTTGTAGAAGGTCTGGGGGCTCACGCCGAGGAGCGCTTGGCCCGTGTATGCCGCGCCGAAGAGGGCGAGGGCATCGGCGAAGAGCGTCATCATGAAGAGCGTGCTGACGATGCCGACGAAACGTGGGGCGATCAGAAAGCTGATGGGGTCGATGGCGAGCACGCGCAGCGCGTCGAGCTGCTCGGTGACGACCATCGTTCCCAGCTCGGCCGTGTTGTTGGCGCCGACGCGCCCGGAGATCATCAGCGCGGTGAGAAGCGGTGCGATCTCACGGAGGGTGCCGAAGCCCGCGCCCCAACCGAGAAGTCCCTCGGCGCCGTACCGCTTCACGATGGTCGCGGCCTGGATGACCATGATGGCGCCGGTGAAGAGCGCCGTGACCACCACGATGGGCAGCGACTTCACCGCCATCTTGTAGAGGTTCTTCCACAGCTCGCGCGAGTCGATGCGGGGCGGGAAAAAGCGGGAAATGATGCGCGCGAGCAGGATCGTCATCCCGCCCGCGGTTCCCGCGATGTTGAGGAAGGCCGCCCCCGCCTTGGCAGCCGTTGCCTCGAGGCCACTCGGGCTTTTGGTAGGGGTGGGCGCGCTCGCCTGGGCCGACATCGAGGCAAGCACTATACACGCGCGTTTCGGCGGCGTGTCTCGAACCGCGTCTCAGCGATGCCCGCCGCGGTAGTAGCCGCCGCGCATGTGGTACGTGCCGGCGCGGTAAGCCCCGCGCGGAACGGCGTAGCGCGGCGCCACGTAGACGCGAGGCGAAACCCAACGGCCGCCCGCCCACACGCGCGGGCCACCCCAGGGTTGATGCACCCACGCGCCTCGGTAATAAGGACCCCAACCCCAGGGCGAGAAGTACCAGGTCCAGCCGTAGCTCGGCGTGTAGAGGTACACGTAGGGCTGCGAGGCGATCGCGTACGAGCTCGCTCCCGCCGGGACCCAGATCCAGCCGTAGGTGTCCGTGAGAACCCACTGGCCTTGCGGTGGGGCCGCGGGGGCGGCCGTCGGTGCGGCTTGAGGGGGTGCAGGCGGCGTCTCCGGCGGAGGGGACTCTTGGTCCTGGGCCATGGCCGCTGTCGGAATCGTGAGAACCGGCAGACCCGCCACGAGCGCAACGAGCGCCGCTTTGGCCGTTCTTGCCATCCACGCTTTCATGGTTCGACCCTCGCTCTCGCAACGGAAACAAGCGAGCGGCGCGCCGCCTTCCTGGTTGGGCTGCGACGCGCCATCCGAGCCCGTTGGAAGCGTCGAGAAAGGACCTCTTCCGCGAGCTCGAACGCGTCCGTCAGGAGGCGAGGGGCGTCTCTGTCATTCGATCTCTGTCATTCGAGAGGCAGGTCGAACAGCCAGGCGAGGCCCGTCATCGACACGACGTTGATGGCGAGGATTCCGATGCTCCAACCGAGGCCTTGCAGGAGCCCGACCGGGCGAAAACGGCGCGTTCGCGCGAAGTGGTAGGCGACTGCGAAGAGCCCGAGGAGTGGCGAACCCAGAAGAGAGAGGCCGATGAGCGCGTTGTCGCGGCTCGCCGGCGTCCAAGCGCGCTCGAGCTGCGCCTCGTCGAGCTTGCGTTCGTCGCGGCGCACCACGAGCGAGGACAGGGTGACCAGAAGTGCCCACGAGGCGACGAGGAGAACGACCTCGTAGGGGCTGTCGTGCGGAGCGACCGGGGGCTTCGTCGTCACGGTTGCGTGCTCCCGTCAGAGCGGACCTTCGGTGAGGCCGTGGACGAACTGCTTCACACGCGGCTCGGTGCTGCTCTTCGCCTCCGCGGTGGTGCCGTCGAAGATGAGCTCGCCGCGGTACATCATGCCGACGCGATCGGTGACGGTGAGCAGCCGGTCGAGATCACTCGAGACCATGACGACCGTGGCGTTCGAGGCCTGTTGCTCTTCGCGAAGCAGGTCGAAGATCTTCTGCGAGGTGACCGGATCGAGCCCTGCGGCCGGCTCGTCGTAGAGGACGATCGAGGCCTGCGTGATGGTCGCGCGAGCGACGCCGACACGCTTTTTCTGGCCTCCCGAGAGCCCGGCGGGCATGCGGGTGTCGAAGCCGGTGAGGGCAACGTGGGCGAGTCGTTCGTCGACGCGCTTTTTGATTTCGTCCTCGGGCAGGTCGGTGAGACGCCGGAGCGGGAAGGCGATGTTGTCACCCACGGTCAGGTGATCGAAGAGGGCGTTGTTCTGGAAGAGCATTCCGAACTTCAGCCGCAGGCGCTGCAGGTCGAGCTCCGACGCCGTCGTGACGTCTTCGCCGTCGACGACGATGCGCCCGTGATCCGGCTTCATGAGGCCGGTGATCATCTTGAGGAGGATGCTCTTGCCGGACGCGCCCGGGCCGATGAGGCCGTACAGGCAGCCCCGAGGCACGTCGAGGGAGACCGAACGGAGAACCTGGTTCGGGGGGCCGCCGCCGGTTGGCCGGAACGATTTGGAGACGCCTTCGATCGAGATCACGGTCCTACGCCTGGTCGCATGCTCATCGAACCCGGCCCGCCGGGGCCGTTGGGCGCCATTCTAGCGCCGGGCGGTCCGCCCGTGCGTGCCGCGAGCGCCGCGTTCTCGTCGCGCTCTCGACGAAGGCGCGCGAGCTTCGCGTACAGCGCGAGCGTGGCACCGAGGAGGGCGAGGACGAGGAGGACCAGGCCGGCGAACGCGCCTTTGAGCGTGTTCATCGACCCACGGGCAACGGCGATCGGACCGACGTGCATGAGCTCCGAACGGCCCGCGATGGGACGCGCCGCATGGGGAACGAAGACCACCGCGACGTCGGTGGGGGCGAGGGAAGGGGCGCCGCCCGACACGAGGCGCTGGATGTTCTCGGCGGTTAGCGGAGGGGTCGTGCCGCGGTGCTCGACGAGCACGCTGGCGGTGGTTTTCGGGGGCGGACCGTCACGGAGACCGTCGCGCGGGGGCAAATTGAGGTGAACGCGGGCGGACAAGACCCCGTCCAGGTTCGCGAGCGTACGCTCGAGCTCACCGGAGAGGCCGGCGACCAACTGGGCGTGCTCGGCGGCTTGGCTGGGAACGAGCTGACCCCGATCGGCGGCCTCGAGGACGCCCCGCGCCTTGGGGCGGGGGAGCTGCTCGTCGGCCATGGTCGCGAGAGCACGCGCTGCGTCATCGCGGGGGACGTTGACGCGGAACTTTCCCTCGTTGGTGGGGTCCGTCTCCTTAACAGCGTCGATTCCGGCCTGATCGAGCGTCACGACGACGCGGTTTGCATCGCCTTCGTCGAGTCCTGCGGCGACCGGTACGGCGCAGGCCAAGGCCGTGGAGGCAAGAACGGTGACACCCGCGACCCGCACGAGACCAGCAAGAGCAGTCCCCAACAGCCTTTGCATCGGCCCCTTGTATACCATTGGTCCCAGGTCGCGGTAGACTGGCCACAGTGCGCGACGAAGGGCAACACACGCGGATGTCGCGTCCGGACGAGCAGCTGACGCAAGCGGAGACCGCGCCTGCGTTGACGGCGACGACGGCGCACGCCGCTCCTGCGCCCGGAACGAAGATCGGCCGGTACGTCGTCGAACGTCATCTCGGCGCCGGCGGGATGGGGATCGTCGTCGTCGCGCGTCACGCCGAGCTCGGCGAGCCGGTGGCGATCAAGCTCCTTCACCCGCACGCGGCGCAGGATCGCGTCCAGGTCGAGAGGTTCGTCCGCGAAGCGCGTGCCACCGCGCGGATCAAGAGCGAGCACGTCGTGCGCGTGCTCGACGCGGGGGCCGACGAGACGACGGGCGCCCCGTACCTCGTGATGGAGCACCTCGTCGGAAACGATCTCGGGCGTGTGCTCACCGAGCACGGCCGCATCCCGGCGCCACACGCGGTCTCGTACATCATGCAGGTCTGCGAGGCCGTCGCCGAGGCGCACGCGCTCGGCATCATCCATCGCGATCTCAAGCCGTCGAACTGCTTTCTCACCTACCGGAACGACGGCTCGCCGCTCGTGAAGGTTCTCGACTTCGGCATCTCGAAGGCGGTGAACAACGAGGGCATGCTCGATCCCAAGCTGACCGAGACGCAGGCGGTCTTCGGTTCGCCGACGTACATGTCTCCGGAGCAAATCCGCAGCGCGAAGCACGTCGATGCCCGCACGGACGTGTGGTCGCTCGGGGTCACGCTCTTCGAGCTCATCACCGGCAAGCTCCCGTTCATGGCCGACAACATGTCCGGCCTGCTCGCGTCGATCGTCGCCGATCCACCGTTCGCCGTTCGCTCGTTCGTGCCCGAGGTGCCGGAAGGCCTCGAGCGCGTGATCTTCGGCTGTCTCGAAAAGAACCCGGCCAACCGCATTCCAACCGTCGCCGATCTCGCCGCGCGCCTTCATCCGTACGCCAGCCCCGGCACGGCGATGCCGCGCATTCGGCCGTCGATGCTGCCGCAACCAGCGGCGCCGGCGCCGGGCCAGAGCTGGCCCAGTGCCCCCGCCCCGATCGTCTTTGGCACGACCGGTCAAAGCTTGCGAGATACGGGACCGGCCGCGACGCGGCGAGGGCTCCGGGGATCGCTCGTGGCCCTCATCGTCGGAGCGGTCGCGTTGCTGCTGGCGACGTCGGTGGCGAGCGTCGCGTATCTGGCCAAGTCACGGAACTCGCATGCGCAAGGGACGTCGAGTGCGCCGCCACCCGAAGGTCCGAGCGTTTCTTCCGCCCACGTGGAGCTGCCACCGGCGGTAAGCGTGGTGACACCCGTCAAGCCGGTCGACGAACCAACGCCGCCGGCGTCGGCGGGGCCGGCTCCCTCGGTCCCTGCCTCGTCTACGCGTGCGGGCAAGCCGGTCGTCCCCGCCGTCCCCGCGGGCGGCCCGACCGCCCGTTCCGGACCGGCGCATCCGCCGGTTCCGGCGTCGGGAACGGCACGAACGCCGTCGGCTCCCAGCGGGACGCCGCCGCCCGTCTCACCGAACCTCGACACGCGCTACTGATCTGCTTGCCGGCCTCTGCTAGCGTTCTTTGACGGTGCAGGTGAACGTCTTGTCGGGGTGGGCTCGGGTCCGCCGGTCTTTCTTTGCGGGTGTGGTGGTCGCTGGTGTCTTCGGCGCGCCTTTCTTCTATGTGCCCGAGGCGCGGGCTGACGCCATCGCGGACGCCGAAGAACTCTTTCGGCGTGCCAAGGCGCTCATCGCCCAAGGCAAGCACGAAGAGGCCTGTCCACTCCTGAAGGAGAGTTACCGGCTCGATCCCGGGCAGGGCACGCTTCTCAATCTCGCGTTGTGTCACGAGCACACCGGCCGCGTGGCTTCGGCCTGGGGCGAGTTCCGCGCCGTCGAGCAGCAGGCGAGGGTCTCCGTCCCGCCGCGCACCGAACGCGCCGAGCTCGCTCGCCAACATGCCGAGAAGCTCGAGCCGCGAATTTCGCGCGTCCGCATCGTGGCGCCGCCCGACGCGAAGGTGCCGGGCCTCGTCGTGAAGATCGACGGAGAGGAGCGCGCCGAACTGCTCTGGAGCGGTGTGCCGGTCGATGCGGGCAAGCGCACGGTCGACGTCTCTGCCCCCGGCAAGAAGTCGAAGACGTTCGAGATCACCGTCGAAGACGGGGGAAGCTCGCAGACGGTCACCCTTCCTCGCCTCGAGGACACGCCGAGCGCGAACCCGACGCCGGCGCCTACGCTCGCCGACACCTCCACCGGGACCACGACGCCGAGCGATCCGTCGTCGGATCGTGCTTCGGACGGCAGTGGCCGGCGCACGGCGGGCTTCATCGTCGGCGGGATAGGCGTGGCGACCTTGGCTGCGGGCGCCGTGTTCGGCGTCGCGGCGATCGTGAACAACGACAAGGCGCAGCAGTGCGCGACGCCGTGCAGCGGCGCTCAGGCCGACGAGAGCAATCGCGCCACCGACCGCGCGCTCGTCTTTGCGAACGTCGCGAACGTCGCCATTCCGATCGGCGTCGTCGGCACGGCGATTGGCGCGATCCTCGTCTTCACGTCGGGGCCCTCGAACAAGGTCGCGCTCCAGCCGAGCGTCTCGTCACACAGCGCGAGCCTCGGCTTCAGCGGTCGATGGTGATCGTGTGATCCGCAAGACGGCAGCTATCGCGATCACGCTCGGCATGCTCGTCGCGGCGTGTCAGCTCGTGGCTGGCATCGAGCGCGTCGACAAGGACATTGCGGCGGCCGACGTGACCACCGACGCCGGCAACCCCGACCCGGGCGCCATCCCCGATCCGTGCCAGCACGCCCGCCCTCCGGGGAAGCCGAGTCGTGACGACGACCCGACACGTGAGCTCCCCGCGATCGTCCTGGCGATGAAGCAGTTCTCGCTCAAAGACGAGGACAACATCCAGCCAGGGTTCGATCTCGACGGCGTTTGCACCTGCGATACGAGACCCGGCTCCGCGGATGGTGGCGCATCGTCGTGTGTGCGCAAGGGAGACCCCATCTGCGATGCAGATGGTGGTGTCGACAACTCCTTCGCCATCGCTGCCAAGTCGTTCGACATCGGGTCCTTCGACATCGACAAGTTCGCAGGGGTGAACGAGAGCATCGCGCGCGGACGGGGCGGCGGCCTTTTCTTCATTCGCAAATACAACGGACGCGCGAACGATCTGGAAGTCGAAGTCGGCCTCATCGGTGCGTATGGAGTCGTTTCCTCGCGCTGTCCGGAATCCCAGCCGGACGACGGGGGCATGCCGACGTACTCGCCCGGTTGGTGCGGTGACGACGAGTGGACGTACGCGCCGAAGACGATGGTCGGCGGTTTTCCGATCGTGTTCGGCTCGGGCTACGTGCACGACTATCACCTGGTCATCCGGGTTGACCGCAGCGTGACGGTGCCCTTCGGCGAAATCGGCTTGAGCATGAACTCGCCCGTCTTCGTGGCGACGCTCGTTCCGCTCGACGAACACATGGCTCCGCGCGATCCGAACCAGCCTCCGACCGCGAGCCAAGAGCGCTTCTACGCCATCGAGGACGGGACCATCGCCGGACGTGTTTCAGCCACCGATCTGCTCTCGGCCGCAGGCGCCGCCGCCACGCCGGCCGGCTTCGGACAGGGTTACGTGTGTCAGACTCCGGGCGTTTACGAACTCGTGCGCGGCCAGATTTGCCAGGCCCTCGACGTCGCACAATCTCCGAACCTCGACTTCCAGCCGGGCTACGGGTGCGACGCGGTGTCGATGTCGATTCGCTTCAGCGCGCAGCCCGCGCGTTTGGGAGAAGGCATCGACCCGTCCAATCCGCCGAACCCGTGCATCGCGGTCGACGGCGGTCCGATCGACTCGGGCAACTACATCAAGAAGTACGGATGTGACTAGGTCATGGCTCGTCGCGTAGCGCTCTTTGGACTGTCGCTCGTCTCGTTGCTGGCCGCCTGTCAGCTCGTTGCCGGAATCGAGCGCGTCGACAAGAGCACGACCGGACCGACGGTGACCGACGTCCCGGACGCGTCTGCACCGACCGAAGCCGGGCCCATCGATCCCTGTGTGCACGCCCGTCTTCCCGACACACCCTCCGTCGACGACGACGCCGCCTTCGAGCTGCCGACCATCGTGATGGCGATGGAGCGCTTCTCCCTCAAAGACAATCCCGACGGCCATCCCGGTGTCGACCTCGACAACGTGTGCACTTGCGACACGCGCCCGGATACCGCGCACGACGGCGCCAGCTCGTGCGTTCGCAAGGGCAAGCCCGCGTGCGATGGCGACGGTGGGGTCGACAATTTCTTCGGCGACTCCGTCGCGACCTTCCAGGTCGGGTTCGATATCGACGACTTCGCGGGCGTCAACGAGGGGATCTCCCGCGGTCGTCAGAGCGCGCTGCTCTTCGTGCGAAAGTACAATGGGCGCGCCAACGATCGCGACGTCGAGGTCGGTTTCGTGGCCTCGGACGGCATCCGGGATCAGGGCTGTCCACAGTCCGTGCCCGAGGGCACCGGCCGCGGTTGGTACACGCCCGGCTGGTGCGGGACCGATGCCTGGTCCGTGCTTCCTGGCACCATCGTCAACGGCTTCCCCGTCGCCTACGGTCCCGGGCACGTCACCGACTACTCACTCGTCGTCGAGCTCGATCTCTCCGTCGGCGTGCCGTTCGGTGACATCGTGCTCGCCATGGGCTCGCCGGTCTCCGTCGGCAAGCTCGTCCCGCTCGACAAGGACATGAAGCCGAGGGATCCGAACGTCCCTGCGACGCCGGAAGAGCAAACCTTGTGGCGCCTCGATGACGGCATCATCGCCGGGCGCGTGGCGGCGACGGACATGCTCTCGGCGGCAGGCGCGGCGTTTTCGCCGACCGGTATTGGCCAGGACGGAACCCGCGTTTGCCAGAATCCTCTCTTCTTCAGTTACATCAAGGGCCGGATCTGCGATTCGCTCGACATCGCCAAGTCGGCGAAGCTCGACTTCCAGCCGGACTACGCGTGCGATGCGGTATCGATGATGATCCGCTACTCGTGCGCTCCCGCGCGCGTGGGCGGGGAATACAAAACCGACCTGACCGCGAACCCGTGCGTTGCCGTCGATGGTGGCCCGCGCGAGCCGCAGCCGGGGGTCTCCTATCGCTGCGACTGATCGCGCGAGCCTCAAAACAGAGCTAAATTCAGCAGCTGCGCGCGAGGTCAGCCCCGCTCGTCGGAGCTGGGCGGTGGCTCGTCGCTCGAAAATGCAGGCACGTCTGGCCTGGCATTTCCTCGATTAACGAAGTATTGCTCTCCCAACAGCTCGATGCTAACTGGCATCGACCGCGTCGGACGGCGAGGCCTCTGTGTTCTGCTGGGCCCCGAAAAACGCGAGCTCTTTCCGCCCTCTCCATCTCTCCACCTCTTCCTCTCCTGTTACCAAGGAAAGGCGCGTCCCTCGTAGGACGCGAACGAGAGCTTCGAGTGTCGACTCCGTTCACGGAAGCGCTGAGCCAGCTTAACGACCGCGCCCTTCGCCGATTGCTCGGCGCACGGGCTTTTCTGCGCGGTTATGACTACGTCCGCCGTCAGGCCGTCTCCGACGTCCAGATGGAGGACCTTGCCGCTCGCGGACACGTGAGGGGCACGGACCTCGAGCCGTACGCCGTCAAACTCCAGGTGACCCCGTCCGGTTTCACGAGCGAGTGCTCGTGTCCGGCGTTCCCGAAGATCAACGGACATTGCAAACACGTTGCAGCGCTCCTGATCTCCTGTCGCGATCAGGTTCGGCCCAAGCAGCCGCGCCTCGATCTTGCGCCGGCGGGAACGAACGGTGCGTCGCACGGAATTCACGGAGTTACCGCGATGGGAGCCGGAGGAGGCGGTGGCCTCGGAGGGGGCGGGGGTGGCGGGCATGATCGGCCGGGTCACGACCGCTCGCACGGCAATGATCCCGAGGGCATGGGCGGCAGCAGCCGCCGTGCGCGCCGACGGGCCCGAAAGCTCGCCGCGCAGCGGGCGGGCGGAGTCCCCCCGATCGGAGGATCGATGGGGGCGGCGCCCCGGGCCGTCCGGGCTTCTCGATTGGTGATCGTGGTGAACGCGGTGAACGCGGTGAACGCTCCGATCGATCCGCTACCGGCGTCGATGCCTGGCTGCCCGAGCCGATGCCGCCTGCGCCGAAGTCGATCGAGTACCGCATGCAGGTCCGCGCGGGTGCGCTGACCATCTCGCTGCTCGATCCCGAGGCCCGTACGCCGCTCTCCGCCTCGGCGATGCTGCAATTCCAGGCGCAGCGACCCACGCCGGACCGCGAGGCGCTGCGCGTCCTGGCCCGTCTCGAAAACGATGGTCCGCGTCGCGTCGGCATCGACATCCGGGGGGAAGACGCCTCCGAGCTCCTTCCGCATCTGAAGGGGCGTCGCGTCATCCTCGAACCGCAGATGATGGAGCTGCGCTTCGGCGACGAGCCGCTTCGCCCGCGGTTCGATCTCGAGCTGAGCCAGGATGGCCAGCAGGTCATCGTGAAGACGGCCTTCATGCGTGCCGGCGATCCGCGCAAGTTCACGCTGGCGCAGGGCGGCTGGTTCGAAGGCAGCCCCGCCTGGCACGTGGACGCGCAGGAAGGCTGGGCTCGCCCGGTCGATCGGCGTCTGTCGCCGGCGAGCATCCGCCGCCTCACGCGCACGCCGTCGATCTCGGAGTCGATCGACAACCTCCCGGTGCTCCTCGCGCAGGGCCTCCCGCGCGTTGCGCTCGAGGTTGGTGCGGAGCTGCCCGATCTCTCGCAGGTCGCCGACGTCGTCGACATTCGGCCGACCTTCCGCCTGCGCGCCGGTGGATCGCTGACGGAAGCACGCGTCTCGCTCCGCGCCGACTACGCCGACGTCGAGATCGACGTCCGCGCCGACGGAATGACCGCACCGGTCATCGTGAAGCCGCCGCGCGTGACCGATTCGGACGACGACGACATCGGCTCGGGACCACGCCGCGTCCCGGCGTCCAAGCGCGCCACGGTCATCCGTTGCGACATCGCCGCGCAGCAGGAAGCGACCAGCGCCCTCCGCGCGCTCGGTCTCTCGACCGACGAAGACGGCATGGGCTTCGTGGCCCGCGGCGACGACGCCATCCAGTTCTGGACGGAAGCCGTCGGCTCGCTGCCCGAAGACTGGGATCTCTTCCTCCCCGACGACCTGGTCGACGTGCAAGTCCGCTCGAGCACGCTCTCGGCGAACGCGCGCGTCTCGAGTGGCGTCGACTGGCTCTCGCTCCGCCTGTCCTTCGAGTCCGAAGGCGTCGCGGTCACCCAGGAAGAGCTCGCGCGCTGCCTCGCCGAAGGGCGTCGCTACGTGCGTCTGCAAGACGGCTCGTTCGCGCGCATCGATGCCGAGAAGGTCAAAGAGGTCCTCGCCCGTCAGGCCGAGATCCTCGCGACCGGAGGCGGGCAGGGCACGCGCCTTCCGCTCTCGCAGGCGGGACGCATCCAGGAGCTCCTCGATCAGGTCGGCAAGGCGCACGTCAGCGACGGCGCGAAAGAGCTCTTCAGCAAGCTGAAGAACGTCGACGAGATCAAGGTCGTCAAGAAGCCGCGCAACCTCAAGGCGCAGCTCCGTCCGTACCAGGAGCAAGGCTTCCAGTGGCTTTGGTTCCTCCACGAGATCGGCTCGGGCGGCATCCTCGCCGACGACATGGGTCTCGGTAAGACGGTCCAGACCATCGCTCTTCTGCTCGCCGTGAAGAGCGCCGTGGAGAAGGACGCGAAGGCCGAGGGCAAGAGCGACGGCAAGAAGAAGTTCAAGGCGCTCATCGTGGCGCCCACGAGCGTCGTCACGAACTGGGAGCGCGAGCTCGACAAGTTCGCCCCCTCGCTCAAGCACATGGTCTGGCACGGTGGCGGCCGCAAAGAGCGCACCGACGAGCTCGAAGATGCCGACGTCGTCATCACGAGCTACGCGCTGCTTCGTCGCGACGAGGCAATGCTTGCCGGTCTCGACCTGAAGTACGCCATCCTCGACGAGGCGCAGAACATCAAGAACCCGCTCAGCGCTACGGCGCGCGCGGCCAAGCGTCTCAAGGCCGATCGCCGGCTCGCGCTCTCCGGTACGCCGATCGAGAACCGCCTCTCGGAAATCTGGTCGATCTTCGACTTCGTCAGCCCCGGCCTTCTCGGCCCGCTCGACAAGTTCGAGGAGCGCTACGGTCGTCCGATCGACAACGGTGATCAGAAGGCGGCGCGCCGTCTCCGCTCGACGATTCACCCCTTCATCCTTCGACGCACGAAGTCCGAAGTCGCCAAGGATCTCCCGGAGAAGATCGAGACCGATCAGATCTGCGAGCTCACCGGCGAGCAGACGTCGCTCTACTCGGCCGTCCTCAAGGAAGTCCGCGCTCAGGTCATGGGCGAGGTCGAGCGTCAGGGCATCGCCAAGAGCCACATCCAGATCCTCGCCGGCCTCACGCGGCTCCGTCAGGCGGCGTGCGATCCGCGCCTGCTCGGCCTGCCGCGCACCTTCGGCGACGAAGACTCGGGCAAGCTCGTGGCGCTCCGCGAGCTCATCCAGACGTCGATCTCCGGCGGGCACCGTGTCCTCGTCTTCAGCCAGTTCGTCTCGATGCTCAGCCTCGTTCGCAAGGCGATGGACGAAGACCGCGTGCGCTACGAGTACCTCGACGGCTCGACGAAGGACCGCATGGCGCGCGTCGAGAACTTCCAGCGCGAAGACGGCCCCCCGGTCTTCCTCATCTCGCTCAAGGCGGGCGGTTCGGGTCTCAACCTCACCGCGGCCGACACCGTCATCCACTTCGACCCCTGGTGGAACCCCGCCGTCGAAGATCAGGCGACCGACCGCGCGCATCGCATCGGTCAGACCAAGGTCGTCACGACGTACCGCCTCATTGCCAAGGGCACCATCGAGGAGAAGATCCTCGAGCTCGGAGGCAAGAAGCGTGAGCTCACGGCGGCTGTCCTCAGCGAGGACGTCGGCGGCGCGAAGAAGCTCACGAAGGGCGACCTCGAAGAGCTCTTCAGGCTCGACGCTTGATCGGTTGCCGTCGCCGGTACCTCACTCGGTGAACGCCGCGTGAGGATCCGGTGACGCGGGGTTGGCCGTTGATCTTGCCGCGGGTGCAGATACGCTCGCGGCAATGATCTGGCTCTCCAACTCCACCATCGCGCGCCTTCGTGATCAGCTCCAGACCCGCGGCCAGCGTCCCTCGCTGATCGCGCCTGATCCGAGCTTGGCGAAGGAGGAGGCGGAGCTCATGACCGTCGCCGCCGAGTACGGCCCGATATGCGAGGCCATGTACTTGATGATGAGCGCCGACGGGAAGATCTCGAACGACGAGCGTGACGTCCTCAAGGGGGCGCTTCGCAATCTCTCGGGCGACGCCGTGCGGAGCGCCCACATCGACGCGATGCTCGACGCCGCCGTCAAGGGCGTCCAGGAGCAGGGGCGTGAAGCTCGACTGAACGAGGTCGTGGCTGCGCTCCATGAGGATCGCGCGCGTGCCGAGGTCGCGTTCGTGCTCTCCTCAGCCGTCGCCTTCGCGGACAACGCGATTGCCGACGAAGAGAACGAGACGCTCAATTCGTTCGCCGAGGGCCTCGGCATCGACGAGGCGCGCGCAAACCAGCTCTTGGACGAGGTCGAAGCCGATCTTGCCGGTCAGAAGGCTGCCGGCGAATAGCCTGTGAGGCAGCCAGCCGAACCGTGACCGAACCGGCGTAGGGAAGCCTGCGCCCTTCGTTCTCGACTGGCGTGCCGAGCCTCGCGTTCGATACGCTGGATAGAAGCGCGGTGGAGAAGACAGACAGCACGGTCGAGCGTATCGGTGGGTACCGCATCGTTCGCAGGCTTGCGATCGGTGGCACGAGCGACGTGCTCCTTGCGAAGGCCGAAGGCCCTCTCGGGTTCGAGCGCGCCGTCGTCTTGAAGCGGCTCTTGGCGCAGTACAAGAGCGATGATGACTTCACCAAGATGTTCGCGCGTGAGGCCGCGGCCTACGCGCGACTCTCACACCCGGCGATCGTGCGCCTGTTCGACTTCTTCGCGACGTCGACCTCCGTAACGGATCGCGCGGAGCGAACGGCGCCCTCCGCAGACTCCGGCGACGCGCAGCTCGTGATGGTCCTCGAGTACGTCGACGGGCCTCCGCTCCATCGCCTTCGCGGCATGCTCAAGGCGATGGGCGGCGCCCTCGACGACGTCACCTCGATTCACGTCGCCGCGGCGATCTTCGACGCGCTCGCTGCGGCGCACGCGGCGAACGATGAATCGGGAGCGCCCGCTCCTGTCATCCATCGCGACGTCAACCCGACCAACGTGCTCATCGGTTGGGACGGGCAGGTGAAGCTCGCTGACTTCGGCGTCGCCAAGGTCACCGGCGTGACGCACGAGAGCAGGGCAGGGCTCGTGCGCGGAACGTACGGCTACATGGCGCCCGAGCAGGTGACCGGTGCCCCCGTCACGCCTCGGGCGGACGTCTATGCGGCTGGCATCGTGTTGTGGGAAATGCTCACCAAGCGCCGTGCGTTCCAGCGCGGCGCGCTTCCGGAAGTCGAAGTGATGCGTTCGATGGCCGAGCCGCGGCTCGTCACCCTCGACGCGCTTCGACCCGACATCGACAAGACCGTGCGCGAAGCCGTGAGCCGTGCGCTCGTTCCGAACGCGCAGAAGCGCACGATCACCGCCGAGGAGATGGTGGCCGTGCTGCGTGCGGCGGTGCACCCCGACAAGGGGCGCGAGCGCCTGCTGGCGGCCCTTGGCGTCGTCCGTCACGAGCCGAAGATCTCGGCGACGTCGATGCCGCCACCGCCGCCGCCCGGCGAGGCTGACGCGCTCCATCCGTCGTCCCAGGCGATGGCGCCGCCTCGCGTGCCGCGCGCAGCCCCGACGGGCGTGAAAGCACCGCGTCCCTCGGGCACCCAGCCGGCCGCGGGGGCAGTGCCGAAGCCCTCGCCGTATCGTCAGACCATGCATGCGACCGTCGCCCCTCCGCTGGGCGGCACTACCTTGCAGGCTTCGCCCGCGCCGCCCGCATCGCCGGCGGTGACCACGTCGACGGCGCCGGGCGGAGCCGGTTCGCTCGCGCCCGTCGGCCTCTTCGACTCGCTGGTCGTGCCTCCGGTGAAGAACGCCGATTCGCCGGTTCTCCAGCTCGACGAGCCATTCTCGGAACTCAAGCCGGGGCCTGGTCTGCGCGATCAAATCGACGATCTGCTGAAGGACGTGCCGACCACCGTCCCGCCGCATCTGTTCGGCGAGCGCACCGCTGCGCAGCGAACGCGCGAGATCGGGCACATCCCGGCGGCGCCGCCACCGCTTCGGACGTCGAGCGAGCAGCGGATGGCGGCTCGCGCAGAAACAGGCGTGAGCGTGCCAGGCGGGCCTCCGGCGCCGCCACCTCTTCCCTCCGTTCAGGCGGCCAGTCCGCCGGCAG
This sequence comes from Labilithrix luteola, assembly GCF_001263205.1. GTDB lineage: Bacteria > Myxococcota_A > Polyangia > Polyangiales > Polyangiaceae > Labilithrix > Labilithrix luteola. Next base: position 8,879,829 of record NZ_CP012333.1, read on the forward strand.
CGGTCGCTCCGCCTCCGCCTCCGCCTCCACCACCGCTGCCGGCTCCGGAGCCGGCGTTGGTGAATCCCTCGGACGTGCTCTCTCTCTCCGAGGATGTCCTTCGCGATTCAGTGCCGCCCTTCGGCCCCGACCGGCCGACATCCATTCCGCCTTCGCGTCGTCGTCGTCGTGGACCGCTCCTTCTCGTGCTGTCGGGGATGTTCCTCTGCACGTCGTCGTTCGCGGCGGTAGGGGCGATGAAGTACGTGCGCGCGCGCCGGGCTCAGGCCAACATCACGGCCCCGAGTGTACTCGCCCCGACGCCCCCGACGCCCACCGTCAGTCCCTTCGTGGCCACGACCGTCAGCGCGTCACCCGCCGGCGAGCCGTCCGCATCCTCAAGCGCAGTCGCGCCGGCCCCGAGCGCCGCGCCGTCGGCGAGCGTCGTGGCCATGGCGACGCCTAGCGCTGGCGCCGAGCCCCCCGCGCCCGTCGCCAAGAATGCCGCCAAGCCTTCGACCCCGACGCCTTCCGCCGGCACCGGCATCGTGAAGACGGAAGGAGCGGCACCCGGCCGACGCATCTTCATCGACGAGCGCACGGTCGGACAGACCCCGCAACCCATCACGGTCAAGTGCGGCATGCACATGATCAAGGTGGGCAGCAGCGGTCGCGCGCACTCGGTCGACGTGCCCTGCGGCGGTGAAGTGACCGTCAGTGACCGGTGAGCGGCCCGGCCGGCTCGCTCGCCGCCACGCGCTCGGTCTCGCTCTTACGGAAGAACTTCCAGAACTCGTCCGCCCAGTCGGCGCCACCTTGGTTCGTGGGGTGGATGCCGTCGTCGCCGCGTTGGAGTTTGAGCGGGCTCGAGTCGTAGAACGCGCAGGGCGATGCGTGATCGCGAATCACCGAGACGATGCCGGTGTCCGGCTTCCACATCGGCGGGCCAATCCAGTAGCACTCGCGGCCCTCGAGGCGCTTCACGATGCTCTCGACGTTGGGCGCCATCACCTTCGGAAAAGGGACGAGGGAGTCGTTGGCGCCGAGCGTGATGATGACGATGTCGGGGTTGTGCTTTTTGAGCAGACCGCTCAGCTTCTTCGACTTGTCGAAGGTCACGATCGATTCGCTGACTTTGTAGTCGCGGACGAGCTTCGCGCCTTCCTTCTCGAAACGCTCTTCGAGGGCCTTCGTGAGGCCGCCGAGGCCACCGACCATCGAGTCTCCGACGTGCAAGATGGTCTTGCCCGCGAGCGAGGGCGGAGCGGGTGGGGGAGGCTCCGTCGTCGCGACCGGCGGCGCGCTGGCATCTTTGACCTCGACGACGGCCACATTGAGCATCGGCCGCGTGTCTTCCTTCGCGACGGGGGCGGGAGGCTCGCCTTGGGCGCCGCCGGGGGCACCGCGCGAGCAGCCTGCGAGCGCCAGGATTGCGAGCGAGACGGCGGAGGCGACGAAGGCCCGATACATCGCGCGCCGTTATGGCAGACGATGATCGGGCCGTCGAGACTCGACGTCAGGCGTGGGTGCGCTACTGGGCGACGTCCGCGCAGCAGCGGAAACCGGTCGAATAGTCGTGGTACCAGGCTTCGTGTGCGTCTGTGCGGTACCCGCAGCCGTCACCGTTCTGAGTGACGTCGAGGTAGTAGCCGCCCTGGAACGTACCGGCCGGGTCGTCCACCCATTCGTGGATGTTGCCGACCATGTCGTAGACGCCGTAGCCGTTCGAGCAGTCTTCGTGCGAGCCCGTCTCGGCCAGGGTTCCCGGCAGCTGGTTCAGCTGCGGATCGTTCATCTTGTCCCAGGTCCAGGCCTTCCCCGTAGCGACGTCCGCGCCGTAGAAGAAGCCGACCGGGCTACGGCCCTGGTCGTTGCAGGTCCCTGGCGTGCGCTCGTTCGCGTAGCCGAACTTCTTCGGATCGGGGCCCTGGCAGGCCTTCCTCCACTCCGCCGGCTTGCAGAGGCGCTTGCCCGAGCCGCGGCACGCTTCGATCGCCTGCTTTTCGCTGATGTAGCCCTGGGGGTAGGCCCCCTTTTCGCTCACGGCGCGAACGCGATGGCCTTCGACAGGCAGGTAATAGGGCCAGGCTTGCTCGCGGCCGTCGCCGAGCACTTCGACGAGCGAGGCTTCGTATTTGTCGACACAGAAGCGGTCGTCGATGCTCGCCATGTCCGGCGGGCAGAGCCCGTTCATCGGCAGCGGACGGTCTCCTTCCGGGAGCAGCTGCTCGACCGGAACGTCCGCGGGGGCAATGAACGCCAGGCGCGGGGCGATCGCCGCCGACGTAAGCTCGACATTTTCGGGGCCGCCATGCGCCACGCGCTCGAGGGACGCGGTGACCTGCTTGGCCGCGAACACGCGAGCACCAAGCGGGCTGCGAACGAGATCCCCACCGAGGCGGGCACAGCCAACCGCGCCGAGAAGCGCCGCTGCGGTGGCGCCTACGCACGCGCTGACAAAAGCCTTGTTAAGCCAAGCCGGGTGGGGATTCTTCATCACTTCTTGCTCCTCCGGCGTGTCCCGGGGGGCAGCCCGCCCAGGAGCGCGTAGTTCCCTACGCGTCCCCTGGGCATACTGTGCACCACGGGGGCCTTGGAACCCCAAATCGACTGGAGCGAGCCAAAAAGGTACGACCTCAACCTAGATCTAACCGCTTGGATCAATTGGTGTTTATGAGTGATCTCAAGGGTTTGCCGCACACCCCTTGGAGCGATGTCTCAGGAGACAAATAGGCGCACTCAAGGGGGTAGACGCGTCGCAGCGGCGATTGCTTGGCGCAGTTCGTGGTCGAACATCGCCTCCGTCAACCGGCCGGTCTGCGTGTTCTGTTGGCTGACGTGGTAGCAGCCGAGGAGAGTCACGGAGCCGAGGTCCGTGGTGGCACCGTGGGCGAACCGAGGACGCGGGCGCGGGATCTCGACACCATGCCGTTGCGCGTGGGCCACGTACGCGTCCCATGCGACGGCACCGAGCGCCAAAATGGCCCGCGGGCGGAGGATCGCCAGCTCACGGTCGAGCCAGCTTCCGCACTGCAGGACCTCGTCGGGCGTGGGGCGATTGTCTGGGGGAACGCAGCGCGCCGCGAGCGTGATGTAGACGCCTCGCAGAACGAGGCCGTCATTGCGATGCGTGCTGGTGGACTGGTTGGCGAGCCCCGCACGGTGGAGGGCGGCGTAGAGAAAGTCGCCGGAGCGATCTCCCGTGAAGGCGCGGCCGGTGCGGTTTCCGCCGTGCGCGCCCGGAGCGAGACCGAGGATGACGAGCGGCGCCTCGGGATCGCCGAAGCCCGGGACCGGCTTTCCCCAGTAACGCTCGTCGATGTACTTCCGGCGCTTCGTGCGGGCGACTTCTTCACGCCACGCCACGAGTCGCGGGCAGTCCGTACAGCGAACGAGGCGCGCGTTCATTTTGGCGAGATCCGAAGAGGCGGTCACACCGTGCATTCTTAACGCAAGGCTGCTTGGCTGAGCTCGCGAAACCCGCGAACGGGGCGAAACGCGACTGAATCCGTCGATGCATGCTATGGCCCGGTAGGTGGCGCTCGTTCATCGGGTCTACCTGTCCCCCGGCATGTTCGGGTTCGGAAAGCTCGCAACGTACGACTACTTCGCGCACGTCGAGCGCGCGCTCACCCAGCGCTTCGAGGATGCCGGTCAGGCGCTTCGGACCTACGTCGTGGACGTGGCGCCGACGGCCTCGATTCGTCGGCGCGCGGTCCGGCTTGCCGAGGCCGTTGCGGAGAGCGTCGGCGAGCAGGGCCCCGTTCACCTGCTCGGTCACTCCACCGGAGGGCTCGATGCGCGGCTCGTCGCATCGCCCAGTGGAAGCCTGCCGACGCCTGCGCGCAATCTGGCGTGGCTGCCGCGCTTGCGCAGCATCACCACGATGAACACGCCTCACTACGGCACGCCGATGGCGAGCTTCTTCGCGACCGTCAGCGGTCAGCGAATGCTCTACGCCGTGAGCGCGCTCACGTTCATCGGCCTCTCGCTCGGCGCGCCTCCGCTCGCCGCCGCGAGCGCGCTCGTGATGGCGATCGGCCGGCTGGACAACGCCATCGGCGTCGAGTTGAAGGTGCTCGATCGCGCGACGGACACGCTGCTCCGCGCCCTCGAACCGGCGACGAGCCGCGAGGTGAGGGCGTACCTCGATGCCATCCGTAAGGACCAAGGCGCGGTCATCCAGCTGACGCCCGAGGCGATGGACCTCTTTCTCGCCGGGGTCGAAGATCGGTCCGGCGTGGTCTACCAGTCCACGTGCGCGATGGCGCCGGCCCCCTCGCCGCGGAACCTCGCCAAGAGCTTCAAGAGCCCCTGGCGTGCGGTTTCTTCAGCGCTTTTCACGACGCTCTACGGGATTACCTCGCGCCACGACGAGCGTTATCCGTGCGCGGCGGCCGATCCTGGCGAAGAGACCGAGCGCGTGCTCCTTCGGGCGTTCGAGCGCCTCCCCGGCGTGCGTTCGAACGACGGCGTCGTGCCGCTCCGGTCGCAACTCTGGGGCAACGTCGTGTGGGCCGGCTACGGCGATCACCTCGACGTCCTCGGCCATTTCGCCAGCACCCGCGCCAAGACCTCGTTCTGGTCGTCGTTTTTCGGCGGAAAGCGCATGCCGGTCGAACGCATCGAGCAACGCGTGCGCCGCGTTGAAGACGCCTTGGCCCGCGGGGGAATGGCTCCCGAGCCGACCGCCGATTCGCGCCACGTCGACTGGATGACGAGCGGATCGAACTTCGACGAGCGATCGTTTTCGAACCTGATGGACGCGATTGCCAAAGGCATGCTCGTGTCGTCCATCTGAGGACTTGCGCTCGGCGCACGCGCGCCCCTCGCGCGCCATCTATGCGTAAGAACGTATGACGGCCGGACGACGGACGACGAGACCGTGGCGTTCGGCATCGTGCGAAGCAGGCTTTCCTGCCGGTCAGTCAAGCGCTAGTCTCGGGCGATCGTTCTGGAGGTCCAACTTATGAGATCGCGTCGTCTTGCCTTCGTGTTTGCCGTGTTGCCCTTTGCGTTCTACGCGTACGCCTGTTCGAGCGACGATTCGACCAGTCCGTCGAGCGACGACGCAGGCGGCGGCTCCGAGACGGGCACCACCGGCGAAGAAGACAGCAGCACGCCGGGCGAGAAGGACAGCAGCACGCCGGGTGACAAGGACAGCAGTACGCCGAACGACAGCGGCACCGACGCAGCCGATGCCGGTGACGGTGGTGACGGCGGCGACGCAGGCGACGGCGGGCTCGACTTCTGCGTCGGCAACCCGCTTCTCGCCGACGGCGGCATCGTGACCGGTGGTTACATGGTCGACGCGTCGGCTCCGCGCCAGATCTTCGTCGAGACGTTCCTCGCCAGCTCGTTCATCGACGGCCCGCAGTGGATCGAGGCCAACGGCGGACAGCTCGTATTCTCGCAGGTCTACGGCGTTCCGCGCGCAACCTACACGACCGGCATCGACGGCGGAACGCCGGTGCTGTTCCGCCAGACGCCCAACGACAACGTCCTCCCGATCGGCAACGCGTTCGCGGCCGACGGCGGCGTCCTGACCACGTACTCGGCCTCCGGCGGCGCTGCGGGCATTGCGCGCACGCAGCCCAACAAGACGGCGAACTCCACCGTTCCCGTTGCGCCGGCCACGAATCCGAACGACCTCGTCGTCGGCCCCAAGGGCGACGTCTACTTCACGGATCCGAAGTTCCAGACGGACAACGCTGGCGCGGGCTCCGGCGTTTACCGCATCGCGCCGGACGGTGGCGTCGCCGCCATCGATACGTACGATCAGAACAACGTCCAGCGTATGAACGGCATCGCCCTTTCGCCGGACAACAAGACGCTCTACGTCTCGAACACCGAGACGAAGCAGATCCTCAAGTACGCCGTGGCCACCGACGGCACGGTGGCCAAGCCCGGCACGCCCGTCGTCACCGGCACCGTCGATCTGCCCGATGGCATTGCCGTCGACGATGCAGAGAACATCTGGGTCGCCGAGGCGCACAGCACCTTCGGCACGCAGAGCGGTCGCGTCGAGGTCTTCACCAAGGCCGGCGTGAAGCTCGCGGAAATCCCGTTCCCCACGCAGCGCCCGACCAGCGTGGCGTTCGGCGGTGCGGACAACAAGACGGTCTTCGTGACCACCGAGCGCGCCATCTACGTGCTGGCGACGCGCTGCCCCGGCGTTCGCTGAACGAACGAGCGCGCCGCGCAGGTGCACAGGCGCGCTGGAACGGCCCTTCCTCGGCGACGAGGCGGGGCCGCTCGCCTTTTGTGGATTCGACCGGCTACGACGGCGCGACGGGGCGGGCGCGCAGCCAGTCGTAGAGGGCTTCGTACGATGCGCGCATCGAGGCTAGCGAGTAGCGCGTGAGGACGAGCTCACGGGCTCGACGTCCCCGTCGCGAGCGTTCGTCAGGGTGTTCGATCGCCGAACGCATGATCGCAGCGAGGGCATGGGACGAGGAGCCGGTCGCAAGCCACCCTGTTTCGCCGTCCTTCACGAACTCGGGAATTCCGCCGGTCGGCAGCGCGACGACCGCGCGCGCTTGCGCCATCGCTTCGAGCAACGCGATGCCGAGGCCTTCGGCGCGGGCACTCGAGAGGGCAACGTCGGCGCGAGCGATGGCCTCGCGGACGTCGGCCTGGTAGCCCACGAACCGAACGCGCGACGACACGCCAAGCTGGGCGCCGAGTCGCTCGAGCTCGGCGCGTGACTCACCCTCGCCGACGATCTCGAGCTCGGCGCGCGGCACTTCGTTGAGGGCGTGGAGCGCGATGTCGATGCCCTTGCGAGGCTCGAGGCGGCCCACCATGACGAACCGTACGCGCTCGCTTTCGCCGCGTGCGGCATGCGCCGCGGGGGTAAATCGTTCGACGTCGATGCCGTTCGGTATCACGCGGAAGGTGCGCTCGGCCCACGGGGCACGGAGCAGCGCGACGTCACGCACGTGTTCGCTGATGCAGACGGAGGCGTCGGCGCGACGGAGCGACCAGCGTGAGAAGATCCAGCAGCTCGGATCGTCGTAGACGCGCGTGGAGTGCTCGGTGCGGACGATACGTGCGCCGGTTCGGATGGCGGCTCGCGTGCCCACGACCTGCGAACCGAACGTATGCAGGTGGACGATTCCGGCGCGCCGAGCGCGAATCGTCTGGGCGAGCCACCTCACATCGAAGGGACCGAGCGAGCGTACGAGGTAGCTGGCGGGGTTTTCGCGAACGGGGCCGCGATCGTCGACGACGAGTCCCGCGTCGTGGAAGAGCGCGCGCAGTCGGGCGCTCGGTGTCATGAGGGCGATCGTGTGTCTGCGAGCGGTGTCGCCCGAGGCGAGGTCGACGAGCATCCGCTCTGCACCACCGACCTCGCCGGCGACGACGACGTGCAGAACGGGCGCCGGTTCGGCCGATGCGCGCTCGTTCATGTCGCCGCGGCCACGCCCTTCTTCAGCGCGTCGAGTCGTGCGTCGAAACGGAACCAGAAGACGACGGCCACGGCCGCCTGCACGCAGGACGTCGAGAGGGCAAGGCCCTCGAGACCGATCGCGCGGAGCAGGACGAGATTGAAGAGCGCGTTGCAAACCGTGTTCAGCACACCCATGCTCAGCATGATCGTGCTGTTTTTCACCGCCACGTGAGCACGGGCGAGCACCAGCAGAACGCCGAACGGCGCGAGCCCCACCAGGTGATAGGGCAAGATCTGGATCATGCGGTCGACGCCCGCCACGTCCATCTCGCCGCGGAGAAAGACGAAACGGAGGAGGGGCCCGCGGATGGCGTACAGCAGAATGCTGGCCGCCAGGAGAATGCCGAACACGCTGGCGACCGCACGGACGACCTTGCGTCGAACCGCTTCGAGATCTCGCGCCGCGAAGTCGTCGGAGAGATGCGCGAGGAGAACGGGGAGCAGCGACGCTTGCAAGATCGAAGTCGGCAGGCTCGCCACGTCGCCCGAGTAACGAAGCATCGTGCCGCCGCCAACGACCAGCGACAGTCCGGCCATGAGCTGATCGACCACAGGGTTGACGCGGGTAACGGCGCTGCCGCCGACCTCGGCGACCACGAGCTTCGCGAAGCGCACGAGCGCGGGCGGGCGTACGAACCCGAGCTCGATGCGCAGGCCCACGATGCGGAGCGTGAACCACGCCAGCACGGCAGATGCGACGATCTCGCCGACCAGGGCCGCCACCGGTACGAGAACGACGCCGAAGCGATCGTGACCGAACGCGAGGATGCCGATGTTGAGCGCCATTCCGACGCCGCTCGACACGGGCTGGACCACGAAGTGGTGCTGCGAGGCGAGCAGGGTGGCGAAGAACGTGCGCGTCGCCATCGCCACGAGATAGATCGAGAACGGAACGACCATCGTCGCGGCCAGCGTGAAGTCGGGGCCTTGGTAGCGATAGGCGAACCAACCCATCGCCACGAGACCGACCGCGACGGCAATGGCCCCTCCGATGGCCCATGTGTACGAGAGGAGCGAGCCGATGAGACGAGGCAGCTCTTCGCGACGGTCGATGCGCTCTTCGGCGAGAATGGGAACGAGAGCGGAGTCCTGGAATGCCGTGAAGACGAGCGAGCCCGCGAACGCGAACACGGCCCACGCGAAGTAATAGACGTCGGTGGCCCCGCTTCGACCGAACCAGTAGGCGAGAAGGAGCGGGAGCAGGGCTTCGCCCGCACGAAAGACCACCTGGGCCGGCAGGACGAGGAGGGTCGTGCGAAGGACGGACTTCTTCTTCGGCGTCGCCAAACTGCTCACCGCGCGAGGATCTCCGGTACGTCGCCGAGACCCACGACCGACACGCCTTCACGCTCTGCCCAAGCGAGCAGCGCACCCAGGCGGCCGAGGATCCCCTGGGCCTCGTCCTCCGAAGAGGCGTAGGGGCTCAGGTGGGGAACGATCTCGACGTTGTGGAACATCGCATTGAGGATGACCGGGCGCCCTGGCGCGACGCGGCGCGCCTCGGCGATTTCGTCTTCGGCGACGCGGACGAGCGACTCGGCCGTGCCACGCGTCGGACGAAGCCAGCGCGGATCGACGTGCTTGCCGACCCAGGGGAGGGCGTTGACGAACCGTCGTCGGATCGTGACCGGGACTTCGAGGATCTTCGCGTTGCCCGGTCGGCCGGGCTCTTTGGGATCGGGGCGATAAGGCTGCGTCGGCGCGTCGAGGAAGGCGAGGCCCTTGGCGCCCGACGACGCCCAGTCCATGTGCGGCGTGACACTTGACTCCACGGCGTAGCCGAGATCCTCGAGGATGCCGATCGAGGCGGCCCCGACGCCGAACCGACCCGCGCGGAACGACGCTGGCTGGTGATCGAAGGCACGAATGAAGAGATCGGTGAGGTACGCGAGCTTCGCTTTTTCGACCTCGGGCGGGTAGTCCCGCTGGAAGGCGCTCGTCGCGTCGGGCTCGAACGCATCCGGCTCCGCGTACTCGCCGTGCAGATGCGTACCGAGCTCGCAGCTGCTGGCGAGGCGGCGAAAAACATCGACGCACGCTTCGTTGCGGAGGATCTCCGGCGATAGCAAGTACGTCGGCTTCGCGCGATGCGAGGCGAAGAGAGGCTGGAGGCGCTTTTCGACGCCGTCGAAGACGCCTTCGAAGGCCATGGGCTGACGGCAGAGCCAGCCCTTGCCCTTGTCGCATTCGGTGTCGATCGACACGCAAAGGTAGGCTCGGCTCATGCGCAGGTGCCTATAGCGCATCCCCGGCCCGGGCGCAGAGCGCCTTTCCGCTCAAAGCCAGCGCGCGTGCTCACCGACCAAGCGCACCGGAGTCTTCGCGAAGTCCAGCTTGAACTGGGCGATGCTCCGACGCTTCTCGTCGGTGTCGTCTTCGAGAGGGATGCCGCCCATGTCGAACGCCTCGCATCCCTCCGCAAGGGCCCAGCGGATGGCAGAGACCATGGCCGGAACCATTTTGGAGAACGAGCGCTCGACGCCACTCGAGGCGCCCAGCACGAACGTCGCGATGCGGCCATGGCAGCTCGCATAGAGCGCGCTCACGACATCGCCCTCGTGCTCGCAAAGGAAGACCGCGCCTCGGCGCCCTTCGGTGAGGATCGGCGCGAGGGCGTCGAACCAGGCGCGTGGCTTGGCTCCGCGGCCCTGGCCGCGCATCAGTTCGGCGTAGAGCTTTTCGAGCTCAGGCAGATCCTTTTCAGTACCGCGCCGAGCGAAGGCCCCCGCCTTTTCGGCCTGTCGAACCTTTCGCCGTAACGTCTCGCCCGACTTGCCCGCGAAGAGGGTTGCCTCCGTCTTTCCCTTCAGGTCCACGCGAAGCGTGCGCGCGTGGGCACCGGAGAGGGTCTGGACGGATTGGAAACCGCCGTCGGCGAGGATCTGCGACGCGCGGTCGGCATGTTCGTCGGCCCAATAGGGCATCACCTGGAGGCGAGCGATGCCTCGCGTGATCGCCGCTACGCGGAGCGCCGTGAGCACTTCGGGCAGATCGTCGAGGGAGTCGGTGACGGGGCCTCGCTCGACGATCCCGACGGGCAGCGACAGTCGACCGAGGAGCCTCGGTCGAAGCACGAGCGCTGCGCCCACCAGGCGTCCTCGGCGGCGCGCCAGGAACCATCGAGGCGCGAACGGGCGACCTGCCGTGGCTGGCGTCGCCCACGCTCGCGCTTGTGCGTAGGCTCCGCCGTGGGAGCGGTCGACGAAGAGATCGTATTCAGCCGCGTCTTCGGGGGAGAGCGTGCGCGTGAAGGTGACGTCGAGCCCGTGCATCGAAGGGCGCGCAGCATAGCAGCGCTGCGCCGTCCGTGACGGTTCGTGACGCGTCTCGCTCAGTCGAAGGCGCAACGGGCGCCAATCGCGTAGTAGCCGTTGGGGGCTTCGGGGGCCGTACTGGTTTTCCAGTTGCTCGAGGTGGCGCCGCCGCCGTGCCTCTCCCACGAGAAATTCAGCTCGATCATGTACTCGCCGTTGTTGATCCACTGGAGGAGATTGCCGGCGATCTCGATGTTGTTCTTGTTCCAGCCGAGCGGAAAGCGCCCCGGCGGCGAGACGTACCAAGTGATGTCCCACGGGACCGTGCCGTTGAAACGGCGGGTGGGCTTGTCGGGGGAGCCGTAGCTGAACTGGTGGTTCAGCCGTGGGTCCGCGGCGGACGCGTTGTAGCTGGTGGCGTCGTGGAAGCTCCACGGATAGCCCGAGTTCGTGCCGTTCATGTACGCGTTCTTGAGCTCGGCGAGGCTGGGCAGTCGGCCGCCTTCCCATGCGCAGAAGGCGGTCATGAGGTGCCAGCCCACGCAGTTGAGTCCCTTTGGGTCGAGCTCGTCCTGCGTGAAGTCCTGCTTGTCGTCGCCCGGCGTCCAGTACGTGTGGCCGCCGAAGCTTCCCGAGGAGCACGAACGCTTCGACTCGGTGCTGGGATCGGTGTCGTTGGGCGCATTGGTCCAGTAGGGGCCGAGCATCGCGTTGGCCTCGTCGATCGAGCCGGGGACGAGGCCGTTCCATGACGCACTCCACTTGGCCGCCGGGAGTGTCGCCACGAAGCTCTTCACGTCGCCGCTCTGCCGCTCGATGAACGCACGCATGCGGCCGGCGGTAACGGTGAAGCGATCGAGTTTCACCGTCGTGCCCGACAGAGGGGCCTGCTGGCAGCAGCTTACGTGCTCCGCGGCGGGGTCGCCGACCTCGCCCTTTCCGCACGTGTCACCGCCGAGGTGAGCGGTGCAGCTTCGGCCCTGAACGCACTTCTTCGTGTAGCCGCAGCCGTCGCTCGCACAGTCCGCGTGAACGTTGCAGCTCGCGTCGACGGCGCACTTGGGAGCGCCGGTCGTCGTGCCTCCGCAGTCGATGTCCGACTCGTCGCCGTTCTTCACGTGGTCGGTGCCGGTCGGCTTCTGACAGGTTCCGCCCGCACAAACGAGGCTCGTGCAGTCCGCGCCGTCGAGACACTTCTTGGTGTCGGCGCAGCGAGGCGTGGTGGCGAGAGCACCGCCGCAGTCCACGTCGGTCTCGTCGCCGTTCTGCACTCCGTCATCGGGGGCGGCGGGCGCGCACGTTCCACTCTTGCACGACACGCTCGTGCAGTCCGCGCCTCCCGTGCACAGTTTGCCGTCGACGCATTTGGGGGCGACGGCGCCTCCGCAGTCGACATCCGTCTCGTCGGCGTTCTTGATCCCGTCCGTCGGGGTCGCCGCGACGCATTGTCCTTCTTGGCAAGAGAGTGAGGCGCAGTCCTTTCCGACCATGCAGTGCTTGTCCGTCGCGCACGGCGGCGCGTGGAGTCCTCCGCAACCTTCGTCGGTCGTTTCGGGCGACTGTTTGGCGTTCGGGTTGTTCGGGCTGCTCGGATCGCTCGGATCGGCGGGGGTGGCCGCGGCGGGCGACGAGGGATCGCCCTGCGTGCCGTCGTCGGTCGTCGACGAGCATGCGACCACGGCGAGGGGGATGAGGACGGGGGCGAAGGCGATCGCGCCGAGCGTGGTGTGCCTCATGACGGCTCAACCTGGTTCAATTTCGGTGCCGGCGTGAGGTCACCGTTCGGGCGACAGGGGCTCACCGAACTTTCTTCGGAAATCGCCGACAGGGCGCGCTTGGGGGTGGATCGACGGACCGCCTTCTTGCTGTTTCCAAGGCGTGATTTGCAACATGCACCCCGCTGGTGTACGGAGCCGATTCGATGTCGGCAGTGTTACCGACCGGCGACCATGAGGGGGCGCCGAGCGTTGGCGAAGCGGTAGAGCGCATAGGTTTACGCGGATTCACGCGTGCCCTCCGCCTTTGGGTGCCCACGAGCGTGTGGGTTGCGGCCCTGGTGCAGACGCTGTTCCTCGTCGTGCTTGCGGCCACGGACGGCTACGACGTGGCACGAAGCGGCGAGGTTCTGCGCGTCATCCTCACCTACGTCACGGTCGCGGCGATGTTCGGGCTCGTGCATCTGGTCGTCGGCGTGCGCTCGCGCCTGGCGGTCCCCATCACGCTCGCTGTTTTCTCGCTGTTCGTGACGGTGAACATCGCGTGCGAGGAGACGGCGGGGAACTTCGATTACGCCTTCGTTCACGCGAACGCGCGCGAGATCTTCACGCCGCTGGGACGCCACATCGTGGCTTCGAACCTCAAGATCGGCGAGGTCGCGCTTCTCCTGTTCGTCCCGCTGACGTCGGGACTCGCGCTGGTCACCATTCCCAACCGCGCATGGCCCGGCTCGGTCCGCTCGCGCTGGGGTGCGGCACTCGTCTGCACTTCGCTTCTGGTCGGCCTCCCTGCGGCACGCGTGAGCACCCACGAAGCCCTGACGGCCTTCGTCGTCTCCGCCCTCCGCTTCCACGCCGAAAATTCCGAGGCGGAGGCATCAACCCGGGGAATGGCCTATCCCTATGTGCATGATCTCGTGCCGAGTCCGGTGGCCGCAGCTGCCTCGGCCGGCGATCCTGCGCCGCGGCCGGACGTCATTCTCCTCTTCCTCGAGTCTTGGAACGGTGTCTTCACCGACAAGACACGGCCGGACGGTCGAGCTTACACGCCGGTCTTCAATGCGCGCCGGCGGGACGGCCTCTCGTTCGAGCACTTCTACGGCAACTCGATTCAGAGCAGTCGCGGCCATTTCGCCACCCTCTGCTCGCTCATTCCGCTCTATCGCGCGAAGGAGTTCACCGACCTCGGGGCCACGCGCCTCCGGTGCTTGCCCGAGGTTCTCGGAGGGGCAGGGTACAAGAGCCTCTTCTACTCGGCGACCGCAGAGCCCGAGTTCGATCGCTCCCAGATCTTTTTCCGTCGTATCGGGTTCGACGAAGCCCTCTTTCAGGACCCCCCGCAGCTTTCGCACGACCCTGACTTCTGGGGCACGGGTCTCCAAGACGACGTCTTCTACAAGCGCTTCTTCGGTCTGATCGACGAGCGAATCGAGCGCGAGCCGTCCGCACCGATCTTCGCCGTCGCTGCGAACGCATCGAATCACTACCCGTTCAACGAACGCCCCAATCACGTGCCCGATCCGCACGAGGCGACGAAATATCGGCGCAACTATGTCGCGTCGCTTTCGAACTCCGACGCGTGGCTAGCCACCTTCTTCGACGAGCTCGACAAGCGACCGCGCCTGCGCGACGCCATCGTCGTCGCCGTCGGCGACCACAGTTTCCCGGCAGACGAGCACGGCATTCACATCAACATGCTCGGCTCCTACGAGGAGGCGTTCCGCACGGCGTTCGTTCTGCGCTGGCGCGGGCACCTCGAGCCGCGTCACGTCCCCGATCGCGCGGGCTCGCAGATCGACATCGCGCCCACCATCGCCGATCTCCTCAAGCTCTCGGGGAAGGTCGCGTTCGCGGGCCGTTCGCTTCTCGACGAGACGCGCGCATCCGAGGCCGCACCGCTCGTCCAGCCGTACGACGGTGTGCAGCTCGTCGCCGTCCGCTATCCGTTCAAGCTCGTTCGGCACGAGGCGGCCGAGCAAGAAAGTTTGTTCGACCTCTCGACCGATCCGGCCGAAGAGCATGATCGCATCCACGATCCGCGCCTGGCCTCCGAGCGGGAGGCCCTGCGCGAAACGATCACGCGAATCCACGCAAACCAATCGGTGTTGCGCGGCAATCGCGTTTGGCCCGAGTGATCGCGTGAGCGAGCGCCTCCTCGCCGGCGCTTACTTCACCCCGTTGTCGACGACCTTCTCGGTCCATTGACCGATGTGGTTCGACGTCGTGGTTTCCTGGAAGGGAAGCCAGATCGGCGCGAAGCTCGGATCCTGCCCGGCCTTGGCGCGAGCGATGTCGAAGCCGACGAGCCAGAGCTGGCGCACGTGGTTGCCGTCGACAGTCGGCGTGCGGAACCCGTAGTCGCGCACCGTGGAGTAGGTCACCCAGAAGACGTCACCGCCTTTGTACGAGCCCTTGAACGGCGACCACTTCGGCCACGAGTTATCGAGCTTCGGCGCAGGCTGACCGGCGATCGAGCCGTTGGACTTGGCAAGCTCGATGGCGTTGCCGCCCGCCGCCGAGACCACGAACACGCGTGCGCCCGGATCGTCGTAGGTATCGCAGTTGGCAGCGGCTTCTCCGGCGGCGCACTGCGAGCGCGCGAAGACCACCCAAGCGTCATCGGGCGAGAAAGACGGGTAGTAGCTGTTCTCGCCATTCTGACTCGCGAGGAGCGGTGTCTCCGTGCCCCAAGCGGGCGGAGAGCCGGGGGTGAAGGTCATCGTGAAGAGGCTGGCCGACACGAGATTGAGCGGACCGCCGGAGCTCGCGCCGCGTGCGTAGACGAGCTGCTTGCCGTCGTTCGAGAACGAAGGGAAGAGAGAACCGGGGCCCGCCGGCAGCTTGCCGACCAACGTGTTCGTCGTCGCATCGATCAAGGTCATGATCCCGCCGGTGTAACCGGTGCACGCACCGCGCTGCTCGACGGGGAGCCCAGGATCGTTCGGGTTGTAGCCGGAGCACGTGGGCGTCGTGACGTAGTAACGATTGTCGGGAGACCACGTTTGGGTGTCCGAGTCACCGACGGGCGCCGGGGGCGTGACGAACTGTTTCGTCGCGACGTCGACCACGGCCATCTCCATGGGACGGCCGCACCCGCGGCCGTTCGTACAGACCGGCGCAAGCATCTTCGTGCCGTCTTTGGAGAGCGCGTGGCAGCCAGCGCACTGCTGCTCCGTGAAGAAAGGCTCGACGGTCTTCGTCTTGTCGAAGTCGTAGCGATAGATGCCGGGCTTCGCCGTGCCCCCGTCCATCGTCGTGCCACGCGTGTTAAAATAATAGAGGCCGCCCTGCACGGGCGTGGAGGCCATCTGCACGGAGGCCGGCTTGCTCTCGCCGATCTTTCCGGGCGTGTCACCTGCAGCGCGAATCACGAGCGAGACTGGATCTTCGCCCTCGAGCGTGTCGACGAGCGACGTCCACAGATCAGCGCTCGGCCGGAGTCCGCAATGATCCGGCGCATCGATCGGCGTACACGGCGCATAGAGGTGCACGTCGACCGTCGCGCTCTGAAAGCGCAGGTCGAAGACCGTGGCGCCCGCGGGGGCTTTCCACTGGATCTCCATCGGGTCGAGGTTCGGCGGCACGAGAACGCCATCGAGGGGATAGACGAGCTCGGGCGAGAACGTGGCGTCGACGGCGCCGTTGAAACGCGTCGCCGCGTCGGCGGGCGCGCCGTCGGCAATCACCGTACGACGAAGGGTGACCGAAATCGGAGCGGTCGCCGTGATGTCGCCGGCGTTCGCTTCGACCTGGCCCTCGCCGCCGACCTTGCCCGCCGGCGAAACCAGCGGACCGTTGGCGAGGAGCACCTTGGTCGGGCCTGCCGACCAACGGACGTTGCTCGTGACGTCGCGACTCGTGCCGTCGGCGAAGACACCTTTGGCGGTGAACGTCGCTTGCGTTGGCGTGTCACCGGCGACGAGCGTGGCGCTCGTCGGATCGATCGTGAGCGACTTGAGGCCGTCGAGCGGGTTCGTCTGCGCGTCCGGCTGCTCGAAGGTGGCCGCCGGTGACTCGTCGGATCCACACGACGCGGCGGCGCCAGCGACGAGGCAAGACGCGGCAAGGAGGAGAACGGGAAAAGAAATGAGTCGTGTCAAGGCACCACCTCAGGAGAAGCGTTTCACAGTCCTCTCGGGCTGCGCCGTTCCAACAGCGTCTCGATATCTTTGAGGTTGCGGGGGCACGGTCGTGGCAACGTCCTACGCCTTGGCCCGGAGCGGACGATGCCGGCCCCCGAGGACGGTCGGAACGTGCTGTTCGCGTGTCCGCTCGCATTGCCGGAGAGGGGCCGTTGGTGTACGCAAGGCCCCGATGTCCGTAGCTTTCTCGGCTGGTTCCAGCGACGTGGCTGTAAGCGACACGAGCGTGCCGTCTGCGTCGGAATCCGTCCTCGTGCCTCGTCGTAAGGTTCGCGTCCTCTTCATCAACGATACGGCGCGAAACGGAGGTCCAGGTCGGAGCCTGTTTTACATCCTCCGCTTCCTCGATCCGGCCGTCGTGCACCGCGCGGTGGTTCTTCCGCGCCCCGGCGTGATCAGCGAGCTCTACGAAGAGCGAGGCGTGACCGAGGAGCTGTTCTTCGAGCACGATCTCGTCGAGAACCCGATCGAGCCGTGGGATCGGCCGATGGCTCGTGAGGACTTCGAGGCGCCTCTCGCGCTTCGCGGCGTGCGCGCAGCGGCCAACGTGGTGCGAGCCGGCCGTGCGATGGCGCGCCTGACGAATCTGATTCGTCGCGGCAACTACGACCTCATCTATTGCAACGGAACCAACGCCGACTTCGCAGGCGGTTTGCTCGCGTTCACGTCGGCTACGCCCGCGCTCTGGCACGTGCGCTACACGTCGCTCCCCGGTGTCGTCCGCGGAACTCACGATCGACTCGCGGCAAGCGAAGGCGTCAAACGCATCGTCTGCGTGTCGAAGGCCTCGGCGGGCCTCTTTCCGCACTGCCCCGAGAAGGTGCGCGTCATCCACAACGCGCTCGACATCGAAGAGTTCGACGCGGCCGGCGTGACGCCTTGCCTGCGTTCCGAGCTCGGCCTTTCGCCCGACACCGTGGTGTTCGGCAGCCAAGGACGAATCCTCCCGCGCAAGGGCTACATCGAGATGGTTCGCGCAGCGAAGCTCGCCATCGATCGCATGAGCGACGAGGAGCGAGCGCGCGTGCACTTCGCCGTGCTCGGCGATACGCCCGAAGACATCCGGCCTGACCACGTCGCCGAATGCCGTGGGCTCGTGAAGGAGCTCGGACTCGAGAAGCAGTTCACGTTCCTTGGATTCAAGATCGACGTGAAACCGTATGTGACCGATTTCGACGTTGCCGTGGTGCCGAGCGTCTACCCGGATCCGCTTCCGCGCGCGGTCATCGAGTCGATGGCGCTCGGCAAACCGGTTATCGCCTTCGACGTTGGCGGTGTGGCCGAGATGCTTCGTGGTGGTGAAACGGGCGCGCTCGTCCGCGGAACGCCGCCGGACGTGGCGGGGCTCTCCGAACAGTTCCTGCGTTACCTCCGTGATCCCGACCTCCGTCGGAAGCAGGGGCTCGCTGGGCGTGCCCGCGTCGAACGCGACTTCGATGGCGCCACGCAGGCCAAGCGGATTCAGAACCAAATCGTCGAGGCCTCGGGGCTCGCCACGGGGACCGTGTCGTGAGTGAGCTTCCCGAAGCCGATGCCGGCAAATCGAGCCGGGTCCGACGCATCGTCGAGAACGTCGTCGACTTTGCGATCCGGCGTCCGTGGTTCGTCATCTTCGTGGCGATTGGCTTGCTCATCGCGGCCAAGCAGTACACGACCCGCCTCGAGCTGAAGTCCGACTTCCTCGAGCTTCTGCCCCGTGACAGCCCGGGCTTCATCGCGTTCGAGCAGGAACTCAAGCGCGTCGGCGGTGGCGCGTCGCTCATCGTCATCAACGAATCGCCCGACCGGAAGTCGAACGAGCGCTTCATCGACGAACTGTCGAAGCGCATCGAGGGCGAGGTCGAGACGCGCAACGCGTGCCTTCGCGAGGCGTGCGGTGGCGACGTGCCGCAAAGCGGGCTGCGCGGCGGCAAGATGCCCGCGTGTGCCGAGAAGTGTGGGCCGGAGCTCATCTCGTACGTGGAGAGCGGCACCAAGGAAGTGCGGTCGTTCTTCGAGAACAACAAGTGGCTCTACGCCGATCTTGCTGATCTCGAGGACGCGGATCGCACGCTCGACCATCAGGTCGCGATTCGAAGCGGTCTCGTGAGCGACCTCGAGAGCGACGACGACGAAGGCTCCGCGAAGTCAGCCAAGGGCGACGCGGGGGCAGGGGCGGGCGCCGGCGAGAAGAAGGCGGCGCTCGGGATGGACGAGTTCCGCGATCGCTGGGAGGCGAAGGCGAACAAGAGCGACGACTTCCCGACGGGCTACTTCGCAGCGCCTGACGGCAAGATGATGGGCATTCGCATCGTCTCGCCGACGACCGGTACGGGCGACAAGGGCGGCGACATGCTGCTCGCGCGCGTGCAGGAGATCGTCGCGTCGATGAATCCGAGCTCGTACGAACCGACCATGAAGGTTGGCTACGCGGGCGACATTCCGAACGCGATCGCCGAGAAGGATTCGATCGTCAGTGAAGCGGCGTTCGCGACCGGCATGGCGACGCTGCTCATCCTGGTGGGGATTTTCACGTTCTTCCGGTCGTTCTCCGCGCTCGTCGTCATGCTCTTGCCGACGGCCGTTGGTATTGCGTGCGCGTACTCGTTTGCGACGGCGACCTTCGGCTACGTCAACACCTCGGGCGCCTTCCTCGGCGCCATCATCCTCGGCAACGGCATCAACTATCCCATCGTCCTCCTGGGCCGGTATCGGGAGTTCGTGGCGCGCGGTATGGACCGCGACGTCGCAAAGAAGGCTGCCGTTTGGAACGCGTTCCGCGCGGAGCTCGTCGGTGCAAGCGTTGCGGGCATTGCTTACGGCTCGCTCGTGATCACGCGGTTCCGTGGGTTCAGTCAGTTCGGCATGATCGGTTTCGTCGGGATGCTGCTCGTGTGGCTCTCGATCATTCCGCTCGTGCCCGCCATCGTGACGGCGTTCGAGCGCATTCGCGCGATGCCCGGTGTCATCGGCCTCGTGCGCGCGCGCGACGAGCTGTTCGACATGCGGCCGTTCTCCTGGGTGTTCACCAAGGTCGACGAGACGGGGACGAGCGGGCCCATCATCCGCACGGTCGCTCGCGTCACGGAGCGATGGCCTTGGTTGTTCATCGGCCTCGCGGGGATCGCGACGACGTTCGCCGTCGTCAAGTTGCCCACGTACCTCCGCGATCCCTGGGAGTACAACTTCGACCACCTCGGTTCGCGCGGGTCGAAGAAGGGCGGCGCGGGAGAGTGGTCCGTCAAGGCCGAGAAGGTCTTCGGCGGCAAGATGAACATCGCGGGCGCGATGATGCTCGCTGACTCGCCGGAGCAAGTTCCGGCGGTCAAGGCGCAGATCCTCGCCAACGACGCGCTCGACCCGGAGGGCAAGCTCGTCAAGGAGATCGCGACGATCGCCGACCTGCTGCCCGGCGCCGACGAGGAGCAGACGAAGAAGCTGGCGGTCCTCGAGCGCATTCGGGACCGACTCACGCCGCGCGTTCTGCACGACATGAACGAGGACGAGCAGAAGCGCTTGCTCGAGCTCAAGCCGCCGGAGACGCTTCGCCTCATCGGTCCGAAGGACATTCCGTCGCTGCTGCGCCGCCGCTTCGAGGAGAAGAACGGCGTCGTTGGCACCGTCTTCTACGTGAAGTTCGTCGATCTGTCGTTCTCCGACGGGCACAACTTGCTGCGCATCGCGAAGACCACGGACAACGTGAAGCTCGCGGACGGGACCGTCGTGAAGACGGCGAGTCGCTCGACGATCTTCGCGGAGATGATTCGCTCGATGGAGCGCGACGGGCCGCTCGCGAGCTTCGCTTCGCTTGCCGCCGTGGCGGTCGTCGTGATTCTCGCGACGGCGAGCTTCCGCGGGGCAGCGACCGTCCTCGTCTCGCTCATCCTTGGCGTGCTGTGGATGGTTGGCGGTGCTGCGTGGAGCGACATGAAGCTCAACTTCTTGAACTTCATCGCGCTGCCCATCACGTTCGGCATCGGGTGCGAGTATCCGTTCAACATCTTCGACCGCTCGCGCCTCCTCGGCGGCGAAGTGACGATGGCCGTCCGCCGCTCCGGTGGTGCCGTGGCGCTCTGCAGCTACACCACGATCGTCGGCTACGGCTCGCTCGTCTTCGCCGACAACCAGGCGCTGCAGTCCTTCGGCCACCTCGCGATGAGCGGCGAGATCACCTGCCTCATCGCCGCGATGTTGGTCCTCCCGTCGCTCCTGCACGTCTGGAAGCCCCGCCGCTAACCCGCCCGCCGCCCCCCTAGAACGTTCCCGAACCGTCCCAGGTTCCTTCGGAAGTCCCTGAAAAATAGGCTTCCCAGAGCTTCCCAGGTTCCTTCGGCGGCGGAACGGGCTTCCCAGAGGTTCCCAGGTTCCTTCGGAACGCCTTTGCGGAACGCCTGACAAGGGGGGCGCGGAGTCGTGCTGCCACAGCCTTGCTCCCAGGTCGTAAAAATCACGGCGTTGCGGCAACGCTTGGTGAGGGGGAGCCGAGGGGGCGGCGTGACCCTCCCGCGCCAGATACTCCCAGGTCGCCTTCATCTCATCACCCGTCGGTGTACGCAGAGGTTGTTTCTCCTGCGGCCCGACAAGCAGGTCGAGCAGATCTATCTGTACTGCTTGGCCGAGGCCGCCAGACGGTTCGGAATCACCGTGTATGGCTGGGTGGCGATGAGCAACCATCAGCATCTGCTGGTGCGTGACAATCGGGGCAATCTCCCGGCGTTTCTTGCCCACTTCAACAAGCTGACCGCCAAGGCGCTCAACGACCACTGGGGGCGTTGGGAGAATCTCTGGTCGTCCGAACAGACAAATGTCGTTTGGATCGTGGACCCGCAAGATGCCTTCGAGAAGTTGATCTACGTGCTCGCCAATCCAGTCACCGCGGATCTCGTCGACCGCATCTCCGACTGGCCCGGCGCGATCTCCCTGAGGCAAAACCTCAGCGGAGAGCCGATCACGATCGTGAGGCCCGCGTTCTTCCGAGAGGACGGCCCGATGCCTGCGGAGGTCACGCTTCGCGTCGAGCGGCTTCCAGGTTTCGAGCACCTCAGCGTAACGGAATGGGAGAGCACGCTTCGTTCGAGGCTCGAAGGCGAAGAGGCCGCCGCGCGGAAGATCCGCTTTCGCGAGGGGCGCACCGTGCTCGGCCGCAAAGCGGTGCTCGACGCCGCATGCACCGACCGACCGGAGACAGTCGCGCCTCGGCGCCGCCTCCGGCCTCACTTGGCGTGTAGCAACGCGCAGCTCCGCCGAGCCGCGCTTTGCGTTCTTCAGCTGTTTCGCACGACGTATCGCACGGCGATGGAGCTTTGGCTCTCAGGCGACAAGGCGACGTGGTTTCCGCCAGGAACCTACAAAATGGCGCTCCTCGGCGCGTGCTGCCGACCCACCGTCGACCTCGTGGCGGTGTGAACACGCGTCGTCGCTGACGGATCGGCGCCGACAAAATGAATCGCGCTCCGAAGGCTCTTGTCGCCGTTGCCAGGCAAGAACCTCGGAGCGCGAGAGAGGACCCGACTACGCGTCGGATTCGGACTGCATCACGCCACGTGCACCAGCTTCCTCGATGGCATCTGCGCGGCGCGGCCGGCGGGTGCACTGGAGGATCTGCTTGCGCACGCGTACGGCATCGGGCGTGACCTCGACGAGCTCGTCGGCGTCGATCCACTCCATCGCCGTCTCGATGTTCAGCGTACGCGGAACGGCGAGCATGACGTTGTCGTCCTTGCCGTGGTTACGCACGTTCGTCTGCTTCTTCTCTTTGACGAAGTTGACGTCGGCGTCGCTGGGGCGATTGTGCTCGCCGACGATCATGCCTTCGTACACTTCGGCGCCCGGCGAGATGAAGAAGACGCCGCGTGCTTGGAGGTGGTTCATCGCGTACGGCGTGGCGACACCCGCGCGGTCCGAGACGATGGCGCCGAGCTGACGCTTCGGCATCACACCACCCCACGGCTCCCAGCCGTCGAGGAGGGTCGTAAGGAGGCCCATGCCTCGGGTCGACGTGAGGAACTCACCTCGGAAACCGATGAGGCCACGGCTCGGAATGCGGAACTCGAGGCGCGCACGGCCGTGGCCGTGGTTCGCCATCTTCGTCATGCGGCCGCGACGCGTGCCGAGGCGCTCGGTGACGACACCGATGTACGTGTCGGGAACGTCGATGACCGCGAGCTCGTAGGGCTCGTGGCTCACGCCGTCCTCGACCTTGGTGACGACCTCGGGGTTGCCGAGCTGCATCTCGTAGCCTTCACGGCGCATCGTCTCGACGAGAATCGCGAGCTGGAGCTCGCCGCGGCCGAGTACGGTGAACGTGTCCGGCGAGTCCGTCTCCTCGAAACGAAGCGCAAGGTTCTTGCGTGTCTCGCGGAGGAGGCGCTCGCGCAGCTGACGGCTCGTCAGGTACTTCGATGCCTTGGACTTGCCGGCGAAAGGCGACGTGTTCACGCCGATGCGCATCTTGATGGTCGGTTGCTCGACCAGGATGCGGGGCAGGGCGCGATCCTCCCAACCGTCGGCGAGATCGACGATGGTGTCGCCGACATCGACGTCATCGATGCCCGCGAGCGCGATGATTTCACCGGCGCCGGCCTCGGGCGTGGTTGTGCGCTTCAGGCCCTCGAACGTCGAGAGAACCTTGATGGCCGCCTTCGCGCGCGAGCCTTCCTTGATGATGCCGACCTGCTGATTCGCGCGAATCGTGCCGGAGCTGATGCGACCGATCGCAAGACGGCCGACGTAGTCGTCGTGATCGAGGTTGTTGACCAGGATCTGGAGCGGCGCCTTCGGCTCGGCCTTCGGAGCAGGGACCTTCTGGAGGATGGTCTCGAAGAGCGGAGCGAGGTTCGTGTTCGGGTCGTCGAGCGAATGCTTGGCGATACCGTCACGGCCGATCGCGTAGAGAACCGGGAAATCGGTCTGCGCGTCCGAGGCTTCGAGGTCGATGAAGAGGTCGAAGACCTCGTTCAAGACTTCGTTCGGGCGGGCGTCGCCGCGGTCGATCTTGTTGATGACGACGATGACGGGGAAGCCGAGTTCCAGACACTTACGGAGAACGAACCGCGTCTGGGGGAGAGGGCCTTCTGCCGCGTCGACGAGCAGGATGGCGCCGTCGGCCATCATTAGCGTGCGCTCGACCTCGCCACCGAAGTCGGCGTGGCCTGGAGTGTCGACGACGTTGATCTTCGTCACCGTACCGTCGGGGCTGCGCCACCGTACGGAGGTGTTCTTCGCGAGGATCGTGATCCCGCGCTCGCGCTCGAGATCATTGGAATCCATCACGCGTTCGGCAACGGCTTCGTTCTCGCGGAACGTACCGGCCTGCTTGAGCATATGGTCGACGAGCGTGGTCTTGCCGTGGTCGACGTGGGCAACAATCGCCACGTTACGAAGCTGCATGGGGGTGCCGCTCTCTAATAGGCGTTTCGCAGTGCGGCAAGCTGAAGTGACGTGAACTCCGCAGCAAATCGACGTGACAGTCGAGATACCCACCTTCCCAGGTTGATGAGGGGTGCCCCATTTTCTAGGGCGGGCGACGTGACAGTCGAGATACCCACCTTCCCAGGTTGATGAGGGGAGGCCTATTTTCCAGGGAGGGTGGCGCCTAGCGGTCGAGGCCGAGGTGGGCGCGGGCGGTGGCGTAGGCGTCGGTGACGCTGAAGGTCATCAGTTCCCGGGCCTCGGCCGTACGGGCGATCCAGGCGGCGCGCGGCTCGGGGTCCGTCGGCGCTCCTTCTTCGCCACGCGCCCAGGCGATGGCATCGAGGGCCGCGCTCGGGTCGCCGACCGCGAGGAGGGCTACCCGGTTCGCCCAGGCGGCGGCTGTCGGGCCTAGCAGGCCGCTTTGCGTGCCCAGCGCGCCCGCCGCCTCGAGGGCGATGACGCCGACGGTTGGGTCGAGATTGCGAGGAAGGGCAGGGACGAGGCGACGGCAGACCTCCGCGACGTGCCGCGCATCCACGCCCTGAGGCACGAAGCTCGGATTGAACGCCGTGAAGAGCGCCGAAACCAGCACGGCTACGTCTTGCGGCTGTCCCCGCAGCAGCGACGACGAGCGCGAGAGAATCATCTTGAGCGCACGGACGATGACGAACGCGAGCGCACGCTCGTTCGTGACGTGCATCAGTCCCTCACCGACGAGGAGCGTCGGCGGATTCGACCCCAGCGGAATCGCCACCCGGCCGAGCGCAGGAGACACCAGAATCTGGAGCGCCCCGAGCCCCACCACGGTGGCTACCGCGCCGACGGCCGTTCCGAGCGGAGTGCCCGGGACGAGCGGCGTCGCACGCAAGGCTCGCAGGTCGAGCGGAGAGATCACGTCGAGCGAATCCCCCGCACGGAAGAGCAGGGCCCGCAGCGCCGGGCTCATCAGCTCCGGCACGAGAATCTCGTCGAGTTGCGGATCGATCGCACGCGCGTCGCCGCCCACGATGCCCGCCGCCGGCCGAACCTTCGGCCCCTCCACGGCGGCAAGCGTCGCCGCCACGACGCGCGCCGCGTCGCGCTTGCCGCGCAGCTCGTAGGCCGCGTGCAAGACCTCGAAGAGCGACGTCACGAATCGCCCTGCCGCAAACGCCCGTCGAGCATCGCCCGCCGCGCGATCGAGCAGGATCTGCATCGCCGGCATCTGTCGCTGGCGCGCGTAGAACTCCGCCATCGAGCGAAGCGCCACCACTGACGTCGGGAACTCACGCCTCGCCGCTTCGAGCGCTTGCTCGGCGCGTCGCGCGTCACGTCCGACGTGCTCGTAGATTTGAGAAATCTCGATGAGGCGCGCCAAGCGCACGGCCGGGTCGGCCACCTCGCCGATGATCTCCTGCATCGCTTCGACCGCCCGCGCGACGTCGCCCTGACGCCGGTACACGTCGACGAGCTTCTCGAGCGTCGGTACGTCCTTCGGCGCCCGCTTGAGCACTTCCTTGTAGGCAAGCTCGGCGCGCGAAAGGTTCACGGTGTGGACGGCGTAGATCTCACCGAGCCGCTCGTAGATCGCCCGCTGCTCTTCCGGTGTCGAGAGCAAGCGCGCGAGACGGACGTACGCCTGCTCGGCCCCGTTCCAGTCGCCCTCCTTCGCACACAGCTCCGCCATCGCTCCGAGTGCCGTCGCGTGATCCGGCTGGCGCTCGAGCGCCGCGTCGAGCGTCTGCTTCGCCTTCGAGAGCTCGCCCATCTCCACGAGCGCGCGCGAGAGCTCCACCTCGAGCATGATGCGCTCGCCGTCATCGTCGACCTTGTCGAGACGGCGTTCGAGCAATCGGGCGAGCTCGGCGTCGAGACGTCGCTCGGCATAGAGCTTCGACAAGCGCTCGAAGACGTCGGCGTGCGAGACGTCGATCTCCGAGCACTGCTCGAGCGCGCTCATTGCACGCTCCGCATCGCCGACTTCGTCGAGCCAGAAGCGTGCTGCGTCGTACCACGCAAGGAGCTGGTGCTCGGGCACCGCGCTCGTGCGCGCAAGGCTCTCGCACGCCTCGGCGCCTGCGCGCTTTTCGCCGGCTTCCTGGCGTACCTCGGCGAGGAAACCCCAGGTGACGACGTCTCCCGGATCTTCGTTGGCTGCTTGCTCGAGGAACGTGCGCGCGTCGCTCACGCGCTCGAGGTGAGCTGCCGCCTCGCTCGCGCGGAGAAGCAACGTGGCGCGCTCGGCAGGGCGCGGCGTCCGCTCGAGCAGCTCGAGCGTGGTCGACAAGATGGCCTCCTCGTCCTTCTCGACGCGCGCGTGCGCGTTGAGCGAACGGATCGACCAGAGCGAGGGCACGGGCTGTGTGGCCGCGAGGCGAGCCATATCGGCCGTGCGATCCCAGCTCGCGCCGCCGCTTGCGCGGCGCAATCGGAAGCGCGCCGCCAGCTGAGCGTGGCCCGTCACTTCTCCGCCAGCCGTCCCGTCGAGCGAGAGGGCAATCTGCTCGAACACGCGTTCGAGCTCCTCGTCACGACCGGCCGATACGAGCGTGTGCTCGACGAACCGAAGGCTTCGCTTGTCGCGCGGCGCGATCTCGAGAATCGCGCGATGCCACGACAGCGCCGCATCGACGTCTTTGCGGCTGTGCAGCTCGATGTCCGCGAGGCGTGCGTACGCTGCCTTGCGAACCTCGTCGTCCTCCGTGGACTCGGTGAGCTCGACGAGAGCTTCGATCTGGCGCATTGCCGCTCCGGTCTCGAGCTCGAGGCGCGCGACCATCGAGGGGGCGATGCCTGCATCGCCGGCCTCGACAGCCAGCGCTGCGGTTCGAAGCGCACCGCGCGTGTCTCCAGCGTGCTCGTATTCGAGCGCGGCTTCGGTGAAGAGCGTGGCGCGTGCTTCACCGGTTGCCTTCTCCGCGCGTCGCTCACGCCACTCGGCGCGGTCGCTCGGGGCCTCGGTCGCGAGGCGCTCGTAGAGCTCGCGGAGCGCCATGTCCTCGGGGCGCGCCCGGTGAGCCTCGTCCAGGCGAGTGCTTGCGAGGTCAGGATCGCGATCGGCTACGAGCAGCGCTTCGCGCACGGCGTCGAGCGCCGTCTCGAACGGATCGGTTGCGTAAGCCCGTCGCTCCTGAATCCAGCGGAGGACGTCGTCGAGGTCGCCACGACGACGCGCGACGTGCTCGGCGAGGAACGCGGCGACGCCGAGCGACTCCGCACCACGATGCACGCGCTCGAGAAGCGGACCGGCATCGGCGTCGTCGACGCCACCACGTGCGACCGCTTCGAGCCGCAGAATTGCAGAGGCCGGACCGTCCGGCATCGCTTCGGCGACGCGGAGTAAGGCCTTGCCGAGGTCCGTTCCAGGATCGAGCTTGGCAATCGCCCGGACGACCCCATCCGACGCGATGCCGTTCGCGAGTGCTTCGTTCCACGCGCTCACCGCCGACTGGCGGCTTCCCGCACGCTCCGCCACGATGGCGGCGCCAACGTAGCGTGCGGCCAGTGCCGCCGGATCGTCGCCGGTCGGCAAGGTCGAGAGCACATGGCTGAGTTCGTCCCAGCGTCGCGAACGAACCGCGGCCTCGAGGGCGACGCCGGACGCCGAAGGCGAGCGGGGCTCTGCGACGAACGCGAGTGCTGCGTCGAGCCGCTCGGGCGTGGGGCTGCCCGCAAGCACACGGCCAAGGCCGGCGAGGGCGCGCGCCTCGATCGTGCCGGCTGCGCGTCGCGCACGAGCCACGGATTCGTCCTCACTGCTCGGCACGAGCGTCGCCGAGAGCCCGTCGAGAAGGGCAGGCGGCAAGGGGCGCTCGAGATCTTCGAGAATTGGCGCCACTTCCTGTCCGGCGAACGCCAGCAGCGCCGCCTGTTCCGCGGACGACAGCGCGTCGTCGGCCGACGCCAGGGCCAGTGTCACGAGCTCCGGATCACCGAGCTCGATGCCGCGTGCCGCCAGCTGTCGTCGTGCTGCGAGCTCGCCGTCGTTGAGAAGCGTCTTGAGCGCGGATGCCGACTTTCGCCGCGCGCCGATGTGCGTCGCGCCGATCGCCGCCGAAAGCCAAAGGGAGGCCTTCGCGAGAGCAGGATCCGCCCCGATCTCCGCAGCAGCCTGCGTTGCTGTCACAACGTCTTGGGCCTCGATGGCCGCGCGCAGCTTGCGAAGCCCGTCGTTGATCGGCATCGGCTCGACGTCGGCCCCTGCGCGAGGTGCGCCGCGCAAACGGAGTGCGGTCGCCACCGCCTTGTCGAGCGTGAAGAGCTCCGAGTTCTCCGCGAGCTCGGCTCCGGCCGTCGAGTGATTGTCGTGAGCGAGGGCGAGAGCCGCGCGCGAGGCGGGGGCACGTACGTCCGCCGGCTCGAGCTTGTAGGCACGTCCCCAGTGCTCGACCGCGGCGTCGCCACGACCACTGACGCGGAGCCAATCGGCCGAAAGCAACGCCGCGTGGGCGCGCGACGCCGGCGTCGGCGCGTGGGAAATCTCGGCCTCGAGTGCCTCGACGACAGCATCGGGATCGCCCGTGAGGAGCTGTCGCGCCTGCGACCAGGCGATGGGCAAGTGAGGCGCGAGCGTGCGAGCCTCCATCGCGAGCGCCAGGGCGTGCCGCGTGTCACCGAGCAACGCGTAGAGCTCGCTGACGGAGAGGAGCGACCGGCCTTGCTCCGAGGCGTCGACGAGCGATCGGGCCTCTTCCTCGAGCCACTCGGCGCGCGAGCGAAGTTCGTTCGAGGCCTGCTCGTCGACCCACTGCGAGGTGGCGCGCTCGCCTTCGAAGGGAAGGCGGGCAGGCGGGGCCGAGTATACGCGTCTCGGGGGAGGAGCCGGCGCCGCGACGGGCGGCGGGAGGGCCGAGCGGCCGTCGAGTGTCTCGGGCTCGTCGTCGAGCCGCGTCTGGGTCTCGGCGTCCGAGATGGAATCGTGGCGCGGCCGCAGGGCCTGCTCGATGGCGTCGGCGGAGATCTCGTTACGAGCGACGGTCTCGCCCTCCCACTCGTCGTCCGCGTCGGCCTTCGGGGGCGCT
This sequence comes from Labilithrix luteola, assembly GCF_001263205.1. Classification (GTDB taxonomy): domain Bacteria; phylum Myxococcota_A; class Polyangia; order Polyangiales; family Polyangiaceae; genus Labilithrix; species Labilithrix luteola. The sequence continues at coordinate 8,908,764 of NZ_CP012333.1, forward strand.
GGCGCGTGCGATTCCGCGTCGTCGGCGTCCTCGCCAAGCAGCTTCGAATCATCCTCGGCGCCGTAGTCGTCGAGCTCGGACGGCTCGACCGCCGTCTGTCGCGTGGCCGCCTGCTGCTCACCGTCGCCCATCGTCGTCGACGGCAGCGCGTCGTCGGGCGAGACCGCATCGACGGCGCGTGTCTGTGCGAGCGACGGGTGGTCGTCGAGGCGAAGTCCCGTGCTGGTCGACGCTTCGTTCTCGGGAAACCCGAGCGCATGAGTTACCGCGTCGTCGGGCGGTTCGATCGGCTCCAGCGGCTCGAACGGCACCGAAACGCGCGAGCGCGCCGGTGGCGGCGACGAGCGCGAAAAGAGCTGGCTCAGCCCTCCGCGGGTCGTCGGCGGTGCACTCGCCCGTGGATTGGCGGGCGGCGCCAGCGGCGGCCTCACGCTCGGCGGAGGAGGCGTGCGTTTCCGTCGATCGTCGGAGAGCTCGGTCGGGACGGGCGCGATGACCGTTCCTTCACTCGACGCGTTCGTGAGCGAAGGCGTCGGCACGACGGGCGGCGCCGCAGCCGTTCCCACGGCCGGTGACTTCTCCTTCAGGGCTTCGGTCGGATCGGGGCTCGAAGCGACGCGGTTCGTTTCGGCGTCGCGGGCGACCTCGGGAACGAAGATGTTCTTGTCCCATTCGTCGAGCGCCGAATCCCAGTCGACGTCGCCGAATCCTTCGAAGAGGGCCTTGTCGTTGGGGTTGCTCATGGTCAGCCCTCGAGACCGAGCGCGCGTCGCAGATCGAAATACGGGCGCGAGAGAACGAAACGGAGAAGATCGTGACCACGGAGGTCGTCACGGGCGATGGCTCCGAGGCGGGGCGGCGTCTCTCCGAACACGTCGGCGAGAACGACGGCGACGTCGCCCGAGGCGAGCGCTGCCACGCGACCTTGCGAAACGCGTGCGCGGGCGGCCCAGACACGTGCATCGGCGTTGCTCTGCACGACGGCGCGACAGAGCGGTTCGATGACGGCTTTCGTCTTGCGGCTGATGGCCTTGCCGATGACGCGCTCGACTTCCGCGAGCACGGCGAACGGAGGATGCTCCACGTGCACCTTTGCGATGTTGCAGGCAGCGACGACGATGGCGGCGATGGTCGTGTCGTCGCGCCAGCGCGTGACCGTTGTTCCGCGAACGATGGCGAGCAGCTCGCGGGCGACGCGCGCGCGTGACGTTGGCGAGAGCGGTGCGTTCACCGCCGAGCCTACGACGATGGCCGGCGTTTCGCCGGGGATGCCCTGCACCGCCGTCGTGTCCTTGCCCCCGACGTAGAGGTCGAAGTTCGCGATGCCGAAGGCTCCGGCCCACGTTGCGATCTCGTTTCGGAGCGCGAGTCCCGATCGCGGATCGATGCGGTCTTTCTTGGGGTGCACGCCGAGCGCCGCGAGGGATGGTCCGAGCGCCTCGGCGAGGGTAGGGCCGAGCGCGGCGAAGAGCTCGGCAACCGGCCCATCGTCACCGGGGGCCAGGATCTGTTTGAACATCGGCTCGGTGAGCGCCACGTGCGGAACGCGCGGCTTGCGGCTCGAGAGCTGCGCGAAGGCCTGCTCCGAGTTGTGATCCGGGCCCGACAACGCAAGCGAGCACGACAGTGCGGACTGCTCGAGCGCCGTATCGTCGATGGCACGCGCGACGCGCGCCAGTCGCGCACTCTGCTCGAGGTTGCCCGGGGTCTCGTGCAAGGCCATGAGAAGAGCGTCACGTCCGCGCTCGAGCAGGCCGGTGCGCGAAGGAATCTTCGGATCGAGATTGATCAGCAAATCGAGCGCGTCACCCTCGGCAGGCGACTCGTCGACAAGCTTCGTCGCGGCGGCGAGGCCGCGTTCCGGCACGCTCAATCGATCGCGATAGATCGCAATGGCGAGGCGAGCGGCCTCGATGCGTCCGGCCTTCTCCGGACGCTCGTTCATCAGCTCTTCGAGGATGCGTGCTGCGTCGACCCACGATCCCGTGCGTGCTGCGGCGCGCGCGAGGCGTTCGCGAACGAGGAGGGTGGAGAGCTTCGCGTTGTGGAGCGAAAGCAAGACCTCGAGCGCGCGGTCGTACTGCGCGAGCTTGTTTTCGTAGAGGTCGACGGCCGCGATGCCTGCCGTAATCCGGTTCTTCGACGGCGCGCTCTCTACCCGCGCAAGGTGGGCGAGCTTGGCGGCCGCTTCGGCGAACATGCCACGACGGATGAAGATCTCGCCGGTCAGAGCGAGGGCGCCGACGTGGTTTTCGTCGAACATCGTGACGTGCTCGAGGGCCTCGAGAGCGCCGTCGGGATCGCCTTTCTCGCGGAGGACGCGCGCCATCTCCCAGTACATCTTGGCGATCTCGACCGGATCGTCGGAGACCTCGAGCCGCCTTCCGACGAGGGCGAGAAGCTTGTCGCCGTCTTTACGGTCGCGGACGCGCCGGAACAGTCGATCGAATGCGACCTCGCGCGTCGCGTCGCGAGCAAAGGAAGCGTCGAGGGCGACCTCGGCGCGTTCGCCATAGCCGTCGCCGAGCTTCAGCCACATCAGGGCGGCCTGTTCCCAGAAAGCCGCGCCGCGAGCGTCGCTCGCGCATCGCGCCCCGAGCTGCTCACACGCCAGCGCGTAGGTGTCGCCTTCGCCGACGCGGTCGGCGGCGGTGCGCAATCCTTCCCAGGCTTGCAGATCGCCAGGGCGGTGCTCCGTCACCTTGCGGAACGTATCGAGGGCGAGCTTGTTGTCGCCCGCGGCGAGACACGACCACCCCGCCAGGCCTAGCGCGGCGACGTCCGATTCTTCGCCGAGAACGCCGTCGAGCGCCGCGAGCGTGGAGGCACGCCGGCGAGGATCGCAGCCTGGAGGCGACAGCTCGAGGTTCGCCAGGCGGGCCGCCGGAGACGTTCCGTTGACGAGCGGTAGCGTCTCCTCGGGCCGCAGAACGGCGTCGAGGAGCGTGGCGCTTGCGTGCATCGCTTCGCGCGCCTCGTCGGAGAGGAGGTCCGCGATGGCGCGTCTTGCGGGTACTTCCTTGGCAGGATCTCCGCTCGCCATCGCGGCTGCGAACCACTCCATGGCTGCGGCCGCGCCGCCTCCGGTGTCGAGCCAGGCCTTCGCCGCCGCGACGACGTCGTCGTCACCCGGCGCCGCTGCATGCACGCGTGAGAGCAAGAGCCCCTCGGCCGCCGCTGCGTGCGAGCCTGCCGCGCCCGTTTCGGCGATCGCTTCGAGCGCACGATGAAGGGCGTCGACGTCCGACTGACCGCGATTCCACGCGAGGCGAGCGAGGGCGCCCGCGAGGCGAAGGTTCGGATTCGGTGCTGCATCGACGTCGGCAAGCGCGCGCTCGGCCACGTCGGGATCGCCCAGGGTCGCCTCGAGCGCGAAGCGTTCGAGCGAGGTCGCGGCCGAGCCCATCGCGCGTTCGACGGCACGACGGCGGCCTTCCACGGCGTCGACGTCGATCCCGCGGGCCGCCCAGGCGAGCACCGGCTCTCCGGCGTCGGCGCGCGCGGCGCTCGCGGCTTCGAACGACGCGAACGCGGCGGAGCGATCGCCGAGCTTCCAGAGCTCGAAGCCGGCCTCGAGGTAACGTGCGGCGCGGAGCTCGTCGTCGGCGTCGGAGGCCTCGGCGAGAGCCGTCGCGAGGTGCGCGGCGCCCGCACGATCCCCGGCGGCGCGCAGCAAGTCGCCAAGGTAGGAGGCGACGAGCGGATCGCTGGCGTCGGCTTCGACGAGCGTCTTTAGATGTGCGATCGTTGCCGACGTGTCGCCCGCCGCGTGCGCCCGCAGCGCACAGACGAGCGACAGACTTCGGCGCATCGTCGGATCGGTGGTGCTTTCCGTGAGCTCTTCGACGGCGGTGCGAGCGTCTTTCGCCACCTCGGCGTCGCCGCCATCGGCGGTGAACCCGTCGAGAACGCGTCCGAGCCAAGCGCCCTCCGCGAGCTTACGAAGGGTTCGCGTGGCCTTGCTCGCACCTGCCTCGTCGCCCTGCGCGAGGCGAAGCCGTGCGATCTCGACCCACAGCATCGGAAGCTCCGAGGCTGCGTCGGTGGGCCGGTCGGCACCCTGATCTTTCTCGCGACACTCGATGAGGCTTCGCGTGGCGTCTTCGTACCAAGCGTCGTCGGAACGCACGCTCGCGAGGCTTCGTCCGAGGCGTGCGACGAGCTCCTTGCCGACGCCGCAAGCGGCCGCCTGGCCGAGCGCGGTTCGCGCACGCTCGCTGTCGTGAGCGCGAGCCGCCCAGACGTACGCGGCAAGCAGAAGCGCGCGACCCTGGGCATCGCCCGTCCCGCAGTGGGTCGAGAGATCTTCGAGCTCCAGCGCGAAGCGGGCGGCCTGGTCGGAGCCTTCGAGGATGTCGATCTTGAGCGCGCGAGCAGGCGCGCAGAGCGGATCTCGTTCGGTGGCTTTGCCGAGTGCGTCGAGCGCGCTACCGACGTCACCCTGGCTCGCCGCGTGTTCGGCGACCCTCAGCGCGAGCGAGGCGACGAGGCCGCCGTCTTGCTCGCCCTCCATGCGACGGAGCGCGAGGCTCGAGGCCAGCGCCGTGTCGCCCGTCGACTCGGCCAAGCGAACGCGAGTGTTCAACGCAACGCGCTCGATCGCGATGGCTGCCTTGCGCTCGGCGACCGCTCGCTCGCTGTCCGGATCCGACGGGGCCGAACGCGCGCGGTCGAGAACGGCGAGCGTCCGATCGAGCGCGAGTGCCGCGCGCGACGACTCGTTGGCCGAGCGCCATGCATGGGCGGCGGAAAGCAGAGCGTCCGCGGCGAACGCGTGCTGCCGGAGGTGCGAAGGGACACCCAGCGCGTCGCCACGTTCGGCGGCGTCGACGCTGGCTTCGATCATGTCGGCCCGCGCTTCGAGCACCTCGGCGAGCGACTTGGCGCGCTCGTGGGCTTCGTCCGATCCCTTGAGGCCGGGATCGGCACGCACGATGCGTTCGGCGGTGACGGCGGCAAGCCATGCCGCTTCGCCGCCGTCGCTGCGAGCGCGCGCGGCGATGTCGAGGGCGCGTGTGATCTCTCCGGTGGCCGCGGCGAGGGAGGCCACGTCGACGAGCAGCAGGCCTCGCCACGTCGGATCGATCGTGAGCTCGGCACGGCCCGCAAGGGCCTCCTCGCGTTGGGCGGCATCGCCGAGCTTGGCCGCGGCCAGCTCGAGCGTCAGCCACGCGGCGCCGAGGTCAGCCGGCTTGGCACCGGTCTCGGTCGCCTCGCGGGCCGCGCCGCGTGCGCCTTCGAGATCTTTCTGGACGTCATCGAAGAACAGCGCGCGTTCGGTCAGGGCGCGCGCGCGTTCGTCCGGCGTGCTCGCCGCCGCGACGAGCGCCTCGACGAGCTTGCCGAGGTTCGAGACCGAACGTCGGCGCTCGAGGACGCGCACGAGTCCTTCGAGAGGCTCACGAAAGCTCGTATCCGCGTTGTACGCGGCGAGGTAGTCGCGTGCGGCTCCGGGCTCCTCGCCGGCGCGCTCTTGAATCTCGCCGGCTTCGTGGAGAAGCCGCGCCCTGCGCGCCTTGTCCATCGTCGCGTCGATCTCGCCACGCAGTCGACCGACGGCGGCCGCGATGGCTTCGATCGTCTCGATCGGTGCCGGCGGAAGCTGCGAGGCGCCCGAAATCAACCCCGGGGAAGGGGGCGCGGGGATCGACGGAGGCGGCGTCTCGTCGTCGTCCTCGCGTGCGGAGAACGACGGCGCGAACGCGGGGACCCGCGCCGGTGCGAAGGACACCGGGGGCTTCTCGTCGGATGCTTCCTCGCCCGCGTCCAATGCGGCGACGTTCGCTTCCGACTCCTCGGAAGCGTTCGACAGCGACACCGCGCTCGAGAGCGACATCGGGACGTCGATCGAGCCCGACGGTGCAACTTCGTCCGGGGCGTCTGCCGCCGCGGACACGGGTACGGAAGGCGGCGGAAGGATTGGCGGGAGCTGCGAATGCGGAAGCGCGGGCGCCGGCGAGCTCGGTGCGTGGGACAGCGACGGCGCAGGCGCACTCGGCACGGCCGGAGGACGGCGCGGAACCGGCGGCGGAGGAGGAACCGGACGTCGAACCGGCGCCGCGGCCACGTCGCTCAGAACCTCGTCATCGCTGACGAGCTCCATCTCGATGTCGAGCTCTTCGTCCCCCGTCTCCGACTCAGGCCCCATCTCCGACCCAGAGCCCGTCTCCGACTCAGACACGCTCTCGGACCCTCGCTCGGACGCCGGCTCGGCTTCCTTCGGCTCTTCGGGCATTCGTGGCCCGGAAGATACCGCAGCCGGACGGGACTCGTCGCCACTTTCTTGTGGTCGGACGGGCGGTTCGTAGGTCGGATTAGGCGCCATCTCGCGAGCCGATCGGGGCCGTGCGGGCGCGCCTGCAGAGGCGAAATTCGACGGTACCGGAACGGCAGGCGGCCGCGCTTGGGCCGCCCGCTTCAGGACTCGTAGGCTACAGGCCTCGCAAAACGTGCAGCACCCGACGCCGCTCAGACGAGCGCGTCGAGCTTCTCCTGCACCTTGCTCTCGATCGTGCCCTTCATCATCTTCAGCATGAAGGGGAGGTCGATCGCGACCCGAACTTCCTTCTCACTGACGGACACTTCGCCCTTGGTGCCCTTGGCAGCGCCGGCCGGAGCGTCGAAGCGGATGGTGTTGCCATCCCACTTCCAGGAGATACCGAAGCGGTCGGCCATTCCCTTGGCCAGATCTTCCGCCTTCTTCTTGGCGTCGTCGAGAGAGAGGGAGTGCGAGCGCTTGATGTCGATCGTGGCCATGGAGCGCCCTTTTACTACTAATCGATGCGCTTGACGATCCAGTATCCGCGCGGCGTTTCGAGCACGTCGCTCATCTCACCGGCGGCGAGGCTGAAGACGGAAACCTCGGTGCGGGGATCGAGCACACCGCGCGGGATCTTGCCGATGTCTTCGGACGAACCGGAGTCACCCTCGCGGACCGCATGTTTGAAGTCGGTCTTCGCGTCTTCCGCGAGCTTGCGCGCGTACTCGAGCGCTTCTTTCTTCGATCGCGCGGTGCTCGAAGCGCCCTCGGCGCCCGTGAACTGCACGAGCACGACGCCGAGATGAACGGTGCGAGGCGCGCTCGAGGGCATCACGCCGCTGTCGAACATCATCGAGTCGAGCGTGAGATCGGCCCCGCCGTCGCCCGCAGGAGCGGCCGCTTGCGCGCTTGCCGAAGCAAGCGGAGCGGCCGAGGCAACGGGCGCTGCCGACGCCGTGGTGGCGAGGGCAGCACCCGCGTCGCCTTCAGCGTTCGGCGCGTGCGGCGCGTGCGGGGTCGTCTGATTGACGGCGATCCACCCGACGAGGCCCACGACGAGGGCCCCGACGAGGATCGATGCGGTGCGCTGAACGTTGTCCGACACGGAGGTCTTCGCCGCTCAGGGCGAGCCGGGGATGTTGAGGCCTTCGGGCTTGCCCTCTTCTTCCTCCACCATGGGAGGCGTCGGGGGACCCCACTCCTCGAACGGACGCATCGTCGCCGCGGGCGGATCGCCCGACAGCTCGAGGAGCGTCGCGAGCCAGTTCTGGCGTTCGATGAGCTGCTTGGTCTCGGCTTCCAGCTCCGGCGTGGACTCGACGACCTGGCCGAGAACCTTGTCGAGCTTCGCGTCGACCTCCTGGAACTCCTTGAGGACGACGACGCGGTCGAGCGTCTGCTTGTCCGCGTAGTCTTCCGCGAGGATGAGGAGCTTGTTCTGGCCGGCCTCGGCGAAGCCCGCGCCGACGGCGCAGGTCTTCGTGTCGTTGCCCTGACGGTACGTCACGAGGCCCGTGCGGAGCGCGGCGACGATGGGCAAGTGGCCCGGCAGAACGCCGAACTCGCCTTGCACGCTCGGCGCCGTTACTTCGTCCACGGACGCCGTGAGGGCTTTGCCCTTCGGCGTGACGATTTCGAGATCGATCTTGTTATCAGCCATGGGAAGAGGCCTCGCGCGTCAGGCCGGAATTACTTCTTCGACGACTTGAGGAGGTCGGCCGCCTTCGCCTTCATCTCCTCGATGTTGCCAACGAGGTAGAAGGCCTGCTCCGGGTACGCGACATCGTCGTCGTACTTGCCCGCGAGGATCTCCTGGAAGCTCGCGATCGTCTCCTTGAGGGGGACGTACTTGCCGGGCGCGCCCGTGAACTGCGCCGCGACGAAGAACGGCTGCGAGAGGAAGCGCTGGATCTTGCGGGCGCGCGAGACGATGAGCTTGTCGTCTTCGCTGAGCTCGTCCATGCCGAGGATGGCGATGATGTCCTGCAGGTCCCTGTACTTCTGGAGCGTCGACTGGACCTTACGGGCCACGTCGTAGTGCTCCTGGCCGATGACGGCCGGGTCGAGCAGGGTCGACGTCGAGTCGAGCGGGTCGACGGCCGGGTAGATACCGATCGCCGCGAGGTCACGGCTGAGAACGGTCGTTCCGTCGAGGTGGGCGAACGTCGTCGCGGGCGCGGGGTCCGTGAGGTCGTCAGCGGGGACGTACACGGCCTGGATCGAGGTGATCGAGCCCTTGCTCGTCGAGGTGATGCGCTCCTGGAGGGCGCCCATTTCCGTCGAGAGGGTCGGCTGGTAACCGACGGCGCTCGGGATACGACCGAGGAGCGCGGACACTTCCGAGCCGGCCTGCGTGAAGCGGAAGATGTTGTCGACGAAGAGGAGAACGTCCTGGCCTTCTTCGTCGCGGAAGTACTCGGCAACCGTGAGGGCCGAGAGAGCGACGCGGGCGCGGGCTCCCGGCGGCTCGTTCATCTGACCGAAGACGAGCGAGGTCTTCGAGATGACGGGCTCGCCCGACTCGAGCTTCGCCGACTTCATTTCGAGGAAGAGGTCGTTACCTTCGCGGGTGCGCTCACCGACGCCGGCGAAGCACGACACACCACCGTGCGCCTTCGCGACGTTGTTGATGAGTTCCTGGATGAGAACGGTCTTGCCGACGCCGGCGCCGCCGAACAGGCCGATCTTGCCGCCCTTACGGTAAGGAGCGAGGAGGTCGATGACCTTGATGCCCGTCTCGAAGACTTCGATCTTCGTCGACTGCTCCTGGAACGACGGCGGGGGACGGTGAATCGGCGCGTGGCGCTTCGCGTTCACCGGACCGGCCTCGTCGACGGGGGCGCCGACGACGTTGAGGATGCGGCCGAGGCACTCGGGACCGACCGGCATCGCGATCGGGGCGCCCGTGTCACGCACTTCCATGCCGCGGACGAGACCGTCCGACGTGTCCATGGCGATGGCGCGAACCGTGTTCTCGCCGAGGTGCTGAGCAACTTCGAGCGTCAGGTTGTCGCGCTCGTTCGAGATGCTCGGGTTCGTGAGCTTGAGAGCATTGAGGATCTTCGGCAACTTGCCGCCTTCGAACTCGATGTCGACGACGGGTCCGATGACCTGGATGATCTTTCCTTTGCCGGTGCCGGAGGTGGTGGCGGGGGCAACCGAGGCAGAGACGCTCATGAGGACGAAGCTCCTTCTTACGTGCTTACGTGACGGACGACCGCTCAGGGCGATCTCTAGGGGCGATCTGTAGGGCCAGTTGCCTCCCCTGGGAAGCGCTGGCCATCGGCGCGAAGCGCGCCCGCCTCTATCATGGGGTGAACGTCGGTTCAACAGGGGCTTTGCCCGGAATGCACGCCTCTTGGCGCTCGAGCCGCGACTTGCTAAGTCGCCCCTCCCAAGACTGAGCTGCAACCCCTCGACATACCTGTCGAGAGCGTCGAACGGGCTCCGTTCGCCCAGCTTGACGGTCGCGGTTCACACACCTAGAGCTTCCTTCTCGAAGCGCGTTCGAAGCGAGGCAAGCCTTACTTGATCTCACCGGAGACTATCGCCCTCGTTCGCGAGCGGACGGACATCCTCGCGGTCATCACCGAAGGGGTACCCTCGCTCAAGCGCCGCGGTCGCTCCTGGGTCGGCCTCTGCCCGTTCCACAAAGAGAAGTCACCGAGCTTCCACGTGAACCCCGACCGCGGGTTCTTCCATTGCTTTGGATGCAAGGAGTCGGGGAGCGCGATCGACTTCTTGATGCGGCACGAGGGGTACACCTTCCCGGAGGCCGTGCGTGCGCTCGCCGAGCGCGCGGGCATCGCCATCGAGGAGACGAAAGGCCCCGGTCATTTCAGCGAGGCCGATCGTCAGAAGAAGGCGAAAGAGGACCTCTACGCGGTCAATGCCCTCGCGGCGACGTTCTTCGAAGAGCAGCTTCGTCGCCACGAACACCGCAATTACGCCATCGAGGAGCTCGGTCGACGCGGGCTCACGCCTGGCACGAACAAGAAGGTCGACGAGGCGCTCCAGGCCTTCCGCATCGGCTACGCACCCGCGGCGTGGGATGGTCTGACCGCGTTTCTACGCGCTCAGGGCGTCTCGCCCGTCGCCGCCGAGACGGTCGGCCTGCTCGTCCCTCGTTCGAGTGGCTCGGGCTACTACGACCGCTTTCGCCATCGCTTGATGTTCGCGGTCGTCGACCCGCAGGGCAGGGTGGTCGCCTTCAGCGGCCGCGCTCTCCGTGACTTGCCCGGCACGGACAGCCGCGACGACAAGGGCGGCCCGCCGCCGAAGTACATCAACTCGCCGGAGAGCCCGATCTACACGAAGGGCCAGATGCTCTTCGGCATCCATCAGGCGCGTCACTCGATTCGATCCGAAGAAGCCGCCGTGCTCGTCGAGGGCAACTTCGACGTCCTGTCGCTCCACGCGCGCGGCATCACGAACGTCGTGGCTCCGCTCGGCACGGCCTTTACCGTCGAACAAGCAAAGCTCCTGAAACGCTTTGCGCCGGACGTCATCTTTCTTTTCGATGGCGACGCGGCGGGCCGTAAAGCCGTGCGTCTCTCACGCGACGCGATTCGCACGGCCGGCATGTCCGCGCGCGTGGCCGAGCTACCGAACGGCGTCGACCCCGACGAGCTCTCCCGTGACAAAGGTGAGCAAGGCGTAAGCGATCTCCTCTCGCGCGCGAAGGGCATGCTCGAAGCGCTCATCGAGATGACGCTCGACGAGAGCTTCACGCAGGCCGACGCCTACGAAAAACAGGCGCGCATCCAGTTCGTCGCGAAGCTGCTTGCGGAAGAAGAAGATCCCGTCGTGCAGGCCATGGCGAAAGGCTTCACCGACATGATCGCCGGCCGCCTCGACATCGTTCGCTCCGGCGAGGGGGCGTTCCAGGCCCTCGAACGGAGCGTGAAGGGATCGCTCATGAAGGCCGAGGCCGAGCGGCGTGCCAAGGCCATCGCCTCGAACGAAGGTCAGCGTCTGAACGCCGATGGCAGCGTCCCTTCGCGCATTGCGAAACGTCCGCCGGGGGCGGCCGAGCGACGGGCGATCGTTGGGATACTGATCGAATGGCCAGTGCTCCTGGACGACCACGAAGTCGCCGAGGAACTTTCCCTGCTCGAGGGACCGGCGGTCATGCTGATTGCCAGTCTGCGTCGCGCGTACCGTTCGTCGGAAAAAAGCCTCGATACGGAGGCATTTCTCACAAACGTGCCAGCGGCTCTGCGGCCATTCGCATCCGAGCGCCTGGCGGATCCGGCAACCGAGAACGAGACGCAAGCAAAAGGATACTTGCTCGACAACGCAAACAAGCTAAAGAGGCTGCTCCTTTCCCAAGAAGCGGCTCAGATCGCGCGCGAGACGTACCGGGCGCAGGGCGACTGGGAGACCGAACAGGGGCTTCTGCGAGAGGCGGCCGAGCGACTTCGAGCGAAGCACGGGTTGAAGCCCTGAGTGAGGACCCGGAAGACGAGCCCGGAAACAGGCACGCAGACGCGACGAAGACGCGACGATGGATAGAAAGGGAAAAAGATCTTGGCCGAATGAGGGGGTTTCGCACGTAACGCGCTACTAAGTGGAACCGACGCAGCGCACGCGGAACGAGAGACGACCTGGGATCGGTAGAGCGAGGCGCGATAGGGCAGAGGGCCCGCGCTGAGCGCCAGAAGCAGTGGAAAGAACTCCGATGGCGAACAAGAACCGGAACGGCAACGGCAAAGACACCCAGCAGTTGATGGAGAACGGCAAGTCGAAGGGGTTTTTGACCTACGACGAAGTCAACGAGTCGATGCCGGCAGACGTCGTCGCCGATCAGATGGACGACGTGATGAGCGTCCTCGGCGACGAGGACATCGAGATCGTCGACGCGGCGACGCAGGTCAAGATCGCGCCGAAGCGGATCGTCGAAGAAGAGAACGCCGAGAAGAAGAACGTTCCGCGCGCCGGCGGCGAAAAAGAAGAAGACGACGGGAGCTACTACTCCAAGTCGAACGACCCGGTTCGTATGTACCTCCGCAAGATGGGAAGCGTCGCGCTTCTCACGCGTGAGGGAGAAGTCGAGATCGCCAAGCGCATCGAGCAAGGCGAGCACATGATCTTGGGCGCGATCCTCAACTCGCCCGTCGCCGTCCGCGAGATCATCGACCTCGGAGACAAGCTTCGTAAGCACAAGATTCGCGTCAAGGAGATCATCCGCGACGCCGACGACGAGAACGCCGAGTTCGACGAGGAGGAGGCTGATCGCCGCATCCTTCGCCTCATCGACAAGGTCAAGCACCTCGACAAGGTCGCCCAGGACCTCGTCGCGCAGCTCGAGGCGTCCGCCGCGGGCCGCAAGAAGGGCGTCCAGGAAGAGATCGAGGCCAACCGCTCGAAGATGGTCGAGACGCTCGAAGAGATGCGTCTGAACAAGAAGACCATCGACAAGATCGTCCTCAAGCTCCGCACGCTGATCCAGAAGGTCGAACGCGCCGAGAGCGGATCCACCGAGCTCGAGAAGCGCACCGGCGTCGACTGGGACGTGCTCCGCAAGGAAGCGCGCGCGGCCAAGGGCGACGCGAACGGCGAGCGCAAGTTCAAGCGCAAGTTCGGCATCGCGCCCGAGGAGGTTCTCCAGAACCACTCGGCGAGCCTCAAGAACCTGAAGAAGGTCGAAGAGGAGCTTCAGCTCGACATCAAGGCGCTCCGCGACACGTACCACGAGATCTACACGGGCGAGCGCTTGGCCGAGAAGGCGAAGGCGGAACTCGTCTCGGCGAACCTCCGTCTCGTCGTCTCGATCGCGAAGAAGTACACGAACCGCGGTCTGCAGTTCCTCGACCTGATCCAGGAAGGGAACATCGGCCTCATGAAGGCCGTCGACAAGTTCGAGTACAAGCGCGGTTACAAGTTCTCGACCTACGCGACGTGGTGGATCCGTCAGGCCATCACCCGCGCGATCGCCGATCAGGCGCGCACCATCCGTATCCCGGTGCACATGATCGAGACGATCAACAAGCTCATTCGCACCTCGCGTTACCTCGTTCAGGAGTACGGCCGCGAGCCGACGCCGGAAGAGATCGCCGAGAAGATGGAGCTGCCGCTCGACAAGGTCCGCAAGGTCCTCAAGATCGCCAAGGAGCCCATCAGCCTCGAGACGCCGATCGGCGAAGAGGAAGATTCGCACTTGGGCGACTTCATCGAGGACAAGAGCATCATCTCGCCGCAGGAGAACGTCATCAACGCGAACCTCGCGGAGCAGACCCGCAAGGTTCTCAAGACGCTCACGCCGCGTGAGGAGAAGGTCCTCCGTATGCGCTTCGGCATCGGCGAGAAGAGCGACCACACCCTCGAAGAGGTCGGCCAGGACTTCGAAGTTACCCGCGAGCGTATCCGCCAGATCGAGGCGAAGGCGCTTCGCAAGCTCCGTCACCCGTCGCGCAGCAAGCAGCTCAAGAGCTTCATCGAGAGCTGATTCTCTGTAGAGTGCACGGGCTGCGGGCGTCCTTCCTTCGGGAAGTGACGCCCGTAGGCGTTTGTGCTTCATCGCGAGTTCGCGCGTTTATGGATCGCACCGCGGGTGTCGTGCTTTCGTTTCGACGATGAAGGCAGCGACGCGGGTGGGGCTGACGTTTGGTTTGGTGGTGAGCCTTGGCGTGGCGGCGGTGGCGGCCTGCTCGTCGGGCAGTCTGCCGGCTCCGACCGAGGACGGCGGGGCCCAGGACTCGGGCTCGTCGGGGACCTCCGGGAGCTCCGGGAGCTCGGGGACGCCCGGCGACTCGGGAACGTCCGGAACGCCGCAACGCGATGCGAGCGCGGCCCGCGAGTGCTCGCCCGAATGCCTTCGGAACACCGTCTGCCGCGCGGGGGACTGCACGGGACCCGTCACGTCGGACGGGTGTTGCAACTGCCTGCCGGGCGAGGTCGACGAAGCGACGTGCAACGTCGACGCATCATCCCACCAATGAACACTTGACCGTAGCGGTCGTACGCGGCACCAAGGTGAGCCATGCGCAAGCTTGCTTCGCTCTCCTTTGGTCTTCGCGTCGTGGGTCTGATCGCTCTGGGATCGCTGTTTGGCGGTCTTGCGGCGTGTGGTGACGATTCGTCGTCGCCCTCGAATGCCGCGACCGACGACTCCGACGCAGGCCCGGACGACGGTTCGAAGGGCGGCGGAAAGCCGGACTCGGGCGGCTCCAAGTCGGACGGGGGCCCTTCGGCGACCACCTGTCCTCGTTCACTGGCGCCGGCAGACCGGGCGCGCAAGGCGGTCGTCTCGCATCCTTTCGTGGAAGGCGGCGGCGCGAAGGCGAACGTGTTCGAGGTCCTCGACTACTCCGAAGAGGGCACGTTCTCGCAGCCGAAGCAGACGTTCACGATGGGCCCGGCCTACAGCGAGATCGTCTTCACGCCGGATGGCAAGGTGGGCATCGTCGCTCAGGACGACGGTACGCTTGGCGTCTTCACGTTCGACGATACGGGGACCGTTCGCGTCGTTCACGAGGCCTTCAAAGGCCAGTTCTATGCGAGCCGGGTGGTCGTCGCCCCGGACGGGACGCGCGTCTTCGTACTCGACAATCAGACTGCGGAGCACAACGGGGGCGTCTACGAGGTGGCTATCAACTGCGACGGCACCTTGACGGACCGCGGCCTCGTCATTCCCGGAGGTGGCGCCCACGTCATGGCCTTCCTCCCCAACGATCCTGCGCGCGCCGTGCTCGTCGCGATGAAGGCGTTCAACTCCGCCGACAACACGTACGCCCATCAGGTCGATTTTTCCGCGGCGACGCCCGCCGTGGTCTCGAGTGGCGCCGTGTTCCCCGAGAAGGATGCCATCGCCTCCTGGGTGAGCATCACGCCGGACGCCAAGTACGCGATGATCACGGACAACGGGGTCATCCACGGCAGCCGCATGGCGGCGATCGAGCTGGCGACCATGAAGGCAGTGACGCCGATCGAGACGCTGAATCCGGCCGCGTTCGTGATGTCGCCCTGGGGCAACGCGGGGCTGGTGGTGAACTCGGACGGTGAAGACGCGCTACGTGTCGTGACGTACGACCCCTCGAGCGCGAGCGTGCCTTTCAAGATCAAGAACGAGGTGGCCTATGCCGGCGCCAAGACCGAGCTTCCCACGATCGCTCAGGTGCTCGACCGCGGCAAACTCAAGGGCCGCATCCTCGTCGGCGAGCTCCTGGCCATCCGGCAGCTTACGTTCGCCGCGGATGGCAGCGTCACGGACAAGGGCACCTTCCCGGTCGGCACGGGCGCCACGGCGATCGTCGGCGCGTTCGGCATCCAGCCCTGACCTATCCCGACAGGTCTACAAAAACGACCGGGGTTCCTTCCCAAACCGCTATTTTCTAGGCCTGTCGTCATGAACCCCGGTCATCGGGCAGGGCGGGGTGTCGTCCTTTTCCTTACCGCGCTGGCGCTCACGGACTGTGAGAAGGGGTGCCTCGCGTCGTGGCTCTCGACCCACGGCGTTGGGGGGAGCTCCCCCGGCGGATCGTCGGGCACCGATGCGACCGGTCGGGGCCTGGACCTCACCGGGACGGACTGTTCCGACGGCCTCGCGCGATGCATCGAGGGGCAGGTGCAGGTCTCGCGAACTGCGCACCTACCGGCGCGAACAGGGCAGGGGAACGAACCGCGCGGATGTCCGTGGGTGGTGGCAGGGCACTGCGGAGTCGACTGCGCGGTCAGCGGGATCGAAGTCGCTGCCGCGAGCGATGCCATTGCCCTCGAGCAGCTCTGCAGGCCGTCCGAGAGTGTCGAGCGCGCAGCGCTTCCCACCGACCCACGGCGCGGTGAGATTTGCGCGGCGTCACGAATCGATTGCGTGGACGGCGTGGTCGGTCTCTGCGACGCGCCCGGGGCGACCGTGCGCGCACTGGGCGTGTGCGTTCACGGCTGTGCCGACGGCATTTCGGTGGAGCCTGAGGACATCCTGACCAGCGATGGAGTCGCCGCGATCCTGTGTCGGCGGGATCACGCTGAACGCCGGTAGCGCGCACCTACATACGCGAAGCGTACGTTTGGACGCGCGTAATCCGCGTGCACGAGCGCCACGTGTTTGACGGGCGTGTCAACGCGCCGACACGGGTGTGTTGGCGTTCATGTCACCCCCAACGACGCGATTTCAGGCGCCCCTCCCGACCTCGTGTCAGGAAATGTGACCGCATTCGCGCGGTGTTTGTACGATTTGAAATGGGTCGATCGAAAGCGTTTCGCGCGCTCTCACGCGTCGCGAAGCGAGGGGTCTCGTCTTGTCGGCAGGCGACAGAGACCTCGCCGAAGTACAGCGGAGACGCACGAAAGACTTCGGCCTGCCAATTGCTTTAGTCGGACGCAGGGCAGGAGGCCGTCGGTCAGAGCGACCGCCGGACGGATTCAAATGAAACGCGCGAAGGTCGGTTCGCTTCTTTTCGTGGGCGCAACCATTCTCATTCTGGCGGCACCGTCGGCGCAGAGCTCGGCGCTCGCTGACACTGCGCATCAGGCGCAGGACGACGACGGACCAAATCGCAAGTCCGTCGGCACCAAGCTCGGTGCAGGCGGCGCTGCGAATGGTGCGTCGGGCGCGGCTGCGACCAACGCGAAGACGGCCCTGGTGAATGCGAGTGTCCGGACGGTCACGCCGAAGGCGGCCCAGGACCTCGGCGCGTCGGGATCCTGCCCGGCCAACATGGTCGAGGTCGAAGGCGATTACTGCCCGACCCTCGAGCAAAAGTGCACGAAGTGGATGGACCCGGAAAACACGGTTCCGCGCCGCTGCGCAGAGTTCGCCCCGACCGGCGCCTGCCAGGGCAAGGCCATCAAGAAGCACTTCTGTATCGACCGCTTCGAGTACCCCAACAAGGTCGGCGAGAAGCCGGTCGTGATGAAGACCTGGTACGAGGCCGCCGACGCCTGCAAGGGGCAGGGCAAGCGCCTGTGCGGTGACAGCGAGTGGACGCTCGCCTGCGAAGGCCAGGAGCGACTCCCGTATCCGTACGGCTACACGCGCAACGCCGAGGCCTGCAACATCGACAAGCCCCACCCGGACGTCAACGAGAAGGCCCTCGCCAACCCGATGACGCGCGATGCCGAAGTCGCGCGCCTCTGGCAGGGCGAAACCAGCGGCTCGCGTGAGGCCTGCGTCAGCCCCTACGGCGCGTTCGATATGACGGGCAACGTGGACGAGTGGGTCGTCAACGAAAGCGGGATGCCCTACAAGAGCGGCCTCAAGGGCGGCTACTGGGGTCCGGTCCGCGACCGCTGCCGCCCCATGACCACCGCGCACTTCGAGCAGTTCTCGTTCTACCAGATCGGCTTCCGCTGCTGCTCGGACGACGTCGAGAACCCGACCAACGTGGCCAAGCCCGCGCACCCCGGCTTCGGCGCTCCCGCAGGTCGTGGTCCGGCTTCGAATCCGGCGCCCGGCGCGCTCGTCACCGGTTCCTGATCGAATCACCGAATCCTCGCGCAAAAAGCAAAACGCCATCGGAGCAAACTCCGGTGGCGTTTTTGCTTTCGAGCCTTGGCGTCGTCGGCCGTCTACGGAGCGTCGGCGTCGGCACCCCAGCCAGCGCCCGCGTCCTTGGGGGCCGGCGGAGGTAGCGCCTTCTTCGGCGGGTCGCCGTACTCGAGGCGAAGCTTCCGTGAGAGCTGATCGACCATCACCTGCTCGTGATAGCCGGGCATTTGGGGGATCTGGACGACGACACGCACGCTCCCGCCGTCCTTCGAGCGGATGAACTCCATCGACCCTGGCACCGTCTTGCCGCCGCTCTCGGGCGACTTGTAGTCGAACAGCAGGTAGCCGACGTTGTCGTCCTTCTCGGTCACCTTGAGGCTGAGGTCGACGCGCACGAGGCGAAGCCCGGCGTTCCACGTGCGGTCGAAGCCGTAGGTAGAGTCGTAGCCGCTCTTCGCGCTCGCGGGCGCCGAGGGCAGGACGACCGCGGCAGCGACGACGAGACCGGCGCCGACGCCCGCCACGACCGGTCGAACGTGCATGGAGACCGCCGCGCGCCGGGCGAGGACGGCGAGAAACGCGAAGTGCCGCATGCCTCTCGGCTACGGCATCGCGGCACGCCTGGCCAAGTTCGCGCCACGTTCGCGGCGAGTTGGCGCCAAGTTCGCGGGAATTCCCGCGCCCTCGGCGAAGTCGCTACTGGTTCGGCGAGAGCGCCCGCTCGCCCTCGAATCCGGACGGGGGAGCCTCGCTCTCGGCGCCGAGGCCGGGGGCGTGGGAGAGCGTCGTGAGCGCGCCGCGGTCACCGACGAGGAAGATGGCCGCGCCGATGATCGTCCACACGAGCTGGACCGCGTAGAGCACGAAGGCGTAGGCCGCGCCCGAGCCCGTCATCACGTGGGCAGGGAAGTACATCGACATGCCCGCGTAGATGCCGGCCTGGAAGACACCGAGCAGGCCCGGCGGGCCGGGGATCAGCACGGTGCAGCCGAGCATGCCCATGAGCGCGCACGCTTCGCCGAACGTGATCGCGCTGCCGTCCGCATGAACGACGCCGCAACCCCACGCGAGGACCCACATGCCGAGCGCGTTGAAGAACCAGTACGCCGCGGTCTCGGCGAGGAAGCCCCCCGCGTCGCGTCCGCGCCCGAGGAAGTGGAGGCCGTTGGCGAGCTTCTCCGCTGTGTCGGCCAGCTTGTCGCCGAGCTTCGTCGAGACGATGCCGAACACCGCGCGCGTCACGCGGTTCGCCCAGGCGCGCGCGAAGTAGAACACGGCGATCGTGATGAAGGCCGTCGTGAAGACGGCGAGCATCACGAAGCCGCTGGCGCGCACTTGCTGAACGGTAATCGGCAGGCCGATCACCTTCTGATCCAGCGGATTGAGCGTGGGCACGAAGATGAGAGCGACGGCGAGGACGATGCTCAGGAAGAGGCCGTCGACCACGCGCTCGGCAACGACGGTGCCCGTCGCCGACGACATCGAGATCTTCCCCTTCTCGCGGAGCATGTACGGCCGAACGATCTCGCCGATGCGGAACGGCATCAGGAGGATCGCTGCGAAGCCGATCCACGACACGGCAAGCACGCGCCGGCGCGGCACTTCGACGAACGAGCGGAGCAGGAAACGCCACCGCACCGCACGGAAGTAGCTCATCGCGATCAGCGTCAGGACGTAGACCGGAACGGTCCACCAACGGACGTGCTTGAAGTCACCCCCCTCTGGCAGCAATGTCAGGCCACCCTTCTGGAGTGTGAATACGATTCCCGCGGTGATGATGACCGACGCGATCAGCTTCGCGCCGTGGCGCCGAAGAAAGCTTTTGGATTCCGTAGTATTTTCGGACATCTGAACCGCTCGCGAGAACCTGCTCGAGCCGGCATGAATCGCTCGAACACGGGCGCCGTGTGGCGCGGGTGTGCCATTGGCCGCAGAGGGCTGGCTCTATAGCACGTTGCGAGCCGGAGCCAGGCCGTCCCGATGGGCTTGGCGACATGGCGGGGCATGTGTCATAAGCCGCCGCAATTCAGCGGGGGGTTCCGTGCCGATTCGTCCATTCGATCGTCCTCGTTCTTTGTTCGCCGTCGCCGTCGCTCCGATGCTGATCGGTGCGGGCGCGTGCACAGGGGCAACGCCCACCGAGCTCGAAGAGCCGTGGCGGGGCACGCAAGTCAGCGCAACCGAGCCCGCTGGCGAAGTCGGCAGCGAGGTGGGGGACGGCGAGGGCACGCCCGCAGAATCGGGGGATGGCGCTGGCGTTGGCCAGGGCAGCGGCGACAAGGGGAAGGGCGGCAAGAACTGCCAGGCCGACGCCACCAAATTCGACGCTCCGGGCAACGGCGCCGATGACGACTGCAACGGGAAGATCGACGACGTCGTCGCGTGCGACGCGAGCCTCGCTCTCGATTCCACCGACCCCATCGATGCGGCCAAAGCTCTCGGCCTCTGCGCGAAGGCGACCGGCTCGGCGTGGGGCGTCGTCGCCGCACGGTGGGTCAAACCGGACGGCACGAAGCTGCCGACCTCGGGCAATGTCTCGCACGGCATTTTGACCGGCTTCGGATCGAACTCCCCGCGTGAAGCCAAGTCGATGCTGGCGCTCTCGAGCGGAGCTGCGCGCGCGCCAGGCCAGAACGGCTACGGTTCCCCGTCCGGCGTCTCGAAGAACTACGCGAGCGGCGCGCCCTCCGGCTACCCGCGCACGTCCGACGCTTGCTACGACGCGCCGGGCACGCCCATGGACGGCGTGGCGCTCGAGCTCGACATCCGCGTGCCTTCGAACGCTACGTCGATGTCGTTCGCCTACCAGCTCTTCTCGTATGACTTCCCGTACGAGATCTGCACGGCCTATGCGGACCAATTCGTGGTGACGATGACGCCGCCACCGCCCGGCGCGATCTCCGCCAACATCGCGCTCGATCCTGACGGCAAGGTTCTCGACTCGAGCAGCGTCTCGGGCATGCGTGCCTGCAAATCGGGCTGGTACGCGGGCCTCGACTACGAGTGTCCGCTCGGCATCTCGGGGCTCGCCGGTACCGGCTACGAGAACCACGCCGCGTCGGGGTGGCTCCGTTCGACGGTCCCCGTGCAACCGGGCTCCTCGATCACGCTGCGTTTCGCGATCTGGGATTCGGAAGACGGCCAGTCGGATTCGCTCGTCTTGCTCGACGGCCTCTCGTTCGGAACGAGCAAGCTCGCCTCGGTGCAGGTGACGACGCCTTAGTCGCGTCACCGGCACCGGTTCGAATCACAAGCTCCAGTAACGGATACGGTCTCCGATGGCCTCGGGACGGAGCGCGCTCTTCACGTCCACGAGCACGCCGCCGTCGCGCACGCGCGCAGCGATGGCGGGTTCGCCCATCGAGAGATAGGCGTCGTGCGCGACAGCGAAGACGAGCGCGTCGAGCGATTGCAGCTCGTCGAGCGAGGCGAGGGAGAGGCCGTATTCGTGGGCCGTCTCCTTGGCGTTCGCGAGCGGATCGTGGATGAGCGCCTGGATCCCGAACTCGCGCAGCTCGCGCAGGATGTCCGGCACCTTGCTGTTGCGGATGTCGTTGACGTCTTCCTTGAACGTCAAGCCGAGCACGCCGACGCGCGCACCGCGCACCGGAATGTCCGCATTGACGAGCAGCTTCACGAGGCGGCCGGCGACGTAGCGGCCCATGTTGTCGTTGATGCGGCGACCCGCGAGGATCACCTCGGGCTGGTAGCCGAGCTGCTGCGCCTTCGTGGTGAGGTAGTAGGGATCGACGCCGATGCAGTGACCACCGACGAGGCCCGGACGGAACTTGAGGAAGTTCCATTTCGTGCCAGCCGCCGCGAGCACGTCCGAGGTGCGAATGCCCATGCGGTCGAAGATGATGGCGAGCTCGTTCATGAGCGCGATGTTGATGTCGCGCTGCGTGTTCTCGATGACCTTCGCCGCCTCGGCGACCTTGATCGACGGCGCCCGGTGGACGCCCGCATCGACGACGGCGCCGTAGGCCGAAGCGACGCGCTCGAGCGTGCCGGCGTCCTCGCCCGAGACAACCTTGGTGATGCGCTCGAGCGTGTGTTCCTTGTCGCCGGGGTTGATGCGCTCGGGCGAATAACCGAGCTTGAAGTCGACGCCCTGCGTGAGCCCCGAGACCTTCGCCAGCACCGGGCCGCAGATCTCTTCGGTCACCCCCGGGTAGACCGTCGATTCGTAGACGACGACCGCGTCCTTCGCGAGCACCTTGCCGACGGTCTCCGAAGCACGCACGACCGGCGTGAGGTCGGGAACGTTGTGCTCGTCGACGGGCGTAGGAACGGCCACGACGAAGAACGTCACGCCCGCCAGATCCGACGTGCTGCTCGTCATCGCGAGCGACGTCGACGTCAAGACCTCCTCTGGCACCTCGTGGTTGCGATCGTATCCGCGGCGAAGCTCGCTCACCTTGGTCGCGTCGATGTCGAAGCCGACCGTCCCGGGGAACTTTCGCGCGAAGGCAAGGGCGACAGGCAAGCCGACGTAGCCGAGGCCAATGACGGCAATCTTCTCGGTCATGGGTGTTTCTCCTACCATGGCACTTACGAGAGCCCCAAGATGGCGCGCGGCGCGCTACCAAGGAGCCGCTCTGCTTCGTTGCGCCCCACGCGCTTTTCGAGCAAAGCAATCGACTCGAGGACGACATCGACGTCTTCGGGGCGGTGGGCGTCCGAGCAAGCTGCCTCGTAGGCCTCGTCTTCGAGCAGCTTTTCGGCGGCCTCTTTGGACGCGCGACCGTATTTGCCCGCGAGCGCACATACGTCCAAGAGCAGAAACGCGCCCGCGTCGAGGAGCGGATCGAGGCAGCGGTCGTCTTTCCAGACCGGTTGGTAGCGCTCGGGATGGGCGAGGACCGGCCGTAGACCGGCACGCGACAGATCGAAGAAGCGCTTTTCGAGCCGCGGTGGAAACGTGTGCGGAGGTAGCTCCACGAGCACACCTCGCCGCCCACCCCGTAGCGCCGGGCCGAGGGCGGGGTAGGGAAGGGCCTCGTCGGCCAGCAGACGTGTGAAAACAACGTCACAAAACCAGTGCTCGGACGCGAGCAAGACCTCCGGAAGGTCTCCGCCACCTTCGCGGGACACATGATCCTGCATGGTGGCAAACGCGTGTTCGATGGCCTGGCGGTCGTTGTCGAACATGCCGGGGCGCATGTGGGGCGTCGCCACGACCCTGTCGAAACCGGCTTTTTTCAGGCCCCGAAGCATGGCGAGCCCAGCCTCGACCGTACGGGCGCCGTCATCGATGCTCGGCACCCAGTGGCAATGAAGGTCGACGAATCCTCGCAAGACGGCGTTCTCCGGCACCGACGGGTCGCCCGTGCGACCGCGGCCCTGCCCCGTCTCGATACACCTCCGTGGAGTGAGCGGCCAGGGGCGTGTATGCTCGGCCGGACATGGCGTCGGTCAACCCGCATACGCGGGAACTCGTCTTCAAGCTGGTGTTCTACGGGCCTGGCCTCGGTGGCAAGACGACCACGCTCCAGTACATCCACGCAGCCACGAAACCCGAGCACCGCGGCAAGATGGTGTCGCTCGCGACGCCGACGGACCGCACGCTCTATTTCGACTTCCTTCCCATCCGCGTTCCGCGCGTGCGTGGGATGGCCGTGCGGCTGCAGCTCTTCACTGTGCCGGGGCAGGTCTATTACGCCGCGACCCGCAAGCTCGTTCTCTCGGGCGCGGACGCGGTCGTCTTCGTGGCGGACTCCCAGTCGGGGCGTCTCGACACGAACAAGGAGTCGCTCGAAGATCTCCACACCAATCTCGCCGAGCACAACCGGTCGCTCGCCGAGGTTCCGCACACGTTCCACTGGAACAAGCGCGATCTGAGCGACCTCGTTCCGATCGAAGAGCTCGAACGCCGCTTCAATCTTCTGGGCGCGCCCTCCTTGGGTACCGTGGCCACGAAGGGCGAGGGCGTCTTCGAAGGACTCGAGCGCATCACGCGGCTCCTCCTCAAGACGTACGAGAACGATCCCAAGGTTCGCGTCGAAGCCGGAGACGCTCCGCCCGCGAGCCGTGATGACGAACCGCGCCTCTCGGAGGACGGCATCGCGCGCGCGATTCGTTCGATGGAAGCGCGGAGCGACGCACGCCCGGACTCCCGCCCCGACTCTCGCCCCGGCTCCCGACCCGAGGGGCGAGCGGCGGGCGATCCGCCCACGAAGATCTCGGCGGTCGTCCCCGACGCGGTCGCCACCAACGGCGAAGCGCGCAACGGCGAACGCATCGCCTCTTCGCCGCCGATTCCGTCGGCCGCGGCGGTTCCGTCGGTCGCGCACTCGTCGCACGTTTCACCGTCGTCGCGCGCCTCCGCGGGCACCACCGCAGTCAGCGCGGGCATCAGCCCAGGCATCGTGGCCAGCGACGTCGCCGAACGTGTGCCGTCTTCGCCACCCGAGGCTCGGCAGTCGGGGGGCTTCCCGCGCTTCTCTGGAGAGCACGTGGTATCGGCGCCGGCGCCCGAAGCCCGCAATTCGGATGTTCCTGCCAGCAACGGGACCGAAACGCGAGCGCTCGTCCCATTCTCTCTCTCGGAGCTGTGGCCCGCCTCCGATCGCGATGGCGTGAGACAGGCCGAGGCGATGATCGCGGCGCGTGACGCGGTGAACGCCATCCTCGCGTGCGACGTCCTCGTCACGCGCGTTCTCGCCTCCGCGGCCGGTCTCGTCGGAACCCTCGACGCTCCGCGCGATCCCGCGGTGGTCGCGCTGCTCCTCGGTCTCGACGGCGCGCGTTACCTCCAGTTCCGGACGGCCGTGCGCGCGGCCCGCCACCGAGAACAAGTGACGATGAAGGACGCCCTCGAGTGCTATCTCTTCTCGCTCGAGGCACGCCGGGCTCGCGAGCTTCTTCGTCGCTGAGACACGACGTGGGCGCTCGGGGTGGGGGGCGCCCGCCGAGCCTTGCGCAGACGGACGGGCCATGACACTCCTTGCGGACATGGCTCGTCCTCGTTCGCTCGCCGTTTTTGCCTTCGCGCCGATCGCGGTGCTCCTGCCGTCCGCGTGCACGACCTCGGTGACGGGGACGGGGACACGGATCGACACGACGGCCGACGGCGGGCCGCCGCCATCGAGCGACAGCAACGGGACGACGACCGACGACAGCCAGCCGAGCGAATACGATGCTCTTTTTGGCCCGCCGGAAGTCAGCTCGCTGACCGACGATTCCCTCTTCGGCCTCTGGGCCGGGGCCACACTCCATAGCGAGGTTCGCGTCGCGTTCGCGCGAGACACGATCGTCATCGCACAGAAGTGCGGCTCCGCTCCGGCCGTCGGGCTGTCCGTCGCCGCGACGGTGACGGCGAACGCCATCAAGCTGCTCGAGAGCAAGTCGCTCAAGAACGAGTGGGAGCCTTGCAGCTTGAAAGTGAGCCCGATCCAGATTCCGGCTTGCGCCGCGATCGGCGACATCGGCTGCTTCACCTTGACCGGTTCGGTGCTGGACGTTTCGGGCGTAGCCCTCTTCAAGAGCGAAGGCTACGCGCCGAACTCGACCTTCACGAAGCTCAGCGACTGAGGAGGCTTGGGGGCGAGCGCGGGCTAGAGCAGCTTGCCGAGCCGTTCGAGGAGCGGACCGCGCGAGAACAGTGCGCGGAGCGCACGGAGCTGCCAGCGGTACGATTTGCCGGAGTAGGGAAACCAGAACGGGTCCTTCGACGGCTCCGGCACGCGTGACGAGAGCACTTGCCGCGTCTCGCACATCTCGCGGAGGGCATCTTCGCCGTGGATGCGCCCGTAGCCACTCTGCTTGACGCCACCGAACGGCGCCTCGGCAGCGGCGTAGTTCAGAAGGACGTCGTTGATGACCACGTTGCCTGCGTCGATCCGCGCGGCAATGCGTTTGCCCTTCGCGCGATCTTTCGTGAACACGTAAGCGTTCAGTCCGAGGTGAGAATCGTTCGCCAGGCGGATTGCCTCCTCCTCCGAGGAGACCTTCTGGATTGGCACCACCGGCCCGAAGATCTCCTGCTTCATCACCGTCATCGAGTGATTGCAGTTGGCGAGGACCGTGGGCTCGAAGAACTGTCCGTCGGGACGACGCTTGCCGCCCGTGACGATCTCGGCGCCCTTGGAGACGGCGTCCTGGATGTGCTTTTCGGCGATCTCGATCTGCTTCGGAAAGATGATCGCGCCGACGTCGACGCCGTCGCCCTCGGGGTTGCCGACGCGGAGCTCCTTGGTCAGGTCGCGAACGCGGGATAGGAGCTTGTCGTGGATCGTCTCGTGGGCGTACACGCGCTCGACCGAGATGCACACCTGGCCCGCGTTGACGAAACCACCGAACACGATCGCACGCGCGGTTCGTTCGACGTCGCAGTCGGCGCAAGCGATGAGCGGGGCCTTCCCACCGAGCTCCATCACGCAAGGCACGAGGTTCGCTCCGCATGCTGCGGCGACGCGTTTTCCCGTGTCGACGGCGCCCGTGAAGACCAGCTTCTGGATGCCGCTCTCGATGAGGGCCTGGCCGGCTTCGCCGAAGCCGTAGACGACGCCGAAGAGATCCTCTGGAAGGCCCGTGCTGTCCCAGATCTCCTTGGCCTTCGCGATCGTCAGCGGCGTCACTTCGCTCGGCTTGATGACGACCGCATTGCCGGCGACGAGCGCCGCTACGGCATCACCCATCGGGATGACGAACGGGAAATTCCAGGGAGAGATGATGCCGACTACGCCACGCGGCGCGTAGTGGACGGCGCTTGCCTTGTGCTTGAGGAGGTGAAGGCCGATGTCGCGCGGCGCGAGAATGCGCGGGGCGTTCTTGCAGTAGTAGGTGAGGAGGTCGACCGTGACGGTGACCTCCTGGGTGAGCGCCTCGCCGCGAGGCTTGCCGCACTCTTTGCTGATGACCTCGACGATCTCTTCGACGCGGTCGACGAGGGCATCTCGCAGACGGAGCAGACGCTCGCAGCGCTCTTCGATGGGAAGAACTCCCCAGGCCGCCTGCGCGCGTCGCGCTCGCTCGACCACGGCATGAGCCTCGTCGCGCGTAGCGGCGTGGATCTCGCCGAGCAGCTCTCCGGTCGCGGGAGCGAAGCTCTTGACCAGACGCTGAGAGGTCGATGCGCCGTTGCCTTCGGCATGGAGGAGTAGGCCCATGGTTCAGCTCCGCTCGATGAGTTCGATCTTGTAGCCGTTGGGATCTTCGACGAACGCAATGACCGTCGTGCCGTGCTTCATCGGCCCCGGTTCACGCGTGACGTTGTAGCCGAGTGAGCGGACGCGTTCGCACGCTCCTCGGATGTCGTCCGTGCCGAGGGCGATGTGGCCGTAGGCGTCGCCGAGCGTGTAATCGGTCTTTCCCCAGTTGTGGGTGAGCTCGATGACCGTGTTGCTGTCCTCGTCGCCGTAACCGATGAAGCACAGCGTGAACTTGCCTTCGGGATACTCGTTCTCGCGCAAGACCTTCATGCCGAGCGCTTCGCAATAGAAGCGCTTGGACGCTTCGAGATCGCCGACGCGGAGCATGGTGTGAAGCATTCGCATGCGAGCACACTAGCGCGCCCGATCGCCGAGCGCGACGAAGACCCGAGACGTCAGAACGACCGCTGCACCGCCAGCAGCGCGACCGAAAATGCGTGGATGCGATCGATCGCCATGCCCGTGAGCGGGCTCGCAACGATGTGCGCGACCAATGCGCTGCTGCCATCAAGCCCGCCGTCGCCGACGTTCGCGAGATGGGAACGCGCGCGAGCGTGTCGGCGGTCGCGAGCATGTCGATGCCGCCACCTCCACACGAGCCAACCGCGCCGACGGCGAACACGAGCGGGGCGCGGCGTCTGCCTCGTCGCGTAGAGCCAGAGCGGAGTGGCGAGCGCATGCGCGGCGAGCTGGGCGCGGAGGGCAGGGGCGACGGCGGCCAGCATCCGCCGATCGAGCGTCCGCGACATGCGTGCCAGCCAGACCGACCGACTCGTGGCGCGGACCTGTCACCAGACCTTGGCGCGGCTGTCACCGCGCTGCCGCTGTCCTTCGGAACCTCGATTTTTGCGGGGTTTGTCCGCTTTCCCACGCCCAGACAGGCGCGCCATTCGCGTCCCCGCCCCGTCTCTTTTCCGTATCAGCCCTCGGACGCTAGGTGTGACTGCGCGTCGCTGATGCAGGAAGTCCTCACTGACGGGCCTCGCGAGGATTTGTAGTGTAGGATTGTGTCCGTGGCCGACGTCCTTGCTTCCGAGGAGCTCGTCGAGGAGCCGTCCGATTTCGGCTCCATGCGACCGGGCACGTGCCTCGGGCGCTACGAACTTCTCGTTCCGATCGCGCGTGGTGGAATGGCGCGAGTTTGGGCTGCTCGCTTGCATGGGCAGCGCGGCTTCCAGAAGGTCGTCGCGCTCAAGACGATCCTCCCGCATCTCGCGAGCCATCCCGAGTTCGAACGGATGTTCCTCGACGAGGCGCGCATCGCGGCCGCCATCCACCATCCGAACGTTTGCGAGATCTACGAGCTCGGCGAGGAGCAAGACACGCTCTACCTCGCGATGGAGTGGGTGACCGGCGACTCGCTCGCGCGCATCCTCCGCGCCTCAGGCAAGCCCGAAGCCATCGACGCCCGCGTCGTCGCGCGCATCGTCGCTGACGCCTGCGCCGGGTTGCACGCGGCTCACGAGCTGGCCGATGACAGCGGGCGCCCCCTCCACGTCGTCCATCGCGATCTGTCCCCTCACAACTTGCTTTTGACCGGCGACGGCGTGACGAAGGTCGCTGACTTCGGCGTCGCCAAGGCGCTCGGCCAGCTCCACGAGGAGACCAACGCGGGACAGCTCAAAGGCAAGATCGCGTACATGGCGCCGGAGCAGATCACCGGTGGCACGATCGATCGCCGGAGCGACATCTTCTCGCTCGGCGTCGTGATCTACGAGGCTACGACCGGCAAGCGTCCGTTCCGCGGTCAGGGCGATCACCAGGTGATGCACGCCATCACCAAGGGGGAGTTCCCTGCACCGTCGACGCTCGTGCCCGGGTACCCGCCCGAGCTCGAACGGATCGTGCAGCGCGCGCTGTCGCCTCAGCCTCTCGTGCGCTTCCCCACGGCCGAGCGCATGCGCTTCGCGCTCGAGGAGTACCTGGCCAAGGGCTCGCTCATCACGCAGTCGAACGTCGCCCAGCTGATTCGTCAGCGTATCGGCCCCCAGCTCGAGAAGCGCAAGGAACGCATCCGCCTCGCCTCCACGCCGGCGGGGGAGCGCGAGCCGGTGTCACGTAGCGAGCCGCCGGGCGCGATGACCCCCTCGAATCGCTCCGGCGTGCAGTCGTCGCCCAGCATTCGACCGCCCATGAGCGGGAAGATGACGCTTGCACCGCTGAGCGCCGTCCACGTGCCCTCGTCCTCGGGATCCTATCCGGGCGTGGCCATGACGCCGATGGCGCCGTCCACCGCCACGCCGCTCGCACCGATGGTGCCGATGCCAGGCGGCGGTTGGGGGCCGGGCCTCACGCCGCCTCCTCCCGGCGCTGGCGACGTTCCGTCGGTGCACACCCTCGAAGAGTCGTCGCCGCCGTCGATAGGCACGCCGGCGCCCATCGGGCCGCAGGATCCGCCGCCCGTGGCCGATGCGCCGGCGGCCGGTGCAGGCCAGTACGTCCTCGCGGCCGGCATTGGTCTCGTGTTCGCTGCGCTCATTGGCGGTGGCGCGTTCATGGTTTGGCGCGCGAAGGCCCCCGCGGCCTCCGCGGAGCAGCCGGCGGCGAAGACCGTGGTGGCGTCGGCCGAGCCACGCCCCGCCGAGAACGCAGCCGTGCTGACCGATATTGCGCTCCACGTCACGCCGGCCGACGCGACGATCTCCGTCGATGGCCACGAGTTGCCGGCGGGAACGCTGTCGATTCCCCGTCCGGCTCGCGGAAAAACCGCGGTGCTCATCGTGCGCGCGAAAGATCACGAGGAGTTGACCGTCATGGTCGACACCCTGACGAATTCGCCGCTCGACCTCGTCCCGAAGGCCTCACCGCCCCCGAGCATCGAGCTGGGCGACGACAAGCCGACGGCGGCCGCCGAAGCCGCGGACAAGCCGGCCGACAAGGCGAACGCCAAAACCTCCGAGGAAAAGCCGGAGGAAAAGCACGCTGCGCCCGCCTCGAAGCCGGAGGCGCCGGCCGTTCCCGCCGTTCCCGTGACGCCCAAGCCGCGCGGGCCGGCCAAGGCCGATCCGGCGCTGCCGGCCAATCCGTTCTGACGCACGGCCGATCCACCCCCCCTCGGCGACGCGACTCCGATTCTCTTCACAGTCGTCTTGGAAAAGCCGCGTCTTTTCGCTCTATTCTGAGGTTGATGAAGCGACGTGTACGGACGTGCACAAGCGGCTTCGCCTTGCTCGTTGCCTTCGTATCTACGACGGCGATGGCACAGGCGGATGAGCCTTCTCCTTCTTCTCCTTCGTCGGCATCGACGTCGCCCGCAGCGGCGGCGGACTCGGCCGCAGAGGCGCGAAGCCAATACCAAATGGGAACGCAGGCCTTCCAGGCCAAGCGCTACTCCGAAGCCGCGCTCCACTTCGAAGCCGCGGCGGGCTTTCGGACGAACGCCGTCGCGCTCTACACCGCGGGCCTCGCCTGGGATCTCGCATCACGACCCGAGCGCGCCGCCGATGCGTTCGGGCGTGCGCTCGAAGTCGGTGGTCTCGATCCCAAACAAACGGGGCTAGCGAAGGAGCGCGTCGGACAGCTCGAACGCACGCTCGGCACGCTCTCGGTGACCGCGCCCGAAGGTTGGAAAGTACAACTCGATACCTTCAGCGAGATGGCAACGCCCGTGCGCCTTCATGGCTCGCCCGGCGTCCATGCGCTCACCGTGCGTGCACCCGGCAAAGCGATCGAGCGCCGTGACGTCTCGCTCGACGCAGGAAAGGTGACGCCCCTCGAGCTCAAGGACGAGCCGAAGGAAGCGCCCAAGGAGCCCGAGCCCGTGGCCGCCGCGCCGCCCGAGGCGCCCGCGCCGCCCGCGCATGCCGAGTTCTGGAACACGCGCCGCGTCGTCGGCGGCATCGTCGGTGGCGCGGGCGTGGCCGTTCTCGCGAGCTCGATCGTGCTCGGCCTCCAGGCCAACAGCGCCAAAGACGCCTACGATGCGGGCCCCACGCGTGCGTCGTTCGATCATGCCTCGTCGCTACAGACGTGGACCAACGTGGCGATCATCTCGGGGGCGGTGCTTCTTGCCGGTGGTGTTGCGCTCGTCGTCTGGCCGGACAAGGAGTCCGGTCACGCGCATGTCAGCGTCTCGGGCGGACCCGGTTTCGGCGTCGTTGGAGGATCGTTCTGATGCGTCGCGCTTTCTTGCTGGCCGCGGGTGGAATGTTCGTCACGTTCGGGGTCGTGGCCGGCTGTTCGCTCGGTCTCGACGAGTCGCTCATCGATCGCCCCGACGGCGGTGGTCCGGGGCTCGTCTCCGAACAGGATGGGTCGAGCGACCCTTCGACCGACGGCTCGCCGCCCATCCACACGCCCGACGGAGGTGTGTGTACGACGGACGATGAGTGCACGACGACGGATGGCTGTCTGAAGGGGAAGTGCGACCTCACGCGGAAGACTTGTGTCTTCGACGTGTGCAAGCCCTCGGCCTGCAATTCGGCGAAGTGCGACGTTGCCGCGAAGACATGCGGGGCGCCCGCCGCGCATCCGTACCACGCGGGCTCGTTCCAGGTCGGCGCCGGCATCGGTTGCGGTGGCGCGCTCGGTCGCTGCTTCGCCGCCGTCTATCCGTACCTCTTCGTCGGAACGCCCAACGGCGTCGTCGCGTTCAGGGCTTCGAACCCTGCCGCGACCGAGGGCGAGAAGGTGCCGCTCGTGGGCCTCGGCTTCTTGCCCGGCCAGATCGTCGCCAGCGGCAATCGCGTCTTCTTCCTCGGCGGCGCGGGAGGCGCGGCGCCTTCCTCGCGCGTGCAGATTGCGTGGCTCGACGTTCCGGCCGACCCGTTCGCGGCGAAGCTCACGGCGACCACCGTGCTCGTGTCGCTCAATCGCCCGCCGGGCGAAGGTCTTACGCTGGTGCCTCGCGCCAACAGCACGGCGCTCCTCCTCTCGTTGTCGAGGGAAGCGTCGTTCCCGTCGGTCAGCATCGAGCCTCCGTTCGTCGAGCCGGCCGAGCTGTCGGCGACCCCGATCACGTTTTCGGCGGGCATGTCACCCGTCGCCATGAGCGGAACGCGCCTCATTCTGCAGTCGTTCGCGCCGAACGGCACCGCGAGCTTCTCGTTCGTCAACGGTGCGGGCAGCCCGAGCCCGCAGAACGCGGGCGACGTCGCGCTGCCCGATGCCGGTATCGTCTACCCTCCACAGGTCATGGCCACGAGCCCCGACGGCGCGCTCTTCTGGAACGTGGCGTCGCTGACCGGCGCGCCCAACCCGCCGTCTCCGGATCCGCAACCCAACATTCGAGCCGCGCGCGCACACTTCCTCGTGGGTGATGGCAACGCGAATTTCGACGTGGGGCCTGCGTTCGACGTCGAGGTGTACAACGCTCCCGGCGTGACCGCCGGATTCGGCGCAGGCGTCGTTGGTCCGGCGGCGATGCTCGACGGCAAGACGGCGATCGTCACCACGGCAACGGCCGGCAATCTCGCGCAGACGAGCGTGGTCTTCGCCAAAAAGGAGCCCCTCGGTCTCCTGAAGAACGACGACGGAAGCGTCCGCCGTCACGTGCTCACGTTGCCCGTCAACGAGCTCGCCGCCGCTGGCAGCAACGGTATCGGCTACCTGCTCTCGGTCGACTCACCGACGGCCGCGACGATCTACACGTTCGACCCTGCGTGCGCTCCCTGAGGGACGCTACTTCCGCGGCACGGCGAGAATGACACCGTCCTCGCCGGCGCCGGTCGCGACGTAGACGGTGGAGGCGTCCGAGGCGAGGGCGGCGGCGTACGAGAATGCTTCGTCCTCGGCGACGATGCGCGAAGAGCCGCCGGCGAGAGCCATCGCCCGCAGCTGAGGACGACCGGCGGCGAAGTACAGAATTTCGTCGCCGGCCACCTCCATCGGTGCGTCGCGAACGTCGCGGACGAGGGGCGTGAGCGTGCCGCCCGCCTTCGGGATGCGCGCGATTCTGCGCCCCGTGCCGTCGGGCTCGGTTGCCACGACGTAGACGAAGTCGCCTGCCGCTTGCGGGCTGTCGAACCCTGTACCCGTGGCAATCGTCTCGACGTCGCCGCGCGTTCTCGTCGCGCGAAGTAGCTTCTGCGGCGTGGTTACGAAGAGCTGATCGCCAGAGACGACGAGCGCGCGAGGCGAGGCGTCGAGCGTCGCGATCTTGGTAGTCGTGCCTTTGGTGGCTCGCAGAATCGCGCCACCCGCGCCGAAAACTTCGGTGATGAAGAACTCGCCGCGATCGGCTGCGACGTCGGAGAAGATCCCCTTGTCGTGGAGCGTCGAGCTCGCCTCGGTCTTCACGTTCACACGGAGCACGACGTCGCCGGGCGTTGCGACCCATGCGAGCTCGTCCTGGTCGAGCGCGAACGTTCCAGCCACCGGTGCGCGCCGCGCGAGACGTCTCGGCTCTCCGCCCGCCTTCGGGACGGCGAAGACGGCATCTTGCTCGGTGTCGCCGTAGTAGAGGTTGTCGGCGTCGACCGCGACGGCCCTCGCGCCGGCGTGCACGAGCACGCGCGTCTTTGCACCGCGGGCCTCGGGCTGGGCGATGGCGCGCGGCGGAGGGGGCACCGACGGCACGGCGGCCCCCGCATCGGAAGCCCCCGTGGTGGCACCACGACTCCCGGGACGACGCTCGCCCGCGACGTCTCTCGCTCGGCCCCCGCCGCATCCAATCTGTAGAACCGTCGCGGCGAGCAGCACCGAGACGATCGACGGCGTGGGTGACATCGGGGAGGCACGCTAATCGGATGGCTCGCGGACGACCAGCAAGGTTTGCCGACGCGTCGGTCCGGGTTGCCGTGACCGGCCGAGCCGGCTACGAAACGCGGCGGACATGTACACCTCGGACTTCGTCACATCGCGGTGGCTTTCGAGCCCACATCTTCAGACGCTGGGCGCAGCGGCGCCGCTCTTTGCACCGCCGAGGTCCCACGTCGAGACGACGACCGATGATCTGCGCATTCCGCTCGATCCGGAGCGCAAGCACGTCCTCCACGCGCGCGCTTGGTGGGCCACCACGACCGAACGGCGTCCCGTCGTGGTCGTGATCCACGGCATCGGCGGCTCGACCGAATCTCGCTATGTCCTCCGCGCATCGGTTGCGCTCCATCGCCGCGGCTACCACGTCGTGCGCCTCAACCTACGCGGCGCCGGCACGAGCATTCCGGACGTCCCGTCGCTCTACCACGCGGGCCTGACGAGCGACGTCGGCGTCGTCGTGCGGGAGCTGCTTGCCGATCCGCGTGCCGACGGCGTCTCGATCCTCGGCTTCTCGGGCGGTGGGAGCATCGCGCTCAAGCTCGCCGGCGAATGGGGGACCGACGTGCCGTCCGGGGTCCGATCCATCGTCAGCATCTCGGCGCCGCTCGATTACACGAAGGTTGGGCCCTGGATGGACTCGATCGGGCGCTTGCCGTACCGCTTCCACGTGCTGCGTGGCCTCTCCGAAGGCGCGCGCGCGTTCGCTCGGCACCACCCGATGCTCGCGCATTACAGGCCTGCCGACGTCAAGCGCATGAGCTCGTTTCGCTACTACGACGGAACGATCATCGCGCCGATGCATGGCTTTGCGAACGTCGACGCGTACTACGAGGCCGCGCGCTCGGGCCCCTGGCTTCCTCGCATCGAGGTGCCGACCTTGCTCTTGCACGCCGAGGACGATCCGATGGTCCCGAGCTTCTCGGTCAAGCCGTGGCTGGCCGACGCGTCGCGGGCCGTGCGCGTGGCGATGAGCACGCAGGGCGGTCACATCGGGTGGGTTTCCGGCCTCGACGAGGCGAGCTGGATCACGAGCTGGGCCACCTCGCGCGCACTCACGTTCCTCGACGCGACGACGACGCGCGCTTCCTGATAGGGTGCGCCGCGTGATCCTGCGGTGGCTTCCCAAGGCGGCGTACGGCATCGTCCACGAGGCGACGCGTCATCTCCTGCGACGTCCGGTCGTCGGCATCTCGGCGGTCGCGCGCACCCGCGACGGACGCTGGCTCCTCATTCGACGCGGCGACACGGGCACATGGGGACTTCCCGGCGGAACGCTCGAGTGGGGTGAGACCCTTCGAACGGCGCTCGACCGCGAGCTCGACGAAGAAGCAGGCGTCACCTCGCTCGAGCTCGTGCGCGTGCTCGGCGCCTGGTCGAAGCCCTCGCGTGATCCGCGCTTCCACGCCGTGACGATCGGCGTCGAGTGCATCGTCGAGGCGCCCACCAAGGCGCCGAAGAACCCCCTCGAGATCCGTGAGGCGCGCCTCTTCCGAGACGACGAGCTGCCCGAGACTCTTGCCTTCGACATGCACGACCTCCTCGCGGTTGTGCGCCAGGGCGGGACTCAGACCGTTCTCGAGTAGTCCCCGTAAGGTCGCGCGCAATCGGGCGTTGTCGAGGCAGCGGGAAACTTTCCGGCGCCTGATGCGTCTGGACCCGCGGGCCTTGCCATGTCCACGCGCGCTTACGGATCGATACCGACTTCGCCCACACGGCCGTCCATGGTCGCCCGGCTGGTGCCGCCCACGTGTCCGACGTGCGGGAGCTCGCGTCCCGACGGGAATTCCGAGGACGACGACGGCGTGATCTCCGCGCGACGAAGATCAGATCGATGGCCCGTGCCGTCCGTAGAACGCAATTGGCAGGACCCGAGCGGCTTCGGTGCGTCGCTCGATCCCGCATCGGAGTGGGCGATGGATCGGATTGGCGAATACTTCATCAAGCGGCTCATCGGCGAAGGCGGGATGGGCAAGGTCTACGAAGCGGAGGAGCGGCTCTCCAAGCGTCGCGTGGCCTTGAAGGTCCTTCGGCCCGAGCTGACACGCCACGAAGAGGGCCGCCGCCTCTTCTTGAACGAGATGCAGATTCTCGCGCATCTCGAGCATCCGAACCTCGTTCGCAGCCTCGCATCGATGGAGAACGACGGGCAGCTCGTGCTGGTCCTCGAGTATCTCCACGGTCGCACGCTTCGTCAGGAGCTCACGCGCCGCGGGCCGTTGCCTTGGCAGACGGCTCTCGAGAACGCGCTTCGCATCGCCGAAGCGCTCGCCGTCGCGCATGAGCAGGAGCCCTCGATCGTCCATCGCGACTTGAAGCCGGAGAACGTGATGCTCACGGTCGACGGCGACAGCGCCGAAGACGCGGAGCCCACGGGCCTCAAAGTCATGGACTTCGGCATCGCCAAAGTCCTCGAGGGTATTCACGGGACCAACACGCAGAGCATCGGCACGCTCCAGTACATGAGCCCCGAGCAGATCGACGCGCGCACGATCGACGCGCGGAGCGACCTGTACTCGCTGGGGCTCGTGTTCTACGAGATGCTTTCGGGCGACGCGCCGTTTCGCTCGCCGTCGCCGCGCGAGCTGCTCAACCTGCAGTGCACCGCAACGCCACCCGCGCTCCACGACGAGGTGCGGGAGGGCCTCCCGCGCGGCGTGGAAGACCTGCTCTTTGCGATGCTCGAAAAGGATCCCGAGCTTCGGCCATCGAGCGCTCGCCAGGTCGTCGAACGCCTCTCGATGTTCCGCTCGGCGGGCACGTCGATGGCGGCCCGCACCGGGGGCCCGCGTCCCAAGGGCGAAACTCCGGCGACGCGACGCGAGGGAGGCGGCGCCACCAAGTCCGCGCCCTCGGCCGAGCCTGTTGCCAAGGAGGCCGAGCGCAAGCCCGAGGCGAAGGCGCCGCGCACCGACACCGTGGCGCTCCTCGAGCAGAACGTCTCGCGTCCGCGCGAAGTCCCGACGTGGCTCGCCATCGTCGCGATCGTCGCCCTCTCACTCGTGGCCGGGCTCACCACGTACGTCGTTCGCTTGCGGTCGTATGCCGGCTCCGAGGCGCCGGCGACAACCACCGCGCGCCTGGACTCGCCGCCGGGGCGCTGAAAGGGCGAGCCGTTGGACTCCCGCGAGCCCCGCGCACGTCTGCGTCCACGCACGGGCGAGCGCCTCGGAATCGTCGGGCGCGCGGTCCGCTTCGGCTGCGAAGGCGAGAGCGGTGAATTGTGGGCGCTGCCGCGGGCGATGGAGAGCGTGGCGAAGCGACTCGCCACGCTCGGCGCGAAAGGCCTCGGTGGCTTCGACGCGGGCTGGGGAGACGACGACGAAGGCGCGTTCGTCGTGCGCCGCGCGGTGAGTCAGACCGTGGCGTCGCTTCCGAAAGGCGAGCGGCTCGAAGGGACGCTGGCGCTGGCGAACGTCCGCGACGTGGCTCGAGCCCTCGAGGCGGCCGAGCGCGCGGGGATCTTTCCAGGGGCCATCGGTCCTGCTTCGATCGCGCTCGCCGGGGCAGGGCGAGCCTGGGTGCTTGCGGACGGATGGGTACGCGCGCTCGTCGGTGACGCGCCGGTCTCGGGCGGTGCATCGAGTCATCCCGCCAGGGGCGGTGGCGCGTCGAAGTGGACTCCACCCGCGCAGGCCTCGGGCGCGCCTTGGGACAACGCGGCGAATCGTTACGTTCTCGGGCTCGTCGCGTATCGCCTAATTGCCGGAGACCACCCCTTTTCGGGTTTGGGGCTGCGCGGCGCGCTCGAAGGTTCGGCCCCGCCGCCCTTCGAAGACGCGATCGCCGGAGCGCTGCGGCCGGGCGTGCAGAGCTTCGTCCTCTCGCTGCTCGATCCGGAGGCTTCGCAACGCCCGTCGTCGGCAGGGGAGATCGCCCAGCGTTGCGACGAGCTCCTTCGCGGGGATCGCCCGTCGTCATCGCCAATCGTGTCTGTGTATGGTGCACAAAAGTCGGCAGCGCAGCGGATCGCCAAGCCGAATCGGGCGCAGGTTCCGATCGGCGGCGCGCGGCGTCTCTGGGCCTGGGCTCCGGTGGCGGGAGGCCTCGGGGTGCTCGTCGCAACGCTTTTGGCCTCCGGCGCGGAGAGCAAGCCCGCGGCGCGCGAGAACGTCGTGTCCGATCGGCGGCCTCTCGCAGTCACGAATGCCGAATCGTGCGCGCCTTGCCATGCGCGTCAGGTGGCCGAGTGGAGTCGCTCGGTGATGGCCCACTCCGTCAAGAGTCCTCTTTTCGGCGCGCTCGAGAGCCTGGTCGAGGAGCAGGTCGGCCGCGACGCGCAATGTCCGAACGGTGCCGGCATCCTTCGTCGTGCGGGAAGCGGCGATGTGTGTCGCGACGAGCGAAGCGGCATTGCCGTCACCGGTTCGGGCGGGGAGCACTGGTGCGTGAACTGCCACGCCGCCGGCGACAACCTCGGCGGGGCGATGCCCGCATGGAGCGCGGTCTCGACCTCCGGCGCGTCCCGCAAGCCGCTGCGTGATCTGCTTTCGCCGCAGGCCATGGAAGGGATCTCGTGCGCCGTCTGCCATCAGACGA
Source organism: Labilithrix luteola (assembly GCF_001263205.1). GTDB lineage: Bacteria > Myxococcota_A > Polyangia > Polyangiales > Polyangiaceae > Labilithrix > Labilithrix luteola. The sequence goes on from NZ_CP012333.1 coordinate 8,946,838, forward strand.
TCGGCCCGGCGCACGAAGGCGGCCGTTACCAAGGCAACGCCTCGTGGACCTCGTTCACCACCGGCGCGGTCTTTCGCATGCGGCCCGAAGATGCGCGTGGCGTCCGCGGCATCGCCAACAGCGGCTACCTGCTCGAGCCGTCGGCATTCTTGCGGACCTCTCTCGGCTCGGGAAATTTGGGAGATCCGATCGTGCACGCCGCGATGCCATCGTCGGCGAAGAGCTATCTCGCCTCGAGCGAGTTCTGCGGTGCGTGCCACGACGTGCGCCTCTTCGGTACCGACGCGCTGGGCGTCCGCGACCGCGCCGAGCCCTTCAAGCGCCTGCGCAACGCCTACTCGGAGTGGCGAAGTTGGGCCGACGCCGAGAAGGTGGCCGGTCGTCGCGCAGCGACCTGCCAGGACTGCCACATGAGCCTCTACCCCGGCGTTTGCGTGCGCGACGGCGAGGGGAAGTCTGGGGCGCGCGAGGGCTGTCCGAGCGGTTTCCATTTCGAGGCGAGGGCTCCGGGCGAGTTGCCGAGGGCTCCGGCCTCCACGTCGTCGCACGAGCTCCGCCCGGCCTCGGTCCACTACTTCACCAGCGTCGACGTTCCGCTTGCCGACGAGTTTCCTGCGGCTTGGGCTTCCGATCCGAACCTCGACAGCCTCGGCCTCCCGCGCGGTCTCGAGAACCGCCGCGAGCAGCTTCTTCGTCACACCTTTCGCTTCGCGCTGGGGCGCGCCGTGCGCAGCGCCGGACGCGTGCAGATCCCGCTCGAGATCGAGAACGTCGGCGCGGGACACCGCGTCCCTGCCGGCTTCAGTCAGGAGCGGGAAATCTGGGTCGAGTTGACCGTGACCGATGCCCGCGGTCAGACGGTCTACGAGGTAGGCCGCCTCGACAGCGACGAGGCGGACCTCAAAGACAAGACGTTCGCGCGCATTCGCACCGACGACTCCAACGTCGACCGCCGGGGCCGCCCCCTCGGCGTCTTCGGGGCCAACGTGCTCGATGGTCCGGACGTGCCGCGCTGGGACCCGAATCCCATCCTTGGCGGCACCACCTTCCGCGGTCGCGGGCTCGTGAACATGCAGAACGGGTTTCTCCGCTGCGTGCGATGCATCGGAACGATCGACGCCGAGGGGCGGTGTCAGCCCGGACCGGGGCAGGGAATCACGCGCGCCGATCGCTTCGAAGACGGCGACTACGACGCCGACACCGGTGAGTGTCGTTCGAACCTCACGGGCAGGAATGCCTTCTTCGAGACCTATTTTCCCGTGGGCGCGCTCGATGCCGATCGCGGAATCGCCAAAGCTCCGGACGCGATCATCGACACGCGATCGGCGCCGCCCGGAGCGGTCCTTCGCTACACCTACGATCTCGAAGCCTCGGGCCGCCCCGGACCGCTTCGCGTCTCGGCCCGCCTTCGCTTCCGCCCGTTCCCGCCATTTTTGCTGCGCGCGTTCGCGGCGTACGAGAGCCGCAAGGCCGCCGAAGGGCTTCGTCCGAGCGGCGCGCAGCTCGAGGCGCGCATGCTGCGCAAGAATCGCCCCATCGACCTTGCCGACGCGACCACCCTCGTGGAGGAGCGATGACGCTAGCCGCGCCGCCGCCCGTCTTTCCCGACCTCGTCTGGGGTACGCCGATCTTGCGTGGGCTCGACGGGCGCGCCCGTGCGGAGATCGAGGCGGCGGGAGCGCTGCGCACCGTAGGAAGGGGCGAGCTCGTCTATCGGATGGGCGAGCCCGCCGACATGCTCTGCGTCGTGGTCCAAGGCTCGTGCGAGCTGCACGCGGTCGGGTGTGGTGACACGGGAAAGACCGTGCTTCGCAGCGTAGGCCGCGGAGAGCTCTTCGGCGAAGAGTCCATCATCGGTGCCTTCGCCACGCGTCATTCCGATGCGCGCGCGCGCGAGGCGTGCACCATTGCCGAGATCCCCGTCACCGTGCTTCGTCGGGCGATCGGTCGCTCGGGCGGCGCCGAGCTGGTCGAACGATCCGAGCGTGCACTACGGCGTTCGGCGGCCTTCGATCTGCTGCGTGCATCGAGCTTCGCGCGGTCGCTTGGTGAACGCGATCTCGAGATCCTCGTCGACGCGGCGACACATCTGCATCTCGGGCGAGGGGAGTTCGTCTACCGCGAGGGGGACGCGCCCGAGCACGCGTGCGTCGTGGCCGACGGGGTGCTCCAGGCACAATCCGACGACGAGGGCCGTCCTCGCGTCGAAGCGTATCTCGGTCGCGGCGATCTCTTCGGCGAGGCCGAGCTCGAAGCACGCGACGCTCGGCGAATCAGCGTGGTCGCCCAGGGCCCTTCCTGGGTGGTTCGCATCCCACGCGACGTGTTCGTCGGCCTCGCACGACGCAACCCGCGGCTGACCGAGGGAACGCGCCTCCGGGTGACGTCACCTTCGTCGTTGCCTTTCGGCGCGCAGACGGCGGCTCACGTGTTCCGCGACCTCTATCGCATGCGCGTGGCGCGCTCGCTGCTCGTCATCGATCAGAACTCGTGCGTACGTTGCGGGCATTGCGCGTTCAGCTGCGCGAGCACCCACGCCGACGGCATCAGCCGGCTCGTTCGACGCGGCGACAAGATCGTGGCGCAAGTTCGGCAGGAAGGCTCGGCGGCGATCACCGCGCCCCTGCTCGTCCCGAACAGCTGCCAGCATTGCCGTCATCCGAGCTGCATGGTCGATTGCCCGACGGGCGCCATCGGTCGCGACGCGCGCGGCGAGGTGTTCATTCGCGAGGCGCTCTGCACGGGGTGCGGAAACTGCGCGAAGGGCTGTCCGTGGGACAACATCCAGCTCGCCCCGCGGTCTTCGAAGGACGAATCGGAGTATCCCGAGGTCGCCGTCAAATGCGATCTGTGCTCGGGCAGCGAGCCGGCGTGCGTGGCGACCTGTCCGGTGCAGGCCATTGCCCGCATCGACCCCAACGAAGCGCTCGTCGAGCTCTTGCCCACGTCCCGCGCGTCGCCGGCCACAGAAGCGCAGATGGCCTGGCCTCGTCGCGTGCCGACCTTGCCTTGGTTCGTTGGCGGAGCGCTCGCGGCCGCCGGTCTCGCGCTGGCGAAGCTCGGTCCGTGGACGAGCGGATGGCTTGCGGGAGGCCTCGTCGCGGCCCTCGTCGCCCATGGCGTGCTCAAGCGCATGCCCAAGCTCGTCGTGCGTGCACGTGCGGCGCTCGCTGGGCGGGCGATCGCCCCGGCGCTCTACGTTACGCACGTCGTTGTGGGAGGTCTGGCGCTCGGCGCGACGATCTCGCACACGCACGGCCGCGTCACGGCGAACGTCGGGGGGCCTTGCTCCTCGCGCTCGGTGTCGCGTTTGCGAGCGGCATTTTCGGAGCTCTCGTGCAGCGGCTCCTCCCACCGCTCCTCTCGCGACTCGAGCGCCGCAGTGTGCTGCCCGAAGAGCTCGGAGCTGAATCGGCGTCGCTCGAGGAGCGGCTCTTCGCGCAGCTGTCCGGCAAGAGCGAAGCCACCAAGGTGCTCTACGCGAAGATCCTCCGGCCCTATCGCCGCTCGTGGCTCGGTGTCGTACGCATGCTGGCCTCGGGGCGTACTCTGCGCGAAGAAGAAGAACTCCTGCGCCGTCGGATCGATGCGCTGGTCGGAGGCCGCAAGAGCGAGAGCCTGAAGGGGGGCGACGAAGTCCTCCGCACGGTCGTCGAACTGCGCGCGTTGCGTGGAACGCGCGTCTTGACGGTTGCGCTGCGCGGCTGGGTCGGCGTGCATCTCGCGGCAACCGGGGTTGCCCTCGTGTTCCTCGTCACCCACGCGCTTGGAGTGCTGCTCCGATGAGTGAGCGCGCTCGCGTCAAGAACGTCCGGCGCGCGATCGCTTCGAGCGACGTGACACGCGCCGGCGTCCTCGGTCTCGTCGCGCTGGGGGCCGCGGCAGCGGCGGTGTGCACCGTCGCGACGTCGGGGTTGCCGGCCGGTCACGATCGCGCGGTGGCGCCGCCCCACACGAATGCGGGAGTGACATGTGTGAAGTGTCACGAGCCCGGTCAGGCGCCCTCCTTCGCAGCGTCGTCGGGCTGTACGGCGTGCCACGCGAGCAGCTCGCATCTCTCGGCACGTCCTGCGCATCGCTCGCTTGCCGCCCGGGGGGAGTTGACCTGCGCGACCTGCCATCCCGCCCACGATGCATTCCAGGGCGTGACGTTCGGGCCAGACGGAGGCGCGCTTCGCTGGGGCGCCGGTGCCGTGCCGGTGCAGGCCAAGACGAACGGCGTGTTCAGCAAGCCGACGACGGTGCCACTCGTCTCCCTCGCGGCGTGCGCCAAGTGCCACGATCCCCGAGACGCGCGCGACCCCATCGCCGCGTGCGTGTCGCGGGACGTTCGCCGCGATCCGGAGAGCAGCCTCGCCACGCGACCGAGTCTTTGCTTCGACGAACACCGTCCCGCCTCCCGCGCCGAAGCCCGCGCAGTGGCATGGGAGGCCACGCGCGCGGTGGCCGTCACGACGCCCTGGGTTTCGCGCGCTTCGAATGCGAACGGGCCGTGGCTACCCGTCGCCGGCGCCTTCGGCGGTGCCGCTGCCTTCGGTGCGCTCGTCGCTCTTCGCGACCGCCGACGTCGTGACAAGGCACTGCCGCCGGCGCCGAAGCTCGAGACTCCCGCCGCGCGACGAAAGCTTCCCGTCATCGACGCCAGCCGCTGCCTCGGTTGTTACGCGTGCGTCGATGCCTGTCCGTTCGACGTCCTCACCATCGAAAAATACGTGGCCGTCGTGGCCCGGCCCGACGAGTGTTGCGGCGTCGTGCTCTGCGAGCGCGTGTGTCCGAACGGGAGCCTCACGATCGACGAGGGCGACGCGACCAAGGACATCCCGCACGTCGACGAACACCTCGAGAGCCCCCACGTGCCGGGGCTGTATTTGGCCGGCGACCTCACTGGACTGCCGCTCATCAAGAATGCCATCCACCAGGGCGTGCGAGTGGTCGATCGGATTGCGTCCACCATGCCCAAGAAGCGCACCGAACCCATCGACGTGCTCGTCGTCGGCGCCGGTCCGGCCGGGCTCTCGGCGGCGCTGCGTGCGCGCGAGAAGGGGCTCTCGTGCGTGGTCCTCGAGCAGGCCTCGGTCGCGGCGAGCATCAAGAGCTTCCCTCGCGACAAGATCGTCCACGATCCGCCGCTCGATCTTCCTGTCGAGGGCGAGCTCTGGCTGCGTGAAGCGACGAAGGAGGAGCTCGTCGCCCAGTGGACACGCATCGTGCGCACTCGGGCCATCGACGTCCGCGAAGGTCGCCGCGTGACGCGCATCGAGCCCCGAGGTGCAGGCTTCGAGGTCGGGGCAGAGCTCGAGGGGCAGGAGACGATCTTCCGTGCCGCCCGCGTCGTGCTCGCCATCGGTCGCCGTGGCACGCCCAAGACGTTGCCGCTCGCCGTCGATCCTGGTGCCGAGTCGAAGATCAGCCATGCGCTGGCCGACGCTCGGAGCTTCGCCGGCAAGCGGGTCCTCGTCGTCGGCCTCGGAGACAGCGCGATGGAGGCCGCCGTGGCCCTCGCACGGCAGCCCGGAACCTCGGTGACCGTGTCCTACCGCGGTCGCGACTTCACGCGAGGCAAGGCCCGCAACGTCGGCGAGATGAAACAGCTCCTCGCCAAGGGAGCCCTGAAGCTCCTCTTCGGCACGGTCCCCGTGGCCGTGACCACGAGGTCGGTGAAGCTCGCCGGCACTGACGGTCGCCCCGCGCACACGCTCCCCGTCGACGCGGTGCTCGTCCTCGTTGGAGGCCACCCGTCGTGGGGCCTGCTCGAGGTCGCCGGAGTGCGGCGCCGAGGAGAGGGTGGGGAAGCGTAAGGTCGGTCGCCTCGGCCACGTTCACTTTCCCGAGAACCTTCGGGCGTCCCGTTCGTACCAGCGTGGAGGGGCCCGCGTGGACCTCCGTGGAGAATCCGATGAAGCTGAAGACGACCCTGGTGCTCGCTGCTTGCGGAGTCCTCGCGTCCGCGGCGGGGGCCTTCGCCATTCCCGTCTCCAAGGCTGGCCCGGTCCGTGAGCCGTGGATCGGCAAGGATCGGACGGACCTCGTCGGCACCACGGGCGATTCGGCACGCATGACGGCGGGCGACACGCTGCTCGTCGATGCACGCCTCGGTCATGCCTCACTGGCACGCTCCGGGAGCGGCGAGACGTTCCTCTTCGCACAGGTCTCCGCGAGCGACGACAAGGCCGCATCCGCCCCTCCCATGCACCTCGCCATCGTCATCGATCGCTCGGGCTCGATGAAGGGCGACCGCATCGCGAACGCCATGAGTGCAGCGTCCCTGGCGGTCGAGCGCCTTCGCGACGGCGACAGCGTAACCGTCGTCGCCTTCGATACGTCGGCCCAGGTCGTCGTTCCTCCCACGCGTCTCGGCGCCGATACTCGCGGAAGCGTCGCGGCCGCCATTCGTTCGATTCGTCTCGGCGGCGACACCTGCATCTCGTGTGGCCTCCAGGAGGCCATGGTGCAGCTCGGCTCGAGCTCGCTCGGTCCCGACCGCGTGAGCCGCATGATTCTCCTCTCCGACGGCGCCACGAACGTGGGCATCAAAGACGTCTCGGGCCTTCGCGCCATGGCGAGGCGAATGCACGATCGCGGTGTCACCATCTCGACCATCGGCGTCGACGTCGACTTCGACGAAAAGGTCATGGCGGCCATCGCCAGCGAGACCAACGGTCGCCACCACTTCGTCGCCAACGCGAGCGGGCTGCCCCAGGTCTTTTCCCAGGAGTTCGACGACCTCCTCGCCTCGGTGGCCTCGTCGGCGGAGCTCGCCATCGAGCTCGCGCCCGGTGTCGAAGTCGCCGAAGTGTTCGACCGCACGTTCCGTCGCGAAGGCAACAAGCTGATCGTCCCCTTCGGCACCTTCAGCGCGAAGCAGGAGAAGACCGTCCTCGTGAAGCTGCGCGTGCCGACCGATCACGATGGCTCGCAGCCCGTGGCAGACGTGAAGCTCGTGTACCGAGACTTGGTGAAGAAGTCGGACGGCTCCTGCGGCGGAAGCCTGGCGCTCAGTGTCCGCGACGACGGGCGCGAGCAACGTGACCTCGATCCGTTCGTGGCCGCGCGTCTCGAACGTAGCCGCACCGCGCAGACGCTCACGGAAGCCAACCAGCTCTTCGAGTCGGGCCGAATCGACGAAGCGCGCGCCAAGCTTGCTGCCCGTCGCACCGAGCTCAAGAAGACGGAATCGTCGTCGCTCGCTCTCGCCGCGGCCGCCCCGGCCAAGGCCCCTCCGCGTGCGAAGAAGTCGCTCGACCGCGATTTCGACGACCAACTCGGCGCGGTCGCGGCGGCCGAACAGAACTTCGCCGCGCCTCCTCCGGCGGCGGCGGGCGCGCGTCCGTCGGCACCGGCGCCCGCCTCACGCGAAGGCAAGGCGCAGGTGCGCGTGAACCAGCAGGCCGCCTCCGACCTCGCGTTCTGATCGCCCTTCGACGCTCGAGGACGTTCCAGCCCCTCGAAAGCGGAGACCCGCTTACACGCCTTCTTCGCAGCGACGGCGGGGTGTCGCGTCTCGTGCCGATCGCCGTGCGGGGCATTCGGCACCGATGCCGATTCGCGAGCGTGGCACATATCGGCCGTGCTTGGTGCCGTTCGCCACATGCGCGTGGTGGCTGCTCGTGCCGCCGGTCGTCGCGTGGCGTTCGGTCCAACTCACCTCCGAGGCGGCGCGCTCGTCCGTATTGCCGCCGCGAGTCGGCATCGAGTCCGCAGGCTGTGGGCGTGATGCATCGAAGGATGCTCCGCTCGAGTCCGGAACCGATCTCGAGCGGCCGAGTTCGATCGCTCTTCCACACGCGCCGCGTCGCCCGGTCGCCTCCAAAGCGTTAGGCATCCCGAGTGCTAGAGCAAGGGTATGGGCGCAATGCAGTACGGGGTGGCGCTCCTCCGGTCGGTGTCGCTACCGCTCCTCGTGCTCGCGTCGTCGGCTTGTATGAAGCCCGCCGCGGATGCGCGAGCGAACGGTTCGTGGGCATACGAGGTCGAGGCGCCTGCAACCGGCTCTCGCACGGTCGTCGTGGAGGCGACGTTCGACAACGCTCGAACCGATCGAATCGCGATCGGGCGTGAGTCGGCGTCGTTCGTCCGCGAGATGCAGGTGAAGACGCCGAACGGCTATCGATCGGTCGCCCGCAAAGGCACCTCGTGGGTCGAGCCCTCCTGCCAGCGGCATTGCACGCTGCGCTATCGCGTCGACCTCGGCGAGCTCGCCCAAGGGTGCGGTGACGACGTCGACTGCGCTCGCCGTGTTGGAGAGGCGACCCTCTCGCCCTCGCTCGCCTGGCTCGTGCACCCGATTCCGAAGACCGACGTGCCCGTCGATGTCCACGTTCGCACGCCGAACGCGACGCAGTTCATCTCCGGGATGCATGGCAGTGACGAGTCGGGCCGCGCGTTCACCTTCCGTTCGTACGATCTCGACGAAGGTAGCTTCACGGCGTTCGGACCGATGCGGCGCTACCGCGTCGACGTGCCCGGCCCGAACCCGGCGCGCATCGACGTCGCGATCCTCGGCAAGGTCCAGTACGGCATGCCCGACACCGCGATGCGCGCGTGGATTGCCCGCGCCGCCGAGGTCGTGAAGCCGCTCTTCGGGAAATTCCCCGTCGATCGCACCACGCTCTTCGTCGTTCCCGCGCGCGGTGAAGACGAGGTCGTCTTCGGCAAGGTGCTCTCGCTCGCCGGCGCGTCCGTGGTGCTCGTCGTTGGCGACAAGATGCCGGCCACGGCCACCGAGCAGGATTGGGTGCTCGTCCACGAGCTCTTCCACCTCGGCTTTCCGACGTTCCGCGGGGAAGGGCGCTGGCTCGGCGAAGGTCTCGCGACGTACTACGAGCCGATCCTCCGCGCGCGTGCCGGTTGGACGACCGACGCCGAGGTCTTCAAGCAGTTCGCGCGCAACATGCCGCGCGGCGTTCCCGAGCGCGGCTCGGCCTCTGGCCTCGCGCAGCGGAGTGACTTGGATTCGATCTACTGGGGCGGCGCGCTCTTCTGTTTCGCCGCCGACGTGCGCATCCGCGAAGAGACGCGCGGCAGGCACTCGCTCGACGACGTCGTTCGCGCGGCGCTCGAACGCGGCGGCGACGCGACGAAGGTTTGGACCGTCGCCGAGGTCGTCCACCTCGGAGACGAAGTGACGGGCACGCACGTCCTCAGCTCGATGTACGAGCGGTACGCGGCGCGCGGCGAGCGTATCGACCTCGACGGGCTGCTCACCTCGCTCGGTGTCGACCGTGGCGACGGTTCGATCGACCTCGCCAACGACAAGCCGCTCGCCTGGATCCGCAAGGGGATCATTGCTGGGCCGAACGCCGCGCTTGCCGAAGCGCCGAAGCGACCGGACGTCCCCGGAGCTTTCCGAACGCACTGATCGGATGTATCGTAGCCGGCGATGGCCGGCCGTCCCTCCCTCGCGACACGCCTTGGCCGGCTCTCGAACGCCGGCCCGGGGAGCGTCGCGTTGCCGTCGCCGTCGCCGTCAGGAGTCGCGCCCGAGCCCGTGCGCGAGTGCGTGCCCGAGGCCCCTGAGTCGTTCGGCGAATCGCGTTCGGAACCCACGAGCCGCAGGAGCACGTTCGAGCCGGCGCTCGGTTTCCCGCGCCTCTTCGAACCGCAGGAAGAGCCGAAGGCAAACCTCTTCACGCGTGAGGAGCAGCCCGCCCGACCGACGACGCCTGACGTCCGCGAAGCGGCGACGGCGACCGACGGCGGCCGTTCGGTGCTCGACGAGCTCCGGGCGCGGATGGACGCGATCCTCGTGCGCTCTCGGAGCGAGAAGCGCGAGGTCCCCAAGGTCGACGTCGACGATCTGCCCTTCGCGGTAGAGCAGACGCCGGTCGGGCCGCTTCACGTGCGAACGCTCCGTCTGTCGGGCGCGCATCGGGTCGGCCGAGCGCCGGTGACGGCGGCACGCACGGCGTCCTCGTCGCTTCTCGCGCTGCTGGCGCTCGATCCACGTCTTGCACCGTGCGACGTCTCGCGCGCCCTCTACCTCGACACCGAGACCACGGGCCTCGGCCCCGGCGCCGGCACGGTCGCGTTCCTCGTGGGCCTTGCTTTCTGGGACGACGAAGCGGGGCTCATCGTCGAGCAGCTTCTCGTTCGCCAGCTCGGCGAAGAGGCGCCGGTCCTCGCGCGCGTCGCCGAGCGCATTCGTCAAGCCTCGATGCTCGTCACCTTCAACGGCAAGAGCTTCGACATGCCGGTCCTCCGCACGCGCTTCGTCATGGGGCGTGCGACGATGCCGGAAGAGCCGCCGCATCTCGATCTGCTGCACGTCGCGCGTCGCTTGCACAAGGCGCGCGGCTTCGGCAGCCGTCTCGGCGCGGTCGAGCGCGAGGTGCTTGGTTTCGTGCGCGAAGACGACGTGCCCTCCGGCGAAGTGAGCGCGTGCTACTTGCATTTCTTGCGCTCGGGCGATCCGCGCGCGCTGATCGGCGTCGTCGAGCACAACGCGTGGGACGTCGTCTCGATGGCCGCCATCTTGGGGCTTTACGGCGAGCCGCTCGAAGGCACGCAGCTCGCGCCGGCCGATCTCGTGGGCGTGGCACGAACCCTCAAGCGCGCCGGGTCGATGGACCAGGCGATGGACGCCGTCGAGGCCGCCCATGCGCGCGGTGCGGGGTCCGAAGCCGTGCGTGCGCGCGCGGAGATCGCCAAGGCGCGGGGTGACAAGGCGCGGGCGCTCGCCGACTACGAAACGCTCGCGGCCGAGGTCGACGATCCGGCCGTTCGCCTCGAGCTCGCCAAGCTCTACGAGCATCACGCCAAAGACGCGGCCCGCGCGCTTGAGGTCGTCCTCGGGGGCACGGGCGAGGGGGAAGCCCGAGAGGAGCGCCGCGCCTCGCGTCTTCGCGAGAAGGTCGCGAAGATCGAGGGAGGCGAGAAGGCGCAGCCGAAACGTCGTCGTCGCACGGCTGACGCTTCCGCAAGCGAGAAGAAAAGCCTGAAACTGTGGTAAATCGGCGGGGTCATGCCCGAAGGCAACCCCGACGTCACCGAATCGAGCGAGTCCTCCAACGGCTATGCACCGGCTGTCATCGAGCCGAAGTGGCAGCGCTACTGGGAGGAGAACCGCACCTTCCGAGCTCAGCGCCACGCGGGCCGAGAGAAGGCCTACGTACTCGACATGTTCCCGTATCCGTCGGGCGCCGGCCTCCACGTCGGTCATCCCGAGGGCTACACGGCGACGGACATCGTCTGCCGCTTCAAGCGCATGCGTGGCATCGACGTGCTCCACCCGATGGGCTGGGATGCCTTCGGTCTGCCGGCCGAACAGCATGCCATCAAGACCGGCACGCACCCGCGCACGACCACGCTGAAGAACATCGACAACTTCCGTCGCCAGCTGAAAATGCTGGGCTTCAGCTACGACTGGGAGCGCGAGGTCGACACGACCGATCCCAACTACGTGCGCTGGACGCAGTGGATCTTCCTCCAGCTCTTCAAGAAGGGCCTGGCCTTCCAGCAGTCGGACATGCCGGTCAACTGGTGTCCGGCGCTCGGCACCGTGCTCGCGAACGACGAGATCGTCGACGGCAAGAGCGAGGTCGGCGGCTTCCCGGTCGAGAAGCTCAAGATCCGCCAGTGGTCGCTCAAGATCACCGCCTACGCCGATCGGCTGCTCGAGGGCCTCGAGGGCCTCGATTGGCCGGAGACCAAGGTCAAGCAGGCCAACTGGATCGGCCGTAGCGAAGGCGCGAACGTCGACTTCGCGGTCGATGGCCACCCTGGTCGCACGGTCACGGTCTTCACGACGCGCGTCGACACGCTGCCCGGCGCCACCTACGTGGTCGTCGCCCCCGAGCACCCCATCGCGCAGCACATCGCGACCAGCGAGAACGAAGCGGCCGTGAAGGCGTACATCGCCGACGCCGCGAAGAAGAGCGATCTCGTCCGCTCGGACGCCACGCGCGAAAAGACGGGCGTGCCCACCGGTGCCGTCGCCATCAACCCCGTCAACGGCGACAAGGTGCCGATCTGGGTCGGCGACTACGTCATCGGCAGCTACGGCACGGGCGCCGTCATGGCCGTCCCGGCCCACGACGAGCGCGATCACGCGTTTGCTGTAAAGTACAAGCTCCCGATCATCCGCGTCGTCGCCAAGCCCGACGGCACGGAGGTCGACGTCGCGAAGGAAGCCTACACGGACCATGGCGTCGTCAACGCCGATGCCGTCACGCGCAGCAAGGCGCCGATCGACAAGGGGATGCCTAGCGATCACGCGCGGCGGCAGATCACCTCGTGGCTCGCGTCGCAGGGCAAGGGGCAGGGGAAGACGACCTACAAGCTCCGCGACTGGGTCTTCTCGCGCCAGCGGTACTGGGGCGAGCCGTTCCCGATCTACTTCCCGGTCAAGACTGACGGCGATCCGCGCGTCGCCGGCACCAAGTTCGAGATCGACTACAGCGAGCCGATCCCGCTCGACGAGGCCGAGCTCCCGCTCCTCCTGCCCGACCTCGAAGACTTCAAGCCGGGCAGCGATCCGGCGGGCCCGCTCGCTCGCGCGCTCGACTGGCGTTTCTTCGAGAAGGACGGCAAGTGGTTCGCCCGTGAGACCAACACGATGCCCCAGTGGGCGGGGTCGTGCTGGTACTTCTTGCGTTACGTCGATCCGAAGAACGACGCCGAGCCCTGGACCGACGAGGCCTACAAGGCGTGGATGCCGGTCGATCTCTACGTCGGCGGCTCCGAGCACGCCGTTCTGCACCTGCTCTACGCGCGCTTCTGGCACAAGGTGCTCTTCGATCTCGGCCTCGTGAAGGACGAGGAGCCCTTCAAGAAGCTCGTGCACCAGGGCCTGATTCTCGGCACCTCGTATCGCTACTTCACCACCGCGGACGGCAAGGTCCTGCCTGGAACGACCAAGGTGAAGCGCAACGACGATCCCCCGTCGATCACCCTCGACGACGGCACCGAGGTCGAAGAGAAGTGGGCGACCGAGGACCAGGTGGAGGTCAAGGACAACAAGTTCTTCCACAACGACCTCGGGGTCGAAGTGGTGATGGTCGCCGAGAAGATGAGCAAGTCGCGCGGCAACGTCGTCAACCCCGACGACATCGTCGCGTCGCACGGCGCCGACTCGCTCCGCCTCTACGAGATGTTCATGGGACCGCTCGAGGCGGTGAAGCCGTGGCAGACGAGCGGCATCGAGGGCGTTCGGCGCTTCCTCGATCGCGTGTGGAACGTCTGCACGAACGTCACCGACGACGCGCCCGACGTGGAGACCAACCGCCTCGTCCACAAGACGATCAAGAAGGTCACCGAGGACATCGAGGCGATGCGGTTCAACACGGCGATCAGCGCCATGATGATCCTCGTCCGGCAGCTCGGTGCGCTCCCCAAGACTTCGCGCGAGTCGGCGCGCCAGCTCGCGCTCCTCGTCTCGCCCTACGCGCCTCACGTCGCGGAAGAGCTCTGGGAGCGCCTCGGCGGAACGACGACCCTCGCTTACGAGCCCTGGCCGGCGTTCGACCCGGCGCTCGTCAAAGACGACGTCGTCGAGATCGGCGTGCAGGTCAACGGCAAGGCGCGCGCGAGCATCCAGCTCCCGGTCGACGCCGACGAGGCGGCCGCGAAGGCTGCGGCGCTCGCCGATGCGCGCGTGCAGCAGTTCGTCGAGGGCAAGGCCGTCAAGAAGGTCATCTACGTCAAGGGACGAATTCTGAACCTCATCGTCGGATGACGCACAGGCTCGCCGTCGCCTTAACCTCCGTGCTTGCGCTTGCCGGCTGCGGCTACCGACCGGTTCACGGCGGTGGCGGCCCGAGCGAGCGCTTGCACGTGGTGCTGGCGGTGTCGAAGGTGACCGACGCCGTCGCTTCGGACGAGGTCCTCGTGGGCGTGCGCGAGGAGCTCGCCCGGCGGGCCGCCCTCGCACCCGGAGACGGCTACCCGCGCTGCGAGGTCGAGATTTTACGCGCCGACGAGTCCAGTGAGGGCATCGCCGCCACCCCGAACGCGGACGGACGCCTCTTGCCCGACAGTCGCGCCACGAGGGTTGGGCTCGTTGCCCGCGCCTGGGTGGTGCCGTCGTCAGGTGCCGATCGCCAGCGCGACACGGGCGACATGCGCGCGTTCGAGACCGTTGCGGTAGCCTCATCCGCGCAGGGCTCGGCATTTCAGCAGGACGACGCGCTCAGGGCCGCAGGTCGCCGTCTCGGGCACAGCCTCGGGGCGCGATTGCTCGGTTTTCCTGCCTCGACGCAAGATTGACTCAGGCTGAATCAGGCTGACTATGTCAAGAATGACATTCTCGAACCGTGCTATGTTCGGGCTCGCATGATTACGGTGGGGTGCGCAGGCTTCCCGGTTCCGGCAACGAGGTACTTCAAGGAGTTTCTCTTCGTCGAGATCCAGGAAACGCATCACGCCCTTCCGGGCATGGGCACGATTCGCCGCTGGCGAAGGGAAGCACCGAAGGAGTTCACCTTCGCGATGCTCGCCCCACGTGAGATCGGCCAGGAGGGCTTCCGGGAAGGCAAGGTCGTCGAGACCTCGCTGAACACGCTGCTCGAGGTCGGCAAAGAGCTCGAGTCGAAGATCGCCGTGTTCGTCTCGCCGCCGGAGTTCGTCCAGAACCGCGCGAACAAGGCCGCCGTGAAGGAGTTCCTCCAGAACGTGCGCAAGAAGTTCGAGCGCGTCATTTGGGAGGCGCCCACCACCTGGGACGCCGACGACGCCGCCTCGCTCGCCGAAGACGTGAAGGTCATCCCGGCACGCGATCCGCTCGTCCACGGCATGCTCGATTCGCCCGTCGCGTACTACCGGCTCGCTGGCCCCGCCGGCCACAAGAGCCGCTACGAGGATCCGGCGATCGAGAAGCTCGCCCAGCTCGCCAAAGACGCGAAGCACAAAGACGTCACCTACGTCTTCACGAACGTCGACATGTTCGCCGACGCCAAGCGCTTCAAGAAGGCGATGAAGCTCTGACCCGCGGCCTTCTCCCTTTCTGGGGAGACGGGCTAGCGGGACGGCGCCCCGTCTCACGGCGCCACAAAAGCCAAACCCCCCGCTCGATAACGAGCAGGGGGCCGGCGACCGAACGGGGCGTGGGCCTTACTGGGTCTGGATTCCGCACACCGTGCTGCAGCCCTTCGAGCCGCCGCACTTGATGATGTTGTCGAACGCCGTGGGGATCTTCGCGTCGGCGGTGGCGACGCAGGTGTCGTCCACGCACTTCTGGTAGGCCGCCTCGTCGGTGGGGTTCTGCTCGCTGCAGGTGCTGAGGCACGCCGCGTAGTCGTTGCAGCTGACGAGCGGCGCGCCTGAGTCGTCCGTGCCCGGGTCGATGTTGAAGCAGCCCTTGAGCTCGGTGCAGCAGTTCTGCTCGAGGCACGCCTGGCACTCCATGCTGACAAGCGCGTTCGACTGCTTGTTGTCTTCGCAGCTGCTCGCCGCGGCGTCGCCCGTGGTGCTGTCCGTGCCGCTGTCAGCCGTCTCGGAGCCAGAATCGACGTCCGTGTTGCTGCCCTTGCCGCCGTTCGAATCGTCGACGGTGCCCGAGGTCACAGTGCAGGCGACCGCGCCGAGCGCCGCGATGGCAAGAATCGAAAGGCTGGTCCACTTAGCGCTCAACGTCATGGCATCTCCTCTGGGTGGGCTCGCTCTGTGACGGCCCAAGTCAAAAAGTGCGGCTCTCGCCGGCGAAATTAGGAAAGGGAACTGGGGAATAGGTTACGGAAGGTTCGTGTCAGGGAAGCTTCGCTCTGTCGACGCGCATGAAGATCACGAGATCACGGAGATCCGTGAAGATTCATGAAGGAGCGCAGAGCGGGCGCCGCGGTCATCGTAGCCGCAGCTCCAGTTTGACGCGATGCCTCCGCATTCGTTCGACGTCTTCCGACGAAGCGTTCGCGGAGGAGGCCGAGGCGGCCGGAAATGCCGCCGAATGTCTTCATGAACAGTTGGACGAGCGAAGCCCGCTCCGCTTCAAATCGTCCGCGGTAGCCTGAGTAGGATAACGACCTACGCCGGCGCGGCCAAAAAGCCGGCCGCAGCTCAGCCGGGGCTCAGATGGCGGACGCGGCAGGCGCGGGCTCGGCGCCCTTGGCATTTCGCTTGCGGAAGGCGGCCACGACGATGCCGAGCGAGACGAGATACCAGGGCACGTCGCCGATGATCTCGTAGACCGTGCGCCCGCGGAGCCAGCGGATCTCCGCCTGCTGCGCGGCCTCCACGAACGTCTTCGTGTTGGTGACGATGCCGCCCATCGGATCGACGATCGCCGACACGCCGCTGTTCGTGCTTCGCACGAGATACCGCCGGTGCTCGATCGCGCGGAACTTGGCGAGCGCGAGGTGCTGCCAAGGTTCGTTCGTGTCGCCGAACCACGCGTCGTTCGTGATGTTCACGAGCAGCTCGGGATCGGCGTGGCTCACGGCGCGGTTCGTGAAGCCCGGCAAGATGTCCTCGTAACAGATGAGGACCGACACCTTGTGCTTGGTGCCCTTCACGTCGAGCTCGACCGGATCCATCGACGTGCCCGGCGAGAAGTTCCCGCTGTTCGGGGACCACTTGTAGAGGATGGGGAAGCTCTCGCCGAAGGGCAGGTACTCGCCGAATGCGAGCAGGTACTGCTTGTTGTAGCGACCCGTCATCTCGCCACGAACGTCCGTGGCGACGGCCGTGTTGTAGAGGCTGTAGCCCTTCGGGCGATCGGGATTGGGCTTGACCACGACGGCGCCGAAGATCGCCGGGACGCCGAGACTCGACGCGAAGCCACGACGAAACTCGACGGGAGCGGCGTCTTCGTAGACCGCCCGCATGACGCTCGACTCGCTCCAGACGACGAAGTCGATCCCTGCGTTCTTCAGCTCCGCGGTCAAGCGGCGATGGCGGCGCAGACCCTCGTTGGGATCTTCGCGCTTGGCCATGAGGCCCATGTTCGCCTGCACCATGCCCGCGTGAACGGGCTCGGCGGCGGCGATGCGCGCCTTGGTCATCGGAATGCGAACCGCTCCGAAGACGAGCGCCACGACGAGCGCGATGACGCCCGTGCCGATCACGCGCGGGTTCATCGCGATGGGGGCGCGCTCTTCGGTGCTCCCGGACGCGGGCGCTGGAGCGGCGACCGCACCGAGCTTGGCGGCCAGACGCGCGCGAATCGGCTCGGCGACGGCGAGGTTGACCGCTACGAGCACCAGGCCGACGAGAATCGGGCTACCGACCTCCGCGAGCTGCATCAGCACGGGCACCTGGTGCACCGTGGCCGCGTAGTACCAGGGGAAGAGCAGCGGGTAGAGTAGCTCGCTCGCCGCGAACGCCGCCCCGAACACCAGCGGCGCCGACCAGCCACGGTTCGAGGCGCGGCCGTAGAGCCAGCCCATCAGCGCGAGGCGACCGCCCTGGTACGAGCAGATGATGATGACGAAGAGCAGGCACAGCGGCACGGGGAAGCCGCTGAAGGTCTTCAGCATCTCGACCAGCCAATAGAACCCGCCGAGGTTCATCGAGAGGCCGCAGAGAAAGCCGAGCCACGTGGCGCGCTTCGCGGTCTGTCCCTGGAGCGCGAGCCAAAGCGGCACGAGCGAGACGAACGTGAGCCACCACTGATCGAAGCCGGCGAAGGCCAGGAAGTAGAGGACGCCCGAGAGGATGGCGCCGACTTCGGCCAGACGCCCACGAAGGAGAACGCCCGGACCTTCGGGGACCTTCTCCTTCTTCTTCGGTTTCGCTGCCGCCCCGGTCGATGGCGCGTCGGCCGACGGAGTGTCGTTCGCCTCGCTCGAAGCGGGCAGGTTCTTGTCCTTCGCTTCCGGCGTAGCCGCCCCGTCGCTCATGCCTAATTCCTACTCGGTGCGCTGGATGATGTGGAAGCCGAACGGCGTCTCCACGATGTCGGAAATCTCGCCGACGTCGAGCGTGAATGCCGCGGCCTCGAAGGCCGGAACCATCTGACCCGAGCCGAAGCGTCCGAGCGAACCACCGCGCGAAGCTGCGCCGGGCTCGTCCGAATACTCGACGGCAAGTCGGCCGAGATCTTCACCACCCTTGGCGCGGCGATGCACTTCCTGCGCAATCACGAGCGCTTGCTCGCGCGTACGCAGGACCTGCGAGCTCGCGCGTTCCGAGCCCATCCACTGAATCAGCACGTGGCGTGCGCCGATCTTCTTCGGCCGCTCGGTCGACTTGGTCGCACCCGCGTCGGGCTTCGCCGCAGGCGCCTCAGAAGAAGTGCTGGGCGCTGCGCTGGCCGACGCGCTCGGAGCAGCGCTCGTGGTCTGAGCGGCGCCCGGCGCCTGTCCCGATTCGGTGCCGCTACTCGGCGCCGGCGCAGCGGCCGGGGAGGGGGCGCCGCCGCAGGCGATGATGAGCCCGAGCATGCCGATCGCGCCCCCGCGAACGAACGATGTTGCGAGGTTCACGGCGAGGTTCACGCGCGGCCTCACTTCTTCGCGGGCTGCTTGGCCGACGCGGCCGGCTTGGCCGACGCCGCACCAGGAGCACCTGGAGCCGCGCCGCCACCGCTCTTCACCTCGAGGAGCTCGACCTCGAAGATGAGGGTCGCGTTCGGCGGGATGACCGGCGGGGCGCCGCGCGCGCCGTAGCCGAGGCTCGGCGGGATCGTGAGCTTGCGCTTTCCGCCGACCTTCATGCCGGCAACGCCCTGATCCCAGCCCTTGATGACGCGACCGCCACCGAGCGGGAACTCGAAGCCCTTGTCGTCGTGCTTGCGCGACGCATCGAACTCTTTGCCGTCGGTGAGCGTGCCGACGTAGTGGACGCGAACGGTGTCGCCGCTCTTTGCCTCGGCGCCCTTGCCGACGACGAGGTCCTTGAACTCGAGCTTCTCGTTCGGATTGGCCTCGGCGGGAGGCGCAGTCTCCGCCGGCTTGGCGCTCGCACTCGCGCTGGCACTCGCGGCGGGGGCCGCCTTGGCCTCGGGCTCAGCCTGAACCATGGGCTCTTCCTTGGCAGGCTCCGTCAGCTTCGAACAGCCCAGGACGGCCAAAAGGCCCATTCCAAAGCCCGCTGCGACCGCGGAAACAGCAAGACGTTCGAAGAAGCGGGGCCCATGCGAGCGCTCTAGCATTGGGACGCGACCCTAGCTTTTCACGCAGGAAAGTAAAGGGGGTGTGGGGTGTCCGAGGGGGCATAGGAGGACCCGTGCGCGCACCGTTCGCGCGATAGCGAACCCCACGAACCGAGCGGCGGCTGCTAGCATGAAAGGCGCCTTGGCCCGCGTCCTCCACATCGAAGACGACCCGCGCAACCGGCTCTTGGTCCGCAAGCTTCTCTCGGCCGATGGCCACGAAGTGGTGGATGCCGCCGATGGCCTCGAGGGCGTTCGTCTCGCCTTGGCCCAGCGCCCGGACATCGTCCTCGTCGACTTGAACATTCCCGGCCTCGACGGCTTCGAGGTCACGCTTCGTCTGCGTACCGAGCCGTCGCTCGCGGGGGTGCCCATCGTGGCCATCACCGCCGAGGGCGATCGCGACACGAGCTTCGCGGTCGGTTGCGACGGCTTCTTGCAGAAGCCGATCGACGCACGCGCCTTCGCCAAACAGGTCGCCAACTACATCGGTGGCCAGCGCGAGCGCATGATGTCGTCACCCGACGTCGCCGGTGAGCGCCTCCGCGTACAGAGCGGTCGAATCGTCGCGCACCTCGAAGAGAAGGTCGCCGAGCTCTCCTCCGCGAACGAGCGCCTCCGCGAGATGGAGCGCCTGCGCACGGAGTTCTACCGCAACATCTCGCACGAGCTCGCGACGCCGCTCACGCCCATCGTCGGCTACGTCCGCATGTTGATGGATGAGGAGCTCGGCGACACGACCACGGCGCAGCGCAAGGCGCTTCGCGCGATGGACGACTGCATCCGGCGCCTCCGCTCGCAGCTCGACAATCTCGTCGACGTGACCGGTCTCGAGACCGGCAAGATGCGCTTCTTCCACAAGGACTACGACTTCCTCGACACGGTTCGACGCGCCATCGCCTGGCACGCCGACGCCTTCGCCGAGCGCAAGCTCACCGTGCTCGAGGAATTCCCGCGCGGCCCGCTTCCGGGCTATGGCGACAGCGATCGTCTGGGTCGCGCGATCTCCCAGCTCCTCGACAACGCCGGCAAGTTCACGCCCGAAGGCGGCATCGTCGGCGTCATCGTGCGCCCGCTCGACACGAGCTACGAAATCGTCGTCGCCGACACGGGGCCGGGCGTTCCGAAAGATCGCGAAGGACGGATCTTCGATCCGTTTTATCAGGTCGACGGCTCGCCCACGCGCGCGCACGGCGGCACCGGCGTCGGGCTCGCCATCGCGCGTCGCGTCGCGCGCGGCCTCGGCGGTGACGTGCGCCTGCTCGACGGTGGAGCGCACGTCGAAGGCATGTTCCTCGGGGGCGCGGCCTTCAGTCTTGCCGTCTCGAAGCGCGCGCCGACCGTCGTGGTCGACACCGCCAGCTGAACGTCGGGCTTCGTCATGCGCATCTATCTCGACTGGAACGCCACCACGCCACCTCTCCCCGAGGTGCTCGACGCCATGCGCGACGCCGCCGCTCGCGCGTGGGCCAACCCCTCGAGCATCCACAAAGATGGTCGCGCGGCACGCGCCGTGGTCGAAGATGCTCGCGCGTCCGTCGGCGCGCTTTGCGGAGCCGATGCGCGGGACGTCGTCTTCACGTCCGGCGGAACCGAGGCGAACAACCTCGCCTTGCGCTCCGCCTTCGGACCGCACGCCAAGGCGGTGAAGGAGGCTTCGGCCGTCGGCGAAGTCCCGTGGCTTCTGACGAGCCGCCTCGAACACCCTTCGGTCACGCGTGTGGCCGAGGCGCTCGCCAGCGAAGGGCGCGCACGCGTGGCGTGGGTTCGCGCCAAGGAAGACGGCACGCTCGACCTCGAAGATCTCGCGCGTGCGATCGCCGAAGCGAAGGGCCGCGTCGCCCTCGTCACCGTTCAGGCGGTCAACCACGAGACGGGCGTCGTACAGCCCTTCGCCGAAGTCGCGAGCCTCGCGCGCGCAGCCGGCGCACGCGTACACGTCGACGCCGTTCAAGCCTGGGGCAAGATCGATCTCGGCGTGCGCGCGCCCGACGTCTGCGCGATCGACCCGTCCGATCTCGGTCCGTGGGATACAGTCAGCATCGCCGGTCACAAGATCCGCGGCCCCAAGGGCATCGGCGCGCTCATCACCCGCACGGGCCTTCGTCTCGAGCCCGTGCTGCTCGGCGGCGCGCAAGAGAAGGGGCTGCGCCCCGGCACGGTCGATCCATTGCTGGCTGCCGCGTTCGGTGCCGCTGCCCGTCGCGCGCAAACGAGCGCGGCGAGCTGGGCATCGATCGCGCCCCGTCGCGATCGTCTCGAAGCCGCGCTCCTCGCCATCGGGCGTGACGCCCGTCTCGGCGCACCCATCGTCGTCGGCGATCCGGCTCGTCGTGCGCCCCACGTTTCCACGCTGGCGTGGCCCGGATGGATCGGTGCCGAGCTCGTCGCCGCGCTCGATCTCGAAGGTGTCAGCGTGTCGAGCGGCGCGGCCTGCAGTGCCGGCACGGTCGAGCCGTCGCCCGTGCTGGCCGCCATGCTCGGCGAGGCCGACGCCGCGCGTGGCATTCGCTGTTCGCTCGGCGAAGACACGACGGACGCGGAGATCGACGAAGCGATCGCCGCATTCCGTCGCGTGATGACTCGCTAGAACGCCCTAGAAAACAGGCCCGGTCGACGGCGCCTGCGAGGGCGGGGGTGACGTCGGCGCAGGGGTCGGAGCCGGCGAGGGGGCCGGAGCCGGAGCCGGAGCCGGAGCGCCTTCCGGGGCCTTGGGCGCATTGCCACCCGCGACCGTGATCGGGATCCAGAGGGCCTTGACCTTGGCGGTCGCGCCATCGCGATCGTAGCCGGCGAGGCCGAAGAGCACGTTCCACCAGTGACCCGTGGGGCTCTGGCCGTACGAGAAAACGGGCAGGAGGTGGAACTGCCAATCGAGTCCGCCCGACACGCGCTTCTGCCGGTAGAGCGTGTTCGCCGCGACCTGTGTGACCGAGTCGTCCGTCGTGTCGGCGAAACGCCAGTAGAGCGGGAAGCCGATCGTGGTGCGGCCCTTGGGGTTCGCGAAGTCCCAGAAAATCGGCGCGAGAACCGTGTGGGTCGAGTGGTCGCTCCGTCCGAGGTAGAGGAGCGGGTGGACGTCGACCTCCCAGCCCTTCTGATCGCGTTCGTACACGATCGACGGGAAGGCCCAGTACGTGCGCGAGACGTTGTAGTTCTCGAAGCGCGCGAAGAGGGGCGTGGCGAGCGCCGTGCCGGTCGGGCTGTGCGACCCGTAGTAGAACGGGAAGATGCCGAGCGCCTTGTAGCCGATGTCGATGTCCGTCTTGCGGTAGTAGAGCGGGACGATCGGACCGGCGACGGTGAGCGAGGTCGAGTTGTTGCGCGTCGTCGCGTGCGAGAATAGCGGCGTGACGAGCGTATCGACCGTCGGCGTGACGCGGCGCAGGTAGAGCGGCGTCACGAAGAGCGACTGCGTGGGGCTCTTGCCGTAGTGAAAGAGCGGGAAGAGCGTGTAATGCGCTTCCTTCACGCCGCCCGTCTCGGGCTTGCCGTTGATCGAGAAGAAGAGCGGCGCGACGTCGAAGATCGTGCGCTTCGGGGTCGACTCCGAGATCACCGGACCGACGACGGTGAGCCGGCTCTCGTCGAGCTCGCGCGTGCGGTTGAAGAAGAGAAGCGGCGGGATGAGCGTGTACGTCTTGCGCGCGCCGTCTTGGTTGCCGTTGTCACCGGCGAAGACGAAGGGAGCTACGCCCCAGTCGACGTCACTGCCGGTGCGATCGCGGAAGTATGGACCCGCGAGCGTGAAGGCGCCCTTCTCGTTCCAATGGGACGTCGTGAGAAGAGGCAGCGAGTGGAAGTAGCCGCCGTCGGCCCGGCTGCCCTGGAAATAAAGGGGCGCGAGCCAGTTGTCGTTCTCCTTCGGCGCCTCGCGGTGCACGAAGGGACCGAGCACGAGCACGTGGTTCTGACGCTCGCGGACGCGCCAGGCGATCGGAAAGAGGATGTCCGCGTCGAGGTTCGGCGAGCGGCGCTGGTAGAAGAGCAGCGCGGCGAGCGACTCGCGGTCCGTCTTGTCGGTCGTGGCGCCCGTCTTCGGATCGAGGCCGCGCGTGTGCTCGAGGTAGAGCGGCGGCAGGAGGCGCAGGCGGTAATCGCCGCGGCGCTCCTCGTAGAGGGGGAAGAACGAGCGGTGCAGCGCGCCTTCGGGAGACGGCGGGTGGCCATCGTAGTCGGTAC
This sequence comes from Labilithrix luteola, assembly GCF_001263205.1. Classification (GTDB taxonomy): domain Bacteria; phylum Myxococcota_A; class Polyangia; order Polyangiales; family Polyangiaceae; genus Labilithrix; species Labilithrix luteola. Next base: position 8,970,041 of record NZ_CP012333.1, read on the forward strand.
CGATGCGGTCGGCGACGCCTTCGGGGATCGCGAGCGGATCGGCCGGCGCCTGCACGGTGGGTTCGCCGGTGGGCTGCGCCGAAGGGGAGGGGCCGCCCTGATCTTCGTCCTCACCGCCGGGCGCGCCGCCACGTTGCGGGCCGACCTGACGGCTACGCGTCGGCGAGCTCTGCGTCGGGCCCTGCTTGCCGGCCTGCGCCTCCGCCCGCCCGACCGTGCCGAGCACGCTCAGGAACGCGAGAAGCGAGGCGAGACGTGCGCGGTTCACGTGCCCTCCGTACGAGGAGGTGGCGTCGTCTGCAGCTGAGCAGCGACGCGCGACACGATGTCGGCGCGCGCCACCTTTTCCTGCGCCTGGGCGGCGAGGTCTTTCATCTCCACGATTCCTTCGGAGACTTCGCGATCGCCCAAAATGAGGGCGATGCGCGCGCCGAGTGCGTTGGCGCGACGTAGCTGCGCTTTGATGGTCGCCTTTCGCGTGTCCACCTCGCAGCGGATGCCGGCGCGACGGAGGTCGCGGCCGAGGACGAGCGCCGCGTCGAGGGCCGCGTCGCCGAGGGGCGCCACGAGGACGTCGACGACGCTCGCCGGCGCTTCGATGTCGCTCGCGATGAGGAGGCGTTCGAGGCCGGCGGCGAAGCCAATCGCCGGAACGGCGGGACCACCGAGCTCGGCCACCATGCCGTCGTAACGGCCGCCACCGACGAGCGTGCTGCCGGCGCCGAGCTTGTCGTAGGCGCCTTTGATCTCGAAGAGCGTGCGCCCGTAGTAGTCGAGGCCACGGACGAGCTTCGTGTCGATCTGGTAGGGCGTGCCGAGCGCGTCGAGATGACGGCGGAGCTGATCCCAGTGCGCGCGATCCTCGTCGGTGAGGAACTCGAGGAGGGTGGGCGCGCCGGCGACGGCTTCTTGGTCGCGCGGATCCTTCGAGTCGAGGATGCGCAGCGGGTTCGTCGTGAGACGACGCTGCGAGTCCTCGCTCAGCGTGTCCTTCTTGGGCTCGAGGAGCTCACGAAGTGCCGTCTTGTAGCGCTCGCGCGTGTCGCCCGATCCGATCGAGTTGACGAAGACGTCGGGGCTGGCGATGCCGATGTCGCGCAGGAAGCCGACGAGTGCGTCGATCATCTCCGCGTCGCAACCAGGGCCCGGATCGCCGAAGCACTCCGCGCCGACCTGGTTGAATTGGCGATAGCGACCGCGCTGGACGTTCTCCGCGCGGAACATCGGGCCGATGTAATACCAGCGCGAGATCGGCTCGCTGTTGTGGACCTTGTGCTCGACGTAAGCCCGAGCGGCACCGGCCGTCCCTTCGGGTCGGAGCGTGAGCTCGTCGCGGTGCCGAGAGAAGGAGTACATCTCCTTTTCCACGACGTCGGTCGCTTCACCGATCGTGCGCACGAACAGCGGCGTCGGCTCGACGTAGGGCGTGCGAACCTCGCGATAGCCGAGCCGTTCCATTGCTGAGCGGAAGGCCGCTTCGATACGATGCCAGCGACCGACCTCACCAGGAAGCACGTCGTTCATGCCTTTGACGGCACGAACCTGTTTCGGGGAGCCACCTTGGCGTGAGTCGGTCACGGGGCCTTATCACCTTGCCTGGCATGCGGGGTCAAGCAGAGGTTCTCGGCCGCAGGTCTCTTCTTTCATTGGCGTTTGCAGAACGTGCCCCGGCTCGGCTATCTACGGTAACCCGTGGGGCAAGGGTCCTCATCGCGTCCGGACGATCCTGAGCGGGCTCCCAAGAAGCCTATGCGCGTTTGCGCGCTCGATCCGGGGGCCGTGCGCGTCGGCGTCGCCATCTCGGACGACCTTGGTGTGTACGCGCATCCCCGCGGCGCGCTCCAGGCGAAACCTCGACCGAAGCTGCTCGAGGCCCTGCGTGAACTCTGCGCAGCAGAGGAGGTGGGGCGGATCATCGTGGGCCTCCCGCTCGACATGCGTGGCACCGAGGGTGAAGCCGCGCGCCGGGTTCGCGATCTGGCGCAGGACATCGCCGACGCCACGAACCTCGACGTCGAGCTCTTCGATGAGCGCCTCACGACGGTCGAGGCGCAGCGCGCCCTGACGGCGAGCGGTGTCAAAGGAGCCGACGCCCGCGCCCGCATCGACGAGGCGGCGGCCGTCGCCATTCTCCAAGCCTGGCTCGATGCCCGCGCCGCCCGAAAAGCGCGGAGGAAACGGTGAGCGGCGAGCCGAGCGAGCCGAAGCCGAAGTCGCGCTCGCGAGGTGGTGCTCGACCGAGCGATCGGGCCCGCACGGCAGGCGAGGGAAGGCCCTCGTCGAGTGGCGACCCCGACAAGGGGGAACGGCGCCGGCGCCGCCGGCGTGTGAAGCAAGACGCGGCACCGAGCACGTTCCGCAAGGTTCTCTCGGTCGTGGGCCTCGTCGTCGGCGCGATCGTCGCGGCGCTGGCGACCTACGTGCTCATGGTCTACCCGAGCGGCGGAGGCACGGGCGGCGGGCGCGAGGTCGAAATCACGTTCGAGCGCGACGAGTCGACCTCCTCGATCATCGGGAAGCTCGAGGCTGCAGGTCTCGTCCGCGGCCCCCGCCTCTTCGGCCTTTATGCGCGTCTCGTGGGCCTCAAGGCCGAGCCCGGTCCGCACCTTCTTTCGGACGACGCGAGCCCGCGCGATCTGGTCGAGCGCGTCGAGCGCCGTGGGCTCGCCTCGAAGGCCAAGGTTACGATCCCCGAAGGCTTCACGCGCTTCGACATCGCCAAGCGCCTGCAGAGCCTTCACGTCGCCTCGTCCGGCGCGTTTCTCGAGGCCAGCGCCAACCCCGCGCTCCTCCACGAGCTCGGAATCGAAGCCGACAGCGCCGAGGGCTATCTCTTTCCAGCAACCTACGAGCTTCCGCACGACAGCGATCCGCGCGAAGTCGTCCGCCGCATGAAGGGCGAATTCGAAAAGCGCTTCACCGCGCTCGAGCAGAACCATCGCCTCGGACTTGCGTCGCTCGAAAGCTCGCTCGGCTGGAGCCGCCACCAGCTGCTCACGCTCGCCTCGATGGTCGAGAAGGAAGCGGCGGTCGACGACGAACGGCCCATCATCGCCAGCGTCTTCTTGAACCGCTTGCGCGACCCGAACTTCAAGCGTCGCGTCCTGCAATGTGATCCGACCGCGGGCTACGGCTGCTTGGTCCTGCGCGATCGCGTCCCGGGCTGCGCGGGCTACGCGGGCAAAATTACCCACGCGGTGAACGTCGATCCGCTCAACACGTACAGCACGTACGTCCACGAGGGCCTGCCCCCTGGACCGATCGCGAATCCCGGCGTGAAGTCCCTCCAGGCTGTGCTTGCGCCGTCGACCACCAAGTATCTCTATTTCGTGGCGCGTGAGGGCCGCCGCCATGCGTTCAGCGAGACGCTGGACGACCACAACACCGCGGTGAAAGATCTCCGCGAGCGCGTGAACAGCCGGTAGGCGCAGCGTGTCGCACGGACCTTGCCTGGGCTTCGTGCGATCCATGTGAAGCAAACCAGGCAGGTCGACGTCCTACCTCCCAATGCGCTCCGACGCGCGGCAAACGGCCCAATTTCTCGGCATTTGTGGATGCGCTTCCGGCTCCGAGCCTTCCGCTGGCATGTGGTGCATTGTGTGCATGACCCTCTCCATCGAGGTATCCCCATGAACTTCCGGCTCCGTCCTGCGTTCTTCCTCACCGTCTTTGCGTTCATGTTCGCGCTCGTCACGAGCGCCTTCGCCGATGGCGCGTACATCCACACCGGCGACGCGGTCCGCACGAAGTCCGTCGGGCCCTTCACGGCGAAGGTCTATGCGATCCGTCACGACATGAAGGAGCGCCCCGCTCAGAAGTCGAAGCAGGCCGTCATCGACGCCGACGTCGACAAGAAGTTCACGTGGCGCATGCTGCGTGATGTCGACAGCGAGAAGATCCGCAAGGCCCTCAAGGAGGCCTTCGCGATGAACGGCTACAACGACCAGGCGAAGATCAACGCCTTCGTCAGCGCGTTCAACAAGGAAGAAGTGAAGGAAAACTCGGCGATCGTCATCACGTACAACGCCGGCCCGAAGACCGTGTCGATCTGGGTGCAGGACGGCGGTCAGGTCACCGTCCCCGGACAGGACTTCATGAAAGGCGTTTGGAGCATCTGGTTCGGCAAGATCGATCAGCCGCAGATGGGCGATCAGCTCATCTCGAAGCTCTGAGATCCGCTCGGTTCGTTTCACGCGTCGTTGGGTGAGCAGCGGTCGCGAGTCCGATCGAAGGGCTCGCGATGCACGCCTGGGAGGGTCCGTGACGTTTCGAAAGATCACCGGTCGCCCGAGCCGCTCGAAAGTCCCGCTGCGGTCCAAGCTCGATGCCGAGGTCGTCATCGCCGGCGACGTGGGCGGGACGAACGCGCGTTTCGCGTTCTTCGACCTGGAGGGCAAGCACGCCCTCCACCAGGAGGTGCTGCCGAGCCGCTCGTTCGCGTCGTTCGAAGCCGCGCTCGGCACGTTCCTCGCCAACGCGCCCCAGCCGCGTCGCATTCGCGCCACGAGCATCGGGATCGCCGGCCCCATCGTCGATCAGCGGGTGAAGACCACGAACCTTCCGTGGCGTATCGACGCGCACGCCGTTTCGCGCGATCTCGACCTGCGCAACGTCACGCTTCTCAACGATCTCGTTGCCGTCGGGCTCGGTGCGCTGTCGCTTCCTCCGCGCAAGCTCACCTCGCTCCACAAGGGATTTCCGAAGCGGCACGGCGGAAACCTCGCTGCCATCGCCGCGGGGACGGGCCTCGGCGAAGCCGCCTTCATCTGGGACGGCCAGACGCACGTGCCGTGTCCAAGCGAGGGCTCGCACGTCGACTTCGCACCCCGCACGCCGATCGAACAGGAGCTGTTCGATCTGCTCGCCGCCGAGTTTGGTCACGTGAGCTATGAGCGCGTCGCGTCGGGGTCCACCATCTCGGTGATCTACGAATTCTTCGTGCGCGAGCAGCGGGTGCGCGAGAGCAAGCGCGCCGCGTCGTTCGTCGGGCAGGCTCCTGATCCGAACGCTGCCGTGGTCGAGCTTGCCGTGAACGGCACCAGTGAAGCCGCCATGCGTGCGGTCGAGATGTGGGCGAGCGTCTACGGCGCCGAGGCGGGGAACTTGGCACTGAAGAGCCTGGCAACCGCCGGCGTGTACGTGTGCGGGGGCGTCTCCGTGCATCTCGCTGGCGTTCTCGCGCATGGTTTGCCGGCTCGTCGCCGCGGCGGAGCTTCCGCGAGTCGCTTCGTCGAAGCGTTCGTCGACAAGGGCCGGATGCGCCCGCTGCTCGAGAAAATTCCCATCTGCGTGGTCCTCGAGCCGCTCGCGGGGCTTCGCGGCGCAGCGGCGCACGCCGCCAGAATTGCAGCAGCAACAATTCGGACTCGCTGACGTCCGCGTCTTGTCGCCCGCGTTCGCCGTGGTAGTAGGGCGCCACTTAAAGAGGAGCCCATGGCGCGCGAATACGCACCGAAGCAGATCGAGCTTGCCGTCAACACCATCAAGACGCTGTCGATCGACGGCGTCGAGAAAGCCAACAGTGGTCACCCCGGTACGCCGATGGGGCTCGCGAACATCTCGTTCGAGATCTTCACGCGCTACCTCCGCTACGACCCCAAGGATCCGACCTGGATCGGTCGCGATCGCTTCGTGCTGTCGGCAGGTCACGCCTCGATGCTCATCTACTCGATGCTGCATCTCGCCGGCTACGACCTGGCCCTCAGCGACCTCGAGCAGTTCCGCCAGTGGGGGAGCAAGACGCCGGGTCACCCCGAGCACGGTCACACCGTCGGTGTCGAGACCACGACGGGCCCGCTCGGTCAGGGCGTTGGCAACGCGGCGGGCTTCGCGCTCGCGGCCAAGCTGAAGGCCGCTCGCTTCGGTGAGCCGTTCGACCCGATCCGCGTCTTCACGCTCTGCTCTGACGGCGACGTGATGGAAGGCGTGAGCGGAGAGGCCTCGAGCCTCGCCGGCCACCTCGGCCTCTCGAACCTGATCGTCGTCTACGACGACAACAAGATCACGATCGAGGGTGAGACCGACCTCGCGTTCAGCGAAGACGTCGGCAAGCGTTACGAGGCGTACGGCTGGTTCGTCCAGCGCATCGACGGCCACGATCACACGCAGATCAAGAACGCCCTCGACCGCGCGGTGGCCGAGAAGGATCGCCCGTCGTTCATCGTCGCCCGCACGCACATCGCCAACGGCGCGCCGAACGCGCACGACACGGCGGAGTCGCACGGCTCGCCGCTCGGCAAGGACGAGGTCGTCGCCACCAAGAAGAACCTCGGCTGGGATCCGGCGAAGACCTTCTACGTTCCCGAAGAGGTCTACACGCTCTTCAAGGAGCGCGCGGCGGACAACCAGGCGGACAAGAAGGCCTGGGAAGAGAAGCTCGCGGCCTGGCGCAAGTCGAAGCCGGAGCTCTCGGCGGAGCTCGATCGCTTCGAAGCGAAGCAGGTTCCTGCCGACATCTATTCTCAGTTGCTCGCGGCGGTGCCCGAGAAGGACGACGCGACGCGCGGCCTCTCGAACGTCCTCCAGCAGGTCGTCGCCGAGAAGGTGCCCTCGCTCATCGGCGGTTCGGCCGACCTCGCGCCTTCGACCAAGACGCTCATCAAGAAGAGCGGCAGCGTCAACACGAAGGCCTTCGAAGGCCGCAACCTGCACTTCGGCATTCGCGAACACGGCATGGGCGCCATCTGCAACGCGCTCGCGCTCGACGGCGGCATCATCCCGTACGGTGCCACGTTCCTCGTGTTCAGCGACTACATGCGCGGCAGCATCCGCCTCTCGGCGCTCTGCCAGCTGCAGGCGCTCTGGATCTTCACGCACGACTCGGTCTTCCTCGGCGAAGACGGTCCGACGCACCAGCCGGTCGAACACTACTGGGCGCTGCGTGTCATCCCGAACCTCGCGTTCGTTCGTCCGGCCGACGCGGTCGAGTGCGCGGCGGCGTGGACGATCGCCCTCGGTCGTCACAAGGGCCCCACGGTCTTCGCGCTCTCGCGCCAAAAGGTGCCGGCCATCAAGCGCGACGCGAACTTCGACCCGCAAAACGTGCTCAAGGGCGCGTACGTCGCGCAGGAAGCGGCGGGCGGCACGCCGGATCTCGTCATCATCGCCACCGGCAGCGAGGTTCAGCTCGCAGTCGGTGCGAAGGAGCGTCTCGAGAAGGCGGGCAAGAAGGTCCGCGTCGTCAGTGCGCCGTGCCTCGAGATCTTCGCCACGCAGGACGAGGCCTACCGCAGCTCGGTTCTCCCGAAGGGCGTGCGCCGCGTCTCGATCGAATCGGGCGTCACCGGCCCCTGGGCGCAGTGGGTCGGCGATGACGGTCTGTCGATCGGCATCGACCACTTCGGCGCCAGCGCGCCGGACAAGGTCCTCGCGCAGAAGTTCGGCCTCACGGTCGACGCCGTGACCGACCGCATCCAGAAGTGGCTCTGAGAGCTCTCTGAGCTCGCCAGAACGTCCCCGCAGCGGCCGGTTCTCACCGCGCCCTGCGGGGATTGTTCATTTCCGGCCCTCGGAGCCGCGGGCGTCAGCTTCGATCGTGGCCCCTACCAGGTCTCCAACTGGTCGCGCGGGATGGCATGCAGCCGCCGGTACGCGAGGCACGCGGAACGGGTGCGAAACAGCGTGGGGTGCGACTCGAGCCTGAATTCCTCGAAGGTGGCTCCGCTCAGCGCGGCGTTCACGGTCGCGATCTTTGCGCCGAGGTCGTCGGGGCAAGCGACGGCGCAGTCCGCGGGCTCGGGGCGGCGCCCAGGCCCCAAGACGGCGCAGCCACCCGGAATCCGCAAGTGCCCGGGGCCATCGAGTTCGATCGCGACTCGCGTGCATTTCGAACAGGTGCGCTCGGTTCCGTCGAGGCAGCGCTGCCGCGTCTCGAGCCGGCTCGAGCACTTCACCTCGATGCGGGCCGGTGCGCTGCCGTACCACGCCTCGGCGTCGGTCACCTCGGATAGAGAATGCCCGATGGTGGTCGCGCAGCCGGTCGCGCTCACGACGGTCTTGACCCACTTGCCGGAGGCGTCGCGCTCGTACGTGAAATCGAAGCCGCAGACGAGCGTGATGTCCCGGCCAAGCTCAATCGTGTCGCCCGAAACGGTCTTGGTCCTGTCGTGCACGACGGTTTTCACGTGAACGTCGCCGTCCAGCGAGCCCTCGTTCCGCGCGACCTTCAGCGGGCGGCATGCCCGATCGAACACGGTCGTCGTCCCGCCCGGCGGCGCCCACGCGAGGAGCCGCTCGAGGCGTCCGTCGTCGCGACTCGGGCGGAGGCTCGCGGTGTCCTTCGGCAGCTCCGCGCTCAGCCACGCCCACGCCTCGTCGAACGTCATCGCCGGTGGAGCGGGGGCACCGAGCATCGGACGAGCGTCATAGATGGGCGGCTCGGCAATTGACACAGCGGCTGGCGCGGGCTCGGCGGCGACGATCTGGATTGCGCGCGAGGGCAGGGCGACGGTCCCCTGTCGGCAACTGCCGAGCGCGAGGGTGAGCGAGAGCAGCGCGAGCCAGCCCCAGCGGCGCATGACAGACGCGATCTCGACGCCCCTCATTGCATGCATGCTCTGTCCCTCTCTTCGTACGGGGGGGCGACTCGAAAGCTTCCTGAAGAAACATCCGGCGCGTGCTCCCGACTGCAAGCTTGGAGAATGAGCTTTCGACGTCCTACGCTCCTCGTCTGCGAGAGCGAGTTCGATGGCGAAATGGACGCGGCGATGAAGCTCGTGAAAAGAGGCGTTCGCGTATGCGTCGGCGGCCTTCTTTTTGCGCAAATCTTGGCCGGCTGCAGCACGCCGCAGCCTAGCGGAAATGGGCCTCCACCCCGCGCCCGGAGCGATGCTCGGCCCTCGGGCGCAGCTTCTTCTTCCGTTCGAGCGTTCGACGCGGGAGAGGGCGTCGCCGTGCCCATGACCGTCGCGCCGGGGCGTTACGCGAACACCGTTACGATCTCGGTGGGGGTCACGCGCGAGGGAACGAACGTCGAGAGCACGAGCGCCAAATCGTCGTTCGCTCTGATGCTGAACGTCGATCAGACGGCCACCGCTTGCCGTGGTCAACGTGTCGACTCGAATCTCGACGGGCGGAGGGTACACAACTCGATCCGCTATCGAGAGCGACAAGGATACGCGGGCACGTGGCGACAGCATGACGATGGGATCGAGGTGACGCTCCAACCGGACGACGCCGTGTGTCCGCCATTGCGGCGATACACGGACCTCGCTCCCAAGCCTTGGCGACTGCGCTGCCGCTCTGTGATGCGCCTCGGCTCCCTCGCGCTCGGCTCGCCTGCGCTTGCCTGCGAAGTAGGCAACGCCGAATTCCAGTTCGACGAACAATACGCGCATGTTCTCGCGCACATTCTTCCGGAGGGGCGTTGGCTCGCGCTCGGGTCCGGCAACGGCCTTGCCATCGCCTGGAACGAATCCGGTGTCGGCCTGCACACCGACCAGAAGGCGACCGTGACCGTGAGCCTCGCGACCACGCCGTTCGACACGAACGCCTGGGAGAAGTGACCGGGCGGGACAGCAGGCCACGAGCCCATCGCGTCGGTGGCCACATCGGCGCTGCTTCAAGGGCGGCGGTTCAGGCGCGCACGCTCTCGACCACGCGCATGAACTGCTTCACGAGCGGCCCGTTCGTCTTCCGCGAAAGCATGCCGAGCGCCAGGCGTGTCTTGTCGCCCTGGATCGGCCGAAAGACGACGCCCGTTCGCGCGAGCGTGGCGAGCGACGAAGACACCACCGCCGCTCCCAGGCCCGCTGCGACGAGCCCGAGGAGCGCGAGCTTCGTGTCCGCTTCCTGGAGAATCTTCGGGAAGACGCCGGCGTTCGCCAGGGCCACCTCGCACGCCTTGGCCCAGCCGGGCTCGATGGTGGGCCGCACGCCGACCATCTCGAGGGTCTCCAGATCACGTAGGCGAAGCTTCGCGCGTCGTGCGAGCGGATGCCGCTCGGGGAGGGCGATGACCATGCGGTCTTCGTCGACGACGCGCGCGACGTGATGGCCGAGCTCCGTCGGCAGGCAGGCGAAGCCCACGTCGATGCGACCTTCGTCGAGCGCGCCTGCGAGGGCACGGCTCGGCATCTCCGCGAGGGTGATGCCGATGCGCGTTCGCTCGGCGCGAAAGGCCGTCAGTACGCGCGGCAGCAGTTCGTACATGGCCGTCGTCGTGTAGCCGATGGAGATGGCGCCGAGCTCTCCGCGTCCGATGTCGTTGGCTTCGCTCTTCGCGGCTTCGGCGCGCGCTAGGAGATCTTTGGCGCGTCCGAAGAAGGCGCGCCCGGCGGCCGTGAGATCGACGTTGCGCGTGCCTCGCTCGAAGAGACGGGCGCCGACCTCGTCTTCGAGGTCACGGATCTGCGCGCTGAGCGGCGGCTGGGAGATGCGGAGCCTCTTGGCCGCGCGGCCGAAGTGCAGCTCCTCGGCGACGGCAACGAAGTAGCGAAGGTGGCGAAGCTCCATGGGTGCTCCCGAAGATTGATACGAACAGTATATCAATCCTAGACGAAACCAATCTTGGACGTCTCGCGATGCGCACGGCACAACGTGTTCATGCGTGAAAGCAACCGCCGAATCATCGAACGCTACTTCGAAGAGGTCTGGAACCAGGGCAAGCTCGACGTGCTCGACGAGCTGCTCACCCCGACTACGTGAACCACTCGCCGAGCACTCCGAATCCGCCTGCCGGCCCGAAGGGGCTCGTGCCCATCGTGCGCGCGATGCGCGAGGGAATTCCGGATCTCCGCTATCGCATCGACGATTTGATCGTCACCGACGACGCGGCGGCCGTGCGTCTATGGGTGACCGGCACGCACGAGGGCTCGCTCTTCGGTCTTGCGCCCACGCATCGACGCTTCGAGGTGGCGCAGATGAACTTCGAGCGTTTTCGTGAGGGCCGCATCGTCGCCCACCACCGGCTCACCGACGAGCTCGGCATGATGCGCCAGCTCGGGATCGTCGGCTGACGTCAGCGCGCTTTGCGGGGACGGCGCGCCGGCGGCGTCGCAGTCGCAGTCGCGCCCGCCGGCAGCTCCGTCGCGCCCGCGAAGAGCTTCTTCCAATCGTGCGACCAGGTGAGCTTCTTGTCGCGGATCTCTTCGAGGAGACCTTCGACCCACTTCACCTCCGCGCGCATCATCGTCCGGCTGTATTCCTCCTCGATCAGGAAGAGACGCGGGACGCCCTCGGCTAGCGTGCCGCTCATGATCTCTTCGGAGGTCTGGAGGTCGGCACGCAGCGCTTCGACCCTGGCTTCGAGATGCTTGATCGCCTCGCGCGGCGTCAGCACCACGATGAAGGCGAGGGCCGCCGGAAAGAGCGGATACTCCCGGACGGGCGTCGAGAGCATCGACTTCAGCCAGTCACTCAGCACCTTCGAGCCACTGTCGGTGATCTGGTAGACGACCCGCTCGGGGCGTCCTTCGTCGCGCTCGGTCTCCTGCACGCGAATGTGACCGTCCCGCAGGAGCCGCGTGATGGTTTGGTACACGCTGTTTCGCGCGGCCACGTTGACGACGCGGTCCTGACCGCGCGTCTTGATGAGCTCGTGCATTCGGTAGGCATGCATCGGCGCTTCCATGAGGAGCGCGAGCACGACCATCGCCAGAGGGGAACGCTGAGCAGGCTTGTCCGCCACGGCGCGCATCCTACTGCGGCGACCACTTGCGCGGACCTTGGATTTCGCGGCCCACGATGGGCGAGGGCGAATCCGATCGGCCGGACCTTGATCTGTTAGTTATAGAATGTATAGACATATTATGTCTAACGCGCTGAATGGTACCCATCTCGGTGGAAATGCCCTCGTCATCGGCGGCGGGATCGCCGGCGCTGTCGCCGCTATCGCCCTGAAAAAGGCGGGGATCGAGCCGCTCCTCTTCGAGTCGTACGACGCGGGCGCCGAAGGGGTCGGGGCCTTCCTCACCCTCGCGGTCAACGGGCTCGACGCCCTCGAGGCGGTCGGGATCGACGCCGCGCAGCTCGGTGGCTTCGAGACGCCGCGCATGGCGTTCTCGCTCGGGAGCGGCGAGCGCCTCGCCGAATTCGCGAGCGGTCCACGCCTGCCGAGCGGTGCGGCCTGCCGCACGATCAAGCGCGCCGACCTCTACACGTCACTTCGTGACGAGGCGATCCGTCGAGGCGTGACCATCGCGTACGGAAAGCGCCTCGTCGACACCGAGCGCCTGCCTTCGGGGCGCGTCATGGCTCGATTCGAAGATGGAAGCACGGCCAAGGGTGACTTCTTGATCGGCGCCGATGGCCTGCATTCCCGAGTCCGAGCGCTCATCGATCCGCGCGCCCCGAGGCCTCGCTACGTCGGGCTTCTCAACACGGGCGGCTACGTGCGCGGCGTCGAGGTCCCGGGCGAGCCCGGCACCATGCAGATGGTCTTCGGCAAACGAAGCTTCTTCGGCTACGTGAAGAATCCGAACGGTGAGGTGTGGTGGTTCGCCAATCTCGGATGCGCCAGGGAGCTATCGAGGGACGAGCTCGCCGCCAAATCGGGCGAGGCCTGGCGCGCCGAGCTTCTCACGGCGTTTGCCGGCGACGATGCGCGCGCCGTCGACGTCATCCGCGCCACCGCGTCGATCATGGTCGGGTGGGGGACCTACGACATGCCGATGGTCCCGAAATGGCACGATGACCGGCGCATCATCATCGGCGACGCCGCCCACGCCACCTCGCCGTCGTCAGGGCAGGGCGCGTCGATGGCTATCGAAGACGCGGTGGTGCTCGCCATGTGCTTGCGCGACGAGCCGACCATCGATTCGGCATTCTCCCGCTACGAAGGAATGCGCCGCGAGCGCGTCGAACGCGTCGTCGCGCAGGGCAAGAAGAACGGCGACGGCAAAACACCGGGCTTGGTCGGCCGCGTGATTCGTGACGTTGCGCTCAGGATCATGCTCGCGCGGATGGAGAAGAGCGGCGGCCAACCCTTCGACTGGGTTTACAGCCACCACCTCGCCTGGGATGCGTGAGGCCGCTCACGACGACGAGAGCGTCTTCAAATACTCGATCACGGCGGTCCGATCCGCGGGCGGCAAGTCCGCGAGGAATGCGTGGCCGTCGGGCCGATAGCCCGGCTTTTGTCCGTCGTAGAGGTATTCGCCGCGCTGCAATGGCCGAAGGGCAAGTCTGCCCTGCACGACGTGATAGGGCGCGCCTTCGACGAGCGTCACCGCTTCGTACCGCACGCCGACGCGATCGAGATCGTAGAGGCCGTCGGGATCGACGACGAACGCGCGGGGACGCTCGGCGGGCGGCGTTGCGAGGACTTCGAGGCTCGGCCACTGACCGGCATGGCCGAACAGGCCTCGCGCCCAGACGTCGAGGAGCACCGGCGGGACGTAGCCGCCGGTCGCGTGGACGCGCGTGTAGCCTCAGCGACGGAGCGCGTCGCGCAGCACCCTTGGTGAAGGCGGCGAGCGTTGCGTCCACGATGGGACGCCGCATTTCCTTTGGCCAGGCGATGCCCCAGGCGCTTGCGCGAGCCGTTGCGAGCTCCGTGATTCGTCTCGCGTTCAACTGGGAATCGGTGCCGATGCGCGCGAGCGCGTTCGCGTAGGCATGGGCCCGAACGCGCTTGCTGCCGAGCCCGGCGACCACGACGTCGCCCGTCTCGAGATGCAGGCGATCGGCGTGACAGAACTGGCAATTGCCGACGACCCACGGAACACCGGTATTGGGATCGGTCGTGACGTGAAAGCCGATGGGAGGTGCGTGGGGGTCGCCCTTCGCCGCAGGATCGCGAATGAGCCCGAACTTGTCGGCGAGCTCGTTCCAATCTCTCCCGAGCTCTTCGGGATAGGCCTCCATCAACGCGAGGAAGATCGGGTAGGCGAGCCCGGCTGCGTAGGGATCGCCCCCGCGGTGCGGAGAAAGTAGTCGGCGCCTGACTCGGCCGAGATGGGGCGTGCGCCGTACTCGCTCGGCGAAGACATCGTCGGTGAGCTCTCCGGGACCTCGCCCGCCAAGGTCGAGCCGGGGCTCGTCATACCGGAGCATGCTGCAGCGCCGCCGGCGAGAACGGCGATTCCGATCGACGATGCGCGACGCGTGACGAAGTCCGACCAATTCATGTGGCCTCCAACGAGTGATCCCGCTAGCCGAAGAGCGCTTCGAGCTGCGGTGACACGACGGCGAGGTAGTACTGCGTTGGGTGATCGCCACAGGCGATGCGACGGGCGAGCTCTCGGTAGAACGCGATGCGCTCTGCGACCGAGGAGGTGGCCTCGATGGTGGGCCGGGCATCGGCGAGAGCGCCGTACCACCACGCGACTTCCATCTCGAAGATCCGGTTGCCTCCAGCGCGGGCTACGGCACGCCAAAAGGCTTCCTCGAAGGCTGCAAAGCTCTTCTCGGTGGCCGTCTCGCAGTCGATTGCAAGCGCGCGATCGTGGATCTCCTTCTTGTCGCGAATGCCGGCGCGCCGGGCGCAGACGTCGACGAGCGACAGGCCCTGGAGGAATTGCTTTTCGATCGTGTCGCGGCGGATTTCGCGCGCGACCTTTCCGCCGGGCGCGAGCGACTAATAGAGACCGATGAGGCGGATGTCTCCCGCCTCCGCCGGATCGCGGACGGCTACTGCAAATGGCTCTCAGCCCATGCCTCCGGCGGCTTTGTCGATGACCCAGGTGATCGCGCCGCGGAAGCCGCGAATGATGCGTGCCGGGGTCTCGTCGAGGGTCCCGTTCGTGAGCCAGACGCGCTCGAGCGCGGGGTGCTTGGCCTTGCCAATGACGATCACCACGCTCGCACGTGCGTTCTCGAGCACGGGGCCGGTGATCGTGAGGCGGGCCTCACGGTCGCCCTTGGCTGGAACCGCGCAGGCGAGCTTGTCGGTCACATGCACGGTCGGTTCGCCGGGAAAGAGCGAGGCCGTGTGTCCGTCGTCGCCGATGCCGAGCACCACGAGGTCGAGTGCCGGCAGACCGCCGATCTTCTGCCGGACGCCTTCGCGGAGGAACGACTCGTACTCGGCCGCTGCCGCATCGAGGTCGGTCGCTTCGCCCTTCATACGGTGCACGTTCGCCGCCGGAATGGGGGCGCGATCGAGGAATGCGGCCTTGGCGGAGCGGTAATTGCTGCGCTCGTGATCGGGAGGGACGGCGCGCTCGTCGACCCAGTAGACGTGGACCTTGTTCCAATCGAACGGCTCTTTGGCCAACAATTCGTAGGCGGGGTTGGGGGACGACCCGCCCGAAATGGCGATGTGCACCTCGCCGCGATCGCGGATGGCTTCGCGCATGGCCTTCGCCATCCGGTTCGCGGCTTCGCGCGCGACCTGCGCGGGCTCGGGCGTTGCGATGAGAAGCCCAGGAACGACCTTGGTAGTCACGTCTAGCGCCCTCCGATGGTGAGGCTGTCTTCGACGATCTGCTCGGCGAGCACGACGGACTCGTCGAACGCCGGATCGTGCGGTCTGCGGTGGAGCGTTCGCTCGAGCCACTTGGCTGCCTTGTTGGGACCGAGGCGGACGTGCTGCTCGATCGGCGGAGCGCCGCTCGTCTCTTGCTGCCAGAGGACCATGTCCGCGTCGGTCGTGACGCCGGCGACGTCGCGAAGGCCGCTCGCGAGCTTGCGCCGAATCCGACCGACGGTTCGGGTGCCTTCGTCCTCGGCCTCGATCGTGAGGGCGGCCAGCGTTTGCGGGGCCACGCCTTCAGGGCAAGGGACGGGGCTCAGCTCGAGCTCCACCGTGCCGCCGTCGGGACGCTTGAAACGAAGCAAGCCGCCGAGGCGCGACGTCTTCCAGCCGAGGCGGGTGGCCACCCAGCCGAGCAGAAGTGCCGTCTCCGAACCTACGCGCGCACCGGGATTGCAGGCCTGCGCGAGCGAGATGCGCGTCACCTTGTCTGCGAGCTTGGTGGTGGTGCCGTCGTCGAAGAAGCGAGCGAGGAGCTCCTGCCAAGGGGCCAGGCGCGTCCACGCCAGATCGGCAACGTAGGGCCGCTCCGTCTCCTTTTGCCGCGCCCAACTCGCGAGGTGCAGAAGCGACGAGAGCGACGTGTATTCGCTGTCGACGATAAGCCGCTGTGCGGTGCCGGCGAGGTCTTCGAAGATGGGGTCGTCGACGTGGATCTTGCCGAGCCACACGAGGGCGGTCGGGATCTCGGGAACGAGCAGCGCCTCGATGGCGCTCGCGGCACGCGCGGCCGACCGACCACTTGCCGCGAGGATGACGCGCTCCGAGCAAATCTTCCGGTCGCCTTCGAGCGAGCACACGGCCGTTGCTTCGCCTTGGAAGGTGTCTTGATCGGCGTTCGGCTCGATCGAGGCAAGGATGGCACGCGCCGGAATACTGGCGGTGACCTCGTCGACCACGGGCGTGTAGCGCTCGAGCAGGTCGCGCGATTCGGCGACGATCTCGAGGTTCATGGTGCAGACGCGCGACAGGGGCGTGGCGCCGGGATCCTCCGGCGTCTTCCACAGATCGCGGAGCTGCTGGTCGATGCGGGCAATGAGATTCCCCGCCTTGTCCGCACCAGCGCTGCTCGGTTGGGCCGTCACGGCTTCCTCCATCGTCGCCCGTCGCGTGCGAGCAAATCGTCGGCCTGCTCCGGTCCCCAGCTGCCGGCCGCGTAGAGCGGCGGAGGAATGTTCGCCTCGGCTTGCCAGGCTTCGAACACGTGGTCCATGAAGGACCACTGCTCTTCCACCTCGTCACGACGCGTGAAGAGCGTGGCCTCGCCGCGCATCGCATCGAGGAGGAGCCGTTCGTACGCCTCTGGCGTGTTCGATCCGAAGGCGGAGCCGTAGCGGAAGTCCATGGCCACGTCGCGAAGGATGGTCTGCTGCCCCGGCTCCTTCGTCGTGAAGCGCAGGGCGATGCCCTCGTCGGGCTGGATGCGCATGGCGAGGACGTTCGGCGAAATGCCGCCATCGGGAACGCGGAAGAGGCCGTGCGGCACCTTCTGGAACTGGATGGCGATCTCGGTGACCCTTCGGGCGAGCCGCTTGCCTGCACGGACGTAGAAAGGAACGCCGGCCCAGCGCCAGTTGTCGACGAACACGCGCATCGCCACGTAGGTGTCGACACACGAGTCCTTCGCGACGTCGGGCTCTTCGCGATAGCCGACCACTTCCTCGCCGCGGATGTAGCCTCGTGCGTACTGCCCGCGCACGACGTTGTCGCGCACCATCGAGGGCTCCATCGGACGAAGCGAGCGGAGCACCTTGACCTTCTCGTCGCGCACCGCGTCGGCGCCGAGCGAGATGGGCGGCTCCATCGCCGTCAGACAGAGGAGCTGCATCAGGTGGTTCTCGACGATGTCGCGCGTCACACCCGTTTGTTCGTAGAACTTCCCGCGACCTTCGACGCCGATCTCTTCGGCCACCGTGATTTGAACGTTGTCGACGTGCTCGCGGTTCCAGAGCGGTTCGAACAAGCTGTTCGCGAAGCGGAAGACGAGCAGGTTCTGCACCGTCTCCTTGCCTAGGTAGTGGTCGATGCGGAAGACCTGGGACTCGTCGAAGGTCTGCGCGACGGTGTCGTTCAGCTCGCGCGCGGAATCGAGGTCATGACCGAAGGGCTTCTCGATGATGACGCGGGTCCACGGTGATGACGGCTCCGTGGCAACAGGCGACACGAGGCCGGCCTCCTTGAGGTTGCGCATGATGACGCCGAACTCGCTCGGCGGCACCGCCAGGTAGTAGAGGCGGTTTTTGCGAGTGCCGCGCTCTTTGTCGAGCTGCTCGAGCTGTGCGCGCAGATCGATGTACGTCTGCGGGGCCTCGAACGTTCCCGCCACATAGCTCACGCCGCGTTCGAAGTCGGCCCAGACGCCGGGGTCGATGGGCTTGCGCCGCGAAAAGGCCGCCACGCCCTCCTTCATGTCGGCGCGGAATTGGTCGTTCGACTTGGGCCGGCGCGCGACGCCCACCACCGCGAAACCGCCCGGCAGCGAGCGGCTCACGGCAAGGTTGTAGAGTGCAGGCATTAGCTTGCGGCGCGTGAGGTCGCCGGAGGCGCCGAAAATGACGACGGCGCAGGCTTGTCCCGTGCGGTCTTCGATGAGCCCACGACGGAGCGGGTTCTGAGTCAAAGGTGCCTCCTCAAGCCTTCTTGACGGCGTGACCGCCGAACTCGTTGCGAAGAGCTGCGATGACGCGCATCGCGAAGGAGTTCTCCTGACGCGAGGTGAAGCGAGCAAAAAGCGCGGCGGCGATGGTGGGCACGGGGACGGCGCGCGCGACGCCTTCGTTGACGGTCCAGCGACCTTCGCCGGAGTCTTCGACGTAGCCCTTGAGGTGCGTCAGGCCGGGGTCGTTCTTGAAGGCGCGACCCGCGAGCTCGAGCAACCAGCTTCGAACGACGCTGCCGCGGTTCCACACGTCCGCAAGCTTGGCGAGGTCGTAGTCGTAGTCCGTCGCTTTGAGCAGCTCGAAGCCTTCGGCGTACGACTGCATCATCGCGTACTCGATCCCGTTGTGGACCATCTTCGCGTAGTGGCCCGCGCCGGCCTTGCCGAAGTATCCGAGGCCGTCTTTCGGCGCGAGCGTCGTGAGGGCAGGGAGCACGTGATCGAACGCGCTCTTGTCGCCGCCGAGCATGAGGCAGTAGCCCACCTCGAGCCCCCAGATGCCGCCCGACGTGCCGGCGTCGAGGAAGCGAATCTCCTTCTTGGCGAGCTCCTCGGAGTGGCGGATGGAATCTTTGTAGTTCGAGTTTCCGCCGTCGATGACGATGTCCTTCGCCTTCAACAGGTCGAAGAGCTCAGCAATGCTGTCGTCGGTCGCCTTGCCCGACGGAACCATCACCCACACGGTCCTCGGCCCTGGCGTCGCCGAGAGCTTGGTGACGGTATCCGCGAGAGAGACCGCACCGACGGCACCCGCGCTCGCGGCGCGTTCTACCGCGGCCGGATCACGATCGTACGCGACCACCTGGTGACCGCCGCCGAGCAGGCGCTTCACCATGTTCCCGCCCATCTTGCCCAGGCCCACGATTGCAATTTGCATCGTCCGTTCCTCTCTGTTCTCGTCCCGCCCGTCTTGCTGCGTCGTGCTGCGTGTCGTGCGGGAGGCGACCGGCGGCTCCAGGCCGGGCCGTTCCGTAAGGGGAGCCGAGGATAC
This sequence comes from Labilithrix luteola, assembly GCF_001263205.1. Taxonomy (GTDB): domain Bacteria; phylum Myxococcota_A; class Polyangia; order Polyangiales; family Polyangiaceae; genus Labilithrix; species Labilithrix luteola. Next base: position 8,989,103 of record NZ_CP012333.1, read on the forward strand.
ACCTCCTCTTTCTGGTGCGAAGCCGTGAAGGCCGCGCTCGCCCAGTCTGATTTCGTGGAGGTGTGCGCCAGCATGGGGTTGTCGCCCCTTGCCTCGCTCAGGCGCGTGCTTAGCTTGCTCGTATGCAAAACGGAGCCCAAAACAACGCACTCAGCACGCAGGTCGCGGGTCGGTTGCTCGGCTTCGTTCGCGTGCTCATCGGTGGTCACGTGCACGAGTTGGCGGTGCAGGGGGTGACGATCGAAAAGGACAGCAACGCGAACGTCGGCGGGTTCTTCGTCGCCGACGATCAGTTGGGGATCCTCGTCGACGAGACGGCCGCTCCAACGGAGATCCAAGCTCAGATCGAGCGAGGAACCGCGGAAGCGGTCCAGCACCTGTCACGGCGCTACCTGAATTAGTTGCCTCGTGTGCGCTCGTTCGGCGAACCCGAAAGCGCTTTGACCTACCGATCACGAAGGCTCGCGCCGTTCTCTCTTTCGTCTCGCTTTTCGTCTCGCTTTTCGTCTCGCATCGCGTCGTCCAAAACACGGCTCGGGCGACGCGGTCGCGAGTCGTGAGTGGGCCGCGCCAACGAAGTATCGTGGGCGTGGCGCGAAGCGTCGTGAGAAATGTGTCGCCGACGGTCGGATTTCACGATTTCGGCACATAAAAAGCGACGCCTGGCGACATGACTGGCGTGTCTCGCACCGGTGCCTTCACGAAGCTTCACGAAGAGCCTGCTGCGCGACACTTCATGTCGTCGCATGGGGCTCGTGTCGACTCTAGGTCGACAGCTTTCGAGCACGTGAGCGAACAACCACAAGCGACGCGATCAACGCCTCACGCATCGGAACAATTTGAATGGCTCGTGCGTCTCATCCTCGAGTCGGACGGGACCAACTCATGCTAGTAGCGGTCCCGTTCGGGCCGGAGAGACTTCACGCAAGTGAGGTTTCTCGGGGGAGGGCGAACGCGCGCTTTCACCCAGGAGAGATCGTCATGAATTCCGTCCTCGATCCGAGCAGCAACAACACGGTCAACACCTCGGAGGAAACCAAGCCTGCCGAGCAGCCCCGTCCCCGCCGCCCCCGTGGCTTCGCGGCGATGGACCGCAACAAGGTGAGCGAAATCGCCAGCAAGGGCGGCAAGGCCGCGCACGCTGCGGGCACCGCGCACCAGTTCACGAGCGAAGAGGCGCGCGACGCCGGCCGCAAGGGAGGCGTTGCTCCCCACGTGCGCCGTGGTCGTGGACCTCGCAAGCCGACGGTGGCCACTCCCTCGTCCAACGACGTGTCGAGCGAGGGGGCCAAGCCGGTCTGATCACGCATGGCTGAACGCGCATGCGAAAGTGATTGCGTGAGCGAACGAGCGCGGGCGAGGGGGATCATTTCGGACGTCTATTTTCAGGCATCCTGAGATAGAGCTCACTTGTCCGCGCTCTTGTACTCATGGCATCCACGGCATTCGCCGCGCATGAGCTCGCGTGACATGGACCTCGCCGCCGAATGGCGGTAGGTCACAGGGCGCGATGAGCGAACTTCCGCCGGTCCGCGTTCACCACCCGCACGTCGAAGTGCGAGACGATCTGTTGGCGGGGAGTCCCGTGGTCCGGGGATCGCGGGTTCCGGTGAGGAGGCTGTGGGCCTGGCATCGCCGTGGCGTGACGGTGGAGACGCTCGTGAAGCGGTATCCGTCGCTTGGGCCGGCGCGTGTGCTGGGCGCCCTGTCGTTTGCTTACGACAACCAGGAGCTGGTGGAGGCGGACCTGGCGCGTGAGCAAGCACTGCTCGACAAGGAAGAAGCCGCAGAGAAGGTTCCGGGGTCGATGGAGCAGACGAGACTGCCCTTCGACCCCTCGAAGAAGTGACGCCCGACTCGCGCGCCGTTCGATTTCGATCGCGGTGTCGCACACTGGGTGAGTGTCCGCCACGAGGCGGCACATCGACGCTGCCGCCGTAAGCTCGGCAGGTCACGCGTTTGCGGGCAGCGAACGCGTTCAAAGAACTTTTCACGCCCTCGGGCGTCGAACCCGGCTGTCATGGCAACCTACGCCGGGGGTGTCGCGTTGAATGGGGAGGCGGATTCGCCGAGCGAGGCGACGTTGCAGCGCGGTGCGCCTGCGATTCGTGCGCACGCATGCACGTTGGCGCGTGTCGCCATGGCGTGGCTCGGGAGCGAAACGGAGGTTTCGCGGGTTCTCGAGCAGGTCGCGCGTGAGTTGGGCGCCGCGACGTGGTCCGCGTCCGACGACGATCTCGTCGTAGCGATGCGCTTCTTGCGGGCGGCATGCGCGACGAAGCTGTCGAGTGCGCCGATGCTTTCCCATGCTCCGGCGCGAAGAGCCGACGGCGGGCCGGCGCTCGCGCGAGCAGCCCTCGAGGCGCTCCGGCCGACCGAACGGGATGCCGTCGTGCTTCGCCTCGTCGGAGGGCTTCGCACCGATCAGATCGCGTCGGTATGCAGCATCGACGAGGGCGCGGCGCGTGACCGTCTGACGCGCGGACTCGCGCGACTGCTCGAGAAGGAGGAAGGGCGATGAGCGCTGCTGGATGTCCGCGCCGGCACGAAGCTCTCGGGGCCCATCTCGACGGCGTTCTCACCACCTCGCTTCGCGAGCATGTGGCGGGATGCGACGACTGCCGCGACGCGCGTCACGATCTCGAAGAGCTCGCCCAGCGCATGGCGCGCGCGGGCGACGACGCCGAGGTCGACGAGGCTCTCGGCGATCGCCTTGCTGCCATTGCCGACGCGGCTGCGTCCTCGTCCTCACCCTCGTCCGCGCGCCGGCCCGAGCGGATCAGCGAGACGAGGGTACGTGAAGGCATGACGAGCGCGCCTTCGGGCAGGCCTCGCAGCAAGAAGTCCCTTTGGTTGCTCCTTGCGGCGTGCGCGAGCATCGGCGTGAGCGTGGTCGCGGGTTTGAAGCTCGCGGATCGCCACGAGACCGCGGCCGTCGGGACCCGCACGTGGCACGGGAAAATCGCCAAGATCGCGCGGAGCGGAGCGGACCATCAGGGAACGGGCGTGAGCGCGATCGGTCCTGCCGGCAAGGTCGATCTTGCCGAAGGCGCCGAGCTCCGCGCCGGTGCAAAAATCGCCACCGACGGCCGCACGCGCGCGCGACTCGACTTCGACGACGGCACCGTGGTCATCCTCGATCGAGCGACCACCGTCACGGTCGATGGTGCGCCGCGAACGCTCGCGCTCGAAGAAGGCGCGCTGCTCGCCGACGTGGCACACGTCGGGGAGGGAAAGGAGGCGAATTCGCCGGTCGCACGCATCACGTCACCCACGGGCGAGGTTCGCATCCTCGGGACCAAGCTCTCGGTCACGGCTGCGTCCGGTCGCACGAACGTCGAAGTGCTGCGTGGCGAAGTGGAGGTCGCGGCCTCCGGCGGCAAGCCCCAGAAGGTCTACGCCGGACAGGAAGGCGTCCTCTCGAGCGACGGCCGACTCGACGTCGCGCCCGCCAACGACATGGCCTCGCGCGCGGCCTTCGGCGAGCAGCTTGTCGCGCTGCACAACGAAGATGCCGAAGCTCCCGCCAGCGGGCTCGGCGAGCTTCGTGCACGGCGGCCGGGCAAGACCGACGAGAAGGATCATGCCGTTCGCCTCGCCAAGCACGCCGTCAAAGTGCGCATCGCGGGCAACGTCGCGCGCACCGAGATCGACGAGACGTTCACCAACGACACGAGCGACGAGCTCGAGGGCATCTATCGCTTCCCGCTGCCTCCGGGCGCGCAGATCGAGAGGCTCGCCCTGGAGGTCGACGGCAAGCTCGTCGATGGCGAGTTCGTCGACAGGCAGAAGGCGGCCGCCATCTGGCGCGGAGCGATCCAGAACGCCGCCCCCAAGGCGCCCAAGCCGAAGGAGGAGATCGTGTGGGTGCCCGGACCCTGGCACGATCCGGCGTTGCTCGAATGGGCCCGCGGTGGACGCTTCGAGCTGAAGATCTTTCCGATCCCGAAGAAGGGATCGCGTCGCGTGGTCATCGCCTACACGGAAACGGTGGCGCCGGTGAGCGGCGTGCGCCGCTACGTCTACCCACTGCCGCAAGGGAGCTCGAGCAAGCTCGCGATCGACGAGTTCTCGGTCGACGCACAGGTTCTCGGTCACGACGCCAAGTCCGGCGTCCGCGTGCGAGGTTACGAGCTCGAGCACAAGACCGATGGTGCCGCCGAGCGTCTCTCGTCGGCGATATCGTCGTTCACGCCTTCCGGCGATCTCGCGATCGAGTACGCGCTCGACGATCGAGCCTCGGACGCGACGGCCTGGGCGTACCGCGCGCCCGACGCGGGGAGCCAGCCGTCGAACGGCAAGGCAAACGATCCGATCGGCACCGACGCCTTCGTGGCGATCGCGCTCCGGCCCAAGCTCCCGAAGTGGACCGATCCCAAGTCGCGCGATCAGGTCATCGTCGTCGATACGGGCCGCGCCATGTATGGCGAGCGTTTCGCGCGCGCCAAGCGGCTTGCCGTACAGATGACGCAGGAGATGGACCGCCGCGATCGCGTCACGGTTCTCGCATGCGACGTGACGTGTCGCGCATTGCCGGGCGGATTCGTCGCGCCGGGGGCCACGGGCGCCCACGACGTGGATGCGTTCCTCGCCGGCCTCACCCCCGATGGAGCGAGCGATCTCGTCTCTGCCGTGCGCTCGGCCTCCAGCGTGGCCGGCCACGATTCGGCGCGCAACCTGCGCATCACGGTGGTGAGCGACGGCGTGGCCACCGCGGGCTATCGCGAGGGCGCTCGCGTCGCCGCCGAAACGGCGGATGCCTGCGCCTCGTCGGGAGCGGAGGTTGTGGCAGTGCCTCTCGGGGCCGATGCCGACGTCGCGCTCCTCGGTGAGCTTGCGCGCGGTGGTGGCGGCGTAGTCGTGCCCTATCAGCCTGGCCAGCGGCTCGAGTCCACGGCGCTCGAGGTGCTCAATGCCACGTACGGAACGACGCTTCGCGACGTCGAGCTCGTGCTCCCCGAGGGGCTCCACGAGGTCGCGCCGCAGGCGCTTGCGCCGATGCGTGCCGGCGGCGAGACGATCGTGACGGCGCGTCTTTCGGGCGAGTTCGCCAAGGGCGACATCGTGCTTCGCGGCAAGGTGGGCGGAGATTCCTTCGAGGCGAAGTATCCGATCGACGTGAGCGCGAAGACCGACGTGGGCAACGCGTTCGTGCCTAGGCTCTACGCGGCCGCTCGCATCGCCGATCGCGATCGGAGCGCGCAGGATTCGTCGCGCACCGAGCTCGTCGCGCTGTCGCGTCGATTCGCCGTGCCATCACGCTACACGTCGCTTCTCGTTCTCGAGAGCGAAGCCATGTTCAAGGCGTTCGGCATCGAGCGCAGCGAGCACGCGGCGGCTTGGACGGGGGAAGTCGAATCGCAGGGCGTCGCCGCGGGGCCGGGCACCGGAACGGGCTTCGGGAGCGGTCACGCCAGACTCGATCTCAATCCCTTCGACGACGACGCGTTCGGTTCGGAGGCGAAGAAGGACAAGGAGAGCGAAGGCGGCGGTCTCGGCCTTTTGGGGCGCGGCGCCGGCGGTGGCGGCCGCCCCTCGAAGCCTGCGGCCGAAGACAGTCGAAGCGCGCGCGGAGACTTCAAGGGTGATCCACTGGCCTCGACGATGCCGGCGCCTGCCCCGACGATGGTGCCTCCGCCGACGGCCAAGTTCGGCGACTTCGCCGAGCGGCGTCCGCCTCCGCGGCCGGGCGGGGAGTTCATGAAGCGGGTGTGGGTGCGTCACGCGACGATCGTGGCCGATGCGACCTCGCCGGTTTCAGCGGACAAGATCGCCCAGGCACGAGCGGCGGTCGCCGCCGCGCCCGACGAACGCTCCAAGCACAAGGAGCTCACGAAGATGCTCGCGCTCGGCGGCCAGCTCGACGAGCTCGGCGAGGTGCTCGAGAAGTGGTCGTCGCGCGATCCGCTGGACGTCGACGTCATCGTGGGGCGGGCGGACTTGGCGGCACGGCGTGGCGACCGCGACGGAGCGCTGCGCATTCTCGGCGGCGCACTTGCCGCGAGCTCGCTGTCACGCGACGAAGCGTTCGTGCTCGCTTCGACGGTCGCGCGCGGCTACGACCGCCTCGGCCGACCCGATGGCTGCGCCTTCAAGGTGACCGCGGCCGAGCTTCGCCCCTCGGACAACGACGCCGTCGCTCGCGCGGTTTCGTGCGAACGCGCGCAGGGCAGGGGGACTTCGGCCGATCGATGGCTCGCGGGCTTGAAGGACCTCCAACGCACCGCCGTATCCTCGGCGCTCGCGAAGACCGATGCTGCGAAGGCCGAATCGACGAACGGCGACGTCGTCGTGGTGGCGACTTGGGAAGGAGGCGCCGATCTCGACGTGGCCCTGATCGATCCGTCGGGGCGTCGCGCCAGCGTCGTCACGCGCATGAAGGGGGCACGCGTCGAAGGTGGACAGTCTAGTGACCACGAGACGCTCGCACTCACGAGCGGAGACGCGGGATCCTTCGTCGTCGAGGTCGTGCGAGGTTCGAGCCTCGCGAACGCGGCGGTGCGCGGCAAGGTCGCGATCCGTGCGTTTGGTCAGACGCAAACCGTGCCCTTCACCCTGACAGCCTCGCGCGTGCAGGTCGCGCGCGTCGACGTACGCTGGGAGCAGGAGCTCGTTCGGCTCGACAACGACGACCTCACGCCGACCTTGCCCAGCGTCCTGCGTTCGATCGTGGGGCCGCTGCGGTGTCCCTCGCGAACGTCAACGTCCAGGCGTGCGCGGCGTTCGGCAAGACGGGAGCAGGGCGCGCGCGCGTCACGTACGACCCGAATGGTTCCGTCAGCGGAGTTGCCTTCGACAGCGGATCGTTCGACGCCAACTCGCCCGCAGCACAGTGCATTCGGCGAGCGTTCTTCGGCTCGCGTGTGCCGGCGTTTTCCGGCGGTCCAGTGACCGTCGGGAAGAGCTTCGTCGTTCAGTCGCTGCCGGAGCGTCCGTCGTTCGTCGAGTAAATCGCCGCGAGCTCGTCCAGCACAGAACGTCACGCCCCACGTGTGGCACGTGAGGCGCGAGCGAAAAACACTGGTTGACGTCGGACGTTGACGTCGCGAGGCGTCAGCGCGAAGCGCGCCGCGAACTACTGCGAGTTGTCGACGACGCGCGCGAGAACTTCGAGCGCATCGATGAGCTTCGCGCGATCGCCACGCGGCACTTTGTCGAGGAGCGACGCGAACGCAGAGCTCGCGCCGTTGCCCACGGACTGCGCGGCGCGGCGGCCACGCGGCGTGAGACGCACGTCGGTCTGACGACCGTCGTCGGAGCCCTTCTGGCGAGCAATGAGACCCGAGCGCTCGAGGCCCGAGAGGTTGCGGCTCGCCGTCGAGGGGTCGATGCCGAGGAGGGTGGCAAGAGTGGAGGTCGAAAGGGCGCCTCGCTCCGCGATGAGCTGGAGCGTTTCCGCCTGCTGAGGGGTTACGTCGCCTGCACGTGCGCGTTCTCGCGCAATACGTCCGAGACCACGAGCAAGAGCTACAAGTGCGCGCGCGAACCGGTCCTGGTCGGCCATAGGAGAGCCCCTGTACTCTACAACTCTTGCTTCCGCGTCAAGCGTCGAGTTTGCCATCCGCACGATCCCACTGTTTTATCGGGCGGTTCGTGAGGCTCTTGTCGAGCTCGTTTCGAGGACCGATCCGTGCGCGCGCCGGACGAGGCAGACCTGCTGGATGGGCTGCCAATCGGGTAACCTCTTCGGCGCTCGCGCACGCCTTGCGCGTGGCCGCAGGTTCTGCCCGTGCTGCTCGTGGGTTGCCGTCATCTGCGGTCATAAAAGACCGCGACCCCGGCCGCACGCGGCGCATCGGACGGTGCGTCCAGAACTTGCATTTCCCGGAGTAGGACGGCGCCGTTTCGCATTGCGGCTAACGCGTGCGGCGCGAACAAGCCCGTGCTACTAAGGGGGCCCTTCCTGGGGAGTGATGCCCGTGAACGCGAACGCAAACGTCAACGACGCAATGCACTCGAGTGAGCTTCGATCCAAACGTCCGGAGACCTGCCGGATGTTCGAGAATGAGTTCCTCGAGAAATTCTCGCGCATCCATCCGGCTACGCCGTTCGTAGTCTGGATTCCTGTCGCGCTCGTCGTGCTCTATCGCACGTGGTCTCGCCACGAGCTTTCGGCGGCGGGCATGGCGGGGCTCTTCGTGGGCGGCCTCCTTATGTGGACGTTCACCGAGTACGTCCTTCACCGTTGGGTCTTCCACTGGACCAACGACACGCCGCGCGGTCGCCGGATCCACTTCCTGCTCCACGGCGTCCATCATGACTTCCCGAACGACAAAGACCGCCTCGTGATGCCGCTGCTCACGAGCGTCCCGTTCGCGGTCATCTTCTACACGCTGTTCTACTTCGGCTTCGGCGTGCGCAACGTCGGACCGATCTTCGCGGGCTTCACGGCCGGGTACCTCTCCTACGACGGTACCCATTACGCGATTCACCACTTCAAACAGAACACGCGCCTCGGCAAGTACATCAAGCGTCACCACATGCTCCACCACCACATGGACCATGACGGCGGCTTCGGTGTCTCCACGCCTCTCTGGGACGTCATCTTCCGCACGATGCCCACGGTGAAGAAGCCGGACATCAAGCGGAAGGCCGAAGCTTCCTGAAGAGACGCGGGCCCTGAAACGCGGGCCTGAAACGCGCCCTAGAATTTGAAAGCGCGGACGCCCGGCTCACTCAGTCTCACTGGGTGACCGGGCGTTCCTGATTTTGTACGCGTTCACGCTCCCGTTTGCCGTTGGCCGGCCAAGCGGGGCCTTCTAGCGAACGTGGGTGTTCACTGGGGATGCCTCCGGCCGCGCGAGGACCGGCATGGGCACTCGGGCGACAGAAATGGCCATGACCCTGCCGTTCAGCGTGGCGCCCGCTTGTGCTCCAACGGCGAACGCGAAGAGCGTTCCCGCAAGCGCGAGGGCAACGACGGCGGACTTGGTGACGACTGAGCTCGTGCTTCGCATGGCGGCCTCCTCCTTGGAAACGAACCGGGCCGAAACCCGTTTCGAAAGTCGAAGCTCGCTGAAGTGCCCCTCAAGTCATTCTTCGAGAGTGATCGCTAGGGCGTGAACCTTGGGAATGAAATCCAGAACCCAAGAGCTCACGTTGAAGAGAACGATCAAAAGCGGAGCGGTAAGAACGAAGAAGACGAAGAACGCAGACAACCAGAGAAGAAGAGCGAGCGACGATGGCTTGGGGCGTGTCGCTCGACGAACACAAGCTTACGCCTCGTGGCGGCGCGCGATACGGGAGATTTGCGCGTCAGGCCGCTTCAAAGATCGCGCGATTCTTCGTCAAAGATGCCGCTCCAAGTGCTTGATCCCGTGACGTTCACACGGCAAGGAGAGGTGCCTTGTGCGCGTGCTGCGTACAACCTCACACGACGACGAAATCGTCAGACCGCGCATCGATGACGACGACAAGTGGTATGGAAGGGCCGCGCGCCCGCATCGGTTGGCGCAGGCATCGGGCGAGGATGGTCAAACGGGGGGCGCAAGCGGAACGCGTACGGCGAGGCTCGGCTGAGCGTGGCTCTTCGCAGCACGTGCGGATTGATCGAGTGGACGCGACCGCGCGCGATAACCTTGTTAGCTTAGAGAGACGACCGCGATGACGCAGGGGCAGAAGGCGCCCAAGAGCGCAGACGACGCCAAGAAGTCCGAGATCGGAACCGTCCTTGCGAGCCGCTACGAGGTGCTCCGCGAGCTCGGTCGCGGCGGTATGGGCGTCGTGTATCTGTGCAAGGACCTCGTGAGCCACGAGCGCGTTGCGCTCAAACGGCTTCGTCCGCCGGAGGAAGCGAAGGCCACGCGCTCGGAAGAGAGCTGGTGGTTCCAGCAGGAAGCACGCGCCGTCGCTTCGCTCGAACACCCGGCTATCGTTCGTGCACGCGACTTCGGAACGCTCCATGACGGCTCGCCGTATCTCGTCATGGACGCGCTTCCCGGTCGAAGTGTCCACGAGTGGATGCACACGACCACCATGCCGTGGTCGGTGATCTGGGCGCTCGTCGATCAGGTGCTCGCCGGTCTCGCGCACGCTCACGCACGCCACATCATCCACGGCGATCTCAAGCCCTCGAACGTGATGCTCGATCTCGCCTCGACGGGGCGAGGCCCGCGAGCCTACGTTCTCGACCTCGGCCTCGCGTGGCTCCGTGAGACCCGCCACGACTCTCGTCTCGATGGTGCGCCGGAGCCCGAGCTCGCGGTTCATGCGGGCGCCGGTACGGTCGGTTGGGTCGCGCCCGAACAGATTCGTAAGCAAGCGACGCTCGTCGGGCCCGCCACGGACCTCTACGCGCTCGGCTGCATCATGTACCGCGTGCTCACGGGCAAAGAAGTGTTCGAGGGCACGGCGCAGGAGGTCTTGCGCGCGCACAAGCGAACGCCCGTGCCGCCTCCGACCTTGCCCGATGGCGTGCCGCCGCAAGCCGGCATGTTCATCCAGCGGCTCCTCGCGAAGAAGCCGTGGCATCGCTTCGAGCTCGCCGCCGACGCTCGTCGCGTCTGGGCGCAGTTCCGTCCGCGTCACGCGCCCACGCTCGAAGAGACCGTGGCGAGCGCGCCCGTGCCGCCGCCCGAGCCCTCGAGCACGCCGGAGATGGGCCGCGCGGTTGCCGCCGCTCGTTCGCTCGCTCCCGGTCTTCTCTCGCTTCGCCCGTCGCCCATGGTGGCGCGTGATCCCGAGCGGCAAGACCTCATGGACGTGGTCCTGTCCGTGTGCGCGGGGCAGTCGCCGCAGCACCGCATGATCGCCCTCATCGGCGAAGCCGGTGTCGGCAAGAGCCGTCTCGCCGAGTGGGCCTGCGAACAGGTTCACGAGCGCGGTCTCATGTGGCCGCTTCGCGCGCGCTACGGCCGTACCCCGTCTCCGCTCGACGGTCTCACGGGCGCGGTGAACTCGTTCTACGGCCTTCAGGGCGCCGATCGCGAGACGGTCGAGCAGACGCTTCTCGATCGTTGGGAAGTCGACAAGGCCGACGGCGAAGAGCTCGCGTGGGTCGCGGCGACGGCGGAGTGGCTTCGGCCCACGCCGCCCGGCACCGTTCCGCCGCTCGGTCCCACGGGCAAGCGCTTCGTGCTCGACACGCCCGAGCTCCGCTTCGCCGTCGCGCGTCGCACGCTCGAGCGCATCGGCACCGATCGCCCGGTCCTCATCTGGTTCGACGATCTCCACCTCACGAGCGCCAACACGTTCGAGACGCTCTCGCGCATGAAGCGCGACGCTCCGCGTCTTCGGCTTCTCATCATCGCCACCGCGCGCAGCGAATCGCTCGAGACGGATCTCGACGCGGCCGTGCGTATGGAGGCGCTGCGCGCCGAGTGGGGCGGCAAGGTGCTCGACCTTCGGCCGCTCGGCGTCGAAGAGACCGAGGTTCTTCTCCGCGCCACGCTTCCTCTCCAAGAGAGCGCGGTGCAGGCTGCCGTCGCGCAGAGCCGCGGCAATCCGCTGTTCGCGCTGCAGCTGCTGCACGCGTGGGCCGGTGGCGGCTACTTCACGCTCGAGGGCGGCAAATACAAGGTGCCGGACGAGGCGCTCCACGGTCGCGCGATCACCACCGCCGACCTCTGGGACGAGCGGCTGCGTGCGGTGCCGACCGATCTTCGTCTTGCGGCCTACGCGGCGGCAGCGCTCGGCGATGACGTTCGCGGCGTGGTCCTCAAGTCGCTGCTCGGAGCGCTCGGGATGGATCCGCGCGATGCCCTGGTGGCACTCACGCGCGCCCAGATCCTCCTCGCGTCGGGCAACGATCAGTTCCGCTGGCCGCACGCGCTGTTGCAGGAGCACTTGCTCGGCCGCCTCCACGAACGCAACGACGCGCCCGCCATCTTCCGCCTCGCGGCGAACGCGCTGGCGCTTCACCCCGAAGTCGGTTCGCGACGCATCATGAAGCACCGCGTCCGCAACCTGCTTCGCGCGGGTGACGACGACGTGGCAGCGCGCCTGATGTTCAACTTCATCGAGGGCGCGTGGGCGCGCGGTCGCGATACGGCGGCCACGCTCAAAGACCTCACCATGCTCGACGGTCGCGTGTCGGGCGCCGCCGCCGCCGAGTACGCCTACTGGCGCGCGGAAGCGCTACGTCACATCGGCAAGCTCGAGGAAGCGCGCGAGCACGGAGAGACGTCGCGTCGCGCGTTCGAGCAGGCCGGCGATCGTACGAAGGAAGCGCACGCGCTTCGCCTTCTCGGTCATCTGGCGAGCGATCAGGGCGCGCCCGCGCAAGGTCGCTTGCAGGTTGCACTCGCGATCTCGCGCTTCGAGGAGCTCAAAGACGACCGCGGTCTCGCCGCAGCGCTCGTCGTGCTCGGCGAGATCGACTACCTTCTCGGCGAGCATTCGCGGGCGAGGGAAGTCCTGCTCGAGGCCAGCCAGCGGTGTGATGCCGTCGGCGACATGCTCGGTGGCGCGCAGTGCTTCATCCTGCTCGCGATGATCGAGACGGCCGTGGGCGGTTACCGCCGTGCGCGCGACCTCGTCATCCACTCGCGACAGGCCTTCGACGCCATCGGCTACCGCCTCGGCATCGCCCAGTGCGACGTCGTCCTCGGTCATGCTGACCACCGCGCCTTCGACATGGATGCGGCTCGTGCGCGTGCACTCTCGGCGCGCGCCGCGTTCCGTGAGCTCATGAACCCGCGCGGCGAAGCGGCGTGCGAGCGCCTCCTGGCGCTCATCGCCATCGACACCGACGACTTCGCAGCAGGCGGTGCCCACGCGTCGGTGGCGGCGAAGATCTTCGAGCGCTTGCAGGATCCCTGGGGCGACCTCGAAGCTCGGCTGCTCCTCGCCCAGGTCGCGCTTGCCAAGGGCGACCCACAGGCCAAGCAGCTCGCTCAAGACTGCGAGAAGATCGTCCTCGACGAGGCCGAGCCTCGTCAGCACCGTCATCTCACGCTCGCCTGGCTCGCGCAGACCGAGCAACGTTGGCAGGACGCGGCCAACGAGATCGACCGGGCGCGCGCCGCGTTCGGCGACAAGGCACGCTGTGGCGACCACACCCCGCAGCTGCTCAAGCGCTTCTCCAAGATGAACTGGCAGGGCCCCGCTGCCGGCAAGGTCGAGCAGTGGCTCGAGATCGTCGAGAACGCGAATCCCGACGAATCCGTATCCTCGCGCTGGCCTACGCCGCCGCGAAGCGCCCCCGACGTCTCCTGACGGCAAGGCGGGCGGTCAAGCAAGCCAAATCCGCCTTTTCCGACGTTTTGGGCGCTCCCAGCGCTTGAGCGGAGGGGGTGGTCTCGGCTAGGGTGCGCGCCACCATGTCGACCCCGCAGGATTCTCCGAAGCGCCGCAAGCAGAAGGCCCGTCGTACCAAGCAGCTCGCCGCCTGGCGCGAGAAGAAGGCCGCCGAGGGCACCACGGCTGCCCCCGCAGCCAAGAAGTAACGTCCGCGTTCGCCTGGCGTGTTCGGCACGCCAGCACGCGAAAGCGAAAAGGCGGCCCTCGTGAGAGGAGCCGCCTAACGCTTTTTGTGGGCTGGATTTCGGGCCTGCGTCGGCCGTGAAGGGGCGCGTCAGTGACGCTTGGCGCGCGCGCCACCGATGGCGGCGGTGACCTGCTTGACCGCGCGGCCGTGGCTGGCGAGCGAGAGACGCTCGACGGACACGACCGTCTTCGCCGGCGTCTTCACGGAAGCCGATGAGGAGGCAGCGGCCGAAGGTTCGCCCGAGAAGACGCTGATGCCGAGGGCTAGCACGCAGACGCCCACGCACGCACCGAGCGTGGCCTTCACGATGCGCGTGAGTCGCGCGCGGCGTTCGGCGACTTGCGGCGTGCCCTTCTCGAGAAGTACGGGATCGCTCATCACCATGCTCGCGAACGTCAGGCGCGCCGGTCCGAGGGCCGCGGCTCGTTCGAGGAGCGTCTTGGTGGAAGGCGCCGAAGCGTCGTTCTCCTCCTCGGCGAACGACACTGGCTCGATGCGGGGCGGCGGTGGAGGGGAGGTCGTCGCGACGGGAAACTCGAGCGGTCCCGGCATCGCGAGCGGTCCCGGTGTCGCGAGGGGAGCAGCGGCCGACTTCGACTGGAGCACGGAGGTTCGCGGTAGTCCCACGCCCTTCCGTAGAGCAATCGACGCGCCATCTACGCGACCCGTGACAGATGCCTCAAGTGGCGCGAATCAGGGTCGATTTCTCGCTCGGAAACGAACGATTCCAGTGGCGCGGCACGAGAGGCTGCTTCCGAGGGCCATCGACGATGGATCGAATACGCCCCGTCGTGCGGGCGGCAGGCAGCAGGCCCTGACCGCCTACTGCGTCTCCGCCTGCACCCAAGCGTTGAGGCCCTGGACGATCGGATCGTCGCTCGAGAGGGCCCTCATCGGGTGATTCGGATTCGCCTTCCCCGTGGGGTTCAGGAGGATCGTGCTCTGCGTCTTGTCCTGGAAATTGATCCAGTTGCGGGCCTGCGCACATGCGGTCGCCGGATCGGTGTCCGCGGCGCGTAGGTCCATCGCCTGAACGGCCTCCGGCGGAGCGTTGCTCGCTGCGCCGGCGTGGCATCCGAGGCAGGAGTTCTTGCCGACCACGGTTCCCGCGGGCGGCCCGCCGTCCTCTTCGCCATTGTGATAGACGACGATCTCTTCGACGTCGGCGCGCATCGCGTTGAGCGCCTTGCTCTGGAAGACGTCGAGCGCGGTGCATCCGGTGGCGGCACCCTGCGCCTCGGTCGTCTCGAGCTTCTGGAAGGCGATTTTCAGCTGGCCGGTCGCGTCCCAGTGCAGCAGGATCATCTTGCCGCTGAAGAAGTCTGCGCTCGTGCCGGCGTTGACCGTGAGCTCGCCGGTGAAGCCGTTTTCCTTCGGATCGGCGTCGACCTTGCCGCTGCGGGGCAGGATGACGAAGAACGGCGCCTCCATCTTCACCGTGGATTTCGGCGGCGCGTAGAACCTGAGCGCCGAGAGCGTCAAGGTTCCGTTGTTCTCGGTCGCCAGGAAGGTGATGCGTCCTCCGGCCATGCCGCTGGCGACGGTGTCGAGGGGAATGCTGTTGAAGCCGGAGGCGACCGTGAATGCGCCCGTGTTCGGCAAGGGCGGCGGCGGCACCTCGGCCTGCAGCCAGCTCGCCACGCCCTCGAAGAGGCTGGGTGTGCGCTTGAGCGACGGGCCCTCGTGATCGATCTGCGTGAGGAGGATGCTGTCACCCACCTCGCGCGTCGCGGGGAGGATGCCCTTGTAGTTCTTCGCCGTCACGTACGGGTCGTCGCCACCCAGCCAGTGAGGAGCGGTGGTTCCCGCGACGTGACAGGAGCCGTTCGCGCCTCCGCAGGTTCTCACGAGCTCGTCTTGCACCGCGCGAAAGAGGGGCTCGGGATCTTGCCCCGCGGTTTCGCGCGACGGCGTTTGCGAGTCCTTGTCACTGCTGCTGCATGCGACGGAGACGACGATCGTCAGCAAGCTCGTAGCGAAAAGAAGCGCGCTCCGAGAGGCAAGCTTGCGCACGTGTGAAGCGACCATGATGTCCGATCCTGCCGCTCGCTTCCGGTCCTTGCAAGCGCTCCGCGTCGCTCAACGTCGTCCGGCTCGGGCAGCGCTCGCGGCTCGGGGCGCTGCCGTCGGCTTTCGATGCACCCGCGCGCCGGCGCTGTCATTCGCGCCCGTGTTCGCGCCCATGTTCGCGTCGACCTCGACGCGTGGTTCGACACGAGCATCGATGCGCGCGTCGACCGGTGCGCTCTCGGCGATTGGGGCCGGCACGTCGGGCGCCTGTGGGCGGGCGAGGGCGAACGCGCTTCCGGCGGCGGCGAGTACGAGCGCACTCATGCACACCATCGCGAGTCGCGCGGCGGTCATCCGGTCGCCACATCGCCGTGCGAGCGCCTCGAACCGTCGCACGAGGCTCCGTGTGAAGGAAGGCGTGGTCCGGGGGCGTGCTTCGCGGGGCGGCGGAAACGCCATGGGCACGACGCATCGCGCCCGACCGTAACGGGCGCTCACCACGATCGGGCTGCTCGAGGGCGGGGTATCGTCGTCGAGCAGCTCGATTTGGACTGTGTCGGCGAACGCGAAATCCTCCGGCTCACGGCCCGGCTCGAGAACATCGGCGAGACCCACCCACGACTCTGCGGGTTGCCGACTTCGAGGCGTGTGAGGCGTGCGGCGGAGGACGGAGAGGGCCATCCGCCGCGATGGTGAAGCAAGCGACAGGCCACACGTCGAGCGCCGTACGCGTGCACATCGAGCCTAAAAATAAGTGGTCCTCGCGAAACATTGCGATGGTGCTCGCGCGCTCGGAGGTCGGAGTGGGGCGTGAGGGTGGAGCGCTCGTGATCCACGCATCGGCGCGAGGACCCGCGGAGACGCGAGTTGGGCGTTGCGCGCTCGCGAAGCGCGGTCATCTTCGAATGTGGCGTAAGGGCGAAGTCGCGGCGCGGCTTCGTCCGGGAGTTGGACGAGCCCATGCGCCCACGAGTCCATGAGCCCAAGAGACGCCAACGAGCCAACGATTGAGCGCGAAGCATCTGCTTGCATTGCTCGGTGTGGCGACGCCCGCGACCGTCGCGGGGGCGCTCGCACTCGCCTGCAGCTCGTTCGCGAACGATGCCGGTGTGCGCGTTCCTGCCGGAGGCGTCGCCGCCAACTCGCTCGCGGCGAAAAGTTCCCACGCGCGCGATCACCGCAGTGCACGACTCGGCGAGACGTCGAAGGAAGCGCTGGTCGAGACGAAGTCCCACTGTCCCGGCGGGATGATCGAGATCGAGGCGAGCGGGTCCGGAACGAACATCACCCGCGATTTCTGCATCGATCGGTACGAGGCGAGCCTCGTCGAGGTTCTCCCGAACGGCGACGAGCGCACGTTTTCGCCGTTCGAATCGGTGGAGGGCCGTGAGGTTCGCGCCGTGAGCGAGCCCCACGTCTTTCCTCAGGGCTACATCAGCGCCGTCGAGGCCCAACACGCTTGCGCGGCGTCGGGCAAACGGCTCTGCGCCGTGGGGGAGTGGCGCAAGGCCTGCCGCGGCCCCGCGGCGCGGACGTTCGGGTACGGCAATCGTCGTGAACCGGGGCGATGCAACGATCGCGGGCGGAACCCCGTTATCGCGCTCTACGGGCGAGGCCACTGGACGTGGCGCACGATGAATGAGCCTCAACTGAACCAGCTCGAGAACACGCTCTCGCGCACCGGGGATCACGTCGAGTGCACGAACGGCTACGGCGTCTTCGACATGGTCGGCAATCTGCACGAGTGGGTGGCTGACCCCAATGGCACCTTCTACGGCGGCTACTACCAGGACGTGCAGAGCGTCGGTCACGGGGAGGGGTGCGGGTACCTGACGACCGCCCACGAGGCTCGGTACCACGACTACTCGACCGGCTTCCGTTGCTGCGCCGATCTCACGCCACGCGGGGAAAAAGCGCTCGGCGGCGAGGGTGGCGCCAGTGGCCGGCGATTCCTCCGCTGACCGATCTGCTGCGTTCTTGGCCCAGACGTGGCGGTCCTCATTACGATCACGCCCATGTCCATGTTCGTCCGCAAGAACGAGCGACGAGAGATTCGTCGTGCCGTCAATCTCGCGTGTCAGGTCGTGCGAGAGCGCGATTTTCGACTGGTGGCGAATCGCGCGCTCGACGTCTCGCCCGACGGGATGCTCGTGGCCAGCGAGAGCGATCTCGAGCTCGGCGACAAGGTCATCGTCACGTTCCGCGCCACGGGTCTCGACCTGTGGTTCGACGCCGAAGCCGAGGTTGCCCGCGTGGAAGCGGGCCGTCGGGCAGGCGATCGTGGCCGCGCGGTCGGTCTGCACTTCTCGACGATGGATCGGGTCAAGCGCCTGATTCTCCGCACGTCGCTCCGTCGCGTGCCTCCGCCGCTTCCGCGTCGGGCGCAGCGCATCGACTGGGCCCGTAGCGTTGCGAGGTTCGCATGAACGCCGCGATGGCTCTGCCCATGCCGCTCGGTCTCGCGATGGCGCCTTCGTCGCGCTCCTTCGCATCGCGACGCGTCGCTACGCGAAGGGACGTGGTCCTCGAATGCCAGGCCGTTCGCGAGCGTGATTTCAAGCTGATCGCCGACCGTACGCTCGACGTATCGACCGTCGGCCTTCTGCTCCCGTTGCGCGAGTCGGTCGAGATCGGCGAGTCGGTCATCGTCTCGTTCCAGATCCCCGGCATGTGGATCGACGCCGAGGCCACGGTCGCGCGCGTGATTCGCGGCCTTCGTCCGAGCGATGACGGTCCTGCCGTCGGTCTCGTCTTCGACGCGATGAGCTTCTCGGCGCGCGCGGCGCTCGCGGGGTTCCTTCACGGTCGTCCGCCCCCGCTCCCGCGTCGCGGTCCGCTTGCGCGCATGCGTCGAGGCCTGAGCGCACCGATCCTCGCCGATCAGGGCGTGATGGAGACGATGAGCGCGACCGCGATCGCGGAGTCGCCGGTCCTCGGTGCCGACGACGTCGAAGACGTGGTGGAGGGCGAGGAGCAGGTCGACGTCTTCGGCGTGCTATGCGAGATGGCTTCGGCCTGGATGCGTCTCGCGTCTCCCTGACGCCCTCCTCGTCCATCGACACGACAAAACGAGAACGCCGCCCGGTGAGGAGCGGCGTTTCCGTTTGTCAGGCGCGTCTGTCAGGCAGCCCGAGCGCCTTTGAATTCTGCGCCCGGGAGAGTGGCCTCGTGATCAACGCAGGATCGGCGCCGAACCGGTGTTCGTGACCGTCGAGCACGCGCAGTTGCCGTAGTCCATCAGAGGGTCGGGCGCACCGCCGCCGCAATCCGTGCCCTTGCAGCCGTCCGCTTCCGGCGGGCAGACGTCCGGATTGTCGTTCGGACCTTCGCAAACCTCTTGGTCGCCACCCGCGCCGCTGCCGGCGCCGCCGCCCGACGAGGTCATCGCGCCGCTGCTGCCCGAGGAGCCCGACGATCCGGAAGCCCCCGACGAGCCGCTGCTGCCCGACGTTCCGCCCGCGCCGCTCGAGCCGCTCGAGCCTGAAGCTCCCGAGGAGCCCGACGAACCGCTCGAGCCCGACGAGCCACCCGTGCCGCTCGAGCCCGACGAGCCAGAGGCGCCGCTGCTGCCCGAGGAACCCGAGCTTCCGGAGGAACCTGAGGAGCCGGAGCTACCTGACGAGCCACCCGCGCCGCTCGAACCGCTGCTGCCCGAAGCGCCCGAAGAGCCAGAGCTGCCCGACGAGCCGCTCGAACCGCTGCTGCCAGTGTCGCTGCCGGTGCCCGAGGAGCCGGAGCTACCCGAGGAGCCGCTGCTGCCCGACGAACCCGACGATCCGCCGCCGCTGCCGCTACCGCTCTCGTTGCCGCCGCCGTCGTCGCAACCTTCGCCGCCGCTGCCCGAGGAGCCGGAGCTACCCGACGAGCCGCTCGAACCGCTGGAGCCACTCGAGCCACTCGAGCCGCTCGAACCGCTGCTGCCGACGTCACCGGAGCTGCCCGACGTACCGCTGCTGCCCGACGTACCGGACGTGCCCGACGAGCCGCTCGAACCGTAACCGCTGCTGCCTTCGCCCGAGGTGCCCGAGGTGCCCGAGGTCCCGCTCGAACCGTAGCCGCTCGAGCCGCTCGAGCCGCTCGAGCCGGCATCCTTCTCGCAGCCCGTCTTGGGGGGCGGCGTTCCGTACGTCTTCGTCGCAAGGCTCGTCGCCACCGACTTGCCGCCGCCGCAAACGACCTTCGGCGACAGCCACTTCACGATCTCGTCGGTGCGGGCGATGTACAGCTTGCCCGTCGACATGCCGCGGCTGCTGACGAGGCCGACGATCTCGCCCGCGTCGTTGATGACCGCGCCGCCCGTGTCGAGCGTTTCGCTGTTCGGGATCTCGGTGACGTAGGCATGCGGGAACGTCCGCACCTTGTCGACCTTCGTGCCGATCAGGTGAAATGAGTTGCCGCCTCCCGCGCTGCGAACGCGCGTGACCGAGCCACCGTTTCCGAGCGCGCTCTCGGCGAGCTTCGGGTACGAGGGGAGGTTGATCGGCTTGTCGAGGTAGATGACGCCGACGTCGTGCTTGCGCGGGTGGGACTTGAGGCTGTTGTACTCCATCCAGTCCTTCGTCAGACCGCGCGAGCCGGTCACGACCGACTTGCCGTCCGAGGAGGTGACCGTCCACGTGGCCTTGCCGGCGACGAGGTGACCGGACGTCAGGACGAGACGAGGCGCGATGAGGACGCCCGAGCCGACGCCGACCTTGGCGCCCGTCTCATCGTGGAGTGTGATCGTGACGTTCGCCGACGACAGCGCTTCCTTCGCGCTCGCGGACGGTCCTTCCGAGTTGTCGGTCCCGCTGCACGCTGCGAGAACACCGAGGAGCCCGACGAGGACGCCCGCGCACGCTGCTCCGTAAACTCGTTTTCCGATCATGGCCTCGACCTCCAACCCCGAGGACCTTTTGCCCGCGGGTGACGACCCCTTATGCACGCCGAAGGCCAGCCGTGTTCGCGTTGAATTTCCGGGAGGTTCGAACGCGGGAGCCGATGTGGGCTCGCGAAATAGCTGCGTCTTGTAGACATCAAGATGGATCGAGCTTGCTCCTCCACGAGCACACGAATCGTTGTCGTTTCCGCGGAAAACTACAGAAAATCGAATGTCGGGTGTGATCTCTACGCCGCAATTCTTCGAGCATGCGCGTGCAACGCGCGAGTGCGTTTACGATGGCGTCGAACATGCAGAGTCCACGCATCATGAAGAAGCACCTCGCCTTCGTCGTCGTCGCTTTGGGTGTCCTCGGGGGAGTCGCGGCGTGCTCGTCGTCGAGTGACAGCACGTTCGGAAATCAGAAAGCCGAAGACGACGGGGGGCCGCCGCCGATCAGCCCCATCGTTCCGGAGGCGAGCACCGACGACAGCGGTGACAGTGGACCGGCGCAGTGCTCACCGAAAATTCCGGACGACTACAAGGCCACATGGGCCAAGCCCGTGGTCGACCACACGGCCTGCACGGCCGACGAGCTCACCGACTACTTCAACGCATGCCTCGCGGATCCCAACAAGAAGGACCAATGCGCGACGTTCGCCGCGGCGCACGACAAGTGCGTGAAGTGCACCGAGCCCGCCGACGGTTCCGGGCCGATTCAGTGGTTCATGGATCGGCTGTACTACGCGCTGAACGTTCCGAGCTGCATCGCGCTCGTCGAAGGAAATACGGCGGACGACAGCTGCGGTGCCGCCTACAACGCGGTTCTCCAGTGCACGCGCGTGGCGTGTGAGGGGTGTCTCGCGACGGGCGGAAACTTCGACACCGACTTCAAGTCGTGCCGGACCAACGCGCAGGGCACGGGCCTCTGCAAGAGCTACGACACCGTTCGCGCCGATACGTGCAAGAACGTGACGTCTGCCGGCTCCGATGCCACCGTGACGTGCTCGCCGGGATCGTCCACACCGGTCGAGCACTACACGCGCGTGATGACTCTCTTCTGCGGTCCTACCCGCTAGACGACGCTCGAAACGTGACGCGCGAGCCGGTGCCTAGACCGACTCGCGCACGAACGTGTCTCGGCGAGTGCCTCACCAGTCGATGATCGCGGCACCCCAGGTGAAGCCCGAGCCGAATCCACAAAGCGCGATCTTCATTCCGCGCTTCAGTTTCCCGCTCTCCACGGCCTCGGCGAGGAGGATCGGGATGGTCGCCGCGGTGGTGTTTCCGTAGCGCTGGATGTTGTGGACGATCTTCTCGTCCGGGATCCCGAGCGACTGCTGAATGAACTGGTTGATGCGCAGATTCGCCTGGTGGAAGAAGAACATGTCGATGTCCTGACCGGTGATGCCGTTGGCGATGCACGCCTCCATCATCACGGTCATCATGCGTTCGACGGCGTTCTTGAAGACCAGCTTGCCCTCCATGCGCGCCCACATGTCTTCCGGCGACACCTGTCCGACGCCCTCGGCATTTTGCGGAATGAAGGGGCGTTTGCGGGTGTCCCAGACCTTCTGGGCGAGAACGTCGGCGAAGCGACCGTCGGCGCCGAGCTTCCAGTTCCGAACGCCGCGGTCCTCGTCCGTCGCGCTCACGATCACCGCGCCCGCGCCGTCGCCGAAGAGCGACGCCACCCCGCGGCCGCGCGTCGTGAGATCGAGCGCGTGCGAGTGCACTTCCGAACCCACGACGAGCACGTTCTTCAGCGCGCCGCTCTTGACCATCGAGCTCGCCGTGGCGAGGGCGTAGAGGAAGCCGGAGCACTGGTTTCGGACGTCGAGGGCAGGGACGAACTTCGCGTTCGGGCCGTCGCAGAAGCCGAGTTTCTGCTGCAGATAAACGCCCGAACCCGGGAAGCAATGCTCCGGGGAGAGCGTCGCGAAGACGATCATGTCGATGTCGTTCTTGTCGATGCCCGCGCTTTTGATCGCGGCCTCCGACGCGAAGACGGCGAGATCGGCGGGACCGACGCCGTCGTCGGCAAAGCGGCGCTCTTCGATGCCCGTTCGCTGGAGAATCCAGTCGTGGTTGGTGTCGATGCCGAATTCGGTCCGGAGGTCTTCGTTCGTCACGCGACGAGGAGGGACGTAGAAGCCGGTTCCGGAAATGAAGGCATTGGGCACGAGAAAACCTCCGCGGGCGAATCGTTCAGAAATTGCAGAACCCACAGCGGAGATACTCAATCGAGCCTGCAGGTTGCAAGTGTTGGCCCGTGGCATTGCACAGGGACTGGGTCATCGTTCGTCCGGGGCGGGTGGATCGTTGCGCGCTCTGCGCGGACGTAAGTTGCTCTCGGCTCCGAGCGCGGGCGTTGTCTTCTGTCCTCAGTCGGCTGCTCTGTGTCCTGTCAGTTCACTCGTTCTCGTGCGCCTCTCCCTGTTTGTTCGGGTTCGTCGCGTGGAGGCGACCGAGGTGCAAAAGTCTCAGTCCTCACGGCCCGCGTGGTGGCCACGCGTTTGCTTTCGAGCTGTTCGATGCTTCCTCGTGCAAGCTTTGGGTGGGCGCTCGCATCTCTCGCATCCCGCGTTTCCGTTGTTCCAGTGGCGTCGTTTCTGACGGTCGCGCTGGCCCTCGGTGTGTCGGGCTGCTCGTCCTCGGACGAGGCCGCGGCACCGGACGGCCGTGCTGGAGAAATCCGCGGAGCCGACCTTTGGAAGGACGGCCTGCAGCTGACGGGGATCGTGACGATCGCCGAGGGCGCGGTCGTCGATATCGAGCCTGGTGCCAAGATCACGTGCGCCGAGGGCGCCGCGCTCTATGTCTCGGGCACCCTCCGCGCGAAGGCGGCGGCCAACCACGCGCGGATCTCGTGCGCGGAATGGATGGGCGTGGTCGTCAATCCAAAGGGCGCGCTCGATCTCGAAGGCCTCGAGCTCGAGAACGGCTCGGCGGGGCTGACGCTCCTCGAGCAGTCGGCGCCGTCACGGTTCGCCGAAGGCGCGATTCTCAACGCACTCCATCCGATTCAAACGGCCAAGGGCACCAAGCTCGACGTCGCGAACATCAAGATCACGACGCCGAAGAAGGTTCCCGATCGGCAGGTCTCGATCTCCGAAATCTACGGCACGATGACCGCGACCCGCGTGGACTACGACGCGGCGTCCAACGAAGGCATCTCCGTCAAGGAGACGGGGGACCTGACGATCTCCGACTCCACGCTTCACGGCACGAATGCCTTCGACCTGATTTCGGCCTACAAGGCCGCGCACCTGAAGGTGAGCTACACGATGCTCACGGGCGCTCACTGCGGTCTGCACATCGAGCCCGCCGAGTCGTTCGAGATCGACCACGTCACGAGCGACGCGAACATCTTCGGCATCACGATCTACGGCTCCGGCAATGGGCCCAACACCGTCACCGATTCGAATTTCACGGGGACCTCGGCCTGGCTCGACTTCCAGGGGGACAACGGGCCGGTCACGTTCGACGGCGTCTACACGAACGGCCGAGAAGTGATGCTCGGCGGGCCGGTACCCACCATCACGAACACGGCGAAGACGCCCAACGGCGACGCGAAACCCCGCTGATCGACAGCGAGATCGGGGCACGCCGGGGCCTGGCCCCGCACAGGAAGGCGGTTTTGAAGCGCGTTTTTGGCGGGAATCGATCCCATCCTCTAATGTGGGTATATGGAGGTCGATGTGGTTGGTCTCGCCGCCGAATTTCCAAACGACAATCCCGCGCTCCACCGCGGGATCATCTGGGTCTGCCTCGAGCCGGTCGCCGCGCCTACGGTCGATGCATGTACTTTGCAGCCGAGCACCGTCGAGGTTCCGCCGGAGGTCGAAGCGCCCTCGGTGACCAACTCGGTCGCGGAGGCGCCACTCGCACGAGCCACGCCGCTCGAGGGCCCCGTCACGGCGGTCGACGACGATGCACCCGTGGCGCGCATCAGCGGCATCCTCCCGATTGCGCTCGACAGCGAAGCACGTCCGGAGCGCGAGGAGATCGGCCTCGAGGACATGGTCATCGCACTGCAGGCCCAAGCGCCGTTCGATGACCTCTCGGACGACGAGCCAATCGTCGTCGAGGAGCTCGAGCCCTTCGATGACGATGTCTCGGTCGAGGCCGTGAACGACGTCGTGACCACGCTCGTCGCCGCGGCGCCAGCGGTGGCCGTGAACGTCGAGCCCGAACCCGTCGTGAGCGAACCTGTCATGAGTGCACCGTCGACGACGCTCCCGCCGCCGCCCGAAGACCCGTTCACGATTTTCGTCTCCACGCTCGTCGACGTTGCCCTCCACGAGAACGCAGCGCACGTGGCGGCGGCTCTGCCGGGCCTGCTTGGCGCCGGAATTCTTCCTCATGGACTCGGGCCCGAGGCCACGCAGGCGCTTCGTGAGGGCGGCATCGTCGAAGGACTCGAGGCCACGCCCGGCTTCGCGGCGACGACCACGGCCTGGTCGGCCATCCTTCGCGGCACGAGCGACGACTTCAGTGCGTGCGGTAGTGGAATGCTCGACGAGTGGGCAGCCGAACTGCTCGCGCGATTGCTCGGAGCGCCGTCGCGCGTTCCTGGCTTGCGGAGAGAGCTTCGGGCGCGCGGCGTCGCCGCCTTTGGATTGGCCTACGCCGCGTAGAAACGGCTCACTTCGCGAGCAGCGACCGGAGGCGCGGAGCGATGTTTCGCACCGCGCCTTTGCCTTTGATCGAGCCCTCGAAACGCTTCGACGACGCGCGTCCGTCGTCGTTCGGAAGGACGAAGAGGGGGATCATCTCGGACGTGTAGCCGGCAGCGGCGAGTCGGTCGCGATCGACGTCGAGATCGAACTCGAGCAGCGAGAGGTTCGGGAAGTCGGAGTCGAGCTCGCCCTTCTTCGCCGCCTCGTGGAAATGCTGGCACGGCTCGCACCACGTCGCACCGACGTAGACGACGAGCGAGCGCCCTTCGGCCGCCTCGCGCTCGCGCGCTTCTCGGATGATCTTCGCCGCATCGGCGCCGGCGGACGCCGCGCTCACGCGCACCCCGCGGTTCGACGGCGTCGCAGGTGCAGTGCCGGAGGCCGTCTGCGCGCTCGAGGCCTCGGGAGGGGACGGCTCGGGCGGCTGACGCGAACAACCCGTGCTCAGGGCAAGGAACGCGACGAGGGGCGCGGCGAGGACGAGGGGGGCGGTTCGCAACATCACGGCTTCGGCGGGAGGTCGGACCATCGGCTGGCGATTTCTTCCCAGGTCGGCACCGCCTCGTCCGGCGATGTGTGGAGGACGCGAATGCGTACGACCATGCGTTCGATGGGGGAGGTGTACCCGTGCTTCCTCCCCTTCGAGAACATGGCCTCCATGCCCGGCAGGGGCAGGGGATAGCTGAAACGTACGGCGTCTTTCTCGCGCAGACGCCCGCCGCCGAGGCGCGCCCCGAGCATCTCGTTGCCGACTTCGGGGCGTCCCGTCGCGCGGTCCAGGATTTCGACGCACTTGAAGGTCGAATCGAGGCCATAGACGCGGCGCTTGGTCCACACCTCGGCGGCGCGCCACGGACGGCGCTCGGCGCCCGGACCCTGTTTCTCGTCGACGACGAGGAGCTCGATGCCCTCGGCCGACCGGCTCCTGGGCGGTGCATCCAGAACCGGGCGAAGCGGTGCCGAATCCATGCGCATCGTCGAGCCGAGCGTCTGGCGCGTGTTCAAAGGCTCGGGCTCGTCGAACTCGCGCAACTCACCCTCGTCGTCCGGGGGCCCCATCCGGATGGTCTGACCCGCGAGGTAGCGGTCACTCTTGGGTGGCTGCTTCTTGCCGTCCATCCAGCTCTGCTCTCCGCGGAGCAGCATACCAACTTGCCCAACTGCGCAGAAGATGGAGGAAGCTCACGATCCTCCCTCGGCAGTCGCGTAGGCTCTCGGCATGTTCCGCGAGGTGCAGACCGAGCGTCTCGCCGACGAGGCGGCCGAGGCCGAGCACAAGCCCGAGCATTGGCTGCGCTGCGCGGTCTGCCACGCGCCCGTAGTGCCTGCGAACGCGGGCATTTCCGTCAATGGAGCGCACGAGCACACGTTCATGAATCCCGGCGGCCTGAGGTGCGTCGTGCGCTGCTTTTCGTCGGCCCCGGGCTCGGTCCCCGAGGGGCCCCGTTCGACCGTGTGGACCTGGTTTCCGGGCTTCGCCTGGCGCGCCGCGATGTGCGGCAGGTGCGGCGCCCACCTCGGCTGGTCCTTTCACTCGGCGAAGGGCACGGCCGTCGCACCGTTCTTCGCACTGCTTCGGGAAGCGCTCGCCTGAGCTCTTCCGTGCGGTCGACAAAAAGCCGAAGGCCGGAGGGCTCGCGGACGAGCCACCCGGCCTCGGCGTTCCTAGGACGCGAGCCACGCGGGCTCGTAGCGCTCGTGCCGGCTCAGAACTGGTGTTTCTCGGTCGAGTCCTCGAGGGCGAGCGTCGAGGCCTTGCCGCCCGAGATGACCTCGGCGACCTGGTCGAAGTAGCCGGTGCCGACTTCGCGCTGGTGGCGGGTCGCCGTGTAGCCGTCCTTCTCGGAGGCGAACTCGAGGTTCTGGAACTGCGAGTAGGCCGCCATACCCGTGTCCTTGTACTTGCGGGCGAGCTCGAACATGCCGTGGTTGAGCGAGTGGAAGCCCGCGAGCGTGACGAACTGGAACTTGTAGCCCATCGCGCCGAGCTCCTTCTGGAACTTGGCGATCGTCGCGTCGTCGAGGTTCTTCGACCAGTTGAACGACGGCGAGCAGTTGTACGCGAGCATCTTGTTGGGGAACTCCTTCTTGATGCCCTCGGCGAACTTCTTCGCCTGCGCGAGGTCGGGGGTCGACGTCTCGCACCAGACGAGATCCGCATACGGCGCGTAGGCAAGGCCGCGCGCAATGGCCGTGTCGACGCCACTCTTGATGCGGTAGAAACCCTCCGCCGTGCGGTCACCCTTGATGATGAAGGGGTGATCGCGCTCGTCGATGTCGCTCGTGAGGAGCTTCGCGCTGTCGGCGTCGGTGCGGGCGACGACGAGCGTCGGCACTTCGAGCACGTCGGCGGCGAGGCGCGCGGCGACGAGCGTGCGAATGAAGTGGCTCGTGGGAACGAGAACCTTGCCGCCCATGTGGCCACACTTTTTCTCGCTCGCCAGCTGGTCTTCGAAGTGGACGCCCGCGGCGCCGGCCTCGATCATCGCCTTCATCAGCTCGTAGGCGTTGAGCGGACCGCCGAAGCCGGCTTCCGCGTCGGCCATGATCGGCGCGAGCCAGTAACGTGAGCGCTTGCCCTCCGCGTGATCGATCTGGTCGGCGCGGAGGAGCGCCTGGTTGATCTTCTTCACGACCGTCGGGACGCTGTCGACGGGGTAGAGGCTCTGGTCCGGGTACATCTGTCCCGCCGTGTTGGCGTCGGCCGCGACCTGCCACCCCGAGAGGTAGATGGCCTTGAGGCCGGCGCGAACCTGCTGCACGGCCATGTTGCCGGTGAGCGCGCCGAGCGCGGGAACGAAGTCGTCCGTGTGCAGGAGCTCCCAGAGTCGGCGCGCGCCGAGCGTGGCGATCGAGTGCTCGATCTTGAACGATCCACGCAGACGCTCGACGTCGGCCTTGGCATAGGGGCGAACGATTCCGTCGAAGCGCTTGGCGTGGAGGAGCGAAGTATCCAGGCCGTCGACGACACGTGCTGCGGTCATGATGAGTCTCCTATCGATGTCGTGAAGAACGAGTGAGAAGAGCCGGCGTACGAAAACGCGCGGGTTCGTCGTAACTGCTCAGGTGACGAGCTCGTACGCGGGGAGCGTGAGGAACTCCTCGAAGCGAGGAGCGAGGGAGAGGCGCTCGAACATGGCGCGCGCCTCGGGAAACTTTCCGCCGTTGAACTTGGCGTCGCCGACCTCCGAGCGAATGCGCTCCATCTCTTCGGCAACGACCTTCTCGAAGCGTTCGCGCGAGACGACCGAGCCGTCGGCGAGGGGGGCCTGGTGCTTGATCCACTGCCAGACCTGCGCGCGCGAGATCTCGGCGGTGGCGGCGTCTTCCATCAAGTTGTAGATGGGCACGCAGCCGACGCCGCGAAGCCACGACTCGAGGTACTGGATGCCGACGCGAACGTTGTGGCGAAGTCCCTCTTCGGTGCGCGTGCCCGGCGTGGGTTCGAGCAGATCCTTGCGCCCGACCTGGACGTCGTCGCGTTTCTTGTCGATCTGGTTCTTGCCCTTCATGTTCGCGTCGAAGATGTCCCGCGCGAGCGCGACGAGGCCGGGGTGAGCAACCCACGTGCCATCGTGGCCGTTCTTGACCTCGCGAAGCTTGTCGGCGCGCACCTTGGCGAGCGCCTCTTCGTTCTTCTTCACGTCGTCCTTGATGGGGATCTGCGCGGCCATTCCGCCCATCGCGTGCACACCACGGCGGTGGCACGTGCGGATGAGGAGCTGCACGTAGGCGTTGAGGAACGCCTTATCCATCGTGACCTGGCCGCGGTCGGGGAGGAGCGCCGCCGGATCGTTCGCGCGCTTCTTGATGAAGCTGAAGATGTAATCCCAGCGCCCGCAGTTGAGGCCTGCGGAGTGCTCGCGGAGCTCGCTGAGGATCTCATCCATCTCGAACGCCGCCGGGAGCGTCTCGATGAGCACCGTGGCCTTGATGGTGCCGCGCGGGAGGCCGAGCTTCTCCTGCGCACGAACGAACACGTCGTTCCAGAGGCGCGCTTCGAGATGGCTCTCCATCTTCGGTAGATAGAAGAAGGGGCCGGCGCCACGGCGAACGAGCTCCTTGGCGTTGTGGAAGAAGTACAGGCCGAAGTCGACGAGCGCGCCGGGCGAGATCTCGCCGTCGACGAGCAGGTGCTTCTCGGGCAAGTGCCAGCCCCGCGGGCGCACGAAGAGGACCGCCGTCTTCTCGTTGAGCGCGTACTTCTTCGGACCTTGTTCGAAGGTGATCGTGCGACGGACGGCGTCGATGAGGTTCTTCTGGCCGTCGACCACGTTCGACCAAGTGGGCGTGGTCGAATCCTCGAAGTCCGCCATGAAGACGTTCGCGCCCGAGTTGAGCGCGTTGATGATCATCTTGCGCTCGACGGGACCGGTGATCTCGACGCGCCGATCGTGCAGGATCTCCGGCACCGGCGCGCAGGCCCAATCCGCCTTACGCACGTCGCGGACATCGGGCGTGCTTGGGAGGAAGTCCGGCAGCTCGCCGCGATCGAAGGCGGCCTGGCGCTCGGCGCGCTTGCCGAGCAGCTCGCGCACCCGCGGCCGGAACGTGCGAACCAGGTCCGCAACGAAGGTCAATGCGTCGTCGGTGAGGACCTCCGCCGCGTGTTCCCCGCTATCGAGACCGTTTCCTTTGAGCGTGATTCCGGAAGTCGCCATCGCTTTTCGTTCTCCTCAGCGCGCGCTTGCTGGGCCTGTACCTGCGCCGTTCCATTCGACTTTTGCCGAGCTTGGAACCGCGAGTATGCAGTGCGTCATTACCTTGCAGTGGTGCCTGTCATTCGTCAATATCGTGAATCCATGGCTTGAGAAACAGGCGTCTAGTGTTGTCAATGACAGACTGTTGCTATGTAATACCTGTCAATGACAGCCCGTTCGGAGAGGTGAGAAATGCCCCTGCGTCAAAGTCCCGAGGCGCCCCGCTTCGGGGCAAAAGTGCGCGCTCTGCGGAGACGCGAGAGCCTCAGCCAAGTTCAGCTCGCCGAGAAACTCGGCGTCTCTCCGAGCTACCTGAATCTCATCGAGAACAACCGCCGGCCACTGCCCGCGAACCTGCTCATCAAGCTCGCGCAGATCTTCGCTGTGGACGTTCATGCGTTCGCGACCGACGAGGACACGCGTCTCGTGGCAGATCTCACCGAGGCATTCGCGGACCCTTTGTTCGACGAACGCGATCTCACCTCGGTCGACGTCCGCGAGATGGCGGCCGCGAGCCCTGTCGCTGCACGTGCCGTGCTCTCGCTCTACCGCGCCTATCAAGCCGCACGAGCGACCTCGGACGATTTGTCCTCCCGCTTGTCGGAGGGTGAGGAGCTCAGCGGCGTCGATGCCGCGCCCGACAACGGGGCCACGCTCGGAAGCTCGCATCTGCCGAGCGAAGAAGTCTCGGACTTCATCCAGCGTCAGCTCAATCACTTTCCCGAGCTCGAAGCCGCGGCCGAAGAGCTCGGCGCGCGCGCCAAGCTCACGACCGACGATCTCTACTCGGGCCTGGTTCGCTTCATCGAGAGCGAGTTCGGCGTCCGTGTGCAGATTGCACGTTGGGGCTCGGAGCGCGGAGTCTTGCGGCGCTTCGACCCCGACAAAAAGGAGCTCGTTCTCTCCGAGCTCCTGCCGACGCGCTCACGCACCTTTCAGCTCGCCCACCAGATCGGCCTCATGACCCAGGGCCACACGATGGACCGCCTCGCGCTCGATCCGCGCTTCACGAGCGACGAGTCTCGCGCGCTCGCGAGGGTTGCACTCGCGAACTACTACGCCGGCGCCGTGATCATGCCGTACGAGCGATTCCTCCAGGCGGCGAAGGAGGAGCGCTACGACATCGACGTGCTCGGTCGTCGCTTCCGCGTCGGCTTCGAGCAGGTTTGCCACCGATTGACGACCTTGCGCCGGCCCGGGGCCGAGGGCGTTCCGTTCCACATGATTCGGATCGACGTGGCGGGGAACATCTCGAAGCGATTCAGCGCATCGGGCATCCGCTTCGCGCGCTTCAGCGGGGCATGCCCGCGTTGGAACATCTTCAGCGCGTTCCTCACGCCAGGGATGATCCGCATCCAGAACTCGCGCATGCCCGACGGGGTCACCTACTTCTGTATTGCGCGTACGATCCAGAAAGACGCCGGCGGCTACCACGCTCAACACCCCGTCCAGGCGATCGGGCTTGGCTGTCAGGTGCAGTTCGCGCGCGAGCTCGTCTATTCCGACGGCATCGACCTCGAGAACCCGGACACGTGCGTTCCGGTGGGCGTGACCTGCCGCCTGTGCGAGCGCACGGACTGTCTCCAGCGGGCGCTCCCCTCCATCAAGGTCCCGCTGCGGGTGAACGAGAACCTGCGCGGGGTTTCGCTGTACGCGCCGGTCGGAAACGGCAAGTCGCGTCAGGTGTAGGGCCGGAGCAGGGCTGGAGTAGGGCAGGCGTAACGAGTAGGAGAGCGGCAAACTCAACAAGACAAGGCGAGCAAGCGGATCAAGCGGGTCAAGCGGGTCAAGCTCGGCGCCCAAAGTAGGCAAGACAGCGCCGGCGAGCTCCGTGAGCATCCTGCGAGCCGGACCTCTCCAAAGAATCTGCGCTTTCTCTTGCGTCGGCGGTTTTTGCCGCCGATGATGTCCCCTACATGTCCTCCCGTAGCTCCGCGGCCAAGGTCGCGCGCTGGCTCGTATCCCGCGAGAGGCGGGACGAGGCGGTGGCCTTGCTCTGCGCCTGGGCCGCCAATGGCCCAAATGACAAGGAAGGTCAGGAGCTCCTCGCCGAGGCCTTCCGTCTCGACCCCGGTTCGGCCCTCGCGCAGCTCGCCTTCGAGCGCATGGAAGGTGTCGCAGGCGTTGCGGCGAAGGATCCCGCTCCGCTCGATGCCGCCGTCGCCTACTGGACCACGGACGAGGTTGCCAAGCTCGAGAAGCAAATCGCCCGCCCGAACTTCATGCGGGCGCAGGTCGGCTTCAACAACAACGTCAAGTTCAACGGCATGGTCTTCCACATCCAGACGGAAGACTCCGGCCTCGATCGCCCCCACATCATCACGCACCTCTTCGCGGACGGTGGGCGCATCATCAAGAGCCACAAGCGTTCGTACGCGAACGAAGTGAGCCGACCCGACGTCGCCATGTACGTGCGCACGCTCATGAAGGGGCAGCACATGGAGATGGCCATCCTTCTCCGCGAGGGGAAGTTCGACGAGGTCATCGCCGGCCGCGCGATGGGCGGCATGCATACGCTCGAAGAGCCGCCGCGCCTCGAGCTCCAGAAGCTCGCGACCAAGAAGGAAACGCGCGTCGAAGCGTCCAACCCGACGCCCGCGCCGATGCCGAAGGTCGTTCCGCCTGCGAAGGCCGAGCCCGTCGCTGCTGCCGCCGCGCCCGCGGCGTCGAGCATGCTCTCGAAGCTCGTCGGCAAGCCCGAGGAGAAGGCGCCGCAGAAGGCGCCGTTCCGTCTCGGCGTCCAGCGCAGTTTGGCCGGTGGCCCGGCGTTCTACGAGCCCCGCGGCGATGCCGCGATCCTCGGCAGCGCGGGCGCCATCGCGCTCGTCGGCGAGAAGTTCTGCCACCCGCGTGAAGCGCAGATCCGCGCCGTCAACGGGCGCATCTGGCTGCACGATCTCGAGCACGGTAACGGCGTGTTCCTCCGCATCAGGACGCCCGTGGAGCTCGAGATTGGCGACGAGTTCATGGTCGGTGATCAGCTGCTCATGCTCGAGCGCAACCCCGACTCGAACGACGGCCCTGGCCCTGGCCCGACGTACTTCTATTCGTCGCCCAAGTGGACCTCGTCGTTCCGCATCGTCCAGATTTTCGAGGGCGGCGCGAAGGGCGCATGCGTCGTCGCGCGTGGCAACACGATGCAGATCGGCTCGGCGATCGGAGACTTCGTCTTCACGGCCGATCCGCTCGTCGATGACCAGCACTGCCTCGTCGAAGAGCAGGCGGGCTCGATCCTCCTCTCCGACCTCGGGTCGCGTACGGGCGTCTTCGTTCGGATCAAGGGCGAGCAGGAGCTCGTCAACGGTGACGAGATCATCGTCGGCCGTACGCGCCTCGTTCTCGAAGTCGCGAACCCGAGCTAACTCGTGGGGACCTCCGGTCCCCCTCAAAACCTCCGGTTTCGAGCCTCCCCCTGCTGCACGCGGCGGGTCGCCTTCGGCGCGTCGCGCTACGAGCGCGACGGAGAACCCGCCGCTCGCCTCATCGCGACCTACTGGCGTCTTGGTCTCTCGAGGCCTTCGGTGCGAACCCGCCTGGGGCGAGCACCGACGACGTCTGAAGAAGACAGTTGCTCCCCCCAACGCCTTCGGCGCGTCGTGCTTCGCACGACATTGGGATCTCCTTCGCTCTGTCCCTCGAGACTGTCGGAGAATCGCGCTCGCTCCGTTGGAGCCTACCTCGCGAGCAGGCGCATCAGGCGTCGGGCGGCGCCCGGCATCAGCCCGCTGATTCGCGCGATGACCTTCAGGTTGCGTTCGGGGATGTAGTGGAGGCCGTCGCCATGGGCGGCTTCCCACACGGTCTCGGCCACGATTTCGGGGGACAGCTTGATGCCCAGCTTTTCGAGCGATCGCGCGCGGTGGACCTGCGCGCGGACCATGGGGGTGTCGACGTAGCCGGGCATCACGTCGACCACGCGGACGCCGCGATCGCGGAGCTCGATGTCGAGGGCCTCGGTGAGCGCGCGCACGGCGAACTTGGTGGCCGAATAGACGGCGAGCTCGGGTTGGCCGTAGACCGCCGACGCGCTCGACATGTTGACGACGGCCCCGCGGCTTCGCTCGAGTAGCGTCAAACACGCCTTGATGCCGAGGATGACGCCCATGACGTTCACGTCGAGCTGCTTTTTGCAATCGCTGACGCTCTGCTGATCGAAGGGCCCCATGCGGAGGATCCCGGCGCAGTTGAAGAGCACGCCGAGACGGCCGCCGGTGAACGCCTCGAAGTCGGCGACGCACGCGTTCCACGAGGCCTCGTCGGTGACGTCGAGATGTCCGGCGAGCGCGCGATGACCCACCTCGGTTGCGACGTGACGGACCCCCGCGTTGTCGAGATCGTAACAGCCGACGTGCCAGCCCTTCGACCCGAAGAGCCGCGCAACGGCTCGACCGATACCCGAGGCCGCTCCGGTGACGAGAATCGTGTTCTCCATCGAGGGCGACCTTACCAGCCGCTCACGCCGATTGCCTTCGATCGCGGTGCGGCGCCGCGAAGCAGGTGGTAGGGTCGCATCCCTCGGAGGTTTCGATGGCTGGACGTTATGGAATGTCGTTCGCGAAGTCGCTCATCGAGAAGGGTGACTACGAAGAGGCCATCGCTGCTGCGACCGAAGACATCGAAGGCGGCAATCACGGTCCCGAACCGCTCTTCGACCGCGCCACGGCGTGCGAGCTCGCCGAGCGCTACGCCGATGCCGTCCGCGACTTCGAGGCCGCCATCGACACGAATCGAGCGGAAAAGGAGCTCGATCCGTTCGTCCTCGACGACGCCTACTTCAGCGCGCTCCTCGCCGGCGCTCGCGACGAGGCCGCGCGCGACGTGCGCAGCGCCGTCGCCATGCTCGACCGCTACGCCACGACGCTGCCCGAAGGCGCCCACCTCGCCGACGCGCGTGATTGGCAGAAGCGTTTGCGTGGCGAATTGCCGAGCCTGCTCGACAAGACGCGCGACATCGGCGCCTGAGCTTCAGCGTCTGCGCCCGGGATCGCGGATGGTCGGAGGCTTCTCACCGGGCACCTGACCTTTGCGAGGCGGATCTCCGATGGGCCCGCCACGCTTCTGCGAGGTGGGCTCCTCCATCGGGCCTTTGTGCCTTCCGGGATCGCGCGCGGGCGGTGGTTTCTTGTGCACGGGGGGCATGCGCAGCGGCGAAGCAATCGAAGTGCCCGCGCTGCGCATGACGTGAAGCGAGCGGCAGAGTCAGCCTTTGCGGAGCTTCTTGTAGCGATTGATGAGGCCGTTCGTGGACGAGTCGTGGCTCGTCACTTCGCCTGGCGTGTCGAGCTCGGGGAGGATCTTGCTCGCGAGTTGCTTGCCGAGCTCAACGCCCCACTGATCGAAGCTGTAGATGTTCCAGACGATGCCCTGGACGAAGATCTTGTGCTCGTACATGGCGATCAGCGAGCCGAGCGTCTTCGGCGTGATCTTCTGGACCATGATCGACGTGGTCGGGCGATTGCCCGGGAACGTCTTGTGCGGTGCGAGCTCGTTCACGCGCTCGGGCGGCAGCTTCTGCGCCTCGAGCTCCTTGCGAGCCTCTTCCTCCGTCTTGCCGCGCATGAGCGCCTCGGGCTGGGCGAAGAAGTTCGCGAGTAGGATCTCGTGGTGTTTGCCGAGCGGGTTGTGCGTCTCGATGGGCGCGATGAAGTCGCACGGGATGATGCGCGTGCCCTGGTGGATGAGCTGGTAGAAGGCGTGCTGGCCGTTCGTGCCCGGCTCGCCCCAGAGGATCGGCCCGGTCGTGTAGTCGGTAATGGTGTTGCCCGACCGATCGACGCGCTTGCCGTTCGACTCCATGTCGCCCTGTTGGAAGTAGGCAGGGAAGCGATGCATGTACTGGTCGTAGGGAAGGATCGCCTGCGTCTCGGCGCCGAAGAAGTTCGCATACCAGATGCCGAGCATCGCCAGAATGACGGGGATGTTCTCTGCGAGCTTCGCCGTGCGGAAGTGCTCGTCCATCGCGAAGCCGCCGGCGAGGAGCTCTTCGAAGGCATCCATGCCGATGACGCACGCGATCGAGAGGCCGATGGCGCTCCACAGCGAGTAGCGTCCACCGACCCAATCCCAGAACTCGAACATGTTCTTCGTGTCGATGCCGAACGCGGCCACCTCCTTGGCGTTCGTGGACAGCGCGACGAAGTGCTTGGCGACCGCGCTGTCGTCGAAGCCGGGCTTGCCGAGCAGCCATGCGCGCGCCGACTTGGCGTTCGTCAGCGTCTCCTGCGTCGTGAACGTTTTCGAGGCGACGATGAAGAGCGTGCGTTCCGGATCGAGGTGCTTGACCGTCTCGGCCATCTGCGTGCCGTCGACGTTCGACACGAAGTGCGCGCGCATGTCCTTTTTCCAGTAGGGACGAAGCGCTTCGGTGACCATCACGGGGCCGAGGTCCGAGCCGCCGATTCCGATGTTCACGACGTCGGTGATGGTCTTGCCGGTGTGACCCTTCCAGGTGCCATTCCGGAGGCGCTCGGTGAAGTCGCGCATCTTGGCGAGCACGCCGTTCACCTCGGGCATCACGTCTTTGCCGTCGACGAGGATTGGCCGGTTCGCGCGATTGCGGAGAGCCACGTGGAGCACGGCGCGGCCTTCGGTGCCGTTCAGCTTCGCGCCCGCGAACATCTTGTCGCGCCAGCTCTCGACCTCGGCCTGCTTGGCGAGGGAGAACAGCAGCGTCATCGTCTCGGCGGTCGCGCGGTGCTTCGAGTAGTCGACGAACACGCCCGATGCTTCGTGGGACATCTTCGCGAAGCGCTGCGGGTCCTTGGCGAAGAGATCGCGCATGTGGATGCGAGCCATCTCGTCGCGATGCGTTGCCAGAGCCTGCCATGCCGGAGAGCTGGTAAGGGTCGACATGACGCGAAGGATAGGCCGCCGGGCGCGCGATGCGAACCCACGGACTGCATACCGGCGCTCGGGCTCCGCGCGTCACGCGTTCGGCGCGGTCCGTTGGCGCGATTGGCGTGCGAACGTGTCGCGCGCGCTTACGGGTCTTCGGTCGTCGCGGCCGGCGGCGCAGACGCCTTCGGCCCTTCGGGCGGTGGATCTTTGGCCGCGGGAGGCTCGATCGGTTTGGGCATCGCCTCCGTCGGCGCTTCGGCAGGTGGCGGCGCCGGCGTTGCCGTGAACGTCGGCAAAGGCTCGTCCGTGGTCGCAGGTCTCACCGGTACCGCCGCTCGCGGCGGCGGAGCAGGGGGAGCGGGACGCTTGGCTTCCCGCGCCGTGGCTTTGGCCTCCGGCAGTGCGCTCGCGGCGAGGGAGGTGACGGGCGGGGCCGTCTCCGTTGCCGCGGTGGCCACGACGGGCGCGGCCGACGGAGCGATCGACGCGGTGGGGGTGGCCGAGTCCATCGCGGTGGCCGCGTGTGACGGCGCCCCTGGCTCGGCGTCGTCAGCCGCCCGCGCGCGAATGACCACGACCGTGCCAACGAGAAGAAGCGCTCCCACGACGGCGGGCACGACGCGGCGTGCGCGCTGTTTGGCCTCGCGAGAATCGACCAGGCTCGAGAGCAGGGGACCGGGCGCGGCGCTCGCCGGCTGTTCCGAGATCGGGGCCGGATGACCGGAATGGCTCGGATAGCTGGGACGGCTCGGATGAATCGAGCCGTGGAGCGATGCATTCGGTGAGGCCATCGCCGGCACGGGCGGTCGCGGCGGTGGAATCGGTGCAGGTAGAGGACCTGCGACCGGACCTGCAACTGGAGCGACCGGCCCCGGAACGGGCGCAGACGCTCGCGCGGGGAGCGGCGGTGGAAAGCCACTCTGGGTGATGACGGCCGGAGGCGGCGGGGGCGGTGTGCTTCGCCTGGGGAGCGGAGGTGGTGGACGCGAGCTCACGCGCGGCATGACCGCCATGCCCGAGCCGAGCGGCGGGGTGTGGTTCGCGTTGGCGGGGACGTTCGGAACGTTCGGAACGGGAACCGACGACGTTGGCCGCGGCCTCCCGAGCGGAACGTCGGGCGCGGGAACGCGCAGCACGGGATACAGCGGCTCTGTCGTCACCTCGAAGCGGTCTTTGACTTCGAGGCTTCGCTGCGGTCGGTAGGCGTCGGTATCGATGGCGGTTGCGTCGAGGGAGCGCGGCCCCTGCGGCGTGCGCACCGTCATTTCGGTCGAGTCGAGCTGCCGTACCATCGGATGGCCCGGCATGGTTCGATCGTCGTTGAGGCGCTGCGCGATGCCAGGGGGCGGTGCGCTGCTCGCCCGACGCAGCGAGGGATCGTCGTCGCGAAGTCCACGTCGT
Source organism: Labilithrix luteola (assembly GCF_001263205.1). Classification (GTDB taxonomy): domain Bacteria; phylum Myxococcota_A; class Polyangia; order Polyangiales; family Polyangiaceae; genus Labilithrix; species Labilithrix luteola. The sequence continues at coordinate 9,027,017 of NZ_CP012333.1, forward strand.
GCCCAGCGAAGCGCTTCGCGCATCGTGTCGGCCGAGGGCCAACGCTCTTCTTTCTCGTAGGCGAGGGCGCGATCGACGACGGACGCGACACCCCGCGGAACCTCGGGTGCGACGCTTGCCAGCGGACGTGCGCGATTGCGTGCAGTGGCGATCAATCGCGATTTCGCATCGCCGCCTTCGTGCACGCCGACGCCGGCGAGACACACGAAAAGCGTGGCGCCCACCGCCCAGATGTCACTCTGCGCATCGACCTCGGCGCGCTTGCCGAGGGCCTGTTCGGGCGGCATGTAGGCGGGCGTTCCGACGACCATGCCGGTGCCCGTCATGTCGCTCGACGTCTTGCGGTCGTCGAAGCGCGCGACGCCGAAGTCGAGGACCTTCACTTCTTCCGACTCCGTGATGAACACGTTGTCCGGCTTCAGGTCGCGGTGGATGATCTCGCGCGCGTGCGCCGCCGACAGCACGTCGAGGAGGCCGTCGGCGATCATCAGAAGCTCGGCAAGCGGAACGCGCCCGCCGCGCCTTCGCCGCCGCGTTTCGAGCGTTTCCCCTTCGAGCAGCTCCATCACGAGGAACGGCGCGCCGTCTTCGGTGACGTCGTCGTCGATGGCCCTCGCCACGCCAGGATGCTCGATCGAGTTCGCGAAGTAGCCCTCGCGCTTGAAGCGCTCGGCGAGTGCGGTGTCGCGAATGAGCTGTGGATGGATGATTTTGAGGGCGACGCGTGCGCCATTGCGATGGGTCGCGGCGTACACGCTCGCCATGGCGCCCGTCGCGATGAACGCGTCGACGCGATACTTCCCACGAATCGTGGTGCCCACGCGGCTCTGCGAGCGGCTATCCCGCGAATCCGCCAACCCAAAGCCCTCCTCTACAGTACGGAAGCGTAGCATGCTGGGCATCCATGCGCGTCCACCTCGTTGACGGAACTTTCGAGCTTTTCCGAGCCCACTTCTCGCAGCGCCCCTCCAAGGTGGTTGGGGGCGTGGACGTGAAAGCGACCGCCGGGCTGATTTCCTCCATGCTGACGCTCCTCGAGGAGCAGGCAGAAGCCGTCACCCACCTCGCGATTGCCTTCGACAATCCCATCGTGTCGTTTCGTAACGACCTTTTCGACGGCTACAAATCCGACGAAGGCGTGCCTGCTTCGCTGCGCGGCCAGTTCGACCTGGCGGAAGAAGCGATGAAGGCCCTGGGGATCGTCGTCTGGTCGATGGACCAGTACGAGGCCGACGACGCCCTCGCCACCGGGGCCGTCCGCTTTTCCAAGAGCGCCAAACAGATTCGAATTCTGAGCCCAGACAAGGATCTCGGCCAGGTCGTATCGGGTGACCGGATCGTACAGCTCGATCGAATTCGGAAGAAGGTCATCGACGAGGACGCCGTCGTGGCGGCACGCGGCGTTCCGCCCGCCAGCATCCCCGACCTCCTCGCGCTCGTGGGCGACACGGCCGACGGCATTCCAGGCCTCGCCGGGTTCGGGGCGAAGTCCGCGGCCAAGCTGCTGGCGCGGTGGGGGACGATCGAGGCGATCCCCGAGGATCCTGCCAAATGGGACGTGGCGATTCCGGGCGCACCGCGCCTCGGAGCGACGCTCGCTGCCGAGCGCGACGACGCGCTTCTCTACAAGAAGCTTGCGACCCTCGTGACCGACGTGCCGTTGAAGGAGTCGCTCACTGATCTCGAGTTCCGCGGCGTACCCCACGGCCCCTTCGAGGCGCTGTGCGATCGGCTCGATCTCACCGAGACCCGCAAGCGCCCGAAGCGATGGGCGTGATCGGGGTCGCGATCGCGCTCAGAGCATGACGCTGAAGACGTCGCGGAACTTCTGATACGGCTCGCGGGCCGGATCGACGTCCGCGAGGCCGACGCGGAGCGAAACGGTCTCCGCGTCGCCCCATGGCCACCAGAGGCCATAGACGAGCAGACCGTTGATGGGCCCCGTCGACAACACGAGCTGGCCCTGGCGAACACCCCCTGCGCGCTCGACGACATCGCGAAGCTGCTGCGGGGCGCGCACGATCGTGGCAGGCGTCCATTCATGTTGCAGCGCCATCGCCGTGGCTTTGCGGGCCGCCGGCTCCTGTTCGGTGGTGAACGAGGACGTGCAGCACATCAGCCGGGGATCCCAGCTCCAACCACGCGTCGGCCACGAGGCCTTCATCCGGCCGAGGCTCTCGAAGAGCGGTTGCCAGGCGTCGTTCCAACCACGAAGCGTCATGATGGCAGTCTAAACCAGTGATTGGACGTTCGCGAGAGTCTCAATACGGAACCACCGGTCCTGCCACCAGGGTGCCCCCCTGGGCGCGTGCATACAGACGGATGAAGCTTCCGCCACGCAACATGCCCGTATTCGGCACGTACAGCTTCAAATCGTGGCTTCCGGAGCGAATGTCGATACGGCTGTTTTCGTGATTGATGAATTTGCCGTCTTCGACGATCGCAATCCATTCGGTCATCCGGCCGACGTCGACGACGGTGCCGAGCTCCGCGGGAAGCTCCTCCTGGCCCATGACTGTGTCCGCCCGGAAGTTGTGGAGCGGATCGCCTTTTTGCGTGCACGTCACGAGAAAGAGTGCATTGACCGGGCCGTCGATGCGCGTCGTGAAGACGAGATCGCGATTGCCGTCGGGGATGGCCGAGCCCTCGCGCATGCTGATCTTGTCGACGGAGAGGTTCTCGGGCGACACGGAGAACATCGTGATCTTGGCGGTCGTCTCCACCGGGGCGGAGACCGTCGTGGTGGTCGGCGTCTCGGCGGGCGGCGCGGACCGCGATGAACAAGCGATCGACCCAGCGCCGAGGCTGGCCACGATGCAGGTGGAAACGAGGAGGAGGCTCCGAACCATGGTCGAGGACGGCATCCCTCCGTCTTCTATCATCCTTGACGGTCGCGGCTCCAATCCCGGGCGGGTGGTCAGGCTCCCGGCCAGCGAGGAGCAGGTAGGACGAAGGCCGAGCCGCAGTGCAGCGGTGTTCCGTGCGAGGATGCGTGCCGATGACGGCCTCTTCGCGCTCGATGCTGGGTCCCGCGCCCGCTGCCTTCGTCGATCCCACGACGTTGGCTCCCGCCTTCGGTGCCTACGCGGGACCGATGCCGGCCGTCTCGATCGACGTGGCCGGCGCGCGACGCGGCTGGACCGCGCGGCACTTGCGGCGAAAGCGGTGGGTGTATGCCGCGATCGCGTCCGAGGAGCTCTTTGTCGGGCTCGCGGTCGTACATACCGGCTTCGCCGCGACGGCATTCGTGTTCGTCTACGACCGCGCGGCGAAGCGAATGCTCGTCGATCGAACGTTGCTCGCCCCACCGTCACGCGTCACCGTGGCCGATGCACCGCATGGCGACGGCACGCTCGCGAGCTTCGTGCGTGGGCGTTCGCAAGTCTCGATGACGCGCGCCGGAGCATCGCTCGAGATGCGGCTCGCGTTCGAGGGTATCGAGCTCGAGGCGACGCTCGACGAGTCGTCGTCACCCCCGCCGATTTCGGCCATCGTCGATCTTCGCGACGGGCTCTTCAACGCCACCGAGAAACGCGCCCTCGCGTCGGTTCGTGGGCGTTTGCGTGTCGGCGGTCGTTCGATGTCGCTCGACGGTGCCACGGCCGGCTGGGACTATACCCAGGGGCTCCTGCCGCGACGAACGCGCTGGCGATGGGCTTTTGCACTGGGAAAGACGACGGAGGGCGAGCCCATCGGCCTCAACGTGGTGCAGGGCTTCGTCGGCGAGGCCGAGTGCGCCGCATTCTTCGGCGGCCACGTCCATCCGCTCGCCGAGCCGCGATTCGAGTTCGACGAGCGCGACCCCTTGCGCCCGTGGCGTATCGTGGGGCAGGGGATCGACCTGTCGTTCGAGCCCGGCGCCGTGCACGCGCAGCACACGCAGCTGCTCGTCGTGCGGTCGCGCTTCGTGCAGCCCGTCGGCCTCTTTCGCGGCAAGCTCGAGCTCCAAGGTCGTGACGTGCAGCTCGACGGCGTCGCCGGCGTCGTCGAAGATCAGGATGTTCTGTGGTGAATGGCGAGCTTCCCCGAGTTCTGACCCTCAAAGACGCGACGATGCTCGTCGTCTCGTCCGTCATCGGCGTCGGCATCTTCTTCACGCCGGGCGGTGTCGCGAAGCTCCTACCGAGCCCGGGATGGTTCTTCGCGGCGTGGGCTTGCGGCGGATTGCTTTCGCTCGCCGGCGCGCTCGCGAACGCGGAGCTAGGAGCGATGTTCCCGCGCGCGGGCGGCAACTACGTCTACCTCCGCGCGGCCTACCACCCGATGGCGGGCTTCCTCGTCGGATGGCTCTCGTTCTTCGCCATCTTCGCAGGCACCGTCGCGACGCTCGCCGTGGGCTTCACGCTTTCGCTGCAAAGCTTCGTCGAGCTGACGCCGTTCACGCAGAAGGCGGCGGCGGTCGTCGTGATCTGGGTGTGCACCGTGGTCAACGCGTACGCCACGCGCGCCGGGGCCGCGTTGAACACCTCGACGGCGTACTTGAAGGTGGCAGCCCTCGTCGCCATCGTGCTGATCGGCCCTATTCTCGGTCACGGGCGCACGGCGGCCATGCCCTTCGCCAGTGCGGGAACGGCCACGCTCTCGAGCTTCGGCGTCGCGCTCTCGCCGGTCATCTTTTCGTATCTCGGTTGGAACGCCAGCGTCTACGTGGCAGGGGAAATCGAGTCGCCCGGCCGCAATCTCCCGCGCTCGCTCTTCTGGGGCCTCGGCATTTGCACGAGCATCTATCTGCTCGTGACGCTCACCTTCGTCTATGCGCTCGGCATGCCGGCGATGGCCGAGGGAGCGAAGGGCATGCCGGATGTCGGTTTTCAGGCCGGCAAGGTCCTCTTCGGTGCCAAGGGTAGCGCGCTCGTCTCGCTCATGATGCTGGTGTCGGTCTTCGGCTGTTTGAACGCGAACATCCTCGTTGGGCCGCGCATTGCGTACGCGATGGCGACCGATGGCCTCTTCTTCTCCGCTGCCGCGCGCCTGAGCAAGGGATCCGGAACGCCGTCGATTGCCGTCGTGGTCCAGGCGGTGACGGCCACGCTCCTCGTGCTCAGTTTCTGGGACCTCTCGCGCGTGCTCAATTACACGACGTTCGCGATCGTCCTCGCCACGATCGCCGACACGTCGGCGCTCTACGTCCTACGCGTTCGCGATCGTCATCGTGAGCGACCGTATCGAGCCGCGGGCTATCCGATCGTCCCGCTCCTCTACATCCTCGCGAACGTCGGCATCGCCGTCTCGATGGTCATTGTCAATCCGATTGAGTGCGGCACCAGCGTGCTCATCCTGCTCGCCGGCGTGCCCATCTACATTCTCTTCGCGCAGCACGCGCGCAGGCGCGGCACGACCGGCGTAAGCTGAGCGGGCGCGACACCCTGGTGCCTGGCCCGGTCGCGATCCAAGATGACCGTATGGGACGCACGCTTCTGACCGCCGCGCTCGCGCTCGGTGCCCTCGCGGCGTGTTCGCATGCACCGGATTCGGCCCCGCCTCGAGCTCTGCCTTTCGACGACCAACCCGTCGTGCAGGTGGCGCCGCCTGCCGCCGAAACCCCGGTGGCTCGTCCGCGGCTTTCCCGGACGGTGACGCTCGGTCAGGGCGCCCAAGAAGCGTACCAGCCGTCCCCGGATCCGCCGGCTGCGCCCGGTCCGAGCTCGAACGTGGTCGTGAACAACAACGTGACCGTCATCGGCGCGTCTCCCGTCTACGGCTACGGCGGATATGGCTATGGCTACGGGGGGTGGGGATACGGCTGGGGCGGCGGTGGCCGTGACGCCCGCGTGGGATCCTCGACGCGCAACTGGGGCTCGCAACCCTGGGGCTCGACGGGCTGGGAAGGGGCGCAACGCACCGCACCCGCGGGACAGACCCCAGGCGTGGGGGCAATTGGTCATCGCCTCCTAGCTACGGCCCGACGCAGATGAAGTAAGTTGTCCGCCGTGGCGACGGCGGGTGTCGATTTCTTTCGTGTCGATCGGTCGGGACCGACCAAGAAGCTGCTCACGTCGGCGGCCTTGCTGATCGCGGCGGGGGCGTCGGGGGTCGGTGCTCACTTGATGCACCGCCTCCGTCCGAACGTGGGCTTCGCGGTGAGCCTCGCAGGCGGAGCCATCATGCTCGCCGGACTCGTGCTCGGCTTCGGGACGATGGCGACGATGCTCTTCGAGAACGTGTATCTCGCCATTCGCCCCGAAGGGCTTCTCATCCACGACAACGGCAACGAGACGTCGATCGCGTGGGACGACCTCGAGCGGATCGAGGCGGACGAAGGCGAGGGCTACGTGATCATCCACCGGCGCGAGGGCGAAGCGCTTCGCTTCCATGCCGGTCTCGCGAAGGGCGACATCGTCGCGCGCGTGCAAGATGCGCGTCGCAAGTCGACCATTGCCTTGCTGAAAGGGCGCGTGGTCGGATGAGCGCTGCGATGAACGTTCGGATTCGAGACGCCACGCCCGCGGACGAGGAATTCCTCTGGACGATGCTCACCTACGCGGCGTCGATGGACCCCGGCGGCGCAGCGAGTGTGGCGGCGGCCAAGAGCGACGACAACCTCGGCTCCTACGTGAAGGGGTGGATGCGCGCGGGCGATCTCGGAGTCGTCGCCGTCGACGGATCCGGCGCGCCGCTCGGTGCGGCGTGGCTCCGGTTGCTCGAGGGCCCTCCGATGCCGTTCAAGGTGGCGACGCCCGAGCTCCCCGAGCTCGCGATTGCCGTCGAGCCTCGTGCGCGTGGCCAGAAGCTCGGCGCGAGCATGCTCGAAGAGCTCTTTCGTCGTTCGAGCGGCCGATACCCGGCCATCGTCCTCTCGGTTCGCGCCACGAATCCGTCGATTCATCTCTACGAACGCGCGGGTTTCGTCGAGGCGTCGCGCATTCCGAACCGCGTTGGCGGCGACTCGATCGTGATGCGTCGCGCGCTCTAGTGCTCGAACTGGTAGCGGGCGGGATCGTTGCCGCGCACGCGGACGATGGTGCGGTTTTCGTCGAGTGTGGCGACGGCGTAGGCGGCCGAGGGGCGTCCGGGCGCGTCGTCGTCGAGGTTCTCGATGAGGCTTTGCACGGTGACGTACGGAATGCCGCGAATCACGTCGAGGTGATTGCGGTGGACGTGCCCGTTGAACACCACGCGAACCTTGCCGCTCTCCTCGAGGATGCGGCGTAGCTCGGTGCGCTCTTTGACGAGCGCCAGGTGAGGGGCCTTGTAGAACCAGAACGAGTCACCGAGATCCTGCTCGCTCGCACTGTGGTGCATGAAGACGACCACGGGCAGGGGCGTGCGGGCGAGGTCCTCTTTGAGCCAGCGGAGCTGCGCCTCGGGGATGCGCACGTCGACGTCCTTCCTCTCGAGCGTGTGCAGGACGACGAGGTGGAAGCCGCCGCGATCGAGGCTGTAGAACAGCGGTCCTTCGCGCTCCCAGAACCGGTTCAGATCGTCGCGATTCAGGAAAATGACGTCGTGGTTGCCGGCCACGTTCACGAGCTCCGCCTTGGCGGTACGCAAGATGGACTGACACTCGCCGTAGCGGGCGAGGTCGGCTTCGCGGCTCTCGTCCTCGATGTCGTCGCCCAGGTTCACGAGGAGATCGGGCCGGACCTCGTCGTTCATCGCGGCAACCACGCCTCGGGTGAGCTCACCCGCGTGGGCCGTGAGTTTGCGGAGTTTCCCGTCGAAGCGCGCTTCGGGGCCGAAGTGCAGGTCCGTGACGAAGCCGATCGTAAGGGGCACGGAGGCATCGTACGCTCGAACACTCGATTCGGGGCCCCGCGATCGTCCTTTCCGCCGTCCTCGGAACCCCGTAAAAAGGAGGTCCCATGCGCCCTGTCCTCATTGGCGCCGGCCGCGGCAGCCGCCTCGAACACCGAACGGACGAGCTGCCCAAAACGCTCGTCCCCGTGCTCGGTCGCCCGATGCTCGAGCACATTCTCGACGCGCTGAAGGAAGCCGGCTTTTCGCGCAAAGACGTCGTCTTCGTGTGCGGCTACCGGAATGACGTTCTCCGAGAACGCTACCCAGAGTTCACCTACGCGCACAACGAGGACTGGGAGAACAACAACATCCTGGCCTCGCTCATGTGCGCGCGCGAGCACCTCACGTCGGGCTTCGTCTCCTCGTACACGGACATCGTGTATCGAGGCTCGGCGGTTGCCGCGGCCGTTGCCTCTCCGCACGACAAGGTCCTCGTGTGCGACACGGATTGGCGCCGTCGCTACATCGGTCGCACGCGTCATCCCGAGAGCGACGCCGAGAAGATGCGCGCCGACGGTTCGCGCATCGTGGAGGTCTCGAGGACCATTGCTTCCGAAGCCGCGTCCGGCGAGTTCATCGGTGTCGCGAAGGTGACGCCGGTTGGCGCGCAGGAGATCATCGAGGCCTTCGACGAGGCCAAGGCCACGTGCACCACGCTCGGCGATCGTCCGTTCGCAAAGGCGTATCTCATTCATCTCTTCCAACGCATGATCGAACGGGGCTCGACGTTCCACCGCGTCGACACCCACGGCGGCTACATGGAGATCGACACCCTCGAGGATCTCGAGCTCGCCAAAACCTGGTGGGAGGGCGGCCAGTGACGCACGCGACGCACGCGACGCAAGCGACGCAAGCGACGAGAGAATCTCGGCTCTTCCCGACCACCGTGGTGGGCTCGCTGCCGAGGCCGCTCTGGCTCAAGGAGCTCTTCGACGGCATCCACGAAGGCCGCGTCTCCGACGGCGAGCGCGAGCGGCTTCTCGACATGGCGGTGCCTTCGGCGATCGCCCTGCAGGAAGCCGCGGGCGTCGACGTCATTACCGACGGCGAGTGGCGTCGCTTCTCGTACGTGGCGGTCATCACCGACGTTGCCACGGGCTTCAAGCGCGAGCTCTCCGGCCAGGGCCGTGACGGCAAGTACTGGCACACGGTGACGGGCGAGGTGAAGCCGGGCAATCCTGCGGTTCTCGCGCAGCACGCCCGCTTCGCCATCGAGCGCGCGAAGGTCCCCGTGAAGGTGGCCCTCCCGAGCCCCTACCTGCTCTCCGTTCGCATGTGGGACGAGGGCGTTTCGCGCGAGATCTATCCCACGCGCGAGGCCTTTGCCGACGCCATCATTCCCATCCTCCGCGCCCAGGTGCTCGCGCTCGCCGAAGCCGGCGTGCACACCGTGCAGCTCGACGACCCGCACCTCTGCCTCTTCGTCGACCCGCAGGTGCGCGCGAAGTTCAAAGACGCCGATGCCGAGGCAATGCACTGCGTGAGCCTCATCAATCGCGTGTTCGAGGGCATCACGAACGTGCGCAAGGCGGTGCATCTCTGCCGTCGGAACAAGGGCCGTCAGGGCTGGATTGGCGAAGGTTCGTACGACGCCATCATGCCGGCGCTCCGCGCGCTCGACGTCAACCAGCTCATGATGGAGTTCACCATCCCCGCCGCGGGCGACACGCGCTGCCTTCGTGAGCTTCCCGAGCGCGTGAACATCGGCCTTGGCTGCGTCGATTGTCGCGGCGCCGTGATCGACTCGCCGGAGACGATCGTGGCGCGTGTCGAGCACGCGATGGAGCACGTCGACAAGGCGCGCATCACGCTCGCTCCGGACTGCGGGTTCGCGCCCGGAAACGCCGCGGACATCCCGGTCGACGAGGCCTACGAGAAGCTTCGCAACATGGCGCGTGCTGCAGTGATCCTCCGCGAGCGTCACCGCTGAAGGCGCGATGAGCGAGGCCGAGGTCGAGCTCGATCGCATTTCGAAGCGTTTCGACGGGGATCGAAAGCGCGTCGCCAAGGGCGAGACGGTTCCGGCCGCCTTGCGTGACATCTCGTTCTCCGTGGCCAAGGGCGAGTTCCTCGTCGTCGTCGGCCCGTCGGGCTGCGGGAAGTCGACCACGTTGCGCATCGTGGCCGGTCTCGAAGAGGCCGACTCCGGCTCGGTGCGCATCGGCGGGCGCGCGATGGAGCGCGTGCCCCCGCAGGACCGCGACGTGGCGATGGTCTTCCAGGGATATGCCCTCTACCCGCAGATGACCGTGCGCGAGAACATCCAGTTCCCGCTCAAGATGCGCGGCATCGATTCGGCCGAGCGCGAGAAGCGCACGCGCGAGGCCGCCGAGATGCTCCGCCTCGGACGCCTGCTCGATCGCTTGCCTGCCGAGCTCTCCGGCGGCGAACGCCAGCGCGTTGCGATGGGACGCGCCATCGTGCGTCGCCCGCGCGTGTTTCTCTTCGACGAGCCGCTCTCGAATCTCGATGCCGCGCTTCGCCAGGAGCTCCGCGTGGAGATCGGCGTGCTCGTGCGTCAGCTCGGGGTGACCGCGATCTACGTCACGCACGATCAAGTCGAGGCGATGACGCTCGCGGATCGCATCTGCGTGATGCGCGAGGGCAGGGTGCTCATGATCGCACCTCCGCGCGCCATCTACGAGCGGCCAGCCACGAGCTTCGTGGCGACGTTCCTCGGCGCGCCGAAAATGAATCTCTTGAGGGCCGCGTCTCGCCTGACGGGATTGCATGCGGGCCATTCCAGCTTCCGCGACCCGAGGGCCAGCTGCCCTCCGATGTCGTCGTCGGCGTTCGTCCCGAGAACGTCAGCCTGGTCTCCGAAGGAAGTGCGCGCTCGGCACCCTTCGAGGTGCTGCTCTCCGAGCCGCTCGGCTCCGAAACGCACCTGCTCTTGCGTGCCGGTGACGTCGACCTGCGCGCACGAACCGCAGGATTCTCGCCGCGCGCGCCGGGTGAACGTGTGCATGTTGCACTCGACTCCTCGCGCTTGCACTTCTTCGACCCTTCGGCCGAGGATCGGCGCCTCGAATGAGGATCACGCGCCGCCAGATCCTCGGAGGTGCCGCAGGTTCTTTGGCGGTCTCTGGCTGCAAGCGAAGCTCGCGCGACGCCCAGGGCAGGGTACGCGTTCCGCTCTGGTACAGCCTGGGCGGGCGCAATCGCGAAGTGCTGCTCGAAATCGTGCGTCGCTTCCACGCCTCGCAGGACGAGGTGCGCGTCGAACCGGTCTACCAGGGGGACTACTTCGAGTCGCTCGCCAAGCTACGGACGGCCATTGCGGCGAAGGCCGCCCCAGCGCTGAGTCACGTGGTGGCCGAGGTGCTGCCTTATCTCGCGCGTGCCGGAACCCTGGAGTCACTCGACGGATTCGAAGGCATGCGTGAGTTGCCGCTCGTACGGCCGCTCGCCCAGGCGGGCGCGTTTCGAGGGGGCGACGCCCGACCGCTCTACGGCATTCCGCTGAACCGTTCGACGCCGCTCATGTACTGCAACGGCGAGCTCTTCGCGAAGGCGAAGCTCGCGCCGCCGTCGACGTGGGCCGAGCTCGTGGAGACGGCTCGCGTGCTCACCAAGAAGGGCGAGCGGTGGGGCTACGAAGTGCCCATTTCCTGGTGGTTTTGGGTGGCGATGGTGGGTCAGGCCGGCGGGCGCGTGTTCGACGAGGAGGGACGACCAACGCTCGGCGCGGAAGCCGGCGTGCGCGCGCTACGCTTCTGGCAGGACCTCGTGCATCGCGAGCAAGTCATGCGGCCGCCGCCGGGCCGCGACTACGACGCTTGGAACGTGGTCAATCAGGACTTCCTCGCCGGGCGCGCGGCCTTCGTTTGGACCAGCACGGCGTACATTCGCTACCTCGAAGACAACGCCAAGTTCCCGGTCGTCGCCGCGCCCTTGCCGCGCGACGTTCGCGCGTCGGTTCCCACCGGCGGCACCTTCTTCGTGATCGTGGCGCACGCGCCGGACGACGAGAAGGCCGGCGCGGCCCGGTTTCTCCGCTTCTTCTGCGAAACCGATCAGGCCTACCTGCTCTCGACGCGCACGGGCTACTTGCCGGTCACGACGCCAGCTGTCGAACGCATGCACGCCGAGGGCTTCTTCGCGAAGCACCCGAACGACGCGGTGGCGCAGGTGCAACTTGCCTCCGTCGACCCTTGGCCGTGGGAACCGCTCTTGTTCCGCATCGAGCGCGACGTCGTCGATCCGCGGCTCGAAGAGGCCGTTTTGCTCGACCGCGATCCCGCGGTGGTCCTTCGTGACGCTCGCGCGGCTGCGGAGAGACCCGGATGATGCGACCGCGTGCACGCTCGCATCCGTGGTTGATGCTCGCTCCGTCGCTCGGCGTCTGGGCGCTCTTCGTGTTTTTGCCCCTCGGTCTCGCGGGCTACGAAAGTCTGTTTTCGTGGGACATGCTGACCGAGCCAACGTACGTCGGCGGCGCGAACTACGCGGCGCTCTCCGGTGACGGCGAGCTCCTCCGCATCCTCGTGCGCACGCTCGGATTCAGCGCGCTCGTGGTGACGGGATCGATGTCGCTCGGGCTTGCGCTGGCGCTGCTGCTCGATCGTCCGGGCCGTCTGTTCGGCTTCGTGCGAGGCGCCATCTTCAGCGCGTACGTCGTGAGCTGGGTCGCCGTCGCCTTGCTCTGGGTGCTCCTTCTCGATCCAGACAGCGGAATCTTCGCGGCGCTCCTGCGCGCGGTCGGATTGCCGCGCATCGGCTTCCTGACCGATCCCCATACGGCGCTCGTGACGCTGGCGGGGGTCACCGTCTGGAAGATCACGGGGTACTCGCTGGTCGTCTTCCTGGCCGGCTTGCGCGCGGTGCCGAAGGCCCTCCACGAGGCGGCGTCGCTCGATGGCGCGGGCCGCTTCGATCGCTTTCGCTACGTGACGTGGCCGGTGCTGAAGCCCACGGCGGCGTTCGTCGCCACCACGAGCCTCATCGTGAGCTTCCAGGCCTTCGACGTCGTCCGCATCATGACGCAGGGCGGTCCTGCCCGTGCGACCACGCTGTTCGTCTACGCGATCTACGAGCAGATCTTCATGAACCTCAGCGTCGGCCGGGCGAGCGCTCTCGCCGTGGTCTACTTTGGCGTGCTCGCCATGTTGGCACTTCTCCAGCTGCGTGCGTGGCGTAGTCAGCGCGAAGAGGGAGGTCGCGCATGACTTCATCCAGCAAGCGCGCCATCGTTCCGTCGATCCTCGCCGTGGTCGCCGCGACGATCTGGGTTCTACCGTACCTCTGGATGGTGGTGACGTCGCTCAAGCCGCTCGGGGAGATCGTAGCCGATCCCACCGCGCCGCTGCCGAAGCATCCCGGGCTCGACGCCTACCGTGAGGTCTTCGAGCTCGTTCCCGTCGGGCGGTATCTCCTCGTCTCGCTCGTGGTTGCCGTGGTCATCGGCGTGTTGCAGCTCGCGCTCGCGCTGCCCGCGGGGTACGCGCTCGCCAAGTTGCGGTTCGTCGGCAAGAAGACCGCGTTCGTTCTCGTCGTCGCGTGCCTGCTGGTGCCGCCACAAGTGACCTTCGTTTCGATCTTCCTGATGTTCTCGAAGGTGGGCCTCACCAACACGTTCGGGGCGCTGGTCTTGCCGTTTGCGGCGAGCGCGCTCGGAACATTTCTCGTGCGCCAGGCCCTCGTCGCCGTGCCCGACGAGATCATCGAGGCCGCGCGGCTCGATGGCGCTTCCGAGCTCACGATCATCTACCGGATCCTCGCGCCGCTGCTGCGGCCCACGCTCGTGTCCGTGTTCCTCGTGAGCTTCGTCTATCACTACTCGGATTACTTCTGGCCGCTCGTGATGACGACCGACGATACGGTACGAACACTTCCGCTCGGCGTCGCGTTGCTCAAAGAGCCAGGGAGTGGCGTGCGCTGGCACGTCGTGATGGCCGGGAACGTGATTCTTTCCGCGCCGGTACTGGCTCTCTTCGCGCTCGTGCAGAAGGAGCTCGTGCGCGGCGTTGGCGGCTCGTAGAAAATCCGATTGAGGCTGAAAAATACGCGGAATCGCGCGCGGCTCGATGAGCGTGAGGAGCGCGCTCCGAATTCCGTCGAGACCGCAGATTGTCCCTCGACAATCGAAGCGCCCGCGGTCAAATCAGCCATGACCGCCAACCTCTCATGTTGGCGGAGGAGCGCGCTTGCTCCTTTGCATGCCGTTCCCGTTCCCCATGCCGCTAGCTCCCCCTGACGAGATTGAGCTCACCGACGACGATCTCTCGATCGAGGACGACGACGTCGACGTCGAGTACGAGGTCGATCTCGGAGGCCTCGCCGTGGCTGCGGCCCCGATGACGCGCGCTTCGTTGGCGAACGATCTCGTGACGCGTGAGGTATCGACGCGCGAGGCTCGTCGTGGTCTTCCGCCGCCACTCGAGTCCGATATCGCGGAGTGCCTTGCGACGATTGCGGCGGAGGCATCCAAGATTTCGCCGGCCGTCGCGCCGGCTACGAGCGCCGTCGTCGACCCGAGCCCCGTTTCCGTCGTTCCGTCGCGCCTCGTTCGTGCGAAGTCGCCTGGCATGATCTCGCGGCTTCCCGCGATCGTACCGCCGCCGCATTCCCCGCACGCGCGGACCCCCTCGATCGTGAGTGGCGCACCGTTCCTGCGAGCCCAGAAGCGTCCCGCGCAGCTCGTCGACGATCGCGACGAAGTCGTGGAGCACGCCAAGACGTTGCCGCGGGCGGTTCGCTCGCCGTACCTCGATCAGGTCATGCCGCGACCGTCGGTGTTCTCGCGGCCGTCGTTCACTCCGCCCACGCCCTCGCGACCGGTGAAGGCGAGCGCGGCTCCCGGCGGGTCGGTTGCGCCCGTCGCCTTGTCGGCGCCGCGAGAAGCTGCGCCCACGGTCGTCGTTCATGCGTCCCCCCGCTCGCGATTCTGGCTCGCTGGAGTTTCTGCGGTCGTCGGCGCGTTGGCGGCGTTCGCCGCGGTCCGCTTCGTCCCGTCCGCTCCGCCTGCAGCCCCTGCGGTTGCCGTGCAGGCGCCGCCGCCGGCACCCCAGGCCGTCCAGGAGCCAAAGATCGTCCGAACGCCCGCCGCACCGTCGGCATCGGCTACGCCGGTAGCGGTGCTGAAGTTCGACGAGAGCGAGGCAGTCGACATCACCGTTCCCGCCGCGGCGTCGAGCGAGATGGCCAGCGCTGCGCCCGTCGTGGTGCCCGTCGCGCATCGAGTCAAGCCACGCCGCGCAGCGCCGCGTCGCCCGGCTCCGGTTTCGGAACCCACGCTCGGTGGTCGTGTCGAGACGCCCGCCGCTCCCGTCGCGGTCGCGCCCCCGGCTCCGCCGCCCCCTGCGCCGGTACCCGCGCCGAGCGCGCGCAAGCGCTGGACGGCCGAGCAAGAGCTCGCCGAGGCGCAGCTCAAAGCGTCGATGAAGTGAGGCGTCGAGGAAGCGAGCGGCGCTCGCTCAACTGGCGAGCCGCTTGCGTTCGCCCTGCATCAAAAGCCAGTAAGCGAGCCCCGCGCCGCCCGCGCCCATGAACCACGCGTAGTCGTACAGCACGGCGAGCGGCTTCACGACGAGGCCGATCCACGCCAGGCCGCAGCCGATCGCCGTCGCGATCATGGCAGCCGCGTTGAAGCCGGAGCCGCCGTACGCATAGGCGCCGTTGCGCTGGTAGAGATCGGCGACGATCAGCTTCTTGCGACGAACGAAGAAGTAGTCCGCGATGAGCACGCCCGCGATCGAACCGAGGCCGCCGGAGTACCCGAGCAGCCATTTGAAGATATACCCGTTCGGATCGGCGATGAGCTTCCACGGCACCATCATCACGCCCACGATGCCGGTGATGAGGCCGCCGGTCTTGAAGCTGATGGCGCCCGGCTTGATGTTCGCGAAGTCGTTCGCCGGCGAGACCACGTTGGCCGCGATGTTCACGCCGAGCGTGGCGATGACCACCGTGAACATGGCGACGGCCACCAGCAGGCGCGACGTGAACTGACCCACGAGCTCGACGGGATCCCACATCGGTTGGCCGTAAATCTCGGCCGACGCGCTGGTAATCACGATGCCCATCAGGGCGAACACGGTCATCGTCGTAGGCAACGCCACGGCTTGCCCGACGGCCTGCTCTTTTTGCGATCGGCCGAACCTCGTGAAGTCGGGCATGTTGAGCGAGAGCGTCGACCAGAAGCCGATCATCGCCGTCACGCTCGGCACGAAGACGGGCCAAAACGAGGAGAACGTTTGGAACTTACCTGTGCTGTGCATGACGGCGCCGAGGCCGTTGGCGCGCATGACGGCCCACACCACGAGCAGCGCCGTCATGACGAGCACGTACGGGGCGGAGAAGTTCTCCACTTTGCGCACGAGCTCCATGCCGCGATAGACGATGAGGATGTTCACCACCCAGAACAGGAGGAAGCTGACCCACTCCGTCGGGTAGTGGCCCGACACGGCCCACGCGAAGGTCGACGGGCAGGTGGGAACGAGCCCGCCCGGAGGCGCCTGCCACACGCAGGTGGGCGCCGCGTGACCGAGCATCTCCGGCCAGCCCGCATAGAGCGAGCGGAAGAACTTCTGCAGTGCCTGCCCACCGATCCACGTGTTGATACCGAACCACCCGCACGCCACGATCGCGCGCATGATGGCGGGCACGTTGGCGCCGAAGACGCCGTAGCTTGCGCGCGCGAAGACGGGGAAGGGGATGCCGTACTGCGTGCCGGGATGCGAGTTCGCCAGGATCGGCACGAGCACGATCGTGTTGCCGATGAGAATGGTGATCAGCGCCTGCCACCAATTCATTCCCGCGCTGATCAGGCCCGACGCGAGCATGTACGTCGGAATGCAGTGAGCCATCGAGATCCACAGCGCGGCGAACGTGTACGTGGTCCACGTTCTCTGGGCCGGCGAGGTGGGCGCCAGATCTTCGTTGTAGAGTGCAGGATCGTGCGCGACGTCGTCGCCCGGACGCGTGAGTGCTTGCGGGTGCGTCTCCGGCGCGTGCGTCCCCGGCGCGTGCGTCTCCGCCGGAGCGCCCCTCCCCATCATGTCGTCGGCCATGTCCTTCCGGGCTTACACCGGAGCGAGACGTGGTGCAAAAGGCCTGTTTTCGCTGTCGTTGCCGAGATGCCACGGAGACGACGTCACCGCGAGCCGTTGAACACCTCGACGATGAGCGCGGCACGACTTCCGACCTGCGCCTTCTCCAGGATGGCCGTCAGGTGTGCTTCCACGGTGCGTTCGGCGATACCGAGCTCCGCGGCGATCGTGGCGTTCGGCTTGCCGCGCACCACGCGCTCGAGCACGCGGGTTTGGGCAGGGGTGAGGCGAAAGCGCGCGACGGCGGAATCGATGGCGCGGGGGCCGTCGGTTTGGGGTGCGGTCGGTTCCACGACGACGTGTCCGCGCGCAATTCCTCCCCCGTTCAACGGGGTGACCTGGAGCCGCGCCGGATCGTGCTTTCCGCGTGCACACGAACGTAGTGCGGTTCGCGTGGCCGACGCTTCACCGTCGAGGCGCGCGCGCGCGGCCGCGTTGGCGTGGGCCACGTTGCCGGAGCCGTCGAGGACCCATGCTGCGCCGGGGATGTCGTCGAAGACCGCCTCGAGCGCCGACTGGGCCAGCAAGGATTGGCCGACGAGCCGCTCGAAGACGAGTCGCCTTTGGAAAGCAGGAACGAGCCGCTGCAAGAGGTGCTGTTGCAGCGCAGTCGTCGGCTCGGGCTGGACGACGCCGACCCAGGCGAGCAGGCTTGGCCCATCGCAGACGAGCGCGCGTAGCGTGCGTTGACCGGCGAACCCGAGGCGCCCGTAGAGATCGCGCTCGACGGCCTCGTTCACCCCACGCGTCAGTCGATCGAGGTCGATGCTGCAGAGGGCGCGATTGCGTTGAGCGATCTCGGGCCGTATCGCGTTGTACGAGCCCCACTTGACGCCGCGCCCGAAGAGGAACCCGTCGAATTCGGCGATCCAGTTCGGCTTCGGGAAGCCCACCGCCGCCGTCCGCGCAATGACGAGATCGTCTTCTTGGTCACGGGGGCGAAGGCCGTAGAGGCATGCCTTGTCGGTGCCGAGCAGGAGCTGCAGCGCCTCGATGGCCCCCTGCAGATTGTCGACGTCGAGCGAGTAGTGGGCGAGCGCGTCCTCGACGTCCCGAAGCCGCTTCGCGACCTCCGGAGGAATGTCGGTCGGATCCAGTCCGGCCTCGGCACTCATCCGCGCTTGCGGAACTTCGAGAGAAGCTGGAGCCACATCATGCGGAGACGACTTCCAACACGGCTCTTGAGCAGACCGCGACGGACGTGCGGACGCGGCGCGAGGTGTGTCGGCCGCGCGCCCGGCGCGAAGCCGTAGAGCGAATAGAGGTTGATGAGATCGGCGACGAGGTCACTGATGCCCTTCGTCTCGAGATCGTGCGCTTGGCAGTAGCTGTCCGGCTTGTTGCGGATCATGCACTTGGCGACGATCAACATCACGTTCGGATCGATGAGCTCGCCATTGCCGTCGAGGTAGTGCTTGTACGAGAAAAAGCGGTCAGCCGGCGCGACTTCGTGCGACCCGTCGGCGGCTTTTGGCGCGCGAAGCGAGTTGATGACGCTGTACTCGTGCCGGAGGTACGCCTCGATGGTGTTGTTTTCGTCGGCGCGCTCGTACTCGATGAATTTGTGGAACGCGTCGTAGAGCGTCTTGGGGTTCGCGTACGCGCCGCTCAACAAGTAATAGAACATGGCGCCGAGCGAATAGATGTCGGCAGGGCGGCCGACCGACTTCTGGATGCGCGCTCGCACGTTCGTCTCGCTGACCTCCCGGTAGGGGCGGGCAAGCACGAGGCGCTTGCGCGCGCGGTCGGCGTAGAGAATCGGGTATTGCTCGGAGCGGTTGAACAGCGAGAACGAGTCGTTCTTCGCGATCTGGATATAGAAGTCTTCGAAGAACTCCACCTCGGGGACGCCCTGCTGGACGTTGACGAGGAGCTCGAGGATGTTCGTTTCCTGCTCGGGGCTCTGGAAGAAGAGCGTTCCCGGCACGGCCGCCTGCATGCGCGTCATGCCGAACTGCACTTCTTCGTCGTTGAGCTTGGCGACGTTGAAGTCCGCGAGACGAACCTGGAGCGTTGAGCCGCGGAGACTCGGATCGGGCAAGCCGACGAGCACATTCGCCGGCTTGATGTCGCGATGGCAGATGTTGCGAACGAGATGCGCGTACTCGACGGCGCTCGCGATCGGAATCATGTAGTCGAGCACACGGAAGATGCGCTCTCGCATGTCGTAGGCGAGGAGATCTTCCTTCGACGAGCGGTTGCGTGAGCCCTTGAGGCGCTCCTCGAGGCTCATCTCGAGGCGCTCGAGCACCATGAATTCGGTCTCGCACTTGTCGCGGATGCTCGGCGGCAAGAACGAGAGGTCCTCGTTTTCGCCCGAGGCAAAGAGCTCGACGATGTTCGGATGACCCTGCACGCGCTCGAGGAGCTCTTTCTCCATCTGGAAGCGCATGTGGTCTTCTTCGCTGACACCCCGCTGCAGCATCTTGATGACGACGGACCTGCGGAAGTCGGTCTTCGATTCGAGCCAGCGCTCTTCGCCGGCATAGACCTTGGCGAAGCGACCCGAGCCGAGCTCGATCGGAGCGCCGCGCGCGTCGAGATTGAACGAATACGCGCGCGAGCGAACGATGTGGAACGGAGCGCTGCGCAGGTCGCGTGGCTGATCGGCGCGAAGACCGAGTGACTGCGGAGCGGCGGCGGCGCCGGCGACCGGAGCGAGGCCGCTCAGCGTTCCGCCTCCGGGCGACGGACCCGTCATCGAGCCGCTCATCGTTCCGCCGCCGCTGCCACCAAGCGTGCCTGCGAAGGATTGATCGCCACGAGGCGCCGGACCGCTCGCCGGCGGGCCGGCGTACATCATTCCGGACTGCGGGCCGCTCATCGGCTGCGGGCCTACGGAAGGCATCGACCCGATGGATGGTGGTCCCGACGAGTTGTGGGAAGGCGGCGGTCCCGATGTTGCGGGGCCGCGATTGATCGTTGCGGGGCCTGGCACCGCGCCGCCCGTCGGACGAAGTGTCGAACCCCTCACCGCGGCGTCGGGCTTGATGGGCGACGTTTGCAGCGGTGGACGCACCGCCGGAAGCGATTGCGACGAGCGACGTACGTCTTGAGTCGTGAACGCAGTCGGGGTGTCGACCTTCAACGGAGGCGCCGGCGGCGGAGGAGCGAGCAAGACCTCGTCGGGCATCTGACCGACCGCCGTGCGCTCCTCTTCCTCGTCGAGGCCGGGCATCTTGGGGGGTGATTCCCTCTGCGTCACACGGGCACCCTTATCCTCCCTAACGTCGGCACATGACGACGAGGTCATTGCCGCGCGTCAACATCAGCGCGATCGCCTGTTGAGCGTCCGAGTAGGGTACCAGAAGGTGTCTGCCGTCCACGAGAAACAGGCGTCCCCCTTGGGCGGGCTGGCCAAACGACCAGGTCAGCTCGCCTAGCACCTCTCTCGATGCGGATACGAGATCGGCGGCTCCATCGTTGTCGACCGTGAGTGCAGGCGTGGGCCTCTGACCACGCCGCGCCACGAAACACGTGAGCCCTTTCAGATTCAGCTTCGGTGATCCGCCGGGGAGCATCGTGACGCGCATGCGCACCGGCGCCCCCGTCTGATCGACGAAGGAAAGGTCAAGTCGTTCATGGACTTGAATGAAGCGAACGCGCCGGTGGCCATAAGGAACGACGCGCTCCGCGACGGCATCGGCAACGCGAAGGCCACCCTGCGATCCGGACCCGTCGCCATCGGCCATTGCAGCCTCGTGCGATTCGCTTGGCATGGCCGGATAACCCGCGATCGGAGGAATCTCAGGCACCGGCGGAGGCGGCGGCATGGTCGGCATTGGCGGCATCGCCGGGAATGGAGCGATGCTGCTCGGAGGCCTCACCTTCAGCGCTTCGCGCAGCTGCTGGTAAAATTCCGGTGCTGTCGCCATTCGTTCTTCGGGGCGCGCGGCCATCGATCGTCGGAGCACTTCGGACACCTCGGGACTGAACCCGAGATGCGCGAGGCGCGCGTTGACCAACGTGTCGCCGCGCACGCGATCATTGAACGTCTTCCGGACATCCTCGTCGCCGAAGAAGATGCGTCCGCCGAGCATGAACGTAGTGAGCAGACCGAGCGCGTAGACGTCGGTGCGGGGCCCTTCGGGAGAACCGCAAAGCTGCTCGGGCGCCGCCCAACGAGGCGAGAACAAGGCCACGGTGCTCACCGACTCGTTGCCATCGAACGGCCCCAGGCCGGCCTGCGGACTCTTCTTCACATCGCTATGCGCAATTCCGAAATCCGCGAGTTTCGGAACGAGCTGATCGCTGACGCGCGCAAACAGGATGTTCGAAGGTTTGATGTCGCGGTGGATGATTCCGTATCCGTGCGCCTCGGCAACGGCACCGGTGATGCCTTCGAGGATTCCGAGCGCCTCTTCGGGGGAAATCACCTTGCGCCTTCGGACGTGCGACTCGAGATTCCCGCCGTCGAGGTATTCGGAAACGTGGAATGGCGCGCCGCTCGCGTCCCGCTTGTCGGCGCGCTGCTCGAGTGCCTCGAGGGCCGCCTCGTCCGTACCTTTCGGTGCAGCGGCACGGGCCTCGTCGAGCGACAGATATCCGAAATCGTAAATACGAAGTGTGTTCCCGTGGGAAAGCTTCGAGAGCGCGAGTGCCTCTTTGAGGAAGTGCGAATACGTCGCTTGATAGACCGCGCGCCCACTCGTCGAGCCGGAGCCTTCGACCAACGTGGTGCGCAAGAGCTTCACGCACACGACGCGGTTCAAGCGCTCGTCGGTCGCTCGATAAATGGTGGCCATCCCGCCGCTGCCGATCCGATCCAAGATCGAATAGCGGTCGAGCAGCCGGATGCCTTCCGGGAGCTCCAACTCCCCTGGACGGCGAACCCGCGCCATAGACACCGAGCGTAGCTCAGGTTTTCGCGTCGCGGTCGAGGAAGTCGTGAGGTTTCGACCCGTTCCAGCCTGGAATTTTCTGCGGCCTGAGGGCTGTTGGCATCGCCCTCAGCGGCGAGGCCCGAGCAAGAGTCCGCGCGAAGCCGTCTCCGTCTTCATGCCTTTGTGGATGACGATCTTGCTGCCCGCCTCACGCCCATGGGCGTACGCATCCGTGCGACGCTGCCCGGCGTAGCGCACGTGGCGCACGTACGGGTGGCGTCGCCGGAAGAACGTCGAGAGGTTGCCGTCGGCCACCCACACGAGCCCGGCGGTCTCGCTCTTCTTGGCTTCGCCCGCGAGTTTGTCGCTCATGCCCGTCATGACGCCGGCCAGGTAGGTGCGGCGATCGCGGTTGCTCTTGATGCCCTGCGTCTGGCGGTGCTCCTCCCAGAGGCGCTCCGCGGTCGCGACGAGGTAGCCGTGGACGTACTCGGCGATCTCGAGATTGTCGGGCGTTCCACAGATCTCGAGGACGCTCCCGCGTTTGCCTTCGAGGGGCCGGTAGACTGGAACCCAGATCGCTTCGACGAAGAAGTGCTTGCCGAGGATGAGCGAGAGGATGCGTTCGGCCTCCGACGTTCGCCCGGTAGGCTTGCCGAGGTGTTTCCAGGCGTAGCCGAGGGCGATCTTCTCCCGCTGGAGCTCGATGTTGTGTTTGAGGAGCAGCCGCTGAGCGGCGGCCATGGCGGCCTCGGCCTCGTGCACGTTCGGGCTCTCGGCGAGGGCGAGGAGTCGAGCGATGCGCTCGGCCACTTTGCGATGCGCCTCGCGCGACTCGCCCGGAGGAGGGGCTTCCGGCATGCCCGCAGCGGCGCCGTCGATGCCGAGTCGTTCGCACACTGCACGAAAGCGCGGACCATGCGCGGTCTCGCTGCGTTCGCCGAGCACCTCCGAGACGTACTGATGCGCCATCTCGTGTTTGAGCACTTCGACGACGACGCCCCACGGCTGCTCCAGCACGAGAGGGCGCGAGAGCTCGATCGTGCGTGACGCCTCCACCCATCGTCCGAGACACGCGCGCGAATTGACGAGCGCGAACTGGGGAAGGGAAAGCATCCCTTTGAAATGGTTCTGGGCGATGAGCTTGTACTGCTCCACCACCTCGCGCAGCAGCGCCGCTTCCAAGCGAGCACTGATGTGACTGACGTGAGGCATGGACTCGGACGCGTCGGACATCTGTGCACTGTCGTTAGCGCGCACGTGCGGTGCTGTACATCGCGCTGATTGTCCTACAGTTCCCCACGATTTGGCTCGGTCGAGGCCGGGCAAGGCCCTTGCAGATTCCACGCGTCATGGGCGGCAGCACCGGGAAAAAGCGGGAAATCGAGGTCGTCTCTGGGGTGTGTGGTCCGTGTTACCCGGATCGCCGACGCATCGACAGCGATGTGCGAGCTTTCCTCCGTCAGCCCTCGACGCCCTGGATCGTCTTCGACCGAGCCTCCCGCGCTTCGATGCCGGACGTGGCTGACGTGGCCGACGCGAACAAGCACGGGCGCGTCTTTCGCTCGGCCATGAGCT
Organism: Labilithrix luteola; assembly: GCF_001263205.1. Classification (GTDB taxonomy): domain Bacteria; phylum Myxococcota_A; class Polyangia; order Polyangiales; family Polyangiaceae; genus Labilithrix; species Labilithrix luteola. The sequence continues at coordinate 9,050,205 of NZ_CP012333.1, forward strand.
CGGTGCTCGCGAGCGATGGCGTGTTCCCGACCGAGCCGGCGCCGGAGGTCATCGTGCCGTCCGTCGAGCCCAGCAGCCTCAGCGTGGCCGCCGATCTCGCCGCGCCCTCCGAGCCCAACGCCGAGTGCGGTTCCGATTGCGATTCCGAGGGCGTGCCGTTCCTCACTCCGCGCGCCTCACGCGGGAAATGGTTCGCTGCCGCCGGCGCGCTGCTCGTCGTCGCCGTCGGCGTCTTCGGTGCCCATTCGATGGGCTCGCCTCCGCCCGCGCACGAGGCGCAACCGGCGTCGCACGGACCGAGCGTTGTCGCCGATGTCCCTCCGCCCGCGCTCGACGCGATGCCTCTGGCCGCTGCGAACGTCGCCGTCGCCGGCGCCGCGAGGGCGGTCACGAGCGAGCCTGCCAAGCCGCGACGGCTCGGCAAGCTCTCGCTCCGTGGTGCGGCCGCCTACAAGCGTGTCTACTTCGACGGCAAGCTCTTGCTCGGCAACCGCGCCCGCAGCTTCGACGTGTTCTGCGGCGAACACACGATCTCGATCGGTGTGCGCAACGACGAGCACGAAATCGAAGTCCCGTGCGGGGGCGAGTTCGTCGTCGCGCGCTGACCCCAGAACCTGGGGCTTAGGGGGTAGGGGTCAGTTGATTTCCCAGTTGCGTCGCTTGCGTGCGACGTCGTCGGGGTTCTCGGCGGGGGCGCCCGGAAGCTGGCGCGGTGCATCGGGCGCCTTCGGCTCGGAGGCTTCGGCTTCGGCTCCGGCTTCGGCTTCTTTCTCGGCGCTCTTCTTCGTGTCGGCGAACGCCTGTTTCGCTTCCTCGATCGTCGCCCCACGCAAGAAGTAAGAGCGGGCAGCAGCGCCGATGGCGAGCGTTCCGGCGAAGGCGACGGCGCCCGAGATCATGCCTCCAGCACCTGGGAAAACGAACTTGATGAGCGCCCGTGCACCCTCGCGGAACGCGAATGCGACACCGACGTTCACGCCCAACGCCCCCAGAAACTCGGTGGCCGCCTTGCGATCGAGCGGCCGGCCCGACAGCCACGCAATCGCCGCGATGAGCGTGACCTGCAGCGTGGTGATCGGAATGAGATCGGCGACCGGAATGGGAAGCGCTGCGACGCCCGCGCAGAGGGTGGCGGTGGCCCGCGTCAGGTTGCTGGCGAGCTCCTCCTGCAGGCCCCGAACGCGTGCGATGCGTACGAATGTGCCCCGGCCGGCGTCGGGAAGGTACTTGAAGAGCGTGGTCACGAGCTCTTCGATGCGCCATCGCTCGTCAGCGCGAATCTCTCCGCCGTCCTTGAAGGACATGTACGTCGAGATCCCGCGGGTCCAAACGAGGTGCGGCGCAAGCTTGGGGCGGTCCTTGATCTTGCCCTCGAGATGATGCTCGACCTGGGAGACGCGCGCGAGCTTCTCCTCGATGTCTTCGGCGGGCTCGCGCTCCGGATGATGGAGGTGCGTGCCCTTCGGCTCGAGGACGTCGCAATGCGTGGCGATGGCGACGAGGGGCGGGCGGAAGCGGTGTTCGCGTTCGATCTCGGCGTAGACACGTTCGAGGGCTTCGAGGTCGGCGTCGATCGCGCTGTCGACTTCGGTGGCCTTCACCAGGAAGACGATGACGTCGGGCGTCTTCTTCTTCAGCTCGACGACGATCGACGCAACGGCATCGCGCGCGGCGTCCTTCTCCTCTGGCGACGAGCCTTCCTGCATCCCGCGCGTGTCGAGGATGTCGATGGCGCCGCGATCGGTCTTGTGCACGAACCACGTCGCACGGCCGGTCTGCGCCTTGACGTGCCCGACCTCCGCCATCTTGGCGCCGAAGAGCGCGTTGACGAGCGACGACTTGCCGGCGCCGCGTCGACCCACGAGGGCGAAGGCCGGAGCGCGCTGTTCGAGGACGATGGTGCGGAGGAGACCAATCTTCGAGCGGAGGTCGTTCACCGTGGACTCGTGCAGCGGAAGGAATCGTAAGAGCTCTTCGATGCGGCGAATGTTCTCCGCGATGATCTTGAGCGTCTTGGTCTCGTCGTCCTCGTCGTGCACGTCGGCCATTGCGTTCATCAACCGTAACGCTGATTTCGCCGCGTGCGAGCTCGGCCGGAGCAGGTGGCGCAGCCCGAGTGCAAGATGGGCCCCCACGGCAGCGCACAGGCGCGGTGAAAGTGGCGGAAATCCGCGTCCACCTTGCTGAAAGGCAGGGGAGACGGGACTCGACCCACCGTAGGCTGCAAGCATGAGAGGAGCGTTTGCGGTCCTTGGCGTGGCGCTCCTCATGGGCTGTATCTCGGGCTGTACCTCGCGGACGGCCGAGCCCGCTCCTGACGCCACTCCCGATCATGGGGGCTCGGGCAGATCCGTGCCGGCGAAGACTTCGGAGACCGCGGAGACGACCGGTGCGACGGTCACGTCGCCCGCTCCGTCGGCGGAGGACGAGCAACCCTATGAGCATCCGCCTGTGCCTCCCGCGCCGTCGTTTTACTGCCGCAAGGGGGCCTTCTGCGACGACTTCGAGGGCGCGTTTCCCATCGCGCTCTGGACTGAACGGTTCGCCGTTGGAAACGCTTCCACGTCGCTCGCCTCGATCTCGGCGACGAGCGGCGCGCATTCGCTCGAGGTGACGTCGAACGACGCCACGTCGGCCGGCTACCTGCGGTTCGCCGGAAAGACGGTTGGAACGGATTGGGCGGGCGTCGCGCAGTTTGCGTTTCGTGCGTCGTCGTTGCCCGTGACGTCGCTTGCCGGACCGGCCATCGCGGTCATCCGCGAAGGCGGCGATCCCGTGAGCATAGGCGTGGTCCTCGACGAGGACGGTCTCGTGCTCGTGCAGCGCGAGGGGCAGGCGGTGGTCGCTCGATCGGTGCTGGCTCCGGCGCGTGCAGACCACTGGTTTCGCGTGACGATCGGCTTCGAAGCGAGCGCCCCTCGAGCGGGGGGAGTGCGCTTCGGCCGCGTCGAGACCACGGTCGACGACGGCGATCTCTTGTCCCACGACCTTCGCGTGCCGGCGGCCTCCGGCGGCCTCGAATTCTTCGCCGGAGTCACGCGCGGCGACACGTCGCCGAGCACCGCGCAGGTCGACGACGTCAGCTTCTTCGTGTTCTGAACGAGCTCACAGCGCCACGAGCGACACGTCGAGGATGTCGTCGGTACACGTGCGGAGCGACGACAGGACCTCGCCGCTCGGCGCGCGGTCGACGTGGATGCGCGCGATGGCGGCGCGCGCGCCCTCGAAGACGATGTTCTCGGTCTCCTGGACGTTGATGCCGCCTTTTTTCAGGCAATCGAACACCGCGGCGAGCACACCGACGCGATCGTAGTGGCGAACCGCCAGGAGGTGCGTGGCCGGCGACTTCTTGGCGAGGTTGACGACGTTGGCGGGGCGCCCCGTCTCCTTGTAGAGGCGCACGACGCGTACGGTCTCGTCGGCGATGGCCTCCTGCGCTTGATCGGTCGACGCACCGATGTGGTGCGTTCCGATGACGTTCGGGAGCCGGAAGATGGGCGCATCGACGTTGCCCGTTCCGCCGGACGGCTCCTCGGCAAAGACGTCGAGACCGGCGCGGATCCCGCGCTCGTTCACCGCGCGCTCGAGCGCGTGTTGGTCGGTGATCTCGGCCCTGGCCGTGTTGATGAAGATCGTGCCGGGGCGCATCGACGCGAAGACGCCGTCGCTCACGAGGCCGCGCGTCTCGGGCTTGAGCGCGAGGTGCACGCTGACGACGTCGCTTGCGGCCGCGACTTCGGTGGGCGAGCCCACGGCGACGACGCCGAGCTCGCGGGCCGCGGCGGCCGTGAGACTCCGGCTCCAGGCGACGACGGGCATCCCGAACGCACGGGCCCGCGCGATGACTTCGCGGCCGATCGTGCCGGTGCCGAGCACGCCTAGCGTGCGCCCATAAAGGCCGCGCGCCTTGCCGTACTCTTTCTTGTTCCACTTGCCGTTGCGGAGGTCGGTCGTGTTGTCGGCGACGCGCCGGTCGAGCGCGAGCATCAACGCGAACGCGAGCTCGGCGACGGCGACGGCGTTCTTGCCGGGGCAGTTTGCCACCCAGATTCCGCGCTCGCTCGCGGCCTCGACGTCGATCGTGTTGTAGCCGGCGCCCGCACGCACGACGAGGCCGAGACGCCCGGTTTCCAGGGCTGCTCGTTTCACCTCCGTCGAGCGCACCACGAGCACCTCGGCTTCGGATTGGCGAACGGCGTCCGCGAGCGTCTCGCTCGAGAGGTCGGGTTCGTAAGCTACCTCGCAACCGATCTCGGCGAGCCCGCGCCGGCCCGAGTCTTCGAACTTGTCCGCGACGAGTACCTTCATGGCGACGCCCCTCTCGCTGTCGCGCGCAGCATACGCTCGGCGCGCGCGCGTGTCTGGTCGAGAAGACGTCCCAACGATGTCGAGCCGAACTGACGCAGCGCGTGACGCGCGGCCCCTTGTCACGGAGCTCCGCACATCTACACTCGTCCGACCATGCCGAGCACGCGCACGTTGATTCAAGGGGGAACCGTCGTCACCGCCGTCGATACCTACGCGGCGGACGTCGCGATTATCGACGACAAGATCGCTGCCATCTTCGGACCGGGCGCCGCGCCACCGGGCCCGTGGGACGTGACGATCGACGCGACAGGCAAATACATTTTGCCGGGCGGTATCGACGCGCACACGCACATGGACATGCCGTTCGGCGGCACCACGGCGAGCGACGACTTCGAGACCGGCACGCGCGCAGCTGCGTACGGTGGCACGACGACGATCGTCGACTTCGCGATTCAGACGAAAGGCGATCCGCTGCGCAAAGGCCTCGATCTCTGGCACAACAAGGCCGAGGGCAAAGGCGCGATCGACTACGCCTTCCACATGATCATGACGGACGTGAACGACCAGACGATCCCCGAGATGGGTCAGGTCGTCAGCGAAGGCGTCACGTCCTTCAAGATGTTCATGGCGTACCCGGGCGTTCTGTTCGTCGACGACGGACAGATCTTCCGCGGGATGCAGCGCGCCGCAGAGCTTGGCGCGCTCATCTGCATGCACGCCGAGAACGGCATCCCGATCGACATTCTCGTGCAGCAGGCCCTGGCCAAAGGGCACACGGCGCCCATCTATCACGGCCTCACACGCCCGCAGATCGCCGAAGCCGAAGGCACGCACCGCGCGATCTGCCTTGCCGAGATGGCCGGCGCGCCGGTGTACATGGTGCACCTCTCGGCCGAGCGCGCGCTCAAGCAGGTCGTCGAAGCACGCGATCGCGGCCTACCGACGTTCGCGGAGACGTGCCCGCAGTATCTCTTCCTCTCGCAAGACGACATGGCCCGGCCCGACTTCGAAGGCGCGAAGTACGTCTGCACGCCTCCGCTCCGGCCCGCGCACATGCAGGAGGATCTGTGGCGTGGCCTCCGCACGCACGATCTGCAGGTCGTCTCCACCGACCATTGCCCGTTCTGTCAAAAGGGCCAGAAGGAGCTCGGCAAGGACAACTTCGCCAAGATCCCGAACGGCATGCCCGGTGTCGAAACGCGCCTCTATCTGCTGTGGGACGGCGGTGTTCGCAAGGGCCGGATCAGCATGAACCGGTTCGTCGAGATCACGGCGACCGCGCCTGCCAAGATCTTCGGGCTCTATCCGAAGAAGGGAACCATCGCTGTCGGTGCCGACGCCGACCTTCTCGTTTGGGACGGTGAGAAGCGTCACCTTCTCAGCGAGAACACGCTGCACATGCGCGTCGACTACTCGCCGTACGAGGGCAGGGAAGTCGTCGGTGCGCCTACGCACGTGCTTTCACGAGGGAAAGTCGTCGTCGAGAACGGCCAGTACGTCGGTAAGAAGGGCGACGGTCGATTCGTGAAGCGCGGCACCTTCAACTTGATGTGAGACGCCCGACGCGCGGCGCTTCCGTCACCTGCGAAACGCGGCGTGGCGGAGGCCGCGCATGGCGCGCGCGATCGGGCCATCGCATCTTCGTCGACGGCAAGCTCGCAGGCGCCTTGGGCAAGCCGGTGCTCGTGGCATGGTTCCCATCAGGTCCGCCTCGGGAGTGCGGGGCGCCTTCAGACGCTCGACGTCCCGTGCGGCGGCGACGTTTTCCTCGGCCGCTGACGCGAGGCCAACTCGACCGTTCCCGAGCTCCAGCGGCAAATCGGGCGCGATATTGTGATGTAGGCGAACGTAGGGGTCGTGCTTCGTGCGTCCGAATGACGTGCCCGCGAACAAAATCGGGGTGGCGGACGTCTTTCCGAGCGTTACTGCGTAACAATGAACGGGAGGCTTTGGGGCCTCGCCGGATGACCTCACGGAGAACCGACCGATGACCGAGCGCTATGTCAGGCCGACTGTTGGAGGCTGGCTTCGTCCGACCCTGATTGCCCCGTGGCTTTCGGTCTATGGAGCGGTGACCGCCGCCGCTGCACTCGGAATCGATCGTGGGCTCTTCGGCAAGGTGGTCGGCTGGACGCTCGGCATGATGCTGGGCAGCGTCTGGTCGTTCGCCTTCTGCCTCGTGCTCATCGTCGTCGACTTGGCGCTTCTGACCGTGAAGGTTCGAACACTCCCAGCCGGTAGACGCGGATGGCTCTCGGCGCTCGCGTCGCCACTCATGGTGTTCGGCATCTACACCATCGCGCCGCCGTACACGTTCTACCCGCACGGGCCGTGGGCGGTCGTCGGCGCCGTGATCGCGCCGATGGTGCTCGTCGCCCTCGTGGTTCGCGTCTTCGCGGGGCAGAAGCCTCCGCGCTGATCGCCCACGCACTTCGCGAACGCAGGCGAAGGAGAAAGAGAGCGAGCCGGCCGAGGAGGCGGTTCGCTCTCTTCGCTTTTGTGGGTGGGGGAACGGCTCGATCCGTTGGGTTAAGACACACCCCTCGGCGGATCGCCGAAGCATCAGGCACCCCGAGCGCAGCGCGACGTGCCGTTGCGCACTTAGGAGCGTCCGTTTCCGAGCTGTCACACTGCGGACAAGGTATGACATGTGCGTAAGGGCAGGGCTCACGCCACCTAACCCAAGGATCTGCCCATGTTTGCTCGACTGACCGCGTTTTCGATTCTCGCGACGGCCCTTGTCCTCGGAGGCTGCGCAGCCGACACGAGCTCCGACAACTCGGAGTCCGAAGAGGCCGATCTCACGGCCGGCGCGCCGGTCGGCAACTACGAGTTCACGTCCTCGAACGACACGTTCAAGGCGGGCGACGTCTACGGCCTCCAGCTGATGAAGTACGCGACGAACAACGCGAAGACGTACTTCGTGGTCCACGTCGTCTCCTCGCAGTGCGGCTTCAATCGGGAAGGCGCGACGTGTCCGGGGGCCTGGGTGGCGGGCGACGACCGTTCGCTCGACGAGTACACCGGTGATGCGCAGGTCGACGAAGCGAAGAAGACGATCTCGCTCACGTACTCCGTGCCGAAGGACGATGGCGACGAGACCGAGGTGACGCGCACCTTCAAGTACTCGAAGCTCAAGACGTCGCTGAAGCTCACCGAGAACGGCAAGACCATCAAGCTGCCGAAGAGCGCCGACTATCAGGCCCCGCAGGACAGCGTGATGGCGCCCCTCAAGAAGTTCATGGAAGAGGACGGCGACATCTCTCGTCTTGCGAACCACGCTCCCGCGCTCGCCCAGATCCCGATCGAGGTGCGTCGTGACGCGCACTACTACAATCAGTCCTTCGGCTCGGACTATCCCGCCGACATCATGCTCATCGAGCTCGAGGGCCACGAGTACTACGCGGTCGTGAAAAACAACGACGGCGGCGGCTCGACGGCGTTCTACTCGAAGGAAGGCGTCTTCCTGAACGAGATCGGCGGCGGCGAGAGCAGCGATTGGACCTGGAGCCACTGAGCGCGCGCGGATAACTTCTTCGCGGGTACCAACGAAAAACGCGCAGCGCTCTCGCTTGGAGAGGCTGCGCGTCTTCACGTTCACGTTCGCGGGCTGATGCCCGCGAGTGTCATTCGAGGTCGATGTCGAGCTCGAGGCTCTCGCCGGCGGCCTCGCTCTTGGCGCGGTGCGCGAGGATCGACCGGCTGTCGAGGATCGAGAGCGTCTGCATCTCGAGGGCGCCGATGCGGTCTTCGGGGAGGAAGAGCGATTCGGTGCGCTCCATCGAGAGCTTGTCCGGCGCGTAGGTCGCGGCCTCGGCCTCGGTCTTCTGGATCGAGTAGTCCTCGCCGCGGCGAAGCTCGATCTCGACGGCGCCGGTTACGTGCGCCGCGATGCCGTGGACGAGCGCGTCCTTGAGGAGGCGCGCCTCGGGGTCGTACCAGCGGCCTTCGTAGAGGAGGCGGCCGAGACGACGACCGAGCGTGAAGTACTGGTCGAGCGTGTTCTCGTTGTGGATCGCGCTGAGCAAGCGCTCGTAGGCGATGTGGAGGAGGGCCATGCCTGGCGCCTCGTAGATGCCGCGGCTCTTGGCCTCGATGACGCGGTTTTCGATCTGGTCGCTCGTGCCGAGGCCGTGGCGGCCGCCGACGGCGTTGGCTTCGAGAACGGCCTCGGTGAGCGAAGCGAAGCGCTGGTCGACCTTGCGCGAGCTCGAGCCGATGGCGACGGGCACGCCGCGCTCGAAGACGATGCGGACGCGCTCGGACGCGATGGCGACGTCGCTCTTCCAGTGGGCCACGCCCATGATCGGCTCGACGATCTCGATGCCGCGATCGAGCTCTTCGAGATCCTTCGCCTCGTGCGTGGCGCCGAGCATGTTGCTGTCGGTGCTGTACGCCTTCTCCGCCTTCATCGAGTAGGGGAGGTTCACGCTCTCGAGAAAGCGGCTCATCTCCGTGCGGCCGCCGAGCTCGGCGACGAACTGCGCGTCGAGCCAGGGCTTGTAGATGCGCAGCTCCGGCTGGACCAGCAGGCCGTAGCGGTAGAAGCGCTGGATGTCGTTGCCCTTGTGCGTGCTGCCGTCACCGAAGATCGCGACGCCGTCTTCGCGCATCGCGCGGACGATCGCCGTGCCGGTGACTGCGCGGCCGAGCGGGGTCGTGTTGTAGTACTTGCGACCGGCCGTCGAGAGGTGGAACGCGCCACACTGCAGCGCGATGATGCCTTCGCGCGCCATGGGCTCGCGGCAGTCGAGGAGGCGCGCGTTCACCGCGCCATGGCGAAGAGCCTCCTTCGGAACGTCGCGGACGTCCTTCTCGTCCGGTTGGGCGAGGTCGGCCGTGTACGCATGGACCTTCAGGCCCTTGGCATTGAGCCACGCAACGGCGGTGCGGGTATCGAGACCGCCCGAGAATGCGATGGCAATCGACTCACCCTTGTCAGGAAGCTTTCGAAAAATACGCGCCATGGCGGCGCAAATAAGCACGTTGCGCCGTTGGGGTCGAGGTGAGGTGGGGACGCCTCGTTGACGAATTCAAGGAGGCGCCGGAGAACAATTTGCTGAGCTTGAAGGACGAGCGCGCGCATTGGGTCGCCTCGACCGCGATTCTCGTGAAAACCCGGCCGAAATCGGCGAGCGGAGACGGATTGTTTCCAAGCCGTTTCTGGACTTCGAGCGCTCGAGGGGGATTCAATGTCTGGGGCAAGGTTGGCCTGCGCATCACGTCGGGACGATTTCTCGCGGTCGCGTTCCTCGCGCTGCCGTCGATCGAGCCCGATGTTGACGAGCCCGACGTCACGAGCCCGACGTCACGAAGGCTTCTCGTTCGGCGCTTGCCGCGCCGAGCGGGACCGTGGGAATCGACACGTCGAAGTGGCGTCTCTGCTAATGGGCAGCGGAAGATGCCCGTTCTTAGCGCCCACGACGTGACGAAGGCCTACGGCCAGAAGCCTCTCTTCGACAAGGCGACGTTCACGATTCGGCGGGGTGAAAAGGTCGCGCTGCTCGGCCCCAACGGGACCGGGAAGTCCACGCTCCTCCGAGTCCTTGCCGGGCTCGAGCCGCTCGACTCGGGCACGATCGACCGCCGCCGAGACGCCTCGATTCTCTACCTGCCGCAAGAGCCCCAGCTCGACCCCGAGCGGAGCCCCCGGGAGATCGCCCGCGAAGGTTTGACGCTCTGGCATGCGGCGAAGTCCGCGTACGACGAGGTCTCGAGGCGCATCGGCGAAGGCGAAATGGATGACGCCGTTCTCGCCGAGCAAGCCTCGCTGGCCGACGATGTCGAGCGCCTCGGAGGCTGGTCGCGCGATCACGAGGTCGACGAGATCCTCGAGCATCTCGGCGTGCGTGACGTGGAGCGTCCCGTCGGCTCGATGAGCGGTGGTGAAAAGCGTCGCGTCGCGCTCGCGCGAATCCTCGTCGCCAAGCCCGACCTGGCGATCTTCGACGAACCCACGAACCATCTCGATGCCGCCACGATCACGTGGCTCGAGCAGTACCTCGTGCGCGAATTCCCCGGCGCCGTTCTGCTCGTCACGCACGATCGGTACGTCCTCGATACCGTGGCGACACGCGTTCTCGATCTCGAGTACGGTCAGGTCACCGAATACACGAAGCGCAACGACGCCGTCGGCGCGTTCGCCGATTTCCTCGAGCAAAAGGCCGAACGATTCGCCCACGCCGAGCGCGTCGAAGCGAACCGACAGAACTTCCTCCGCAAGGAAATCGAGTGGCTGAGGCGCGGGCCGAAAGCTCGTTCGACGAAACAGAAGGCGCGCATTCAGCGTGCCGAGACCGCCGTGAATGCGGAAGGTCTTCGTGTCCGTGGCGAAGTCGAGCTCGGAGGCCTGGAAGCAGGCTCGTCGCGCCTCGGTGGAACGATTCTCGAAGTGGTCGACGTGCGCCTCGAGATGGGGGAACGCACGCTCATCGAAGATCTGACCCTCCGCCTCGTGAAGGGCAATCGCGTCGGCATCGTCGGCCCCAACGGCGCAGGAAAGACGACGCTGCTCCGACTCGTCACGGGCGAGCTGACGCCCACGTCCGGAACGGTCAAACGTGGAGTCCAAACGAAGATCGCCTATTTCGATCAGGCGCGGACGGCGTTGATGGACGATTGGACCGTCTTCGACAATGCCGCCGGGCGCGAGGGAGCCGATCGCACCGGCGCTGGCCCGGTCACCATCGGTGATCGCGTCATGGAGCTTCGGTCGTACCTCGAGCTCTTTCTTTTCGACGGCGCTGCGCTGCGCCGGAAGGTCTCTGCTCTCTCGGGCGGAGAGCGCGCACGCGTGGCCCTCGCCGTGGCGCTGAAAAGCGGCGCGAACGTCCTTCTCCTCGACGAGCCCACCAACGACCTCGACATCGCGACACTCGCGTCGCTCGAAGAGCTCCTCGAGAACTGGCCGGGGTGCGTGCTCGTGGTCTCTCACGATCGCTTCTTCCTCGACCGCGTCGCGACCTCCATCCTCGCGTTCGAAGGAGACGGCAAGGTCCAACACTACGCCGGCAACTGGGAGAGCTACCGCGAACAGAAGCGGGAGGAAGAGAAGTTCGCCAAGCAGGGGCTCAAGGCAGCTGCAGGCGCACGCCGATAACGACGTCGAGCTGTCCGCTCGCGCCTGGAAAAGAACGCGGGCACTCCCATCGTCACGTGGCCGTCAGCGAGCGGCCGTCCAGCGGCGTGGGCGTCGGGCCTGGATTCGTGCTCGTCGGGAAAGCACGACCGCTGGCGGGGCCGCTTGGCGCGTTGCGTCGTTCGCCGATTCGCTGCGAAAACACCTGGAGGCGTGGCGCGGAGCCGTCTTGTGCCCGCGTGAGGCTCGACTAGGCTCCGAGGCATCGTCATGCTCGATCTTCCTACGCCGTCACCGCTTCCTATCAACGAGCCCGTCCTCTCTTACGCTCCCGGCTCTGCCGAGCGCGCCAAACTGAAGGACGCCCTCGGCAAGCTGCGTGGCGAGCAGCCCGACGTGCCGCACGTCGTCGGCGGCCGTGAGCTGCGCGACGGTGCGTCGTTCGACGTCCGCGCGCCGCACGATCACTCGCTTCTGCTCGCGCGCGCCCACGAAGGCGGCCACGCGGTGACGGAGAAGGCCATCGAAGCTGCCCTCGCCGCCGCCCCCGCCTGGGCAAACACGTCGTTCGAGGAGCGCGCCCGCGTGTTCACGCGCGCCGCCGAGCTGCTCGCCGGGCCGTGGCGTCAGGTGATCAACGCCGCGACCATGCTCGGTCAGAGCAAGACCGCGTTCCAGGCCGAGATCGACTCGGCGTGCGAGCTCATCGACTTCTTGCGGTTCAACGTCGCGTTCGCGTCGCGCCTCGCCGAGCAGCCCGTCTCGTCGCCCGGCATCCTCAACACGCTCGAGCTTCGTCCGCTCGAGGGCTTCGTGCTCGCCGTCACGCCATTCAACTTCACTGCGATCGCCGGCAACCTGCCTTCGTCGTGCGCGCTCATGGGCAACGTCGTCGTTTGGAAGCCGGCCGAGAACCAGGTTCTCGCCGCCTACCACACGATGCGCCTCCTCGAGGCCGCGGGCCTTCCCCCGGGCGTCATCAACGTCGTTCACGGCAACGGCGCGCCCGTCGCCGAGACGTGCCTCCGTCACCCGTCGCTCGCCGGCGTGCATTTCACCGGCTCGACGAAGGTGTTCCAGTCGATCTGGCGCGGCGTCGGCGAGAACATCGCCAACTACAAGACGTACCCGCGCCTCGTCGGCGAGACGGGCGGCAAGGACTTCGTCTTCGCGCACCCGTCGGCCGAGATCGAAGAGCTCGCCGTCGCCCTCGTTCGCGGTGCGTACGAGTATCAGGGCCAGAAGTGCTCGGCGGCGTCGCGCGCGTACATCCCGCGCTCGATCTGGCCGAAGGTCCGCGACCTCATGCTCGATCACATCAAGCAGATCCGCATGGGCGACGTGCAGGACTTCCGCAACTTCATGGGCGCCGTCATCAACGAGCGCGCGTTCTCGCGCCTCGCCGGATGGCGTGACCGCCTCAAGTCCGACCCGAACGCCAAGATCCTCGCGGACGACGGCTGGTCGCGCGAAAACGGCTGGTTCTGCGGACCCACGCTCGTCGAGCTCGCGAACCCCGATCACCCGGTGCTCGCCGAGGAGCTGTTCGGACCGCTCCTCTCGGTCTACGTCTACGACGACGCCAAGCCCGAAGGCATCGACGCCGCGCTCGATCTCGTCGATCGCACGAGCCCGTACGGCCTGACGGGCGCCGTGTTCGCGCGCGATCGCGTGGCCGTCGGGCACGCCGTGAAGCGTCTTCGCCAGGCGGCTGGCAACATCTACATCAACGACAAGCCGACCGGCGCGGTCGTCGGGCAGCAGCCCTTCGGCGGCGCACGCGCCTCGGGGACGAACGACAAGGCGGGCAGCGCGTACAACCTGCTTCGTTGGGCGTCGCCGCGCGTCATCAAAGAGACGTTCGTTCCGCCGACCGCCGTGGGCTACCCGTTCATGGGGGCGGAGTGAACTCGCGGGCGCGGACGTTTCTCCTCACAGGAGCGCTCGTCGGGGTGGGGGCAGTAGGCGGAGGCCTCGTGGTCGCCGCGTGCAGTGACGATGCATCGTCCGCGCCCTCGTCGTCGGTTCCTTCGGATGGGGGCTCGGGCGTCGTACAGGCGGCCGGGTTCCCTTATCGCGGTCAGGGCTGCGCGTACGACGTCGCGCCGCCCGAGCGGAACGGCTTCGTCGATCTCGCTCTCGATGACGCGGCCGCCAAGGGTAGCGCGCCGGCGCGCGTGCGTATCGGTCTCGGCGGAGAGACCAAGCACGGTGAGCCCGGGTATGCCGATCCCTCGCGTACGGTGGTCATGACGTGGGAGACGCCCGACAACGTCCGCGCCTCGCGCATGCGTTTCGGAACGAGCCCCAAGCGCTCGACCAAACGCGCACGGGCTTCGGTTGGACCACGCCGCCGCCGTCGATTGGCTTCGGCAGCAACGAGCCCGAGACGTACATGCACGAGGTGCATCTGTGCGGCCTCGAGCCGGGAACGACCTATTACTACCAAGTCGGCGGCGGCTCTCCGGAGGTCTGGAGCGCCACGCAGTCATTCACCACGGTTCCTGCGAGCGGCAAGATCACGGTGGGCATCCTCGGCGATGCACGCGATGACGTCGGCGTATGGCAGCGCGTGCAGCTCCGCATGCGCGACCTCGCCGTGAACATGCAGGTGACCACGGGCGACCTCGTGTTCACCGGCACGATGCAGTCGCTCTACGACAAGTGGCTGGGGGCGATCTGGCAAGATCCCACGGACGCCACGCGCTTCGTGACCCTCGGCCAGCAGATGATGGTCATGGTCGCCGGCAATCACGAGAACGAAGCGGCGCGCTTCTACGGGGCATTCGCGCTGCCCGGCAGTGGCCCCTACGCCGAGACGTACGCGTCGTTCGACGTCGGCAGCGCGCACTTCGTCGTGCTCGACGATCAGTCGCTCGCCGTCGATCCCGGATCGGACCAGGCGCGCGCCGAGGTCGAATGGCTGAAGGCCGATCTCGCTCAGGCCGACGCGAACCGCGACAAGGTGCCGTTCGTCGTCGTCGTCCACCACCGCGGTGTGTTCACGACGTCCGCGCACGCGGGCGACAGCGATGTGCTCGACGTGCGAAAGCTCCTCGTGCCGATCTACGACGCGCATCACGTCGACCTGGTCGTCAACGGCCACGATCACGCCTACGAGCGCAGCAAGGTGCTCCGCGCGGGTGCCGATCCGGCCGGACCGCCCGTCGTCGTCGGTGCCGGGCAGGGGACCGTCTACCTCGTCAACGCAGGGGCCGGTGCGCCGGCGTACGGCGTGGGCGACGCGCCGTACATCGAGAAGTCCGCGACGTTCGGCAAGGGAACGCCCTACGACGGCCTCTATGGCGTGGCCACGCTCGAAGGTCGCAAGCTGACCGTCGAGTCGTACGGGCTCACGGCGTCCGGCGCAGACACGCTGCTCGACACGCTGGAGCTCACGAAGTAGTTCGGAGAACGGCGAGCGTTCGCTTGGGCCGCTCGCCTTTCGTCCATCGCTCGCCGTCGCACGCCGGGCCTGCGCGTTCGAGCTCGCGGCACACAGTCGGCCGGCGCTCGTAGACGACGCAACCGAAGCTGCCGTCGACGGGGTCGATGCGCAGCGCCGCGCAGCAGTGCAGGCCCGAAACGATCGGCTCGAGCCGCATGAACGCTTCGTTGCCGAGAAAGACGACGTACGCCTCGGCCGCGTCGCCGAGGCGCTCATAGTCGTCACCGGTCACGCGCGCGTGGCGTGGCGACTCCGAAAAGCAACACGTGCCACAGCGCCGGCAGTCCGGCGCGTCCCCCTCGGCCCCCATGCGCGTGAGGCTACCCTATCGCGCGGACACCTGCTCGGCCCAAGGCATGCAGTGCTCCTGGCTGGGATGCACGAATGCCTTCAGAACGACTCGATCGACTCGATTTTCATGGTGCCATGGCGCTTTCCGCGCCGTTCCCCAGGCCGCCGAAGCGCGCAAATGGCGCAAGTGGCGCAAGCTCGCTCGCGGGGGGGCAGGATGGGGGCTTCGTCGTGACGGGGTACGAACGTGATACGGTGGCAGAGCTCATGCAACACGACCAAACGCGCTCCGCGATGACCCGCGCGGCCGACGCGTCGAGCGGCCTCCGGCTCATCGTCTTCTGCGGCGGCCAAGTCTCTTCGCACCCGTTGCCGAAGTCCGGTGAGCTCGTGCTCGGGCGCGGGGAAGACGCAGGCATTCGCATCGACCACGTGACCGTCTCGCGACGCCACGCGAGCATGCTCTTCGGAGACGAGGTCCGCGTCGTCGATCATGGCAGCTTCAACGGCACGAGCATCGGCGGAAAGAAGATCGCGCCGAACATCGCCGTTCCGATCTACCTCGCCACGATCGTGGAGCTCGGCGATGTCATGCTCGTCCTGCAGGTGCAGGGCGCTGCGCCGGTGACCGGCTCGCAGGGCGTGAGCAATGCGCTACGTGACGGGCGAGCCTACTCGTCGCCTGCCATGCAGCATCTGCATCGCCTGGTCGACAACGTCGCGCAGAGCAACATCACGGTCGTCGTGCGCGGCGAAACGGGGGCCGGCAAGGAGGTCATCGGCGAGGAGATCCATCGCCGGAGCCCGCGCGCCAACGGTCCGCTCGTGAAGCTCAATTGCGCGGCGCTTCCCGAGCAGCTGCTCGAAGGTGAGCTCTTCGGCTACGAGCGAGGTGCGTTCACGGGCGCCTCGCAGGCCAAGCCTGGCCTCATCGAGGCGGCCGACGGAGGCACGCTCTTTCTCGACGAGGTGGGCGAGCTGCCGCTCGCGACGCAAGCCAAGCTTCTGCGTGTGGTCGAGTCGCGTGAGGTCATGCGCCTCGGCAATCTTCGCCCGAAGACCGTCGACGTGCGTTTCGTGGCGGCCACCCACCGCGATCTCGAGTCGATGGTCGCTTCCGGCGCGTTTCGCCAAGATCTCTACTATCGCCTCAACGGCGTGAGCCTCGTCGTGCCGCCGCTCCGCGAACGGCCCGAAGAGATTCCGCGCCTCGCAGGCGAGTTCGTGGCTCGCTTCTGCAAGGATGCTCGTCGGCCGGTGCTCCCGATCACCGAGCAAGCCATGGCCGCGCTGCGTGCCTATCCCTGGCCGGGGAACGTGCGCGAGCTTCGCAACGTCATCGAGCGTGCCATCGTGTTCTGTCGCGGCGTCGCGCTTGGCCCCGAGCACCTCGGGCTTCCGATGGATCCGCCGGCGATGCCGCCGCTGGTTGCGCCGCCACCGTCGTATCCGCCGACGTCCGCTTGGCCGTATGCCGCCACGCCGTCGAATCGCACCGCGCTCGGCATGCCAGGGCTGCCGACGATGCCTCCGGTGCCGATGCCCCATGCGGCGTATCCCGCCTCGTCGTATCCGCCGGCGCCCACGCCGGACTTCGCGGCGGGTCAGCATGTCCCGCCGTCGTCAGGCTCGGACTTCGGTACGGTTGCGTTCGGCTCTTCGCTTCCGGACGAGGTCGAAGCTCTCGAGCGCGAGCGCATTCTCAAGGTCCTCGCGCAATGCGGAGGGAACCAGACGCAAGCTGCGGAGGTTCTCGGAATTTCCAGGCGAACGCTCCTCCGGCGACTCGACACCTACGCCGTGCCGCGCCCGCGCAAACCTTGACGCGGCGCATGCCGTGACGCGTCGAAGTTGGGTATAAAGACGCGGTGCTCGCTCGTCACACCCCTTCGCCTCGTTCGATCGTGACCAACTCGCTCTTCGCGTGCGCCGTCTTCTGCGCCGCACTCTGGGGTTGTCAGCGACGCGAGGTTCGCCCGGCGCCCGATGCCGACCGGCAGGGCGTCGCGTCGGCCTCGGCGTCGGCCTCGGTGAACCTTCCTCCCGTGCCGCCGCTCTCGTCCGCCTCGCGGATCGAAGACGAGCGGAACACCATCGGCGTCTTCCGCAACGTCTCTGCCTCGACCGTCTTCGTCACCCAGACGCGCGTCATCGAGGACTTCTTCAACGGCGCGCAGGAGGTCCCGGCGGGCTCGGGCTCGGGCTTCGTCTGGGACGACGGTGGCTTCATCGTCACGAACTACCACGTGGTCGAAGGAGCGCGGTCGATCTCGGTCGCCTTCCACAACCAGGAGACGTTCGAGGCCAAGCTCGTGGGCGTGGAGCCGAAGAAGGACATCGCCGTCCTCAAGGTCAATGCGCCCCAGCAGCTGCTCGTCCCCATCACGCCGGCGAAGGGGACGGACCTCGAGGTCGGTCAGAAGGCGATCGCGATCGGCAATCCCTTCGGTCTCGACCACACGCTCACCACCGGCGTCATCAGCGCTCTCGGTCGTCAGGTGCAGGGCGTGGGCGGCGTTTCGATCCGCGACATGATCCAGACCGATGCGGCGATCAACCCGGGCAACTCGGGCGGCCCGCTCCTCGACTCGCAGGGCCACCTCATCGGCATGAATACGATGATTTTCAGCAAGTCGGGCTCGTCCGCGGGCATCGGCTTCGCCGTTCCGGTCACCACGATCAGCCGGATCGTTCCCCAGATCATCAAGACCGGGCGCGCCGAGCAGGTCGGTCTCGGAATCGTGTCCGATCCGCTGCAGAAGATCGAACGGCGCCTCGGCATCCAGGGCGTGGTCGTGCACCAGGTGGCGAGCGGCACGCCCGCCGCCCAGGCCGGCCTCAAAGGCATGACGCGCACGCGTCAGGGCTTGTTTCTCGGTGACGTGATCATCGGCGTCGACGACAAGCCGACTGCCGACTTCGACGGTCTTTACGCGGCCCTCGACGTCCACAAGCCGGACGACGTGGTGAAGGTCAAAGTGCAGCGCGGCGACCAGATCGCCATCGTGCCGATCAAGCTGATCGTCCTGCCGCAGCCGAACCTGATGTGACGTCCGCGCGGGCCGTCCGCTCGGCTTTCTGACGAAGAGTCGCGCCCCTCGATCCCCTCGCGGTAGGATCGAGGGCGATGAAGACGACCTTCACCAGGATTCGCGCTTCGTTCGGGGGTCTCACACTCGTCGCGCTCGTCGCGCTCGTCGCGGCGGGCTGCTCGAAAGACAGCAAACCTTCGGACGCTGCAGACGGCGGCAAGAGCCCTTCGGCGCGGCTCAAGATAGCGGTCATTCCCAAGGGAACGACGCACGAGTTCTGGAAGAGCGTGCACGCGGGCGCGGTGAAGGCGGCACGCGAGGCCGACGTCGACATCGTCTGGAAGGGGCCGCTGAAAGAAGACGACCTCAAAGCGCAGGTCGACGTCGTGAGCTCGTTCGTCGCCCAAGGCGTGAACGGCATCGTGCTCGCCCCGCTGAACGACGCCGCGCTGCGGGCGCCGGTCAAGGCCGCCAAGGCCGCCAAGATTCCGGTCGTCGTCGTCGACTCCGACCTGCAAGGCGACGATCACGTCAGCTTCGTGGCCACGGACAACCAGGCCGCCGGGAAAATCGCCGCCACCGAGCTCGCGCGCCTCCTCGCCGAAAAAGGCAGCGCCGTGGTCCTTCGGTACCAGGAGGGCTCTGCCAGCACGCAGAACCGCGAGAAGGGCTTTCTCGACGGCATCAAGAGCGCGCCCGACGTGAAGGTGCTGAGCGACAATCAATACGGCGGCGCGACCACTGAGACCGCGTTCGCGAAGGGCGAGAGCTTGCTGCTCGCTCAGAAGGCGCAGACCGGCTCGTCGTTCGGAGTCTTCACGCCGAACGAGTCGACCACCTTCGGCATGCTCCTCGCGCTACGGAAGTCGAATCTGAACAAGAAGGTGAAGTTCGTCGGCTTCGATGCCTCCGAGAAGCTCGTCAGCGCCCTCAAGGACGGCGACGTGGACGGCCTGGTGGTCCAGAACCCCTTCAACATGGGGTATCTGGCGGTCAAGACGATGGCCGACCATCTCCGCGGCAAGCCGGTGGAGAAGCGCATCGACACCGGAGCGAGGCTCGTAACGAAGGCCAATCTCGACGATCCGGGCGTGCGCGAGGTGGTCGCTCCCGATCTCGGCAAGTGGCTCGAGGAGTGAGTCGGGGAGGCGTTCTCGAGCTCGAGGGGATCGAGAAGTCCTTTGGCCCGGTCGACGTGCTCCGCGGCGTGAGTCTCGAGCTCGCGCGCGGCGAAATCCACGCCGTGCTCGGCGAAAACGGAGCGGGCAAGAGCACGCTCATGCGGATCGTGCTCGGCATGGAGTCGCCCACGCGCGGAACCATGCGCCTCGCCGGGGTGCCCTACCGTCCTTCGAGCCCCGCGGCTGGCCGCCATTCCGGGGTCGTCATCGTGCCGCAAGAGCGAACGCTCTGTCCGCAGCTCACGGTGGAAGAGAACATCGTGCTCGGATTGGAGCCGCGCCGACTCGGTTTTCTCGATCGAGCGGCCGCCCGCAGGACGGCCCTGCACGCACTGTCGCTGGTGGTCGGCTCGAACGCGCGCCTCGCCGTCGATTCCCGTGTGGACGCCCTCGGCGTCGCCGATCAGCAGCTGGTCGAAATCGCACGTGCCCTTGCCCAGGCGGGCATCGGCGCCGAGCGCGAGCGCACGGCCCGCGTGCTCATCCTCGACGAACCGACGTCGAGTCTCGGTCGCGACGATGCCGACCGCCTGTTCGAGCGAATTCGGGCGCTGAAGGAGTCGGGCCTCGCGATTCTGCTCGTCACGCACTCTCTCGCCGACGTGCGCGCGCACGTCGATCGCTTCACGGCTCTGCGGGACGGCAAGGTTGCGGCGTCGGGAGATGCGCGAACGGCCGACCCGGCACACATCGTCCGAGCGATGCTCGGGCGCGAGCTCGAGGCCGCCTACGAAAGCCGTCCTGCCGCTGCCGACACGAATGCCGGCGAGGTGCTGCTCGAAGTCGAGGGGCTTTCGGGTCACCGCAAGCCACGCTCGGCGAGCTTCGTCCTGCGCCGCGGCGAGGTCCTGGGCATTGCCGGCCTCGTCGGCTCGGGCCGCACCGAGCTCCTCCGCGCCATCGTAGGACTCGACCCCGTTCGCGGCGGAAGGATCCAGCGTTCGGCCCCTCGCGGCATCGGCCTTCTGAGCGAAGACCGAGGCGGCGAAGGACTCATGCTCGATCGCTCGATCGCGGACAACGTCACTTTGTCTCGCGGGGGAAGGCTCTGGGCGCGTCCGCATGCGTTCGCCGTCGAGGCTCGGCGATGGATCGAGGAGCTCGCCATTCGGGCGAGCGGCCCCGACCAGCCCGTGACCGAACTGTCCGGCGGGAACCAGCAAAAGGTGCAGATTGCACGTCTCCTCCGCGAGGACTACGACGTGCTGCTCGTCGACGAACCCACGCGCGGGATCGACGTCGCGAGCAAGGCGCAGATTCTCGAGCTCGTCAGAAAGCTCGCGCGTGCCGGGAAGGGGATCGTGCTCGTGAGCAGCCAGCTCGACGAGCTCGTGACCACGTGCGATCGCATCGCAGTCTTGAAAGACGGCGTCCTCGGGAGTGCGCGCGAGGCATCGGGCTGGACCGAAGAGGCGCTCATGCTGGAGGCCGCGTCGTGAAAGCTCTCGTGACACGTGCTCGAGCGCTCTTCGGAGCGGGAAAACGGCCGGCGTGGGTCGCTCCGCTGCTGGCCCTGGTGGTGGTCTTCTGCGCGATCGCCGCGCGCGTGCCCGACACGTTCCTCCTGCCGCAGAACCTGCTCGTCATGGCCCGGCAGACGGTCGTCGTGGCCACGTGCGCGCTCGGGATGACACTCGTCATCGTCACGGGAGGCATCGACCTCTCGACGGGATCGCTGGTGGCGCTCACCACGGTCGTGATCGCCAAACTGCTGAAGGGCGGCACGAGTCCGGCGTTGGCCGTTCTTTGCGCCCTCGCGGTGTCCGGCCTCGTGGGAGCCACGATCGGAGCGTTCATCGGTCGTCTGCGGCTCAAGCCGTTCGTCGTGACGCTCGGCGCCATGTCCGTCTTGCGCGGCGCTGCGAAAGGCCTCGCCGACGAGCAGAAGATCGACTGCGACCCGCGAGGTCTCGAAAAGACCCTCGCGGCGGACCTCTCGGCCCCCGGCATCTGGATCGCGTTGACGCTCGCCGTCCTCGTGGCGTGCGTGCTGACCTATACGCGCTTCGGTCGCCACGTGTATGCGGTGGGCAGCAACGAGGCGGCCGCGCGCCTGGTCGGCATCGACACGGGCCGCGTGAAAATCGCCGTGTATGCGCTGTCGAGTCTGCTCGTCGGTGTGGCCGGCGTGATGGAGTTTTCGACGCTGACCGTGGGCGATCCGACCGACTCGGTGGGCCTCGAGCTCGACGTGATCGCGGCCGTCGTCATCGGCGGCGGATCGCTGTCGGGAGGTGAGGGCAGCATCGCCGGCTCGCTCCTCGGCGCTCTGCTCATGACGGTGATTCGCTCGGGCGCCGTCCATCTCGGCATGCAGAGCTGGGTGCAGGAAGTGGTGACTGGCATCATCATCGTCTTGGCGGTGGCGCTCGACCGCGCGCGTCATCGACGCACCGCCCGCGGCTGACGACGGCCAAGGCGCTTTCCCACTTCGCCCATTCGGGTAACCTCGATGCGCCGCGGCGCCGGCGCGCTCGCCGGAAATGCACGCGCGGGAAGGAAGACCGTCATGCGCTTGAAGGACAAGGTCGCTCTGATCACGGGGGCAAGTCGCGGGATCGGACACGCGAGCTCGCTCGCGCTCGCGAAGGAAGGCGCCACCGTCGTCGGCACGGCTCGCACGAAGGCGGATCTCGATGCGCTCGTGAAGACGATCGAGGGGGCAGGGGGCAAGGCCAAGGCGATCACGTGCGACGTGACGAAGTCGGCGGACGTTGCCTCGTGCGTGAAGCAGACCCTCGAAGCGTTCGGCCGTATCGACATCCTGGTCAACAACGCAGGCATCGGCGGCTATCGCCCGTTCCTCGACTGGACCGAGGCGGACTACGACAAGATCATGGCCACCAACGCGAAGTCGACGTGGCTCTTCTGCAAAGAGGTCATCCCGCACATGCTGAAGAGCGGGGGCGGCAACATCGTCAACCTGTCGAGCGTAGCCGGCCTCCAGGGATACCCGTCGGAGGGCATCTACTGCATGTCGAAGTTCGCGCAGGTCGCGCTCTCGCAATCACTCGATCGGGAATTCTACAAGCAGAACATCAAGGTCAGCCTGGTCTGCCCGGGAGGCGTCGAGACCCACTTCGCGATCGGGGACGGTCGCACGGCGGGCGGTCCGAACATGGGCGGCTTCTCGACGGCCGAAGACGTGGCCGAAGCGGTCCTGCTCGCGGTGATCCCGCGCGAGCGATCACGCGTCGTGAACGTTATCCTGCGTCCGATGAACGAGATGACCTGACCGAGCCTACCGATCTGGCGGGCGAATGGGTGCAGGTTGCATGGAGTCCTCGGGGCACTGCAACTTGCACTCGGAGGGCGGCGAGCCGTGCTCCACGTCCGCGTTGGTCACCGGTTCGGCGACCACGCAGGTGATCCAGAAGTCCGGCTCGATCAGCCTCTGCCGCTAGCCGTTCTTCGCCGCCACGCGGGCGCGCGCTGCAACGAGCGTGTTGTCGAGCAGGCACGCGATGGTCATCGGGCCAACGCCGCCGGGAACGGGCGTGATCGCCGATGCGCGCTCTTTTGCTTCGTCGAAGGCGACGTCGCCTACGAGCTTCGTCTTGGCCGGTTCGCCGTCCTTGGCGGGCGCGAGCTCGATACGGTTCATCCCGACGTCGATGACGACGGCCCCCGGCTTGACCCAGTCGCCGCGCACGAGCTCCGCTTTGCCGACGGCAACGACGAGCACGTCGGCTTCGCGGCAGACGGCGGCGAGGTCCTTCGTGCGCGAGTGAGCCATGGTGACGGTAGCGTTCGCCGCGAGAAGCAGCTGGGCCATCGGCTTGCCGACGATGTTGGATCGACCCACGACGACGGCGCGAGCGCCTTCGAGACGCGCACCGGCGAGGTCGAGCAGGCGCATCGAACCACGCGGCGTGCACGGCACGAGGGAAGGGCGACCCGAGGCGAGCATGCCCGCGTTGACCGGGTGGAAGCCGTCGACGTCCTTGTCGGGACGGATGGCGTCGAGAACGCGCTGCTCGCGGATCTGCTTCGGGAGCGGGAGCTGGACGAGGATGCCGTCGACGGTGTCGTCGTTGTTGAGGCGATCGAGCTCGCGGAGAAGAGCGTCTTCGCTCGTGTCCGCGGGGAGCACGTGGAGCTTGCCGCGGATACCCACTTCCTTCGCGGCCTTCTCCTTGTTGCGCGTGTAGATCTGGCTCGCGGGATCTTCACCGACGAGGATCACTTCGAGGCCCGGCGGACGCCCGTGCGTCTTCGTGAATTCGGCGACGCCGACGCGAACTTCGTTTCGAACGGTCTCGGCTAGCTTCTTCCCATCGAGGAGGGTGGCGCTCATGACCGCGGAAGATAGGCCGGCCACGCGCGCAGAGAAAGCGTCGGCGGAGGAATTTCCGTGTGTGCGGCGCGTGCCTGAAGCGTCACTTCGCGCGGAAGACGCGCGCGAGAATACGGTCGAGGTGGTCGAGATCCTCGTAGGGGATCGCCACCTCACCTTTGTTCCCATTGTCGCGCACGACGACCTTCGTGCCTGCCGCGCGCGTGAGGCGCTGCTCGAGATCGCGAACGGCGGAGGTCTTGATGCCGGGCTTCGCCGCCGCGCCCTTGCCGGTCTTCTTCTTCGCGCCGCGCACGAGCGCTTCGGTGGCGCGAACGTTCAGCTGACCACGGACGACCTTCTCGGCGAGGTCCTCGAGGTTCTTCGCGTCGGGCGCGCCGAGGAGGGCGCGCGCATGGCCTTCGCTCAGTGTGCCGTCGATGACGCGCGCACGAACCGACGGCGGCAGCTTGAGCAGGCGCAGCGAGTTCGCGACGGTCGTGCGGTCCTTGCCGAGGCGGACGGCGAGCGTCTCTTGCGTGTAGCTGTACTCTCGGACGAGGCGATCGAGCGCCTCGGCGAGCTCGACCGGATTCAGGTCTTCGCGCTGGACGTTCTCGATGAGGGCGAGCTCGAAGGCGTTCTTCGGCGAGACGTCTTTGACGACGACGAGGACTTCTTTGAGTCCAGCCTTCTGCGACGCGCGCCAGCGGCGTTCACCGGCGATGATCTCGAACTTGTCGCTCGAAGGAACGCGGCGGACGACGATCGGTTCGAGCAGCCCGTGCTCGCGGATCGAGGCCGCCAGCTCTTCGAGCTTGTCCTTGGCGAAGTACTGACGCGGCTGTCCTTTCTGGGCGCGAGTTTCTCGATCGCGCATGAAAAGACGCTCTTGTCGCCGTAGGCCGCGACCGCCGGCGATTTGGACGGCGCGGCGGGCAGGAGGGCGTCGAGGCCCCGACCAAGAGCACGCCGCTTCGCGTCCGCTGCCGTCATCGAGCCCCCGCCGCCTTCTTCGTCGTCTTCGTCGCCTTGGCGGGCGAGCCATGTTTCGTCACGAGCTCACGGGCAAGCTGCAGGTACGCCTGCGCGCCCTTGGAAGAGACGTCGTAGAGCATCGCCGGCTTGCCGTGCGACGGAGCTTCGGAGAGGCGGACGTTTCGCGGCACGATGGCCTCGAAGACGTAGAAGTGCTCTTTGACCTCGTCGGCGACCTGGTGCGCGAGGTTGTTGCGCGGGTCGAACATGGTGAGCACGACGCCTTCGATCTCGAGCGAAGGATTCATGCCGTTCTTCACGCGATCGATCGTGGCCATCAGGTGCGTGAGGCCTTCGAGCGCGTAGTACTCGCACTGGAGCGGCACGAGCACCGCGTTGCACGCCGCGAGCGCGTTGACCGTGAGGAGGCCGAGCGACGGCGGGCAGTCGATGAAGACGTAGTCGAAGTCGGCAGCGACTTCGTCGAGCGCCTCCTTCAGTTTGACCGCGCGCTTGGGGTCATCGACAAGCTCGAGCTCGGCCGCAACGAGATCCTGCGTGGCCGGAGCCAGCACTAGGTTCGGGACATCCGTCTCGACGAGGATCTCGCGCATGGAGATCTCGCCGATGAGGACGTCGTAGACGGTCCGCTCGCGGGTGCCGGGGCGGATGCCCACTCCGGAGCTCGCGTTCCCCTGCGGATCCATGTCGACGAGCAGCGTGCGCTTTTCAGCTGCCGCAACGCTCGCCGCAAGATTCACCGCAGTCGTCGTCTTACCGACGCCGCCCTTCTGGTTGACGACGCACGTGACCCGCGCATGCTTCGAAGACATCGGCCGGTCTGTAGTAGACCGTCGGGGCGCGTGGCCGCAACGTCGATGGCGAACTTCCTCGTCTTGAAGGCCGATTCTGGCCTCGGCAAGGACCCACGGTCGGCCTCGAAGAAATCGTGACGCGAAAAGCGCGCGCGTTTTTTGACGGGAATCGCGGCTGGAGTATGGTGTGACCAGATGTAGGTGAACGTGGTTGCCGACGAAGGGCAGGGGCCCTCGCGGTGGACGGCGCTCGCCAAATCAGGAGGCCGCCAGGCCACGCCGCGAGGCGGGGAGGCGGGGAGCGATCAAATGAAGGAAGCGCTTTCGAAGGCGCTCGCGGAGCAGTCCGACCCGCGCGCCGACCGCATTCTTGCGTGCTCGTTCTGGACGTCGCCGAGCGCTCGCCGCCCGGGGACGACCACCGCCAACGTCATTCGCCTCGCCGATCGCCGCGCCACTCACGTCGGCGCGGCCGAGCGGTCCTGAATTTCGATTTTCGTCCGCGCGCATCTGGCGCCCGGATGGCTTGTTTTTACCAGTTTCGCGGAGGGTTGTGAGATGGGCATGCCGAAGAGCTACCGCACGATGGAAGAGTTCGAGCGTGAGACGATCCGCCCGGACATGAAGTACGGCTTCTCGCTCGACGACCTGATGCAGGACACGTCGTTCGAAGGCTCCGATCTCCTCTTCGACGACACCGTCGACGAGTACGACCCCGATCAGGAAGACGACGACGACGATTACTGAAACGAGCTTTGTCCCTTCCCGGGGACCTTTTCGCTACCGCTTGCCCTCGGAAGACGCCTCTCTTCCGGGGGCGTCATCTTTTGTCGTTCGCTCAGGCCGCGGCGGCCGACGAC
Source organism: Labilithrix luteola (assembly GCF_001263205.1). Lineage (GTDB taxonomy): Bacteria > Myxococcota_A > Polyangia > Polyangiales > Polyangiaceae > Labilithrix > Labilithrix luteola. The sequence goes on from NZ_CP012333.1 coordinate 9,076,472, forward strand.
GCGCGTGCCTGATCGAAGATGCGCAGGGCGGCGGCGAGGGCTTCGTCCACCTCACTCGCGTGCGGTCCGTCGAACGTCGTCACCTGCGCCGCATGCGCTGCGAGTGCGAAGGGGGCGAAGCGTTCGAGGCGCGTCCAGTCACCGTCGGCCGACAGCTCGGCGTGTTCGATTGCCTCGAGCTCGTGCGCGATACGAATGCACCAGAGGTAGGCCGGTGCAAGCGGCTGGAGCGACGATGCGTTCTCGACCGAAGCGTCGGGATCGTCGAGATGGACGTAGGTGACCGAGCAGAGCGCTGTCCGCGCGCGGCGAAGGGTGAGGGCGACTGCGTCGCAAGGGCTGCTTGGGCGATCCTTCCGCGCGCGGAGGATGGCTCGGGCGACGAGACTCCGCGCGAGCTCGTCGTCGAGTTGTTGCCACTGCTCCTCCAAGGCCGCGCGGCCCGTGCTCCGCGACGGCGGAGGCTTCCTGTCCGACTCGTACATGCGGGCTTGCGTTTGCAGCGGTCGTGCCGATGTTGAGATGACGACACTCTTCCCCCTGTTTTCTGGCCCGAATTCGGGCGTTGTCTCGCTCTTGTCTCGCGCTTGTCGATTTTTCTCGTGAGCCGCGCCGTCGAACAACCGACGGAACCGACGGACGGCCGGCGCTTCAGGCAAGAGAGTGGCGGGGTTTTGGCAGTCCTTCCGGATACGGGCCCGCCTGCTGGTTCCAGTGGTACTGGTCGTACCGGTTCAGGCCGAGGCGCGGCGCGTCAGCACGAGCACGGTTTCAGCGTCATTCGAGTGTCAAACGCAGCGCCGGCCGCCCCCGAAATGCGCTCACGGCCGCCTGGCTCGCCCGAGCGGCCTGTCCGAACCGCTCATTCGCGCATTCTCGTGCTCCCGGACGCTTGACCGCTAACGCGTAGAAAGTATTGTGGCCGCCCCCATGCAAGTCAGCGTCCAGCGAATCTCCCCCGTCGTTCTCGAGCTCCAGGTCGAGGTCCCTGCGAACCAGGTGAAGGCGGAGGTCGACAAGGCCTATCTCAACCTCGGCAAGCGCGCCCACATCAAAGGCTTCCGTCCAGGCAAGGCTCCGCGGGACGTGCTCACGCGGCTTTTTGGACCGCAAGTGGCGAACGACGTCGCGAACGCGATCGTCAACGACATGCTTCCGAAGGTGCTGACGGAGAAGAACCTCACGCCGGTGAGCCAGCCCGCGGTCGAGGCCGAGAAGGGCGTGAACCCGAAGGAGCCGTTCTCCTTCAAGGCTCGCTTCGAGGTTCAGCCGGAGATCGAGGACGTCAAGTTCGAGGGCTACGAGCTCTTCCGCCCCAAGGCGGAGGTCGACGAGAAGGCCGTCGAGGAGCAGCTCGAGGGACTTCGCCAGCGCAACGCGGCGCTCAAGGCGCCGGAGCCGGCGCGTGCGGCGCAGAAGGGCGACGTGCTCAGCATCGACTTCACGCTGTCGATCGACGGCAAGGAAGTGAAGGACGGCGGCGGGCAGGGCGTGCAGATCGAGCTCGGCTCGGGCCAGGCCCTTCCGGAGATCGACGCCGCGCTCATGGGCAAGAACACGGGCGACAAGGCGACCGCCGAGCACACGTTCCCCGCGGAGCACCCGCGTGAGGACTTCCGCGCCAAGGTCGGCGTGTTCGCGATCACCGTGACGGATCTCAAGGAGCGCGTCCTCCCCACGCTCGACGACGAGTTCGCGAAGGACATCGGCTTCGACACGCTCGTCGCGCTCCGCGCCGACGTTCACACGAAGCTCGAGAAGAACGCGAAGGATCGCTCGGAGACGATTCTCGCGGAGCAGATCGTCCAGAAGCTGAACGAGCAGAACCCCTGTGACGTTCCTCCCTCCCTGGTCGAGCAGCAGGCCCGCATCATGGAGCAGGAAGTCGTGATGAGCGCGCGCCGTATGGGTCAGCGCGTCACCAAGGAGCAGGCGGAGCAGCTCCAGGTTGCGATCCGTGCGGACGCCGAGCGTAAGGTGCGCGCGGGCCTCCTCATGGCTGCGATCGCGAAGAAGCACGAGTTCAAGGTCACGGACGAGGACATCGAGAAGGGCCTCGCCGAGCTCGCCGAGGAAACGGGGAAGAACGTCGCCAAGTTGCGCGTCGAGTACCGTGAGAAGAGCAAGCGCGACATCCTCATCGGCATGATCCTCGAGGACAAGATCCTCGACTTCATCGAGGCGAAGTCCAAGATCACGGATGGTGACCCGCCGAAGGCTGCCGAGACCGGCGGCTCCGAGTCGGCATCCAAGGAAGAAGAGAAGAAGGAAGGCTGAGCATGATCAAGCGTCCCGAGAACCGAACGCAGGCCATTGCGACGCTCGAGCGAGCGAAGGACTTCATTCCGTACCCGACGGTCGTCGAGACGACGCACCGCGGTGAGCGCAACTGGGACATCTTCAGCCGCCTGCTCAAGGACCGCATCGTCTTCCTCGGGACCGAGATCAACGATGACGTGGCCAACATCGTCATCGCTCAGTTCCTGTTCCTCGAGAGCGAAGATCCCGACAAGGAGATCATGCTCTACATCAACAGCCCTGGCGGCGTGGTGACGAGCGGTCTCGCGATCTACGACACCATGCAGTACGTCCGCTGCGACGTCTCCACGACCTGCCTCGGTATGGCTGCGTCGATGGCGGCGGTGCTGCTCGGTGCGGGTACGAAGGGGCGCCGCAACGCGCTCCCCAACGCCCGCATCATGATCCACCAGCCGCTCGGCGGCGCGCGTGGTCAGGCGTCGGACATCGAAATCCAGGCGCGTGAGATCAAGCACCTCAAGGAAGTCCTCACCGACATCCTCACCAACGCGACCGGCAAGCCGAAGGACCAGATCCTCAAGGACATCGATCGCGACTTCTACCTCGGTGCGGCGGCCGCGAAGGAATACGGCCTCATCGACAACGTCATGCTTCCGCCGAAGAAGCGGAGCGACGGCACCAAAGAGAAGTGAGGGCTCTGCGCGGAGCGCGACGAGGAGTGGTTGAGGAAGAAAAACTCACCCTCATCGTCGCGTCACCGTGAACGGAGCGCGCGTCGGGCCGTTGCTGTGCCTGTGCGACAGGTGATCAGAAGCGGCCCGAAGCGGTGAATGAGGAGCGGCAGAACAACAGCGGAACAATGTCGCGAGCGAGAGCGATTGCGGTGTGGCGAGCAGGGCGAACGAGTGGCAAGTCCAAAGGGGACCTGCACAAGCGACCCCACAAGCTTGCGATGGTCCGCATAGCGGCATAAGCTTTCTACCGAGAAGGACGAGGCGGTCGTGGAGCGTCGACGCGACGATCACAACAGTGGAAACTTGAGCTGTTCCTTTTGCGGCAAGTCCCAGAAGGAAGTGAAGAAGCTCATTGCCGGACCCACGGTCTACATCTGCGATGAGTGCATTGGCCTCTGCAATGACATCATCGCGGAAGAGGTCGAGAAGGACGAGCCCTACGCGGGTTCGGCCCCGATCCCGAAGCCGTCGGAAATCAAATCAATCCTCGACGACTACGTCATCGGGCAGGAGCGGGCGAAGAAGATCCTCGCGGTAGCGGTGCACAACCACTACAAGCGGATCGACTCGCGCGTGAGCTCGGATGAGGTCGAGCTGTCGAAGTCCAACATTCTTCTGCTCGGGCCGACGGGTAGCGGTAAGACGCTCCTCGCTCAGACCCTGGCGAAGATCCTCCACGTGCCGTTCGCCATCGCGGACGCGACCACGCTCACGGAGGCGGGCTACGTCGGCGAAGACGTCGAGAACATCATCGTTCAGCTCCTGCAGAACGCCGACCACGACGTCGAGCGTGCGCAGCGCGGCATCGTCTACATCGACGAGATCGACAAGATCAGCCGCAAGAGCGACAACCCGAGCATCACGCGTGACGTCTCGGGCGAGGGCGTGCAGCAGGCGCTCCTCAAGATCATCGAAGGGACGATCGCGAACGTTCCGCCGAAGGGTGGCCGCAAGCACCCGCAGCAGGATTTCCTGCAGGTGGACACGACGAACATTCTCTTCATCTGTGGCGGAGCCTTCGTCGGCCTCGACCAGATCGTCCAGCGACGTATCGGTCAGTCTACGCTCGGCTTCGGCGCGGACATCAAGTCGAAGAAGGACTTCAAGCTCGGCGAGCTTCTCTCGCGCGTCGAGCCGGAAGACCTCCTCAAGTTCGGTCTCATTCCGGAGTTCATTGGCCGCTTGCCGGTCATTGCCACGCTCCACGAGCTGAACGAGGAAGCCCTCATCGACATCCTGACGAAGCCGAAGAACGCACTCGTGAAGCAGTTCCAGAAGCTCTTCGAGATGGATGGCGTGAAGCTCAAGTTCACGAAGACCGCACTCTCGGCGGTCTCGAAGGAAGCCCTCGCGCGCAACGCAGGTGCTCGTGGTCTGCGCGCCATCCTCGAAGGCGCGCTCCTCGACATCATGTACGACGTGCCCTCGCGCTCCGGCAACATCAAGGAAGTCGTCGTGAGCGAAGAGGTCATCACCAAGGGCGAAGCCCCGCTCATCGTCTACCAGAAGGAAGCCGAGCTGGCTTAGGGGGACGGTCTGGTGGGGACTCCGTCCCCCTCGAAACCTCCGGTTTCGAGCCTCCCCCTGGCGCCTTCGGCGCTCCTGACTGACTGACTGACGCAACGCTCAATCAAACGACACATCACACTGGCCGTGCTTGCAGCGATGCGGGCGCGGCCAGCGTCATTTTCGAGGGCACCTCCGGTTCCCCTCAGAACCTTCGGGTAGTTGAGCCCCACGCTCGAGCGAGCGGGCCACGAAGGCTCGCCCCCGGGCGCTCGCGACTACCGCGTTGGACTGAACGGGCGGAACACTCCGCACGCTGCCTGAGCCGTTCGAATCTTCCTCCCGGCCCCCCGCTAGCCCCATGCACGGGCGCGTCGCGCGAGCACGAGCCATGGCGCGAGAGACTTCACAGGAAGGGCGGAAGGACGGAAGGTTTTTGAGGGCGTTGTCATCTCGCCTATCGCGCCACTGTGGGCCCGCAGCCTCGAGCATCGTCGCGCCCGCATCGCTGCGAACACGGCCCAATCAGAGAGAGGCGGCGGTTCTTATCGCGCGCAGCGCGAGCGCCCGAAGGGCGACCGCCGCCGCCGGAGGGGAGGCTCAGAACCGAAGGTTCTGAGAGGAACCGGAGGTGCCCTACCTGGGAACTTTGGCGCTCGAGCGTGTGTTGCATATGCAGCGTTCTGGGCGCGCGCTTGTGCGCGATGTACGTAACCAGATGCCGCATCCGTTCGCATCGCGCCGTGATGCTCGCGCGTGGCGGTCGGCGTTCCGCGCGCGTTGAACGCGCGATTCACGAGGGAATCGAGACGGAACGGAGAGGCGGGGTGGGGAGAGGGCAATTGCGTGCTGTATGCACGTCGCGAGAAAGCTCGACCAGCTCGCACGGTGGGCCCACGGTGGCGAGGTGGATTTCGGCCGTTTCGACCGTGAAATTTCGTCCCGGCGCAGGTTGGTACGGGGCTGGCTTTCGAGGTAAAACCCTAGCCAATGTTCTTCAAGACTGACGACGGCAAACCCGGACCGAAGAAGCGTTCGGTTCCTCTCCTTCCGCTCCGGGACATCATCGTGTTCCCGCACATGGTGAGCCAGTTGTTCGTCGGGCGTGAGCGTTCGATCAATGCGCTCGATGCTGCGATGGCACGTGACAAGGACATCTTCCTCGCGGCGCAGAAGAACGCGAAGACGAACGAGCCCACGCCCGACGACATCTTCCAGGTCGGCACGCTCGGCACGATCATGCAGCTGCTTCGTCTCCCCGATGGCACCGTGAAGGTGCTCGTCGAAGGAAAGCGTCGCGCGCGCGTGAAGCGTTTCCCGCAGACCGAGGAGTACTTCCTCGTCGAAGTCGAAGAAGTCGCGGAGCAGAGCGCGAAGGGCGTCGAAGTCGAAGCCCTGATGCGCAGCGTCCAGGCGGCCTTCGAGATGTACGTGAAGTTGAACAAGAAGGTTCAACCCGAAGTCTTGATGAGCGCGCAGACCATCGACGATGCCGCGCGTCTCTCGGACACGATCGTTGCCAATCTGCCCACCATCAAGCTCACGGACCGCCAGGCCCTCCTCGAGATGGAGGACGCGGTCAAACGCCTCGAGCGCCTCCACGAGTTGATGCAGGCCGAGATCGAGATTCTCCAGGTGGAGAAGAAGATCCGCTCCCGCGTCAAGAAGCAGATGGAGAAGACGCAGAAGGAGTACTACCTCAACGAGCAGATGCAGGCCATCCAGAAGGAACTGGGTGGCGGCGACCGCGACGAGTTCAAGAACGAGATTCAGGAAGTCGAAGAGCAACTCAAAACCAAGCGGATGAGCAAAGAAGCCACCGCGAAGGTCAAGAAGGAGCTCAAGAAGCTGAAGATGATGCACCCGACGAGCGCGGAAGCGACCGTCGTGCGCAACTACATCGACTGGATCCTCGGGCTGCCTTGGTACGACAAGTCCGAAGAGAACTACGATCTGAAGAAGGCCGAAGAGGTCCTCGAAGAGGATCACTACGGCCTCAAGAAGATCAAAGAGCGCATCCTCGAGTACCTGGCCGTCCAGGCGCTGACGAAGAAGCTCAAAGGCCCGGTCCTCTGCCTCGTTGGACCGCCCGGTGTCGGCAAGACGAGCCTCGCGCGCAGCATCGCGCGTGCGACTGGCCGCAAGTTCCAGCGCCTCTCGCTCGGCGGCGTGCGTGACGAAGCCGAGATCCGTGGCCACCGCCGTACGTACATCGGCGCGCTGCCCGGCAAACTGATTCAGTCGCTCAAGAAGGTCGGCACCAACAACCCGGTGTTCCTCCTCGACGAGATCGACAAGATGTCGACCGACTTCCGTGGTGATCCCGCGGCGGCGCTGCTCGAGGTCCTCGACCCCGAGCAGAACCACGCGTTCAACGATCACTACCTCGACATGGACTACGACCTGTCGGACGTCATGTTCATCACGACGGCGAACACGCTGTCGGGCATCCCGGTGCCGCTCCAGGACCGCATGGAGATCATCCAGCTGTCCGGCTACACCGAGTTCGAGAAGATGAATATCGCCGTGAAGTACCTCGTTCCGCGCCAGCGCAAAGAGTGCGGGCTCGACGAGGTGCCGCTCACGATCAGCGAGAACGCGATCCGCACGGTCATCCACCACTACACGCGTGAAGCGGGCGTCCGCTCGCTCGAGCGCGAGATCGCCAGCATCTGCCGCAAGGTCGCGCGCAGCGTCGTCGACGCGGGCGAGGCCAGCAAAGGCACGCCCGTCGAAGTCGCGGCGAAGAACGTCCCGCAGTACCTCGGCGTGCCGAAGTTCCGTCTGAACAAGAAGGAAGAGCGCGACGAAGTCGGCCTCACGAACGGCCTCTCCGTCACGAACTCCGGCGGCGGCGAGCTCCTCGCGTGCGAAGTCGCCACCGTTGCCGGCAAGGGCAAGCTGGTGATCACCGGCCTGCTCGAGAAGGGCATGGAGGAGAGCGCGCAGGCTGCGATGAGCTACGTTCGCTCGCGCGCCGGCCTCCTCGGCCTCGAGCCGGAGTTCTATCAGAAGCTCGATGTGCACGTTCACTTCCCCGAGTTCATCCGCAAAGACGGACCTTCGGCGGGCGTGACCATGGCCACCTCGCTCGCGAGCGCCCTCATCAAGGTGCCCGTGAAGCGCGATCTCGCCATGACCGGTGAGCTCACGCTGCGTGGTCGCGTGATGGCCATCGGTGGCCTCAAGGAGAAGCTCCTCGCGGCTCACCGCGCGGGCATCACCACGGTCATCATTCCGCGCGAGAACCGCAAAGACCTCCGCGAGGTCCCGCGCCGTGTCCTCAAGGCCACGCGCATCGTCCTCGTCGAGCACGCCGACGAAGTGCTTCGCGAGGCGCTCTGTCTGTCCGATCCCGACGCGCTCTTCGGCCCGGCCCGCGAGACGTGGGAGTACATCGATGGCGAGCTCGTCGTCCGCCGCCCAGGCGCCAAGCGTGACGGCGCTGCCGAGCCGAACACCCCGTCGCTCGTTCCGGGCGAAGGCACCCCGGCGGTCGCCGTCTCGTCTGGCAACGCCTAGTCGCTAAAGACGCGAACACCACGAGATGCGTGGCGCTCCCGGCAAGGGTGAGCCCACGCATCGCGCGTTTTGTGCCCTACGCGGCGGCTCTCGACACCCGTCGATTGTCGAGGTAGCGAACGGCTCGGATGTCGGCCGTCGTCTTGCCCAGCATTCCCGCGTCGACCGTCGCGTCGCTTCCGCCGCTTCATCGCGAGTCGCTCGCGGTGATGGCGCTTGCGGACGGCCGCTGGACGAGTCGGACGCGCTGGCTCGATTTGGTTCATCTGGCCGGCCTGTCCGACGAGCGCAATCGAAAGGTCCAGGGCGAGGCGTTCACCGGGATCGTCGCCGACCTGCAGAAGGCACGCGCCATCGTCGTCAACGCGAGCGACTACGACATCTCAGCCGAGTGGATCGCTCCGATTCTCGAAGACGCGAGGCGCAGCGATCGCCTCTCGCAGATCGCCTTCCAGCTTCGCTCGCAGCAGCGTGGGTTCGGCTCTCGGTCTGGCCAGCTCGGCACCAAGGCCGAGCTACGCTACGCGCTCGCGATGGGCGACGACGCGGCCCTCGCGACGGCGCAGACCCTGCTCCAGCGTGACTTGACAGCACGCTACTACGAGCCGACCGAGGTCCCGCGCATCGTAGGTCTTCATGCGCCGCTCGAGTGGGTCGAGCGCCTTGGGGAGGAGCTACGCAGTTCCTTCGTCGAGCATGCGTTGAGCCAGGCATTCCTCGGCGCGAAGCCTGTGGGCGAAGGCATCGCTGGTTGGGTCCGCAAGTCTTACGAGCCGGAGCCCTGCGGCAGGCTTGCGACCATCCTGGCGCTCGCGGGAGACGTCGACGAGGCTCGCCACGTACTCGCAGGATGTCCGTACACGCCCTGGAGCGGCGGCGCGGGAGCATTTGCGACGTTCATCGAAGGGCGCGACGACGCCCGAGACCGGTTCGAGGACGCGGCGACGACCACGCGCGGCCGGCGCGTCGAACTTCCCGAGTATCTCGCCATCTTCGATTGGCTGCTCTGCGCGACGGGCGACGACGCGGACGCGTTGGCGAAGCTCGGTCGCCGGATGGACAAGGCAAAGCGTCAATCCTCGGCGCACCCTTGGGCCAGCTCTGCTCTCCAACGTCTGCTCGCGTTCCGAACGTCCGAAAAGGACCGCATGCCGTTCGACCACGGCTCGCCCGCGTACACAGTCGAGTCGTGGGTCGACACGCTCGTCCATGTGCTCGTCGATCATTGGACGGGAAGCACGTCCACGCCGATCCTGCCTGCGCGGAGCCTTTTGGCCATGGCCGGCGAAATGCGCTCGCGGGGCTTCGCATGGCTCGCACGCGAATTCGACCGTGTCGCCGAGGGCCAGCGAAACTCGTCGTTTCTCGCATTGATGGGCCGCAAGGAGCGATGGGAGCTCGCCCTCGATGCGCTCGACAACGTCGTGTCGCCCGAAGAGACGCTCGACGTCCCGGCCGACGCCGAGATCTGGTGGGACGTTCAGCCCGGCAGCTCCTTCGTCGCGCTCGAGGCCTATCTCTGCACGCCGCGCGGACCCAAGGGCAAGCGGATACACCTCTCTCGGCTGCAGACCGACGCGTCACTCCCGCTCGATGATCACGATCGTCGCATCGTCAGCACCGTGGCGGCGTTCGACGATCATCCCCCCAGTGGATATCCGAATTCCGTCTTGCTCACGCTCGTCGGTCACCCTCGCGTTCGCGAAGGCGGCATCAAGGTGGAGATTGCCCGAGGAGAGCCGAGGCTTTGCGTTCGCTCGACGGAGGGGGGCGCTCGACTGGCCCTCGAGCCCGCGCGCTTCGACCACACCGGAACGGCCGTCCGTCGGCAGGAGGATGCCGCCCGGCTCATCGTGACGACGATCACGCCGCCGGCGAGGCGCATTCTCGAAGCACTCGGTCTGGAAGGCGTCGAGATCCCTCGGAGCGGTCTCGGGCGGCTGGGCGAGGTCCTCGGTGGCCTCTCCGGCCTGATCGGTGTCGAGGCCGCGCAGAGTCTCGTGAGCGGTTCGAAAGCGGGCGATTCGCGCATCCACGTTCAGCTCTTTCGTGGCGCGAACGGGCTGCGTATCCGATTTCGAGTCGTACCCGGTGGAGCGGGCGGAACGGCGCTCCGCCCGGGGGTCCCTCCGGAAGAAATCGTCGTCAAGGCGGGCGAGGGGCTCGTTACGCACAAGCGCGATCTCGTCGGCGAACGATGGCGGTTGGACGATCTCGTCACGCGCTGTCCCACGCTCGCCAGCCTGCCGCGCGATGGAGAGGACTTCATCGCGCGGGAGCTCGAGACCTGTCTCGAGGTGCTTGTCGAGCTGGGGGCCATGGGCTCGGAGGTCGTGCTCGCGTGGCCCGAAGGGAAGCCGATCGCGATTCCAGCCGAGCGCTCGGGCAAACACGTGCGCGTGCGGATGCAGGGAAGCGACGATTCCTGGCTCGACGTCGACGCCCGGCTCGTCGTCGACGAGAACTGCATCATCGAGATGCGTGAACTCCTCGACATGGCGTCGCGCGGCACCGGCCGTTTCGTTCCGATCGGCGAAGGCCAGTGGCTCGCCCTGACGGAAGGCCTCCGGGGCAAGCTCTTGGCTCTCGGTCGCATGCGCGAGCTGACGACGGATGGTAGGCTTTCGCCTGCGCTGCTACCGGCCTTCGATGACGTCGTCGAAGGGCTCGACGTCTCGATGGAGGGCGAGCTCGTGCGCATTCGATCCGAGCTCGACGGAGCGGCACGGCTGTCGCCACGAGTACCACGGGACTTCGCTGCCGAGCTTCGCGACTACCAGCGCGAGGGTTTTCTCTTCCTCGTTCGCCGAGCGGAGGCTGGTCTTGGTGCGTGCCTCGCCGACGACATGGGCCTCGGCAAGACGGTGCAAACGCTCGCGCTCCTTCTCCACCGTCGAAAGAAGGGGCCCGCACTCGTGCTGGCGCCGATGAGCGTCTGCCGAAATTGGGAGGAGGAGGCTCGTCGCTTTGCTCCCTCGCTTCGCGTCCACCGCCTTGGCGAGGGGGATCGCGAGGGACTCGTGAAGACCTGCGCCTCCGGCGACGTCGTGCTCGCGTCGTACGGTCTGCTCGTCTCCGAGGAGAAGCTCCTGGCGAGTCGCGTCTGGTCGACCGTCGTCTTCGACGAAGCGCACGCGCTGAAGAACGCGACGACGAGGCGTGCCGTGGCTGCGCGTTCTCTCGACGCCCAGGCTCGTATTGCCCTGACGGGAACGCCCGTGGAGAATCGCATCGGCGAGCTTCACTCACTCTTCGACGTGCTCGTGCCCGGGCTCCTCGGCTCACGCTCGTCGTTCGACCGGACCTTCGGTCGTGCGATCACGGACGGGGATCGCGAAGCGACGGCGCTCCTTCGCCGAATCGTTCGGCCGTTCGTGCTTCGGCGAACGAAGGCCGAGGTTCTCTCCGAGCTTCCTCCGAAGACCGAATTGCTTCGGGTGGTCGCGCCGACGGAGGAGCAATTCGCGTTCTACGAGGCAGCCCGACGTCGCGCGCTCGAACGCATGGAAGCGGCTCGCTCCGGAGCGCGTGGCCGAGGCCAAGCGCGCATCGAGATTCTCGCGGAGCTCACGCGGTTGCGTCGGGCTGCGATCGACCCGCGGCTCGTGGGAGGCGAAGAGGCGCCCCCGGGCACCAAGATCGATGCGCTGCTCGAGCTCGTCGACGAGCTTCGGGCCGAGGGCCATCGTGCCCTCGTGTTCAGCCAATTTCTCGAGGTCCTCGATCTCGCGCAGAAGGGCCTCGAGAGCCGGTCGATCGAATGCCTGAGGCTCGACGGAACCATGACGGCCGACGCTCGCAAGCGCGCCATCGACAGCTTCCAGAGCGGCCAGGGAGACGTGTTTCTCTCGAGCCTCAAAGCGGGCGGCGTCGGGCTGAATCTCACCGCCGCCGACTTCGTGGTGCTCCTCGATCCTTGGTGGAATCCGGCGGTCGAAGATCAGGCGGCCGACCGCGCTCACCGCATCGGTCAGTCGCGGCCCGTGACCGTGGCTCGCCTCGTCACCGAGGGAACGATCGAAGAAAAGGTGCTGACGCTCCACGCTTCCAAGCGACAGCTGTACGAAGATGTCGTTGCCGATGCGGACGGCTCGGGCGTGCTCGACCTCGATGCGCTCGCCGCGCTCGTCGACTATGGAGTCGAGCTCACACCAGCCGATGACCGCCGTCGACGTGCAGCACTTCGCCCGTCGTAAAACCGTTCGTCATGAGGAACACGGCTGCGGTCGCCAGATCCAAGGGCGCGCCGACGCGGCCCACGGGCAGGCGCTTGGCGTGCGCGGCGAAGCGCTCGGCCTTGGCATCGCCAGCCAGTGTGGTCCAGAACGGCGTGTCGACCCAGCCCGGCGAGAGCGCGTTGACCCGCACCGGGGCGAGCTCGAGCGAGAGCGCACGAACGAAGGACTCCGTGGCCCCATTCACGGCGGCGATCATCGAGCCCCCAGGGCCGGGGCGGTCGGAGGCCACGCCGGAGGTCAGCGTGAGCGAGCCTCCCTGCGCGAAGCGCGCGTACTTGGCGACGAGGAGCGCGAGAATCAGCTTGGAGTCGAAGAGCCGCCGAGCCTTTGCGACGTCCATCTCTCGCACCGGCTGGTAGTTCGCCATCACCGCCGTGGTGATCACGTGATGGACGGACGCGACCTCGGCGAACGCGGCGCGGGCAGTATCTTCGTCGGTCATGTCCGCGGCGATCGTTCGGACGGTTCCCAGCGGTGCGAGCTCCTGGGCGGCGGCCGCTAGGCGTTCGGCCGATCGACTCACGAGGACGACGGAAGCGCCTTCGCGCAGTGCCTCGGCCGCGATGCCCTGTCCGATGCCGGAGGAACCACCAATCACGAGCACGTTCTGATTCGTCAGTTTCATGTCAAAAAGACGTACTGCTGACCGGGCTGGCGAACCATGGGATGATACGGGATGGTTCATCCCAAAAATGAGATGATTTCCCTCGATGGTGGCCGGCTCTTCGTCGCCGTTGCTCGTCAGGGGAGCTTCGTCGAGGCCGCGCGGCGAACCGGCGTTCCGACGAGCACGGTGAGCCGCCATATTGCCGAGCTCGAGGAGGCGATCGGCGTCCGGCTCTTCCAACGAACGTCCCGCAAGGTGAGCCTCACCTCTGACGGCGCGCGGCTGTTCGAACGCGTTGGCCCGCTCTTCGACGAGCTTTCGACGGCGCTCGACGCTGCGGCGGATCGCGAAGAGGAGCCTGCCGGAACGCTTCGCGTGACCGCACCGGTGGTGACGGGCGCATCCCACGTCGCGCCGCTGCTCTTCGAGTTCTCGAAGGCGCATCCGAAGGTCTCGGTCGAGCTCGAGCTGACGAACGCCATCGTGGATCTCGTGGAGGATCGCTTCGATCTCGCGTTTCGCATCGGGCCCGTGGAAGGGGCCGACCTCGTGGCGCGTCGCATCTGGTCGTTTCCGTACGGGCTCGCCGCCTCGCCGCGCTTCGTGGACGACACGCTTCGTGGTCGCACGCAGATCACCGCCGACGAGCTCGTCCAACTCCCGGCGTTGGTCACTTCGAGGCGCGGGGCGTGGCGCCTTCGACGCAAAGACGGCACGCGTGACGACGTCAGGCCTAGCGCGCGCATTCTCGTGAACGATCCACGCGTGGCGGTCGAGGGCGCGACCCGAGGGCTCGGCATCGTCTGCGCGCCCCTCGAGATGCTGACGGCCAGAAAGAACGCGCTCACGCTGCTCGGCGTCCGAGGACGGACGTTCGAGCCGCGCGAGATCTTCATCGTCTATCCGTCACGAAGGTTGGTTCCGTCACGGGTTCGTGCCGCCGTCGACTGGTTCTTCCGCAAGTCTCGAAGGGGAGGGGCGTAGGGCGTCCTGTCATCCGCTCGTGGACGTGGCGAACGCCGGCGCTCGAACGACCTGCGTCATGGTTCGTCGCGTGCGCCGTGGACCGCGAGCATTCTGGCGCCACGTTTGAAGGCCGTGCTCCAGTCCGCTAGCGTTCTCTGAGGCGGGGGGCCGCGTTTGGAGGTCGTTCCGCGAGCCGGTGCCTTGACAAATCGAACGAGCGTTCTATTTTATCAGGATGGCAAAAGGGGAGGAAACCAGAAGCGCCGTGCTCGGTAAGGCCCTTGCACTCGCGACCCAAGTGGGGCTCGAGGGGGTCACCATCGGCCGGCTTGCGGACGAGGTGGGAATGTCGAAGAGCGGGCTCTTCGCGCATTTCGCCTCGAAGGAGAACCTCGCCGTTGCCATCCTCGACGAGGCCGCCGAGCGCTTCGTGGCGTTCGTGGTCACGCCTGCGTTCAAGAAGCCTCGTGGAGAGCCGCGCCTGCGCGCGCTCATCGACAACTGGCTGGCGTGGTCGAAAGCCGACTTCATGCCTGGTGGCTGTATTTTCGTGGCCGCAGGGGTCGAACTCGACGACAAGCCGGGGCCGGCGCGGGACCGGTTCGTTTCGGCGCAGCGCGATTGGCTGTCGACGCTCTCGGGCGCGGCGAAGATCGCGGTCGAGGAGAAGCACTTTCGCTCCGACCTCGACACCGAGCAACTGGCGCACGAGGTCTACTCGATCGCGTACGGCTATCACTTCCTGCGTCGGCTCGTCGATCCCGAGGGCGCGGAGAAGCGGGCGAGGGTCGCCTTCGAGCGCATCATCGCCGACGCGCGTGTCCGAGCCTGACGCGGGCGAACACGGAAAGGTTTCGAAAGGAGGAGAACATGGCTACGTCGCACTCGAAAAATAGAACGACCGTTCGTGCTTTGCCGGTAGGCCTTCGAGCTGCGCGGCTGGGGATACGTGTTCTGACTCCCCATGCGCCCGAGCTGGCGTCGCTCGTAGCTGAGGAGCTCTTCCTGACCGCCCAGCGGCACAAGCGGCCGAGCTGGGAGGTCGATGCGCTCTCTTCCGCGCGAGCGTTTCGCGTGCCCTACGACGACGGGTTCCTCCCCGCATGGTCCTGGGGGGCGGGCACCGACGTTGCGCTCCTCGTCCACGGCTGGGAAGGCCGTGGCTCGCAGCTCGCGCGCTTCGCCGAGCCGCTCCTACGCGAGCGCTTCCGCGTCGTCGCCTTCGATGCCCCCGGGCACGGCGACACGCGCTCGCGTCGGGGCTCGGTCGTCGACCATGCTCGCGCCGTCGATGCCGTGGCCCGTTACGTGGGACGCGTGGACGTGGTCATCGGGCACTCCGTGGGCGCGGCCGCCTCGCTGCTCGCCACGCGCTTCGGCTTCGAGCCGCGGCGGTTCGTGCTGATTTCCCCGCCCATCGGGCCGGCTCGCTTCGCGGCCGGGTTCGTCCAGATGTTGGAGCTGTCGAAGGGCATCGAGTCGGGCATGGTCGGCCGGCTCCAGCGCCGGTACGGCATGGCCCTGGACGAGCTCGACGCGTGCGCCGACGCGTCGAAGGTCCTCGCGCCCGTCCTCGTGGTCCACGACAAGGGCGACAAGGTCGTGCCGGAGGGGGATGGGGAAGCCATTGCTCGTTCCGCACCCCAGGGCCGTCTCATGGCCACGGCGGGCCTCGGCCACTACCGCATCCTCAAGGACCCGACCGTGCTCGAGGAAGCCGTCCGATTCGCGACCGAAGGGCGTACCGCCGCCTACGGCTCCTTCGCGGCGACGCTCGACGGAGAGCTGTTCTTCCGCGAAAACCGTCGTTGACGGCCGAGCTTTCACGGAACCCCTGAACAGAAAATGCGATCCCGAACTCGCGATTCTGTTGACGAAGATGCTCGGCCTGGGGTACTTCGCGTTCACCGGGTTGGGCGGGTAGCTCAGCGGTAGAGCGCTGGC
Source organism: Labilithrix luteola (assembly GCF_001263205.1). Taxonomy (GTDB): domain Bacteria; phylum Myxococcota_A; class Polyangia; order Polyangiales; family Polyangiaceae; genus Labilithrix; species Labilithrix luteola. The sequence goes on from NZ_CP012333.1 coordinate 9,092,248, forward strand.
CTTACAAGCCGGATGTCGCAGGTTCAAGCCCTGTCCCGCCTACCAGTCTCGGAAGCTTTGGTTTACAAGGCATCAACGAGACTTCGCAGGCCAGGGTACTTAGTCTCGCTCTTCTTAGTCTTACGTCACCAGTACTTAGTCACTAGTCACGCTTCTTGGGGCGGTAGTTAAGTCGGTTATAACGCCGGCCTGTCACGCCGGAGGCCGCGGGTTCGAGTCCCGTCCGCCCCGCAAGAAAGCAGGGCCCTGATCACGAAAGTGGTTGGGGCTTTTCCTTCTAAGTGAGCGCTCTGTTTTTGAGGGCGCTCGGCCTCGTCTCTTCTTATGCAGTCTCTTACTTAGGCAGTACGTCACGCTTCTTGGGGCGGTAGTTAAGTCGGTTATAACGCCGGCCTGTCACGCCGGAGGCCGCGGGTTCGAGTCCCGTCCGCCCCGCAAGAAAGCTCAAAGGCCCTGATCACGAACGTGGTCGGGGCCTTTGGCTTTTGTTCGCGTGTTGCTCCTGCGCAGCTCCCCGCACGAGCAAGCGCTCGCGCGGGAGAGCAGGCGACGGTCGCGTTATGGGTTCGGCAAGCCCCACGACTGGGGGCCGACGGCCCAGTCGTCCTTGGTGTTCGTGTCGGTGACGGAGACTCGCCGAATGGTGTTGCTCGTCGTCGTGGCGTTCGTCGCCGGCATTGCCGTCCAGTCGGCCGACACCTCCATCGCCGTCGGCGTGCTGTTTGTCGTGCAGAGCGCTCCTCCGCAGTCGGCCGGCAGCCAGTGGCCGACAGCCTGGAGCGCTTGGAGGTTGTTGGGGTAAGCGCCCGGCGGCGTACCCGGGTACCTGTGGAACGCGACGCCGTCTTGGATGGCGCCGTCAGGATCGAGCGCGAGGATGAGGCGACTCGAGAACGTGATGCCCGTCGTCCCGCCCTTGAAGTCCCAGGCCGTGTCGTAGTTCTCAGCGGTGGCGCTCGCTGGGAACTGATTCTTCGAGGTGGTCTCGCTGTCGGTGGTCGCGCCCATGTGGACCACGATGATGTCGCCCGTCGCGACGACGGCGTCAGGGAAGGTTCCGAGGACCGTGGGGCTATTGATGTCCTGCTGGAGAACAAACCCGTTGACCGTTCCGCCGGTGATCGCGACGAGCTCAACCAGATCCTTGTTCGAAGCCATCGTCGGCCCCACTTCGGTGATGCGGAGCACGGCGCGAGGTGCGAATCCCTTGAACGTCTGGCTGTTGTTCGCAGCCGACACCGGGTTCCCCGTCTTGTCCGTCACGCTCGATGCGACGGTCACCTTGTAGAGCGTGCCCCCGGCCTGGGGGCCGGTCGTGAGGGTGACGGTATTCCCCGCGACGACCGCTGCGTTCGCGAGGAGGCCGTTGTCGAACGTGAACTGCGTCATGACGTTCGTGATGCTGAGCTCGGCGATGGTTCGGTCGAACGTCAGCACCACTTGCATCGGCGACGCTGCCTTGGCGCTGACGAGCTTCGGCGCAGGGCAATTGGTGACAGTCACGTCGGCGGCCGAGAACGTCGACGGTTGTGCGACCCCGTTCGTCCGATACATCACTCCGGCGTTCATCGAGAAATCGCAGCCCTGAGTGGGGTCGAGCTCGTTTGCGATCGCCGTGGGGAGCCGCAGGCGGAGGTTGTTCGTCGCGCTCGTGATTCCCGGGGTCGTGATGGCGTAGCTCGTGAAGCTCGTGCCGAGCTCGGCGCCGCCGACGATCTTCCCTTGGAGCCTGACGAGTGTTGACTCGACGTCGCTCAAACCGCTGACGAGGACGGCGCTCGCATCGGCGGAACGATCGACCTTCAGGCCGGCGGGTTTTGCCGTGGCGAGATTGCCGACGGGGTGCCCACTGCTGATCACGGTGAGGTTGGTCACCGCCGTCACGACACGGAGCTCGCCGATGATCGCCTTGGTGGTCGCCGTGAACGAGATGCGATCGCCGACGTGGATCCGCGCGGACGCCGTCGGATCCGTCACGAACAGCGCGGGGCCCGCCGCCTCCGCTTGAACGAAGAAGCCGACGGGCTCGGAGGCCGACGGTCCCGCCACGCTGGGTTTGAGATAGGTGACGAATGCTCCTGTCACTTCGACATCGACCGGGCCGGCGGGCGCTGCGATGGTGGCTTGAAGCTGAGCGCTCGTCTGGCTGCGTGTCGTGGCGATGGGGGCTGCTTCGCACGCTTGCGAGCCACCGCCACAAAGCTGATCGAGGGTGCAATCTGCGTTCGAACGACAGATGCAGCCTGCCGTGCCGTCGCAAACTGGGCGGTTCGGGTCGACCGATTGGCACTGACTGTCGGTCGAACAGACCACGCACTGCCCACGTCCCGCGTTCGCCGCCCTATCGCAGAAGTCTTTGGCGCTGTTGGCGACGGCCATGCAGTCGGTGTCGGCCGTGCAGCCGCAGAAGTCATTCGCGCAGGTTGGTTTCGAAGCGTCGCAACGCTTGGAATCGGTGGCCGTGCATTCGACGCAGGCGGAGGGCGTGCTCGTCGTCTTGCAGATGGGCGTTTCCGCGGTGCACGAGGCGTTGTCGGTGCAGCCCTCGCACGCGCTCCCATCGGTCCTGCAGGTCTGGCTCCCCGGGCAGTCGTTGTCGGACACGCAAACCTTGCAGGCCCCTGCGCCGCCATTCGCAGCGGTGTCGCAAACGGTGCCGGTTGCGCAGCCTCGTGTGGCGTTGCACACGCGACAGGTCTTGTCCGCATCGCAGAACTCGCCGGCTGGGCACGCCGGACTGCAATCCGCGCCACCGTCCGGTGTGCTCGCGTCGGGCGTGCTCGCATCGGGGGTGCTCGAGTCAGGCTTGCCGGCATCGGGGGCGGCGACGATGCCGGTTTCGCGCGTGCACGTGGCGGAGCAGCCGTCGCCGTCGGCCGTGTTGCCGTCGTCACACTGTTCGCCGTCGCCGAGCTGACCGTCACCACAAGCCGGCGAGCTCGAAGGATCGTCACTACAGCCGGCGACGAGCGCAAGACCAACGAAGACACTTAGGACGGAAGGGAGCGCAAAGTTCGTACGCATGGCAGCGTCGCAGAGCAGCACAGAATGCGGCGCGCGATTGGGGAAATGCGTGCTGCTCGACGTCACGACGCGTGTCGGAGGCCGTCTCCTCGGCCCGCATCGCTACTGCAAGCCATCCCGGTTGCAGAACGACACGACCGATTGACATCGAGCAAGGCCGGGTCCGACACTGCCGCTACTCATGTACCCGGTTCGACGAACGGCGCTTGCTTGCGCGTCGATTGGCTTCTTGGCCGCTTGCGGAGGGGCAACGAGCGCTCCTCCCTCTTCCGTCGGAAGTTCGGAGCCCCATCCAGGTGCCGCCCCGGCGTCGAGCTCGACCAGCCACGCCAAACACGTGAACGGACGGCTCGAGCCCGCGCTGATCCAAAAGATCGTTCGCGCGAACTTCGACGGCATGCGCAAATGCTACGAAGCGGGGCTCGCTCGCAACGCAAGGCTCGAGGGCCGGGTCGCCACGCGCTTCGTCATCGAGCAAGACGGCACTGTCTCCGACGCCGTGCCCGTGAGCGATCCAGCCGTTGGCTCCACGGGCCCAGGCGACGTTCCTCTTCCCGACGCCGAAGTTACCGCTTGCGTCGCGGCGAGATTGAAGATGCTCAGATTTCCGGAGCCTAACGGTGGCATCGTGAGGGTGGTTTACCCGATCGTCTTTCACCCGGGGAACTGAGCGTCTACGGCGCGTGCGAGTGTGAGATCGGGCCCGTGTCGCGGGTGCCATCGACGTCGCTCATCTCCGTGCTGTCCCAGGTGCGTCCGCGGGGGAGGCGGCCGAGCTCGTGGGCGAGGCGTAGTGCGCCGAGCGCGATGACCTGGCCGTAGGTCGGGTAGGCGAAGGGGATGTCCGAGATTTGCTCGACCGTGAGGCCGGCCGCGATGCTGGTGCTCCCGATCTGGACGATCTCCGACGCATTCTCGCCGAGGACGTGGACGGCCACGAGCTGGCCGCTCTGGCGATCCGCAATCATCTTGCAGAAGCCGTCGGTGTGGTGGTCGACGACGGCGCGTGTGAGCTGATCGTAAGGAACGAGCGCCACGGCGACGGGGCCTCTGCGGCGTGCCAGATCTTCCGTCGGACCCACGCTCGCGTACTCGGGATCGGTGAAGCAACCCGAGCTGATCGGGATCGATTCCCAGGTGCGCCTCGTCCCGAGTACGGCGTTTTCGGCGGCGACGCGTCCTTGGAGAGCTGCGCTCTGCACGAGCATGCTCAACCCGTTGATGTCGCCGACGGCGAAGACGTGAGGGGCCGTCGTGCGCAGCTGCTCGTCGACACGGATGTGGCTGCCCGACGTGCGCACGCCGGCGGCGGCGAGGTTGAGCTCGTCGATGTTGCCAGGCCAGCCGATGGCGAAGACCACCACGTCGACGGCGGCTTCGCTGACCCCGCGCGGGGTGTGGTACTTGAGGACCAGACCTTCGCTCGTGTGGTCGATGCGCTCGACGCGCGCCGAGGTGGAGACGCGAACGCCGCGCGCACGGAAGGTGCGCTCGAGACCGAGCGAGACGTCACGGTCTTCGGCGGGCACCAGGCGATCGAGCGTTTCGACCAGCGTGACTTCGACGCCGAGGTCGATGAAGACGGAGGCAAGCTGGCAACCCGTCGACGCGCCGCCGACGATGGCGATACGTCGCGGGAGCTCTTCCAGCGCCCAGAGCTCGGCGTAGGAGGAGGCGTACTCGTTGCCCGGAATGGTGAGGCTTCGGCTGTGGCCGCCGGTGGCGATCACGAAGCGATCGGCGGTGAAGATCTGGCGGCGCTCGGTGCGCACGGTCCGTGGGTCGACGAAGTGCGATGCGCCGGCGTTCTGCACGACCGTCACGCCCCGCGCGCGCGCGTACCCTTCGAGGTTCTTCGACTCATGGATGCGTGCTGCCGTGACGCGTGCGGCTTCGATCACGGCGTGCATGTCGACTTCCGCGTGCGGCCCGCGAAGGCCGAACTGAGGCCACGTCGTCGAGTCACGTACGAGACGCGCCGCATGTGCCAGTGCGCGCACGGGGGCGGGACCCTGTTCGAAGCAGATGCCGCCGAGACGAGCGCGCTCGAGCAGCGTGACCTCGGCACCCAGCTCGGCTGCGCGAAGCGCCGCCGCCAGGCCTGCCGGACCTCCACCGATCACGACGACTCGCATGCCCACAATGTTGGGAGCGTGAGCGCGGCCGCAATGCGACGACCGCGTGCTTGGGCTCGCTCGTGGGCACGACGAATGCTGGCGCTCGGTTGGGAGAGGCCGGCGCACCGCGTCCGATCACCAAGCGCTGCGTCACGCCGGCCGGAGTGCGATGAAGGTCGTCTACCATTTCCCCGCAGGACTCGTCGCGCTCGTGCTCGTGCTGAGCACCCTCGTATCCATCGAGATCGGTCACCGGCTGGGGCGTCGCTGGGTCGCGCGCGGTCACAAACACGGCGAAGAGGAAGAAGCCACGAGCCTGGTGAAGACCACGGTGATGGGGCTTCTCGGTCTCCTCCTGGCGTTCTCGTTTTCCTTCTCCGCCGAGCGCTACGATGATCGTTTGAAGATCAATTGGCGCGAGGCCAATGCGATCGATACGGCGTACCTGAGAAGCGCGGCACTCACCGACGGCGCGCGCGTGCGAGTACGGCAGCTGTTCCGTCAGTACATCGAGGCGCGTATCGAGTACGCGACGACCCCCGCGACCGACGACCGTCTCGTGGCGATCGACGTCGAAAGCGAGCGCCTCCAGACCGAGCTCTGGCACGCGGCCGTCGACGAGGCGCATCGCGACCCGAAGGACTTGACGATCGCACTGCTTCTCCAGTCGTTGAACGAGGTGATCGACGTCGCGGCCGAGCAGCGTGCCGCGCGGCGCAACCGCGTTCCGATTACGATCCTGATGATGCTCTTCGTCTCGACGCTGTTCGCGAGCGCGCTCGTCGGCTTCTCCACCAAGTTGAAGGCGGTCCGAAACCTGCCGGTGTGGGTCATCTTCGCCGCGCTGGTCGGCATCGTCATCTTCACGATCCTCGACCTCGACCGACCACGGCAGGGCCTCATCCGCGTCGACGTGGACGCGCTCCTGAGCGTGCGCGCGCACATGCTCCGTAACGAGTAAGCCGCGCGCGCGTCAGTGATGGCGGCCGAGGAGGGTGGTCGCCGCCGCGAAGAGTGCACCCAGAAGCGCGAACACCAAGACGACGAGGATGGAACGAAGCAGTCCCGACGAGCGCGGCGCTCGATACGCCGTGATCGACGTGTCTGCCGTCGGCAGCGGCGGCGCGGACACCGCCGGCGGCGGGAACGAGCTCGGAGCGCTCGGCGGACTGCTCTCCCATCGCGTTTGCGGCATCACCGTTCCCGAAGGCGGGAGGGGCACCGGAACGAACGTCTTCGGCGGCGTTGCCAACCACGTCTCGTGAGGCGTTTGCGCCATCGGTTCGTAGCGTGGCCGTGCCGGCATCGCGCCGGACGACGGCTGACTCTCCGGAGCCTCGGGCCCGGCCACGCGGGGGACGGACGGTCGCGTTCCGCTCTGCGTGCGCCTCGGTGACGTCGACTCCGGGCCCTCGCTCCGGATCGACGCGAGGACGGCCTCGGGCATCGTCGCGAGCCGCGTGGGGGCGCTATACGCGTCGTTCGAACCGGGCGGTGGCGGAAGCGTCTCCCGTTCGTCCGGATCGTCGTTCACGTCGCGTGCAGAGTTGTCTCCGGTCATGGGGTCCTCCGATCAGCTGCCCTTGGTCGCCCTGATGACTTGAGGAGTCGTCGTGGGGCCCGCGAGGGTAGGGACACCTCCCGCGAAGGAAATCGGATCGATGCGGAGCGCGCGTGCGCCGCCGTTCGAGTAGCCGACGATCGGGCTCGACCAACCGTGGTAAGCCATCCAGAGCGTGCCGCTCGTGTCGGTGAAGAACTCCTGGCCCCCCGGGCCGAGGGCGCCGTCGCGCGAGGCCACGAGCGGAGCGTCGAGCGATTGCTTCTCGCACGGACCGACGGGACCGCTGCACGTGGCATAGCCGACGGCGTAGTTCGGGCTCTCCCACCAGTTGGCCGAGTAAAAGAGGTAGTACTTGCCGTCGTGCTTCGCCATGCTCGGGCCTTCGATGAGCGGCTGCTCCCAGGTCTTGTCGCGACGGAGAAGCGCGCTGGGAAGTCCCTCGAGCCTGAGGCCATCGGCGGCGAGCTTCTGTGACCAGAGCCGCGCGTCCGCACGGCAGGGCTCGGCGTTCTCGTCACTCTTCCAGAGCAAGAATGCATTGCCGTCGTCGTCGACGAAGGGGCTCGGATCGATCGAGCCGCACATCGCTTGCTCGCCGGCGACCTGGCAAATGAGCGGTGCGTCGCTCTCGTCGACGAAGGGCCCTTCGGGACGATCGGCCATCGCCCTTCCGATGCACTGGAAGCCCGAAGCGGTGCTCCGAGCCGTGTAGTAGAGGACGTAGCGCGAGCCGCGTGCGAGCACCGAAGGCGCCCACGTGAGCGAAGCGTTGGCCTTCGCCCACGCAGGAAGTGCGGGCAGGGCGTCGGCAAGCTCGGTCCACGACGCCAGGTCCGTCGACACGGCCGCTTGCACGTTCTTCGACGCGTTGTTCGTGGCGTACGCGTAGAACGTCTCGCCGACGCGCAGGATGAAGGGATCGGCGAAGTCTCCGGCGAAGACGGGATTCGTGTACGTGCGTGGCGTCGCCGCTCCCGCGTCCGTGGGGGTAGGCGCCGCGTCCCCAAGATGGCCGGCGTCGCGCATGGGTGACGTTCCGTCGGGGACGGTCGCGTCGGGCCGATCGGCCCGGGCCTTTGCGGAAGAACCGGTGGTGCATCCGGTGCTCGTCGCCACGACGGCGAGGAGGGCGATAGAGAGCGTGCGCATCGAAGTTTCAGCGATAGTTCACGGTGACGTTGTCGTAGCGAAGCGCCCAGCCGGACTGGGGGTTCGCCGCAAACACGGCACCGAGAATGAGGGTGGGGACGGGATCGAGGCCCGGCGTCGGCGTGATGGTTTCGCGGAGTCCCACGGCGACGTCGTCGAGCGAGACGGTCACGCCCGGATTGTTGCCGGAGGCGACGACGTCGAGCTTGACGCGCGTCCACTTGCCGAGCGGCACGTTGAAGTACGGATGGTACGTGTCCTTGTTGTTCGGCGGCGCGACGAGGTCCGACTCCTCGAGGCGCACGGCGCCGTTTCCGTAGACGAGGCGCAGCGAGTATTTCGCCGTGCCTTTCTGGTACTCGAGCGCCGCGAGCATGAGCGCCGCCGTGCCGTCGTGGACCTTCTCCGGGTTGAAGTCGAAAGCCACCACGAGGTTCGTCGACGGAACCACGAAGCTGCGCGTGATCTTCGAGACGAACGTGCCGATGCCCGTATTGGCGGGCGCGTTCATGAAGAAGTCGTTCGGCGCCGAGCTCGGCGATGCCGTGGAGAGATTCGCGAAGACCCCTTCGCGGACCCACTTCACGTCGAGCGGCGTGCCGTCGAAGTCGTCGCAGAACGTGGCCGTGGAGTTCGGGGCCTGGGCGCAGAACGTGCCGCCGTCGACGAAGGATGGCGGCACTTCGGAGGTGGGCCCCGAGTCCGCGCCGGCATCGCTCGCCGCGCCGGGATCGGCCGAGGACGCGTCGCTGGATGCGTCGCCGTCCTCGGGAAGCGAGGTATCGTCGCTGGCGCCCAGCTTCTTCGGACCGACGAAACCGTCGAAGCCCGTGAGCGAGCAGGCCGCTACGAAGAGGGCGGAGGCCGAAGCCCCCGCCAGAATGAGGCGCGAACGGATTCGAACGGTCATTTCAGAACGACGGCGTGGTTGTCCCAGAAGATCTTGAGCCCGGCGCTATTGGCCTTGTTGAAGACGAGGGGCATGCCGGCGATGCGCGCGAAGGTGGCCTGCGCACGTGTGATGCCGGGGTACGACTTCTGGAATGCGACGTTGCCGTCGACGGAGAGCGTGAATTGGACGGTATCCGTCGAAGACGCATCGGCCGCGGTATTGGCAAATGCGAACTTGGCAGTCTGCTCGATGTGGTGCCATTTGCCGAGCAGGACCGTTCCCGCCGGCATCGGGTCTTCGATGACGTAATCGCCGCCGTTGGCGGTTTGATTGTGTTCGATCTTGAACTGACCGATCGAGGCGTTGTCCGCGAACATCACGACGCGGAAGCCGAAGGTGTCGGGCCCGGCGGCATCGGTGAACTGGAAATCGTCGAGGAAGTAGCCGTCCGTCGTTCCGACGTTCTCGAAGAACACGTCGTACGACCAGGTGGCCTCCGTGAAGTCGGCCTTCTGGACCGTCTTTGCGAACTTCGCGCCCGGCGTCGTGCCGTCGATGATTTGGGATTGGAGCGAATTCGGCTGCGAGACGGCGCGCGCCTTGGAAAGGGCGAGGACCGGTTGCGACGTTGGCTCGAGGAAATCCCATTTGGTCTTTCCCGAATCGAGGGCGTCGTCCTTGTCGAAGTCGTCGCAGAACGCGGCCCCCGGAATGGCCGCGCATCCGGTCTTCGGTTCACAGCCGCCATCAGCGCAGGCGTCGGGGTCTTCCGTCGCGCTGTCGGCGGCGTCGGCCGCAGCGTCGGTGACCGATGCATCGCCAGCATCGGGCGCCTTCGCGTCGGATTTCCCAGTGCCGCTGTCGGCGGCGGGGGTCGTCGGTTCCTGCGTTCCAACCGGTGTCGATCCGTCGTTGTCGTTCGTGCAGGCGGTCGCGGTCAAGGCCGCGCTCGTCAGCAAGCTGGCGAGAGCGATGACGGCGTACGCATTCGGGCGATGTCTCGACTCGTGCTGCATGGGGCGCAAACGCTGCCCGACGGATCGCACTAGCGCAAGTTGGGAAAACCTTATCGAATCAATGAGGTGCGTAATCGGAATGACATTCGGCACCGCGGATTCGAGTGGGGGTGAATCGGCGGAGCGGGGTGTCGGAAGTCGCCATTTCGTCCGCTCACGACGTGGGATTCCGTCGAGACATGGTTCAGCGGAAGCGTAGATGACCCGCAAGCGGGGCCGTGAGCGCCGCCGTTCGGTTGGGAAATGCCCAGTCGCTCTTCGATCCGCTGCCGGGGTGTACGCGCGTAGGTCGTCCGCGCGCATCGACGCGCACGCGTTGACGTCTACGGCGCCGCTTGCGGGAGTGACCGTTGGTTCGAGTTTGAAATCGTTGTTAGCGCGAGCGAGAGATTGATTTGTTCGACAACTGAAAATCCCGTTCGAAACGGCTCATGTGTAATCCGTTGCGAATTCGTTTGATAAAAAGGTGCCTGGGCTTATCGTTTTCAACTCGACAGGACATCGGATGAGCATCGGTGAGTCTCCACAGTCGTCGCACGCAGCGCATCCGCGCCCGCTCGGGCGTTATGTGCTGTACGACGAAATCGCGGCCGGAGGGATGGCTGCGGTTCACGTGGCAAGGCTGCATGGTGCGGTCGGGTTCTCGCGCATCGTCGCTATCAAGCGCTTGCATCCGAGGCGTGCGCGCGATCCGTACTTCGTGCGGATGTTTCTCGAAGAGGCGCGCATCGCGTCGCGCGTGAAGCACCCGAACGTCGTCTCCACGTTCGACTTCGTGGCCGACGAGTCCGAAGTGTTCCTCGTGATGGAGTACGTCAACGGCGAGTCGCTCGAGAAGATCATGGGCGGACTTCCGAGGCCGATGCCCGCGCCCGTCGCCGTTTCGATCATGTGCGGCGTGCTCGAAGGACTCCATGCGGCGCACGAGGCCACGAGCGACGCGGGCGAACCGCTCCTCGTCGTGCACCGAGACGTGTCTCCGCACAACGTGCTGATCGGCAGCGATGGCGTTGCGCGCGTCTTCGACTTCGGGATCGCGAAGGCGATCGACAGCGCCGAGGACACGCGCGAGGGCGTCGTCAAAGGCAAGGTGGCGTACATGGCGCCCGAGCAGGTGCGCGGCGCCATCGATCGGCGCTCGGACGTCTACGCTGCCGGCGTGATGCTCTGGGAGCTGCTCGTGTCTCGCCGCCGGCATGCGGGGGAGGCGAACGACCAGCTGTTCCTGAAGCTCGCCAGAAACGAGCTGACGGCGCCGGCACCCCCCAGCACGCTCGTCGCCGATCTGCCGCGTGCCATCGACGACGTCGTCGCGCGAGCGACGTCGCCCGATCCCAATGCGCGCTTCGCAACGGCACGCGAGATGGCTCTCGCCTTGGAAGCGGCGATGCTGCCGTCGCCCGCACGCGAGGTCGCGCACTGGCTTCGCGACGTGGCGAACGTGCGCCTCTCGCAGCTGTCGGCCATCGAGCGGCAGATTGCGGGCGACGACTCGGTGGTTCTTTCCAGGCCGCCGACGCTCATGCCGGGCCCGATGGTGGCGCCTCCCACCACGCTCCCTTCGCTCGTCTCGAGCACGATGCCGGTGGCGACGGGCCCTTCGAGCGTGTTCCCACCGTTCGAGCCGGCGCGGCGAAATTGGACGATGCCGGCGGCCTTCATTGCCTTCACCGCAGCCCTCCTGCTCGTGGGGCTTCGGACGTGGCCGCGAGACTCGGAGCCCGCGGCGGCTCCTGCAGCGGCGGGGCCTGCGGTCGTCACTGCGCAAGCGAGCGCGGCGTCGTCGGTCGTCGCACCGGCCGAGTCCGCGTCGACGTCCGTCGTCGATGGCTCCGCACCGGCCAAAGGCAACGATCTTCGGCCGGCGTGGGCCCCGAAGCACGTCGTCGCGTCCCCGCCGCCTGCGCCGAAGCCCGCGGCGCCCCCGCCGATCGCTCCTGCGCCTCCGCCGACCGCGAAGGCGACGGCCGCGCCGGCCAAAGCTGGTTGCGACAACCCGTTCGTGATCGGCCCCGATGGAATTCGTCAGATCAAACCGGAATGCCTGTGAGTGAGGTAGCGAAGAAGATGAAGCTCGGCTCTCGTGGTGCCCTTCGATCGCGTCTGCTGATGGTCTTGAGCGCGTTTGCTCAAGTCACGGCCCTCGCCGTACCTTCGAACGCCCGCGCGGCCGAGCCGGACAAGGCCGTGTGTGCCGAGGCGTATCGAAGCTCGCAGACCCAGCGAAAGTCGGGCAATCTGCGTCGCGCGCGCGAGGCGCTCATCACGTGCGCGAGCGATCGGTGTCCGTCGGTGATGCAACCTGATTGCATGCGCTGGCTCACCGAGGTCGAGGCCGCCATGCCGTCGCTGACGTTCGCCGCGACCGGCGAGACCGGCAAGGACGTGACCGAGGTGCACGTCTCGATCGACGGCGAGACACTCACGCACGAGCTCGACGGCAAGGCCATCCCGGTTGATCCCGGCTCCCACACGCTTCGTTTCGAGCGTGCGAACGCCGAACCGATCGAGCAGCCGATCATCGTCCACGAGGGCGAAAAGGCCCGCGTGGTCTCGGTGAGTTGGCTCCAAAAGTCCCCAGTCGCGCTCTTCCGCGAGGAGACCGTGAAGCGCGAGTCGTCGGGTCCGCCCACGCTCACGTGGGTCTTCGGCGGCGTGGGCCTCGCCGGTGTGGCTACCTTCGCCATCCTCGGTCTGACCGGACTCAACCGACGGAGCAATCTCGAGAAGGAGTGCTTCGGCAGCTGCGACCAGAGCCAGGTCGACTCGGTGAAACACCAGTTCCTCGCCGCCGACATCGCGCTCGGCGCGGGTGCTCTCTCGCTCGGAGTGGCCACGGTCTTGTGGCTCACGCACCGCGCTCACAAGAGCAAGGAGGGGACGAGCCTCGAGGCGCTCAAGCACTTCAAGACGCCTCCCATGACGGTGCTCGTCGCCCCGAAGCCCGGCGGTGGTGTCGCTGGACTCACGGGGCGATTCTGAGCGCGCAACGCGCCGTCAGTTGACCGGCTCGTCGAACACGACGGCCCAGTTGAAGAGCTCGTAGCTGTTGTTCGACGGGGTATCGTCCGAGTCGCGCAGGTTTCCGCGCGGCCCACTTTCGACGCCCGGGCAGGTGAGCGGCACCGCCGTGTACGCATAGCGGAGGCGCGCCCCGTTACTCGGTTTGCGATCGAGGGTGACCTTGACGGTATCGTCACCGACGACCTCGACCGCCGTGATCTTGGGCGGTGATCCACTCGTGTCGTAGAACTCGAAGCCGTAGTTGCCCGGGTTCGAGACGCGGTTGGCGTCGAGCACGAGCGGCGGCTTCGGAACGTAGAACTTCGCGGTGACCACCGTGCCGTCGAGCGTGACCTGCTTCGGGCGGACGGGCTCCCAGGGGAGTCCCTCGATGAACATGCGCGCGTAGACTTTAGCGAAGTACTCGCCGATGTGGCGCTCGCCGTGGTTCGAGTAGTGAAGGCAGTCGCCGGCGTACTCGAAGATGTAGCTCGGGCCGACGAGCACGACTTTCCCGGGCGCGCGCGTATGCGCCTCGAGCTGCCACGTCGGGATCTGACTGTGCGGGACGTCGTTCCAGTTGGACATCTGGAGCTGCAAGAGCGGAACGTCGTCCGTTTGGCCCGTGATGGTCTTCACGCCCCGGTCGTAGTCGCGCTGCCACTCGAGCATCGCGTCGGCGTAGTTCTGGATTGTCGACGTGCCGTCGGTGCCGGGCATCGGGAATTCGGCCAGGCCCATCGTATAGGCGTAGTGATCGCTCTCGCCGTGGATCGCCGTGACGGCGCGCACCACGTATGTCTTGCCGGCGGCCTTCGCGAGATCCATCGCGTCGGAGACCTCGTTCATGCCGTCGTCGAAGGGCGTGGTGTAGGGGTTCGGCGTTCCGAAGAAGTCGCACCCGTTCTTGCGAAGGCAAGCGTAGGTGTACCCGCTTCGACCATGGAGGCTCACGAGGAGGTCGTGGCTGGGTTTGCCGACGAGCAACTTCTCCGCACCGAGCTTGCCGACGAGATTCGCCATGCCTGCGGACATCGTTTCCACCGCATAGTCGAAGAAGTAGTCCCCTTCGGTGAGCGGAATGAACGACGTGGGCTTCTCGTAGACCCGGCACCCGTTTCCGTCGCAGTTCGTGCCGGGGATGATGCCGACGTTGAACATGATGTTGCGGTAGGGTTGGGTCATCGTCAGCGGAGGGAATGCCTCGTTGCCGACCGAGTTCGACTGACCCGTCGAGAGCACGTGATTCACGTCGTAGTGGACGTACGGTTTTGGCTGATCCGGCGACGTGCCGGGACCCGGGTTGCCCGGCGCAGGTGACGGGTCTTGATTGCCCGGAGGCTGCGCCACCGGATTGGGATCGCCGCCACCAGTCGACGAATTCGAGTCGCATGCGGCGGCGAAAGCGAGGATTGTGGTCGCTAGGAGCGCAAAGCGTCGGGTGCGGAGCATGACGAGTCATCGCCACTGCATCGCGCGGGCCGAACCGATGAGCCGCGGCGACTGCTACCGGCGGTGACGTCGTCACCGAGCATCTCTCGGCATCGAGGTTCGCGCGCCGATCGAAGCGGTCCCCGCGCGTTTCGAAGCGCGACGGAGAGCTGCGCCACACTGAGCTCGCTCGCGCGGGGCAACGCCGACGTTTCGCAAGGCTGCGAGCGCGAGCATGGAAAGGCGACGGCCGCGAACGACGCAAGCGCGTCACTCACGGCCGATGGCACCTCGATGTGAGGTCGAGCTAACCCCGGAACGGTCCCGGTTCGACCCTCGACGCGGATCGAGCCAGGCCGACTCACGTAGTCAGATACCGAGCTTCATCGACGTCATGTCTGCTTCTCCTTGGCGATCGGAGCACGTGTACTCGAGGAGGCGCGAGGTCTACAGACCGCTCGTCACGCTGTAATCGATGCCTTCGGACACGAGGCCGTTCGCGAGGCGCGCTTCACGTCGTGCACGAATGCCGAGCTTGTCGCCCAGACCCATCGTGTCGAGCTGATCGGCAACACGGTCGTAGGCATCGCGCGCGGCTTCGAGCGCACGCGTGCGCGAGCGTGGACTGAGGAGCATCACCGCGGCGGCACCACCGAACGCCGCTACGCCGATCGCACCGAGCACGAACGGCATGAGGCGAGCGCGGCGGCGCGAGCGCATGTACGCGACGAGCGGCGCAACAGCGATCGCCTTCTTGATGAACTTGCGGGCCTGCGTCTTGGTCTTGCGGGGGATCATGCACGACCGTGATTGCATCGGCCGTACCGCCTGCGGCGTCGCGAGCGCGCGTCGAAGCTTCGTTGGGCGAACGCGCGCGTGTGCAGAAGAAGCGATGCGAGCTCGGCCCTTCGCGATGCGCCTTGGCTGTGACGCGCCGCGCGACAAAAGTCCCATCACGACCGTGGGTGGGCCTGCTTGAGCCAATGGGTGTCAGCTCGAGCGGGCGAAACGTCGCCGATCAGCTGTCAGCCCACGCGCGCGACCGCGCTCGGCTTCTCGCGCTTCACGTTGTAGATGCGAAGCGGCTTCTCCTTGCCCTTGAGATGGGCAGGCGGAAGCTCTTCCACTTCGAAGCGAGGTCCGAGGCGAGCCAACGTGCTCTCGCTCACGATGACCTGACCCGCGAGCGCGATGCCGCAAAGGCGGGCGCTCGTGTTGGCCGTGTCGCCGATGACCGTGTAGCTCATGGCCTTCGAGCTTCCGACGTAGCCGGCGACGAGCGGTCCGGTGTGGAGGCCCATGCCGACGGCGAGGGCAGGGTGGCCGCTCTCGACGCGCTTGCGATTGAACCGCCCGAGGACCTCCATCTGATCGAGCGCGCACTGCACGCTGCGAATGACGTCGTCGGGGTGGGTCATCGGCGCGCCCCAGAAGGCCATGATGCCGTCGCCCATGAACTTGTCGAGCGTGCCTTCGTACTTGAAGATCGTCTCGACCATCAGCTCGAAGTACTCGTTGAGCAGCTCGTTGATGACTTCGGCGGTCGCGCCTTCGCTCATGCGCGTGAAGCCGCGGATGTCGCTGTTGAAGACGGTGCAGTCGGGGACGAGCACGCCGCCCTTCTTCACTTCGAGCTTGCCGGAGATCACCTGCTCGGCAACGTTCGGCGAGAGGAGGCGGCTGAAGCGCTCGCGCGTCATGATCTCCTGCTCGATCTTCTTCGCGAGCAGGTTGTTCTCGATGAACATCGCCGCCTGGTTGCCGACGGTGGTGACGAGCTCGAGATCCTTTTGCTGGAACTGAGCGAGCGACTCGCTGTCGAGCCAGAGGGCGCCGAGGACCTCTTTCTCGTGAAGAAGGGGCACGACGATGGCGCTCGAGATGCGGTTCAAGATCATGGATTTGCCCTTGGAAGAGGCAAAATCCATCGACGCGTCGTGCGTGAGGACGGCGGCGCGCTCGGTCGTGACGTGGTTGAGGATCGTCGAGCTGACCTGGATCGGCGCGTCGGTTCCGTCGCGTCGGTGCGTGGCGCGCGGTGCCAGGGTGCCGTCCTTCTCGCGGAGAAGGATGACGCCGCGGTCGGCGTTCACGAACTTGAAGAGCGACAGAAGGATCTTGTGGAGCAGCTGATCGAGATCGCGCTCGAGACCGATGTCGCGCGTGAGCTCCCACGTGAGACGAAGGCGCTCGTAGTCGACGCGGAGCTGCTGCGGATCGTGCGAGATCTGGTCGTAGGGGACGAAGCCCTTCGTCTGCGCGGCGATCTGCGTGCCGATGGCGCGCGCAGAGTCGAGCACGTCGACGCGGGTGCCACCAAAGCTCGGCGGGCGCGCCTGTGGATGACGCGCGGGCGAGCCGGGCCCGCCATAGGCAGGCGGCGGCTGCGGAGCTTGGCCACCTTGGCCGTAGGGGCTCTGGAGTGGACCGGCAGGCCCGCCGTACGGGGGACCGCCACGCATGGCGCCAGGCGCTTGGGGCATCCCCATGGTGCCCATCGGCCCCGCCTGGCTCGGCCCCATCATCCCGGGGCCATGATTCGCATGGCTTGCGGGCGGCGGAACGCTCGGGCCTTTCGGCGTCGGCGGCGAACCCAGGGCTGAAGGCTGGGCGTGGGAAGGCTGCGCGTGGGAAGGCACACCCGGCGCGGCATTCGCGTTCGGACTCGCGTTCGCACTCCAAGGCGCGTGGACGCCCGACGGGATCGGCGCGGGTGAAGCGCCGCCGTGGCCGCCATGGGGAGCCGGAACGGGCGAGTTGAAGTCGATCGGCGGGCCGACGCCGTCGTCGTACCGCGCGCGTGTCGAGCCGAGCGCGATTTCGTCGCCATGACGAAGCGGCATCTCACCGCGAACGCGCTCGCCGTTGACATAGGTGCCGTTGAGGCTGCCCAGGTCACGCAGCACGAAGCCGCCGTCACGATGCTCGAGGATGCAATGCTCCTTCGAGACGATCTTGTCGAGCAGCTGAATCGAATTGTTGGGATGCCGCCCCAGGCTGTTGATGGGCCTGAGGTCGATCGCCTGCTGCCCCTCGGCCGTGGCGAGGATCAAACGCGCCATCGCGGACTGCATCGTAACGTGAGCGGTGTTCCTGGCACAGCGGGAAAGATGCACCGAGCGCGATCGTTGTTCCGGGACCGCCTTCCGTCGGGAAATCCCGATGTCCGACACGGCAGTGACGTCGAGCGCATGCGACGTGCTGCTTATCTGGCACTGATCTGCCTCGCGGTCTGGTACGGTTAGGTAGGCATGGCCCAGCGCGGGAAGTCAGGTTCTTCACGGGGTGTAGGGCCGAGGAGTCACAAGGAGCTCCCGACCGAAAATCGGGGAGCCCAGGCTCCTTCGCGTCCCTCCACACGGTCGGTTTCCAGGGAAGCTGCGCGCGAAGCGCGCGAGAAGGGTGGAGCTCGAGCGGAAGCTGCCGAGCAGGCGCAGAGCGCGTCGCTACCGGGGTCCGAGCCGAACGGGAGCGCGGCGGGGACAGGCGGCGGGTCTGCGGCTGGGGCCGTTCACATTTCTCCCCCGTCGGCCGCCCCCGATCGCAACGGGAACGGGATCGAGGCGCCGAGCTCCTCGCCCTCGCCGACGGACTTTCTGCTGCGTCGCAGCAGCCCGAGCGATCCTCCGTCGTACAGCGGTCCCGTCCGCGCCTGGCTCGATGCCAACGCGGTGCCTTCGCCCGGCTCCGGCCGCGATCCGTTCCGGATCCCGCCCGAGCTCGTCACCCAGCATACGGATCCCTCCATTCTGCCGGAGCAACCCCAGGCGATCGGAGGGCTCTTCGAACTCGTCGGAACCGTGGCGCGTCGCGCGCTGACGTTGGGGCTCGCCGCACGCGAGCCGAGCTTCCACGTCTTCGTGTCGGCCGATCCGCAGGTGATGATCGAGGACGACATCGTCCGCTTCGCCGAGCGCTTCGCCCAGAGCCGTCCGACGCCCCCGGACATCGTCTACGTGCACGACTTCGATCGCCCCGAGGCACCGAAGCCTCTCACGGTGCCCGCGGGCGCCGGGGCGACGCTCGTGGCCGCGATGGACGCGCTCATCGAGCGCCTTCGCAACGAGATCCCCGGGCTCGTGCAGCACGACGAAGTGCGCCGCGCCACGCAGCGCCTCGCGCGCGAGCTCGATGCGAAGAACCGCGAAGTCCTGACGGGCCTCGAGTCGACAGCGAAGAATCTCGGCTTCGGCATCCGCTCCGTCCAGGGCGGCGTGCAGACGTTCCCGATTCTCCACGGCAAGCCGCTCTCGGCCGAGCAGTTCGGCGCACTCGACGAGTCGACCAAACGCGCGCTCGGCGAGGCCGAAGATCGCCTCACGCACGAAGTCGAGAAGGCCGCGGTGCTCGTTCGCGAGCAGAACGCGCGCTTCGAGGCGGCGCGCGAAGAGGCCATGTCGCGCCTCTCGGAGGCCGTCATCCGTCGCGCCTGCGGCGAGGTGAAGAAGCTCCTCGAAGACTTCGGCGACGACGTCACCCAGTATCTCGACAACGTCGAGAAGGCGCTCATCGCCGACTGGCGTGACTTCGTCGAGAACGACGCGCAGGGACTCACGCCGGGCGAGGGGAACGACGAGGGTGGCAGCGATCACAACCTCGCCGAATTCGACCCCGAGCACGCCACCCGGCTCGGGCGTTTCAAGGTGAACCTCCTCGTCGCCCACGACGAAGAGGCGCCGCCTCCGGTCATCTACGAGACGAACCCGACGTACCCGAACCTCTTCGGGTACCTCGAGCGCCGCGCGCGCTTCGGTGCGCTCCTCACGGACTTCACGCGCATCCGCCCTGGCTCGCTCCACCGCGCATCCGGCGGCGTCCTCGTCGTTCGCGCCGCGGACCTGATGACCGATCCGATCATCTGGGAGCGCATGAAGCGCGTTCTGCGCGAGCGTCGGATCGGTGCGGAAGATCCGCTCGGTCCGCTCGGCCTCTACGCGACCACGCTCAAGCCCGTTCCGGCGCCGATCCGCGTGCGCGTCGTGCTCGTCGGTCCGCCGGAGATCTACGCCGCTCTGCTCGACGCCGACGCCGACTTCGCCTCGCTCTTCCGCGTGAAGGTGGAGATCGAGCCGTCGATCCCGCGCACGCTCGAGAACCTCCGCGCGCTCGACGGCTACCTCACGAACATGGCGCGCGAGCGCGAGTGGGGCGAGCTCGATCGCTCCGCACGCGCCCGCTTGCTCGACCTGGCCACGCGCCTCGCCGGCGATCGTCAGAAGCTCTCACTCAGCCTTTCTCCGCTCGAGGAGACGGCGGCATTCGCCAGCGCGCTCGCGTCGGCGCGGGCGAGCGGCGGTGCCGACTGGGTGGACCCGGGCGGCCCCACGTCCCAGAGTCCGCGCCCGTTCCGTGCGTCGGAGACGCCGCCGGGCAGCGTGGTCACGGCCGAGGACATCGAGATCGCTTGGCGTGAACGTCGTGAACGCGCAGGCGCTGCCGAGCGTCACATCCGCGAGCTCACGATTCGCGGCGAGGTCTCCCTCGACACCGACGGCTTCCGCATCGGTGTCGTGAACGGCCTTTCCGTGTATTCTGCAGGCGATGTCGAGTTCGGCCAGCCGATGCGCATCACCGCGGTCGTCGCACTCGGTCGCGAAGGCATCGTCGACGTCGAGCACGAAGCACAGCTCGGTGGCGCCATCCACACGAAGGGCGTCGCCATCATCCGGGGCTATCTCGCGCGCATGTTCGGGCAGGAGCGTCCGCTCAGCCTGAAGGCTCAGATCGCGTTCGAACAGAGCTACGGCGAGATCGACGGCGACAGCGCCTCGTCGAGCGAGCTCTTCGGTGTGCTCTCCGCGCTGTCCGAGGTCGCCATCGACCAAGGCATCGCGGTCACCGGCAGCGTCAACCAGCTTGGTGAAATCCAGGCCATCGGCGGCGTGTGCGCGAAGATCGAAGGCTTCTTCGAGCTGTGTCGCGCGCGCGGCCTCACCGGCAAGCAAGGCGTCATGCTCCCGCGCCCGAATCTCGAGCACCTCGTGCTTCGCGAAGACGTGGCGACCGCCATCGAGGAGGGGAAGTTCCACCTCTATGCGGTCAACACCGTCGCGCAGGGCGTCGAAGTCCTCACGGGCGTGCCCGCGGGAGAACGCGATCCTTCGGGGCGCTTCCCGGCGGCGAGCGTGTTCGGACGCGTCGAGCGAAGGATCATCGAGATCGCCGAGCGCCTCCGCGCGGCCGAAGCTCAGCATTCGCACGGCGCTCCTGCGCTCGAGTCGATGGAAGACGTCAGCCACGCCGATCTGAGCGAGGCAGGCGACTTCCGCTCTCGGTGACGTTCGGTTTTCGGTAAGACTCCGGTCTCGACCAGATGAAAACCGTCGTCGAGAGCCTCGCTGCGCTGCTTCGGCCGGAGCTCGCGGAGCTCACCGCCTACGTTCCCCACGTCGTGCCCGGCATCGAGGTGAAGCTCGATGCCAATGAGGCGCCGCCTGCGCGCTCGCCCGCGATTCGCGAGGCCGTCACGAAGGCGCTCGCCCACGTCGAGCTCGAACGTTACCCGGATCCGCGTGCGCTCCGGCTGAAGGCGGCGATCGAGAAGCGCACCGGCGCACCGGCCGACACTCTCATCTTCGGCTCGGGCTCCGACGAGCTCATCGCGCTGGTCGTGAATGCGCTCGCGGTGCCCCGCAAGAAGGGCGCGCCGGCGGTCGTCTTGACGCCCACGCCCACGTTCGTGATGTACCGCATGACGTCACGGTGCCATGGCATCAAGCCCGTCGAAGTTCCGCTCGATCGGAGTTGGGACCTCGACGTCGATTCGACGAAGCGGGCCATCGCGATGATGGAGCCGAACGTCGTGTTCGTCGCGAGTCCGAACAACCCGACGGGCAATCGCATGTCCGACGATCGCGTGCGCGACGTGGTTGCCGCGTGCGGTACCGAGCAGAACGCGGCCTTCGCGATCGTCGACGAGGCCTACGTCGATTATGCCGCGGAGGGTTCGCTTCGAGGCCTGCGTGCGACGCAGCCGCACCTCGGCATCCTCCGCACGCTCAGCAAGATCGGCCTCGCGGCCCTTCGTGTCGGCTGGCTCGAGGCCGACGCCGGGCTCGTCACGGAGATCGACAAGACCCGGCAGCCGTTCAATCTGAGCGCCACGAGCCAGGCGGCGGCGGCTGCCGTGCTCGAAGACGACGATGCGTGGAGCGCCGTTCGCGCCGAGGCCGCCGCGATCGTGAAAGCACGCGGCGAGCTCGCGACTGCGATCGACGCGCTCGAGGGTTTCAGCGTGACACCGAGCTCGGCGAACTTCCTCTGGGTGAAGACGCCTGGGCCGGCCGAGCCTGTCTTCGCGCACCTCGCGAAGGATGGGATTCTCGTGCGCAGCTTCCATGCAGGCGGCGGTCGCCTCGGCTCCCAGATTCGGATTACGATCGGCAACGACGCCGAGAACGCGCGCCTTCTCGAGTCACTTCGCAAGGTGCCGGCCACAGGGCTAGGGGGATGACGACGATGCGAGGAGAGCCGAAGCGAGCATGGGCCGTGACGGCGCTCCTCGCAGGTGCCTGCGCCGTGACCGCGTTCGCTTCGGGCTGCCGCCCTGGCGCCGAAGTCGTCCGCGTCTACGACGGACAGATCGCTCCCGGGCCGTACGTTCAGCCGGAAGCGTATGCCCACTATCTGCGAGGCGTGATCGCGGAGGGCCACGGTGATTTCTCCGCGGCCCTGTCGTCGTTCGAGCAGGCGGCCGACATCGACGCGGACGATCCGGAGGTTTGGACGCGAATCGGCGACGTGCGCTGTCGTCGCGATCCGAAAGACTCCGCTGCCGACCGCGCGTTCTCGAAGGCGCTGAAGATCGACGCGTCGTATGCGGGCGCCCTCGCCGCGAAAGGACGCTGCGAGCTCACGCGCGGGAAAACCGCAGAAGCGGCCGAGCTCGTGGCCCGCGCGACGCAGGAGGATCCGAAGCGCGCGAGTCTGGGGGCTCTTCTCGTCCAGATCGAAGCGCGGCGCGGAACGCCCGCGGCCCGCGAGCGGGCGATTGCGCTCACGGTGACCCAAGGACACGACGAAAACGCGTGGAACGCGCTCCTCGCGTGGGGCCAGGCCCGTGGCGATGCGGGGCTCGTGGCCCGAGCGCTCATCGGTCTGCTTCCGACCGCGCCGATGCGAAGCCCCGAGGTCGAGCGCGGTGCCCTCGACCTGCTCGGCGAAGGGCAGCTCGTTCTGGCTCGTCAGGTGGCGGCGGCGGTGGCCGACGCGCCGCGCGAGCTCGACGTGCACGGGCCGCGTGATGCCACCGTCGCTCGGCTTGCCGTCGACGAGGCCCTCTCCCGAGGAGACGAAGCGGCGGCGACCGCGCGAGCAACCCGCGGACACGTCTCGCTTCCAGAGCTCGCCGCGCGTGCACTCGTGTTCGAGCGTGCGGCCTTCGCGACCTCGCTCGCGCGCACGGTCGCTCATGCCGATCCGGGCGCGAGCGCAGCGCACATGGTGCTGGCGGCCATCGCCAAGCGCGACGAAGGCGCGAAGAAGGGCGGGGCGCGCCATCCGGGCGAGAGCTTGCGGCGCATCACCGATCAGCCGCCGGAGCTTTGCGCGCTCGTGTTCGCGGAACGTCTGACGGCCGCGGCAGGGGCAGACGTCGCGCGTGAGTGGCTGGCCAACGTGACGCGCACGCCGATGGCGCCTCACGATCCGGTTGCCGGGCCTTTCGTGGTCGATCTCGCGGCCCGCGGGGTGATCGCCGAGAGCGCGCTTCCTCGCGAATGGCGAATCGAGCTCGCCGCGCGTCGTCGCGAAGCTCCTCCGCCGATGGTGGCAAATGCCGAGGTGACCGCGGCTGCTCGCGCCGGTGTCGATGCCAAGCACGCGCTTCTCGAGCAGGCGCTCACCGCACCCACCGCAGAGACGACGAAGACCGCACTCACACGCCTTTCGGGCGCCGTCGATCGCGACCCCATCGTGGCATTCTCGTTCGGACGCGTGGCCCTCGCGGGACCGACGTCGCCCGATGTCGCGGAACGAGTGCGCCGCGCCGTGGCTGTCGATCCAGCGAACCCGCTGCTCCTCGCGCTCGGCGTCGAGATCGCCAAGCAGGGCGGAGGAGACGTGGCGCCCGCCAAGACGCGACTCATGGCCGTGGCCAGCACGCCGGCCGAGCGAGCGCTCGCGACCGAGTAGGTGACCTCAGCGCAGGATGGGACGCGAACCCGCGTCGTACGTCCTCACTCCGCCGTCCTTCATGTCGTTGTGGAGGACGAGATCGACCTTCTGGACGACGTTCTCCCGGATGTCGACCTCGGTTTCGGCGTTGCTGTTCACGCGCGGGTGCATGGCGCCCACCTTCAGCTTGCCGACGGGAATGCCGTCGATGCGGAAGTGACCCGCGGCATCGGTCGAGGCGTGGAGCGGGTGAAGGAACGCATAGACGTCGACGACGGCGTAGGGACGGTCATGATCGATGACGAGCCAGTGCCCCGGCTTCTTCGGATAGATCTTCACCGGGTCGCCCTTCGGCGGCGCCATCATCATCACGAGGTTCGAGCCGGGCTCGAGCATCGGCGTCCAATACTCTTTGGTCCGGTTCGAGATCTCCAAGCGCTGACCGAACGTCAGCGTCACGGTCCGCTTCTCGTAACCACATCCGTCGATGACGACAGGCTCGGCCTCTTCCTTCTCGGGAACGAAGCCCTTGTAACCGGTGACCACGACGACCGCGTCTTGGAGGGCGCGGGCACCGTTCGGCCCTTTCTCGCCCTCACGGAACGCGTGGCCCCAGATCTTCGCGGCGCCGGGGCACTCGGAGAAGTTCGCCGGCGTCTCGGGAGCGGGATCGCCTTCGATCGTGATCGTCCCTTCGATGCTACCCGTCGGCCCCGTGTAGACGGGGAGCTTCGATGGGTTGACCATCTTTGCGACCTCTTCGACCGGCAGCGGCGTGGCGTTGAGCGCGCCGCCGTCGGGCACGGTGGGCGCCGCGGTCGGCGCCGGAGCAGAGGCCGAACCTGTCGCTGCGCCCGCGCCCGCGTCGCCGGGGGCGTTTCCGGACTTCGAGCATGCAGCGAGCGACATCACCGCGAGCGCCAGGACATGGATCGCGGCAAGAGCACGAGTCGAATGAACGGTGCGCATGCGGACGCTCCGAGCGGGAGAGAGAAAGTGGTTCAACAAAAACTCGAAGAAGCGAAGCAGACCTTCGGGCTCGAGGCCCAAACAAAGGTCTGCGTTCGCTTCTTCCCGTGCGTGAGTGAGATCGTCAGCCGCCGAAGATCGACGCGGCCTTGACCGCGACGTCGAGCGACTGGCTCGGCAGGATACCGAGCACGAGGACCAGGATCGCCGAGACGAGGAGCGCCGCGGTGACGTAGCCCGAGCGCATCGGCGTGGCGACGGGCGCACCCGCTGCCGGCTCGCGCATGTACATGAACACGAGGACGCGCAGGTAGTAGTACGCGCCGAGCACGCTGTTCAGGAAGCCGATGACGGTGAGGAGGTAGAAGCCCGAGTCCATCGCAGCGCGGAACACGAACCACTTACCGAAGAACCCAGCGGTCGGCGGGATGCCCGCGAGCGAGATGAGGAACAGCGAGAAGGCGAGGGCCGCCGCCGGGTGACGGCGACCGATGCCCGAGAGGTCCTCGTAGGTGACGGCTTCCGCACCGCGACGACCGCAGAGGATGAGCGCACCGAACGCACCGGCCGTCGAGACCATGTACGTGAGGAGGTAGAAGAGCACCGTGGCGCTCGCCTGCGAGACGGAGTGGATCGAGGCGACGACGCCGACGAGGAGGTAGCCGGCGTGGGCGATGCTCGAGTACGCGAGCATGCGCTTGACCGACTCTTGCTGACCGGCGATGAGGTTCGCGACCGTCATCGTGATCACGGCGATCCACGCGAGGGCCGGGGGCCAGCCCGCGGACCACGACATCGAGGCCTTGTCACCGAAGCAGGTGAGGAGCACGCGGAGGAGCATCGCGAAGCCGCCCGCCTTGACCACCGCGGCCATGTAGGTCGTGGCGGGGGTCGGCGCGCCTTCGTAGGCGTCGGGCGTCCACATGTGGAACGGCACCGCGCTGACCTTGAAGGCGAGGCCGACGAGGACGAGCACGAGCGCGATGATGATCATCGGCGAGCGCTCGGTGGAGCGGCGAACGACGTCGCCGATGCCCGCGAGGTCCGTGTGGCCCGTGGCTCCGTAGAGGAGCGCGAAGCCGAAGAGGAGGAGCGCCGCGGCGAACGAGCCGAGGAGGAAGTACTTGAGCGCGCCTTCGGCCGAGCGGGGCGACGTGCGGCGGAACGCGGTCATCGCGTACGCGCCGATCGACATCGTCTCGAGGCCGAGGAAGACGATCAGAGCATCGCCCGCCGCCGCGACCATCATGGCGCCGACGGTCGAGAAGAGGAGCAGCGAGTAGAACTCGCCACGATCGAGGCGGTGCTCCGGAAGGTATCCGCCGGCGAGCAGCGCCGAGATGGCGCCGCCGAG
Source organism: Labilithrix luteola (assembly GCF_001263205.1). Taxonomy (GTDB): domain Bacteria; phylum Myxococcota_A; class Polyangia; order Polyangiales; family Polyangiaceae; genus Labilithrix; species Labilithrix luteola. The sequence goes on from NZ_CP012333.1 coordinate 9,117,881, forward strand.
GCAGAGGATGCCGTCGAAGAAGATCGTGAAGCGGTCGATGACGATCCACGGAGCGAGCGCATCGGCGTGCTGCAGATCTTCGACGCCTCCGAGCCAGGCGCCCACCGAGAAGGCGAAGCCCGTGGCGAAGATCATCGTCGCGCCGAGCGCGAGGCCGGCCTTCTTCTTCGAGAAGGCCTCGGCGAGCATCAGCAGAAGCGCGCCGACGGCGATAACGAGGATGGGGGAGAGTCCAAACGCGAGCGGCATCTTCGGTCTCTCAGTGCGCGGACGGCTCGGCCGCCGTGTTCGTGGTCGTGGTTTCCGCGGCGATCGCCTTGGGGGCGTCCGGCGAGCGGGGAAGGAGCTTGATCGGGCCCGTGTAGTACTTCGGGGCGGGGCTCGTCTCGACGCGCGCGTTCATGTCGCCAATCACGCGCGTGACGGCGTCGTGCATCTGGTTGAGCAGGAGGTTCGGCGCCACGCCGATCACGAAGATGGCGATGATGAGCGGCGCGACCGCGATCATCTCGCGCGCGTTGATGTCCTGGAGGTGCTTGTTCTCGGAGCGCGTGATGGGACCGAAGAACATCTTCTGGATCGCCGTCAGCATGTAGAGCGCCGCGAGGATGACGCCGAGAGCCGCGCCGACGGCCTGGACGCCGTTGACGTGGCCGAGCTTGTTCGAGACGAACGTGCCCGTGATGATGAGGAACTCACCCACGAAGCCGTTCGTGCCGGGGAGACCGACGCTCGCCATCGAAGCGATGACGAAGAGGGCCGCGTAAACCGGCATGACCTTGGCGAGACCGCCGAAGTCGTCGAGCTGACGCGTGTGGCGGCGGTCGTAGATGACGCCGACGAGGAGGAAGAGCGCGCCGGTGGTCACGCCGTGGTTGACCATCTGCAGGACCGAGCCCTCGATCGAGGAGGGCGTGCCTGCGAAGAGGCCGAGCATGACGTAACCGAGGTGGGCGACCGACGAGTACGCGACCAAGCGCTTCACGTCGTCCTGACGCCACGCGACGAGCGCGCCGTAGAGGATGCCGCCGAGCACCGCGACGCCCGCGAGCGTTGCGCCGTACTGCGACGCCGCCTCGGGGAACATCCCCATGCAGAAGCGCAGGTAGCCGTAGGTTCCCATCTTGAGCATCACGGCGGCCAGGATGATCGAGCCGGCCGTGGGGGCTTCGGTGTGCGCGTCCGGGAGCCACGTGTGGACCGGGAACATCGGCACCTTGATGAAGAACGAGATCGCGAAGCCCCAGAACAGGTAGACCTGCACGTGCTGGGGGTAAACGACGCGGCTCAGTTCGAAGTAGTCGAACGAGGGCGTGCCGCCGGTGAGCTTCCCGTAGGTGTACGCGGCGTACAGGATGGCGGCGAGCATCAGCATGCTGCCGAACATCGTGTAGAGGAAGAACTTGAGCGCGCTCTTGATGCGGTTCGCTCCGCCCCAGACTCCGATCATCACGTACATCGGGATGAGCATGAGCTCCCAGAAGACGTAGAAGAGGAAGAGGTCGAGGGCGACGAAGGAGCCGATCATCGCGGCCTCGAGGAGGAGGAGCGAGAAGCACCAGTCCTTGAAGCGCTTGTCGATCGAGCCGAACGACGCGTACGTCGCGATCGGCGTGATGAAGACCGTCAGGATGACGAGCCAGAGCGAGATGCCGTCGAGCGCCACGTGGTAGTGGATGCCGAACCGCTCGATCCAGACGATGTCCTGGTTGAAGTGGTACGTCCGCCCCATGTCGACCATGAGGAGCGGGATCGACGCGAAGAGCGTCACCAGCATCACGATCAGCGTGGTCGCCTTGAGAAGGCGGTGCGCCTGACGCGGCAGGAAGAGGATGGCCACGGCGCCTGCGAGCGGGAGGCCGATGAGCCACGAGAGCAGGTTCGGCAGCTCCGCGGGGGCGGCTCCACCTTCGGCCGCGACCACCGCCTCGCTCGGCCACATGCGCGCCACGAAGATCGTGAAGAGCGCAGCGATGAGCGCGAAGGGAAGGCGGACGCGCCAGCTGTGACCGCGCGGGATGAGCGCGGCCACGATGGCGGCAACGGCGACGGGGACGATGGACCCGACCGCGGCGTTCGCCGGGCTGAAGACCGCCGCGCCACCACCCATAGCCTGGGTAAGGGCGACCACGACGGTCACGAGCGCGAGGAAGAAGAAGGTCGGACCGATCCACGCCGGACGGCCGGAACCGTTGGAGAGGGCGGTGACAGGGGATTCAGGTTGAGACGTCTTGGTGGCCATTTCCGTCACCGCTCCCCGAGCTGGATCTGCTGGGGCTTCTCGACCTTGGGACGAGAGATCGGGATTTCCTTGGTCGTGATGCGACCGAAGGCGTTACGTACCTCGACCTTCACGGTCTGCGATTTGCCCTCGTCGAGGTGCAGCTTCAGCTGGTCGGTGCCGGTGAAGGCCTGCGCCTGGGGCGCGCCCTTCGAATCGGGGTACCAGCGGTAGCCGTACCCGATGCCGGGGGCTGCCGAGAGGACGTAGTCGCCGTTGCTGCTCTCGGTGACGTTCACGTCGGCGTGCGGCTCGATGAAGAACCAGCCGAGTGCCGCCATGCCGACGACCATCACGGCCGCGTAGACGTGGACGACGCCGTTCTGGAAGAGACGCAGGATCGTGCCGAGGGCAGCGACGATGAGCGCCGTCAGGCGCGCCAGGACGAAGTCGATGATGCCCTGGTCGACCGAGGTCGCCGTGTCCGCGAGGGCATCGACACCGGCCACGACAGTCTTGTCGTAGGCCTCGTCGACGCGCCACTTGTCGAGAAGGAGGTTGTAGAGACCGCCCACCTTCTTCGCGAGCTCGGCCGCCGGCTTGCCGGCCTGGAGCACGTACACCCAGTACGCGACACCCGAGCCGACGAGGAACGCGCAGAGCGCCGCGACGAGCGAGAGGATCTCGAGGTGGTGCTTGCCAGCTTCGTTGGCGGCGACCGTGCCGACGCCCTTCGTTGCCTCTTCGAACACCGGCTCGAGCCAGTGCTCCATGGGGAGGAAGTTGAAGTGGTGGTTGAACAGCTTGATGGCTGCCGGGTTGAGGAGGAGACCGGCGACGATCGAGGCCGTGCCCAGGATGAGCAGCGGGATCGTCATCGGACGCGGCGACTCGTGAGGCGCCGCACCCGGCTGGGTGAGGTCTTCCTCGTGATGATGGTCGTCGGCCTCTTCGCCTTCGCCGTCGCCATGCTCGTCATGAGCGTGAGCGTCTTCGCTCGGACGACCGATGGTCCATCCGCGGAAGTCACCCCAGAAGGTGAGGAACAAGCAGCGGCACATGTAGAACGCCGTGAGCGTGGCCGCCGTGACGGCCATGGCCCAGAGGACCCACGGGACCCAACCCGGGGCGGTCCAGATCTCGATCTTGCGCGCCGCGAGCTCTGCTGCGTACGGGCTCGTCGTCTTGTTCACGAGCGCGCTGGCGATGATCTCGTCCTTCGAGAACCAGCCGCTGGTGAGCGGGAAGCCGATGATCGCGAGCGTTGCCGCCGCGAACGTGCCGTAGGTGAGCGGCATGAACTTGCGCAGGCCGCCCATGTTCCGCATGTCCTGAGACTTGTCGTCGTCGTGAATGCGGGCGTGCATCGAGTGGATGACGCTGCCGGCGCCGAGGAACAAGCAGGCCTTGAAGAACGCGTGCGTGAAGACGTGGAAGAAGCCGGCCGTGAACGCCCCGACGCCGACGCCGAGGAACATGAAGCCGAGCTGGCTCACCGTGGAGTACGCGAGCACCTTCTTGATGTCGTTCTGCACGAGCGCGATGGTCGCGGCGAAGAGCGCCGTGGCCACACCCGTGAAGGCGATGATCGTCATCACCGCGGGCGACATCACGAACACGAAGGAGAGGCGGCAAACGAGGTAGATGCCGGCCGTGACCATCGTGGCCGCGTGGATGAGCGCGGAGACCGGCGTCGGACCCGCCATCGCGTCCGGGAGCCACACGTAGAGCGGAATCTGCGCGCTTTTACCGGTACACCCGAGGAAGAGGGCGATCGAGACGGCCGTGGCCGCGGTGATCGTCCAAGGCTTGTCCGGCTGGAGGAACGAGAGCGGGATCTTGAGCGAGCCAATCGCGAGATCCTGGAACTGTCCGCCGCCGATCGGCCAGAGGTGGACCTGGGCGCCGGTGCCCGGCGTGAGAAGGTCACGCGCGTTGGTCGCGATGCCGGTCCAGTCGAGCGCGCCCGTGTAGTGGACGAGCAGGAACATGGCGACGAGGAGACCGAAGTCACCGATGCGGTTGGCGATGAACGCCTTCTTGCCGGCCGCCGCGTTCGGCGTCTTCGTGTACCAGAAGCCGATGAGCAGGTAGCTGCAGAGACCGACGCCTTCCCAGCCGACGAAGAGAACGGCGAGGTTGTCCCCGAGGATGAGGACGAGCATCGAGAAGACGAACAGGTTCAGATACGCGAAGAAGCGCCAGTAGGCCTTGTCTGCCTCCATGTACGAGCTCGCGTACACGTGGATGAGGAAGCCAACACCGGTGACGACCAGCATCATGACGCCCGAGAGCGCGTCGACGCTGAACTTCAAGTCGATCGGAACGCTGATGTCCTTCGCGCCGCCGGCGGTGGCGACGACACGCGAGGTGCGCATCCACTCCCAAGCCGTCCAGAACAGCTTGGCATGGGCGTGGTGCGTGACCTCGTGGCCGTCGACCATCGAGGTCGTCTTCGACGCGTCGATGACGCCGTTGAGGGCGAAGAACGTGACGACTGCCGCGACGAAGCTGATGCCGATGGCCGAGAGAGCCATGAGGCGAACGGCGGGCTTGCCGAGGCGCTGACCGAAGACGCCGTTCACGAACGCTCCGAGGAGCGGCATGAGCATGACGACCGCGATCAGCGAGAAGTTATCTGCAGGGAACAGGGAGAACAGGGCCTTCATGGCGGGTCGTTCTTCTTCCGTTCAGTTCTTGAGGAGGTCCGCTTCGTCCGAGCGCACGGTGCGGCGCACGCGGAAGAGCGAGAGGACGATGGCGAGGCCGACCGCGACTTCAGCGGCCTCGGCGGCGATGAGGAAGAACGCGAACACCTGACCGGTGTGAGCGTTCTGCTGCGTGCGGTTGAACGCGACGAGCGCGAGGTTGACCGCGTTGAGCATGATTTCGATGCTCATCAGGGCGACGAGCACGTTGCGGCGAACGAGGAAGCCCACGCCCCCGATCGTGAAGAGCAGCGCGCTCAGCGTGACGTAGTACTCGACGGGGATCACGAGTGGGCCTCCGGGCGCTGGGCGGTTGCGTCGGTGGGCTCGGCGGGCTCCTCGACGTTGTGGGGGAGATCCGCCTTCGTGCGACCGCGCGCGACGGCGACGGCACCCACGATGGCGACCATGAGCAGGGCGCTCGAGAGCTCGAACGGGACGAGAGCCGGTCCGAAGAGGATGTTGCCGAACTTCTCGACGCTGCCGAAGTCCGTCGGCACGTCCGCGAGGAGCTGCGCCTTCTGCGCCGCCGGAACGACCGGCGCCGAGCGAACGAGGAGGATCATCGCGGCGAGGCCACCACCTGCGAAGAGGGCGGCGCTGATCGCGCGCGGGATACGTCCACGGCTGTCGGTCGGCGGCGTAGCGCTCGGACCGAGGAGCATGATGACGAAGAGGAACAGAACGACGATCGCGCCCGCGTAGACGATCAGCTGGATCGCCGCGAGGAACTGCGCATGCAGGGCGAGGAAGAGACCCGCCATGCAGAGGATCATCAAGAGAAGGCCCATCGCACCGCGAATCGGATTCTTCGCGATCACGGTGAAGAGGGCGCCGGCGAGCGCGACGACCGCGCACACCCAGAAGTAAGCCTGTCCAAGTGCGAGCTCGGTGGAATTCACGCGTCCTCCTCCGTCAAGAAAGGGGCACGGCCGTGAGGCGCGCGTGTTTTCCACTGCGCTCACCGCGGACGTAGGCCTCGAACTCCTTACGGAACTTCTTCAAGAACCCGAGGGCCGGCATGGCGGTGCCTTCACCGAATGCGCAGATCGTGTTCCCCATGATGTTGTTGGCGATGTCATGGAGCTCGTTGAGCTCCTCCATCGAGCAGGTGCCCTCGAGCAGCTTTTCCGCGATGCGGAAGAGCCATCCGGAGCCTTCGCGGCACGGCGTGCACTGACCGCACGACTCGTGACGGTAGAACTGCATGAGATTGTGGAAGGCCGCGATCGGGTCGGTGCCTTCGGCCATGACCGTCGCGCAGCACGTGCCGAGCATCGTGCCGAGGCCACGGAACGTGTCGACGCCGAGGGGGACGTCGAGGACGCTCTTGCCGTGCCACGGGTGGAGCGGCGACTTCTCGTCGGGCGCGTTGACGACTTCTTCCGCGCGGAGCACGGGGGTCGACGAACCGCCGGGGATGACCGCGAAGAGCGGCTTGTCGCCCTGGATGCCCCCGCCGAGATCGTAGATGAGCTCGCGCAGCGTGACGCCGACGGCGCACTCGAAGACGCCGGGGTTCTTCACGTGGCCGTTCACGCCGAAGAGGCGCACGCCACCGTCGTTGAGGTGGTGGATGGCGGAGAGCTTGCTGAACTCTTCGCAGCCGACCATGAACGCGCTGGGAACCGCCGCGATCGTCTCGAGGTTGTTCACCGTCGTCGGGCAGCCGAAGGCGCCGGCCTGCGCGGGGAAGGGCGGCTTGAGGCGCGGCTCACCGCGGCGACCTTCGAGCGAGTTCAGAAGCGACGTTTCTTCGCCGCAGATGTACGCGCCGGCGCCCGTGTGGACGACGACATCGACTGCGTATTCTTTGCCGAAAGGACGCGGTCCGAGGTAACCCTTGGCCTTCGCTTCCTTGATCGCGCTCCAGAGGCGCTCCTTGGAGAGGTGCAGCTCGTCGCGAACGTAGATGTACGCAACATGAGCGCCGATCGCGTAGCAGGCGATGATGCAGCCCTCCACCACGGCGTGGGGATTGAGCTCCATGATCGTGCGGTCTTTGTGCGTGCCAGGCTCGCCTTCGTCCGCGTTGAGAACGAGGTACGCGGGCTTGGTGGGGTGGGGCTTCATGAAGCTCCACTTCACGCCCATGGGGAAACCTGCGCCGCCGCGGCCGCGGATGTTCGCCTTCTTCGCCTCGGTGACGACCTGTTCGGGCGTCATCGTGGTTAGGACGCGACGCGCCGTTTCGTAGCCGCGAACTTCACGCTCGTAAGCGGGAAGCTGCCAGCCGTTGGGGAGCCCGTAAACCTTCGTGAGGTAGTTGGTTCGCTTGAGCATCGTTCGAGCGCCCTTCAGCTCTGGAGCTTGTCGAGGATCCTGTCGACCTGCTCGAGGGTCAGGTTCTCGTAATATTCTTTGTCGACCTGGATCATCGGCGCGGTCCCGCAACTTGCGAGACACTCCGCCGTGCGCAGCGTGATCTTGCCGTCAGCCGTCGTCTCGCCCGGCTTGATGCCGAGGCGCTTCTCGCAGTGTTCGAGCACTTCGCCGGCACCACGGAGAGCGCAGGGCAGCGTGCGGCAAACCCAGAGCTGGTGCTTGCCGACGGGGTGCTGGTTGAACAGCGTGTAGAAGGTGACGACGCCCTTGACGTGGGCCGGGGGAAGGTCGAGCCGGTTGGAGACCCAGGCGATCACCTCCTCACTGATCCAGCCGTTCTGATCCTGGCAAAGGTGCAGCGCCGGGATGCAAGCGGCCATCTTCGTGGGGTAGCGCTTGAGGATCTCGTCGAGCTCGCGGTCGCGTTCGGGGCTTAGGGCGAAGGGCATGAGTCCTGACGGTCCGAGACTCCGATGAGGGAGCCTCGGGGAATCCAAAACTCCGAGAAAATCGGGGTTTTCGCGCGCGCACGCTAGGTCGAAGGGACCGGGTGTGTCAAGGAGGACATCCGACGGTCCGCGGTAACCCCCCGCATCGTCCGAGAAGCTTATGCTCGCGGTCAGTTCACGGCTGGGTCACCTCATCGATGCTCGGGACGCACGCGGGCACGGGTCCAAAGAGGGGGAGGGCCCCCATCGTTCTTCTTTCCGAACGTCGTGCGGTGCCGCTATGCTCGGGCCCACGTGTCGGCAGGCGATGTCGACGCTTTGATATACGCGGTACGCAGCGCCGCTCGCCGCTGCCTCTTGTTTGTTCGTTTCGTTTGGCGTTTCGCCCGCCAGCTCTTTCAGCTCTTTCAGCGTCCGACCGACGATCGCGGAGGTTCTCGTGTTCTGTCCGAACTGTGGAACTCAAAACTCGGAGACCGCAACGGCCTGCACCAAGTGTGGGTTCGCGCTCAAAAGCCAGGCGGCCCCCAAGTTCAAAGGGACGATGCTGATGGTGAACCAAGGGGCGCCCGGCGCTCCGGGCGTACCCGCAGCTCGTCCGCCCCAGGCCGCGCCTCCTCCTTCTTCTGTGCCCTTCACCGCCGAGGCCGCGCCGCTCGGCGCCGGAGCTCCGCCTGCGGGGGCAGCGCCGATTCCGGCGAGCCGTCTCAAGGGAACGATCGTCGGCGTCGCGCCCCCGAGCATGGGCGGTTCTGCTCCGCCGGCCGCCGGAGCGCCCGAGCATCAGTTCGGCTCGCCCGCAGGCGTCAATCCGCTCGGCGGGACCATGGCTCTCGACGGTGGCGGTTTCAATCAGTTCAACCTGCCGCCCCAGGGGGCGCCCGGTGGCAACCCGGCTCTCGACCCCACGCCGCCTCCGCCGGCGTACGGCGCGCCTGCAGGCGGCTTCGGCGGTCCTGCGCCAGGCGAAGCGGCGTTCGCCACGCCCCCGCCGCCGGCGATGGGCGGCGTTTACGGTGCACCTCCGCCGCCGGCAGATCCGTACGGCGCGCCTCCGGGCATGGGCCAGCCGATGGGCGGTCCCCCGATGGGCGGCGCTCCGATGGGTGGGAATCCCTACGGTGCACCTCCACCCCAAGACTTCGGCGGTCAGGTCCAGCAGGGCTTCAACCAGATGGGCCAGGCGTTCAACGACTTCGGCAACCAGATGAACCAGCAGATGGGAATGCAGCCCTACCAGGGGGGCGCGCCCATGATGCAGGGACCGGGTGGTGCGATGGTCCCGCCGGGCGAGAAGTCCTGGATGGTCACGCTGCTGCTCTGCTTCTTCGGCGGCTACCTCGGCATCCACCGCTTCTACACGGGGCACACGCTCTTCGGCGTGATCCAGCTCCTGACCGGCGGCGGTTGCGGCCTCTGGGCGCTCTACGACTTCATCATGATCCTGACCGGCAAGTACACGGACGCGCAAGGCCGTCCGCTCGTTAAGCAGTAGAGCGGCTTGCTCGTGAAACGCTTGAGCGCACCCGCTATGGTTGGGGGTGCGCTCGCGTTCATTTTGTTCGTCGGTTGGCGGTGCCCGTTCCGCATGGCCACGGGCTATCCGTGCCCAGGCTGCGGGATGACGCGCGCCACGCGCATGCTCCTACGAGGCGACTTCGGAGGAGCGACGGCGATGCATCCGCTCGTGTGGATCGCGGTGCCGATCGTGGCCGCGATCCTGGCCACCGAGCTTCGCGGCTATCTCCGGACGGAGGAGTGGGGAGCGTCGCAAAACCTGCCCTACGCAAAGGCGGCGATGATCGCCTTCGCGGGCCTCATGTTCGTGGTGTGGCTGATCCGACTCCACGCTGGCGACGTCGTTCCAGGCTAACTCGCCCACTCGACGCCGGCAGCCACCTCCTCCCGGCGTGATCGGCAAGGAGGCGGCGGTTCTTATCGCGCGTAGCGCGAGCGCCCGAAGGGCGACCGCCGCCGCCGGAGGGGAGGCTCAGAACCGACGGTCCTGAGGGGAACCGGAGGTTCCCAGAAGCCTACGACCGCCGTCGGGGCCGCTCCTCTTCGAACGTTCGCAGCGAGCGTGAAGAAGGCGGCGGTTCTTATCGCGCGCAGCGCGAGCGCCCGAAGGGCGACCGCCGCCGCCGGAGGGGAGGCTCGAAACCGGAGGTTTCGAGGGGAACCGGAGGTTCCCTACACGTTAAACCGGAAGTGCACGACGTCGCCGTCGCGCATCACGTACTCCTTGCCTTCGATGGCAAGCTTGCCGGCTTCGCGGCATTTCGCTTCGCTGCCGAGCGTGACGAGGTCTTCCCACCACATGACTTCGGCCTTGATGAAGCCCTTCTCGAAGTCCGTATGGATGACGCCCGCGGCCTGGGGAGCCTTCGCGCCGATCTTCGTGGTCCAGGCGCGGACCTCCTGCTTGCCGGCAGTGAAGAAGGTCTGCAGGCCGAGGAGCTTGTAGCCGGCGCGAATGACGCCGTGGAGACCGGGCTCCTTCAGTCCTGCGCTCTCGAGGAACTCGGGGCGGTCCTTGGGGTCGAGCTCGGCGATCTGCGATTCGAGGGCGGCGCACACCGGAACGACGAACGAGCCTTCCGACTCTGCAAGTTGCTTGAGAGCCTGGAAATGCTTGTTGCCGTCGAGGTTTGCGATCGTTCCTTCATCGATGTTCGCGATGTAGAAAGCGGGCTTCGCCGTGAGCAGATGCATCTCGCGGACGATGGCGACGGCGTCGACCGAGTCGGGGAGCTGCGCGGTGCGTGCGGGCTTGCCGTCGTCGAGGTGCTTGCTCAGCATCTCGCAGATCTCGCCGGCGAGCTTCTCCTTCGGATCGTTGCTCTTCGCCATCTTGCGGGCGCGGTCGAGGCGCTTCTGGACCGTCTCGAGGTCCTTCAGGCAGAGCTCCATCGTGACCGTGGCGACGTCGGCCACGGGATCGACGCGGTTCTCGACGTGGATGACGTTCGAGTCCTCGAAGCAGCGACCGACCTGCACGATCGCGTCGGCCTCACGAATGTGCGAGAGGAACTGGTTTCCGAGCCCTTCACCCTTCGAGGCGCCGCGCACGAGGCCGGCGATGTCGACGAAGTTGATCGTCGTCGGGAGGATGCGGTCCGCGTGGATGACGGAGTCGATCTTCTCGAGGCGGTCGTCCGGAACGACGACGACGCCGACGTTCGGCTCGATGGTGCAGAACGGGTAGTTCGCCGCCTCGGCTTTCGCCGAAGAGAGCGAGTTGAAGAGCGTGGATTTGCCGACGTTCGGAAGCCCGACGATGCCGATGGAGAGGGCCATGAGGAGCGCCTCGGCTAGCACGGACGCAGGACGGCGTGCAAACGCCGCAGTTTGACCAATGTCGGTCGGCGGTGTTTTGTCGAGCTCGACCGTAAGGAAGAGCGGCGGCGCTCGCGGCGGGCCGTGCCCCATTAAGGAGGGCCGGGCTCGCGCCGTTCTGGATGCTCGAGACGATGGGACACCCGCGGCCGCTTCGGAAAATCCCGCTCAACGAGCTCGAGGTCGAGGTCGAGGTCGATTGCGACTTCGACTTCTGCGAGCTCGACGACCCAAGCCGGCCCCCGATGCTCACGCCGGTCGTTCCGCCGCCGGACGATCCGTTTGCCCGGGGAGGGGCCTACGAACCGTTCTTTCCCGACGACGAGACCCACACGCGCGCGACCGAGCCCGTCGCGGCGATGCTCGACGAGGTCGGGCCCCTGTCCGATCCGTCCGGCCTCGCGCCGTCACCGCTCCGATTGATGGCGCGTGACGGGCGCCGGCTCGCCGAGATGCGGGCGCTCTATGCTCGGGGCGACGTCGAAGGCGCGCTGACGCTTGCTGCCGTGATCGCGAGCTCGTTTCCCGAGACAGCCTCGCGCGCCCCGGCGGACGTCCTTGCCGACGCCCTCTTTGCGGCTGCGCAGGCGGAGAAGACGCGCGACGAGCAATCCGGCGTACGATTCATGCCGCGCGAGCCACCGCGTTCGATCGCCGAGGCGCGTGCCTCGATCGCGGCGCTCTCCGTGCGGGTCATCCAAGAGACCGACGATCGTGTTCCGAGGCTTCTCCTCGCGCCCGCCGAGCTCATGAAGCTGTCGCTCGATCACCGGGCGGGCTTCCTCCTCGCGCATATCGACGGTATGCAGACGGTGGAGGAGATCCTCGACACATGCGCGATGCCCGCGGGACAGGCGCTCGAGCTCATCGCCGAGCTCGAGGCGAAAGGTGTGATCGCGATCGCGACCAGGTGAGGCTCGTGTTCGCATGAGCGCGCCCACGAAGAGCGCGCCGCTCGCAGGCCGCGTCGTCGCGCTCGCCGTCACCGGGAGCATCGCCGCGTACAAATCGGTGGAGGTCGCGCGCCTTCTCGTGAAGGCAGGCGCGAAGGTTCTGCCGCTCATGACCCACTCCGCGACGCGCTTCGTAGGTCCGGTGACGCTCGCCGGAATCTGCGGAGAGGCCGTGGCCCTGGACATGTGGGACCCGGCGTTCTCCGGCGAGATGCACGTGTCGATCGCCACGCGCGCCGACGTCATCGTGATCGTTCCGGCTACGGCCGATCTGCTCGCGCGCCTCGCGCAGGGGCGGGCGGATGACTTGGTGACGGCCACGGTGCTCTGTGCGAAGGGGCCCGTGCTCGCCGCCCCGGCGATGCACCCACGGATGTGGACGCACCCCGCGACCGTCGAGAACGTCGACGCACTGGCGCGGCAAGGGCGCGTCCGATTGATCGGCCCGGTGGATGGCCCGGTCGCCTCGGGCGAGAGCGGCATGGGACGCATGGCCGACCCCGAGAGCATCGTCGCCGAGATCGGCAAGGCGCTCACCTCGCCGGCACGCGACCTCGAAGGCGTGCGACTCGTGGTGACGGCCGGACCCACCCACGAACCGCTCGATCCGGTGCGTTACCTAGGTAATCGATCGAGCGGAAAAATGGGCTTCTCCATCGCGTCGCGTGCCATCGCTCGCGGAGCACGCGTAGAGCTCGTGGCCGGACCGGTGTCGCTGCCGACCCCGTCCGGAGCTCGTCGCCACGACGTCGAGACCGCCGAACAGATGCAGCGCGCGCTCGACGGAATTCTGGGCGCGGATCTCTCCGGAGCCGACGCGCTCGTCATGGCGGCCGCCGTTGCGGATTTCCGTCCGGCCGATCCCAAGACGGCGAAGATCAAGAAGGGTGACGGCGACCCTTCGGCCATCACGCTCACGAAGAACCCCGATCTCATCGCAGTGATCGGCGCTCGTCGAAAGGGCCCTCGCCCCGTGCTCGTCGCGTTCGCGCTCGAGACCGGAGACGACGCTGCCGTCGTGACCTATGCGCAGGCCAAGCGCACCTCGAAGAAGGTCGACCTCGTCGTGGCCAACGCGGCCCACGAGTCGCTCGGCCGCGTGACGAACCGCATCGCGATCGTCGGCAAAGACGGGGCAGGGCCGTTCGAAGAGGCGGACAAGGACGACGTGGCCGATCGCATCCTCGATCGCCTGCGCGATCAGCTGCGCGCCTGAACTTTCAACGCCGAAGAGCGCCGTTCGGAGTCTGGTCGAGCAGGTCGACGACCACGCGCACGGCCTCTTCGGTCTCGCCGCGTCCGATGATCGAATGCGCGCCGAGCTTGGCGAGCGGCGCCGACTTGGTCGTGGCGTCGTAGATCACCACGGGCACGCTTGCCGTCGCCGCCGTGTTCTGGAGGGCTCGTAGGGCGTCGGCCGGCTTGACGTCCGTGCATCCTGCATCGATCGCGACGACGTCGGGCGCTTCGCTGGCAACGGCGAGGAGGCCTTCGAGCGTGTTCGCCCACGTGGCCACGTCGGTGCCGCGCGCCTTGCACGCCTTCGAAAGGGCGCGCGACACCACGCTTGCCTTGCCGAGGATGGCAATCGCGCCGGCCGGGCTTGCCACTTCGCGCGGCATCGGTAGGCCGTTCTTCTCGCAGTACGCCCGCGCATCGTCGGTGCGGACGCGATACTGCGCCCCGGGCGTCTTGATCGCCGGGAGCCGCCCCTCGCGGATCCAGAGATACACCGTCTTGGGATGCAGCTCCCAGACGCGTGCGAGCTCGGAGGGACGAAGAAGCGCCATGATCGCGACTCTTAGCAGGTTCGGGAGAGCTTGCTCGCGACGCTTCGCCAAGGCGTCGTGGTCCTTCGGCAAATCCTGCTGCTATTGACCTGCGGCGCGTCCCTCGACTACCACCCACCTCGTGATGGGTTCATCGGCGTCGCCGGTGGGCATCATCACCCGCGCGTGGTCGTGGCGCAAACCCTCCGCCCGAGGGCGAGCGTCCACACGGGAAGCCGGTGAAATGCCGGCACGGCACCCGCCACGGTGACCGGGGACGAACCTGAGCGAACATCCCACTGAGGTTGCCTATCAAGCGCCTCGGGAAGGGGCTCGGGGGAGGATGATCCGGAAGTCCGGAGACCGGACTACGCGACGGTCGAGACCTCCGTTCGAGTCCCTGCGCGGGCGTGCGCAGGCCGAGGTGTGCACACATGATCCGGAATTACGTTGGGCTTGCGCTCGTCCTCTCGAGCACGTGCGTGTGGGCCGTTGGCTGCAGCGACGACGAGGCGAACACCGACAGCACGACCGTTCCGGACGGCGGCCGCGACGGCTCGCTCCCGACCACCGAGCCCACCCCGGAGAAGGACGGCGGGGCAGACGGCGCGACCACCGGCACGACGTGCCCCGCCACGACCGGCATCCCGCAGCGCCTGATCATCACGGGTGGCGCGGCCGACACCGAGGTCGTCGCGTTCAACCTCGAGACGAAGCAGGTCGACGGTCGCTACGCGTTCTCGGGTTTCGGCGGCGCCTCGGCGGTCGATGGCCCGTACGCTCTCGAGCAGGCCTCGGACATCGTCACGAAGTTCGATCGCAACGAGCCGTGGAAGCCTGTCGCGAGCTGGAACGTACGCTCGAACGACGGCATCGACGGTGGAGCGACGTTCGCTGACCCCGCCGCTGTGGTGGCTCCGGCTTGCGGGAAGGGCTACATCCTTCGCTACAACCGCAATCGCATCGCTGTCATCGACACGACGAAGAGCGGTGACGCCGGCGCCGCGGATTCGTTCATCGACCTGAGCTCTCTGGTTCAGTCGGCCGACAGCGACGGGTCGGTCGACCCGGCGGCAGCCGTGCACGTCGCGGCGAAGAATCGCCTCTACGTGGTGCTCGGCAACACGGACCTCAAGAAGGTCAAGGTCGTCGGCGGCTATACGAATCTGCTCTGCAGCGAGAGCAAAACCACGCTCATCGCGATCGATACGACCACGGACAAGCTCGTCTCCCTCGGTGGTACAGGCCCTGGCGGCGGTATCGAACTCCCAGGCTACAATACCCCCATCAACGCGAATGCCCTCGCCTACGATGCGGCGGCCGACCGGCTGCTCGTCTTGCAAGGCGGGTGCGTTGCGGACGCGCCGGGCGATGCCGTCGGCGACATGCAGCAGCGAGAGGTCGACGCGGTCGATCTCGCGACGGGCAAGGCATCGAAGCTGCTCGATCTGAACGACAAGGGATTCCCGGTCGCCTTCGCCTTCGCCGACAGCACTCACGCGGCGCTCAACTTCTACGGGCCGACGTACTTCTGGGATCCTTCGAAGACGACGCTCGGCGCCGAGCTCCCCGGGGCACTCGAATACATCACGCACGACGGCAAGGGGAATCTCCTCGGCATTCACAAGGCCTACAACGCCGACTTCACCCCGATTGCGATGGAGCTCTACTCGACGCCTTTCACGAACGCGGCGACGGTCGACGAGAGCGCGCTCGTGAAGATCGGGGCCGAGCCGTTCACGGACAACGCCGGGTCGTATCCATCGAGCCTCGACGTTTGGCCGCGCCCCTGAGCGGATGAGGGTAAGCTCGGCGGCATGAGGTGGATCTTCCACATCGTCGTCGCCGAGCAGCTCTCCTGGGGACCAGACGGTCGGTACGCGCCGCCGTCGCTCGAGGCCGAAGGCTTCGTGCATGCATCCTACAAGGATCGCGTCGAGGAGAGCGCGAAGCTCTATTTTCCCGCGGGCGCAACGCTGGTCGTGCTCGCCATCGACCCGCGGAAGCTCGACGTGCCGCTTCACGTTGCCGATACGCCGCGAGGGCCCATGCCCCACCTGCACGGCGCGATCCCGCGCGAGGCCGTGACGGTTCTCACGCTCGCGGACGTCGCCTCACACGCCGATTCCGTGGTTCACTCGCAGCGATAGTTCCAGGCGCAGATTCGAGCGCTGTCCTTCGTCGCTTCGTAGTCGACCACGCAGCCGATCACGTTGGGCGTGCCGTACGCGCAGGACGTCGGGCGAGCTCCACACTCCGCTTCGGGACACGGAGGCTTGGTGGCGAGCCTCTCGTTCGTGCAGTCGCCGATGAGGTCGCACTGGTCCGCTGGCGCGCTTCCTTGACCCCGGTAGGGGGAGGGAACGCAACGCAGGTGCTCCATGACTCCGTCGATGCAGGCGGTCTGCATGTTGGCACACTTCGCCATCGAGCAGTCGCCAGGCTGCGGAGGCGCGCACCCTCCATCGTCGCAGTGGCCTGCAGGGTCGTCGACGACCGCGCCTTGGCCTCCGTCGGCGAGCAACGAGCTTCGACCCTGGCCGATCGAGACTTCGCCGCCGCATCCCGCTCCGAACCACAGCGCGAGCGACAACGAGGAGCCAGCGATCAGCGTCACGACGACCTTCGAAAAGTTCGGCTTCATGGCATCTCCTTCGGAGTGTCGTGAGTCACCGCTCGTTCGCCATCCGTGACGAAATCGACATTGGCAACGCTGAAAAGGTCATCGCGCGGAGTCGCATGCGCGAAGGACGCGCGCCATGAACGACGAGCTTGGGTGTCGTTCCGAAAAAGCTCTCGCTTCAGCGTCCAACGTCGACGTGCCGCCGTCGCGCTTCGCAACCGTGCACCGTGCGATCGACCGGAGCGCATCGCGCTCCTCGACGAGCGGGCTCCCATCGACAACCGCAGCGACGACTTCGAGCGCGCGATCGGGTGAACCGTTCGCTAGCGCGCGCTGGGCCTCGCGCAGCCGATCGAGATCGTCACGAAGGCTCGGTGGCTTGGGTGCGCGCTCTTCGGGCGATTCGGCAGGAGCGTGAGGCTTTTCGTCTCGAACGACGGTTGGCTCGGCGCGAGGTGCGACGACCTCGACGACGGGTGACTTCAGCGACCTGACGTCGACGGCGATCGCGTCGGAGGGCGGGCCAGGTGCGGCGTTCGCCGTGCTCCCGTTCGGCGCAGGCCCGGGGGCAGCCGTGATCGGCGTTGCACTCTCGAGGGCGCGTGGGCTCGCCGGCAAAGGGCTCGGGGGATTCACGGCCTCGCGCGCCGCGACGTACTCGTAAGTCCCGCCCGCCGCCGCGCCGACGAGAAGCAGGGCGGCGAGCCCTTTGGCGGCGGTCACCGCCATCGCCGTCGTTGCGCCGCCTGCTCCCATGGCCGCAGGTGCCGCGCTTGCCGTCTTGGTCGCCGCCATGGCTCCGAGCGCGCTCGCGCCGGAGACGGCGACCTTCGCGACAAGCGACCGGCGAACGCGATCGAGCGCTTCCGCGTCCGGAACGCCTACGTCTTCCGTGGCCCGAAGGAGCGCGAGGGCGTCGTCGTCGAGCCCGTTCATCGGACCCTCCATTGGTCGCGCGCCCGCGCGCGTGCGAGCCCTTGTTCGAAGGCCTTACGGGCCGTGCGGAGTCGTGAATAGACGGTGTTCGCGTTGGTCGCCAGGGCTTCGGCGATCTCTGGCACCGTCAGGCCTTCGATGTCGGCAAGTACGAAGACCTCGCGCAGCTCGTCATCGAGCTCGTCGAGAACGGCCGACAGGAGCGCCATCGCTTGCCTTCGTGCCAGCGCGGCGTCCGGGCCGCAGTCGGTTCGGTCCGGGAGCGCCGCCGGGTCGACGTCCTCGGCTCGCGAGCGAGCATCCAGCCTTCGACGCATCACCGTCCGGCGATGGAGCCGCACGACGCGGAGGGCGATCCCGAAGATCCACGTCTTGAGGCTCGAGCGCCCTTCGAACTCGGGAAGGCGGCGATGGATGACGAGGAAGATCTCCTGAACGACGTCCTCGACCATGGTCTCGGCGACGCCAAGCCTCAGTGCTGCTCGCCAGACGAAGGGCGCAAACTCGTCATAGACCGTCGCGAAGTCCAAAGTGCTCGCCGCGCGCGCAGACGCGTCGTCGCACGTCGAACGGTCGCTGTCGAAAGCGAGCACAGACATCCTTGCGCTCTGAGTCACCGGGAATCGCCGATCCGTTGAGGAAACTGCACCTCGAGTCCCAAAAGCGCTCGAAGTGCCACCGGCGCCGCCGTGTGCACCGTGTCGATTCCGGTCACGACGAATCGGTCGCGGAGAAGGGGAACGACGAGCTCCGGTTCGGCGCGAAGTGTGAAGATCCCGACCGGATACGTCAGCAAAGCGCCGGCTCGAACCGCGAACCACCCGCGCGACGCCTCCGAAGACGACTCCAAGGCGGGCCCCTGTCCGCGCACGAGCACGCGCCCGGCCTCTGCACCCCCACATGCGGCGACGTCGAGCTTGTGGGCCAGCACGCTCCAACACCCTTTGGCGCCCCCCGCCAACATGGAAAGTGCGGCCCCGATCCCCGTCGACGAATTCGCGAGCTGCACCGTTGGCAGCAGGAGGCCATCGACCTCGAGCCGCGCCTTCCCCGGAAGCCACGAAACCGACATCGAAGCTCCCGGGGCCGCTGAGCCGAGTGAACCGACATCGAGTGCCCCCGCGAGTCCGAACCCCACGCTCGACGAAGGCTCATTTCCGTGAGCCGGCGTGTGCTCGGGCTCGGCCCTCGATGGCGCTCTGGGCCCTTGTGTCTCCGCCGCCGCAACGGGCGGCATCGTTTCGCGCTCGTTCGTTTCGTCGACTCCGGCTTCGAGACCGAGGGCGAGGGCCGTCGCCTGCGCGAGTTCCCCGCACGATGGCGCCTCGAGCGTTCGTGTGCGGGATTGCCCGTCGACCTGGGTGACGAGCCGGAGCGTCCAGACCCCGGCCGACGTCGACTCGACGCGTGCCTCGGCTGTCACATCATGCGCCAACCCGGGACCAAGCGCGGTCGCGATCTCCTGCTCGACGGAGGCTTGGGGCGGACACTCCGGCGGTGCAGTCCATGACAGCGCGACGGCTCCCAAGAGATGTGCGGCGAGTCCCACCACGCCCGAGGTGTGCCTCGTTCAGCGCCTCCACGCAACTTCGGGCCTCCGGGGAGACGCGCGATTGGCGCGCTGACCGCAGCGTGATGCAACCGACGAGGCGCTTGGCGCGTAGCCTCCGATAGATGCCGGGGAAACTTCGCTCGAGGCTCTTGTTCGTGTCGTCGTTGCTCGTTTGCGTCGTGGGGTGCGCACGAACAGGCGTGCCGGAAGTGCGGGCCGTTCCGAAGGCCGCGAAGGCAGCAACGCGCGAAGAAGGTGCACCGGGCGAAGAGCTGCCGTGGGCGCAGTTCTCGGCGGAGACGTTCGCGCGGGCCAAGGCCGAGCGGAAGTACGTGGTGATGGATGGCTCGGCCGAGTGGTGCCACTGGTGCCACGTGATGGAGGCGACGACCTACCATGACGCCGGCATTCGCAGACTGCTCGACGCGCACTTCATCGCGGTGAAGGTCGACGTCGATGCGCGCCCGGATCTGCAGGAGCGCTATGCGGACTACGGCTGGCCGGCCACCGTCGTGTTCTCCCCGGAAGGCGAGGAGCTCGGTGCGTATCGCGGGTATCTCGACTCGGACGAGTTCGCCGAGATCTTGAACACCGTCGTGGCGAGCGGCGTCGCGCAGAAGGCCGCGTCCCCGAGTGCGGTCGAGACCAAGCGCCCAATCGAACGCCAGCCACTGAGCGAAGAGCGACTCGTCGCGATCCAGCAGCGAACCGACCTCGCGCTCGACGAGCTCTGGGACGTCGAGCAGGGCGGATGGGGCCGCACCCAGAAGGCGCCGCTCGGCTGGGACAACGCATGGCTGCTCACCAAGGCCGCTCATGGCGATGCGTCGGCGAAGAAGAAGGTGCTCTTCGCGCTCGATCAGCAGGCGAAGCTCATCGATCCCGTGTGGGGCGGGATCTACCAATATTCGGCCGCCGCGGATTGGGACCATGCGCACTTCGAAAAGCTGATGACATTTCAGGCGCCCGCCATCGACAACTACGCGACGGCTTATGGGCTGACGCGCGATCCCAAGTATCTGACGAGGGCACGCGCGATGCTGGGCTACGTCGATCGGTTCATGAAGGGGCCGGAGGGCGGATTCTTCACGACGCAAGACGCCGATCTGAATGCCCACGATCGCGACAAGCCGTTCATGAATGGTCACGACTATTACGCATTGGGCGAGAAGGAACGCCTCGCGCGCGGCCTGCCACGAATCGACAACCATGAATACGGTCGCGAGAATGGTCTCGCCATCGCGGCCTATTGCACGATGTTCGAAATCACGAAAGACGCGAACGTCTTGGCATCGGCGGAGAAGGCCGCGCGTCGTGTGCTCGAGACCCATCGTGTTCCGTCGGGCGGGATCACGCACGATCGAATCGATGAATCGGCCCCCACGAAGAAGATTCTCTATCTCTCCGACAACGCCTCGTTCGGTTTTGCCCTGATGCGTCTCTACGAAGTGACGAAGAATGCCGACTTTCTCGTCCGAGCGCGGGCCATCGCCGATTTCATGCAAACGGAGCTCGCCGGAGACGAGGGCGGGGGATTCTTCGCCAACACGAAGGATCCCGACGCGGCGGGGATCCTCGTGCGCCGTCGCGTGCCCTTCGAGGAGAACGTGATGGCGACGCGCATGCTCGCGCGCCTCGTGCGTGCGCTTCCCGCGTCGGAGGCGATGCCCTATCGCGCCATGATCGATCGAACCCTGCGCGCGATCTCGACGCCGGAGCAGATCGCCGATCGCGGGCGGATGATCGGCGACTATCTCCTGGCCCTCGAAGAAACCAAGGGCGTTCGCGGCGGACCGCAGGCTCTCTGAACGTCAGCTCATCATGCGCCAGTCGACGGCGTCGACCTGACGGGGCGAGGTCTTGAACTCGACGGTGAGGCGCGAGCCGACGGCTTCTCCGCCGATTTGCAGCGGCATGGGACGCGAGAATGTCATGCGCACTTCGGTGGCGAACCAGTCCGTCATGCCTTCGAGCGGGTGCTCGCCGCGCCAGAGCTTCGGGATCTCGAGAATGGCGGTGGTGGCAGCCTGATCGTAGACGCGCACGTTCATGAATCCGAGCAGGCGCTCGGCGAACGGATAGGCGCGGAAGCCGTAACCGAACTCGGGGCACGTGGCGGCGCCGGCAACGCTGGCCATTCCGTCGTACAGGATGGTGCCGCGCTTCACGCCCTCCATCTTGAGGAGCTTTCCGCTCTGCGTGATCGTGTAGACCTCGTTGCCGAGGTTCTCGACGATGACGTGCGGACGCCCATAGAGGAAGGTCTTCGGCGCCGTGCGCAGCGCCATGGCCGAGAGGTAGCCCCACACGCTCTTGGCGAGGCGGCTCGAAGGCGACGCCTCGACCTGTTGACGATAATCGTCGAGCACCTGCGCGTCCCACCCGCAACCACCGAAGAAGGTGAGGGTGCCGTCGCACTCGAAGAGGCTGTAGCGCTTCGTGGGCAGCCGACCGTCCGTGTTCGCAAGGGCGCGAATGCAGTCGTTGAGCTTGCGCGCACCGAGCGCGTGCGACCACGCGTTGCCCGTGCCGAGGGGCAGGGCGCCGATGGTGGGGAAGGGCTGGTCTTTCGGAATCACGCGATCCAGCGCGTTGAGAAGCGCCACGGCGCTGCCGTCACCGCCTGCGGAGAGGATGCAGCGCGGATCCTTGATCGATCGCAGCCAGCCCTCGACCTCCTTGATCGTCCGGGTGAGCCGAACCGTTGCGCCCGGAAGGGCGCGCGCGATCTGGACGGCGATACGACGACCACCGCGTTTCGCGTTGGCGTTGACGAGAATGTAGAGACCCTTGCCTGCGCTCATTTCGACGAGTTGCGATCCACGAAAGCGCTCGTGATGGCATTCCGAACCTCGCGCATCAGGGCGTCACGCGCCGCTTTGCGCTCGAGTTTGGCATGCGTCGAGCTTTCGATGAGGGGGTGAATGGTGACGTCGACCGTTGCCCCCGCGGTCGAAAGGAGTCCCTTCGCCGGCAGCACGTTGCGTGTGCCGACGATGGTCACAGGAAGGATGGGCACGCCCATCTCGAACGCCAAGACGAAGCCGCCCTTCTTGAACGGCAGAAGCTCGCCGGATGGACTCCGCGTGCCTTCGGGAGCGATCCAGATCGGCATGCCCGACGCCAGCTGAGCCTTGGCCTGATCGAGGCTCGCGATGGCCCGCATGCGATTTCCTCGGTCGACCTCGATCATCCCGGCGTCGCGAATGGCCCGCCCGAAGATCGGAAGGTGGAAGAGCTCCTTCTTCGCTACCATCCGCATGCGCCCACCGAGCACGTAATAGAGAACCGGGATGTCGTAGTGCGACACGTGGTTGCTCATCACGAGGTAGCTACGTGAGCTGTCCTTCGGGACATTCTCGCGGCCGTGCACGCGCACTTCGATGCGCGTGTTCTCGATGACGTGGGCGGCGAACGAGGCGAGGCGTCGGTCGCACGTTTCGCGCGTGAGGCGCCCGAGCGCCGCGTCGAGAACCGTCGGCGCCGACACGGCAATGGCCTCGTAGGCGTTCCTGACCGACAACAAAAGCGACCGGCGGGGCGAAGGCATTGTCGTGGTGGGGGGGGCGAGAACGCGAGAACGCGAGAACGTGAGATGCGAGAGAACGCAAGTGACGTGAACGTCGCAACGCGAACGAGACGAACGCAAGGCGACGGCCTGGCTTGGCCAGCCTGCCACAAGTAGGCCGGGTTCGTCTCGCCGCCCGAGCACATCCGGCCGCCGAGCGGGCTTGATCGCGGCCGTCAGGGTCCGTACCATCCTTCGGCCGCCGTTGTCTGGGTTGGTTTCATGAATGATCCAGGCGATTTGATTCGTGCGGCGCTGCACGAAGGCGTGCACGTCGACAGCTGCGCAGGCCCCGAAGGATGAGCGTGACGATGAGCTCGAAGACGATCCGTAGTGCCCTCGGCATTCTGCAGGACGAGCCCGACAACGACACCGCGTGGAGCGAGCTGCGCGAAGCACTCGGCTTCACCTCCGAAGAGGGCACAGTCATCCCAGGCGACCTCACGGCCGACGAGCTAGCTCAGTTGCTGCTCGCGGCGCGCAAGGCGCACGAGATGCGTCGTGAGTACGACGCGGTGGCTGATCTCCTCGAGATCGAGGCCGCGCTCGCCGAAGGCGCCGCGAAGATCGATCTCCTTCGAGAGCTCGCGCGCGTTCGCGACGACGTTCTCCTCGACGATGCGGCGGCCGTCGCGACCTACGAGCGCATCCTCGCGCTCCAGCCGAACGACCCCGAAGTCGAAGAGGGCCTCGAGCGTACCGCGGCGAAGCGCAGCAAGTGGAGCGAGCTCGTCGATCGCTACGTCGCCGAAGCCAAGACGGCCGGTGACGCGTCGTTCAGCAGCTCGCTCCTCGTCTCCGCCGCGGAGACGGCGTATCGCTACGGGCAGCCCGAGGAGAAGGCGCCGGTCGACGACGCACCGAAGGCCAAGGGCAAAAAGAAGAAGAAGGGCGCGGCCGCGAAGGAGAGCGGCGACGCTGCCAAGTCCGGCGAGCGCATCGCGTTCGGCGAGGCCATCGTCGCGCGCTTGCGCGAGGCGCTTTCGCTCGATTCGAAGAACCGTCGTGCCATCCTCCTCCTCGAGCGCGTCTTCCGCGATCTCGAGCGCTGGGAGGATCTCGCCGCGGCCCTCGAAGCGTTCGCCGACGAAGTATCCGCCAAGGACGAGAAGCTCGCGGCGCTCGGTCGCCTGGCGCGCGTCCTCAAGAAGCAGGTCGGCTCGATCAATCGCGCGAGCACCGTCTACGAGCGCATGCTCGACATCTCTCCGGGCCACGGCGAGGCCACGCGCGCCCTCGTCGACGTCTTCACGCAGCAAGAGGCGTGGGACCACCTGGTCTCGCTCTACAACGGACAGCTCTCGGGCGGTGGCGTCCGCCCCGGCCAAGAGGGCGGCATCATCGTCCAGATCGCCATGACGCACTGGCGCATGCGCGGCAAGCCCGAGGCGGCCGAGCCGTACTTCGAGCGCCTTCGCAAGATCGAGCCGGCTCATGCAGGGATGCTCACGTTCTTCCGCGAATGGTGCCGCGAGAAGGCGGAGCCGTCGCGCCTCATCGCGATCCTCTCCGACGCCCAGCGGGCGATGCCGGAGGGCACCGAGAGAGCGCAGCTCGCCGGCGAGATCGCCCAGCTCGCCGAAGACGGCGCAAACGCCCAGAAGGCCATCGAGCAGTGGCGCTCCCTCCTTCGCGCCGAGCCGAACAACGTCAACGCGCGCGAGGCGCTCAAGCGCCTCTATCGCCAAACCGGCGCGCACAACCACCTCGCCGATGTGCTGCGTTCGGAGCTCGAACGTGTCGCGGCCGACGACGCCGGCGCGCGCCTCCCGATCCTCCGCGAAATCGCCACCATCTACCGTGACCAGGTCAAGAGCGACTCCGCGCTCGTGACGGTGCTCGGCCAGATCATCGCGCTCGATCCCACCGATCAGGATGCCGTGCGCGAGCTCGCGCGCGTCTACGAAGCGCTCGGGCGCTGGCGCGATCTTCTCACGACTCAGATGCGCCTCGCCGAGCTCGAGACCGACGGCGCGGTGAAGGCGGAGCTCTATCGAGCCATCGCGCGTCGCTGGCTCGATCAGTTCTCGAACGTGCAGAACGCCGTGGAGGCCTACGAGCGCCTCCGCGAGTCGCTCCCCGACGATCGCGAGGCGATCGAGAAGCTGAAGGAGCTCTACACCAAGCGTCGCGCGTACCGCCCGCTCTACGATCTCTACGAGCTCGAGTCGCGCCGCGTGGCGGGCGCAGAGCGCCGCGCGATCCTCGCGGAAATGGCGCGCATGGCGGCCGATCGCCTCGATCGCGGCGCCGACGCGGCACGCCTCTACAAGCAGATCCTCAGCGAAGATCCGACCGACATGGGCGCGCTCGACGCGCTCGAGAAGCAAGCCGAGCGCGACAAGGACTTCCTGACCGTCGCCGAGGCCCTCGAGAAGCGTGCGGAGCTCACGACCGATCCGACCGGGCGGCTCGTGGTGCTGCAGAAGCTCGGGAGCGTCTTCTCCGATCGACTCCAGGACCATGCGGGCGCTCTGCGCACGTGGCGGCGCGTCCTCGAGCTGTCGCCTGGTCACGCCAAGGCGCTGCGCATCCTCCGCGAGAGCTACCTTGCCATCGGCGACTACGACGGGCTCACCGAGCTCTACGCGCAGTCGAGCGACTGGGAAGGCCTCGTCGAAGTGCTGTCGGGCACGGCGGATCGCTCGTCCGACGCGCAGACCAAGATCGACCTCTCGTTCCGCGCCGCGGCCATCTTCGAAGACAAGCTCGAAGCGTCCGAGCGCGCATTCCGCGCCTACGAGCGCGTGCTCTCCGTTCGGCCCGACGACAAGCGAGCGGCCGCCTCGCTCGTCCCGATCTACGAAGCGGAAGAGAAGTGGGCGCGGCTGCCGGCGCTCTACGAGATCCTGCTCACGCACGCCACGGACGACGTCGAGCGTCGCGCCCTCTACCGCAAACTCGCCACCGTCACCGGCAACAAACTCTCCGACCGCGCGGCGGCGTTCCGCTATGCCACGAAGGTCTTCGAGATCGCCCCGACCGAGCCTGGTGCGGTGCGCGAGCTCGAGGACTGGGCGCGTGCCTCGGGCGAGTGGATGCTCTTCGTGCGAGCTCTCGAGGCCCGCGCGGCTTCGAGCCATGCGAGCGACGAAGAACGCCGCACGCTCCGGATGATTCTCGCCGACGTATCGGCCACGCACGCCGGGCGCCCCGAAGACGCCATCGGCGCTTACCGCGAGCTCATCGCGGCGAACCCGCACGACGAGGAAGCGATCGCCTCGCTCGATCGTCTTCTCCGCACCGCGCCGGAGCGCCGTGACGACCTGCGCTGGCTCTTCCGCCTGCGCGCAGACCGCACCGACGAGCAGTCGCGTATCGCCATTCTCTCCGAGTGGGCGATGCTCGAAGAGGAGGCCTTCGCGTCGCCCGAGGGCGCGGTCTCGCTCTACCGCGAGATTCTCTCGGTCGAGCCGACGCAGATGCGTGCGTTGCGCGCGCTCGCACGCCTTCTCCTCGCCGCGGGTGACGCGGAAGGGGCAGCGTCGATTCTCCAGCGCGAACGCGACCTCGAGGCCGGCGGAGCGCGCGTGGCTCGCGAGCTCGATCTCGCGCGCCTCTACATGGGGCCGCTCAAGAAGCCGACCGAGGCGCTCTCCGCCGCTCGTCGCGCGCTCGAAATCGCGCCGAACGACGCGCAGATCATCGCGGTCGTCGAGGAGCTCCTTCCGGTCGCCGAGACGCGCGGTACGGCCGCCATCGTACTCGAGCAGGCCTACGAGGCGAGCGCGGCGTGGGCCAAGCAGGCCGACGTCCTCGCCGTACTCATCGCCACGGCGTCGTCGAAGCGCGATCGACTCGTGCTCCAGCAGAAGCTCGCCGACGTGAAGGAGAAGGTCGGCGACAAGGTCGCGGCGTTCGACGTCGTCGCGCGCGCCGCGGCCGAGAACCCGACCGAACTCCCCGTGTGGGACCGCCTCGCGGTCCTCGCGAACAAGACCCACCGCACGCAGCAGTTCGTCGAGGCGATCGCGCAGGCGCTCCCCGAGACCGGTGAGACGGATCTGCCCTCGGCGGTGGAGATCGATCTCGCCGAACGCGCGGCCACGCTCTACGACGAGATGCTCGGCGAGATCGACCGGGCCACGCCGTACCTCGATCGCATTCTCGCGCGCGATCCGGCCAACGTCCGCGCCTTCCAGCGTCTCAAGCAGATCTTGACCACGCGCGAGCGCTGGCTCGATCTCGAGACCCTCTACGAGCGCGTCATCGCCGTCACCACCGACACGGCGCGCCGCGCAGATCTCTTGAACGAGGTGGCCATCGTCGCCGAGGAGATCACGGGCGACGCGAACAAGGCCATTCATTACTACGAGCGAATCCTCGAGCTCGATCCCGAGCACGATCAGGCGATCTTCGCGCTCGACAAACTCTATGGCGCGCAGGAGCGCTGGCAGAACCTCGCCGACTTGCTCGCGCGTCGTCTGTCGCTCGCGGCCAATGCCGACAACACCCAGCTGAAGCTGCGCCTGGGCACGCTGCTCTTCTCGCGGCTCGCAGATCCGAAGTCGGCGCTGAACTATCTCGAGGAGGTGGTGACCGCGGATTCGGCCATCCGCGAGGCGCGCGACCTCGTCGAGAAGTGCCTCAGCCACCCGGATCTCCGGCAGCGTGCCGCGATCATCCTCGAAGGCGTGTACGTGGAGCGCGAAGAGATGCGCGACCTCGTGCGCGTGCTCGACGTGCGTCTCGAAGCGGCCACGGGAGAGGTGGAGCGCCGAGACCTCCTCCGGCGCATCGCCGAGCTGCGTGACGAGCGCCTCACCGACGACAAGGGCGCGTTCGAGACCTACGGCAAGCTCCTTCCGCTCGCTCCGGGCGACGTGGAGGCCCGCCAGCGATACCTCGAGATCGCCGGCCGCCAGAACATGCTCGACGAAGCGGCCGACGTCCTCATGGCCGCCTCGAAGAACGCCGAGTCGCCCGAGCAGCGCGCCGAGCTCCTCGCCGACGTCGCGAAGATCTACGAGGAGAGCGAGCAGACCGAGCGCGCCGAAGCCGTGCATCGTCAGGTGCTCGAGCTCGCGCCCGAAGACCCCACCATCGCGCTGCCTGCCGTGCGGGCGCTCGAGCGTCTCTACGCAACGTTGCCGAACAAGAACCGTGAGCTCGCCGACGTTCTGCGCGTCCAGATCAAGCTCGAGGAGTCGGTGCCGGTGCGGCGTGAGCTCCTCGGTCGACTCGCCTCGATCTGCGAGGAAGTCCTCCAGGACGACGCGGCGGCCATCGTCGCGTGGAAGATGCGGGTCGACGATGATCCGGCCGACGAGCAGGCGCTTGCGGCACTCGACCGGCTCTACGAGCGGACGGCGGATCACCGGGCGCTCGTCGAAGTGCTCCGCGCGCGCGAGCAACGCGCCGACGGCAGCGAGTCGCGCAAGGTGCTCATGGTGCGCACCGCGCAGGCTCTCGCCGACCGCATGGGTGAGGTCGACGAGGCCATCGTGGCCTATCGCGCCGTGCTCGACGACTTCGACGCCGATCGCAACGTGCTCGGTGCGCTGACGGCTCTCTACGAGAAGGGGGCGCGCTGGCCCGATCTCGCCGAGACGCTCGAAGCGGAGCTGTCGCTCGCGACGGACGATGCCGATCGCATCGCGCTGCTCACGCGCCTCGGTGACGTGCGCCGCAAGCGCCTCGAGGAGATCGGCGAGGCCATCGAGGCCTACCGTCAAGCGCTCACGCTCGATCCCGACAACGCCACGGCGCGCACCGCGCTCGAGGAGCTCCTCGACGACGAGCGTGCTCGCGCCGATGCGGCCGAGATTCTCCGGCCGCTCTACGAGTCGAGCGGTGCGTCCGCGAAGCTCCTTCGCGTGCTCGACATCCAGATCGAAGGGGAGGGGAGCGTCGAGGCTCGTCTCGACCTTCTCGCACGCGCCGCCGACGTCTCCGAAGGTCCGCTGGCCGACATGGCGCGTTCGTTCGGTTACGCGTCGCGCGGTCTGAAAGAAGCGGCGGGTGAAGCATCGCTTCCGTCCTGGATTTCCAGGGCGGAACGCCTCACGGCGCGCACGGAGCAATGGCCGGCGCTCGTCCAACTCTTCCGCGACATGGTCGCCGAGATCCTCGACGAGGAGCGCCAGCTCGAGCTGCTTCTGCGCATCGCCGAGCTCGCGCGTACGAAGCTCGCCGACTCTGCGCTCGCCAAACAGTACTACCGCAAGGCGCTCGATCTCCGGGGCGAGAACACGATCGCGCTCGTCGCGCTCGAGCAGCTCCACGAAGAAGCCGGAGAGCACGAGCTGCTCCTCGAGATCCTCAAGCGCCGCGCAGAGGCCGCCGAGACGGATGCGAGCCGTCGAGAGATCCTCTACAAGCAAGCGCGCATCTGCGACGGAGCCGTCGGCGACCGCGATCGCGCGATCGGCGTCTACGAGGAGATCCTCGAGATCGGCCTCGACGACCCCGCGCTCGACGCGCTCGAGCGCCTCTACACGGCCGCTTCGCGATGGGGCGATCTCGTCGCCATGTACGAACGCGAGCTCGTGGCCGACACCACGAACGGTGAGCGACGGGCGCAGCTGCACCACGCGCTCGGTCACATTCACGAAAAGGATCTCGGCGAGGTCGAACGCGCGTTCGATCACTACGCGGCGGCGCTCGGCGTGATTCCGACGCACGAGCCCACCGTGGCTTCGCTCGAGAACCTCATGACGCAGCCGGCCCATGCCGGGCGCGCCGCCGAGATGCTCGAAGCGGTCTATCTGACGCGCCTCGACTGGCGCAAGGTGATGGCCGCCACCGAAGCGCGCCTCTCGAGCAGCGAGGACCCCGACGAGCGCCGCGCACTGCTCAAGCGCCTCGCCAAGCTGCACGAGGAGCAAGAGGAGAACTACAAGGCCGCCCTCGAGGTGATGGCGAAGCTTCTCACCGAAGACGTTACCGACGAGACCACCTGGGCGGAGCTCGAACGCCTTGCCCGCGTGGCGAATGCCGAGGAGCGCCTCGCCGAAATCTATGCGTCGGAGCTCGAGAAGATCACCGCCGACGAGCCGGGCACCGCCAAGCTCGCCTTCCGCACCGGTGAGCTCTACGAAGCCCAGAAGAACGACACGCGCGCGCTCGCCTTCTTCCGCCGCGCGTACGCCTTCTCGCCGGAGGAGCAGCAAGACGCCTTCAAGGCGACCGACCGCATTCTCATCCGCGGCGGTAAGCCCACCGAGCGCGTGGCGCTCTACCGAGACGCCCTCGAGTACCGGGTGGAGCCCGAAGACAGGCTCGCCACGCTTCACACCATCGCCAAGGTCGAAGAAGAGGAGCTCAACGACGACGACGCGGCGATCGCGACGTATCGATCCATCCTCGACGTCGACGATGGCGAGGTGGCCGCGCTCGCCGCCCTCACGCGTCTCTTCACGCGTCGTGCTCGCTTCCGCGATCTGGCCGATCTCCTGCGTCGTCGCGCCGAGCAGAGCGCGCTGCCCGAGGAAGAGGCGCATTTCCGCCTGGACCTCGCGCGCGTGCTCGACGAGCGGCTTGGCGAGGCCGGTTCCGCCATCGACGAACTCGAAGTCATCGTGGGGCTTGTCCACCCGCGAGGGAACGACTCCGGCAGGGCCGCTGTCGCCGCGCTCGAGGCCATGCTCGGTCGCGAGGAGCTCAAGCCTCGCGTCGTCGAGATCCTGAAGCCGATCTACGAACAGATCGACGACTGGAAGAAGCTCGTCGAGGTCGCGGCCCACCGCCTTTCGATCGCGACCACGCCGCACGAGAAGGTCGCCGTGCTTCGTGACACGGCGCAACTCCTCGAGGAGCGCGGTAACGACCTCGACAAGGCCTTCGACTGCTTGAAGGAGGCCTTCACGCTCGACCCTGACGATGGGGATACGCGCGAAGAGCTCGATCGGGTCGCGGTCACCACCGAACGGTGGGACGATCTCGCCGACGCCTACGAACAAGGCATCGCGAAGATCGACGGCGTTGGGCAAAAAGAGCTCCTCGAGGCGCTCGCCAAGCTTCACGACAAGCGTCGCGACGACCCGCGCCGCGCGCTCGACGCATGGGATCGTCTGTTCCGCCTCGACGAGAGCGACGATCGCCCGCTCGGCGAGATGGATCAGCTCGCGACGCTGCTCTCCGACTGGCCGATTCTCGTGCGTGTGCTCGCGAAGCGCGCCGAGCTCTGCGGCGACGACGAGGAGCGCGCGAGCCTGTGGCGCCGCATCGGCGAGGCGCGCCGCGACATGCTCGACGACGCCCAGGGCGCCATCGACGCCTACGAGCGCGCCCTCGAGGTCGAACCCGAGAGTGCGTTCACGATCGACAACCTCATCGAGCTCTTCGAAGCGCGCAACGACGCCGCGCGTCTCGTCGACCTCTATCGACGTCGTGTGGAGCTTTGCGGGGAGTTCGACGAGGAGCTCCGCCACCGCCTCTTGCTCGACGCGGCCAAGTGCTACGAGGTCGGTCTCGGTGACCGTCGCGAAGCCGTCGTCCTTCTCGGTCAGGCCCTCGCGGCCAAGCCGGACGACATCGAGGTCATGCAGCTTCTCGCGGGTCTCTTCGAGGCCGAGAAGATGTGGCCGGAGCTGCTCGACAACCTGCGCGCGCAGGCCGACGCGGAGAGTGATGGCGCCAAGAAGGCCGCCCTCGTTAAGCGCATCGGCAAGCTCCTCGCCGCCGAGCTCGACGACCACAAGAAGGCCCTCGAGGCGTACCAAGAGGTCCTCGCGTTCGGTTACGACGAGGAGGCGGCGAAGGCCATTCGCGACATCGGTGATGCGCGTGACGAGCTGCGTGCAGAAGCGGCCGACGTTCTCGAGCCGATTCTGCGCTCGGGTTCGGAAGGCGACGACCTGAAGGCCCGCAACGAGCTTCTCGTCAGCGTCCTCGAGCTGCGCCTGCGCGCGCAGAACGAGCCCGCGGATCGAGCGGCGACGCGCCGTCAGATCGCCGAAGTGGCCGAGCAGGCGCTCGGCGATCTGAAGCGCGCAGAAGGGGCGCTCGCCCAGGCGCTCTCCGATGCGCCCTCCGACGCCTCGCTCCACGCCGAGATGAGCCGCATCGCGGGCCTGCTCGGCAAGGAAGGTTGGCAGCGCTACGCCGACGTCCTCACCGAGCGCGCGGCCTCGATCTTCGACGGAAAGGTCACCGCCGACCTCTTCGAGCGGCTCGGCAAGATCGCCGAGACGCATCTCGAAGATCTCTCGCGCGCGGCCGACGCCTACACGCGTTCCGCCGAACAGGGAGGCGATTCGGCGCCCATCCTCATCGCTCTCGAGCGCGTGTTCGGGGCGAAGAACGACACGCGCGCACTGTCCGACGTTCTCGAGCGGCGCATCGCGATCGAGCCCGACGCGGCCGCACAAGCGGACCTCTACCATCGCTTGGCGAGCCTGCAGATCGGCGCGCTCGGCGACAAGGCGCAGGGGCTTGCCACGTTGCGCTCGGCGCTCGAGCGTCAGCCCGATCACGACAAGAGTCGCACGGCCGTCGAAGAGCTCGTCACGGAGGACGCGCTGTTCGACGACGTGTTCGACATTCTCGAGACGGTCTACCGCGCGACGAGCAAGGGAGCCGACCTGGGCCGCCTCTACGCGCGCCGTGTCGACCGTGCCGACGGCGTTCGTCAGCGGACGCGCGCTCGACTCGACCTCGCCAAGGTGCTCGAGAACGAGGGCGCCGATACGCTCGGGGCCCAGCGTGCGATCGAAGCCGCCGTTGTCGAAGACCCGGAGGAGAACGAAGCGATCGCCGAGCTCGAACGCCTTGCAGAGGCGAACCGTGCTTGGCGTGAGGCCAGCGAGGCCCTCGCGCGTGCCCTCGATGCGCAGGACCAAGCACAGCAGAAGACCTCGAGCGCGGAGCTCTGGGCGCGTCTCGGCGAGTGGCGCCGCGATCGCGCGCAGGACTCGGCCGGCGCCGAAGTGGCGTTCAGCAAGGCGCTCGAGCGCGATCCGGAGAACATCGAATGGGTTCGCGCCGTCGAGTCGCTCACGCGCTCGCCGGGCCGCGAACGCGATCGCATCGGCGTCCTTCGTCGCCTCGCGCGCCTCGAAGGCGAGCCCGAGACGAAGCGCACGTTGAGCCGCGAGGCCGCGGAGCTCGCCGAGAAGATCCTCGGTGACGCCGCGCTCGCCGAAGCCGTCCTTCGCGAGCTCCTCGCGGAGAACGAGGCCGATGCGTGGGCCACCGAAGAGCTCACGCGTCTCCGCGAAGCCGCCGGCGATCACGAACAGGTCGTGCAGCTGCTTCTCCGTCGTGCCGAAGCGGAGGTCGACGCCGACAAGGCTGCCGAGCTCCGTCACCGTGCGGCCGAGGTGGCTGCGGACAAGCTCTCGGATCGCGATCGCGCCATTGCTCTCTACGAGGAGATCCTCGAGCAGGAGCCGAGCGACGAACGCGCCCAGTCGCGCCTCCGCACGCTCTACGACGAGCTCGGCAAGTTCGAGCAGCTCGGAAAGCTCCTCGCGACGCTCATCGACAACGCTTCGTCGGAGGAGGGGCGCGCCACGCTGCGTCTCGACCTCGCGAAGCTGCAGCTCGAGAAGTTCGAGGCTCCGCGCGACGCGGCCGACACGCTGCGCGCGATCCTCGAAGAGAACGCGGATCACGAAGGTGCCTCGATGCAGCTCGCGGCCATCTTCGCGAAGACCGGACAGCACGCCGAGCTCGCCGATCTGCAGACGCAGCTCGTCGAACGCGCCCGCTCGCGCGGTGACGCAGCCCTCGAGCTCGATCACCTGGTTCGCCTCGGCGAGATCAACGAGCTCCAGGTCAAAGACGCGGGCGCGGCCCTCAAGGTCTACGAAGAGGTCCTCGAACGCGACGCGAACCATCGTGGCGCGCTCGAGGCGGTGGCTCGCCTCGCCGAGACGCGCGGCGCCTGGGAACGCGCAGCTTCGGCCCTGTCGAAGCTCGCCGAGACGGCATCGGGCGCGGCGGCGGTTCCGCTGGCGCTTCGCCTCGCCAAGGCTCGCCAGGAGGCCTCCGATCTCGACGGCGTCGAACAGGCGCTCCGTCGTGCGCTCACCGAGGACGCGAAGAGCGCCGACGTCCGCACGAGCCTCGCCGAGCTCTACGTGAAGACGAAGAAGTGGGGCGAGCTCGCCGATCTCCTCGTCGGTGACGCAGACATCCTCCGCGACGACAACCCGCCGTACGAGCCCCCGTCGATTCGCTCGTCGATGCCTTCGATCCCGCCTCCGGGCAGCTCGAATGCACCGCCGGCGATGGGTTCGATCCCGCCGCCTCCGGCGTACGTGGTCGAGCAGGTCAAGATCCTGCGTCGCGCCGCGGAGATTCACGTGCGCGAGCGGTCGTCGCCGGACGACGCGGTGCCGGTCCTCGAGCGGGTCACGAAGCTCGTTCCGCAGGATCGTGATCTGCTCCTCATGCTCTGCGACGCCTACACGGCGGCGAAGCAGGAGCGCGAGGCGGCGAACGTCCTCGAGCGCGTCATTGCCTCGTTCGGCAACAAGCGAACGAAGGAGCTCTCGCTCTACCACCACAAGCTCGGACGCGCGCTCGCCTCGCTCGGCGACAAGGACGTGGCTCTCGCGCAGTTCGACATGGCGTTCAAGATCGACCCGGGCTCGATCGAGGTCCTCCGCGATCTCGGCGTGCTCGCGCTCGAGAACAACGACCTCGAACGCGCGCAGAAGACGTTCCGCGCACTCCTTCTCCAGCGCCTCGAGCCTCAGGCCGGCATCTCGAAGGGCGAGGTCTTCTACTACCTCGGCGAGATCAGCATGAAGCAGGGCGACAAGGCCAAGGCCGTGCAGATGCTCGAGCGCGCCGTCGAGAACGAGCCGAATCTCGATCGCGCGAAGGCGATGCTCTCCACGTTGAAGAACTGATGGTCGCACGCGGGCTGCGCGCGGTGGGGGGCCTCCTTCTGGGGCTCCTCGCTCGCGTGTGGCTCGCCACGCTGCGCCTACGCCTCGAGATCCATCCGGAGCTCGAAGCCGTGCGTGACGTGCCGTGGGTGCTTTCGTTCTTCCACGGGACGCAGTGGCCGCTCCTCGCATGGCGACGGCGTCGCCGGACGGTGGTGCTGGTCAGCCTCTCCAAAGACGGAGATATCCAGGCGCGGGCCCTTGGCATGCTCGGGATGAGCGTCGTGCGAGGATCGTCGTCGCGAGGAGGCGCCCGGGGTCTGGCGGCGCTCGTACGACGTCTTCGTGCGGGCGCCACGGACGCGGCCTTCGCGGTCGATGGGCCGAGAGGACCCTACGGGACGGTGAAGCCCGGGGCGAGCATGGCTGCCAAGCGCGCGGGTGGCGTTCTCGTACCCATGGGCAGCGCGGCCATGCGCGCGAAGGTCTTTACGCGCGCGTGGGATCGCTTCGTCCTGGCGTGGCCTTTTTCGACGGTCTCGGTCGTCCTCGGGCCGCCGCTCGACGCCGACGCGGGCGACATGGAAACGGCCGCGGCAATCGTTGCCGCCAATGTGCGCGCCCGGGCGATCTTGGCACCCGAAACGGCTAGCATGGTAGCTTGCTCGGGAATTTCTGGGCCTTCCTCGGGGAAGCCCAAAACCGATTGAATTCGGGTGCCAGTCTTGCGGTCCAAGGGGTGGGGCCGAAAGACGTGCCCGCACCTAGCTTGGTCCCAGCTCGGACTCCGAGTGGGAGGAGAACAAAGAAAATGCGCAGCTCGTCCGTCGTCTTCTTCGGTGTCCTTGGCCTCGTGGCCCTCTCGGCGTGCAGTGTCTCCACGACCGACAACAGCATTACGTTCAAGACGAAGCGCGAGTACGTCGACTCGAGCCAGCCGGCGAAGTCGTCCACGTCCGAGTGGAACGGTCAGGCCATCACCATCAACAACGACGGCGTCAATCCGCTGGTCGGCAACGGCGGCGTCGAGATCTACCCCGATCCGAGCGCGACGAAGGTGACCGCGCAGGCGATCTTCGCGGGCCGTGGGGACGTCGAGGCCGATGCGCAGGAGTCGATCCGCGACGCCCTCGCGACCTTCCAGGTCACCGAGAGCAACGGCAACATCACCGTCACGTGCAAGCACGGCGGCGATCACGGCAGCTCGCCGGGTGGTCAGTCGGGATGCAAGCTTCTCAAGGTCACGATTCCGGCCGGCACCGCGGCCGTCCCCGTGAAGCTCACGGTGGGTGATGGCAACGGTGGCATCCGCTTCAACGGCGCCGTCACGGTGAGCTCGCTCATCGTCGACGAGAACGGCAGCGGCGACGTCTCCGTGAAGGTGAACCCGGTCAAGGGCGCGTCGGTCGTCGTGACGGGCGAAGACGCCGTCTCCGTGGCCGTTCCCTCGACGTTCTCGGCCGAGAGCGTCATCCTCACGGTCGATGAGAGCGATCCGGCGGCCGCTGCGGAACGCATCATCACCACCGCGTTCCCCGGCATGAAGAGCAACCAGCCGTACCCGATCGCGGGCGCGACGGCGGACGCGGCGAAGACCCTCAACGTCCAGTCGAAGGGCATTCTGTCGAGCGACACGGTCACGATCGCGTCGTACTGATCGAGACTTCGAGTCCCACAGCGAAAGCCCGGCAGGTTCGCGTCGCTTCAAAGGCGCGAGGCCTCCGGGTTTCGTTGTGTGTGGCCGCCTTGCCGGGCAAGGGGGGCTCGGGTACTGCGTTGCGCATGAACCCGTACGGCCCTCCCGGATCGCCTGGCGGCCAGCTTCCGAGCACGAGCGACGCGAGCCGTCCTGGCGTGACGGACAACGCCATCGAGCTGCTCCGCCAGACGCGACCGTGGGTGCGAACGCTGAGCGTGTTCGCGTTCATCGCCAGCGGGTCCATGGTGATCGGCGCGCTCGCGATGCTCGCGTTCAGCTCCGCCTCGGGGACCAAGAGATTTCCGGCGGCGGTCGGCCTGATCTACCTGCCGATGGCTGCGCTCTACATCTATCCGGCGATCAAGCTCTGGACCTACGGCGGCGCGATCGCGCGCCTCGAGGAGAATCGGTCGCCCGAGAACCTCGAGGCTGCGCTCGCCGAGCAGAAGTCCTTCTGGAAATTCGCCGGCATCGTCGCAATCGTGATGGCCGTCTTCTACCTGCTCTTCATCGCCGCCACGGTCGTCGTGGGGATGCTGGCCGCGTAGTTCGGGCCATCAGGCCATCAGGGAACGCGCGCGATCGCTTCGATCTCGACGCGAGCACCCTTCGGCAGCGCGGAGACCTGGATGGTGGCGCGGGCCGGGGGCGGGTTGCCAAAGCGCTTCGCGTAGGTCACGTTGACCGTCTGGAAGTCGCCGAGGTCCGTGAGGAAGATGGTCGTCTTGACCACGTTCGCGAAGCTGCAGCCGGCAGCGGCGAGGACGGCGCCGAGGTTGTCGAGGACGCGATCGGTCTCGGTCGCGATGTCCGCGCGAATCAGCTCGCCGGTCTTCGGATCGAGCGGAACCTGACCGCTCAAGAACACGAGATCGCCGGACCGGATGGCCTGCGAGTAGGGACCGATGGCAGCCGGGGCGTCGGGGGTCGAAATGGCCTTCATGGGCGCGCACTCTTCCACGCATGCCTGGAGGAGGGAAGCGCCGGCGGCGGCGAGAGCGACCCGACCGACTAGAGCGATTGGCGGCCGGACAGCGCGCGACCCATCGTGATCGGATCGGCGTATTCGAGGTCCCCACCGTGTGGCACGCCGCTGGCGATGCGCGTCATCGTGACGCCCGTCGCGGCAAGCTCCCGCTTGAGCAGGAGAGCCGTCGCTTCGCCGTCGACGCTCGGCGGCGTGGCCACGATGACTTCGGTGACGCCCTCGTCGGCGATGCGCGCGACGAGACGCGGAACAGGAAGCTCTTCCGGGCCGATCCCTTCGAGCGGCGACAGCAGGCGTCCGAGCACGAAGTAGCGGCCGCGCATGGCGCCCGTGCGCTCGATGGCGAGCAAGTCGTGGATGCGGCCCACGACGCAAAGGAGCCGCGTGTCGCGACGAGGATCCTTGCAGATGTCACAGACCGTCGGCTCCTCCGTGGGCACGACCTCGGCGATGTTGCCGCATCGTGCGCACGGACGAAGCTCGTCGTGCAGTCCACCGAGCTCGCGCCCGAGATCCCGAGCGACCTCGGGATCGGACGTGAGCAGGTGGAGAACGTAGCGTTGTGCCGTCTTCTCACCCACGCCGGGGAGGCGCGAGAAGAGCGACACGAGCCTTCGAATCTTGGTGGACTGCTGCACGACGACGAACTCGAATCAGAGACCCGGCAGTTTGACTCCGCCGGTGACCTTGGCGAGCTCGGCCTCCATGGCCTTGTCGCCCGCTTCGAGCGCGGAGTTCGCGGCGGCAACGACGCTGTCGAGCGTGAGCTCGAGGCCTTCCGACTTCAGGAACTCGGGATCGACCTCGATGCGCGAGAGCTTGCCGGCGTAGGTCGCGGTGGCCTTCACCTTGTCGCCGACCGCACCGACGGTGACTTCCTTGTCGCCGTGCTCCTTCTTGATCTGCTCGATCTTGCGCTGCATGCGTGCGGCTTGCCGCATGAGCTCGTTCATTCCGCCGCCAAAGTTACCCATCGTCTTCAATCCTCCTGTGGGGGAAGTTTGATGTCTTTCAGTTCGGCGTCGAAAATCGCGATCGCCTTCTGAACGAGCTGGTGTTTCTCGACTGCCTGGCGCGCCTCGATGAGGGCCTGGCGCTTCTTCGCGGCGTCGAGCGAGGCGATGCTCGCGAGCTTGCTGCCGCGCTGGGTGACTTCGAGCGAGACGACCGTGTCCGCACCGAAGTACGCACGCGCCACCTCGGTGAGGATCAGCGACGCGTCGGTGTCGACCTTGCGCGAGTCCTCGAAGGACTCCGGCTCGAAGCCGAGGAGGATCTTCTCCGGCGTGATCGTGAGTGGCGCCGCGAGCTCGAGCGTCGAAGCGACGGCCGGCTTCACCTCGCGCAGCTTCGCCAGGATCGCGCGCCACGTCTGGATCATCGGCGAGTCGGCCGTCAGCGTGGGCGAGGGATCCGCGACGGGCGGAGCCGGCGGAGGCGGCGGTTCGACGACCGGTGAGCGCCTCTCTGCGAGGGCCAGCGCGCCATCGGTCTGGACCGTGGGGGCGGGCATGCCGGCTCGCGCCATGATCGGG
Organism: Labilithrix luteola; assembly: GCF_001263205.1. GTDB lineage: Bacteria > Myxococcota_A > Polyangia > Polyangiales > Polyangiaceae > Labilithrix > Labilithrix luteola. The sequence continues at coordinate 9,156,323 of NZ_CP012333.1, forward strand.
CGCGGCGACGACGGAGGAGGCGGAGGAACGGGCGGAGGCGCGAACGCCGTGGGCGACGACGGAACCGGCGCCACCGCGCGCGGCGGGCCGAACTCCGACACGGTAGGGGCCGCGAAGATCGAAACGGGCCCGCCCGGCGGAGCTGCCTGAACCGCAGGCTCACGCGCTGTACGACCGCCAGAGCCACCCGAGCCTCCAGGGCCACCACCGCCGCCGCGCGTGGGTGGAGGCGCGCCTGTGGCGAGGCGCTTTTCGAGCTCGCCGAGGCGCGAGAGGAGCTCGTCGAGGGGCAAGAGGGCGGGGCGACGCGCGAGGCGCACGAGCGTCATTTCCAGCGCCGCGCGCACCTGACCGCTCTTGACGATCTCGTCGAAGCCCTTCGAAAGGCCCTGGAAGAGGCGGGTCAGATCGTCGGCGTCGGTCTTCTTCGCGAGCGCGAGGACGTCGGCCACCTCTTCATCGGCGAGGTCGAGGAGCTCGCGCGCCTTGTCCTCGGGACAGACCTTCGCCACCACCACGTTGCGCACGTGATGGAGCAAGTCGCGGCAGAGGTGGACGAGGTCGAAGCCCTGGCGGGCGACCGCGTCGAGCACCTCGAGCACGGTGGGCGCGTCGCCGGCGAGGATCGCGCCGGTGAGCTTGTTCATGATCTCGCGATCGGCGACGCCGAGCACGCGGGCCACGTCTTCGGCGGAGATTTTCTCGCTGCCGTACGCGATGACCTGGTCGAGCAGGCTCATCGCGTCGCGCATCGAGCCGGCGGCTTCACGCGCGAGGACACTGACGGCCGAGTCGTCCGCCGCGATGGTCTCCTTGCCGAGGACTTCCTTGAGGCGCTCGCCGATGCGCTTGGCCGAGACGAGCTTGAAGTCGTAGCGCTGGCAGCGGCTGAGGATCGTGACCGGGACTTTGTGAACCTCGGTCGTCGCGAAGATGAACTTCACGTGAGGAGGAGGTTCTTCGAGCGTCTTCAGGAACGCGTTCCAGGCCGCGTTCGAGAGCATGTGGACCTCGTCCACGATGTAAATCTTGAACCGGTCGCGCGCGGGTCGGAAGGCGAGGCCCTCCTGGAGGCGCCGGACCTCGTCGACGCCGTTGTAGCTCGCGCCGTCGATCTCCTGGACGTCCATGTCGACGCCCGCCGCGATCTCGGTGCAGGCCGCGCAGACCTGGCAGGGCGTGGCCGTCGGCCCGGTGGCCTTGCCGTCGGCACCGAGGCAGTTCAGGCATTTGGCGAGGATGCGCGCGCTCGTCGTCTTGCCTACACCGCGGACGCCCGTGAACAGGAACGCGTGGGCCACACGGTTCTGCGCGATGGCGTTTCCGAGCGTCTTCGTGACGTGCTCCTGCCCGACGAGGTCGTCGAAGGACTGGGGCCGGTATTTGCGAGCGAGAACGAGGTAGCTCACACCTGCTTTGCTAGCCCACCTCCCGCCCGGCGTCGACGGTCCTCCGCGCGAGCCTCTCGAGCCTCCCGCGGCGCAGCTGCGCCGCGCAACGCCGCTTGGAGAACGCCCGCGAGTTCCCGCAAGGGCTTTCCGAGGGGAGACTCGTTTCGCCAGATGAGCGCAATCGTCCTGCGGGGCGTCGGCGGCGACAGTGGCCGGATTTCGAGCTGAGCTCGACGGTTCTCGACCGGCACGGCCATTTGCGGAAGAAGCGTGGCGCCCGCGCCGCTCGAGACCATCTGCACGAGGGTGCCCAGGCTCGTGGCCCGCAGATCGGCCTCTTTCACGCCTGCTTTCGAGCAGAGGGCGAGCGCTTGGGTGCGAAAGCAGTGGCCGTCGTCGAGCAGGAGCACGTGCTCGCGTTCCAGCTCCTCCATGTCGATACGCTTGTGGCCGGCGAGGGGATGTCCGTGCGGAAGGGCCACGACGAACGGATCCTCGAGGATCACCGCATGGTCGAGATCCGGGCCCAGGTCGGCCTCGAGGGCGAGGAGCCCGGCATCGAGCTTCCCTTCACGGAGCTCGGCGACCACGTCGGGCGTTTTTTCTTCCCGGAGCGCGAGGCGCAGCTTCGGGTACTTCGCGGCAACGGCGGGCGTGACGTCGGGCAAGAGATAGGGCGCGACGGTGGGAATGACGCCGATGCGCAGCGTGCCCTCGAAAGGATCGCGCCGCCGCGAAACGGCCGATAGCAGGTCACCGACCTCGACGAGCACGCGCCTCGCCCGCGCGACGATCTCTTCGCCGGCAGGCGTGACGAGGACGCGACGGCGATCGCGTTCGAAGATGGTTACTCCGAGCACGGTCTCGAGCTGCTGGATCTGCGCACTCAGCGTGGGCTGCGAGACGTGCAGCTGAGCCGCCGCGCGATGGAAGCCGAGCGTGTCGGCCACGGCGACCACGTACTGCAGCTGCCGGATCGAGAGGTCGTTCGGCGTGGGGGCGGTGCGCGACATGATAGTCGGAGTCTATCACGTCAATCGATTCTTCGACTTTGAGCAATCACGAGGGCCGCCGTAGGTTCTCTTCACGATGAACGGAACGACGAACAAGCAAACCTTCGACGTGGCGGTGATCGGTGCAGGAACGGCAGGTCTCGCTGCGTATCGCGCAGCTCGAGCGGCCGGAGCCTCGGCCGTCCTCGTCGAAGGTGGCGCGCATGGAACGACCTGCGCGCGCGTCGGCTGCATGCCGAGCAAGCTCCTCATTGCTGCGGCGGACGCGGCGCACAAAGCTCGTGAAGCTGCGCCGTTCGGTTTGAGGACGACGGTCGAGGTGGACGGCAAGGCCGTCATGAATCGGCTCCGACACGAGCGCGATCGCTTCGTCGGCTTCGTCATCGCAGGTGTCGAGAAGATCCCGGCGGAGGACCACGTTCGCGGTTGGGCTTCGTTCGCGTCGCCCCACGTTCTCGACGTCGTGGTCACGCCGGGCGTTCACCAGCAAGTCGAAGCGAAGAGCATCGTCGTGGCCACGGGCTCACGCCCGCACGTTCCGGCGATGTTCGACCGCGTGCGCGACCGCGTCGCGTCGAACGAAGACGTCTTCACGTGGAAGGACCTTCCGAAGTCGGTGGTCGTCTTCGGCATGGGCATCATCGGCCTCGAGCTCGGTCAGGCTCTGCATCGTCTCGGCGTGCGCGTTCGGCTCTTCGGCCGCGGCGGTGCGATTGGTCTGCTCGGCGATCCGGTCGTCCGCGATGCTGCCCGCGAGATCTTCCAGAAGGAGCTCGCCGCCGATCCGGATGCGAAGATCGAGAGCGTCGCTCCCTCGGACGACGGTGGCGTCACCGTGACGTGGTTGGGCGCTGACGGCGTCGTCCACACCGAGACGTTCGAGAAGATCCTGGTCGCGGCCGGCCGCCGGCCGAACATCGATACGCTTCACCTCGAGAATGCAGGCATTGCGGCGGGCGCCACGCTCGATCGCGAGACCCTGCGGCTCGGCGAGAGCCACGTGTTCCTCGCGGGTGACGTGAACGACGAGCTACCTCTCTTGCACGAGGCGGCCGACGATGGATCGATTGCGGGAGCCAACGCCGCGCGCTATCCCGTGGTGACCCAAGGCGTCCGCCGGTCGGAGATCGGCATCGCCTTCACGGATCCCGGGCTCGCCGTGGTCGGCCCCGGCTTCGAAGAGCTCACCGCTCACAAGTCCGCTCACAAGTCCGCTCACAAGTCCATTGTCGCCGGCCTCGTCCGCTTCGAGGATCAGGGCCGCAGCCGCGTCATGCTCGAAAACCGCGGCGCGCTGCGCGTGTACGCGGACCCCAAGACCGGCACGTTCCTCGGTGCCGAGATGATCGCGCCTCGCGCCGAGCACCTCGCGCATCTCCTGGCATGGGCCCACCAGCAGAAGCTCACCATCGACCAGATGCTGGCCATGCCGTTCTACCACCCCGTCGTCGAGGAGGGCGTTCGCACCGCGCTCCGCGACGCCAAAGCCAAGCTCGCCGCGGGCGAGCAAGTCACCCGAGTCCAGTAAGGAGAAGAGAAAAATGCAGAAGAAAGTTCCGTTCGAGAGCAGTGAAGGCAAGCGTGTCCCCGAGGTGACCTTCCGCACGCGCGAGGACGCGCAATGGAAGAACGTCTCCACCAAGGACGTCTTCGCGGGCAAGAAGGTCGTCGTCTTCGCGCTCCCCGGCGCCTTCACGCCGACCTGCTCGAGCAGCCACGTCCCGCGTTACAACGAGCTCGCGCCGGCGCTTCGCGCGCAGGGCGTCGACAGCATCGTCTGCATCTCGGTGAATGACGCGTTCGTCATGGCCGAGTGGGCGAAGGACCAGGAGGCGGAGGAGATCGTCTTCCTCCCGGACGGCAACGCGGAGTTCACGGCGGGCATGGGCATGCTCGTCGACAAGCAGCACCTCGGCTTCGGCCAGCGCTCGTGGCGTTACTCGATGCTCGTCGACGACGGGGTCGTGACCAAGATGTTCATCGAGCCCGACGTCGAAGGCGACCCGTTCGAGGTCTCCGATGCCGACACGATGCTCCGCCACCTCGCGCCGGACGCGAAGGCCCCGGCGGACATCCTGATGATCGGCCGCGAAGGTTGCTCGTTCTGTGCGAAGGCACGCGATCTCCTCGACAAGCGCGGCCTGCGCTACGAAGAGGTCCCCGCGACGCCGCGTCGTCTCCGCGCCTCCAGCGGCCGCACGACGACCCCGCAGATCTTCATCGACGGCAAACACATCGGCGGCGCCGAAGACCTCGCCCTCTATCTCGGCGAGTAAGAGCGCGGCGCTCTCGACGCGCACAAGGACGAAGCGACGGCTTTCCGGAATTCGGGAGGCCGTCGCTTCCTCATTTCGAGATCTGCGAGGTGCCCGCGGCTACGTGCGCGAATCGCTTGCGAGGGTGGGGGACAAGGTGATGCTCGGCGCGAACGATGGCCATTCCCAATGGGCGGCGATCTCGGGTCAACGCGAGTTGATGTGGAACTTGTGGCGTGCTCTGATCCGACCGTGAGCATTCGTGATCCGCTTCTCGCGGCGGAACGTGCGGAACTCCTTCGGGCAAAACGACCTCGCGTCGGCTTGCCGACAATCTCGAAGCCACGGCGGCCGCTGCCGGTTCTCTCGGAGCCGCGGCAGCGCGATCGAAGCATCCGGCCGCGTCATGCGGTGTGGGAGATCACGTTGCGGTGCGATCAGGCATGTCGGCACTGTGGCTCTCGAGCGGGCGTCGAGCGACCGAACGAGCTGACGACGGAGGAGTGCCTCGACCTCGTCCGTCAAATCGCCGAGCTCGGCGTGATGGAGGTCACCCTGATCGGGGGCGAGGCGTATCTGCGTCCCGACTTCGTCCAGATTGTGCGGGCCATCCGTTCCCACGGTATGCACTGCACGATGACGACGGGCGGTCGCGGGCTCAGCCCGACGCTCGCCCGAGAGGCCGCCGCTGCGGGTCTGGGGAGCGCCAGTGTCTCGATCGATGGAGCCGAGGAGACGCACGATCGACTGCGCGGGGCGAAGGGCTCGCATCGAGACGCGATCGCCGCGATGCGTGCGCTTCGCGAGGCGGGGGTACGCCTCACGGTGAACACCCAGATCAACCGCCTGAGCCTCGTTGATCTCCCGAGCATTTTGGAGATGCTCGTGAGAGAGGGGGCCGAGGCATGGCAGATCATGCTGACCGTCGCGATGGGCCGCGCTGCTGACGAGCCGGACGTCCTGCTCCAGCCGTACGACTTACTCGACCTCTTCCCGCTGCTCGACACGCTAGCAGCACGATGTGAAGAGCACGGCGTGCGGCTCTATCCCGGCAACAACCTCGGCTACTTCGGCCCCTACGAGAGCCGACTTCGCGGGACGTTGCCGCGTGGTCACGGGACCTCCTGCTCGGCCGGACGTGGCACCCTCGGCATCGAGTCGGACGGTCTCGTGAAGGGCTGTCCCTCGCTTCCTTCCGAGCAGTGGGGTGGAGGAACGGTTCGCGATCACTCCCTCGTGGACCTTTGGGAGCGTGCATCCGCGCTTCGATATACGCGCGATCGCACCGTGGAAGATCTGACCGGCTTCTGCCGAACTTGCTACTACGCAGACATATGCCGCGCCGGATGCACGTGGACCACATCCGTGCTCTTCGGGCGGCCGGGCGACAATCCGTACTGCCATCACCGCGCGCTCGAGCGCGATCGTGAAGGGCTCCGCGAGAGACTCGTCCGACGGCAACCGGCCCCCGGTGAGCCGTTCGATCATGGAATTTTCGAGCTGATTGTCGAACCTGTGCCTGGAGAGAAAGAAGCGAATTCATGAGCCAGCTGGAAGCGTGTCCGCACTGCCATCGCCACGTGAAGATCAGCGAATCGTCGTGCCCTTTTTGTGCTTGTTCGCTGGTTGATGCCTTCGCGAACCGCGCGCCACGCGTCGCGCCGCGAACGCGGCTCGGGCGTGCAGCGACGTTCGCTTTCGGAGTCGGAGTCGCGATGACCCAAGGAGCATGCTCCTCCGACGACGGCAAGAGCGACACGGCAGAGCGCCCCGACTCCGTCCTGGACGACGCTGGACCGGATGGCGGATCGGATGGCGGCGGATCGGATGGCGGATCGGACGCAGGTACTCCGCAGAACGGCGATTACGACGGGGGCGGGATTCCGATCTATGCGGCGGCACCGACGAGCGATGACGGCACGCGACTCGTCAGTCGCCCGTCGCGTGGTCGGTCGACGAATTCCTGAGCACGGCTCGACGGCGCGGCTCACGAGGTCCTACGAAAAGACGATGCGACGGAGGCGACGGCTCCCGAAATTGGGAGGCCGTCGCTTCGTTTGTGCGCGGCGTGGTGCCAGCACGGCAGCGCACGTCAACCTAGCGGGCGCAGCGCGACGTCCAGGATCCGGTCGACGTCGAACCTCGACTTCCGCTTCCCGGCGCCCTCCTCGATGACCAGCGTGGCAAGGCCATGCACGGTGCACCAAAGCGACTCCGCGACGATGTCCGGCGCGAGCTTGCGCTGGGGCTCGACCCACGCCGCCACTTGGTCGCGCAGGAGGGTGAAGGCGTGCTGCCCAATGGCTTCGAGCTCGGGGTGCCGCCGTTCGAACATCGACCAAGGCGAAAACATGACCGCGAAGAGGCGCGGGCGTGACTCGGCAAAGCGGAGGTAGGCCTTGAGCATCGCGCGAACGCCTTCGCGGGGCTTCGGGGTCTTCGCGTTTTCCAGCTCGGCGTTCAGCACCTCGAAGCCCTCTTTCGCCAGCGCCGCGAGGAGCCCTTCGCGATCGCCGAAGCGGTGACTCACGGCCGTCGGATACACGCCCGCTTGCTTGGCGACCGCGCGAAGACTCAGGCCCCGCGCGCCTTCCCGTTCGAGAGCCGTCCGTGCAGCGGCCAACACCTCTTCGGCCAATTGAGGATGGTGAAAGGCCGCACGGCTGCGCGTGGGCGTGAACGAGCGGCTCATGCCTTCGAATCTAGCGTCTTCATTTGATTTGTACACCGTCCAAATTGCGCTACGGTGAGCGCATGATCGCCGCCGAACTTCGTCCCATCGTCGAGCACCTTCCTCCGCGCCGCCCGAACGCCGATGTCGCCGAGACGCGCCGAGCGTTTCGAAGCCTGGTGGCGAAAAGCGAGCGCCCCGACCCGCGCATTCGGACCGAGAACTTCGTCGCCAACGGCGTTCCGATCACGTGCTTTCGACCGGCCGAGCCGCGGAGCGCAAAGCGCCCGATCGTCGTCTTCATGCACGGCGGCGGCTTCGTCTACGGCAGCGCCGCCGATGCCTCGCTGTCCGCCGCGTCGCTCGTTCCCGAGCTCGACGCGACGATCATCTCCGTCGAATACCGCCTCGCCCCGGAGCACCTCTTTCCCGCGGGCGTGGAGGATTGCTACGCGGCGCTCGTGTGGACGGCGGCGAACGCGGAAGCGCTCGGTTGCGATCCGTCACGGCTCGCCGTCATGGGGCCTTCGGCAGGCGGCTGCCTCGCCGCGGCGACGGCGCTCCTCGCACGCGATCGGGGAGGTCCGGCCATCGCGTTTCAGTGTCTTCAGATCCCCGCCCTCGACGATCGACGAACCAGCCATTCGGCGCGCACGGTGGAGGATCCTCGGCTCATCGACGCCGCGGCAGCACGGGCCACGTGGGACCGCTATCTCGGCGCCGATCGCACGAACGTCTCACCGTACGCCGCGCCGCTCCGCGCGGAGAACCTCTCGGGCCTTCCGCCTGCGTACATTCAAACCTGCGAATTCGATCCGTACCGTGACGACGGCCTCGACTACGCGCGCCGCTTGATCGAGGCCGGCGTCTCCACGGAGCTCTACAACGTGCCTGGCAGCTTTCACGCGTTCGAGCTCTTCGCGCCGGAAAGCACGCTCGCGCGCGATACGCGCGCGCACTGGATGGCCGCGATGCAACGCGCGCTCGGCTGAGATCGCGCTCGCGCACACGAGCGCGAATCGCTGTGGGCGCGGCCCAGAGAGAGTTCACAGGAAGCAGCCATAACCTCCGTCAAGAGCTGACAGGCAGCTCGGGGGACCATTTTCGGCCTGTGCGCGCCATCGAGTTCAGGATGGTGAGCATCTTTCGCATGCACGCCGTCAGGGCGACTTTGGCCGGCTTCGTGGCGCGAAGCCGGTCGAAGAACGCCTTGATGAGCGGATTGCATTTCAGCGATGCGACGCAGGCCATGTAGAGCGCACTGCGCACGGTCGTGCGGCCGCCGCGGACGCGACGCTTGCCGGTGTGGCCCCCGCTATCGTGATTGAAGGGCGCAAGGCCAGCGAGCGCGGCGATGCACTTGCGAGTAAGCCTTCCGAGCTCCGGCAGATCCGAGATCAGAGTCCGAGCGGTGACCGGTCCGATGCCGGGGACGGAGCGAAGTAGGTCCTCCTTTTCCTTCCACAGAGGACTCTTCTGCAGCTGAGCGCGTGTCGTCTCGTCGAGCGACTCAAGCTGCTCCTCGAGAAATTCGATCGTCCGCCGGATGCTCTTCACCGCTTTTTCGCCGCCGACCTTTCGCGTGATGCTGAACGTCGCGAGCCGATTCTTCTCGGTGGCCAACATCGAGACGAGCTGACGCCGACGAAGCAAAAGAGCCTCCAATTCCAGCGTTTCTTCGTCCGGAACTGGCTGTGGTGTGGGTGTCGTAGCAGCCCCGAATCGCGCGATGACGTTCGCGTCGATCGCGTCAGTCTTCGCCAGGATGCCGAGGGCTTTCGCGTAATGTCGAACCTGACTCGGACTGACCACCGCGACGGGAAGCTTCGCGCTGCCGAGAGCGAGAACGACGTCGAGCTCGAAACCTCCACTGGCTTCGAGCACGACGAGCTTGGGTTTCATTTCCATCAGGCGCTGGAGAAGCTGGGTCTGACCTTCCTCCGTGTTGCCGACACGGAAGACGGTCTTTCCGTCCTCACTTGCCACATCGAGATGATCTTTCGAGACGTCGATGCCGATGTACTGGGTCACGACTTCCTCCATGCGAGGGGGACGCGACCTTCCTCCCGATGCCCGGTCTTGTAACGTGATTCGAGCTCTCCGCTTTGGGAGGCTCACACAGCCATTCGAGCTCGTTGGGAGTAGGTCCTTCGTACGACGAGTCTTGCTTCCTGTCGGCCTCTCAGGACCTTGGCGGAATCGATCTGTCGTACGAAGGATCTTTTTACCGCGCGGAACGCCGCGCGAGGACGGGGATCTATACAAGGGCGGAAGATCGGAAGGGGACCTCGCCTCGCTTGCATCCGCTGGCCTTGTGGTGCTCGTGAATTGCTTCGCAATTCACTCGCGTGGGGGGAGTCTCGGTCGCCTCCGACCGCCACCTTCCGACGTTGCAAGGTGATCGCGACCAGCCCATGCCTCCGTTCGCGCTCGCAGGATGCGTGTCGGCTCCGACGTCGGAAGGTGATTGTTGGTTGCGACGGAGGTCACTCCTCCGCGAGTCTAGAAGTCCTCGTCCACTCGCACCCCGCAGGCGAGCGGCTGGGCGGCGGTTCGAACCACCCGCATGCGGTAGGCGAGCGGCTGGGCGACGGTTCGAACCTATCCCTGGGCCGCGCGCGACCGCCTCGCCGACGGTTCGAACCATTCGCGGGCGGCGGTTCGCCTTCGCCTCCACCTGCGAGCGCGCTGAACAGCAGCGTGTTTTGCTCGGTCGTGAGTTCGGCGAGCTCCGCGTTCGCGACGAGGGCGGTTAACGGTATGCCTCGTAGATTCGCATCGCGAACGCACCGGCCTTCGTCGCAAGCGCCTCCTTTCTGAGCGCGGCGAGTGGCGATGGGAGGCGGTCCGTGCCCCCGAACCGCTTCGCGTATGCCGGCGGCATGATCAGCGGACCGGCGAGGGCCGCGAAGGTGAGGTCGGCGGCCGTGAACGCGTCGCCCGCGAGCGTGCTGCGACCGTCGGCGAGTCGCTCGTTCACCGCAGCGAAGACCTCGTCGATCACCGCCTTCGATCGCGCGGCGCCAGCCTCGTCGATCTTGAGCCCGAAGCGGATGGCACGCCGGATCGCCCATCCAAACGCCCGCACGCCGCGCGCCTCCCACGCTGGCACATCGGTCGTGAGAACCTCCTCGGCGTAGCTCGGATCGCCTCGCAGCACGTGGAAGTACCCCACGCGTCGCGTCGCGGGCCCGAGCTTGCGATCGAACATCGACACGAGGGGCTCGACCTCGGGCATGTCGGGCGGGAAGTACGGCTCAGGAGGCCGACCGTGCGCGTCGACCCACCGGAGCACGTCGGTCGACTCCGGGAAGACACCGTCGTCGGTCACGAGCACCGGCACGGTGCGCCCACCGCCAGCGCCGAGCGCGCCGCGCCACGCAAAGATGGGCGCGTGCATCTCTTCGAGAAACTTCACGCCGCCGCGCTCGAGCGCCCAGCGTGCCTTCTCGCAGTAGTGGCTGTAGGGGATGGTGACGAGACGCGGGGTCGGCACGGCGTCCCTTTTAGCGCGGACTTACGCGCATGACGAAGGGCGCCCAGTCTGCACCGAGCTCGACTGTCGCTGAGCTCGCCGATCGACGGCATCCGAGGTGCTCGTCGGCGGGTGATGCATCGACGAACGTGGGGCGTGATGCTGCTCTTGGGGGCGAACGTCGTCATCGCTCCCCTGGATCACGCAATCGCCAGCGGGACCAGCGGCGCCACCGCGACGGGCGACGTCGCATTCCAGCTGCAGATCGATCCCAAGCGCAAGGGCACGATCCGCTGTGCTTTGTATCGCGATGAAAAGACGTGGCTTGGCGATACGCCATTCCGCACCGCCGTCGCGTCGCCTTCCGCACCGTTGGTCACGTGCCGCTTTCGCAATGTGCCCAAGGGCAACTACGCCGCCGCAGCGCTTCACGACGAAGACGACAACAAGAAGATGACCAAGAACGTCCTCGGACTCCCAACCGAGGGATATGCCGCCTCTCGAAACGCGCACGTCGGCGTCCTTGGGCCTCCCAAATGGGACGCGGCCGTCTTCGCCCACCGCAGCGGCGAGCACACGGTCGAGCGGGCGGAAATGAAGTACTGAAGGCGTACGGCGTACGGCGCCCTGTCTTGCGTGTCGGCTCTAGCCGAGGACGACGACGGCAAGCGCAATGGCCGCCGGGATCGCCTGCACGAAGAGAATTCGCTTGGACGCCGTCAGGCCACCGAAGAGGCCGGCAAGCAGAACGCAGCCGAGGAAAAAGAGCCGGAGAGGCCGGACCATCCCATCACCGGCGAAGAAGCTCCACGCCAGCCCGGCCGCCAGAAACAGATTGTAGAGGCCCTGATTCGAAGCGAGAACCGCGGACTCCTTGGCGAAGGCCTCGGTCGTTCCGAAGCGTTTACGCACGAACGGCGTCGTCCAGAGAAACATCTCGAGGACAGCGAAGCCGACGTGTTCGAGCGCGACGAAGGCGACGAGCGCGGATGCAACGATGGGCACGCCTCAGCGTACCGCGAGACGTCGCCGGAAACACTGGATGGCCGCGATGCAACGTGCGCTCGGCTGAGATCGCACTCGCGCACACGAACGCGAATCGCTGTCAGGTCGGCCCAGAGAGAGTTCACAGGAAGGGCGGAAGATCGGAAGGGGGCGTCGCCTCGCTTGCGTCCAGTCGCCTTGTGGTGCTCGTGAATTGCTTCGCAATTCACTCGCGTGGGTGAGTCACGGTGGCCTCCGACTGCCGCCTTCCGACGCTGCAAGGTGATCGCGAGCAGCCCAAATCCTCCGCTCGCGCTCGCAGGATGCCAGTCGGCGCCGACGTCGGAAGGTGGTTGTCGGTCGCGTGAGAGATCACTTCCTCCGCGAGTGAATTCCGAAGGAATTCACGAGCACCACGAGGCCACACGACGGAAGTGAGGCGGGAGGCCCCCTTCCGATCTTCCGCCCTTCCTGTGAAATTCTCACGCGTCTTCGGCAGGTGACGATTCTCGCGCAAGAATTCGCGATGCCCCAGCGGTGCAGGCTCCGGGATTACAAAACGATGAAGCGACGGCGTCCTCGAGGGAGCCGTCGCTTCGCGTGCTTTTCGTGAAGGAGACGCTTACGCGTTCTTCTTCAGCTCGGTGACGAGCTCGGGGACCGCGTTGAAGAGGTCCGCGACGAGGCCGTAGTCGGCGACCTGGAAGATCGGGGCGTCGGGATCCTTGTTGATCGCGACGATCGTCTTCGAGCCCTTCATGCCGGCGAGGTGCTGGATGGCGCCCGAGATGCCGATGGCGAAGTAGAGCTGCGGGGCGACGACGCGACCCGTCTGACCGACCTGGAGCTCCGGCGGAGCGTAGCCGGCGTCGCACGCGGCGCGGCTCGCGCCGACGGCGGCGTTGAGGAGGTTGGCGAGCGGATCGAGGACGCTGGCGAACTGCTCTTTGAGAGCGCGGCCGCCGGAGACGATGACGCGGGCCTCGCCGAGGTCGGGACGCTCGCTCTTCGCGGTTTCCATCGAGACGAACTCGACGCGATCCGCCGCGGCGTCCTTGCCGGCGACGGCGACGTCTTCGACGGGGCTCGCACCGCCCGAGGGCTCGGCGGCCGAGAACTCGCTCTGGCGGACGCTGACGACCTGGACGGGCGTGTTGATCTGGCAGTTGCCGTACGCGTTGCCGGCGAAGACCGGGCGGCGATACGTGAGCTTGCCGCCATCGACCTTCACGTTGCTGATGTCCGGCGCGTAGCCGGCGCCGAGCTTGGCCGCGACGCGCGGGGCGACGTCCTTGCCGAACGAGCTGGCGGTGACGACGACCACGTCGAAGCCGCCGCTTTTGGCGACCGCGGCGATGGTGGGCGACACGCGCTCGGCGAGGCCGTTCTGGAGGTACGCGTCGTCGCACGCGAGGACCTTCGCGGCGCCGAAGCCGGTCACTTCGGCAGCGGCTGCCTTGGAGCCCGGTCCGAGGACGAGGATGGTGAAGGGAGCGCCGACGTTGCGGGCGAAGGTGATGGCCGAGTGCGTGGACTTACGCACTTTGCCTTCGTGCATCTCCGCGATGACGAGAACATTTGCCATGACGTGCTCCTACCTCAGAGAACCTTGGCTTCGGACTTGAGCTTCTCGACGAGCTCCGGAACGCTTTTGACCTTGATACCGGCCTTGCGCGCGGGCGGAAGCTCGAAACCCGTGTACGTGATCTTGAGCGCGGTGTCGCTCGCGAGATCCGCGAGCTTCATCTCGACGAGCGGCTTCTTCTTGGCCGCCATGATCGCCATGAGCGCCGCGAAGCGAACGCCTTCGGGGTAGTTGTGGCTGTCGGCCGTGTGCTTCGACTTCACGCTCTTCGGCGCGACGATGCGAAGGTCGACCGAGACCACCGCCGGAAGGGTGACGCGGAGGTTGATGGTGCCGCCGTCGACTTCGCGGCCGACGATGAGCGACTTGTCGTCTTCGCTCTTGATGGTGCCGGCGAACGTCGCCTGCGGCCAGCCGAGGTACTCGGCGAGGAGCTGACCGACCTGGTTCGAGTCGCCGTCGACCGCCTGCTTGCCGCAGAGAACGAGGTCCGGCTTCTCTTTCTCGACGAGCGCCTTCAGGGCGCGGGCGACGAGGTCGCCGTCGAGCTGATCGTCGGTCGCGTCGATGCGGATCGCGCGATCGGCGCCCGTGGCGAGCGCGCCGCGGAGCGTGGTCTCCGTGTCTTTGCCGCCGAACGTGACGACGACGACTTCACCGAGACGAGCCTTCGTGTTGGCGCCGTTCTCCGTGAGACGGAGCGCGGTCTCGACCGCATACTCGTCGAAGGGGTTCGGTTTCCACTCGAGACCCGTGGTCTCGAGCTTCCCGGCGTTGACCTTCACCTTGTTCGCGTTGTCCGGATCGGCGACGCGCTTCAGCGGAACGAGGATCTTCATGCGACCTGCCCAACCTGGCTGATGAACGACCGCGATCCGGAATGAATCGCGATTCAGTTAGCGCGTTTTAAGGCGGGGCAGCGGTTGGTGTCAACCGGTGAAGCCAGCCCATCGAGTCATGCGGGCCTCGGTGTTGCGCCCCATCAACCTGAAGCGCGGCGACGCGCCGACGACGCGGGCAGGTGACGTGCTAAGAAGGGGCTCATGCCTCTGACGTGCGACTTCCTTGTCATTGGAAGTGGGATCGCGGGTCTTTCTTTCGCGCTCGAAGCCGCCGACCACGGGGAGGTCATCGTCGTCACCAAGCGCGCCCGCGACGACGCGAACACCACCTGGGCCCAGGGCGGAATTGCCGCCGTGCTTGCCGAAGGCGACACCTTCGAGGCCCATATCCAGGACACCATCGTCGCCGGCGGCGGGATCAACCACCCGCGGGCCGTCGAGCTCTGCGTTCGCGAAGCGCCGGACCGAATCCGGATGCTGCAGGAGATCGGCGCCAACTTCGACGTCGCACAAAGCTACGCGAGCGCCGACGACTCGAGCCCGCGTTTGCCCGACGCCGGAACCGACCTCGACCTGCACCTCGAAGGCGGCCACAGCGCGCGCCGCATCGTGCACAAGGCCGACATGACCGGCCGCGAGGTCGAACGCGCGCTCGTCGAGGCCGTCTCGCAGAAGAAGAACATTCGCATCCTCGAAGATCACATGGCGATCGACCTGATCACCATGTCGAACTTCGGAGGCCCCGAGGTCTGCGCGGGCGTCTACGCCCTCGACACCGAGAACGGGCACGTCGCCACGATTCTCGCGCGTGCCACGGTGCTCGCGTCGGGTGGAGCAGGGAAGGTCTACCTCTACACGACCAACCCCGACGTCGCGACGGGCGACGGTCTCGCGATGGCGTTCCGCGCCGGCGCCGAGGTCGCGAACATGGAATTTTACCAGTTCCACCCGACCTGCCTCTTCCACCCGCAGTCGAAGAACTTCCTCATCACCGAAGCGCTCCGCGGCGAAGGCGCGATTCTCCGTCGTCTGGACGGCACGCCGTTCATGAAGGAGTACGACCCGCGTGCGGAGCTCGCGCCGCGTGACATCGTCGCCCGCGCCATCGACCACGAGATGAAGCGCACCGGCGCCGAGTACGTGCACCTCGACATCACGCACCGCGATCCGAGCTTCGTGAAGTCGCACTTTCCTGGGATTTACGCCCAGTGCATGAGCTTCGGTCTCGACATCACGAGCCAGCCCATCCCGGTCGTTCCGGCCGCGCACTTCTGCTGCGGAGGCATCGCCACCGATCTCGACGGGCGTACGACCATCCCCGGTCTATGGGCCATCGGCGAGTGCGCGCACACGGGGCTCCACGGCGCCAACCGCCTGGCGTCGAACTCGCTCCTCGAAGGCCTCGTCTTCGCCCACCGCGCGGCGCAAGCCCTGGCGACGATCGACAAGAGCGGCCCGTTCCCCGAAGTTCCCGAGTGGAACGTCGGTGAGGCCGTGCCCAGCGACGAGGCGGTCGTCATCACCCAGAACTGGGACGAGCTCCGCCGCTTGATGTGGAACTACGTCGGCATCGTCCGCTCCGACAAGCGCCTTCGTCGTGCGGCAAGGCGCATCGCGCTCCTGCAGGACGAGATCGCGGAGTACTACTGGAAGTACTTCGTTACGCGCGACCTGCTCGAGCTCCGCAACATCGCGACGGTCGCGCAGCTCGTGGTCGAGTGCGCAGCGGCGCGCCGGGAGAGCCGCGGTCTGCACTTCACCATCGATTACCCGCAGACGGATCCCAAGTCGGCGCGCGATATCGTGGTCAAGCGCGGAGTGCCGGCCCACTACGCGACGTTCCGCGGCCCGGCGAGCGGAGTCTAGGCGTGGACGATAGTTCGGAAGAGCCGCGCTCGAGGCCTCTCTCGTTCCTGGGGGCGGCCGGGTGGACGCTCATCGTCCTCTCGCTGCTCCAGCTGTCGCTGGCCATCACCGAGTCGGCGCATCCAGGCGCGGTCACCGACCTCGTTTCGATTGCCACGTGCACCGTTCTCGCGCACTCGATCGTGATCTTCGCGATCCTGCGGCTGCACGAGCCGAATGGTTCGATCCGCGCCGTCCTCGCGCTGAAGCCCGCGTCGCCCGCGTTCTTCGCGCTCGCGGCGGCCGTCGGTGCGGGCCTCGCGCCCGGGGCCATTCGGCTGAATGCGCTCCTGCAGGAGAAGTATCCACCGTCCCCGGAGGACGCCGAGAAGCTCGAGAAGATCTTCGCGACGAACACGCTCGGCCACCGCGTGGCGGTCTTCGTCGTGCTCGTGCTCGTGCTGCCGGCATGCACCGAGTTTCTCTTCCGCGGTGCGCTCTTCACGCTCCTCAAGCGCGGGCGCCGCACGGACATCGTCATCGTCGCGACGTCGGCCTATCACGCCCTCATGGGGACGGTGACCGCGCCCGGGATGGCGTCGACCTTGGCGCTGGCCCTGACGCTCGGCTGGATGCGCGCGCTCACGGGGAGCGTGCTTCCGTCGCTTCTCTGCAGCATGGTTTTTTTCGGCGTCGAGGTCGTTCCGTACGCGCTCGGTCACGACGAGGTCCATTGGCGCGTGCCCATGATCGCGGGCGGACTCGGCCTCGCGGCAATCGCGCTCGTTGCGATGGCGGCCCTCGGGCGACGAAGCGCACCGTCGTTCGAAGACTGACGCGCGGCACGAACGACCGAACGCGCACGCCACGCTCGTCGGTCGCGTGAGCGCGCGAGCGAGGCAAGCCTCGACGCAGCATCGACGCACCTCGAGGTTCTCCGCGGCGAGCGCAGGCCATGCGTGCGGCATGCATTGTCTATCCGCGACTCTGGGGGTGGGCACCCCCGTTGCACTCGTGGCTCTGCCCTCGATGGCGATGGTGACCTCGACGGTCCGATCGCTCTCTCGAAAGGAGACACGAGCATGCGAAATCTCGTCAAACTGACCGTGGTCATGACTGCGTTCGCTGCGCTCGCGGCGTGCGGAGGATCGAACGAGCCCGCCAAGGAGCCGTCGATGGAGAACCCGACGCCGTCGATGACGGCGCCCGCACCCACGACGACGTCGACGGGCGAGCCCATCACGCCGCCGGAGACGGCCAATCCACCCACCTCGAGCATGGGGGGCGGTATGGACGGCACCATGGGCGGTATGCAGCCTGGCGGCATGCAGCAGGGAACGACCGGCACCTCCGGCATGGGCGGTGAGACCGGCACGATGGGCGCGAAGGAGAAGATGACCGACTCCGACATCGCGGCGGTCGTCAATGCCGCGAACAGTGGCCAGATGGAGCTCGCGCAGCTCGCGGCGAAGAACGCCCAGAGCGGTCAGGTGAAGAGCTTCGCGTCGATGATGGTCACGCAGCAGAAGGACGTCGCGAACAAGGCGAAGACCGTCGAGCAGACGGCGAGGATCGCGCCGACCGACAACGACGTGTCCCTCCAGCTGAAGAGCGATACCGAGACGACGCTCACGACGCTCAAGGGGCAGAAGGGCAAGGACTTCGACCGGACGTACATGGACTCGCAGGTGAAGATCCAGCGCGAGGTCCTCGATACGATCGACAACAAGCTCATGCCGGCGGCTCAGAACGGCGAGCTGAAGACCCACCTCACGGACGTCCGCAAGAAGGTCTCGGACAACCTGACCAAGGCCCAGCAGATCGACGACAAGCTCAACTCGTCGTCCACGGGCACGGCCCCGGCCGGTGGTACCAAGAAGGGCACCACCACGAAGCCGAACCAGTAAGCCGTTGCTTCGAGCGGCCGCGAACCGCTCGTCGAATCAGCTCGTGTAGAGCGGTTCGACGAGCGCGAAGCGGACGGCGGGTGAGAGACGGTACCGCGTGCGGCCGTGCTCGCCCGCGTCGCGTACGCGTTCGATAGCCGCGGGATCGCCGAGGAGATCGCGGACGCGCGAGATGAGCACGCGGACGCGATGTTCGGCGTCGGCCGATTCGGGCCCGGGGCCGCCTGCGGCGCGGAGGATTTCTTCCGCCGAGAGGCCTTCACGGGCGCGGCGAAGGAGCTGCACCACGAGAGGCTCGAGCGCACGACGGCGTTCGAGCGAGACCTCGCGGCCCTCGATGCGGAGCTGGTGGGCGATGGTGTCGACGATGAGGGTTGCGCCCTCCGTCGCCGCGTTCATCTCCGTCGAGCGCACGCGCGTCACGCCCTGAGGCGTGGTCACGTAGATGAGCGACTCGCTGTCCGGCATGCGTTCGAGCTCGGACGAGTCGTCGGCGCCGAGGCTCGCGCTAAGGCTCGTCATGGTGGGCATCGAAACGCGCGACGGCGGCGGAACGCTCGGGAACGAGCCTCGCGACGGCGGCGGAACGCTTGCCGAGCGCGGAGCCGGAATGCTCGGCGGTGCCATGCCGGTGGCGATGACGGCGATCATCTTTTCGGCATAGCGGACGACGCGGCTGTCGCCGCTCTTGAGCGCGCCGTGCCAGAGCGTGGCGCTCGCTTGACGGTCGGGGAAGACCCAGCCGTGGCGATCGCCCGAAAGCGCCGCACGTTCGGTGGCGACGCGGGCGACCTCGTTTTCACCGAGGGCCGCCGCGCAGCGTGCGATGACGAGGTTCAGCGAACCGGTCACGAACGCGTCGGGGAGGCGCTCCGCGTGAGGCATCGCCGTGTCGAGCGCCTCGCGTGGACTTCCGCAGGCTTCGAGCGTGCGGGCACGCGTGGCCACGAGGTCCTGGTCGTCGATGGCGTCGACCTGGAAGAGGTCCGAGCGCAGCTTGTCGGTGCGGGCGAGCCACTGCTTGGCGGCCTGCGCGCGACCGAGCATGGCGAGCGCCATGGTTCGGTGACCCGCAAGCTGGTAGCGCAGCGTGGGCTGCTCCAGATCGCCGAGCGCCGCGTGGGCGTCGTCGAGGGCTTGGAGGGCCGCAAGCGGCTTGTCCGCCGCGATCTCGACGATCGCGAGGACGTCGTACGCGTCGGCGTGACGCCAGCCCGCGGCGATTTCCGCGGCGATCTGGCAGGCGCCTTCAGCGCTCGCGCGCGCATCGTCGAACTGACCGATCGAGCCGAGCGCGATCGCGAGGTTGCCGTGCGCACGCATGGCCGCGAGACCGCGGGCAGGGGAGCGCTGGAGAGCGACGCCGTAGTGCTTCCCGGCCGTTCGCGGATCCGCGAGGCGCATGGCCAAGTGGCCGAGCGACATCGACACCGCCACACGCCACGCGCCGTCTTCGAGCCGCTCCGCGACATGCTCCGCCAGACGAAGCGCCGCCTGCGCCGGCTGAACACGGTTCAGACGGAGCTCGAGCTGCGCGCTCGTGAGGTGCATGTCGAGCTGCTCGCGAAGGCCCGCGCCGCGCGGGGCGACCGCAAGTGCGCGAGAAGCCTGGCGGAGCTCCGCTTCGGCGTGGTCGGACCGGCCGTCGATCGTGCACAGAATCGCGCGTTCGATCGCGAGACGTGCCGTGTCGAGCGGGTTCCACGTCGACGGCGAGCTCGGAAGCGAGGCCGCGAGATCACGTGCTTTGTCGACTCGACCCGTCTCGCGGTACGCCCGAAGCAGGCGAACGGCGAGGGCAGGGTCGAGGCGCGAGCGGCCGCTCAGCAGCTGCTCGGTCCACGTGACCATGTATTGCGCCTCATCGGCCGCGGCGAGGCGGTCGAGGAGTTGCGTGACGGCGTGCATCGGAACGCCATCCATTCCTGGCGTGGAGGCCATCCGCCCGTCCGATATCGGCGATGGCGGAATGCTTCCACGTTGGGAAGGAGGCGCGACGTTCGTACGTTGGGAAGCCGGTGGCAGGCTTCCCCTCGTCGAAGGCGGCGGCAGACTCGCCCGCGTGGAGGGCGGGGGAATGCTTCCGCGGGCTTCTGAGGCCGGCGCGCGCGCAGGTGTAGCCGGCACCGTACCGGCCCCTGCTCCCGTTACAGTCGGAGCGTTCGGGGCGGTCGGAACGGGTGCCGTCGACGGCGGAGGGATTGTGGGTAGGAAGGCGCGACGCGCCATGCGGGGATCTTACCTTGGGTCTCCGAACATCACCAGCCCATCGGATGGGCCTCACGTCGATCCTTCAAGGATGCCTTCGACGCGTTGCGTTCAGGCCGCACGATGACGCTCTGAGGGCTGCAAAACGGGGGTTGGCGGCGATTTCGCGGTCGGCCGCCATGGAGTAGTGTGCGCGATCAGCATGCAGCCGGCCACGTCGGAAAACGAATCGCCGTCGTTGTCTTGTCCCCCCGAGGCGCCCGCCGAGCCTGCTTCGGGCCTGCTTCGGGCGCTCGCTGACGACGGGGCGCTCGATGGGGGCGAGCCCGCGTTTCGCCAGGCAGCGAACATGGCCGTCGCCGCGTACCGCGCGATGGTGCGGTTGCGACTGCTCTCGGCGCGCATGGTCGAACTGCAGCGATCGGAGAAGATCGCCTTCCACGCTTCGTCGATCGGGGAAGAAGCGGTCATCGTGGCGTCCGCGCTCGGCGTTCGCGCCGACGACTGGCTCTTCCCGGGCGTGCGCGAGTGGGGAGCGGCCGTCGTTCGAGGCCTGCCCATCGCGGCCTACGTGCACCACGCGTTCGGGACGGCGCTCGATCCAGCGAAGGGCCATTCTCCGCCCGATCATCCTCCCGCTCGACGTTTCAACGTCGCCCCGGCGAGCGGCGTCGTCGGCGCGCACGCTCCCCAGGCCGTCGGGGCCGCCTGGTCGGCCAAGGTCCGAAAGGACCGCGTGGCCACGCTCGCCATCTTCGGCGACGGCGCGACGAGCACGGGCGACTTCCACAACGCGATGAACTTCGCGGGCGTTCTCAAGGCGCCGTGCGTGCTCGTGTGCCGCAACAACGGGCACGCCGTGAGCACGCCGCAAGCGCGCCAGACGAAGACCGAAACGTTCGCCGAAAAGGCCGTGGCGTACGGCGTCGCGAGTGCGCGTGTCGACGGCTCCGACGTCCTCGCGGTCCTCGCCGTGGTGCGCGCCGCGATCGCGCGGGCCGACGAAGGGAAGGGGCCTACGCTCGTCGAGGCGGTGACGACGCCGGCATCGGGCGCGGCTCTCGAGGGCGCCGATCTGCTCGCCCTCGGTCCCAACGATCCCATCGTTCGTCTCCGGCGCTTCCTCGATCGTGAAGGAGCGCTCGACGCCGCGTCGGCCGAG
This sequence comes from Labilithrix luteola, assembly GCF_001263205.1. GTDB lineage: Bacteria > Myxococcota_A > Polyangia > Polyangiales > Polyangiaceae > Labilithrix > Labilithrix luteola. The sequence continues at coordinate 9,177,661 of NZ_CP012333.1, forward strand.
GCGATCGTGCGTGAAGCGCGCGCCGAGATCGATACGGCGGTTGCCGAGGCCGAGGCGGCCGAAAAGCCCGCCAAGCGAACCATCTTCGAAGACGTGTATGCCGATGTGCCGGCGCACCTCGTCGAACAACAGCGAACTCTCGCGTATGCAGAAGGGGGGCGGTCGTGACTCAGCTCGAGAGCGATCGAACGGTCAGCGATTCTCGCAATACGGGCGCCGCAAACGAACGCCAGATGAACCTGGTCCAGGCCATCAACGACGCGCTCCGTCTGGAGATGAAGCGAGACTCTCGCGTCGTCGTCCTCGGAGAAGACGTCGGGCGCGTGGGCGGCGTTTTCCGTGTCACGCAGGGCCTGTGGGACGAGTTCGGCGACGATCGCGTGATCGACACGCCGCTCTCCGAAGGCGGCATTCTCGGCACGGCCATCGGGATGGCGCTCTACGGCATGGTGCCGGTGCCGGAGATCCAGTTCGCCGACTTCATTTTCCCCGGCTACGACCAGATCGTCAGCGAGCTGGCCAAGATGCGGTGGCGCTCGGGCGGCGAGTACGCGTCGAAGATGGTCGTCCGCACGCCCGTCGGCGGCGGCATTCGCGGCGGCCTCTACCACTCGCAGTCACCCGAATCGCTCTTCATCCACGTCGCCGGCTTGAAGGTCGTGTGCCCTTCGAATCCGTACGACGCGAAGGGGCTCTTGCTCGCGTCGATTCGCGATCCCGATCCGGTTCTCTTCTTCGAGCCGAAACGCATCTACCGCGCGGCGCGCGGTGAGGTGCCGGAGGGCGACTACACGGTCGAGCTCGGCAAGGCCAAGGTCGTCCGTGAAGTGCCCGCGAGCAAGCGCGACCGCGCGGTGACGATCCTCGCGTGGGGAGCCATGCTCTACGAGGCGATCGCCGCGGCGGACAAGGCGCACGAGCAAGGCATCGAGTGCGAGATCGTCGACCTGCGCACGTTGTGGCCTGTCGACATCGACACGATCGCTGCGAGTGTGAAGAAGACCGGGCGCGTGATCGTGGTACACGAGGCTCCGAAGACCTGCGGCTTCGGCGCGGAGCTCGTCGCTCTCGTCAACGAACGCTGCTTCGTCCACTTGGAAGCGCCGCCGGTGCGCGTCACCGGATTCGACACACCATTCCCATACACACTCGAGATGGATTACCTCCCACTCGCTCACCGCATCCTTCCGGTCATCGTGGAGACGTCGCGCTACTGATCGCTCGAAGACTTCCGGATGCGTGAGGAGCTGGAGCTCCGCCGTTTTTGACTCCCGTTCGCGTCTCGAGACGGAACGGGCTTGGTTCAAGGTTTCGAAAGAGGAAATCGAACATGGCTCGCTGGGAATTCAAGCTGCCGGACATCGGCGAGGGAGTCACCGAGGGCGAGATCGTCAGCTGGCTGATCAAGCCGGGCGATAGCGTCAAGGAAGACCAGCCGATGGTCGAGGTCATGACCGACAAGGCCACGGTGACGATCACGTCGCCGAAGGCGGGCAAGGTCCTCGAGACGCACGGCGCTCCTGGAACGGTGGTCGCCGTCCACGGCGTCCTCGTCGTCTTCGATCTTGGCGGCGACGCCCCGGCGGAAGAGAAGCCGGCGGCGCACGCCAACGGCAATGGCCACGCGAACGGCCACACGAACGGCCACGGAAACGGGACGGCCGAGCCCGCAGCCACCGCGGTCGGCGACATCAAGGAAACGCTCCCCGGCATGGGCGGCAGCCCGGCCCGTAGCTCGGGCGGCGCTGCCGCTGGCGGCCTCGCCACGGGCTACTTCAACGACAAGCCGCTCGCCACGCCGGCGACGCGCAAGCTCGCACGCGACAACAACGTCGACCTGCGCTCGGTCCCGCCGACCGGCCCGCAAGGCCGCACGACGAAGGCCGACGTCGAGACGTTCCTCCGGTCCCCGGCTCCCGTCGCGCCTGCGGCCGCTCCCGCGCCGGTTCAGGCTCCCGCGCGTGACGCCGTGAAGATCACCGCGCCCACGCCCGCGCAAGCGGCGCTCGAGGAGCGCGTTCCCTTCGCCGGTGTCCGCCGCAAGATTGCGCAGAAGATGGCGCAGTCGAAGCACACGGCGGCGCACTTCACGTTCGTCGAGGAGTGCAACGCGGGCGCTCTCAAGGAGCTCCGCGCGCGCCTCAAGCCGGCCGCCGAAGCGCAGGGCGTGAAGCTCACGTTCTTGCCCTTCATCGTCAAGGCCGTCGTCGCCGCGCTCAAGAAGCGCCCGATCCTCAACAGCGCGATCGACGAGACCACGAACGAGCTCGTCTACCGCAAGTACTACAACATCGGCATCGCGGCCTCGACCGACGCCGGGCTCATCGTCCCCGTCGTCAAAGACGCCGATCGCAAGAGCCTCGTCGAGATCGCGCGCGAGATCGAGCGCCTCGCGTCGGACGCGAAGGCGGGCAAGGCGAAGGCCGAAGACCTCTCCGGCTCGACCTTCACCATCACGTCGCTCGGCGCCGAAGGCGGCCTCTTCGCGACGCCGATCCTCAACTTCCCCGAGGTCGGCATCCTCGGCGTCCACCAGATGAAGCAGAAGCCGGTCGTCAAAGACGGCCAGATCGTCATCGGCGACGTCATGCTGCTCTCGCTCTCGTTCGACCACCGCGTGGTCGACGGGCACGTCGGCGCAGGCTTCGCCTACGACGTCATCCACTTCCTCGAGAACCCGGACCGCCTCTTCCTCGAGATGGCGTGATCGGACGGCGAGCCGCGGAGCTTGCGTGAACGAAGGGCCCGAGCGGAAACGTTCGGGCTCTTTTTTCGTAGGTCTGCCCGCCCGGATCAGTGCTTGTCGCGCGCGTAGGTATACGCGGTGTAGGACGCCAACAGATGGCAGATCCAGCCGAACGTGCCCCAGGTGCCGAACCAGACGCCGGCCGAGACGATCAACCAGAAGATTCCGCGCAGGAACGCCCCGTTGTAGATCTGCCCGAGCCCCGGGACGATGAAGGACAGAACGGCAGCAACACCCGGATTCGGAAGCGACTTGCTCATGCCGGTGCCAGAAGATGTGACCGACGGCGGCTCGGCGCAACTGGCGCAGCTACAAGAAGCTCTACTTCGTTGGTACGCCGCGTGCCGGCGCGACTTGCCGTGGCGTAACACGCGGGACGCGTACGCGATTTGGGTGAGCGAGGTCATGCTCCAGCAGACCCGCGTCGATACCGTCCTTCGCTACTACGACCGATTTTTGCAGCGGTTCCCGACTCCGGTCGCGCTCGCCGAGGCTCCGTCCGACGACGTTCTCGCGATGTGGAGTGGGCTTGGCTACTACCGACGAGCGCGGCTGCTTCACCGCGGCGCGCAGGCGGTCGCCGAGCAGGGCGGGGCCTTGCCCTCGAACCGTACGGGCCTGCTCGACGTCCCGGGGATCGGTCGTTACACCTCGGGCGCCATCGCGAGCATCGCGTTCGGCGAGGCGGTGGGCCTCGTCGACGGGAACGTGGCCCGCGTTCTCGCGCGTCTCTTCGCGATCGACGAGGACATGCGCAAGGCGGGCATGCGCACCGCGGAGAAGCTCGCCGACAAGATCGTCGCCAAGCAGGATCCTGGGGCTTGGAATCAGGCGCTCATGGAGCTCGGCGCAACCGTTTGTTCCCCGGTGAAGCCGGCGTGTCACAAATGCCCGGTCTCGACGATGTGCCGCGCCCGGGCCGAGCAGCGAACGTCGGAGCTCCCGGTCCTCTCGCCGAAGGCCAAGCCGCTTGCGCGAAAGGTGCAGTCGCTCGTCGTGACGCGGGCCTCCGACGGTGCCGTGCTCCTCGCTCGACGCACGCCCGATCGCCTCTTCGGTGGCCTTTGGGAGCCTCCTTCGATCGAAGGTTCGGCGCGGTCGCGCGGTGCGCTGACGTCGGCGTTCGGTGTGGAGGACGCCAAGCGCGTCGGCAGCGTCGAACACGTTCTGTCGCATCGGAAGCTCACGGTCGATGTGCTCAATGCCAGCGTCCGCTCCCTTCCTCGCGTCGCGCCGCCCGAGGGTTACGACGACGTCCGCTTCGTCGCCGTTGGGGAAATCGAGCGCGGCTCCGAGAAGCTCGGCATTGCCACACTTGCTCGAAAAATCCTGACGTGCGCGGGCGTTCTCGAAGACGCCTAGGAGAGTTGCGAGAGGCGCGCCTCCGAAGTGGACCTCGGGCTCAAGGGAGTGCATCGTGTAAGGGACGTGTCCATCAGCGATCCCAAGCCCAACGGACCCGTAGAACGCGCGCGAGCGCTTCCTCTCGACGACAGTGACTCGGACCTCACCCGAGAGCGCGAGTCGACCATGTTGCGCGCCGCGATGGCGGCCAACGTCGCCGGCCAGCGCATCTTCCACAGCCTGGACGAGAGGCTGGGAGACGACGCGCACGAGGCGATTTGCCGCGTGCTCGTGGCCGACGACGACGAAGCCACACGCGAGCTCATCGCCAGCACGCTGCGCGCGAGCGGCTACGACGTGGAGGTTGCCACCGATGGGCACGAAGCCGTCGAGCTCGTGGCGCGCGGCGGATTCGACGTCGTTTTGCTCGACGCCGTGATGCCTCGGATGAGCGGCGTCGACGCGTGCCGGACGATCAAGGGCCTCCGAGGCGACGATTTCACCGGCGACGTCCCCGTCGCGATGATCTTCGCCAAGACGGACACCAAGAGTCGCATCGAAGCGCTCAAGATCGGCGCCGACGGCTACGTCTGCAAACCGTTCGAGCAGACCGAGCTGCTCGTCTGCGTTTCCTCGGCGCTGCGAACCAAACGCGCGCAAGACGCTCTTCGCGCCACGCGCGCCCGCCTGGAGCGATTGCGTTCCTACGACGAGCTCACCGGGGCTCACTCGTTTGCATTCCTCCACGACCGGCTCGCGAGCGAGTTCGAAAAGGCATCGCTGCACGCCGAGCCGCTCGCGTGCTGCATTCTCGATGTCGACGGCCTCAAGGTCCAAAACGAGCGCGGTGGTCGTTCGCACGGGGATCGCGTGCTGTCGGGCATCGTCGAGGTCATCAAGAGCTCCGTCCGCGACACGGACATCGTCGCGCGCTACGGCGGAGACGAGTTCTTCGTGATGTTGCCTGCGACCCATTTTGCGGGCTCGCTGGTCGTCGCATCCCGCATCTGGCGCGACGTGGCCGCCAAAACGTTTTCAGGCAGCAACGCTGCGGCTTCGAGAGCATCCAACGCGGACCAGGCGGGCGTGCACGATGCCCACGTGACCGTTTCGGTCGGCGTGGCGCTCTACCCGAGCCGGGACGTGCGGACCAAGGAAGCCCTCCTCGGAGCCCTCGAAGCGGCTCTTCTGGAGGCGAAACGCAAGGGCGGAAATCGCCTGTGCGTGTTCCAGCAAGAGGGGTTCATTTACACCCCCTCCGCCGGCGCCCCGGAAATCTAGCCCAGCCAGGCGGTTCACACGGCCCGCGACACGCATGTCATGGGTAGTCGACGCTCGCACGTCGTACTTGGTTCATGGCGAGTCGGTTTGGTAGTGTCCGCCCGCCGAGATGTCCATTTGGTGCCGAAAGAGTGCTCGGGGGAGTGCCCCGCTGATCGGCACGCGTGCGCGGCGGATGCTCGCCGTGGCCTGCATGCTCGTCGGCAGCGGTCTTTTTGCGTCGTCCGCGCGTGCCGGTGATCTGGATCTCGAAGACGATCCGCAGGACGCGAAGAAGGCCGAAGAGCCGAAGACGCACGCAGCCGCCGACGATATGCCGATGTCGCCGGCTCCGTTCGCGACGATCAGGCCTCACGCGTACTCGCTTCCCGAGTGTCTTGCGCTCGCCGAGCGAAACCACCCGAACCTGTGGGCGGCGCGCGCCCGCCTCGCCGGAGTCCACGCCCAGCTCGACGAGGCGAAGTACACGCCGTACTCGTTCTGGTCCGCCAACTCGACCTTCGGCGTCCTTCCGCGGCTCGGCGGCACGCCGTTCTACAACGCGGTTCCGCGAAGCATCCTCAACCAAGGTCTCGGCTCCGGTTACGAGCCGTTCTTGCAGTTCGGCGTTCGCGGAAACATTCCTCTCTATACGTTCGGCAAGATCGAATCGATCAAGCGCGCGGCGGAGGCCCAGGTTCGCTTCAGCGAGTGGGATCTCGAGAAGGTCCGCCAACAGGTCCGCATCGACGTTCGCCGCGCGTACTTCGGCCTGATGCTCGCGCGCGACGCGCTCTACATCGCGAACGAAGTGCTCGGCCAACTCAACAAGGCGATCGAGGGCACGGTGAGGAAGCTCGAAGCCGGCGACACGTCGGTCGAGGAGCCCGACAAGCTCCGCCTCGAGATCTACAAGGACGAGCTCAACGCACGCGTCGCCGAGGCGCGCAAGGGCGAGGCGTTCGCCAACGCGGCACTGCGCTTCCTTACCGGCGTCCAGACCGCGTTCGACATTCCCGACGAACCGCTGCGCCGGCCGACCAACACTCTCGGTCCTGTCGTGCGTTACCTCACGGCGGCGCGCCTCTTCCGCCCCGACGTGAACCTCGCGCGCGCCGGCGTCGCCGCACGCAAGGCCCAGGTCGAGTTCGCGCGTGCGCAGCTCTTTCCGAACATCGGCGTCGGCGTCGGCTTCTCGTACGCCATCGCGCCCAGCGCCACGCCGCAGAACACGGCGTGGATCGGCGACCCCTACAACGGCTTCGGCGCAGGCTTCGCGTTCGGCGTCGAATGGGGGCTCGACTTGCTCCCCAAGCAGGCCCGCCTTTCGGGCGCCGAGTCGCAGCTCGAAGAGGCTCGCTCACTCGAGCGCCTCGCGCTTGGCGGTGTCGCCGTCGAGGTCGAGAACGCCTATGCCGGCGCGATCGAAGCGAAGGCCCGCGAAGAGAACTGGGACCGCGCCGAGCACCGTGCGAAGCGGTGGATCTCGAACGCGCAGGACGCGATCGACCTCGGCACGAAAGACGAGCGCTATCTCATCGAGCCGCTGCGCTCCTACGTCTTCGCTCGCGCGAACCACGTTCAGGCGCTGATGGACTTCAACGTCGCGCTCAGCGTGCTCGCGCAAGTCACCGGCTGGGACGCCGCGGCTCCTCAGGACAGCTGAAGGAACCGCGGACGCCCGCACCCGCACCCGCTCACGTTCACGCTCACCAGGGGCAAGACGCCAGGGCGAGCACGGCGACGACGCGCGCGTTGACGGTCTCGAACTCGCGGAGCGCGAGCTGAATTTCCGCCTCGCGCAGTGCCTGCGCGGTGGTGACGAGCTCGAGGCTCGTGCCGCGTCCTTCCTGGTAGGAGGCGCGGGTCAGCCGGTCGTTCTCCGCAGCCAAATCCCGTGCGGCGGCCGCCACGCGCCGTCGTTCGTCGGCCACGCCGACGTTGCGTCGCGCGCGTTCCACGTCGATCGTGGCTTGGCGGCGCTGCGCCTCGACCCGTTCGACGGCTTGCAGCTCCTGGGCTTGGGTGTCGTGCAGGTTGCCGTAGCGGGCGCCACCGTCCCAGATGGGCACGGAGAGCACGGCCTGGACGTTCCACGTCGTGTTTGGCGTCGCGCCCGTATCGATCGTGGTGGTGGCGAGCTGCGATTGGACGGTGACGGTGGGCGCGAACTGGTACTTCACGTCGTTGACGTTGCGGTGCGCGATCTCCACGCGCTTCTTCAGCGTGGCGACGTCCGGGCGATCCTCGACCGATCCCACGGGCTTGCAGACGGACTTGGCGCCCTGTTCGAGGCCGCTGATGTCGACGGTCGGAGGCACGCCGATCTGCTCGGGCACGCCGAGCGCGAGGCCGAGGTTTTCACGGGCCTGACGTAGCGACTCGTCTCCGGCCACGAGCGTGGTGCGGGCGCTTTCCACGTCCTGGCGTGCGCGGACGACGTCGATGCCCGTCGCGCCGCCGAGCGCTGCCTTCCGCGTGGTCAGATCGAGGCGCTGCAGTGCGTTGCGCAGACCGATGCGATTGAGCTCGGCGATGCGTTCGCTGGTGACGACGCTCACGATGGAGTTCGCGACGCCGAGGGCAATCTGCCGTTTGACGTCGCTCACTGCGAGGCGCGAGGCATCCGCCGCGACGTGCGCCGTTCCAATCGCGTTCCACGTGCGAAGCGCCAGAACGGGCTGCGTCGCCACGATCGAACCGGTCAGGTAGTTGGGATACGGCGTCTGGACGGCCCGCGTGGTCGGGCCTGCCGGGCCGATGCCCGTGAACTGGGCCGTGGTGTTCGTGATGATGTTGTGGGTGTACGTGCCGGTACCGTTGATGGTGGGAAGCGCACCGGCGAGCGCCACGCGCGATTGGGCATCGGCCCGCGCCACGTCCTGCAGGGCGATCTGCAAGTCCGTCGAACGCGCGCGAACGTACTTGAGGGCGTCCTCCCAGGTGCCGATCTCCGTCGATGCCCGCGCGACGGGCTGGAGCATGGGATCGTCCACGTCCGGCGGGGCCGGGAGCTCTTCTGGAGCGGGAGGGGCGGGCGTGGGCTTACCGGCGGGCGCGGGCGTGGGCTTACCGGCGGGCGCAGGCGCCGTCCTAGGCTGGGCGAGGGCCGTCCGACCGACGGACAGAACGACGAGACCTGCGATCAACGACTTGGACGAAAAGAGGAAGCCGGAAGCGATCGGCCTTCGCATGGGGCGCGACATTATGGATGAGGAGAAACCTCACCAGGTTGCGCGTATTCCCCGCAACCGCGATCTTCTGCCCCGACACGAAGAGCTCACGCGCCCGACATCCGCTGAGCTCGCGGGGGGCCGAGAGCGATCAGCGACGCGTCGTGGCGTACCGAGCGTCGCCCGGGATGAGATCGAGCCTCGCCCGCAGCTCGGCGAACCGTCCGCGCAGGCGGCCTACCGCGACGCGGAAGGGGGCGGCCACCTCTGCCTGAGAGAGCGGAAGATGGTCGACGTACACGATGGCGTACGCGACGGCGGCCGCAAGACCAGCAAGGTCGTCGCGCTTTGCGGTCTTCTCGACCGACTTTTGGCGCGTGCGTTTGGATGCGGGGGGCAAGATGCTCGCGCGCTCCGAGAGAGCGTCGTTCGCGAGGGCAAGGGCGCGCTCGCGTTGCTTCGTGTCGAGCGGGAGATGCGAGAGGCCTTGTTCGAGCACGCGTGCGAGGGGATGGCCCTTCGGCTGGCGGCGCGTGGTGGTCGCGCGACGCGGCGCGACCGAACGAGGTGGAGGGGCCGGCGTCGATCGCGGAGGAGCGCTCGAGTGTGCCGGACGCCGCGCGGGCGCGCCTTGATCGAGCCATCGCGAGAGAGCTTCGAGCTCCCGGGAAGGGTAGCGGCTGAGCGCGAGCTCGAGGATCGGACGCGCCCGATCCATCTGCCCAGCTCGCGCAAGGGCATGGACGTACGACGCGACGATCTCCGAGTTCTCCGCCTTGGCCGCATAAGCCGAGCGGAGCCAAGGGAGCGCGCGCTCCGGCTTGCCCACGGCCACGTCCAACAAGTGGCCGAGGTTGTGCGCGTACCACGGGTTTCCGGGCGCGCAAGCGATGGCGCGCTCGTAGGCGCTCACCGCGCATCGAAAGTTGCCGAGGAGAGTCTGACAGAAGGCCAGAACCGCCCAAGCGCGGTCGTCTGCCTGGCGGTGCGCAAGCGCGCGGCGCGCATAGATCGCCGCACGCCAAGGATGACGTTCGACGAGGAGCTCGGCGAGCTGACGATGAGCAAAAATGCCGTCGTCGCTCGCCGGGGAAGCAAGCCGCGCGAGGCGGGCAAGACGTGGAAGGACGTCTGCCGGATCGAAGGCGCGGGTCAACGCCCCTTCGATTTCCTGGCGCAGCCGCCGCGTTTCACTGCCTGCCTCCATGCTCGACGTTAGGATGTAGCGAGCGTGATTGCAGTGCGCAACGAATCGTTAAGCCGCGGTCGATTTCGCTTGCGCGGTCGGAGAACGGCTCCTCCGACCGCGCATGCGGACGCGCTAAGAAACTAAGTTAGCAACTGTTACGAAGCGGTTCAGAACGCGTAAGCGACGGTCAGCAAGAAGCGCGGGCGAACACCTCCGCCAGCGATGATGGCGCTCGCGAGATTGAGGTTGTCCGTGTTGATGTCCTTGCTCGTCGACGTGTACTGGAGGCCGAATCCGCCGCCCACGACGACGCCCGGGCCGATGATCGCCTGACCTCCGATATCGAGCGCGCCACCGATCGAGGTGAACGAATCGCTCGAGGCCTGCGCCGACGTGTTGGTTCCGGTCGGCGCGCTCTGGGAATAGCTGGCGAACAGGAACGACGGCCCGACGAAGAAGCCGTTCGAGCCCTTGGAGCCCGTGTAGAAGCGGTAGCCGAGCTCGCCACCGAAGCCATTGAGTGAGCCGGCGTCGACGTCTTGACCGTTCACCGTCACGGTGACCGGCGCGTGCGCGAAGAATGGATTGAGCGTAATTGCGTGATGCTTCGCGGGCAGATATTCGCCCTGGAGGCTGTAACGACCGATCGCAACTCCGAGCGGATTCAATCCGACCGTGAAATGCTTGTAGTCGTCGTCCGAGTCTTCGACCTTCGGTTGCTCGCGCGGCGCCGGTGTTTGCGCGACGGCGGCGGGAGGTGCTCCGCCAGGTGCAGTGTCTTGCGCGTGCGCTTCGCCCGCGAAGAGTGCCATCGAGAGAGCCGAAAACATCGCTGAAGAAAGAAGGAATGACGCAATACGCATAACGGACCTCCGGCGAGACAGCTGGCTGTCCGACGCCAGATCGGAAGCCACCCATCCTCCAATTGCCCCTTGGATTTCCGGCTCCACGCAGCCTCGCGCGCGCCGCCCCCCAAAGAGCTGTTCTGCTCCGACAGACGCCCGGGTGGTCCTCTTATTCACCCCCCTGGATCACAAAAAGTGACCCACGCGCACAACGCGCGACGCGAATTGCGCAACTCGCGGCGAAGGTTTCGCGTGGGGACGGAAACGTCCCCGCGGGGTTACCTGAACGAAATGATGCGTTGCTGCGCGAGATCCGAAAGGATTCTGAGCGCGTCGAGCTCGGGCATCCCGCTCACGTCGAGCAGCATCTCCAGCGTGGACACACCGTCGATTAGCGAGAGCACGAAGCCCGCGCGGTGATCGATCGAGAGCCACCGGAACTGGTCGCGCGGAACCATGACGACCGGCACACGATCGAGGGGGCCCAAACGTGCGGAGTACATCTGGCGGAGAACGCTCCGGCAGGTCTCCGCGCAGGCGCGCACGCCGACGTCGGACGGGTCGATCGCGAGAAGCTTCTCCGCGACGTCGAGCGCGCCCGTATAGTCGCCGAGCGAGATGCGATCGTTCATCTCGCGCGTCGTGGGCTCGGCTTCGACGTTGACCGACGAGACGGGCGCGTCGACGATGTCCTCGTAGTCGCCGCGCACGCCGGAGGGCTTCGCGCTCTGCGCGAGTGCGTCGATGAGCTCCTGCTGGATCGGCGGCGGGGGCTGCGTCGGCTGATCGTCGTCGATCCCGTGCAGCGGATCGTCGTCGTGCCCGAATGTCGGGGCAGGGGGAGGCTGGGTGGCGAAGTCGCCCCAGCCGCTTTCCTCTTTGGGCTCCCACGAGGAGCCGCGCGCGGCGCTGGCCACGTCCCTTCGACGTGGCGGCAAGTTCGAAGGAATGCGTGCGTTCGCGAGGGAAAGCAGGCCCGCCGGGCCCGCGCGATCGGAAGCTCCGCGCGGTGCACCCGAGTGAGGGCGGTTCGTCGCGCTCACGCCGGCCGCATACAGAGCCTGCCGCGAGGTGCCCTGGGGGGTCACCCGCGAGTGAAAGTCATTTTTCTGACCGCCCGGAGGTGGGGCCAGGACTTCCCGCGCGAACTCCGCCGGATCGAAGGGCGGTGACACGGTAGGGCGATCCTGGTCGTCCTCTTGCGAGGCACCGGTTTCCCCCTCGGTCATCTCGGGATCCTTCGACACTTCTCCCCGTCCATCACACTGCGTGGGGTTGGGCTACTCGAGCTCGGCGATCAGGTCTTGGCAACGACGCCCTTGAACATGCGGTGCGTTCGCGTGAGTCCTTCGATCTGCTCCTTCACCGCGGCTGCATCTTTGCGCTCGATCGCGGCGCGCGCCTTGTCGACGATGGCCTTGGCCTTCTCGATGGCGTCGCGGCCGAAGTCGCTCGACGCGACGATCTGCTGAACCTGCGGGAAGAGCTTCTCGATCTCGGCGATGAGCTTCTCGGCCTCCTGCTTGGCGGCCTCGAACTCTTCGGACGTGCGACGGTCGACGAGGTCGTCCTTCGCGTTGTCCATCATCGTCTTGATCTCTTCGCGGGTCAGGCCGCTCGTCGCGGTGACCTGGATCGACTGCTCGAGGCCCGTCTCGAGGTCCTTCGCGCGAACCGAGACGATACCGTCGGCGTTGATCTCGAACGTGACCTCGATCTCGACTTGGCCCTTCGCCGCGCGGCGGAGGCCGGTGAGGATGAACTCGCCGAGCAGCTCGTTCTCTTCGGCGCGCTGGCTCTCGCCCTGCATGACGAGGATCTTCACGGCCGTCTGGTTGTCACGGCTCGTGGTGAAGATCTTCGTGCGGTGCGTGGGGACGGTGGTGTTCTGCGGGATCAGCTCCTCGAAGTAGCTGCCGAACGTCATGATGCCGAGCGCGTGCGGCGTGACGTCGAGGAGGACCATCTCCTGCTTGTCGTCGACGAGCGCGGAGCCCTGGATCGCGGCGCCGAGTGCGACGACCTCGTCGGGGTGGACGCCCTTGTTCGGCTCTTTCTCGAAGAACTGCTGCACGCTCTGCTGGATCTTCGGCATGCGCGTCATGCCGCCGACGAGAACGACCTCTTCGATCTCGTCCTTGTCGAGCTTCGCGTCGTCGAGCGTCTGCCTGCAGATGTCGATCGTGCGCTCGATGAGGTCGTCACTGAGCTCCTCGAGCGTCTGACGCGTGAGCGTGCGCTGCAGGTGGAGCGCCTCGTTGCGGCCGCTCGAGATGATGAACGGGAGGTTCACCTCGGTTTCGCGCACGCTCGAGAGCTCGCACTTGGCCTTCTCCGCCGCGTCCTTGAGGCGCTGCAGGGCCATGCGGTCCTGGCGGAGGTCGATGCCGTGCTCCTCTTTGAAGCCCTGCACGAGCCAATCGATGATGCGCGCGTCGATGTCTTCGCCGCCGAGGAACGTGTCACCGGCGGTGGCGATGACCTTGAAGACGCCGTGCGCGCCGATCTCGAGGACCGAGATGTCGAACGTGCCGCCGCCGAAGTCGTAGACGGCGACCGTCTTCTCGATGTTGCGCCCGAAGCCGTAGGAGAGCGCCGCGGCCGTGGGCTCGTTGATGATGCGGATGACGTCGAGCCCGGCGATTTCGCCCGCGTCTTTCGTGGCCTGGCGCTGGTTGTCGTTGAAGTAGGCGGGGACCGTGACGACCGCCTTGCTCACCGTCTCTCCGAGGTAGTCCTCGGCGATGACCTTCATCTCCTGAAGAACCATCGCGCTGATCTCGGGGACGCTGAATTCCTTGTCCCGGAGCACGATGCGCACGTCGTTGTGCGGACCTTCCACGATGCGGTAACTCGACGTCGCAACGGCGTTCTTCACCTGCGGCGAGTTCCACTTGCGGCCGATGAGGCGCTTGGCCGCGTAGACGGTGTTCTCGGCGTTGGTGATCGCCTGGCGTTTGGCGATATGGCCCACCAAGCGCTTGCCGGCCTCGGTCACGGCGACCATCGAAGGCGTCGTCTTGTAACCACCGCGGTTCGGGATCACCACGGGGGTGCCGTTCTCCACGATGGCGACGCACGAGTTCGTGGTGCCAAGATCGATCCCGATCACCTTCTCCATAAGCACGGTCTCCTTACTCGAGTCTCAAAGCCTACACCGACTGCCGCGGAATGTATCGACGAGCGACACCTTCTCCGTAGCTATCCCTTCGTCGGGGCCTTGCTTGCTGCCTTGCCGATGATGCCCAAGAGCGTGGCGTTCGTCGGATCGACCTGAAGGCCGGTCTCTGCAGCACGCTTGGCGGACGCGAGGAGCCCCGCCTTCGAATAAATCTCCGCCAGGACTACGTGTCCGACAACGGAGCCTGGCTCGGCCGCGACAGCGCGTTTGGCGTGTTCCGCAGCTTGATGAAGGTCGCCGCCTTCGGCGCGAAGCAGCGCCCGCGCGGCACTCATGTGGGCACGGGGGTTGTTCGTCTGGAGCTTCGCAACTTTCTGCCAAGAGCGTGCAGCCTCTGCCCAGTGCCCGCTCTTTTCCTCGTAGTCGGCCTGCTTCGCGTAGCTCTCGGTGAGCGCGAGGTCCGCCTGGTTCTTCGTCTCTTGATAGCGAATCGCGAGGGCGGTGTCGTTCGGTGAAAACTTCGTGGCAATGCCGAGCGCGGTTGCCGCCGCGACGAGATCACCTTTGGCGAACGCCTCCTCGGCCGTCTGCACGTAACGTCGTGCTTGAGCCTGCGTCGCGCCGTCGATGCGGTCTTCGTAGCGGCGCTTGAGCGCGTCCATGGCGTCCGAGGCCGACGCGTAGCGCTGGGTTGGCGGAGTCGGCGCGCTCGGTTGACTTCCTTGCGGCGGTCGCATGGGTGGCGGCGCGCTCGGTTGACTTCCTTGCGGCGGTCGCATGGGTGGCGGCGCGCTCGGTCGACCCGGCGTCGACAAGCGTTGCCCGCCGAGGAGACGACGCGCGAGTGCTTCCTTGCGGGCGCGGATCTCTTCCGGGCTCGCATCGGGCACGGAGGCCCGCCGTCCGTCCATCACGTTCGGTGAAGACGACCGTTCGGGCGGAATCGCTGCAGCCGGAGGAGGCGGGGCAGGCGCAGGGGCGGGCGCTTGCGTGCGCGACGCTTCTTCGAGCGCGCGCTCGAGCATCGCTTCCATGCCTCGCGTCGTCGCGATTTCGGCGAGATAGCTGTCGTAATCTGCGCGTCGCTCACGATCGACGAGCGTGTCGTGCGCTTCGGTGATCCGACCGAAGAGCGCCTCCATCTTCGGCTTGAAGGAGCCGAGGTACTTCTTGAAGTACCGGTCGGGGTGCATCAGCGCCGCGAGCTCGAAGTACGCGCGCTTGATCGCCTTCTTCTCGGCCTGGGGGGAGACACCGAGCAGCGTGTAATGGTCGAGGTCTTCCAGTCGGTAGTAGACGTCGAGGACACGCTTGCGCTGCTCGAGCGGGAGATCGCACTCCTCTTCGAGCTCCTTCGGGTCGTATTTCGGCGCCGACAGCGACACGAACTCCGGAAGGCCGCGCTTCTCGCGCACGGCTTGCGGGGGAGGAGGCGGCGGAGGTGGTGGTGGCGCAGGCGGAGGCGGCGCATTCGGGTCGATCCGCTCGATGACGCCGAGCTTTTCGAGCTTCTCGAGCGCGCGCTCGACCGAGAAGTCGGGAAGGCCCGTCTCCTTGGCGAGATCCTTCGAGCCCAGCCGCCCGTTGATGCGGGTCAGCAGGAACCCATCCATGGGATCCAGTTTGAATTTCCGGACGTCGACGTGCGCGACCAGCCGCGGGACCTTTTCCGGCATCCTCGTCGGCTCAGCATAACGTTGTCTCACTGCTTGCAGCAAAGGCAGGAAGGACGAATCGACCGCGGCCGTAGAGGGCGGGCCGTCACGTACAGTGTGGGCGCCTCACGATCGCCAACGCGGGTGCATCCAGACCCATCGCTCGGGCATGGCCCGGATGCGCGCACCGAGCTCTTCATTGATGCGTGAGGTCAGGATCCGCTCGCCCTCGGCATCCGCGCCGAGATCCCCTGTCGGAATCCGCCGGGCGCTGAAAACCAGCTCGGCGCTCGATGTGTCGCGTGGAGCGGGCGTTCCGACGATCACGGCCGCCGACGTTCGGAGCGCGATGCGGGCGGGACCGACCGGCGTTCGTGCTGGGAGGCCGAGGAAGGGGACGTCGATGCTCGGAACACGCGAGGCGAGGTCCATCGGAACCCCGAGCACCTCGCCGCGACGGACGGTCCGCAAGAGCGAGGCCGCGGCACCTGGCGCTCCGCGGTAGATCGTCCTCACGCCTCGTCCGCCGCGCAGGCGATCGTAGATGGGCGTGAGCCGTGGGTCGTACGCCTCGCGCGCGATGACTGTGAGTGGGAAGCCTTCGGCGACGAGCGTAGCGGCCACCCGCTCCCACGGACCGAGGTGCGCGGACGCGAACACCACGCCATGGCCCTCTCGCAGAGCGTCGTCGAAGCATTCGCGCGTGCCGGGCGCGAACGGAAGCCGCTCGAGCGGGCGGTTCGGATCGAGCGTGGCCACCACCTCGCCGAGCTGGCGACCGAGCGTGCGGTACACGTTCGTGACGAGGGCCTTCGCGTCCTTCGGGCCGAGCTCCGGAAAGACGCGTTCGACGTTGCGCAGGGCGGTGCGCCGCGCCGAGGGGAGAATGGTGTGGGCGAGGACTCCAACGCCCTCTCCCAACCGCACGAGGAGCGAGCGCGGGAGTCGCGAACCGAGCGCGAGCGCGCCGGTCGCCAGCAGCCAGAGCACGTCGTTTTTCGTGCGCTGGGCCAGTGTCCACGTCTGTCCTTCGCGTCGATCGGCCGCGACGTTCACCATCACTTCGTCGAGGGGATGGGGTCGTTTCGTTCGACGCTCGGACCGCCCTCGCAGGCGCCGCAGGTGTTCTTCACGCGGGAGCGTGCGCTATACACGCGTGTCTTCGCGTCTTCGCAGCGTCGGACGTCGTCGTCGCCTTGGACGAGCGCGCAGAGATGCCCTGCGGCGCGGTCCATCGAGCCGAGCGCGCGGCACGCGTTGTGACAATCACCGGCGGCGACATCGAGTTCGCGCTGCGACGCATCGAGATCCCGGGCAGCGGCCTGCACGGCAGGGCGGCCCGGTGCAATGGAGGACGGGAGGGCCGCGCCGGCTTGCGCCTGTTGCGGGTACGCGCTGGGGCTCGAGGGGTAGGCGCCCGGAGGCGCAGCTTCGGCGTAGCCGGCTTGCGCAGGAGCGCTCGCGGACGGCGCCTCGGCAGCCTTTCGACCGGCGCAGCCGACGAGAAGGACGGTGGTCGTGACGATGCCGACGCGCCCGGCCTTTCCCATGCTCATCGACCTGCTCCTGCATCCTTGGCGGTCGAGCGCTGGATGACCTGCTCCTGGATCTTCACGACTTCCTCGAGGCGCTGAATGGCGCGCTCGCGTGCCTTCGCCGCCTCGGCCGGCTTGCCCGCGTCGGCCAGGCCCGCGGCGCGCGCCTCTTCGACCAGCCCTTCGACCTCGACGAGATGGCCTCGGAAGTAGGTAGGCTCCGGCGCGTGCGCGAGACCGCTCTGGACCGCGGCCGCCGCGCCCGCCAGATCGCCTTTCTTCAGTCGAAGCTCGCCGAGGCGGGCGTAGGCGTCGGCGAGGACTTCCTCGATCTCCGGAGCGGGCCGTGCGGGGCGCTGCGCGGCGACGAGTCGGTCCATGGCGGCGATCGCGCCGTCGAGATCGCCGGTGTCTTCTTTGATGTTGGCCTGATGATGCAGCGCGCGCGCTTCGGAGAGGAAGGCCATGAGCTCCGCGTCGACGGGAGCCTCTTTGCTGCTCTCGGTCGGTCGATGGCATGCCGCTGCGCCCGAGAGCGCGAGCGACGCCGCCGTGACGACGAGGGCGAAGCGCGTGACGAGCCGGGGGCGCGCGCTCATCGCACACCCCACTGGGCGAAGCGGTTCTCGCGGAAGTCCGAGGAGCGGGCGCTGGCGATGCGGTCGATGCGCGCGCTCGTCTCGCCAGGCTTGAAGGGCTCGTCGAACAGCGATTGCGTCGAGCGCGCCGCGGCGAGGGGGGCTTCGCCGCTCGCGTGATCGCTCATGTTCAGCCACAGGAGAAGGCCGGCGGCGAGCGCCACGACGCCGGCGGCTCCGGCATAGAATCGCCGCACGATCGCTCGTCGAGCTGGCAAGGCCACGACGACGTTCTTCGCGGCGAGCGCATCGTCGACGACCACGCGATGCGCGCTCTCGGTGAGCGGCTCGGGAGACCACGCTGCACGAAGCGAGAGAGCGAGCTCGGCCTCCGCGTGGTCCGGTGCTCGCGGCGTTCGCGAGTCGAGGCTCGCGCGCAAACGTTCGGCGGCCGCAAGCTCCTCTTCCGTCGGGGGGGCGTCGTCGGCGGCATCGAGACAGGCCTCGACGAGCGCGCGGTGCTCCTCGGGATCGATCTCCGACGGAGACCATGCCGCGTGGAGCGCCTGCGCGAGGCCGGCCAGCGGATCGCCGTCGGCTCCGCGCGTCTCCAGCGTATCGCGCAGCCGCTCCGCCGCGCGCTCCTCAGGCGCTCTCTCATCGAGAGTCGGCTGCGAGCCCAAGTCGCCGGGCAGGGGCTTGTCGCGCTCAGCCATCGCCCTTCACCTCTAGCGTCTTTTTCAGGGATGCGATCGCCCGATGCAACAGGACGTCGAAGGTGGCGGGCGTGACACCGAGCTCGCGAGCGACTTCTTCGCGCGGGCGCTCTTCGAGAACGCGGAGCTGGATGGCTCGCGCATAGCGAGGGTTGATGCTCCGGAGGGCGTCTTCGACCTTCTTTCGTGCGGCGTCGCGATCGCGGTGGTCGCTGATGCGTTGTTCGACAGGCGTCTCGCTCTGGGCGGCGTCGACTTCACGCTCGAGGTCGTCCTCTTCGAACAGCACGAGCCGCTTCTTCGCGCGCAGCTGATCGAGCGCCACCCGCAAGGCCACCGTACGCAGCCACGGATAGAAGCCGACGTTCTGCCAGGTGAACTTGCCGATGTTCGCGACGACTTTGGCGTAGGTCTCGGCGAGGGCGTCTTTTGCGGCCGCCTCGGAACCTAGCCGGGGGAGAAGCACGCTGCGGTAGAGGCCCGGACCATATTTGTGGAGGAGCTCGCCGAGGGCCTTCCGATCGCCCGCGTGGGCCCGTTCGACGAGCCCACGGTCGGCCGCGTCGGCTTCCGCACGCCGCTCTTGCTCGAGCGCCCGCTCGGGTTCGCTGGGCGTGCCGCGACTTTGCGACCTCTCCTCGTCCGGCACGGCCCGCAGCATAGAACCGAGCCACCCGCGGGAGATCAGCTTTTCCCGCGAAGTGAGCGGTAAGGGGAGGGCTGCGGCGTTGCAGGGCACGAACCAAGAACGCGCCGCCCCACGCGTTCTTACAGGCGTTCCGGAGACCCCGGGGCAAGGGCGGCCGTGCTATGTCCGGCAACCATGGCGATCCGATCCACGGCTCTGGCATTCGGTCTCGCAGCGCTGCTTTCGGCGCCCGCAGCCCGCGCGGACGTGTCGATCCCGTTCACCCGCAGCACGCTCCCGAACGGGATGACCGTCATCTTCCAAGAAGACCACTCGATTCCCATCGTCGTGGTCAACGTGTCCTACGACGTGGGCTCACGCTTCGAGGCCAAGGGCCGAACGGGGTTCGCCCACCTCTTCGAACACCTCATGTTCATGGGAACGCGGCGCGCGCCCACGAAGGCGTTCGATGCCTGGATGGAGGCCTCGGGCGGCTGGAACAACGCGTGGACCAGCCAGGATCGCACGGACTATTACGACGTCGGCGCGCCCACGTCGCTCGACTTGCTTCTCTGGCTCGAGGCCGATCGCCTACGCGATCTCGGCCCGCTGATGACCAAGGAGAAGCTCGACGCGCAGCGTGACGTCGTTCGCAACGAGCGCCGCCAGACCTCGGAAAATACGCCCTATGGCAAGGTCGAGCTCCGCTTGCCCGAGCTCCTGTACCCAAATGAGCACCCGTACCACCACCCGGTCATCGGCTCCCACGAGGATCTCGAGGCGGCGACCGTCGACGACGTGAAGGGCTTCTTCGCCCAGCACTACGACCCGGCCAACGCGTCGCTCGTTGTCGCCGGTGACTTCGATCCAAGGGCCGCGAAGGACAAGATCGATCGCTGGTTCGGCACGATTCCTTCGCGTGGCAAGGCGGTCGACCCGGGCGCGCCGGGCTTCAGCGATACCAAAACCACGCTCACCAGCGTGGTTCGCGAGACCCTCGAAGACGAGGTCGAGCTGCCGAAGATCGTCATGGCCTGGCAATCGCCGAAGCACTTTGCTCCGGGCGATGCCGAGCTCGATCTCCTCGGTGCCGCGCTGTCGAACGGCAAGGCGAGCCGGCTCTACAAGGCTCTCGTCTACGATCAGAAGCTCGCGCAGAGCGTCGACGCCGGACAGGACTCGGGCTCGCTTGGTTCTCGCTTCGAGATCGGCGTCATCGCGCGCCCGGGCGTCTCGCTCGAGAAGCTGGAAGCGGCGATCGACAAGGAGCTCGAGGCCATCCGCCGGAAGCCCATCGCCGACGAAGAGCTCGAACGGTCGAAGAACCTCGTCGAGACCGCATTCGTCATGCGCCTCGAGGGCGTCCGCGAGCGCGCCTCGCTCCTCAACATGTACCAGGCCGAAGTGAAGGATCCCGGCTTCGTGCAGAAGGATCTCGATCGCTATCGCTCGGCGACCAAGGAAGGCATCCAGAAGGCCGCGGAGGCGTATCTGCTCCCGAACGCGCGCGTCGTGCTCCGCGTCGTGCCCAAGAAGAAGGGGAACTCGAAGTGAGGCGCCATCTCGCGACCGTTGCCGTTCTCGCTCTGCTCGCCGGCGCATGCGGAGGGGCAGGGCCCTCCCAAGTTCCGACCCCCGCGGCGTCGGCCACGCCCGTGGCGACCGCGGCACCGCCTCCTGCGGATCCGCTCGGTCCCCGTCCGGAGCTGAAGACGCCCGAGCCCTTCACGCCGCCGGTTCCCACCTCGTGGCAGCGGCCGAACGGCATGATCGTGTGGCTCCTGGAACGCCACACGCTGCCCGTCGTGGCGATGCAGGTGGTCATTCCGGGCGCGGGCTCGGCTGGCGACGCGCCCGACAAGGGCGGCCTCGCGCTCACCACGGCCAACATGCTCGACGAAGGCGCGGGAACGCGCGGTCCGCTCGACATCGCACGTGACATCGATCGCCTCGGCGCCACGCTGGCCACCGGCGCGTACACGGAATACGCGTTCGCGCAGCTCACGTCGCTGAAGAAGAACCTCGCGCCGGCCGCCGCAATCCTCGGCGACGTGCTCGGCAAACCGAAGTTCTCACCGGTCGAGTGGAAGCGCGTGCACGATCTCTGGGAGAACGACCTGCGCGCTCGCCAGAGCGAGCCGAATGCGGTCGCCGGCGTCGTCAGCGCGCGCCAGCTGTTCGGAAGCGATCCGTACGGTCACCCCGTCAACGGCACGCTCAAATCCGCGGCCAAGGTGAGCCTCGACGACGTGAAGACGTTCTACGCCCAGTGGTGGCACCCCGAGGCGGCCACGGTGGTCGTCGCGGGCGACATCACGCGCGCCGAGCTCGATCCGCTGCTCGACAAGGCGTTCGCGGGGTGGCAACCGGCGCGCACGAAGAAACCGCCGGCCGCGCCCACGAAGAGCCCGTCGGCGTCGGCCGAGGCGGGGCGTCGCGTGGTCGTCGTCGATCGTCCCGACGCTCCGCAGTCGGTCATCAGCGTCGTTCGTCTGGGCGTTGCCGCGTCGAGCCCCGAGGCGCCGCCGCTCGTTCGTGTGAACGCCGCGCTCGGCGGGAGCTTCACCTCGCGCCTCAACCAGGACCTCCGCGAGGAGCATGGTTGGAGCTACGGCGCGCGTTCGCGTTTCTCGTTCACGAGGCGCCCTGGCATGTTCGCCGCGGAGGCCGCCGTGCATACCGAGCACACGGGCGAGGCGCTCAAGGCGATGCTCGTGGACATCGAGGAGCTCGCCAAGGGCGGCCTCACGAAGGAGGAGGTCGAAAAGACGCGCCTCCTTGCCCGAGGGGAGCTCGTCGAATCGTTCGAGGCCGTCGAGGCGGCAGCACGTCGCCTTGCGCGCAATGCAGGCGTTGGCCTCGGGCCGGATCACGAGGCGAAGGCGAGCGCACTTCTCTACGGAGCGACGAAGGCCGATCTCGACAAGCTGGCCGCCGAGCACATCGACGTGAAAAATGGGATCGTCGTCATCGTCGGCCCACGCGCGAAGCTCGAACCGCAGCTGAAAGCGATCGGCATCACGAAGATCGAGGCGAGCGGGCCCGAAGGCGACTAGAAAGGCGAGTCGACGATCCGGAGTGCACGACCCGGAGTCCACGAGCCGGAGTTCAGAGGAAGAGAGATGGCATCGTTCGTACAGCTCGCGCCCGGCGCGGAGGAAAACGCGTTCGCGCAGATGCTCGCCGACCTGGTCAGGCAGAACATCGAGAGCAAGCCGCACAAGAAGAAGGACTTCGATGCCATCGACGGCACGGTCGCGCTCGTCGCGGACGACGCCGAGGTCGCGCTCACGCTCGAGTTCCGCCTCGGCCGTCTCGTCGTCCACGACGGAATCTACGGCGTGCCGGACGTGGCCGTGCGAGGCTCGTCCGATGCGATCATGACCCTCTCGAACGTCCCGCTCACGAGACCCCTCGCGCTGCCTATCCCGACCGATCGCCCGTCTCTCGACGTGCTTCGCTCCATGGTCCGTGCTACGCGCACTGGCGAGCTCAAGATCTTCGGGATGTTTCGCCATATGGGCCTCTTGAACCGCGTCACGCGGGTCATGAGCGTCAACGGCTGAGCCCAATGGCTGGGCCCCAGGTGGCGAGCTCACCAGAACCACTTGACACATGTATGGTGCGCCGGTAACTTGCGCGGCCCCAAAGGTGGGAGACTTTCTGTTGGCGTCAGGCGCGAATTGCGCTAGTTGCGCTGGCGGTTTTCCACCATTCTGACTGCAAGTCTCTCACTGAAGATCGACGAAGGTTCCCCTCATGGCCGTTGCTATCCGCCTCGCCCGCCAGGGCACGAAGAAGAAGCCCTTCTACCGCGTTGTCGTTACCGACTCGCGCAGCCCCCGGGGTGGTCGGTTCCTCGAGAACATCGGCACGTTCGACCCGGCGAAGGAGAGCAAGGACTCTCCGCTCAAGCTCAACGCTGAGCGCTTCGACTACTGGCGTACGGCCGGCGCGGTCCCCTCGGAGACGCTCACCCGCCTCGTGAAGGCTCAGGCCAAGGCCGCCGCCGCGGCCGCGAAGTAGATCCGGAACTTCCGGATCTCTTCCGAGAACCAGAGAGTATGGCGTTGAAAGAGCTCATCAAGGCCATCGCCGTCGAACTCGTGGATCACCCCGATCAGGTCGAAGTGACCGAGATCGCGAGCGAGCACAACAGCTTGATCGAGCTGCGGGTGGCCAAAGAAGACGTCGGCAAGGTCATTGGCAAGGAAGGCCGCACGGCGCAGTCGATGCGGACCATCCTCGCTGCGATGTCGACCAAGCTCGGTCGCCGCGCCCACCTCGACATCGTCGACTGAAAGGTCGACCGAATCGGCGCCTTGGTCTTGCTCGTTACGCTTCTGAGGCGTGACGAGCCGGCGAAATGGCGCCGGTTCTGTTTTGGGAGTCGAGATCGTGAACGCGAAGTCCGAGACGTGGGTTGCGCTTGCCGAAGTCGCGCGTCCGCATGGTGTGCGCGGTGAGCTACGGCTCCGCGTCTTCAACAAGGACAGCGATACGCTCCTGAACCAGGACGAGGTGCTCGTGCGCCTTCCTGACGGCGAGGAGCACGAAGTGTCGGTTGTCAAGGCGCGCTGGGCCGATGACGCCATTCTCATCAAGCTTCATTCGGTCGACGACCGAGACCGCGCCGAAGAGCTTCGTGGCGCGCAGATTTGTGTGCGTCGAGAGGACTTCCCTGGCCTCGAGGAGGGGGAGTTCTACGCCATCGACGTGGTCGGGGCAGAGGTTCGTCTGGGCGACGCCCGCATCGGCGAAGTCGTCGAGATCATGAACTACCCCACCGTGCAGGCGATGCGCGTGCGTGCCGACGACAAGCAGGGGGATTGGGAGATCCCCTTGAGCGACGCCTACGTTGCGAACGTGGACACCGCTGCGCGTGTCGTGTCCATCACGACGCTCGACGAGCTGGAGCGCAGCGCTCCCAAGAAGCCGAAGCCGGCGAAGAAGAAGCCCGAAGCGCCGGAGGAGTAACGTGCGCGTCGACCTCGTCACGCTGTTTCCGGAGCTCTTCGAAACCTTCCTTCGTACGAGCTTCGTCGGGCGCGCCATGACCGGCGGTCAGCTCGAGGTTCGCCTGCGCTCGCCTCGTGAGTTCGGCCTCGGTCGCCACAAGAGCGTCGACGACACTCCGTACGGCGGTGGCAGTGGCATGGTCATGCGCGTCGATGTGCTCGTCGCGTGCATGGAAGCCCTCGATGCCGAGGCCGCGGCCGAGGGAAAGCCCCGCGCGCGCCGCATTCTGCTGACGCCTCAGGGCAAGCCGTTCGCGCAGCCGATCGCGAGCACGCTCTCGACCGAGCCCGCGATCATGCTCATCTGCGGTCGCTACGAGGGCTTCGACGAACGCGTGCGAAGCTTCGTCGACGAAGAGCTCTCGCTCGGTGACTTCGTCATGACCGGGGGCGAGGTCGCGGCCATGGCGGTCATCGAGGCCACGGTCAGGCTCATTCCCGGCGTGCTCGGCAACTTGGAGTCGACGCACGAGGAATCGCACGGCGAAGAAGGCCTCCTCGAGTATCCGCAGTACACGCGACCGGCCGAGTTTCGCGGGGTGACCGTGCCGGAGGTCCTGTCCTCGGGCAACCACGCGCACGTCGCCGCGTGGCGCAAGCAGCTGTCGCTCGAGCGAACCCAAGCGCGTCGTCCGGATCTCCTCGATCGTCGCGAGACCTCGCCCAAGAGCAAGCCATGAAAGTCGCCGGCCGCCGTCTCGCCATCGCGCTCGTGCACTACCCCGTGCTCCACAAAGACGGGCACGTCGTTACGTCGGCGCTCACCAACATCGACGTCCACGATCTCTCGCGCAGCGCCCGCACGTACGGATGCAGCGACTTCTTCATCGTGCATCCGGTCGAGGTCCAACGAGAGTTGGCGACGCGCATCGTCACGCACTGGACCGAAGGGTCGAGCGCACAGCGCATTCCCGACCGGAAGGAAGCTCTCTCGGTCGTCCGGGCCGTGCCCACGCTGGAGTCCGCCGTGGAAGCACTCGCGGGCGAGGGTGGCGAGCGCGTGACGGTCTGGGTCACGGCTGCGCGCGAGATCGGCACCTCGATCACCTTCGAAACTGCGCGCAAAGCGCTCGCCGGCGAGGGCGGTCCGATTCTCCTCGTCTTCGGTACCGGCTGGGGCCTCGCACCCTCGGTGACGTCGAACGCCGACGCGGTCATCGAGCCGATCGCGGGCGTGGGTGACTGGAATCACCTCAGCGTGCGCGCCGCCTGCGCCATCGCGCTCGATCGTCTTCGACGACCGTAAGCGCTGCCGTCCGCGTGCAGGAGAAGCGGGCGTCGTCGTGGGGCGCACGTCGTCGGGTCGGCCGGCGCCATCGCAACGAATACGGCGCTCGCGCGGCAGCAGCGCCTCGTCGGACAACGTCGTCACGTTGGACGTGAGCAGCGTCTTCTGAGGCCTGCTACTTCGCGAGCAGCCGTTCGATTGGGCTCGAGCGACGACCCTTGCCGTCGGTCTCGACGAAGCCCGGCTCGATGACGAGGCCGCCGGGCTTTCCGGCAACGGCTTCGACGAGGACGACGCGCGCCTTCTCGTTGGGCTTGCTGTGTACCGTGCGCAGGCGTTTGGGCTCGAGGCCGGCAGAGCGAAGCGATCCGAGCAACGTCGTTGCCTCGATCGCCGGATAGACGAAGCACACGCGTGCGCGCCGGCCCGCGAGCTTTCGCGCCGCGTAGACGAAGTCGTCCAGCGAGCCCATCTTCGCCGTGGCGCGCACGGCAAGAGGGGCTCGTCCGCGCCCGGGCGGGACATACGGCGGGTTGCAGACGACGAGATCGGCGTCGCTCTTCGTGATGGCGGCCACGCTGCCGAGGCGGACCTCGATTCGATCCTGCCACCGGTTGGCGACGGCGTTCTCCTCGGCGAGACCTGCGAGGATCGGATCGACCTCGATCATCGTGACGTGCGATGCACCGCCGAGATGCAAGAGCGAGAGCCCGACGGCGCCGACGCCGGAGCCCAGGTCGAACGCCGCCTTCGCTTTTCGAGCGCGCGCCGGCGGCTCGTCGAGCACACCGGCCGCGAAGGCAGCGAGCAGGATCGCGTCGACGTTGACCCGATAACCGCGATTTTTGGCCGGTTGGGCCAAGGCGACACGCCCACCGAAGAGCGTGTCGGCCGTGGTTTCTCCGTGAGCTACTTCTGCCAAGGGCGACGGCCGCGGAAGCTGAGCGCCGTGACGGCTCCGGGGAAGGCCTGAACCGTGTGCGAGCCGAGGAGCATCGTCTGTCCGTTGACGGTGCCGATGGCGCGAACACGGATGGGCGTTCCGGTCGGAATGTTGAGCGTGCCGAACAGGCCGAGGCGGCTCGTACCGGCGGAGGCGCGCTGGCGATCCGGAAGCGGATCGGCTTCGTTTTCGCCGAAGTAGAAGACGTCGCCTTCGTGCGCGGTGTCCGTGTCGACCATCGCTCCCGACACGCGGACGTCGCCGCAGTCGTGGACTTCACCGGCGAGGACGCCCTTGTCGGGCCGAACCGTGAATCCACCGGCGGCGGACGCGACGGTGTTGATGTCCGTCGCCGCGACGGCCTGAGGCTCGTACGAGAACTCGTTCGACGCGCCGACCTGATCGTTGGAGAAGAAGACATTGTAGTCGTAGAGGGGCGACCAATCGGTGCCGCCCTTCGCGTCGGACGTCTTCACGATGAGCGGCGTCTCGGTGGGGACGCCCTCGTATTTGAATGCGCGGAAGGTGCAGCCGCCAGCGGGGCACTTCTTCAACCAATCCGGCTTCGGCTGCAGGAACGCGTCCGAATCGGTGGTGGTGACCGGCGTGCCGACGAGGTCGCCGAGTGCTCCGTCGGTGCCTTCCTTGAAGACCTCGATCTTCACGCCCGCCGAGTCGTTGCCGCTCGAGAAGAGCCGCACGAAGCCGGTCAGCGTGATGGGCTTCGGCGTGCCGAGAGCGGCGGGCGTGTCGAGGCAGCCGAGCTGCAACGCCGGATCGTTGGAGCTGTAGCGGTAGAGGCCCGTGCTACGCACGACCTCCTGCGACGGCGGCTGGACGAAAGCGCAGCACGCGTTGATCGTGCGCGGCACCTTGCACGTGGTCGGGCTCGCGTTCGCGGCGAAACTGCACGATGCGCAGTAGTCGTCTTTGGCGAGATCGGGCGCGCCTTCGCACGTGGTGCTCGTCGTCGTGGCGGTGCCAGCGTCCGCAAGAGGAGCCGAGTTCGACGAGCTGCACCCGACCGCGAGCATCAAGCCGGCCAGCGCGGCAAAGCCAGAGACCAAGAAGCGCGAGACGCGCGAAACGGGGGCCTTCATGGCGCGTTGTCATACTCGAAGCTCGTGCAGAGCCGAAGAAGCGCTCATCGGTCTCTCCCGGACTGCGCTAAAGACGCGTGATATCCCATTGTTGCGAATCGTCTCAAGGCCGCCTCGATTCCGCACCGGCGAGCCTCGATTCCTTGCGCGCCGTAAGGCAAGGTGAACCTTCCGTGAGTTCTTCGTGTCCGCCCCCCGTGCCGGAACCCATCCTGGAAGGAGATGTTCCGCTCAAAGCACGCGTCGTTGCCGAGGCGCGTCGGCTCGGATTCGAGGCGGTTGGGTTCGCTCGTGCCGACGTGCCGCTCGAGGCCGACTTCGAACGCTACGAGGCGTTCGTGCGCGACGGCAAGCAGGGCGAGATGGGCTGGCTCGCAGCGGCGGCCGAGGCTCGACGGAGCCTCGACGGAGAGCACATTCTGCGCGGCGCGCGGACGGTCATCTGCCTGGCGAGGCCCTACGCGCGCTCCTCGGTGGACGAGGCGGCCGATCCCGAAGTCGTCCAGGCGATCGCGCGGTATGCGCGTGGTCGTGATTATCACAATGGTCTGCGCAAGAAGCTCCGCAAGCTCGCCGCGTTCGTTCGGACGCTCGGGGGCGAAGAGCCCGTTCAAGCGCGCCCGCTTTGTGACGAGGAGCCGATTCTCGAGCGGGCGTGGGCCTCACGCGCGGGCCTCGGCTTCGTAGGCAAAAACGGCCTCCTCATCGTTCCCGGCGTGGGATCGCTCGTGCTCCTCGGCGAAGTCGTCACGACGCTCGCGATCGAGCCCGACGCCACGATTCCCGAACGATGTGGATCATGCACGCGATGTCTCGACGCTTGTCCGACGGGCGCGTTCGAGGCCCCGTTCGTGCTCGACCCGCGCCGGTGCGTCGCCTACCTGACGATCGAGCACCGCGCCGCGATCCCCGACGAGCTCCACGAGGGCGTTGGAGGCCATCTCTTCGGCTGCGACGATTGCCAGACCGTTTGCCCCTTCAATGCCTCGGCGCGTTCGGCACGCCGCGCCGGCATGCCGATCGATGCTCGCTTCACGCCCGATCCGCGCTGGGGCGAGGTGCGGGTGCGTGATCTTCTGATGCTCGACGATGCGGGGTTCGCGGCTCTGCGCGAGGGAAGTCCCGTCGGGCGCGCGACACGCATCGGGCTCGCTCGTAACGCGGCGGTCGTGCTGGGCAATCGCGCCGATCCGGCCGACGTCGAAGCGCTCACGCGCGCGGCCGAGCACCACGATTCCGAGATCGTGCGCAAGGCCGCGTTCTGGGCGCTCGCGCGGATCGAAAAGTCGACCGCGCCCTAGGGACAGACCTTCGGCGTTCCGCAGTTCGTCGTCGTGCACGTCACGCCCGTGGTGCAGCACACCGACGCGGCGGCGGAGCCGGTGCAGTCGACGTTGCAAGGGCCGCCATCGCACGCGACGCCCGCCGAGCAGGAGCCGGGGCCCGAGCAGGTGACCGTACCGTTCGCTGCACGGAGTGCGAGCGAATGGTTGCAGGAATTCACGCTCGAACAGAAGGCTTCGGCCGTACCGGTCGGCGCGTCCAGCGTGATGGTGTCCTGCGTGCAGGCGTTCGGCCCGTTGCAGTGGAGCGAGCAACGCTTCGTCGCCGTGCAGTGAATACCGTGATCGCAGACGTTCGTGTCGGTGGCGTCGTCACCGCAGACGATGGAGCAGACGTCGCCGTTGCAGTTCACCGCTTCCCCTCGGCACGAGGTGGAGCCGGTGCACTGCACGTCGCACGTGCCGGCGTCGCAATCGACGCCGTGGTTGCACGAGTTGTTGCCCGAACAGGTGATGCTGCAGGTCGATCCGGAGCAGCGGACCTTCTCACCGGTGCAGCTGCTCGAGCCGCTGCAGGTCACCTTGCACGCCGTAGCGCCGGCGCAATCGACGCCGTGGGAGCAGGCGTTCTGCCCGCATTCCACGGCGCAAGGGATGCCGTCGGGGCAAACCACGGGGGCGGTCGTGCATTGGTTTGCGGCGCACGTCAGGGTGCAGACGCCATCGACGCACGTGCCGCCGTCGCAGTGGTCGGCGCAGCTTGCGGGGTTGACGTCGAGCGATGCGTCGTCGACCCCGCTGTCGCCGGGACCGGGCCGTCCGTCGGGCACGTCCCCGGCGGCGTCCGTTCCGGTCTCGGGCCGGCTCGTCGTGCCTGCTTCGGGCGTGTCGCCTCTGTCCTGGTCGGGCATCAGCGAGCCCGCGACGCCAAGTCCGCAGCCAACTCCACAGCCAACTCCACAAACGGTGCTGAGGAGCGTGAGAACCAGACCGACGACGCGGGGCTTGCGCATCTCTCTCCAGAAGGTATCACCGCGCGGGCTGCCCGCTCGGAACACCTGCTTACAAGGCGGGTTCGGAGTCTCTCGGAGTTTCAGGCTGGTGGCATGCACGCTGCTAGCCATTCAGCCAGCCGCCACCGCAGGGGGAAATTTCCTATGCAGTCTACACGTCGCCGGACCACCATCGCCACGATCCTGGGGGTCGTTTGTACCATCGCCGCTCTGGCTCCCAGCCTCCCGGCCGGTGCGCAGGAAGCGGGCTTGGCGGAGGCGCGCGAGCGGGTGAAGGCGGCGCCGATCAGCCCCGAAGCGTCGCTGGCCTACGGTCAGGCCCTGCGGAAGGCCGGGCATGACGCCGAGGCCCTGACCGAGCTCCGTCGGGGCGTCGCGCTTGCTGCCAACCGACCGGATGCGGCGGCGCTCCTCAAGTGGGAAATCGCCCGAACGCACATCGCGAAGCGTGAGTTCGAAGCGGCGCGTGGGACGTGCAATGGCATTGGAAAAACGCCTTCCGCAGCAGACGTCAGCCACGTCTGCGCGGCCGAAGCGCACCTCCTCTGGCGCCGAGGAACGGAGGCTTTGGGCGAGCTCGCAGCCCTCGAGAAGGGCAAAGCCCCTCGCGCCGAAGTGGCCTACGCCGCAAAGCTCGCCAGCGGGCGCGCCCGCGAGCTCGAGTCGATGGATGCAGAGGCCGAAGCCTCGTATCGCGAGGCGATTGCTCAGGCCGAGAGCAAGGCTGACGCGCACGTGCTGCTGGGCACGCTCCTCCAGCGAACGGGCAGGGACGGTGTGTCCTCGTTGAAACGCGCCGTGTCGCTCGACCCGCATGATCCGGTCGCGCAATTCGAGCTCGGGCGCGCGCTGCCAGCGGGCAGTACCGAGTCGCTGGCCGCGCTCGAACGCGCCATCGGCGATCGACCGACGTACCTCGAAGCTCTCCGCGGGCTGACCGACGGCTACGTCGCGGCGAGACGATTGCCCGACGCGAAGAAGACCGTAGAGACGGTTCTTCGGCTTGCCCCCAACGACGTGTTTTCGCACGTCGTCGCCGGTCACGTGGCTCTCGCCGAGGGCCGCGCCGACGATGCGATCAAGGCGGGCGAGCTCGCGAGCAAGTTGATGCCCAACGTCGCCGCCGCAAAGCTGCTCGTCGCCGACGCGTGGGCGAAGAAGGGGGAGATCGATCTCGCGCTCGAGGCATATCAAGCCGCGTACGGACTCGATCATGGTGATCCCACGCCTCTCGTGAACGCGGCTCGCGCGTGTGTGGCTGCGGGACGTGTGACGAGTGCCAAGGCGTTCGCCACGCGCGCCACCAAGGACTTCGCTGCCTACGGCCCGGGATGGGTTGCCCTCGGTGACGCCCTCGTCGCCGACAAGGAGCCGCAAGCAGCGCGCTCGGCGTACGAAACCGCGAAAAAGGCAAAGGACGTCGATGCGCTGGCCGTCGACGAGAAGCTGCTTCGCTTGAAGTGAGTCGAGTTGGGCGTGCGTCCGGGCCGTGCCGCCTGGACGCGTGCGCTCACACGGGGCTCGCGAAGCGCGCGAGCACCGAGTCGATGATCACGACCTCGAGCTGCTCCTGCTCGGCGGGCTTGAGAGGCTCGAACGTGAAGCTCACGCGAAAGAGCCCACCGTGCGGGCGGGAGCTTGCAACGCGTGCCGTTCCGCGGATGGCCGACGGCGCATTGCCGACCACCGGCACGTTCAGCGTGAAGCCGACGACCTTGCCGAGCGGCTCATTCATCGGCAGGAGGGCGGCGAAGCCACCGGTTGCCAGGTCGACGGTGGTGGTCCGCACCGCCGGCGGCGCGCCGAGATCGAGCTCCACCTTGAAGAGCTGGGCAATGCGCAGCGTGGAGCGAAGCGTTTTGCCGCTTCGATTCAGCTGCTGCGCCACCATCATGAGGCGGCTGAACTCGGTGCGGGCTTGCCGATACTCGACGAGCTCCTTCTCGTTCAGAGATCCCGACTTGGCCCTGTCGTGCAGCTCGCGGAACCGGGCGATGTATTGTCCCGTCGTCACGAAGGGCTCCCAGGAATTCGTCGTCGCCCGGGAGCCTTCACGGCCCGAGGCGCGAGAGTCCGATCAGGAAGGCTATCACGCGCTTCGTACGCGTGCGGGTTTCCGCCCGACGAGCTCGGCGTCGAAGGCGCTCGGGCAGACGTCGTTGATTCCGCAGCCTTCGCAGTTGGGCTTCCGCGCGAAGCAGATGCGCCGGCCGTGGAAGATGAGCAGATGGCTGGTCATATCCCACTCGTTTCGGGGAAGGAGCTTGCAGAGATCTTGCTCGATCTTCACCGGATCGGTGTTTTGCGTCCATCCGAGCCGCTGCGAGGTGCGCTGCACGTGCGTGTCGACGACCACGCCCTCGGGCGTGTTCCAGATGACGCCGAGAACGACGTTCGCCGTCTTCCGGCCCACGCCAGGGAGCTTCACGAGGTCGTCGAGTGAGCGCGGAACCTCGCCGCCGTGTCTCTCGACGAGGATGCGCGAGAGACCGACGATGCTCTTGGCCTTCTGCCGGAAGAAACCGAGCGTGGAGACGAGCGGCTCGACGTCGACGGGCTCCGCCTTCGCCAGGGCCTTCGCGTCCGGATAGGTCGCGAAGAGCTTGGGCGTGGCCTTGTTGACGTTCACGTCGGTCGTCTGCGCGCTGAGCACCGTCGCGACGAGCAGCTGGAACGCGTTCTGGTGATCGAGCTCGCAGTGCGCGTCAGGGTGAATCTGCTTGAGGCGCTCGAGGGTAGGGACGGGCGGGGCCATCTTCTTGGACGCCTTGCTCGACGTCTTTCCGCTCGAAGGTTTGCTCGCGCCGGCCTTCTTCTTCGCGCCGCCGGCCGTCGGGGCTTTCGCGTTCTTGTGCTTGTTCGCGTTCTGTTTCGCGTTCTGTTCCCCCGTGGAAGCCGAGCCCACGCCCACGATGCGGCGCGGCTTGGCTTCCGCGCTCGCTTTCTTGGTGTGCGTGGTGCTCGTCTTCTTGGAGGAACTCTTGGCCGCGGCTTTCGCCGAGGGACGCGCGACGGCTTGCATGGACCTCAGTTGAGCTCGCCTTCGCCGGGCGTTTCGCTGCCGGCCGGTGCGGCGCCGCCAGAGCCGTCATCGGGCGGGAGCTCGCTCGCCGAGCCACCGTCCTCGGAGCCACCTTCGGAGCCTCCCTCGGGTCCACCCTCCGCGCCCGCAGGCTGCTCGGCCATGCGCTCGAGGGCGACGATGCGCTCGCCTTCCTCGACGCTCATGATCTTCACGCCCTGCGCGTTGCGGCCCGTCTCGCGGACCTCGGCGACGGCCGTACGGAGCGTCTGCCCCTTGTCGGTGATGAGCATGATCTCGTCGCCGTCTTTGACGAGCTTGACGTCGACCACGGGGCCATTTCGCTCGCTCGCGTCGATGAGGATGATGCCCTTGCCACCGCGGTTCTGCTGGCGGAATTCTTCGAGGTTCGTGCGCTTGCCGTAGCCGTTCTCGCAGACGGCGAGGACGAACGGACGCTCCGGATCGGTGACCGCCATACCGACGACCTGGTCGTCGTCGGCGACGTCGATCGCCTTCACGCCGACCGTGCCGCGGCCCATCGAGCGGACCTGATCTTCGGCGAAGCGGATCGACTGACCGAGCTTCGTGGCGATGAGGAGCTCGCAGCCACCGTTGGTGAGAGCCGCCGAGAGCAGCTGATCGTCGCCCTCGATCTTCACGCCGATGATGCCCTTTTGGCGGAAGTTCTCGTATTCGGTCACGGCGGTCTTCTTGATCTGACCGCGCTTCGTGATGGTGACGACGAACTTGCCCTCTTCGATCTTCGGGATCTCGACGATGGCGGCGACCTTCTCGCCCGGCTCCATGCCGACGAAGTTCACGATCGCGCGGCCCTTGGCGTTACGCGCGGCGATCGGGATCTCGTAGACCTTCTTCACGTAGACCTTGCCGCGGTCGGAGAAGAAGAAGACGTAGGCGTGGGTCGAAGCCACGAAGAGCTGGGTGACCCAGTCTTCCTCGCGCGCTTCCATGCCGATCTTGCCCTTGCCGCCGCGCTTCTGCGCGCGGTACGCGGACGGGTGCGTCCGCTTGATGTACCCGGCGTGCGAGATCGTGACGACCATGTCCTCTTCCTGGATCATGTCTTCGTCGGCGATCTCGGCGTCGTTCGCCACGATCTCGGTCTTGCGCTTGTCGGCGAACTTCGAGCGGATCTCCTCGAGCTCCATGACGATGAGGTCGAAGAGGACACTCTCGTTGGCGAGGATGTTGCGAAGGCGCGCGATCTCGTTGCAAAGCTCGCCGTACTCCGCCGCGAGCTTCTCCTGCTCGAGGCCGGTGAGCTTGGAGAGGCGCATCTCGAGGATGGCCTTGGCCTGGCGCTCGGAGAGGAAGTAGTCGCCCTTTTCCTTGGCGCGCTCGATCTCCGCGTCGGGGCGGCCTGCACGGCGCACGAACGCCTCGAGGCCCTTCAGCGGGAGCTTCATGAGGGCGCTGCGCGCGGTCTCGACGTCGCGCGATTCGCGGATCGTCCTCACGACGAGGTCGACCTCGGTGGTCGCCATGCCGAGACCTTCGACGATCTCGCGCTGCGCTTCGGCCTGACGGAGCTCGTAACGCGTGCGGCGCGTGACGACGTCGCGGCGGTGCTCGACGAAGACATCGAGCGACTCCTTCAGGTTCATCACCATCGGGCGGCCGCGGACGATCGCCAGGTTGATGACGCCGAACGACGTCTGCAGGTCCGTCAACCGATAGAGCTGGTTGATGACGACCTGGGGGACGACGTCTTTCTTGAGCTCGATGACGAGGCGGATGCCTTCGCGGTCGGATTCGTCGCGGGCCTCGGAGATGCCCTCGATCTTCTTCTCGCGCATCAGCTCGCCGATGCGCGCGTGAATCCTCGCCTTGTTCGTCTGGTAGGGGATCTCGGTGACGACGATCTGCTCTTTGTCGCCACGACCCGGCGCGCGCTCGACCTCCATGCGCGCACGCATGATGATGTTGCCGCGACCGGTGCGCTGCGCCTGCTCGATGCCGCCGCGCCCGAAGATGAGAGCGCCCGTCGGGAAGTCAGGGCCGGCGACGAACCGCATGAGGTCGTCGACCGTGCACTGCGGATTGCGAATGAGGTGAACCGTGGCGTCGAGCACTTCGCCGAGGTTGTGCGGCGGAATGTTGGTCGCCATACCGACGGCGATACCGCCGCTGCCGTTGACGAGCAGGTTCGGGATGCGCGTCGGAAGAACGGTCGGCTCGACCTTGGAGTCGTCGAAGTTCGGAACGAAGTCGACGCACTCCTTCTCGATGTCGCTCAGGAACTCGACGGCGATCTTCGAGAGGCGCGCTTCCGTGTATCGGTACGCGGCCGCCGGGTCGCCGTCGACGCTGCCGTAGTTGCCCTGGCCGTCGATGAGCGGATAGCGGAGCGAGAAGTCCTGCGCGAGGCGGACCATCGCGTCGTAGACGCTCGCGTCACCGTGCGGGTGGTACGAACCGAGCACGGCGCCGACGATGGTCGCGCTCTTGCGGTACGCCGCGCTGGGGACGAGGCCCTCCTGATACGCGGAGTACATGATGCGACGGTGAACCGGCTTGAGGCCGTCGCGCGCGTCCGGGATCGCACGACCCACGATGACGCTCATCGCGTAGTCGAGGTAGCTCGTGCGCATCTCCTCCTGGATGGAGATGGGAACTTTCTGACCGTTGCTCGGAGGCTGGGCGGGCGACCCCGGGAGGTTCGGCTCAGGCGGAACGTTCACGTTCGACATCGGGTCAAATGTCTAGTCCGGTCACCGCCCCGCTGCCAGTAGAAAACGCCGAAAATACCCGGGGAATTCTAGCAATTTGGCCACCGGGAACGTGCCTGCGAACGTGCCTGCGGCCATGCCTACGCCCGATTCGGAAAACCGCGCGTTCTCGCAGCCAAAATCGCCCGCACCGCGCAGGTCACCCGTGGGTGATCCGCAGCGCATTCAGGCGCTGATTTCGGCGATGGAGCGGCGCCATGGCGTGGCGCACGGCAGGGACATGGCAGGGCAGGGCCTTGCGGTGAGCATGGCGCGAACTCGCTGACCCCAAACGGAGAGCTGCGAAGCCCACTCAGGCGAGCAGCGAGCGCGCGCACGCGCTCACCATCCAGCGCGGCATCACGACTCGAGAGCGCACCGATGTCGAGTGCGCTCTCGCGAGGGGTTTGCTCGTCAGCTCAGAAGAAGTTGCCGATGGTGAACTCGAAGACGCTCGCCTCTTCGAAGCTCAGCTTGTTGAGCGGGAAGCCCCACTCGAAGCGCAGCGGGCCGAGCGGCGAGAACCAGCGGATACCGAAGCCGCTCGACCAGCGGAGGTACGTGAGGCTCTTCGCGCTGAAGCACGGGCTCACGAGGTTCGAGAACTGCGGAGCCGGCGTGGTCTTGCAGAACTGGTCCTCGAGGTTCCACGTGTTGCCGGTGTCGACGAAGGCGACGCCGCGAATACCGACCTTGTCGATGATCGGGAACTCGAATTCGAGGTTCGAGTAGTACTGGAGGTTACCGCCGATGTTCGCGCCGTTCGCGATCGGCGCGGAGTTCACGTCGAGCGCGGAGTTGAGCGGAAGGCGCGGGCCGAGCGTGCGGAGGCGATAACCGCGCACGTCGAGGATGCCGCCGAGGAAGTAGCGCGCGAAGATCGGAACGCCGTTCGAAAGCGGGCTCGTGATGAGGCCCACCTTGTTGTTCATCTTGAGCACGAAGCCGGAGCCCGGCTGATCGGTCTGACCGAAGAGCGGGTAGTAGAAGCGGCCCGTGAACTCGTGGCGGAGGAACTCGATCTCGCTGCCGAGGGCGCTCGACGCGAACTCGGTCGAGGCCTGGAGATAGACACCGGACGACGGGAAGAGGCGGTTGTTACGCGTGTCGTAGGTGATCTGCGGGCGGAGCGAGATCGTTCGGCCCGAGTTGAAGAGGTTCGCGAGCGGCAGGCGCTGGAACACGCTGACGAAGCCCGAGGACGAACCGAAGAACGTGTTGACGTTCGCGGTATCGACCGCGTCGTGCTGGACCGTGGCGGTCACGCCGATGCGGAGCCAGGGCTGCACGAGCGCGTAACCGAACGTGGCCGCGCCACCGATCGACCGACGCGAGAAGTCGGGGAAGACGAGCAGGTTGTCGTAGAGCTCGATCGAGGTCGACCAGTCCGAGTCGAGGAAGTACGGCTCGAAGAAGCGGATGCTGATGAGCTGACGGAGACCGGAGATCTGCGCCTGGAGGGCGAGCGACTGGCCGTTGCCGAACAGGTTCGCTTGCTGGATCTGCGCGGTGGCGATGAAGTTCTCGATGCTCGAGAAGCCTGCGCCGACCTGGAAGGTGCCGGTGGGGCGCTCCGTCACCTCGAAGTTGATGTTGATGGTCTCCGGCGTCGAACCCTGTTCGGTGGAGACGTCGACACGTTCGAAGTAGCCGAGCGCGGTGATGCGCTTCTTGGAGTCTTCGAGCTTGGTCTCGCTGAAGAGCTGACCTTCCTCGATCTCCATTTCGCGACGCAGGACCTTGTCGCGCGTCTTCGTGTTGCCCTTGATCTCGATGCGCTCGACGTGGACCAGCGGGCCGCGGCGGATCGGGACGATGATGTCGACCTCGCGCTTGACGGGATCGAGCTCGGTCTCCGGGTCCGCCTCCATGTTGGCGTAACCGGCGTCGCGGTAGACGGTGCGGACCGCCTGGAGGTCCTTCACGAGCTCGGCGCGGTTGAAGTAGTCGCCGCTCTTGGCGCGAACGAGCTGACGAAGGGCGCGGCGACCGCCGAGGGGCTCGATCTCTTTGCCGTCCGCATCGCGCTCGTAAATCTTGAGCTGGCGGATCTTGAAACGCGGACCCTCGTGGATGAGGAGGGTGATCTCGATGCCTTCGCGATCGGGCGTCAGCATGACGCGCGGCGTCCCGACCTGCACGTTCATGTAGCCCTTGTCGTAATAAAGGGCGTTCAGCATCAGAACGTCGCGTTCGAAGATGTCCTGACGGTAGGGGCCGCCGGAGCCGAACGAGAAGATCGAGCTCTGGCCGGTCTGCATGATCGACCGCAGCTCGTCGTCGGGGACGTTGTAGTTGCCGACGAACGTGATTCGGCGAACGGTCACCGGCGCGTGCTCGGTGATCTTGAACTTGATGATGACTTCGTTGTCGCGCTGGGGCTCGACCGCGCTCTCGACGTCGGCGAGGAAGTAGCCCTTCTCGGCGTACGCGTCCTTGATCTTCTGGACGCTGCGGCGGACCGACGGAACGCTGAGGATCGTGTTGGCCTTGACCTCGATCGCTTCCTGCAGCTTGTCGTTTTCGATCTCGCTGTTGCCTTCGAACTCGACCGCCTTGATGTTCGGGCGCTCGCGAACGAGGAAACGGAGAATGACGCCGTGGTCGGAGCGCGTCATGTCGACTTCGACGTCGTCGAAGAAGCCCGAGTCCCAGAGGGCTCGGACATCGCTCGCGAGGTTGTCGACCTTGAAGTAGTTGCCGGGCTTTTCCCGGAGGTAGCTCACGATGTCGTCGCGCGCGACGCGGCGGTTGCCGCTGATGTCGATGCGCGTGATCGGAGTGCCCTCGGCCTTCTCCGCTTCGCTCTGCGGGATGTTGATCGTCGGACCGGCGGCCTGCGTGGCAGGCGCCGAGGCTGCAGCGCCGTTGGCTTCGGGCGCGCCGCCATCGATATCACCCGCCGGCTCGGCGGCCGGGTGAGCGCCCGCGTCACCGCTGGGCTTGGTCGCCGGGGCAGCGCCCGCGTCCGCAGCTCCGCGCGCCGCCGGTTTGGCGGGCTGCATGGGAGGTCCGGAGCCGGGGCCCTGGCCCATCTGGGCGAAGGCGGGACGAGGAGCACCCGCGACGAGCAGCAACAACAGGGCGCCGAAGATCGCGATCTCGACCACCACCGCGAAGGCACGCGCAATCGATCGGTGAAGGCCTGGGGAAAGGAGCATCGGGCGGTGCGCGCGTGCTTGAAGCGGTGCTTGAAAAAGCGGGGGATCGGACGAACGACGGACGAGCGACTAACGAACCACTACGGAACGAAACGGCCGATAAGGGCGCAACTGAGCGCCTCTCAGTAGCCGACGTCCGCCTCGTAGGTCAACCGGCCTTCCGCTCCAAGCAGGAAAGAATTTCGGAAGGTTTTCCCGCAACCAAGGCTCGAGGGTGGACATCTTGCGCCCCGTCGCGCGTTCCGGCCTCGTTCGGCGTCGTCTTCGCGCTACCAGCCGCGCGCGTGGGCCAACGCGCGAAAGTCCCCGAGGGCTGCTTTTCCAGCAGTTCCATCACGGAGGCCGAGGGATCCGAAGAATGCGACCCACGCCTCGTCGGATCGTCCTTGACGTTCTGCGCGAGCTTTCGCCACCGAAAGCGACGCGTCATCGAGCTCAACGAGGTCGAACACCGCGATCCGCGTGGCGTTCCGGTCCCACGCCTGGAAGGCGGTCCGAACGAAGGCGGCCTGGGCGTCTCCGTCGCTGCCACACGCCGCCGCGGAGGGGTAGCCGGCCCGGATGACGACCGGCTTGTCCGGGGGCGCCGCCTGGGCGATGCGATCGAACGCATCCCCGACCGAAGCCGGCGGAAGGACGTGCCCCGAGGCGTCGGCCGGGAAGACGGTGACCCCGAGGACATCGGAGCCGTTCCACGCCGCGTCGAGGAGGGAGCGCCTGGCGGCCATCCCGTCTTCTCCGACCGCGAACCCGATGCGGAAAGGGGCGCCGACCGATTGGGCGTAGGCCTTGGCGCGCTCGATGAACGTTGCGAGCTGCGCGTACCTGTTCGCGTCGTCGCCGAACGCCCGGTCGACTCCGCTCGCGACGAGAAGCACGTCGAGCTGGAGATCGGGCATCTGCGAAACCACGTAATCGATGACGCGGCCGTACCGCACGGCCACTTGCGGATCGTCGAGCGGCAGCCCCGCGAGGTCGGCCGGCATCCGCGGGCCACTCACGTCCACCGCGTCGATTTCGAGGAGCGCCGAAGCGTGCTCGGACGAGAGAACGAGGTTCGCGACGTGGAGCCCGGGCTGGAAGAGCGCTGTCGTGGCGGCGTCGGGGGCACCACCGTCGAAGGGCACCTCCACCTCGTCCCAGGCGTAGCTCACCGTCGTTGTCGTGGCGCCTGCGTCGCGTGCCGTTTGCACGTGTTCGAGGAGTGTCTGCCCGCTGAGATCGACGTCCAGGCCGAGCACACGCGCTCCACGCGGAACGACAGCGGCATCCGTGTCTTGCTCCGCGCCTCCGTCTCCACCGTCCGGCGCGACCGACGCTTCGTCGCTCGGCACATTTCCGAGCGCGGCCGGGAAGCGCTCCTCGCACGCCGCGAGCCACGCGCACGTTGCCGTCGTGACGACGAGTGCGCCCGTGAGGCGGCGACGAAGGAGCGCTCGCGAGGTCAAACCGTGGGGGCCCTCGGCGGGCGGAGCGACTCGAGCAGTTCGGCCACCTCGGAAATGTCGACCATGGGCGCGACGGAGAGGCGGGCCTCGAGCGCTGCGCTCGGGAGGGGCGGGGGAACTTCGCCGGTTGCACCGACCACGCGCGTGAGGAGGGCGCAGGCGTCGGCGAGGATGCGCGCGCGCTTCTTGCTCGCGGCGATCTCGTCCGCGTGGAGTTGCGAGAGATCCGTCGAGGCGCGGGCGAGGAGATCACGCAGAC
Source organism: Labilithrix luteola (assembly GCF_001263205.1). Taxonomy (GTDB): domain Bacteria; phylum Myxococcota_A; class Polyangia; order Polyangiales; family Polyangiaceae; genus Labilithrix; species Labilithrix luteola. The sequence goes on from NZ_CP012333.1 coordinate 9,217,658, forward strand.
CGTCGATTCGCTCGAGCACGTTCACGACGTGCATGCCGATCTGGGCCTTGTCGATCGGCGCTTTCGGCAACGCGGGTGACGATCCGGGCGCTGCGTTCGCAGTCTTGTCGCGCCGCGCGATTTCGGCCTCGAGGACCGCGATCTTCTCTTTGAGCTGCTGGACCTCGTCACGCGCGGCGGTGGTCTCGTCCTTCGACGCCACGAGCTCGAGTTGGAGTTTGCGATAGGCCTCTTCGGCGGCATTCGCGCGCTCGTTCGCGCGACGCGCACGCTCGACTTCGTCGGAAACGTCGCCCTGGCCTGCGTTCGGGCCCGCGTGCTCCACCGGCGTGGCCGTCGTGTTGCCGCGAGAATTCGTGCGATGGTCGGATTTCACCATTGAACCGGATCCTATCGTATTGCGCGCCCCCTTGGGCACGGCAACCGATCAAGCCCGGCCTTTGGAGGACGGGAAGGAATGGCACAGGAAGGGCGGAAGAACGGAAGGGGTTATGAGGCTCCCTCGTACGTCGACTGCGCGAGTCCCGGCGTCCTGGAGCCAGGCAACGATGCACCTCGATGAGTGCGCAGTGCGCCGATGATCCGCTCCCTCCCGTCGTCGAATCTTCCGCCCTTCCGCCCTTCCGCCCTTCCGGTGCCCTCTCTCTCTTAAGCGGCGTCGACGCCAGCGCTCGCTTTGGCGCTCGCATTCGTCGCCGTCGCCGTCGCGGGCGCGGGCTTCGGCCACCAGAGCCACGCGCTCAGCGCGATGGCGATCGGAAGCGGCATCATCGCCAGCTGCATGGGCAGGTGATCGGCGAGAAGGCCCACGAACGACGGCGACCAGAGATCGCCGAACATGTGGATGGCGAAAATGGCGAGAGCCATCGCGCTCGCACGAAGCTCTTGCGGAGCGGACCTCAAGATCACGGCGTTGATGGGCGACGTGCTCATGAAGAGTGCGAGGATGGAGAAGAACGCGAAGGCGAAGAACATGTTCGCGCTCGTCGAGAAGAAGCAGGCCGCGGCGAGCCCCGTGCCGAGCAGGCTGCCCTTCGCGCAGATCCCGAGCTGACCGCGCACCACCTCGGGATCGCGCTCGGCCTCAGACGAGCCGGGCATCTGGCTCTCGACACGCTTTTGCACGCGGTCTGCCCAGAAGCCTCCGATGGCGGTGGCAAGCGCGCCGGCGACGACCACGATCATGCCGAACTTCGTGCTCGCCGCCGACTGCGCGATGCCATAGCGGCGGTAGAGGAACGTCGGGGCCCAGTACGCGTACGCGCCGATCGCGGCGGTGTACGCGCAGTACCCGAGGACGCCCTGACGGTAGAGCGGCGTGCGCACGAGACGGCCGAGATCTCGCCTCACGTCCGCCTTCTCTTCGGCGATGACGCGCTCCGGCTCCTTCACGAGGAGCGTGATCATGGCGAGCAGAAGGCCAGGGCCGCCGGCGACGAAGAACGCGGTGCGCCAGCCGGCGTGCTTCTCGACGAGGCCGCCCACGATGTACCCGAGGGCCGTTCCCACGGGGGTCGCGAGGTAGAACACGGCGAGCGCGCGACCCTTGCGGGCGCTTGGCGTCACGTCGTCGATGATCGTGGGGGCCAGCGTGGCATAGCTTGCCTCGCCAACGCCGACGATGGCTCTCGAGACGAAGAGCGCGACCGCACCCGTTGCCAGGCCCGAGCCGATCGTGGCGGCGCTCCACACGACGATGCCGATGGCGATGAGCCACTTGCGCGCGAGCCGATCGCCGAGGCGGCCGAAGGCTGGCGCCGTCACGAAGTAGCTCGCCAGGAACACCGTGGCGAGGAGGCCCGCCATGAAGTTGGAGAGCGCCAGCTCGTCTTGGACCTTTCCGAGGACGGCGGAGAGGACGAAGCGATCGAGGTAGTTCAGCAGGTTGAGCGCGGTGAACAGCGCGAGGATCGTGCGCGGCTTCCGGATCATCGCTCGGGACGGTAGCAGAAGAACGTACGTCGCCCCGTAAATTGCGGCCTCACGGGCCGATCATGGCCAGTCGAAGCAGGCCCGGCTCAGCAGGCCGAGCAGGACACTCGCTCCGTTCGCCGCCAGTGACACGGCGAGGGCGCGGGGCCACGGCACGCGAGCCACCTTCCGGAAGTACGCCGCCTCCGCCCACCAGGCGAAGAGCTCCGCGATGATGACCATCGTGAGCCATTCCAGTGACAGAAGCTCGGCCACAGCGGGAAAGACGAACCAAACGATCGGGTGAGTCAGCGCGCTCGCCCCGGCCGCGCGCGCCCAGCCGCATCGAAGTGCTCGCGCGTAGATGGGCACCTCGACCGCTTGCGTGAACGCGAAGGCGCCGAGCCAACCGACGAGTGCGCTACCCACGGCGACGCCCAGGGGGTGGGACCATCCGCCCGAGGAGCGAGCGCCCTTCGAGCAAGAAGAGGAGCGCGAACGCGATCTCGAGATACGCATGAGCGCCCGCGATCCGCAGATAGAGCATGCGCGAGTCCTCGAGCGACACCATCGCGCGGGCGCCGATGACGACGGTTGCCAGGACCGCCAGGCCGAGGATCGGAAGGCCAACGTCGGCACGAAGCGCTCGGAGCGACGAGGCGAACGAGCGCAGACCTGGTCGCTCGCGTGCCTCCTCGGGGACGAGGCGCAGCCACACGAGGTAGTGAACGCCCTGCGCGAACACGAAGAAGAAGGCGAGGCGAGCGCCCATGAGCGGGTCCGACACGGGGGCGAGGGTGTCGATCATGTCGGACAGCTCGAGGCCGGTGCTCGGCCCCACGACCGCCGACGGACGGAGCAAGAGTGGATCCGCCGCGCCCGATACGAAGAGCAGGGAGAAGCCCAAGAAGCCCGAAACGAGCACCCACGTCGCGCGTTTGTGTCGGGCGAAGACGAGCGCGAACAGCGCGATGGCGACGACGTTGTGACCATGCACGAGCACGAACGTCGAGGCGAGTGGATGCCGCCACGCCGCGAACACCACGAGCGCCCACAAGGGTAGGGCGGTGAGCTTATGAGCGATCGGAGCTCGCGCGAACGCGATGGCGCCGAACGACGCGCAGAGTCCCCACACGGGACTGACGAGCGCGGTTGCCGCCACGAGCGGCACGCCTACGGCGAAGGCGAGTGCCGTCCGCCGATGCAAGGCTGGATGCACGACGAGGTAGCGGACGTCCGCCAGCAAGTGAGGGACTCCGAGGACGAGCGGCCCGAGCGCAAACGCCCAGAGCGGCGCCACGATCGTCGTGCCTGCTGCGATGAAGAGCCCGAACGCGGCGTAGACCGCCACGCGGAGCGAGCGATCGGCAAGGAGCGCCGGCCCGCGCGTGCCGAGGACCGCCAGCACGAGGCGCAGCACGATGCTGCGCACGGCATCGAAGGGCGCAACGAGCGTGCGGGCGAACACGCTCGTCAGGCTAGCAACTTCAGACCGCTTCGAGCGAGGCGAGTGTCGTGACGTACTCGTCGATGAGCGGATGGGAGGGGAGCGCGCGTGCGCGAGCCTCGAGATCCCGGAAGCGGGCGAGCTGCACGTCGCGTCCGCGCTTGAACATCGGCCACGGATCGCCGAACTCGTTCGCGCACAGGATGATCGACTCGAAGTTGTCGATCTTGTCGGCCAGCGTGATGGCCTGGGCCTCCCACGACTTGATGGAGAAGTGTTCGAGATAGCGTCGCTTGCGCTCTTCCCAGCCGAGCGACTTGTCCTCTTCGCTCGCATCGCGCACGAGATCGGCCACGGGCGATCCGAACTTCTCGACGAGGCGTTCGTACGTCACGCCGCAATCTTCGAGGACGTCGTGGAGCGCTCCGGCCGCGACGACATGCTCAGGAAAACCGTGGCGCGAGAGAATCGCGACGACACCGGCGACGTGGCTCACGTAGGGAACGGAGACGCCCGGGTACTTGCGGACCTGGTCTTTGTGCCAGAACGCAGCCCAGTCGAGCGCGAGCTTGAGGAGCGCCGGAGAGCCCATGACGCTCCGAGACTACCTTCGAAGCCCACGCGCTGCGCGCCCTTCGCGCACGAGCTCGTGAACGAAGCTCAGCGGGTCTTCAGAAACGATCCCGAATCCGGCTCTTTCCGACGCGCGGCACGCGGCGGTTCGTCGAGCTCGTCCGCACCGATGGCAAAGGCCAACCGCTCGCGGGAGAAGGGAATGGATACCGGCGTGGGAACCGAGAGCGGGTTGTAGGGGCGAAGCTCCGGCTCACCCGCGCGCGCGCGGGATCGATCGCGCGCTTCCATCATCGCTTCGAGCACGCTCTCCACTCCCACGTCGTCGAGTCGTCGCGACGAGCCATCCTCGACGCTGCTCTCGACCGGGCTCGTGACGCCGCTCGGGAGAGTCACGGGGGATGTCGAAGACGGAGGAGAGGGGACGAACTCGACGAACGAGTGGACGCGCATGGGGGCGACGCCAACCTAGCTGCCTGGATTTTCACCGCCCCGCGTATTGCAGTGCAGAGACGCAAACTGGGCTTCGCGCGCCCAAAAAGTTGCGCCCCCGACGGAACGTCGCGGGGGCGCAAATTCGACCCAAGCCCGCGGAACACGGGGTTCCGCGCGGCTCGCACGGGCTCAGGAACGGCGTGGCGCTTGGCGTGTCAGGCCACGGCGACCGAGGGCGGCGCGCCGTGCTTGATGGCCGGCTTGGCGAGCGCCTCGCTGACCTTCACGCTGACGAGGCGCGAGACACCCGGTTCGCCCATCGTCACGCCGTGGAGCATGTCGACGAGCTGCATCGTCTTCTTGATGTGCGTGATGAGGATGAACTGCGACTTGTCCGTCATCTCGCGGATCATTTCGCAGTAGCGACCGACGTTCGCTTCGTCGAGCGGCGCGTCGACTTCGTCGAGGACGCAGAACGGCGAGGGCTTGATCTGGAAGATGGCGAAGATGAGCGAGACGGCCGTGAGCGCCTTTTCGCCACCGCTCATGAGCTCGATGCTCGACAGCTTCTTGCCCGGCGGCTGCGCGATGATCTCGATGCCGGTTTCGAGCATGTCTTCGGGGTTCGTGAGGCGCAGCTCCGCGCGACCGCCGCGGAACATCTTGGGGAAGATCGCTTGGAAGCGTGCGTTCACCTGGTGATAGGTGTCCTCGAAGAGCTTCTTGCTCTCGCGGTTCATCTGCTGGATGGCGCGCTCGAGATCGGCGAGGGCCTTGTCGAGGTCGTTCTTCTGCTCGCTGTAGAAGGCGTAGCGCTTCTCCGCCTCCTCGTGTTCGCGCATCGCGTCGAGGTTGACGCTGCCCATGCGATCGATGAGACCCGAAAGCTCGGTGATGCGCGTACGCGACTCGCCGTCCGGCGGGGGACGCATGTGGTAATCGCTCACGACGCGCGGGAGCTCGAGTCCGCGGAACTTCTCGCGGACGCCTTCGATGAGGTGCCCCATCGCGAGATCGCGCTCGCGCAGCGCCATCTCGTGCTGCCCGAGCGACTGCTTCGATTCGTCGGCGCGGGCGCGTAGATCGCGGATCGCGACTTCGCGTTCCTGCAGACTCGTGCGGAAGGCGTCGAAGACGGTCTTCGCTTCGATGAGGCCGCCTTGGGCAATCTGCACGGCGACTTGCGCGTCGGCGAGTTGCTCCTTGTGGCGCACGAGCGTTGCCGCCGTCTCGCCGAAGTCGCGCGCGCCTTCGCAAAGCTCCGTGTCGAGACGCTTCTCGCGTTCGCCGAGCTCGGCTTCGCCCCGCACGAGGCGCTGGATCGTGCTGCGCGCGGCGGTGAGCTTCTCACGCGCGCCGGCGAGGGCCACCTTGCGCTCCATGACGAGGTTCTGCTGCGACTGGACCTGATCGCGCCACTCCGTCGCGCTCATCTCGGCCTGGGCGATGTGTCCACTGACCGTGTCGAACTCGACGCGTGCCTTGTCGAGCACTTCCTGCGTGGAAGCGCGCTCGACCTCGGCTTCGGTGATGGCGAGTCGCACGTCTTCGAGCTCGGCGAGGAGCTCTTCGAGGCGCTTCGCATGCGAGTCGGCTTCGCTGTCTGCCGCGCTGCGATCCTTCTCGGCGTGGACGAGAGCGAGCTCGCTCTGATGGGCCTGCTGCTGCGCTCGCTCGAGTGCGCCCTGCGTTTCGCCAATCTGGGTGCGGAGGGTCTGGTGGTGCGCGAGGCGCTCGGCGACGAGTGCTTCGAGACGCTGCACCTCGAGCCCGAGCTCGCGCATCTCGCGCGCGACGTCGAGCATGTGCGCGGCGGCCTCTTCACCGGTACCACCGGAGACGCGCCCGTCCACGTGGAAGACGGTGCCGTCGCGCGTGACGATGGGCGCCTCGATCTCGTTCCGCACGCGGATGGCCGTTGCCACGTCTTCGACGACGATGGCATCGCCGACGACTGCGCGAACGAGCGCCTCGTCCTGAGGAGCGAAGCGGAGCGTGTCGACGAGGAGGCCGACGACGCCATCGCCCGAACGGAGCGCCGAGAGGCGACCGGCCACGTGGCGCGGATGGCGTGGAACGATGGTCGCGCGGCCTTTTCGTCCGGCGGCGAGGTCGGCCAGGAGCTCCACACCCGAGGCCACGTCGTCGACGACCACGTCTTCGAGGTGGCTTCCGAGAAGGCCGGCCAGCGCAGCCGTGAGATCGGCGGGAGCTTCGACGCGGTCGGCGAAGAGGCCCACGATCGTGGTGTGCTTCGTGTCGACGAGGGCCTTGGCGCCGGCGCCGATCCCCTCGCGACGCGCGTGCATTTCGGTGAGCGCGTGGAGGCGCGAACGCTTCTTGGAAGCCTCGGCCTTCGCCTCTTCGAGGGCGTGTTCGCTGTCGCTGATGGCCTGGCGTAGCTCGACGAGGCGCTCTTCGAGCTGGGCGCGCTCCTCGGCGGTCGTGACCTTGCCGGTGCGCAGATCTTCGATGGCCAGCGCGAGCTGCTCGGCACGCGCGCGGAGCTCGAGGACGTTGCCTTCGCGCTGCTCCCGCTCGTAGGAGAGCTTCTCTTCGCGGCCCACGAGATCCTGGCGACGCCGCTCGAAGCCCTCGAGTTTCGCCTCCGAGCTGGCGATTTCGGTCTGTGCGCGGCCCATCACCTGGCGCAGCTCGACGACGTTGCGGTCGGCGCTCTGGTGCTCGGCGGCGAGCTCGGCGAGGCGTTCTTCCTGCGACGCGACGACGTTCGCTTCGCCGGATTCGCTGTCTTCGAGGATGGTGACTTCGGCTTCGACCGTCTCGCGTTCGCGGGTGAGCGAGGCGGCCTGCTCGCGAATCTCGGCGAGCTCGCTCTCGGCCTGCTGTTCGCGCCGGCGAAGGGCCTCGATGCGGTCCTTGGCGCGCTCGATGGCCGCTTCCTGCGCGCGCATATCGTTGTCGGCCGCGAACGAGGCCGTGTTCGCTTGCTCGAGGCGCTCCTCGGCTGCGTGGGCTTCGAGGCGCGCGGCTTCGAGCTCGGTTTCGCGCACGGCGAGGCCGGTTCGCGCTTCTTCCGCGTACTGGCTGAGGCGCTCGACCTCGCTTCGCTCCATCATGATCCAGCCGCGAAGCTCGAGGAACTTGTGCGCGGCGTCGTGCAGCTGGAGATCTTCGAGCTCGTTGCGGTAGGAGAGATAGCGCTCGGCCTTGGCCGCCTGGCGCTTGAGCGAGCCGAGGTTTCGCTCGATCTCGGCAACGATGTCGCCGACGCGCAGCAGGTTCTGCTGCGTGAGCTCCATCTTGCGCTCCGCCTGCTTCTTGCGGCTCTTGAACTTGGTGATGCCCGCGGCCTCTTCGATGAGGAGGCGTCGATCTTCGGGCTTCGCGCTGACGATGAGACCGATCTTGCCCTGCTCGACGATCGAGTAGGCCTTGGTGCCGACGCCCGTACCGAGGAACAGGTCGGTGATGTCCTTCAGGCGGACCGGCGTCTTGTTGATCAAGTACTCGCTATCGCCCGTGCGGTGGAGGCGACGCGTGACCGCGATCTCGGCGTAGTCCTTGTATTCGATCGGAACGTCGGTCGGGTCGTCGTTCTCGAACGTGAGCGTGACCTCGGCGAAGTCCGCGGGGGTGCGCGACTCCGAGCCGTTGAAGATCACGTCTTCCATGCTCTTGCCGCGAAGGTGCTTGGCGCTTTGCTCGCCCATGCACCAGCGGATGGCGTCGACGATGTTCGACTTCCCGCATCCGTTCGGACCGACGATGCCCATGATGGCGTGGTCGAAGTTGACGACCGTGCGGTCCACGAAGGACTTGAACCCGCTGAGTTCGAGGCGCTTGATTTTCATGGTTCTCCGAAGCGACAGCGCGCAACGCCGGGAGCAAACGCGAAGGGGCTTGCAAAGGGTTCTGCGACAGGCGTTTCAGGCCTGTAGCAGACGAACGGAATCCAGTCGGGGATATCCTGTGGATAACTTCTCGCCCCGACGGCCTCGCGATCCCTCTCGAGTGCCACCACGTTGCGCGGACCGCGTGACGATGGAGGTCCGGCGACCTTCGCGAAACCCTTCATGAAGAGGGCTGCGTGCTTCGGTTGAAGCAGGCCGACGAACATAACGTCACTTCACATACGGTCACTGTTCAGTCGTTACGCCTGAACGTTCGCGCAAGCAAGCTGGAAAATAGGTGAGCTTTGGATTCGCCATGAATTCCAAGTAGTTCAGCGTTCACCTCAAAGGTGCACTGGCAGGGCTCACTGCACGTTGCTTCAGCAGCCGGCTTGATGAAGTGGTTCGTCAATGAACACGAGGTGCGCCGCGGATGAGCTCTCGGAGCGCTCGGCGCTACGGTCGAGCTCCGGGCGCCTTTCGGGCGCCTGGGGAGAACTCGTCCTCAACTCGAGCGCAAGCTGTGAAGAACCCCTCACGAAAGCCCCAGCGGCTGTGGAAAACTTGGGTGGGCAGGATGCCGCTCCGCTCCATGGAGGTATCCTCTCGTAAGTTCTGGCGTCCGCGCTATGAAGGGCGGCGGCCGGCCGCTCTCGACGTCCCTCCGGACGGAGATCTCCAAGAAGGACGCCCCACACGGCCTCCTTGACAGGGCGCGCTCGGAACACATACCTGCCCGCGATCAACTGCCCATGCCGACCTACGAATACGTCTGTACCGATTGCCAGAACCAGTGGGAGGAGATTCAGAAGATCTCCGAGAACCCCATCGAGGTTTGCCCGAAGTGCGGTCATCAGACCGCGAAGCGCCAGATCAGCGGCGGAAGCTTCATTCTGAAGGGCGGCGGCTGGTACGCCGACCTCTACTCGTCGACGGGGAACAAGGGCGGCGAGACGAAGACGTCGAGCTCGTCGTCTTCGTCGTCTTCGTCGACGCCTTCGTCCTCGTCCTCGTCCTCGTCCTCGTCCTCGTCGTCGGACTCGTCGAGCTCCAGCACGAGTTCGTCGAGCTCGTCGAGCACGAGCACGAGCACGACCTCGACCACGAAGTAGCGGCGTGCAGGTCAGCGGTCGCGCGGTCGAGCCTCAGTCTCGATCCGCGTGACTGGCCGCGTGACCGACGAAGACCGACGCACGCAGTTCCCGGTCGGCGATTCCTAGTTCTCGTTCGAGTCTGGCGAAGACCACGAGCAGGAGTCGCCCGCGCGGCGGGCGTGCGACCTGAGAGAGCTCATCGGCCCAGAGCGCCGCGTCGTTCGCCAATTGCCCGTCCGTGATTGCACCGAGCAAACGTGTGCGAAGGTCGGACGTCGCGTGTCGCTCCCGACCGAGCCAACGCTTCGCCGCGAGCGCGCCACGCAGAAGCTGGTGAAAGCGAGCCTGAGCGATCATCCAGGTCTCGACGTCTTGCTGTTCGACGTGCGCGAGCGCCCGTTCGTCATCGTCGTGCGCTTCGTCCTCATGGCTCGTCGTTCGAGCGAGCGCCCGGTCGAGCGCCTCGAGGCGACCTACGATCGTGGTGAGATCGAGCTCGTCAATTTCGCGAAGCGCGCCCGGCCATCGCTGGGCGAGTGCGACCATCTCCGGTCGCGGGTCGGGCTCGACGAAGTCGGGCTCTTCACGGCTCCGTGCGTGAAGCTGCCGGAGTACGAGCATGCGCGCATACTTTTCGCGCAATTCACGGAGATCCCGAGAAGAGATTCCTCGGTGTCCACGAAGGACGTCGCTCACGGTGCTATCCTACCGAAAGCATGACCGACAAGCGCCGCGAAGTCGAAGATCTCCGCCAGGAAATCGCCAAGCTCGACGTGACGCTTCGCACCAGTCTCGAGAAGCGGGCGAAGCTCTCGCGAAAGATCGGTGAGCTGCGCAAAGACGTGCCGTCGGTGGTCGCGGTGCCCGATCGCCACCACATCGATCGCTTGATGGAGGGCGCTACGGGTGACGTTCCGCCCGCCGCGCTTCGCGAGATCTTCCGCGAGATCATTGCCACGTGCTTCTCGCTCGAGCAGCCCGTCGTCGTGGCCTACAGCGGAGTCGAAGGCGCGTTCGTCCACGCCGCAGCCCGCAGCCGCTTCGGCGTCGCCGCGACGTTCACGCCGTGCGAAACCGTCGCGTCCGCGCTCGACGAGATCACGCGTAACCGCGCAAGTTACGCCGTCGTTCCCTACGAGACACGCACCGACGGCTTGATGCAGTCGACGATCGCGGCGCTCACGGCAAGCGACCTCAAGATCGTGGTGTGCTTCGAGACCGTCATCAGTCTCCAGCTCGCGAGCAAAGCGGGATCGCTCGCCGAGATCGAGAAGATCTACGCGACCTCCAAGGACCACGCGCACTGTGAGCATTTCCTCGCGCAAGAGTTGCCCGGCGCACAGATCGTCGACGTGAAGACGCCCATGGCCGCCTGCCAGCTCGCGGCTGCCGATCCGCGCTCGGCCGTGCTCGCGCACGAGTCGATCGCCGCCGAGCATGGTCTCGAGGTGCTTCGCCGCAACGTCCGCGACGAAGGCGAGGAGCGCGTTCGTTACGCCATCGTCGGACCACGGCCCTCGTCGCGTTCGGGCAACGATCTCACGGCGATCGTCTTCGCTGTCAACGATTCGCCCGGCGCACTCCACGAAGTCCTGCACCAGTTCGCGGAGCGCGGCGTCAACATGACGAAGATCCAATCGCGCCCCGCGCAAGGCGAAGCTTGGCAGTACCTCTTCTTCATCGAGGTACAAGGCCACGCGACCGATCGCCAGCTCGTCGGTGCCATCGAAGAGTTGCGACGTCACGCGCGCTTCTTCAAGGTGCTGGGCTCCTACCAGTCCAGCTGAACGCTGCGAGACCGAAATTCGAGCGCGTCTACGATCACCTTTCGTCGCCCGCGGGCGTGGTAGTCTGCGCGGCAATGAAATCCTCCCGGTGGCTGTCGAACGTCCTGTTGGCCTTGCTCAGCGTCGCCCTTGTCGCGACGACGCCGGCGTGCGGCGGAGGAAAGGAGGGCGAGGGAGCCAAGGTGCCCGAGGTCGAGACGGGCATGAACGACGCGTTCGCCCTCTTGCCAGGTAACGCCATTGCGGTCGGAACGGTCGACGCGCGCGCGTTCTTCGGCAGCCAGACCTTCGGGGCCGATCTCGCCAAGCTCGTCGAGAAGTACATGCCGATCGGGCAGGAGGCTGGATTCCAGGCTTCGCGTGACGTCGATCGCGTGACCTTCGGCAGCTACTCGTACCAGGGCGTCGACGTCGCGGCCGTCGTCATCGGTCGCTTCGACGAGGCCAAGATCAAGCAGGTGGCGGCTTCGCACGCGCCCACCAAAGGCGGCGGCACGCTGGTCGCGTCGCAGTACGCGGGCCGTGATGTCTACACGATGAACAACGTCGGCTTCACGTTGATGTCCGACAAGATGGCGATCGCCGGCACCGAGAGCGGCATCCGCCGCGTGCTCGAGCGCATCCAGGACAAGCGCGTGAAGCGGGACATCACCCCGTGGATGCTGCAAACGGTCGAGACGCCAGGCGCGGCCGTTGCGCTCGCCGGTGACTTCACGACCAACCCGCTCCCCGCGGAGGCCGCGCGCCAGATTCCGATGCCGTTCATCCAGAACCTGAAGGCCGTTCGTACCGTCGGCTCGTTCAAGGATCAGGGCGTTCAGCTCGCCGGCAGCATGACTTACCCGGACGCCGCGTCGGCCGACACTGCCTCGCAGTCGGTCAAGCAGGTGCTCGGTCTGTCGAAGTGGCTCGCGCTCCTCGGCATCAAGCTCCAGAGCGCCGACGTGAAGGTCGAGAAGAGCGACGTGCAGGTGCAGGTCGCCGTGGACGATCAGTCGCTCCGCCAGCTCCTCGCGAGCGCTCCGCAGTGGCTGGGACAGTGAGGGCACGATGACCACCATCGTCGTTCATCCGCAGGAAAAGCCGCTCGTCGGCAGCGTTCCGGTTCCCTCGGACAAGAGCATCGGGCACCGCGCGCTCCTCTTCGCTTCGCTCTGTGAAGGCACCTCGAACATCAAGGCCTTCTCGTACGGCGAAGACAACGTCTCCACCGCCAACGCGATGCGTGCGATGGGCGCCGTCATCGAAGACGTCTCGCCGGCGCGCAAGGAAGGGCAGCCGGGTGAGCTCCGCGTGACCGGCACCGGCCTCTACGGGCTCAAGGCGCCCGCCGCTCCGCTCGATTGCGGCAACTCGGGCACCACGATGCGCTTGCTGACGGGCATCCTGTCGGCGCAGACGTTCGCCTCGACCCTCATCGGAGATGCGTCGCTTTCGCGGCGTCCGATGATGCGCGTCGTCGGTCCGCTTCGTTCGCGCGGCGCGAAGATCGAGGGCAAGCCGCACCCGACGAAGGCGGGCGACATCCTCCCGCCGCTGCAGGTGGGGCCGCTGCCCGATGGGACGTATCTGTCCGCCCTCGAGTACGAGAGTCCCGTTGCCAGCGCGCAGATCAAGAGCGCGCTGCTTCTCTCGGGTCTCTTCGCGCACGGCACGACGTACCTCAAAGAGCCCACGCTCTCGCGCGATCACACCGAGCGCATGATGCACGCCCTCGGTGTTCCGTTGCGTGCGGTCGGCACCGTGGTGGAGCTCGACCCTGCCGGTTGGAACGGCGTGATGCCGGCGTTCGAGATCGAGATCCCGGGCGATGCTTCGGCGGCGGCATTCCTCGTCGTCGCCGCGCAGCTCGTCGACGGATCACGTGTGACCGTGCGCGGTGTCGGCACGAACCCGACGCGAACCGGGCTCTTCGAGATCGCTCGCCTGATGGGCGGCGGCCTCGAGATCGTTCCCCAGGGCGAGCAAGCTGGGGAGCCCATCGCCGAGATCAACGCGTGGAGGCAGCCGCTGCGTGGAATGCTCGTCGGCGGCGAGGTCGTTCCGCGCGCCATCGACGAGATCCCGATCGCTTGCGCGCTGGCGGCACGCGCCATCGGCACCACCACCATCCGCGATGCGGAGGAGCTACGCGTCAAGGAAAGCGATCGCATCGCGACCATGGCCACGGTCCTTCGCGCCTTCGGCGTGACGTGCGAAGAGCTCCCCGACGGCCTCGTGATCGAGGGGCGTGAGTCGCCGCTCGCACCCGCCACGATCGACAGTCGCGGCGACCACCGTATCGCCATGACCGCGGCCGTTCTCGCGCTCTGCGCAAGCGGCCCGACCACGATCACCGACTGCGATTGCATCGCCACGAGCTTCCCGCGTTTCGTGGGCACGCTCCGTGCGCTCGGAGCACGCGTCGACGTCTCGCCCTCGTCGTGATAACACCCTCGGGCGTGAGCTCCCGAACACGTCCCATCGTGGCGATCGACGGTCCCGCGGGGGCGGGCAAAAGCACCATCGCGCGTCGCCTCGCCGACGCTCTCGACTTCGTTCTCGTCGACACCGGCGCCATGTACCGAAGCGTTGCGCTTGCGGCGATGCGCGAAGGCATCGCCTTCACCGAAGGTGAGCGCGTCGGTGCGCTCGCGCGCGGCCTCGTTGCGCGTCACGCCTTGAGCTTCGAGCGCGATCAGGTGCTCGGCGTTCGTGTGAAGCTCGGCGGCGAAGACGTCTCCGACGCGATTCGCACCCCCGAGATCGCGCAAGGGGCGAGCCTCGTTTCGGCTCACCCCGACGTACGCGCCGCCTTGCTCGATCTGCAGCGCCAGGCCGGCGAGGGCGGCGGCGTGGTGCTCGAGGGGCGTGACATCGGCACCGTCGTGTTCCCCGAAGCGGAAGTGAAGTTCTTCCTCACCGCGAGTCCGGAGACGCGCGCGAAGCGACGTCATGACGAGCTCGTGGCCAAAGGCCAGACCACGTCGTTCGAGCAAACGCTCGCCGACGTGAAGCAGCGTGACGCCCAAGACGAAGGGCGCGCGCACGCACCGCTTCGCAAGGCCGACACGGCGATCCTCGTCGATTCGACGAGCCTCTCCATCGACGACACGGTCAAGCAGATGTTCGAGGCCGTGAAGAAGGCAAGCCAGGCATGAGGATGCGCTACGTCGCGATTTTCGCGACGGCACTTCTCGCGGCGACGGTCACGGGATGCGGGGGTGGGTCGGACCGGCCCACCGCTACTCACCGCGTGCTCGCCCCTCAGTGGCAAGACGTTTTCGACGGCACCCCCGAGCTCTACGCCGTCGTCAGGCCGCAAGCGATCAAGACCGACGCCATCTACGGCACCTTCTTCCGCTCACTCTTGCGTGTGGCGCAGGCGAAGACCGAGATGACCGGCGTGACGGCACTCGAGGCCCTCGAGGGTTGCGACGAGATCGTGATCGGCATTCGGCGCGACCCCGCCGGCGGCGGTCGCATCATGGACGACGCGGCCATCGTCTTCCGCGGTGTACCCGCCAGCCTCGATCCGGCGAAGATGACCGACGGGTCGGGCGCGCCGCTCTTTCGCCTGGTGAGCGAACGCGCGAAGGCGCCCGAATACGAGCGCGTGGGCACGGTGGATGGCCGTCGTGGTCTCGCCGGCTCGCTCTTCGTGCTCCCCGAGCGCACCTGGGTCGTGGCGCTCGGTTCGGCTCGGGATCGCGCACGCGAGGCCTTCGCGACGCCGTTCGGTCGACCCGCACCGAAGAGTGATCCGTCCGCCCTCGCCACGGTTCGCCTCGACGCAGGCACGTTCGTGAGGGGCCAGCGCATCGAGAAGAGCCCCGCGTTCGGGCCCCTCACGCGAAAGCTCGAGAGCCTCTCGTTTTCGCTCGCGCCAGGGAAGGGTGGCGTCATCGCTACGCTCCGTTATCAAGACGAAGACGCGAGCGCGTGGGCCGAGATGCACGCCAAGCGGCTCCTCGAAGAGCTCGCTCGCATCGAGGGCGATAGCGCCGGAGGCCCTCGACGTAGCCCGCAGCCTTTCGCGCTCGGATGGCTGAAAGACGCGCAGGTCGGTCACGAGGGCAATGCGCTCAAGGTCCGCCTGTCGGTGCCGGCGCGCTTGCTCGAAGAGCTGCCCAACGCGAGCCCGCTCGACCTCGCGCTCTGACTCGCTTCACGTCCGCTTCACATCCGTTTCAGATCTGGGCGGCGTGCAAGGGGAGGCTGAACGAGAACGAGCTGCCGTGTTCCGGCTCGCTGCGAAACCACATGTGCCCGCCGTGCTTGTGCACGAGCTCGCGTGACACGAAGAGTCCGATGCCGAGGCCTCCGCGGTCGAGCGGACTTTGGGCGTGGGCGCGGTAGAAGCGTTCGAAGATGCGCGACTGCTTCTCGCGCGCGATCCCGGCGCCGTGGTCGAGCACCGACACGATGCCGAACGGACCTTGCGGCTCGACGGTCACCTCGATCGTGCTTCCCGCCGGCGCGTAGGTGGTGGCGTTCTCGAGGAGATTGCGAAGCACCTGCTCGACGCGCTCGCCGTCGGCGTCGATGACCAGCGTGGCAGGCGCCGTCACCACGAACCGGTGCGAGCTCTTCTGTCGCGCGAAGTCGTCGATGAAGCGTCGTACGAGGCCGGGAAGGTTCAATCGCGAGACGTGGAGCGCGATCTCTCCGAGCTGGATTTGCGACACGTCGAGCATGTCTTGCACGATGCGATGGATGCGATCGGCGCCGCGGTTGATCGCCTCGAGCCTGGATCGCATTCGTTCGTCGGTCCCTTCCCGAAGCAGGGATTGCGCCGCGACCTTCTGGACCGTCACCGGGGTCTTGAGCTCGTGGGCCGCGATGCTCAAGAACTCGTCCTTCATGCGTTCGAGCTTCACCTCCTCGGTCACGTCACGAGACACGGCGACGGCGCCGACGATTTCACGCCCTTCGATGATCGGCGCGGCGCTCACGACGAGGTGCACGTCTCTTCCCGACTCTTGATCGCAAACCGTCATCGGGAAGGTCTCGACGACGTTCCCGGCGAGGGCGCGCACGAGAGGCAGATCGTCGTGTGCGAGAGGTTCGCCGTCGGCATCGCGTACGGCGACGACCCTGGCGGCCGTATCGATGCTCAAACCGGGATCGATGTCCGACGCCGTCGTCATTCGACGCGCCGCCGGGTTCGACAGCGTGAGGCGCTCGTCGACGTCGCAGACGAAAATCCCCTCGGTGATGCTCGAGAGGACCGAGGTGAGCTCACCTGCCTTGCGCTCGGCGAATTCACGCGCACGTGTACGCTCGAGGCTGGCGGAGCCCAGAAGGAGCGACGTCATCACCACCACGAGCGAGAAGCTGTGGAGGTAGAGCAGGCTCGTGAACAGCGTGTCGCGTGCGAAGGGGCCGATACCGCGTGATGTCGCCACGATCGCAACGCCGGCCACGATCAGGTTGCCGAGCGTGGCGCCTCGCAAGCCGAAGCGCAGCGCGATCCAGACGATGAAGGGAAAGATCGCGAACAGGAGTGGGCTGCCGCCGTCCGCGTGGAGATAGCCCGAGAAGTCGAGGATGGCCGTCAACCCCAGGAGGACGAACACCGCGACCGCTTCGGCCCATCGTCGGGGCCGCCAGTCGATCGGGCCGCCTTCGGCCCACGCGAAGAGGAGCGGCGCGACGAGCGCGGTGCCGATGATGTCGCCCATGAACCAGGCGGTCCAGGCCATCGTGAAGCTCGGCACGTCGCCGAAGAGATAGAGGCCGCCGACGCCGATGACTCCCGAGACGGCGCCGAGCACGACCGACACCAGGAAGAGGCTCAAGACGTCCTGCACTCGGTCGAGCGACATGCGGAAGCCGAAAATATGGGTGAGCATCCATGCCCCGCCGAGGGGGGTGAGCACGTCGACGGCGGCGATGAACGGATACGCCCCCCAGGGCAGTCGAACGAGCGCGTTGCTCAGCAGGTCGGCAATCACGACCACGGGCCAAACGCGAGGCCCGAAGCGCACGACGAAGGCGAGGACGACGCCGGCGGCAGGCCAGACAATGGTGACGTCCTTCGACGTCTCGAAGGTCATGCCGCAGAGCACGGCCGCGACGTAGACCGCGACGTAGAGACAGCCTTGAACGATTCCTCCTGCTCCCGCGATGGTCGGTCTCATTCGACCTCCTCCTCGCCGAGGACCCTCCGAAACGCTCATGCGACGCGCATGCCGGCCAGGGAGGACGCGCGCACGACCATCGAAAATGCGGGAGAGGGAGGGGCGATCGACGTCCTTGAGGTCTCCGTGCCCGGTTCGGGTCGGGCATCGAATGGGATAGCGGTTACGGCCGCGATTCCTTCCGTGGGAGGGCCCGATCGTGACGCCTTGGACGTGCTCCGGGGTTCGGTTTGGGGGGCGGGGGACGGTAGAATGCGCCTTCCGCCCGAGCTTAGGCCTTTGACTATCCCCCGGCCGTGAGCTATCCCCGCGGTCCCCCTCCCGTCCATGCGCCTAACGTGCCAGCTCTAGCTGGCCCAACTCCGCAGGACCCGATGGGGGAGAAAGGCGCCCTTTGCTTTTCATGGCAAGGGCGAAACGAGGCTCGCATACCGACCAATGGCCACTGAAACTGTCAGCACCGAAGCCGGAGGAATGGATTCCTTCGCAGCTCTCTTCGAAGCGTCGATCTCCGGTGGAGAGTTCGGCAAAGAGGGCGAAATCGTCCAGGGTACCGTCGTCGCCGTTCAGCGCGACAACGTGATCATCGACATCGGCGGCAAGAGCGAGGGCATGATTGCTCTCAGCGAGTTCGCCGGTGCGGACGGCACGGTCTCCGTCAAGGCGGGCGACCGGATCGATGTCTACATCGAGAGCCGCGAGAACGACGACGGACTTGTCACGCTTTCCAAGGAGAAGGCGGACAAGATGAAGGTTTGGGATGAGATCTCGGGCGCGTGCGAGCGCGACGAGCTCATCGAAGGCACCATCAGCCAGCGCGTGAAGGGCGGCCTCTCCGTCACCATCAAGGGTGGCGTCAAGGCGTTCCTCCCCGGCTCGCAGGTGGACCTCCGCCCGATCCGCAACTTGGACAAGCTGATCGGTCAGACCTACCAATTCAAGGTCATCAAGTTCAACAAGAAGCGCGGGAACATCGTTCTCTCGCGCCGCGTCCTTCTCGAGAAGGAGCGCGACGAGCAGAAGACCAAGACCCTCGAGACCCTCGAGGAAGGCAAGGTCGTCCGCGGCGTCATCAAGAACATCACCGAGTACGGCGCCTTCGTCGACCTCGGTGGCATCGACGGCCTGCTCCATATCACGGACATGTCGTGGGGCCGCGTCAACCACCCCGAAGAGCTCTTCAAGGTGGGCGACGAAGTCACCGTCAAGGTGCTCAAGTACAACCCCGAGACGGAGCGCGTCAGCCTCGGTCTCAAGCAGACCCAGGAAGATCCCTGGAGCCATGCCGAAGAAGCCTTCCCCCCGGGGAAGAAGGTTCACGGCAAGGTCATGTCGATCACCGATTACGGCGCGTTCGTCGAGCTCGAGCCGGGCGTCGAAGGCCTCATCCACGTCAGCGAAATGTCGTGGACCAAGAAGGTCAAGCACCCGTCCAAGCTCCTCGAGGTCGGTCAGGAGATCGATTGCCAGGTTCTCGAGGTCGACGCGAAGGCCAAGCGCATCTCGCTCGGTCTCAAGCAGCTCGAGCCCGATCCCTGGACCCTCTTCACCGAGAAGTACTCGCCGGGCGACAAGATCGGCGGCAAGGTCCGTAGCATCACGGACTACGGCGTCTTCATCGGTATCGAAGAAGGCGTGGACGGCATGGTCCACAAGAGCGACCTGTCGTGGACGGCCAAGGTCAACAACCCGGCCGACCTCCACCACAAGGGCGACGACGTCGAAGCGATCATCCTCTCGATCAACCACGACGAGAAGAAGGTCTCCCTCGGCATCAAGCAGCTCTGGGACGATCCGTGGCCGACCATCTTCAGCGAGTTCCCGCCCGGCAAGGTCGTGGACACGAAGGTCGTCTCGGTCGTCGACTACGGCGTTTTCGTCCGCATTCGCGAGGGCGTCGAGGGACTCGTTCCCACGAACGAGCTCGTCGAGCGCAAGGGCGAGGACGGCGAGGTCAAGCCGTACGAGATCGGCGATGCGTTCCAGGCCGAGATCGCGAACGTCGACTCGCAGGACCGCCGCCTCACGCTGTCGATGCGAATCGGCGAGGGCGTTGCTCTCGCGCAGAAGTCGGAGAAGCAGCGCGCTTCGGTCACCCCGAAGAAGAGCGACGAAGGCCCCCGCGCCACCTCCATCGGCGAACTCATCAAGCAGAAGCTCGGTGACAAGCTGGTGAAGAAGGACGACGAGGGCTGAGAAGCTCTCTTCGTAAGTCGTAACCGCGCAGCGGCGGTGCTCTCGAAGGAGGGCGCCGCCGTTGTGTTTTTGTCGCGTTCGAGGGGGGGAGCTGCGCTGCCCCCCCTCGAGCTCCCCCCATGCGTGGGCCGGCGTACGCTGGGGCGGCCGCGAGCGGTGACGACGCCGACGTACGCGGATACGGCCGCGAACCAACCTACCGGCGACGTGCGCAGCTGCCGCTCGAGCTCCCCCCACGCCAGGGTCGGCGTGCGCCGGGGCGGCCGCGAGCGATGACGACGCCGACGTACGCTGGCCCCCCTCGAGCTCGCCCACGCCTAGGCCGGCGAGCAGTGCTCATTGGTGCAGTTGAGTTGCATGTGCAATCGACGTGCTTAGGTTGTTGCGCTGGAGGAAGAATGCGCGACCCCATTCAGCTCGTTTCGACGGCAGGCACCGGTTACTCGTACGTCACCAGCAAGAACAAGCGGACGATGGCCGGCAAGCTCGAAATGGTGAAGTTCGACCCGATTGCCCGTAAGCACGTTCTCTTCGTCGAGAAGAAGATCTCGAAGGGCTGACGGTTCGAGCTTCGTCCCCAAACGAAAAGCGGCGCGGCCGCGCAACCTGCATGACCTGCATGCGTTTGCGCTCCGCGCCGTGATCATTTCGGATGGGTTCGTCAGTTCTTGGCGAACGACGTTGCTCGGGCGAGGATCTCTTTCGCTTCGGTTGCTTCCGTCGACGTGGCTCGCACGACGAACGACGTCTCGGCCGCCTCGACTTTGATTTTGACCCACGCGTTCGGCAGAACGAACGGATCGTCCGGGGGAATCGTACGCGCGAGGGTGAGGCGGACTGCATGGCATCGCAGCGCTCGCTCCAGCCGCTCGGTCGTCAGACCTGGCAGTGGTCGATAGCGGAGCTCGGCGCCGAGCAGGTGCGTGTCGTAGCCGGCCTTCGAGGGAATCGACGAGTACGCCGGCCCCACCGACAAGATCGCGCTCCGGCCTTCGAGCTCGGGATCGAGCGCGCTCGCGTCGCAGGCCGACTCCTTTTGCTCTTGGGTCGCGAGCTCGATCGGATCACGCGACGCGGGCACGAGCAGCGCGCACCCCCCGGTGACGCTCACGACCGAGATCGTGAGGAGCGAGAGTTGCCAGGGAGTGCTGCGCGGGTTGACCATCATGCGTTCTCACATACGGAAGATGTGTGAGAGGATGATGCGCGTCTCGGACTTCTGGAGATCCGCGACGAAGCCGCTGGGATCGCCGATGGGCGCATTCCAGCCGTTCGGTGACGTCACGCCGCCGTGTCCGGCGAAGTAGGGCTCGCTCGCGACGCGTCGAACGAGCTCGATGCCGAACGTGTTGAACGGACCGGGCATGTACTGCAGCGCAATCGAGGCGTCCCAAGCGTCGAAGGGGTCGCCGGGGTTCTGCGTGAGCACGCCCGCACCGGTGGGAAGGAGCGCGAGGTAGCGGCCAGGGTTGTGGATGTAGCCGCCGCCCACCGTCAGGCCGAAGTGGTCGTCGTCGAACCACACGCGGTGATAAAGCATGCCGCTGATGAAGTTCTGGGCGGGGCCGCCGCCGCCGCCGAACGGCGTCACGCCGTCGCCGCTTTCGAAGCCGAGATCTTGCGTGAGCGAGATCGCGCCCTTCGTGAAGAACCCGTGCGGGTTGTTGAAGTAACGCACCATCACGCTGTCGTCCGTATGGAAGCGCATGCGGCCTGGCGAGTTCGGTGTGTCGTAGCCGCCATAGGCGCTGCCGAGGACGCGGATCCACTCCTCGGGACGCCACTCGACCTGCACGCCCACGCCGGGCGCCTCGTTGAACATGCCGTACGTCTGCCACCCGTTGATGAGCCAGGCTTCGAGCTTGAGGCGGTCCGTCGGGAACATCTGCACGCGCATGCCGGTGAAGAACCAGGGCGTGTTGTCGGACGTGTACGACGGCTGGTAATTCCAGTTCTCGAAGTTGTTGTACGAGAGCAGGCCGACGTACGACTTGAAGATACCGACATCGACGTTGATGCCGTGCATCTTGTCCCAGTGGTACCCGGCGTAACCTTCGGTGACGAAGCGGAGCGCCGTGTAGAGGTCGAACTGGCCGCGGAGCGGCGTGTTGTCGTTACGCGGAATGCCCGTCGCGCGCGTGCCGTACTGCAGCATCAAGCGTGCGCGGGCGCCGCTGGGATGGTGGAAGTCGCCGCCGACCTCGATGTACGAGAGGTTCAGCTCGCCCTCGCGGAACGTCGCCGTCGATCCCGTGTTGGTGTGATCGATGGGGCGGTGGAACGAGTAGTTGTAGTTGGCGTCGATCGTGATGCCGCCGGTGAAGTACTTGCTGTCGAGCACCGACTCCTTCTGGCGATTGACGCCCTGCGCCCAGGTGAAGTCGCCATAGGCGAACGGCTCGGCGGGCTTCTCCTCCTTGGGGGGCTCGGGCGCCGCTGGCGTCGCCGGATCATGGGGAGCGAGCACACGCGCTTCGGGCGGTGCCACGGTGGGCTGCGTCGGCTGGAACGTGGGGGGCTCGGGCTCAGGCGCAGGTTCCGGCACCGCTTGGGCGTGCGCCGTCTCGGCGAAGAGCAGCACACTCGCGGCGCCGATGCTGGACAGGACGAATGAAGACTTCTTCATGGCGAAGCTCCGGTATCCCGCGCGGTCGAATCGGGCGCGTCAGTGGCGGCGTCCTGAACGGAGGCGTCGGCATCGGCCGTCTCGGAGCTCGGGCCCACTTCCGGCGTCTCGGGCTCACATGCGCTGCACGCGCTGCTCGACGAAGCGCGCCCAGCGGGCGGGCAGCAAACCGCGTAGTGGCAATTGTCGGGCATCGCGCACGACAGGCCGCTGCCGCACTCGTCGTGGGAAAGGGAGATGTTGCATCGCTCGCCTTCGCTCGTGGAACAGGCGAGGAGGGCGGTGCTCGTGGCGACCACCAGGGCCAGGGCGTGCGCGAATGGGCGCGCTGCCGGCCGACGAAATTCACGCTCGGACGTCATGCCGGCGGAATCTATCGATGGGCAGATCAGCGAACTGTAAAGATTGGTCGCGCTGTCGCATCGTCCGGAATGCGGGAAGGGGGGCGCGGCAACCGACGTGGGTGTGCGCGGCGATGTGAAATACGGCGTCCGAACCGGTCAAACGGCCGCTCCCCAGGGCCCGCTGGGAGGACGGGTCTGCTATGGTCCCGCGGCGATGTCGACCCCGCTCTGGGCGCCTTGGCGAATGGACTACATCCTCGGGAACACGAAGAAGCCGGGATGCTTCTTCTGCGAGTACCCGAACGACGTGGCGAACTATCGGCAGAACCTGGTCTTGGTCGTCCAGGAGCACGCGTTCGTCTGCTTGAACCGGTATCCGTTCACGACCTCGCACCTGCTCGTGGCGCCGCGCCGGCACGTGGCCGATCCCTCGGAGCTCGAGGAGCACGAGTACACCGCGCTGATGAGCTTGCTTCGTGACAGCGTCGTTCGCTTGAAGCGCGCGGTGTCGTGCGAAGGGATGAACGTGGGCTTCAACCTCGGCAAGGTGGCCGGCGCCGGCGTGGCGGACCACCTGCATGGGCACCTCGTTCCTCGCTGGAACGGCGACACGAACTTCATGCCCGTCATCGCCGACGTGCGGGTCATGCCGGAGTATCTCGACGAGGCGTGGCAGCGCCTGCAACCGGCGTTCGCCGATCTGCCGGGGCAGCACGCGACATGAACGTGAGGACGAACGAGGACGTCAGTCCCGAGGTGCGCGCCGCTCGGCGGCGCCACGCCATCTTTCTCGGCATCACGGCGGCGCTCGCGATCTCCGTCCTCCTTGTCTCGCACGCCGTGCTCTTGCCGTTCGTTCTCGCGACGGTGCTGGCGTACGTGCTCACGCCGCTCGTGGCATGGGCCGAGAAGCGCAAGCTCTCGCGGCCGGTAGCGATCGTCCTCGTCTACGTGCTGGTGCTCGGATCGCTCGGCGTCGCGATCCGCTTCATTGCTCCGCGCGTGGGTTATGAGCTGGCCGGCCTGAAGCGCGAGCTTCCCGCCATCGGCGACACGATTCGTCACCGCTGGGTTCCAGCCGTGCAGGAGCGGCTTCGTGCAGTGGGCCTGGGCTCGGGCAGTCCGAACGACGAAAACACGCCCGGCGAAAACGACGAGAACGAGAACCACGAGGCCGCGCACCGAGCGGAGCGAGAGCCCGCCGTGGTCGCCAAGAAGCGGCCGGACGGCTCGTTCGCCATCGAGCTCCAGGGGCCCATCGCGGTCACGCCCACCAAGGGTGGCGGCTACACGCTCGAGCCGATGCGCGAGCCGCGCGAAGGCACGCTCGACGTCGATCGCATGGTGGCCGACGCCGTGGGCAAGAGCCTCAACTACGCCCAGCACAACGCCCTCGAGATCGTGAAGTTCGGCCGCGACGTCATCGCCGGCGTGAGCCGCTTCTTCTTCATCTTCGGCATCACGCTGATGCTCGCCGCGTACATGATGCTCACGCGCGAACGCATCTTCGGTTTCTTCGAGTCGCTCCTGAGGCCGTCGATGCGCCCGGCGTTCCACTCGCTGTTCGTCCGCATCGACGACGGCCTCTCGGGCGTCGTGCGCGGTCAGCTCATCATCTGCCTCTTGAACGGCGTCCTCAGCGCGATCGGCTTTGCCATCGTCGGTTTGAAGTACTGGCCGGTGCTCGCCCTCGTGGCCACGGTGATGAGCCTCGTTCCGATCTTCGGATCGATCTTCAGCTCGATTCCCGCGGTGGCCCTCGGCCTGACGCAGTCCGTAGGCACCGCCGCGTTCGTGCTCGTGTGGATCATCGGCATCCACCAACTCGAAGCCAACGTGCTCAACCCGAAGATCATGGGCGACGCGGCGAAGATTCACCCGCTGCTCGTCATCTTTTCGCTGCTCGTCGGCGAGCACTTCTTCCACGTGGTCGGCGCGCTCCTGGCCGTTCCCTGCATGTCGATCGCGCAGAGCATCTTTTTGCACGTGCGAAAGCTCCTCCAGGCCCGAGACCCGGAAATGGCGCACGAACCCGTCAGCGAGATCGTTCTGCCGACCCTGCCGGCGGCCCCGGATTCGGTGCCGCGGGGCCATTCCGGCTGAGTTTGTGTCGAGCTCATTTGCACGGGCGCGAGAGCCGAGGTAGGAGGGCGCCGTGAGCATCGACGCCACTGACGAGCCGAACTCCGGACCGAACTCCTCCAAAGGGGGCAAGGCCAACAAGAAGAAGCGCAAGAGCCCGGCCGAGGTCCAAGAGGAGCTCCGCCAGCTCAGCAAACAGCAAGGCGGCGAGGAGCGGCCGCCGGTCGACCTGAAGAAGATCTACGTCCGCGTCGGTATCGTCGCGCTCGTCATCTGGGTGATCGCCGTGATCCTGCCCGGATGGATTCCGAAGGCCGGCGCTGGCGTCCTGACCGCGCTCGGCATCGGCGTGCTCGTCTGGCTCGACCGCTACGTCAAGAAGCAGATGAAGCTCGGCGCTCTGCTCAAGGGCGCGGACACCGCCGAGGGCCGAAAGGATGCCCTCCAGGCGATCGACAGCCAGTTCAAGAAGGGCGACTCGACGGCGGCGCTAGCGAAGGCGCAACTCCAGATGCAGGAGGATCCGCGCGCCGCCCTCGCCACCCTCGAGGCGGTCAATCTCGACAAGGAGATCGGCCCCATCGCCGGCCAGATCCGCGCCATGCGCGCGATGATTCACCTCACGCTCGGCGAGACGCAGGAAGCGCGCTCGCTCGCGGACAAGCTCGATCTCGGCAAGCAGCAGGAGCCGAAGACCCGCGTGATGTTCGCGGCGGTCGCGAGCGAAGCCTGGGCCCGCACGGGGCAGGGGCGCAAGGCGGTCGACACGCTCGATCTCTTCAACCCCGAAGAGCCCGACATGGGCGAGCTTCGCGCGCAGCTTTGGCGTTCACGCGCCTTTGCCTACGCCGCCGTCAACGACACGAAGGGCATTGCCCGCGCGGTGAAGAAGCTCTCCGAGATCAACCCGCACCTGCTCGGCATGTTCGTCGGCCAGAAGAAGATTCACCCGCTTCTCGAGCGCGAGGCCAAGCAGGTCGTCATGAAGATGGGCATCGTCCCGCGCAAGACGATCCGCCAGAAGATGTGACCTCCCTCGGGTTACTCGGCCCGTAACGAAGCGCCGCCCTTCCTCGACGAAGGCGCGGCGCTTCGGTTTTGTGGGCTCGAGTCAGGCTGAGTCGAGAGAGGGCACAGGAAGGACGGAAGGGCGGAAGGGGGCGGGGAGGAGTCAGCCGTCGCGTGAGCGGCGTAGGTACGGTGGCGTTGAAGCTGACGAGGGGGCCAACCGACAGTTCGGCAAGACGCAAGGAGGTGATGACCTGCGTCTGCGCCTGCGCCTCGTGCGCCGGGAGGAGATCCTCTACTGCCTTGAGCATGCTTCGTACGTCGACTGCACAACTCCCGGGGCCCGGACCCAGAGGCAACGATGCACGCGCAGTGCGCCGATGCTCTGCTCTTTACCCTCCTCAAATCTTCCGCCCTTGCGCCCTTCCTGTGCCATTCCCTCCCATCGACCGGCACTGCACGAAGTGGCTTCGAACGACGCTAGTAATCAGAGAGGTCTGTTCCCGGTTCCCTCACCCGGATGGCATGGGGCTAGAGCAGGCTGGGGCGCTCAGCCGATGCCGGCGAGGTTGGCGCGGGCGAGGGGGCGGAGGGTCACTTCGGGGAGGAGCTCGGCGAAGCTTACGACCGTGGCGTCGGGCAGGTCGGATTCGACCAGCTTGCGGACGAAGCGCCGGATGTCCGGCTGGGTGAGGAAGACCGGCGCGAGGCCCGGGGCCTGGGCCGAGGCCTCGCCCGCGGCGCGCTTCAGGGAGGTGACGACGTCGCGTGACGCTGCCGGTGGGAGCGTCAGGAAGGCGCCCGCCGGCGTGCGCGTGATGGCCCGTCGGACCGTGTCTTCGATCGTCGGGTCGATGAGCACGACGCCGAGCTGACTCTGGCCGCGGGTCAGGCGGAACGTCATCGCGCGGCGAAGCTGCGAGCGCACGAGCTCGGCGAGGTTGAGCGGATCCTTCTCTGTGGTGGCGATGCCCGCGAGGGCTTCGAGGATCGCGCGGAGATCACGGATCGAGACGCGCTCTTCGACGAGGCGCCGGAGGATGTCGGTGAGGAGCGTGAGGCTGACCGGCTTCGGCACCACGTTGCGAACCGTCGCCGGCGCGAACTGTTCGAGCTCGTCGAGCATGCGCTGGCACTCGGCGAGGCCGAGGAAGTCGGCGGCGCGGGTGCGCAGTAGCTCGGCCGTGACGTTCCCGATGGCGGTGACGGCATCGGCGTCCGAGAGGCCCTCGGCGACGGAGAAGACGCGCGCCGGGACCTCGAAGAGCGACATGACGGCGTGGCGCGAGGGCAGCCCCGGCGTCACGCGCACGCGCGGCGCCGGAAGGGGGACTCCGAGCTCGGCGAAGAGCTTCTCGCGCAGGCCGAGCGCCACGCTGCGAAGACCTTCGCGGCCATCTTGCGAGCCTTCGTCGTCGAGAAGCAGCGCGAGATCCTCGGAGATCTCGATGCTCCACGGAACCACCATCGGCACGAACGCCGCCTCGCGACGTGCGCCGGCGGCCACGGGGCGGGGCTCGGTCGCGGCGCGCTGATCTTCACGCGCGATCTGGCGCGTTCGCGCTCGCGCGATGAAGAAGAGCGCGGCGCCGATGACGAGGAACGGCACCGCGGGGAGGCCCGGGACCAAGGCGAGGAGCACGACGAAGACCGTCGCCATCTTGAGCGCCTTCGGAAGGCCGAAGAGCTGTCCCGCGAGCTCCTCGCCGAGCGGCGTCTCCGGCTCTTCGCTGGCGACGCGCGTGACGAGAACGCCGGCCGCCGTCGAGAGAACGAGCGCGGGGATCTGCGAAACGAGGCCGTCGCCGATGGTGAGCAGGCCGTAGCGCTTGAGAGCCGTGACGGCGTCCATTCCTTTTTGGCCGACGCCGATGCCGAGGCCGCCGAGGATGTTCACGACGGTGATGACGAGCGAGGCGATGACGTCGCCTTTGACGAACTTCATCGCGCCATCCATCGAGCCGTAGAACTGGCTTTCGCGCGAGAGCATGCGGCGGCGGCGGCGTGCTTCGTTGCCATCGATCGTGCCGGAGCGGAGCTCGGCGTCGATGGCCATCTGCTTGCCCGGCATGGCGTCGAGGACGAAGCGCGCACCGACCTCGGCGACGCGTTCGGAGCCCTTCGCGATGACGATGAACTGGATGATCGTGAGGATGAGAAAGACGACGGCGCCGACGACGTAGTTGCCGCGAACGACGAAGTTGCCGAACGCCCGAATCACGTCGCCGGCGTTTGCCTGGATGAGGATGAGGCGGGTCGTCGAGACGTTGAGCGCCAGGCGGAAGAGCGTGGTGAGAAGCAGCAACGTCGGGAACGTCGCAATGGCGAGCGCGTCCGGCACGTAGAGGACGACGAGCAGGATGGCGACCGAGAGGGACAGATTCGTGGCGAGAAGGACGTCGAGCAGCCACGTGGGAAGAGGTACGATCATCATCGCGACGACGGCGATGACGAGCGTCGCGAGACCGAGCTCGGCCCCCCGAGGCCGCGCCGAGATCCCGCTGCGAAGGGGGAGGCGCGATTCACGCGCGCGAGGCTACCCGAATTGCGAGGGCAGGAGGGGAACGCGGGGTGGAAGGGGCGCTCGAGAGACGCCCTCGAGAGATGCGCTCGGCGCTCTAGGGCCCGGCTGGCGGAGGTCGACCCTGCCGGCCAAGGGCCCCGTGATCGCCACCCCCCTGAAAAATCAGGGACTCCCCGCTGAATTTCTTTGATGTGTGAACGAGGTTTATGGGGCTATGATCAGGTGAGTTGGTTGCTGTTCCGTGACCACATGCCACCCGCTGGCACCGACTGGCACCCGCTGGCACCCGCTGGCACCCACGGCACCCGTAAGAGCGCTCCGAAGATGGTCCGAGCATGGCGATGAGCAACCAGCCCGCCCAGCCCCCCTTGCGCAGGACGGGGACCGGTCTCACCGACGTCGGTCGTAAGCGGCAGTCCAACGAGGACGCCTACTTCTTCGACGATCGCCTCGGTCTGTACATCGTAGGCGACGGCATGGGAGGTCACGCCGCCGGCGAGGTCGCGAGCCAGGAAGCCGTCGAGCAAGTCTACGGCATGGTGAAGCGAGGGATCGGTAACCTCCACGAGCTCGCCGATCCGCCTGTCGAGGAAGACGTCCGCGCCGCCAGCCGCTTGATGGAGAGCGCGATCCAGGCCGCGACGTACATGGTCTTCTCGATGGCCGAGATGGACCGCGGGAAGACGGGGATGGGCACGACCCTCTCGGCCTTGCTCGTCCTCGGTGAGTTCGCGGTCACGGCCCAGGTCGGCGACAGCCGCATCTATCGCGTGCGCGACGGCGGCGTCGAGCAGCTGACCGAAGACCACACGCTCATCGCCTGGCAGTTGAAGCAGGGCCTGATCACGCCGCAAGAGGCGAAGAAGTCGCCTCACCGCAACGTCATCACCCGCGCCGTCGGCAACCGCGACTACGTGCAGGTCGACACCGGTCTCGTGAAGCTCGCTCCTGGCGATCGCTTCCTCCTCTGCAGCGACGGCCTGCACGGCTACTTGCGCGATTCGGACATCGCTCCGATCGTCGCGCTCGGTGGCGAGGCCGCGACGAAGAAGTTCATCGCCCTCGCGAACGAGCGAGGCGGCAAAGACAACATCACCGCCATTCTCGTCGAGCTCGACTAGCCGGACTATCCCGGACTATCCCCTATTTCGTGCAGCGGGGGAGGCCCTTGCGGCGCGTGTTCTGCGCGCCCTCGTTGGCCGTCTCGCGCGTCTTCTCGGCGCCTTCGTTCCAGCGGACCTTCGCTTCGTCCTTGCCACCTTCGACGAGGCCAGCGGCGCCCGCGCCGAACGTCTTCACGCCTTCCACGGCGGTCTTCGCGCCCGTCTTCACGCCTTCGGCGCCCGTCGCGACCGCCACGTTGATGTCGTCGCCGACGTCCGCGCGGCAACCGGGATCAGGACTCTCAGCAGGCTTGGACTCGCTCGACTTGCAGCCCGCGAGCGCCGCGGCGGTCGAGAGAGCGAGGGCAGCGAGGGAAACGCGAAGGGAAGACGACAGCATGACGATTCCTGGATGCCTCTCGATGGCCATTGGTTGTTGGCCCAGCCGTGGCCCTACACGATGCGGGCGCGCGCGCCGGCGCGAACGAGGTCGTCGACGAGCGCTCGAGCCCGTGACGGATCGATCGTGAGCCGAATCGGCCTCGGACTCTCGACGATGTCCTTGGCCTCGCGAAGCCCCGTTTTGAAGGTCTCACGAACGACCTTGATGATCATGATCGCGTTGGGGCCGACGTCGAGGATTTCGACGAGTGGCCCTGCGCCGGCGCTACCACCTACGCCGCCGCGCATCGGACCCGTTGGATGCGTCGGATGCGTTGGCTCACGGCGCTCGACACCGCAATAGCGGCACGCGACGTCCGACGTTGCGTGCGGGGCACCACAATTCGGGCAGCGGTCCATGGCTCGAAGCTAGCCGAAAAATACCGCGCGAACGTACCCACCAAACGAGGGACCGGTCATCGCGGCGACCAGTTCGGCCAAGTTCCCATTCAAGGTGTCAACAAGAAGTTTTGCGACGAAGTTGGCCCCTTGACCCCCAGCACTGTACGTGAGACGAGCTTGCTCGAGTTTGTCCCGGGATGACCTCCCGAGAGAGGCTCGAAGCGTATCTCTTGAGGTGCTCGGTAACGTGTCCCCCGGGACACACGGCCGTTCCCCTGAAGCCCCACTAAGCCCCATCAGCCCCCACCAGCGCGACTTGAGGCTCGCGTCACGGAACGTGATGGCTCGGATTTTTCGGGATTTCGCGGACTTTCTTTTCGCAACCGACTTTCCAGGGCGGCCGGCGCGGATCTTGGAGCTGCCAGACCACAACGCATCGAGCGAGGTTTGACCGATGAAGAAGCGGCGCGTGGGGGTGTTGATGGGCGGTACGAGCGCCGAGCGAGAAGTCTCGCTCCGGACGGGCGAAGGTGTCGCGCGTGCCCTCGAGGCGCGTGGTCACGAGGTCGCCCGCGTCGTGTTCGGTACCGAGCCGGTCGACAAGACGCTTCGTGACGCGAAGATCGACGTCGCGTTCCTCGCTCTCCACGGCCGCGGTGGCGAAGACGGCTGCATCCAGGGCATGCTCGAGCTGCTCGGCATTCCCTACACCGGCTCCTCGGTTCTCGCCTCGGCGCTTGCGATGGACAAGCTCAAGGCGAAGGAGATGTTCCGTCTCCACAACATCCCGACGCCCCCCTACTACGTGGCGACGGAGAGCGACCTCGTCGAGCTCGAAGAGCTGCACGGCAGCTTCGGTTTCCCGGTCATCGTGAAGCCGCGCGGCGAGGGCTCCTCGATTGGCCTCACCAAGGCCGAGAACATGCGCGAGCTGCGCCTGGGCATCGAGGCGGCGCTGGAGCACGATCGCTGCGCCCTCGTCGAGCGCTACATCAAGGCCACGGAAGTCCACGTCGGCATCCTCGACGGGCGCGTTCTCGGCTGCATCGAGGTTGTCCCGAAGAGCGGTCTCTACGACTACGCCGCGAAGTACACGGCCGGCGAGACCGACTACATCCTTCCGCCGCGCATCGCGCCCACGCGGGCCCGCGGCGTCATGAACCTCGCCGAGCGCGCGGTTCGGGCCCTCGGCTGCACGGGCGCCGTTCGCGTCGACCTGCTCGTGACGGAAGGCGAGAACGAGTACGTCCTCGAGGTCAACACGCTCCCCGGCATGACCCCGACGTCGCTCCTTCCGAAGATCGCCGACCACGCGGGGATCGATTACGGCTCCCTCTGCGAGATGATCCTCGAAGGCGCCGACCTCCACGCGGGCGCGCATGGCGAGCGAAATGCGGCGAATCGCCGTCGCTCGGGCGTCACCTTCAAGGAGCGCGACCTCTCGCTGGTGCGCAAAGCGGTCTGACTCGTGGGGGCTTTGCCCCCCTCGAAACCTCCGGTTTCGAGCCTCCCCGCGGGTCGCGGCGGGTCGCCTGACGGCGCGTCGCGCTAGGAGCGCGACGAAGAACCCGCCGCTCGCCTCGTGGCGTCTGCAAGCCGTGTTGTCTCCGCCCCGGTTTTGAGTCTGCCCGCGCACCAAGGGGGCCTCGTGCTTCGCACGAGTTTAGGCTGGCCATTTGGAGACCTGCGGTCTCCCTCGAAACGTCTTGTTTCGAGCCGAAAGGAGCCTTAATCGAGGGCCAAAAATGAAGGCTGGCACCGGGATTGTGCAGCCCAGGGCGCCTGCTAGCGGTCCCAACGTCCTCTTTTCCGAAAAGCCCGGCCGCGCGAGGCCCTTCCGGTTGGCAATTCGCCGCGCTCGGGAGAGGCCAACTCGTGCGAAGCACGAGGCACCCTTTGGTGGGCAGGGGGAGGCTCGAAACCGGAGGTTTCGAGGGGGACCGCAGGTCCCCACAAGGTTAATCGCGAAAAAGGAGCTGGTTGAGCTCCTGGAGGCGGAGCTCTTCGTCGTCGTCGCGGGCGCCTTCGCCCTTGGCGTCGAGTTCGCGCTGCTCCCGGTCGGCCGTCTCGAACTCGGCCATTGTGAGTATCTTTGTTTGTCGGCCGAAGTAGGCGTGCTGTTCTCGGTAGTCGAGGTAGCGCTTGTGCGTTTCGGGGGTCATGGGCGCTTCGAAATCGGGACGTTAGCACCGTCATGATGGTTGGCGAAAGCCGGGCCCAGCGTCGTGATACGCTTCAACCCTGAGGACCCTCCCGATTAAGTCATTTCAGTCAGGGCGTTAGCGTGCAGGCATTCGACGATTCTCTTCCTCGACTCCTCGGCGGACGGTACCGCCTCGAGAAGACGCTCGGTCAGGGCGGGATGGGCATCGTCTACCGCGCGACCGACATGCAGATGCATCGGCCCGTCGCGGTGAAGCTGATCCGCTCCGGCGGTGACGTCTCGCTCGACGAAGAGGTCGCCGGTCGCTTCTTGCGTGAAGCGAAGAACACCGCGCGCGTCCAGCACGAGAACATCATCGAGGTCTACGATCTCGGACGCGCCGACAACGGAGACCTGTTCTTCGTGATGGAGCTGCTCGAAGGCGAGTCGCTCTCCACGCGCATGCGCAAGGAAGGTCGGCTCACCCCCGAGGTCGCCGTCCACATCATGCGTCAGATGTGCGCCGCGCTTCACGTCACGCACACGGCCGGCATCATCCATCGCGACCTGAAGCCGGCGAACGTGATGCTGCTCCGGCGCGCGGGCGACTCGGACTTCGTGAAGGTGCTCGATTTCGGCGTCGCGAAGTCTTACTCGAACGATCAAGAGACGGCGCTCACGCACACGGGCATGCTCGTCGGAACGCTCGAGTACATGGCGCCCGAGCAGATCATGGGGCGCAAGGTGGACGGCCGCACGGACGTCTACTCCGTCGGCATCGTTCTCTTCCGCATGCTCACCGGCAAGCCGATGTTCCGCGACACGAGCGTGCCGGCGCTCATTCACGCGCACCTCAACGTCAAGCCGAAGCCGATCACCGAAGTCTACCCAAAGCTGTCGAAGGCGCTGGCCACGGTGGTGGCCAAGTGCCTCGAGAAGTTGCCCGAAGATCGTTACCAGACGATGGAGGAGCTCTCCGAGGCGCTGAAGGCGGCTCTGAGTGCCGAAGAAGTCGGGCTCCTCAGCCTCGGGTACGACGACGATGGCGACCCGTACGCAGCAGGTGACGCGACCGAGGTCGTCGGTCAGAACGCGCCGCCGCCTGCCAAGGCCGGCAGCGAGACGTACGAAGACGCCACCGTGAGGATGGACCGCGCGCCGAGTGGCCCGCCGGGCTCGGGAGGCCCTCGGATCCCAGCTGGCAAGGTGCCCGCGCCTTCGTTGCCGAAGCCGGCGCCGCCGCCTCGCCAGCCGCGCGCGATCGAGAATTTCGTTATCGCGACGGAAGATCTGGCCACCGAGGTTCGCCACGTGCCGGCGGCCGCGGTGAGTCGTCCGGAGATCCCGACCCGCGAGTGCGCCATGTGCCGAACGCCCAACGTGGCGCATGCACCCGCCTGCATTGCGTGCGGCGTGTCACTCGCGCCCTCGGATCAGGCGGCGGTTCGTGAGCGCGTGGTGCCCTCCTCCCTGCCGCCCGCACTTCCGCCTCCGCAGCCACAATATCCGTCGGTCCCTCAACCATTGCCGTCGGGAGCCTCGCTGCACGCCTTTACGCCTCCGCCGGCCCCGCTTCCTCCGCCGGCGTGGGCCGCCCAGGCGCCTTCACCACCGGCCGCCCCGATGCAGAGCGAGGGATTCGACGCGATGGTTCCGGCGCGACCGAGCTTCTGGCGTCGCTTTCTTGCGTGGCTAGGCTTCGGCGGACGCTGATCGCGCCGCAATTGCCGTATCCTAGCGCGCGTGGCGGTCGAGCTTGCCCGTGCCCTGAACGTCGAGAAGCGCTGTGGCGTGGACGTCATTGCCGTGAAGGGCGCCACCTGCACCTTCGAGTCAGGCGTGATTCACGCGGTGTGCGGTGAGAACGGCGCGGGCAAAACCACGCTGCTCAAGATGGTGGCCGGGATGTCCGTTCCGGACAAAGGTCGCATCGAAGTCGGCGGCAGCATTCTCGCGCCTCACACGCCGCGCGAGGCCATCGCTCGGGGCGTGGCGATGGTGCTCCAGCACTTCGCCCTGATCCCCGTCTTCACCGTGCTCGAGAATCTCGTGCTCGGCGCCGAGCCTACGGGGCCTGTCGGAATGCTCGACGTCGATGCGGCGCGCCGAAGGGCCGAGCGCGTGGCGCAGGAGCTCGGAGTGTCGCTCGCGCTCGACCAGCGCGTCGAATCGCTGGGGATCGGCGATCGACAGCGACTCGAGATCATGCGCGCGCTCTTTCGTGACGCAAAGCTGCTCATCCTCGACGAGCCCACCGCGGTGCTCACGAAGGTCGAGGCCGCATCACTCTACGCCACGCTGCGCAGGCTCGCGTCGGCAGGCAAGGGCATCGTCGTCGTCACGCACAAGATGGACGAAGTTCGTGAGCACGCGGACTACGTGACCGTGCTGCGCCGCGGCGAGCTGGTCTTCACGCGCGCGCTCGATCGCTCGGGGCAGGCGGTTCCCATCGCCACGCAGGTCGACGACGTCACCGCAGCGATCATGGGCGCCGGTCGCGCCGGAGCGAGGTCCACGCGGTCAGCGGTGCAAGTCGCGTCGGAGGCGCCGGTCGTCCTCGACGTGAAGAACGTGCGCGCGGGACCGCTCGACGACGTCTCGCTCACGGTGCGCGCCGGCGAGATCGTCGGGATCGCCGGCGTGGAAGGCAACGGTCAGCGCGAGCTCCTCGAGCTCGTGGCCGGCGACTTCGAACCGGTCGGCGGCGCGATCGAGCACGGACGCGTGGCCGTGATCCGTGAAGATCGCCAGACCGAGGGGCTCGTGCTCGATGCCTCGCTGCGCGACAACCTCGTTCTCGGCGAGCTCGGCTCCTTCACACGGCGGGCGGGGTTGCTCGATCTCGAGGCCATCGAGAAGGAAGCCTCTGCGCGGCTCGCGCGTTCGGGCGCAAACGCTGGCCTCGATCGCGAGGCGCGCACGCTTTCGGGCGGAAACCAGCAGAAAATCGTGGTCGCGCGTGCCCTCGCGCAGCTCGACGAAGGCCGGGCGGAGCGGCGTGTCCTCGTGGCGGCGCATCCCACGCGAGGCATCGATCTCGCTGCCTCGGAAGACGTGCATGCTCGATTGCGCGACGCGGCTCTACGAGGTGCCGGCGTGCTCGTGATCTCTTCGGACCTCACCGAGCTGCGCGCGCTCGCGCATCGGCTCCTCGTTCTCGCGCGCGGTCGCATCGTCGCCGAGCTGCCGGTGACCGCGTCCGACGAGGAGATCGGTCGTCAGATGCTGGGCGTCGCGCACGCGGGGGAGGCCTGATGCCGGCGCGGTCGCAGCGAGCCCTTGCCGTCGTCAGCGGCCTCGCCATCGGCTGGCTCGCGTTCTGTCTGCTGGTTTGGGGTTACGGCGCTTCACCGCGTGCGATGGCCGGCCTGCTCTTCGAAGGGACGTGGGGCTCGAGCGGCGGCATCGGTCAGGTCTTGTTCAAGGCCACACCGCTGCTCTTCACGGCCGTCGCCGTGGATGTGGCGCTCCGTGCGGGGCTCTTCAACATCGGCGCGGACGGACAGGTTGCGGTGGCGAGCCTTGCTGCGGGCGTTGTCGGTTCGCGGCTGCCTGCGGGAACGCCGGCCGCCCTTGCGCTGCCCGCCACGATGATGGCCGCCATGGCGGCCGGAGGAATGTGGGCCGCCGTCCCGGCGATCCTCAAGGGCCGCCACGGCGCGCACGAAGTGATTTCGACGATCATGATGAACCGCATCGCTGACGGTGTGGTCGGCTTCGCGCTCGGCGCAGGTGGCCTTGCGCTGGCAGGATCGGTGCGAACGGCCGAGATCGTACCCGGCGCACGCATTCCCCGGCTCGAGACGTGGTTTCCTGCGTTTCGTGGGAGCGCCGTCAGCCTCTCCGTGCTGCTTGCGGTGATCACCGCCCTGGTCGTCACGCAGTCGTATCGGCGAACGCGTTTCGGTCGCGAGCTCGTTCTCATCGGCCAAGGAGCGCGCGCGATGGAGGCGGCGAAGGTGCCCGTGGCGCGACGCTTCGAGCAGGCTTTCGTACTGTCCGGGGCCATTGCGGGGCTCGCGAGCCTCGGCACGGTGCTTGGCTACAAGGGCTATTTCGAAGAAGGCCTCGGGGCGGGCGCGGGCTTCGGTGGGCTTGCCGTGGCCCTCCTCGGACGCGGTCATGCGCTCGGTTTGATTGCCGCCGCGCTGCTCTTCGGCACGCTCGAACAGGGAGGGCTCGCGGTGAACGAGTTCGTTCCGAAGGAGCTCATGGATGTCGTGGCGGGCATCGTGGTCGCGGCCGTGGCGGTGGAAGATTTGCGTGCATCTCGCACACGATCGGCGGGGGCCTCGACGTGAGCGTGCTCGAGGTCGTCCTCTCGGGAACCATGGTCGCGCAGACGGTGCGGATGACGGTTCCATATGCCTGCGCGGCGCTCGGTGGCGTGCTCAGCGAGCGGAGCGGCGTGGTGAACATCGCCCTCGAAGGCATCTTGCTTTCGTCGGCGCTCGCGTCGGCGGCGTTCGACGTGGCCACGGGCAATGCGCTGGCAGGCATTTTCGCGGGCGTTCTCACCGGGGCCGCGATCGGCTTCGTCCACGCCACGCTCTGCGTTCGCGCGCGGATCGACGCCATCGTGAGCGGGATCGTCATCAACCTCGTTGCCGCCGGCGGAACGCGCTTCATGCTGCGCGGGCTCTACGGATCGAGCTCGAACTCGCCGCGTGTGCCGGGGCTCCGCTTCTTGGCGGATCAGGGCCTCTTCGTCCGAACGCTGCTCGACCCGTTCGTCCTCGGAACGCTGGCCGCGGTGGTGCTCGCGTCGTGGATGCTCCGTCGTACGCGGTTCGGGCTACGGCTTCGTGCGTGCGGCGAAGATCCGGCGGCTGCGCAAGCGGTGGGCGTGCACGTGGTCGGCATGCGTACGGCCGCGGTGACGCTGGGCGGCGCCGTGTGCGGCCTCGGGGGAACGGCGCTCGCCTATGGGCTTCACCAGTTCCAGGCGGGCATGAGCGGCGGACGCGGCTTCATCGCTCTCGCCGCGGTGATCGTGTCGGGCTGGCACCCGCGCCGTGCTGCGCTGGCGTGCTTTGCGTTCGCGGTGCTCGATGCCTTGCAGAGCGTGCTGCAGAACCAGACCACGGTTCCCTCGCAGATCTTCTCGATCTTGCCGTTCGTGGCCACGCTCGTGGTGCTGGTGTTCGTGAGCCGCGGCAGGCAGGCGGAGCTTCGCGCGCCCGCCGGCCTCGGCAAACATCCGGACTGAGCGCGCTCAGCTACGGCCGATACACACGCCGTCGCGCAGGACGAGGAGCGTCTTCGGCGAGCCCCACGGCTGCACGATGGCGTTCTCGTGCGGCAGATCCCACACGACGAAGTCCGCGCGTGCACCGGGCGCGATGGCTCCGCGCGGGTGGGGGACCGAGCCCCACAGGCCGAGGGAAGCCGCGGCGAGGCGCGTGGCGCCGAGGATCGTCTCGGCGGGCGTGAGGCCGTACAAGCGAACGGCGAGGGCCATTGCGAGCGGCAAGCTCTCGGTGGGCGCCGTACCGGGGTTGGCGTCGCTCGCGACGACCATCGGAATCCCGGCAGCGCGCAGGCGTTCGACCGGCGGGGGCTCCTGGCCGAGCGTGAAGGAAGCGGTGGGCAGGAGCACCGCCGAGACGCCGGCCTTGGCGAGGGCGGCAATGCCCTTGTCGCTGACGTTCTCGAGGTGATCGACCGAACGCGCGCCGACTTCGGCAGCGAGCTCGGCGCCTCCCACGTCGGCGAATTGTCCAACGTGCAGGCGAACGCCGAGCCCGAGCTTCTTGGCCGATTCGCAGACGAGGCGAGCTTCGTCGACCGTGAACGCGTTCTTGTCGACGTAGGCATCGACGAACTCGCAGAGCTTGGCGCTCGCGAACTCTTGCAAGAGCGTGGTCGCTGCGCGGAGCACGTAGTGATCGCGGCTGGCCTTCGCGCTCTTGGGGAGGGCGTGCAGCGCGAGGAAGGTGGGAACGACGTGCGGGAGATCGCGCTCTTCGCGGACGCGCGCGATGGCGCGGAGCTGCTTTCGCTCGCCCTCGGGCTCGAGGCCGTAGCCGCTCTTCACCTCGCAGGTGGTGACACCGAGGCTCGCCATCCGCTTGAGGCGCGCGGCGAGCGTCTGCTCGATCTCCTCCTCGGAGGCGTTCATGACGGCGTTGTGCGAGGCGACGATTCCGCCGCCCGCCGCGGCAATGTCGAGGTAGCTGGCGCCTGCCATGCGCATCACGTACTCGTCGTGGCGCGAGCCGACCCAGGCGGCGTGCGTATGCGCATCGACGAGGCCCGGCGTGATGACGCGATCGCCGTGGTCGATGATGGGAACGTTCGCGCCGGCGCTCGCTCGGGGGCCAACCCAGCTGAACGAGTGCTGATCGTAGAGGATGACGCCGTCCTCGATGGTGCCGAGGGGGTTGTCCTTGGTGATCCGTGCGGGATCGCACGTGACGATGCGCTTGGCGGCAACGCCGACGAGACTCATGACGATGCTCCTGCCGCAAGCCGTCGTTCGAGCTCGACGCTTGCGGGCTTCGTGGCTTCGAACACGGCGCCGAGCGCGCGCTCGTCCGTGATCGGCGTGGGGACCGCGCGCGTTCGCATGGCGAGCGCTCGGCCGTAGGCTTCTTCGCAGCGGCTGCGGAAGGCAGCGCTCTTTTCGGCTTCGCGCACGAGGGCTTCGTGGGCCTCTTCGGCGAGCTCCCATTTCGAGCAGACGAGCAGCACGTCGCATCCGGCGGCGATGGCGGCGACGGCGGCCTCGGAGACGGGCTGCGCGATCGCCTTCATCTCGAGATCGTCCGAGAAGAGCACGCCCTGGAAACCGAGCTCGCGGCGGATTAGATCTGTGCAAACTGCATGCGAAAGCGTGGCGGGGCGCTCGGCGTCGAGGGCGGGGTAGACGACGTGGGCCGTCATCATGGCGTCGATGCTCGGGCGCTGGGCGAGGGCACGGAACGGCGCGATCTCGATGCGATCGAGCTCTGCCCGCGCGCGCTCCACGCGGGGAAGGGCGAGATGCGAGTCGACCGTGGTGTCACCATGGCCGGGCACGTGTTTGGCGCACGTCAGGATCCCGGCGCGCGAAAGACCGTCGGCCCATGCGCCCGCGTAGCGAGCGACGGCCTCGGGCGTCTCGGCGAACGCGCGATCGCCGATGATCGGATTTTCGGGACGCGTGTGGACGTCGGCGACGGGCGCGAAGCTCATCGTGAAGCCGAGGGCTTTGAGCTCGCGTGCGTGCGCTTCGGCCGTGCTCGCGAGGAGCTCCGTGTCGCCGATGTCACCGAGCCGGCGCATCGGAGGAAGCGGCATCGCCGGCGGTCCGAGGCGAACGACGCGCCCGCCTTCCTGGTCGACGGCGATCAGCGCCGGGACGCCTTCGGGCATGGCCGCTTGGACGGATGCGTTGAGCTTCGCCACGCCGGCCATCGAAGGCCCGATGTTGCGACGGAAGAGGACGACTCCGCCGCGGACGCCGCTGGCGAGGGCGCGGGTTTCGCGGGCCTCGAGCTCCGTGCCGGCAAGCCCGACCACGAGAAGCTGGCCACACAGGACGGAGGTGGAGGGCATCGAGTATGGTCTATCAGATCGCAGGGATGATTCGGAACCCCACGCAACACACGCTTACGCTCGTCGGCCTCCTCGCTTTGTCAGGTTTGGCAGGCACAGCCGCATGTTCCGGGGCCACTGCAACGCCGCCGGCTCCGTCGAGTCAAGCCGGCCAAGAGCCGCCGCGAGCGGCGTCTGCGCCTTCCGTGGCGACGAACGCGGCGTCGCCCGGCGGTTCACCCGCTGTGACGCCGCCCGCGACGAAGAAGCCCGCCGCTCCGTTCGTCCGTCAGACGAAGCCGCTGACCATCCCGGAAGCTCGCCGTTACATGCTGGCGCTCATCA
The DNA here is from genome assembly GCF_001263205.1 of Labilithrix luteola. Classification (GTDB taxonomy): domain Bacteria; phylum Myxococcota_A; class Polyangia; order Polyangiales; family Polyangiaceae; genus Labilithrix; species Labilithrix luteola. The sequence continues at coordinate 9,257,553 of NZ_CP012333.1, forward strand.
ATCGTGACCGCGCCTCGCAGGGCCTTGCTCCCGTGGAGCTCGACGAGGGAGCGGCCACCACCGCGGGCCAAGCGCACGCCGAAGACATGGTGCGGCTCGGCTATCTCGGCCATTGGGGAAGCGACGGCTCGGTGCCCGAGCAGCGCTACACCGACGCGGGCGGCGCCGACATGGTGCTCGAGAACGCGCTCTGCTTCACCGACGAGAAGAAGCGAACGCTCGACGGCCAACCGCGGATCGATCCGGCCCAGATCGAGAAAGCCGAATCCCAGTTCTTCGACGAAGTGCCACCGAACGACGGTCACCGCCGCAACATCCTCCGCCCGTCACACACGCACGTGGGCATCGGCGTTGCGCAGCCCCTCGCGACCGCGACGGAGCTCGCCGTTCCGTGCTTCACCCACGAGTTCGTCGACGCCTACGGCACCTACGGCTCGCTCCCGAAGCGCGCGAAGGTCGGCGCCACCGTCCACGTCTCGGGAACGCTCGCGGCGAACGCGGAGCCCACGGGCGTCGGCGTCGCGCGCGCGGCACTGCCGAAGCCTCTCGAAGCAAGCGAGCTCAACAAGCGCCGCAGCTATCCGGTCCCCAAGCCATTCCAGGTGTACTGGCGCCCCGGCTTCGTCACGCCGATCCCCGTCCGCATCGACGGCCGCAATTTCTCGATCGACGTCCCGCTCACCGACCGCGCCCAGCCCGGCCTCTACGAAATCAGCATCTGGGCCCGCCTCAACGGCGCCAAAGAAGACTCGATGGTGAGCGTGCGCACGATCGTGGTCGAGTAACAAGGGGCTCCGCTCAGGCCCTTTCGAGGGCAACGGATGGCGCTCGAGAAGCGTCCAGCTCGAGGCACGTTCGCGGCCGTTACCCGAGACTCCACACTTCTGTCTGCGCCAACCTGATGCAGCAATTCCCGAATCTCCGTAGTCAATTATGACCGGAAGTGCGGAGTGGCGCATCGTGGAACCCCGTATTCGAAACGAGCGACTCTTGGGGAAAGCGATCGTTCGAAATATTCACGTGGCTCAGTTCTGCGTCGCCGTTCTCGCCTCCCTAGGGCCCTAGGGAGGACACATTGCCAATGAGCGCCTTCGTTGGGGAAAGTTGTATTGGGTGCGTCGTGTGCGCTCGCTCTTCGCGCGATATCCACGCGGGTTCGTGCGAGCAGCGTCTTCCCGCCGCGCGACTTCGGTAGCGATCGGCTCCAGACCCCTTCCTGCGCTCACCATCTCCCAGGATCCCGTGGGCGTAGAGGGCGAAGGATTCCTTTTGCTCGCGCCGCGCACGTGCTTGGCAATGCGCTCGTCGAGACATTGCCGAAGCCGAAGCTCCATCGCGCCGTCGTCCAGCGTCGTCATCCGCGTGCAGAACGCACGCACGCGACCTCGATGGAAACTCCGCCAGCGATCCCAATCGAAGAATGGAGAGACCCACGGAGAGACAAACACATGCGCCCACGCCGGCGGAGTAAACGGTGTTAACACTACTGCGAGCGACTGGCGTCCGCTCGTGAGCACGTGACCGGCGCCAGGATTCTGCCGGGTTCTCCAACGGAGGCTTTGCGGCTGCGAATGGGCAGGTGAGCTGCCCGCACGGGCTCTGCGAAGCCGAGATGCGCAGCCGACCTGCCTGGGATGCGGCATCGGGGGCCGGACGAGGCTGGTGCGATGCCTCCGGGGGGGTGTGCGAAGGCGCAACGAGCAGCCGAGCTGCCTTTGGAATCTCCGCGAAGGCGAACTGACCAGCCGACCTGTCACGGACGCCGCAGCGGAGTCCGAAGGAGGACAGGTGAGCTCCCCTCGGAGGGTTCGCGAAGCCGACGTGAGCAGCCGAGCTGCCATGGCTGCCGCAGTGGGGACCGAAAAGGGCAGGTGAGCTGCCCTCGGGTGCGTCGCGAAGCCGACATGAGCAGCTCAGCTGTCGTACCTGCCACAGCGCGCGCCGACGTCACCGCGCGCCCTGCCTAGGGACGTGCTCCGTCGCTCGCCGGCATCATGAGCGCCGCATGCGCCGAGCGGATTCGCCGCAGCGGGCGATTTTCGATTTGGTTTTGGCAATTCTCCTTTCCAGTGGCCGATACGCGACTAGGCTCCGGCGCTCTCGACCTCATCCGTCGGGAACAACCTCGCGAGCGCGCGGGCTCGACGGACGCGAAGGCATCGGCGCCAAGGCGCTCGTCGTTCGACGTTCGACACGCACGTAACGGTGACCGAGAAGGCAGGCCACTTCTCGCGCTTCGATCGCAAGGCCCAGCGGGTCTCGCGCATCGGCGTGTCGAATTGGCTGCATCATCAGCAAAGGGGGAATTGAATGCCTACGATTGTGGAACGGGACTTTCAGGGATTCACACTCGAATTTCGTACGGACTACGAGTCGTCCACAGGCGCGCGGACGGCGCTCCGCCCGGAGCTCCTCCTGCCGGTGAACCTCGGGCCCCGCGAAGTCGTTCGGTCGGTGTTCGCAGTCATCCCGGCGGTCGCGCCGCTGCGGGCGCGGCTCGCCACGCTGACGGAGTTCGATATCAACAACGTCGACAAGCTCGCCACGTACGCGAATGGTCTGGGCTACGCGCAGACCGTCTACGAGACCAGCTCCGCGCCGCAGGAGGAGATGGCGAAATACCTGGAGGAGGCCACGCGTCGTCGCGAGGTGCTGCTCGCGGATGCCCAGGCGCTCACGAAGCACGAACTCATCGGCGCCAAGCAGCTCGACGAGCTCAAAGGCTCGACGGGCTACGCGAACGTGGCCGCCGACCTCGGGATCCTCGTACGTGTCTTCCGAGCGGGCTGGGACCGCATCGCGTCGAAGACCGCGGTGACCGCCGAAGATCTCGACAAGGCCGAAGGGCTCAGCGAGTACCTGCTCCGGAGCACCGCCCAGCGTGCCAAAAAGCCGGACCTTCTCGCCGCCGCCGCGGAAGATCGGCAGCGGGCCTACACGCTCGTCTTGCGCGCCTACGACGAAGTTCGCCGCGGCATCACGTATCTCCGCTGGCACGAGGGCGACGCCGACAAGATCGTGCCCTCGCTCTGGGCCGGCCGCGGTGGTCGAGGGACCCCGGACCAGACGACGCCGAACCCCGTCGATCCGAACGCGCCGAATCCCAATCCCGCGCCCGTACCCGTGCAGACTGCGCCCGTCGCCGCGCCGGCTCCGAAGTCTGGCGTGGGCATGCCCGGGAGCTCGCCGTACTCGGACAACTGACATCAGCGCAAGAAGACGTCCTCGGCGAATCCCCCAACGTTCGCCGAGGCGTCCCCCCGCCCACGGAGCACCCAATGCCCGCGAAGGAGAAGTTCATGTTTCAGATCTCGGATCTCCTGCCGAGATGGGCGGAGGTGGCGACGAGGTAGGCGGATCGAGACGCACAAGGCCATAGAGCGTCAATGCGACGCTCGTCCCGCCCTTCCAAGCGGAACGCGGCTTCCCGAAGGGGACTGCGCATGGAAGCGTAGAGCTGGACCTTAGCGAGGGCGTTGGCTCGGCTGACGGCCTGCACTCGCGGCCTAGCAGCGTCGGCGACGTGGCGACGTGGATCTCGGATGACCGGGCGGTCATTGCAATTCTCTTCGAGCCAGGGAGCCTTCGTTGGAGCTTTGCAACGCTTGCTCAACCTGAGATTCTCGTGGGTCATGGGTTTTCGCTTACCGCGGGTCGCGGGTCTTCTCTTCTTCTCGGGGGCCGCAGCGCTCGTCTATCAGACCGCGTGGCTTCGAGAATTGCGGCTCGTTTTCGGAGCTTCCACGGCGGCATCGGCGGCGGTGCTCGCGGTGTTCATGGGCGGGTTGGGCGTCGGAGGTGCGCTGCTCGGCAAGCGCGCTGACCGCGCCAAGAACCCGCTGATGATGTACGCGAATCTCGAGCTCCTCGTCTCGCTGGCCGCAGCGCTGACTCCGCTGCTCGTGCGCCTGGCCGACGCCGTGTACATCCGCCTCGGCGGTGTCGCCGCCATGGGAAGTACCGTGGCAATGCTCGTGCGGCTCCTCCTCTCCGTGATCGTGCTCGCGCCGCCGACGGTCGTCATGGGCGGTACGCTGCCAGCCGCTGCGCGTGCGGTCGAGCATGCGTCGGACACCGGCCGCCAGCGCGTGGCCGTGCTCTACGGCGTCAACACGTTCGGTGCCGTCCTCGGCGCGCTAGCGGCGAACTTCCTGCTGCTCGAAGTCTTCGGCACGCAGATGACTCTCTGGCTCGCGTGCCTCATCAACGCGCTCGTGGGCATGGTCGCGCGCGCTTTCGCGCGGTCGCCGGAGACCGAAGAGGGCGCGGGCGAGGTCGCGCGCGAGGCGGAGCCCGCCGACGTCGCAGAAGCGGCGTCGTCGTCGTCACAATTCGGCTGGTTCCCGCCGCTCGCGGCGGCCGTGTCCGGCAGCACGTTCATGCTGATGGAGCTTGTCTGGTATCGGATGCTCGGTCCGATCCTCGGCGGCTCCTCGTACACCTTCGGACTCATCCTCGCCGTTGCGCTCACCGGGATTGGCGCCGGTGGCGCCATTTATGCGCGCTCGCGAATTCGTCCGAGTCTTTCCGCCTTCGCGGCCACGTGCGGAGCCCAGGCGCTCGTCATCGCGCTGCCATACGCGCTCGGCGACAAGATCGCGATCCTTTCACTGCTCCTGAGGCCGCTCTGCCGGGCGGGGTTCGCTCCGAGCGTCGGCGTCTGGGCCTTCATCACGTCGATCGTCGTGCTCCCCGCGGCGATTATCTCCGGCGCCCAGTTTCCCCTCGTGATCGGGCTCTACGGTAAGGGCTCCAACAGCGTCGGCAAGGACGTCGGCAATGCCTATCTAGCGAACACGATTGGCGCGCTCGTGGGATCGATCGCTGGCGGCTTCGGTCTCTTGCCGCTGCTCTCTGCGCCACGATGCTGGAAGCTCGTCGTTGTGCTCTTGGTGGCGACCGCAGTCCTCGCGCTCGCTTTGGATCTCAGCTCGCGTGGCCGACAGCTCTTCGTCAGGGCGAAGGTCCTGATCTCGGCGTCGCCGGTGATGGCGCTCATGGCGCTGCTGATGCTCGCGTTTCGAGGACCGTCGACCGTCTGGAGACACTCTGGCATCGGTGCCGGCCGAGCGGACGCATGGACGGAGAACATGACCTCCGCCACGATTCCTTCTTTCGAACGAAAGAAGGCTGACTCGACCTTGGCCTGGGAGGTCGACGGGCTCGAGAGCAGTGTCGCGCTCGAGCGGGACGAAGGATACACATTCATCGTCAACGGCAAGGCCGACGGTCATACGATCGGCGATGCTCCCACGCAGGTCATGAGCGGGCTTCTCGGGGCGATGCTGCATCCCGATCCCCGCAAGGCGCTGGTCGTGGGGCTCGGCACGGGCAGCACCGCGGGCTGGCTCGGCGCGATTCCGGAAATCGAACGCGTAGACGTCGTGGAGCTGGAGCCCGCGATCCTTCGCGTCGGGCATGATTGCGGTCCGGTCAACAGGAACGTACTCGACAACCCGAAGGTTCACGTTCAGCTCGGCGACGCGCGCGAGACGCTGCGCACGACCAAGGAACTCTACGACATCATTTTTTCCGAACCGTCGAACCCGTATCGTGCGGGAATCTCGAGCCTTTACACCGAAGAGTTCTATCGGGCGGCGTCGCTGCGCCTTCGCGAACGGGGGCTCTTCATCCAGTGGGTTCAGGCCTACGAGGTCGACCCGTGGGCAGTCGCTACCGCCGTCGTGACGTTGAAGCAGGCCTTCAAGAACGTCTCGATGTGGCGGACGATGCGAGGCGACTTGCTCCTCGTGTCGCAGAACGACGAGGCGGTCGTCGACGTCGCGCAGCTTCGCGCGCGCCTAGTCAAAGAGCCCTACCGAAGCGCGACGCGCCTCGTGTGGCGGACGGGGAGCGCCGAGGGCGTTCTCGCCCACCACGTGGCGAACCCCGCCTTTGCAGAGGCTCTCGTGACGAACGAGCTCGGCGTGGTCAACCATGACGATCAGAATGTTTTGGAGTTCGCATTTGCCCGTGGCGTTGGGCACATCGGCAACCTGGTCGACGAACGCGTTCGGGATCTCGCCGTGAAGCTTCGCACAGCGCGCCCGCGGGTCGTCGGCGACGTCGACGAGCAGCTTTTGCTCGAGGAAAGTTGGCTCAGTCAGCTCTTCGCGGATGTTCCACTCGATCCACCTCCGTCGACGATGCGAGCGAGTGAGCGCGCCTTCGCCGAAGCGATGGTCGCGATGAACTCCGGGGCGCGCGCCAAAGGATTGAAGGCCTGGGCGGCGCTCCAGCGAAAGGCCAACAGCGTGGGCGAGACTGCGCTCGTCGCCGACGCGATCGCGCACACGAACGTGACGGGGGCCGAATCGTTGATCGATGGTGTCGATGATCCCGCCGAGCGCGAGATGCTCCTCGCGATCCTCGCGCACCATCGCGGTGACGCGAATGCTGCTGCCGATGCGCTGCAGCGAGCTTTCACGCTCCTGCGCACCGACCCGTGGGCGAGGCCGTCGGTGAGCAACGAGGCGCTCGAACTAGCGGCGGCTCTATCGTCGAAGAGCCGTCCGATTGCCGAGCGCCTCTACGCCGCCCTCGAGCCGCCGATGGCCGTCGAGCAGCTTCGCCGGCACCGGCTTTGGGTGCGCGCGCGGATTGGGCGTACGATCGACGCAGCCCATTGTGCGACGGTGTTGCACGAGCTCGAGCCCGCCCGCCTCATTCGGGACCAGCTCGAGATGAGACTGGCCTGTTATCGCGAGGCAAACGACCCGCTCACCGCAGCCGCCGAGGCCGATCTGCTTCAGCAGCTCGCCAGCGAGGGGAGTTTCGGAGAAGGGATCCCTGCTGCTCCGCCCCCTCCGGGCCTCGCCGCGCCGCGCCGTGCCGTCGAAGGTGCGCCGGCCGCCGCCGGCGACGGCGGAGCAACTCCGTAAGCTTGGCGGACAGACTCGGCGCACGGACGCGAAGCCTCCCGCACGCGAAGCCTCCCGCACGACGTGGCACGCGCGATCGCTCGTTGTTCGTTAGCGACTCGTTTCCGACGGGACCCGATCAATGGTCTCCCGCCATCCGAACCCGGAGCGAGCGGAGGGGGGCGTCCCGCGCAGAAGCCGTGTTACCCAGCGCGGCTGTTAGCGGCGTTCGGCGATGACGCCCGCCCAGTCGCGGGAGCAGCCTGGCGTGTCATAGGAGGCAGGCCCCGCACACTTCGCAGGAGAGCGGGCAGGCCCGATGAGAAGCGCCGCCGAGCGCGAGACGAAGTCGAATCGGCCATGCCACTCACGGTCGACGACGGACGTGGCATCAGCCGCCTCGGCCGTGGCTTCGAGCATTCGCAGCTTGAGCAAAATCTGCTCACGCGTATCGGGGTCGTCCGTCATTGCATAGGCGCGCTGCAAGTGTTCGACGGACGCCTTGCGCTCGCCGGCTTTGGACAAGATGGTCGAGGCCGCCAGTGAGCGCTGGGCGTCGGCACCGAGTTCGACGGCGCGCGTTAGCGCCGCGGCGCCGTCGATGCGCCAGCGCTCGATCTCTGCTTTGTCCTTCAAAAACGAAGGCGCCAGAAACGCGATGAACTGCCCGTAGTGGAGCCACACCGTCGCGTCGTACGGGCGTTCTCTCGTTCCGCGTTCGAGGTACGCGCGGGCTTCGCGCGCACGCTCGGGCGTTGCACCGCCCGGCGCAAACAAGAGGAGCGTGTCTACGAACTCGTATACGGTTTTGAAGTCCGGCTCGACGGCGAGGATTCCATCCACGTAGCGCGTAACTTCCGGGAACGCGCGCTTCTCTTGCCAGTGGATGCCGTATTCCAGGATCAGCTTCGTCCAGAGGAGATCCGCCGCACCTGCCCGATATCCGAGCGTCATTGCGCGGAGCTGGTCTGGCGGCGGCAGTAGGAAGACGTCGTCGCGTTGCTGCACTTTGTGCACGGATGTCGCGAGCGACGGCTGCACGACGCCAACACCTCCAGCGCAAGCGAGTGCGAGGGCTGCCGCGAGGACCCAGCGACCGACGCGATGCGCGCGCGAGGCTGAGGGCTTTGCGCTCGTCACTCGAGCTCCGATTCGACGTACATACCCGGCATGAGCACCGGCTTTTCGCCCGGACGCGCGTACCCTCGTACCTCGAAGGTGCTGAGAATGCCGTCGCCGTCGAGGTCGCCTCGTGCTTGCGCGACGAACGCGGTGCTGCTGCCCTCGAACGAGAACGCGTACGCGTGGGGAACGCCTTCGGGCACTGGGCGGAAGCCGAGTGCCGTCCACGTCGGCCCGTCCCAGGCCCCTGGCGCATCGGCTTCTTTGTGACCCCGCGGCGGCGACGCGGGCGTGAGCGGCGCCGAGTCTGGGAAGCGCCCGTTGGCTTCGGCGAAATCCACAGCCGCGGCGCCGATCTCGGCGAGCCCCCTCGTCGGCTCGACGAAGCGAGATGCATGCAGATCGCGGACGAACGCCGGGACAGCGACCGCAGCCACCGAGCCGAGGAGCGCTACGCCAATCGCGAGCTCGACGGGAGTGAACCGTCGCACGCTTACTCCTCGGGATCCTGACGGACCATGGAGCGTCCGACATGGGCTGTCATGCCCTCGTCCGGTTCGACCATAATCGAGTACGTCGAGCGCACGCCGTCGCCGTCCAGGTCGCCTTGGGCCGAGATGGTCGCTTTGGCCGTGGCGCCCGCTCCCTGCGCGTCGAACGAGTACTGGAAGCACTGAGGCTGGACGATCGAGAAGCGCAGGTCACGCCAGGGGCTCGCGGACCAGTCGGCAAGGTTGCTCTGGTAGCGCTTTCCGCGAACGCTGAGCGGATCTTCCGGCACGGCCACGCGTGAGCTCGGCGGAAAGTGCCGCATGGCGTGAACGTCCTGAGGTGACGCCCCCGCAGGCTGGGTGGCGTCCGACGCGTTGTAGAATTCGGCGGCTGCGCCAGCGAGCGAGTTCAGCGAACTGATGGCCTCGGTGGTCTTCGCGTGTCGCACGTAGCGGGCGAGGCCGTACATGCCGATGGCGCTCAGAATGGCAGCCAGCCCGAAGAAATTCATGAGCTCGATCGCCGAGAAGCCCCGGACTTTCTGAGCTGTTTTCAACGCCACGCGCAAGGGACGCTCGCTTCGACGTGGGCCTGCAAAGCCACTTTCACGCCCGGCACGATAGCGCGAATCGCTTGCCTTGGGGATCCGCTTGGCAATGGCGGGAAGCTTCGCTTTCGAGGCACGTTTTCGGAGGGGTTGTGGGGATGCGGATGTGCACAGCGCCCGCGCGTAGGTCCCTTGAGGTGGGTGAGCAAGGCAGCGCTGCGCATTGAGCGTCGAAAATGCGTCGAGCCCCGCGTGCGCACGGCACGCGAGGCCCGTCGGTCGACTCGCCTTCGCAGCGATCAGCCGATCACTCCTCCGGCGAGACCTCCTGGATCGCCGGAGCCATCGTGAGGCGTCCTTCCTGGATTTGCCCCAGCACCGTGAAGGTCGAGAGCACGCCGTCGCCGTTGAGGTCGCCCTCAGCGGTCGCGGAGATCTGAGCGGCCTCCGTGGCCGTTCCGTTCGGCCCGCCACCCTTATAGTCGTACATGTAGTACTGCGGGGCCGTCATTTCGAACTTGAGGCAGGGGAAGCCCGCTGCAGCCTTCACGTCGGCCGGGTTCGACCAATCGGCCTTCGTCGACTGGTATTTCTGTCCCTTAATCAAACCGGCCGTGGCAGGAACCTTGTTCGCCGAGTCGCCGCACGTCGAGCGGACGACGTCCGTGGCCGTGCCGACGGCGAGAACCTTCGCGTTCATGCGCTCGCCTTCGAAGGCGGTGACGGCGTCCTTGCCCATCTGGCCGAGGGAGTTCTTCGCCTCGGCGGTCTTCGCGTTCGCGATGTACTTACGGACGCCGTAGACGGCGAGGACGGCGAGGACGCCGACGATCGCGACGACGATCATGAGTTCGACGAGCGTAAAACCACGCTTGAGGCGGCTGCGAATGGACATGGTGCGTACTCCCTTGGTTTATTTATGCCGGCCTCGACATGCCCATTCGCGCGGAAGCCGGAGCGCGCGGTGGGAAATTCCCTGCTGTGACGAGGCGAACTATTCGCCGTCGTTGCGGGTGAAGATTTGATTTCCGAATGAAGTGCCAGTGAGCTCGGTGTAGAGCCCATGGTCGTTGTTCAGGTCGGCGTGAGCCTGGATGATGTACCAGGGCACGGTCGCGTCGGCGCCGGAGAAGTCCACACCCGTCGTGAACGGATCGGCGACGCCGCGAGTACCCGCGGCGACGCGGTAGCCGAACTGAACGGGCCCGTCGACGTGGACGGGGAGGACGGACCAGGTGTTCGTGCCGCCGTTGCAGTTCGGGTCCCACGCCCACTTCTTCTGCTGCGAACCGTCGGAGGGACAGAAGTTGACTCCGAGGTTCGCGTAGGTCCCGCGCTCCGCCCGGTAGTCCTCCTGGGCGATGCGGATCGCCGAGATGGTCTGCTGGGCCTCGCTCAGTTTCGAGCTCAGAACGAGTTTGCGGTAGCCGACGACGGCGATGACCGCGAGCACGCCGACGATGCAGACGACGATCGCGAGCTCCACGAGCGTGAAGCCTGCGTTTGCGTTCCTCCTGCGCGAGTGCCTCGCCATGCGTGATGACCTCCTTAGCAGAGCCCGTGCCATGGTCGCGGTGCGGACCGCGTCGGGCCATGATCCTATCGTTTGCGGCCGAAAACTCGGAAATTTGCGAGCTGCGCCCGAGCGTGTCCGCGGTTTCGTCAGCGTGTGGGACGACAAAAAACGTCCATTCGGGGGATGGGCCTAGGACGAAAAACGTTCATCGCCCGGGTCGAGACGCGCGCGCCGTGTACGCAGATCGGTGCGCCTACCGCGAGCCGTGAGGCTGCAACATGCCAAGCTCCCTGCTCTTGGTGACGAACGCGTGACCGCGCGGGTCGTCAGTCGTCGATCTTCGCCGCGACCTTCAACAACTCCGACGGCGAGACGTCCGTGCTGAGCGGCTCGTCGTCGTCGTCCTGCATGGCGTGCTTCTGCATGCGGTAGCGAAGGCTTCGCAGGGTGACGCCCAGCGTCTTGGCGGCGGACGTGCGAACGCCGCCCGAGCGGTCGAGCGCTTGGAGAATGAGCCGGCGTTCGAGCTCGCCGAGGACGTCGTCGAGGTTGCAGCCGTCCTCGGGGAGCGACATGAGCGAGGGACTCGGCTGCGAGGCCGCTCCGCTCACTTCGTGCGGGAGATCGCCGAGGCCGATCTGCGAACCCTCGGCCAGGGCCACCGCGCGCTCGATGATGTTCTCGAGCTCACGCACGTTGCCCGGGAAATCGTAGGCGTCGAGCGCGCGGAGGGCGTCGGCCGAGAGGCCACGGATGTGTTTGTTGTGCTCGCGTGAGCAGCGATCGAGGAAGTAGCTGGCGAGCTCCGGCACGTCTTCTCGGCGCTTGCGGAGCGGCGGCATCTCGACGCGAATGACGTTCAGTCGGTAGTAGAGGTCCTGACGAAATTTGGCGGCCTTGACGTCGTCCTCGATGGGCCGGTTCGTCGCGCCGAGCACGCGCACGTCGATGCTCGTTTCGTTGGTCTCTCCGACACCGCGCACCTTCTTTTCCTGAAGGACGCGCAGAAGCTTCACCTGCATGCCGAGGGGAAGCTCGCCGACCTCGTCGAGGAGCACGGTGCCGCCATCGGCCTCGCGGAAGATCCCGAGCTTGCGCGTGTTCGCGCCGGTGAAGGCGCCTTTCTCGTGGCCGAAGAGCTCGCTCTCCATGAGCGCTTCGGGGATGGCGCCGCAATTGACGACGAGAAACGGCTTCTCCTTGCGATCCGAGAGTTCGTGGATCGCGCGTGCGATGCGCTCCTTGCCGGTGCCGCTCTCGCCTGTGATGAGCACCGTGGTGCGGCTCGTGGAGATTCGCTGCGCGAGCTCGAGGATCTGGCGCATCGGCTGCGAACGGCCGAGGAGATCCTTCGGGCTCTGACGATCGACCTGGGCCCGGAGCCGCGCGTTCTCCGCGACGAGCGCGCTCTTCTCGAACGCCTTGTGAATCAGGGCGCGGAGCTCGGTGGTCGCGAACGGCTTCGTGACGAAGTCGTACGCGCCGCGCTTCATCGCCTCGATGGCGATTTCGACCGTCGAGTGCGCCGTCATCACGACGATCTCCGTCTCGCCGCTCCGCTCCTTGGCGTGGGAGAGCAGATCGAGGCCCGATCCGTCGGGCATCATGAGGTCCGTCAGCACCACACCGTAGGGCGTCGGCGCATTGCGGATGGCGTCTCTCGCCGTGGTGAAGCCGGGAGCCGTCGCGACGTCGTAACCCTCGCGACGAAACAGAATGGACAGCATTTCACGCAGACCCGGCTCGTCGTCGACGACCAGAATGCTGCTTCGTGTGGCCATGGTGCGGGAGGATAGACGTCCGAGCTAGCTTCCACAATTCGGGAGCGACGTCGCGTCGCGTTCGGCACTCGTCGAACGGCTGACCCAAAGACGTCGTGCGCGAGTGCCCGAATGCCCGAGTGCCCCGATGCCCGAAATGAGACGAGGGCCTCGCCGATGTTTCGACGAGACCCTCGCGTGCATTTTGTTGTCTGCGTTACGTGCGGCTCACTCGTCGCGGAGCTTCGCGAACGCCGGCTTGGTTTCGCCCGCGCCGACGGTCACCGTGATCGACTTCTTCAGCGACTGCTCGGCGTTGACGAAGAGCACCGTGTGCGAGCCCGGCGTGACCGACACCTTGAGGCGCGGCGTGGCGCCGAGCGGCTTGCCGTCGAGCACGACGGTCGATGCGGGCAGCGAGTTGATGTTGAGCCAGGCTTCGCCCGTGGCGGCCGCGGGAGCAGGATCCTTCTTCGGCGCGGCGGTGGCCGGAGTGGGGTTGCTCTTCGGCGCTTCGGTCGGCTTCGGAGTCGAGCCGGGGTTCGTCGCGGTGACCGGAACGGCCGCCGTTGCCGCGGCGGCTGCTGCAGCCTTCGCCGCCGCTGCTGCCGTGCCCTTCGGGTTCAGCGTGACGACGATGGTCTTCTCCGCCTGGCCGTCGTCGAAGGAGATCGGCTGGGTGTAGTCATCCATGCCATCTTTCTTCGCCTCGAGCTGCCAGTGCTCGTTCGGATCGAAGTCGATCGCGATCGGGAACTGGGGCACCTCTTTGCGGTTCGTGCCGGAGACGAGGTAGACCTTCGCGCCCGGCGTGCCGAGCTGGATCATCGCCTTGCCCTTGAGGACCTTGAGCGAGACGTTGCCGAGATCGGAGACCTCGCCGTCGGTGACGGTGACCGACTTCTCGAGCGGAGCGTAGCGCTCGCTGCCCGCGAAACGGAGCTTGTGCTCGCCCGGCGTGAGGTCACGCAGCTCCTGCGGGAGCGGCCCGACTTCCTTGCCGTCGACCGACAGCTTCACGCCGGTCTGGTTGCCCGCGACCTTGAAGCCCGTGCTCGCCGACTTCGCCGCCACGAGCGGGAAATCGATCGTGGCGCTCTTTCCGCCCTCGATCGTGACGGCGCGCGGGGCGGGGGAGTCGAAGCCCTGCGCCGAGACCTTCACTTGGTAAACACCGCTCGCGATGTCCTTGACGATGCACGGCGCGCTCTCGCAGCGCTTCGTGCCGTCGACGAACACCTCGAGCTTGTTCACCGCGGCGCCCTTCGCGTCGGCGACGTTGACGACGAGGGTACCGGACTTCGGCTGCATGACCGTGTACGCGCCGGCCACGCCGACGGCGGCCACGATGCCGATGATGAGGCCCTTGCCCATGCCGCCCTTGCCCTGCTGGGCGCGCGGGACGACCGCGGTCTGCTCCATCGCGCGCGCGGCGGCGGCTTCGGGGCGGATCGCCGGCGGAGGTGCCGATGAAGGCTGGGCGGGCGGGGGATTCGACGCCACCGTGGCTGCGGGCGGCGGGGGCGCTGCCGGCGGCCGAAGCGGCATGTGCATCGGCGCGGTGGTGGTCTGGCCCGGAGGAGGCGGCGGCGGAGGCGCCGCGGCATTGCGCAGCGAAGGCGGCGGCGCGGGCAGGCCCGTGCGCGGCGACTGCGACGGCGGAGGCGCGCGGAAGGGCGAGGACGCGGGGCCGGCGCCGGCGCCGAGCGCACCGAAGGCACCCGAGAGCGTGGCCGGCGCGCCTTCTTTGATCGAGACGTCGGGCGCGCCGGACGAACGCGGCGGCGGGCGCGAGCTCAGGATCTCGTCCATGTTCGCGCGCTCGGCCTTGGCTTCGGGCGCGGCGGGCGCGGGCTCGGCCTTCGACACTTCCTTGTCGAAGACGTGCGTGGCCTCGTTGTCGTCGTCCCAGTCCATCTGCAGCTTCGCGTTCGACGGCTTGGGCGGCGGCGCAACACCGGCGAGCGTGGCGGTCGGACCGTTGAGCGACGGGGCAGGGCGGCTGCCGGGAACGGCGCTAGCGAGCTTCTGCGTGGCGGGCTGCGAGGCTGACGCCGGCGGCTGGCTTCCGTTCGCGAGCGAGGCGAGGTTGGGGAGCGAGCCACGACCCGGCGGGGGCGGCGGCGGCTTCGATCCGCGCGTCGCGCCCGAGGGCGGAGCGGACGGCGCAGGCAACGACGCGGCCGACGCGGTCGGCGCAACCGAGGTCGGAGGCACAACCGACGACGCTGGAGGCGGAGCCGGAAGCTGCGAAGACGGCGGCGCAGCGCCGAGCGACGGGCTCGTCGGAGGAGGCGGAAGCGCAGGGCCGGGGATGCCCATCAGCGTCTTCTTCATCTCGCCGGCGGGGCGCGCGGCGGTCGGAAGATTCGCAGCGGATCCTGGCGGCGGGGGCACGTCGGCCGTGCGCGCGGAGCTCTTCTTGCCGAGGCCCTCGAAGATATCGAGGTCCGAACCGCCGTTGTTCTCGTCTGACATCCGCGTCTCCTGAAGCTCCATGATACGCCCCCCAGTCATCATTTGCGGGGGGTCTGCCCCGCCAGCCACACGCACGCTCACAGGTCCGGATAAGCGGGATGATGAGCGGCCTGATGAAACAGGCTGCGAAGCGGGAGGCTGATCTTCGAAGGTCGCTCGCATCGCCCGCGCGACATCGGCTCGTGTAGCAAGCGCCCCAGAATTTTCACTGAAAGAGTAAAGATCCTTGTGTAACTCGCGCGCGGAACCGTAGCGCTCGTCAGGGTTCTTGGCGAGGGCCTTCAATACGATCCGATCGAGCTCCGGCACGACCGTCCGAGATACTGCCGACGGCGCCTCCGGCACGTGCCGTTGGAGCCGATCCAAGATGACGGCCTCATTAGGGCCATTGAACAACCGCTTTAGCGTGAGAAGCTCCCACATGCAAATCCCGAGTGAAAACACGTCAGTGCGCTGATCGACCGACCGTCCACTCACTTGCTCGGGACTCATGTAGCCGAACTTGCCCTTGATCGTTCCGACCGCCGTTCGGCTCAGCTTTCCGCGTGCTTTGGCGATGCCAAAGTCGATGAGCTTCACGTCGCCGGCGAACGAAACCATGAGGTTCTGCGGGCTGACGTCGCGATGCACGATCGAGCGTGGCGCGCCCGAAGGGTCTTTGCGGGCATGGGCGTAGGCCAAGCCCTCGGCGATACGGCAGAAGGCGTAGAGCAGGAAGGCGAGCGGCGGGTGGCGGGCGGCTTTGACGGCCCGCTCGAACACGGCGCGCAGGTCCTTTCCGTCGACCAGCTCGTAGGCGATGAAGTACTGCCCGCCGACGTTTCCGAACTCGAGCAGGCGGGCGATGTGCGGGTGCTCGAGCTCGGCGGCGATCGCCGCTTCGTCCTCGAACATCTCCACGAACTCGTCTTCCTCCGCGGCCATCGGGAGGATTCGCTTCAGCGCGACCTCGCGGTCATTTCGCCGATCACGCGCGCGGAACACCTCCGCCATCCCGCCCGAGCTGAGGCGGCCGAGCAGTTCGTAGTGACCGAAGTTGGTCGGGCGGAAAACCAAGCGGCGTAGCCGTAACGATAGAGCGCGCGGGGCGTGCGTCCTATTCGTATCTCAGTCGACGTTTCTGGTGGCGATGGGAACTTGCGGTGCGCCGCGTTATCGAAGCGCCTAACGAACCGATTACTTGCGGGGCGGCGGCGCCGGCGCCGGGGGTGAACCGGATGAGCTCGCGCTGGCGGAGCCGGCGGGCTTTTCGGGCGGGGCGAGGGTGGGGCGCCATTTGACGCGCTGCTGCTGGAGAGGGGCCCACACCGACGCGGGAACCGTCTCCGTGGGGTTGAACATCATGTGCGCGGCGGGGGCCGGCGTACGGACGAGACGGGCCGTGACCTGACCGATGGCGGTGGGCTCACCGCCGATGTCGAGCGCTCCGCCGAGGAAGGCATGCACGTTGCCGGCGACGAGGGCGCGCGACGAGCACCCAAGGCGCTCGAGCAGCTTCGACATGGCCTCGGCGGTCGACGCGTCGGCTCGCGTTTCGGGCAAGAGCTCGATCCACACGAGCATGCCGTCTTCGTCGGAGATGCCGACGGCACCGCGCGCCTCGGCGCTCGCCGGAGCATTGGCGGCGAAGAGGTCGACGATCGGCACGGCGTTCGCGGGCGCGGCCTTCTCGATCGCGAAGTCGTTGGGGCCGACGTAGAGCTTCCGATCGCCCGCTCCCGCGTGGAGCATCTCGGCCGGCGGCGATCCTGCGCTCGCGCCCTTGGCCGTTCGCGCGGCGACCGCCGGACGCCCGAAGGACACGACGACCTGTGACGCGTCCGCTCCGGCATCGGCGTTCGCGGGAGCTGCCGAACCGTCGAAGCGCACCGCGCGCGGATCGATCTTCAGCACCCGAGCGCGCTTGTCGCTGCCGTCCGGGCCGAGCCGAACGCTGGTCGTGGCGATGGCGTAGGGGTAGCCGTGCTGCGGCAATCCCTTCACGCGCCACACGCCGCCTTCGCCTTCACCGCTCGAACCCGCGCCGCCCACGCCGCCGATGGGCGGACCAGGCAGGACGGAACGCGTCGTGAGGTAGAAGAAGTCGCGCCCGTCGCGGTGGATGTAACGAGGGAAGAGGATGTGTCCCATGCTCTTGACCATGCGTCGCGAGCGGAACTTGAAGTCCGGCATGTCCTTCAGCGAGCCCTCGTACTCCCAGTCGGACTGGAGGGGGCGGCCGAGGGGCTGGAACGTGCTGGCCGGCTGCATGTTGTAGAACTCGAAGCCGGCGAGGCCCGGGTTCATGTCGAGGTGGATGCCGAAGGCGCATCGCGCGGCGAGCATCGCGCGGCCGAGCGGCTCGGGGCCGATGTCGTTGCCCCAGAAGTACGCGACGAAGTTCTCCTTCGTGATGCAGAGACCGCTGCGCGTCGTGTGAATCGCGTCGTGCCAGCCCGGCGGGACGCCGCCCCACCAGGTGCGGCCCCACGGGTTGTATTTGTCGTTCTGCACGAGCGCCGTCATGTTCTGACGGAAGGAGAGGACCTCCTCCGGAACCTCGGTCGCGCGAGGCCACGCGCCGAACGCCGTGGTGCCGTCGCGAAGCTCCATGACCGTCGCCGCGTAGGGCTTGGGCGGCAGGTAGAGCACGCCGTCCGCCTGCATACCGTACTCACCGTGCGTGGCCTGGAAGCCGCCGTTGAAGCCGGCCACCACGTGGCGCATGACCTCCGGCGTGCGGGGGATCCGCCCTGTGCCCGCCTCACCGGTGGCGCTGACAGGCTCGACGGTGCCCGCCTCCATGTGCAGCGCGACGAGGCGCGGGTCCCACAGCGTGACATAGACACGCGTGTATTGTGCAGCCGGATCGGTACGCACGAACGTCGTCAGGAACGGCGATGGAACGCCCGGAATCGGCGTGATGAACGCGTCCTTGTCGAGCGAGATCCACTGACCTTCGCCCGCGAGCGCCGGCTTCATCATCGGCTCGAGCGGCTTCGGCGGCCAGCCGATCTCCGGATCGGTGAAGGTGGCCGCGACGGGCTTTCCGGTGAGCGAGCCGATGTCCTCGGCGACGTCCTTCTCGCTCGTATCGCCGGTGATCTTCGCCTTGGCGTTCTTCAGCCACTCCTGACCGGTGAACACGATGGCCTTGAGCGTCTGGTTCTTCTCGTCGCCGAACCAGGAGATCGCGCGGAGGCGGTCGCTCATCCACGGGCCGAACGTGGGCGGCTTGGCGACGACTTCGGCGGCGGCGCGCGCATACGCGGCCCCATCGACGATGGAGTCGTGGGCAGGGTCGAGGATGATGACGCGGTTGGCGTCCGTCTTGACCTCGAGCATGCCGTCGGGCCGGAACGAAAGCTCGGCTCGTGCAGGCGCAGGGACCAGCGCGAAGACGGTGCGTTTGATGCCCCGCTTCCGCCCGGTCGCTTGCCAGTCGCTGATGGCGAGCTGCCAGCGCTGGAAGCTCGAGAGCTCCTCGTACGCGTGCGGATCGTGGCCGTCGAAGTCGAGGACGTGGACCGCCTCGGGGTGCCCATCGACGGAGATGACGTAGGCGACGCGCGAACCCTGGATGACGGGCATGCCCTCGTCTGCGTCCGCCGTCTTCGTGAGGTTGTAGACGCCGGTGAGCTCGAGCACGGACCCCTCGGGGGAGAGGCGCGCGGTGACGTCGTAGAGGTCGAGCGCATCCGAGCTCGCTGCCTCGGCAGCCGCGCGCGCTTCCGGACTGGAGGGTGCGCCGCCCGCCGGTTCCTCCGCACGAACGCGGCCACGTACGAGCGCACGCCCGCCGCCGCTGCCGAGGGCGCCGAGCACGCCGTTCGTGCCGTCGACCCAGGTGACGTCATCGGCGGTGCAGGTCACGCCCTCATGGGCGAGCGCGGAGCAAAGCGCGGCCGAGCGGTTCGGCGCGTTGTCGTCCATCGGCGCGTGCAAAAGCCGAACGAGCCCGTAGCCGAGGAGGAGCGCAAAGGGGAGCGGCCGGAGCCAGGTCTTCATCCGTGAACGGTCGGGCGAGTTCGAACGCAAAGAGGCTAGCGGTGCTGGGAGCGACACGAGATCAACGCGGGACGACCCTGATTACGTCCCCACCTTCGAAGCGAAGATAGGACGGCGAACGACCAAAGGGAATTTCCGCCTTTGCCACCGTCGTAGATTGGCTGCCAACCTTGTTGGCTCATCCAGGTGTGGAAAGCCCCGCTCTTTCCGAGTGGCTCCGCTGGCGCGGCGCATGCTACGAGTTTTTCCGATGGCTCGGTCTCGTGTGCAACGCCTGCTGCCCTTCGTGATGGGGGCCATCCTGGCCCTCACGGTAGGCGCGGCCTGCACGACGCCGACGTTGCCCCTGCCGCCTCCGGCGTCGCCCTCGATCGTCGAGGGCACCGAGCCGGGCACGTTCCACCTCTCGAGCACGAACGGCGCCGAGCCGAACGCGCTCATCCTCGTCGTCAACCGCAACGAGGCGGTCCCGCGCGATCGGCGCGTCAGCGGAACCATCGCCGATACGCAGGGCTCCTGGGAGCTCGACGTCCCCGCGACGTCGGGCGACTTGCTGGACATCTCGCAAGAGTCCGGCACCGTGCGTTCGCCCACGATCACCATCACCGTGCGCTGAGCGCGAAAAAACGAACGGCTCGCCTGCTTCGTGCGCGCGGCGAGCCGTTTTTGGAAGTTCCGAGAGCGGGCGCTTAGGCGTTGTCGCCTTGCGTGCCGACGACCTTGAGGCTGACGCGGCGCTTCTTCGGCTTGGGGGCCGGCGCGTCCGTGAAGGTCTCTTCGTCGATGATCTCGCCGACGAGATCGTAGTCGGCCGCCTGGGTCACGCGGACCTTGCGCATCTGGCCGGGGAGGGCCTCGCCGCCCGAAAGATAGACGTGGCCGTCGATCTCCGGGGCCTGACCGGCGTAGCGGCCCTGCATGACGAGCTCGTGCTCTTCGCTCGGTCCTTCGACGAGGACCTCGAGCTCGCGGCCGAGGAGCGCCTTGTTCTTGGCGCGCGCGATCTTGCGCTGCGCCGCCATGAGCTTGCGCCAGCGGCTGGCGATGGTCTTCTCGGCGACCTTGGGCTCGATCTTGGTGCTGCCGCTGGTCTCCTCGTCCGAGTAGCGGAAGACGCCGACGTGATCGAACTTGGCCCACTCGACGAAGTCGACGAGCTCGGCGAAGTCTTCCTCGGTCTCGCCGGGGTGGCCGACGATGAACGCCGTGCGGAAGACGAGGTCCGGGATCGACGAGCGCATGTGGTCAACGACGCGCTTCTGGCGGTCCTTGCCGTGACCGCGCTTCATCTTCTTGAGCATCGCGTCCGACGCGTGCTGCAGCGGCATGTCGACGTAGGGAACGACGCGCGGGTGGTTGGCGAGCAGATCGACGAGCGCTTCGTCGATCTTCTCCGGGTAGAGATAGAAGACGCGCACCCACTTGGCGCCCGATTCGTCGGCCACGCGTTGCACGAGCTCGGCGAGCGTCGACCGCTCGTCTCGCGCCTGGTCGCGGCCGTAGGCGATCGTGTCTTGCGAGATGAGGTTCAGCTCGAGGACGCCTTGCTGCGCGAGCTGCTTGGCCTCTCGAACGACGTCGTCGATGGGGCGGGAACGCTGCTTTCCGCGGAACTGCGGAATCGTGCAGAATGCACAGGAACGGTTGCAGCCCTCGGCGATCTTCAGGTACGCGCTGGCGCGTGCGCCGGTGATGATGCGGGGGTCGCTCGCCTTGATGACCCAGTCTGCCGGGTTGCCGACGAGCATGCGATCGGCCTTGCCCTTGAGGACCTTGCCGAGCTTGAGCATGTCGCTCGTGCCGAGGAAGTGGTCGACCTCGGGCATCTGCTGCGAGAGCTCGGTGGGGTAGCGCTGCGAGAGGCAGCCCGTGACCACGAGCTTCTCGCACGAGCCGACCTTCTTCAGCTCCGCCATCTCGAAGATGGTGTCGATCGACTCCTTCTTGGCCTCCCCGATGAAGCCGCACGTGTTGACCACGATCACCTCGGCCTCGTCGGCCTCGGTCGTGAGCTCGAAGCCGCCATCTTGCGCAACGCCGAGCATGACCTCGGTGTCGACGCGGTTCTTGGGGCAGCCAAGGCTGACGAAATGGATCTTCTTCTTCGGCTTCACGGACGGCATTCGGGCAAGCTTCAGTAGCACGCGACGTCGTCGTTCGTCGCGTTGGGCGTACCCACCATGCCCGTGCTCCAGTTGTCGAACGACAGGCTCCAGCGCTGCCAGTCCGACCGCACGCCCCAGGTGCAGTCGTCGGGAAACGCAAGCGTCCGACCGGGCTGGAGGTTCGAGAAGGCGGGGTAGGTGATGCTGTCGATGACGGTATCGCCGAGCTTGACGGTGACGGTATCGCCGTCGTTCTTGAGCACGTCGGTGGCGTTCCAGGAGACGACAACGCCCGGGAGCCGGTGGTTTTTGGCCGGATCCAGGCTGTCGGCGACGATGAACGAGCCCTCGGGCCCGATCTCGAGGTCATCCGTCACGGTGGCCGTGTTGAACGCGGCTCCGCGCGGGGACTCGACGGTGATCCCCTTGATTTTCAGCCAGCACGAACGGGTGTTCGTGATCTCGACCCATTCGCCGTCGTCGTTCGAGCCGGCCCGCGACGCGATGAGCAGCTCCGTCACGGCCAGGTGGCCGGCGACCAGGTTGCCTTCGCAGTAGACCTTCGGCTGGGGGCCGGCATCGACGACGGGCGCTGCGTCCGTGCCGCTGTCTCGCGTGGACGGGCGGCTGCTCGCGCCGAAGACCGCGCCGCCGTCGGGGGCTTCCGACGGCGAGAGCGGCTGCTCCTGGGACGGAGCGTCGTCGTTGAAGAAGTCGTCACCGGGATCGACGGGCGTGGCCTTGTGCTTCTTGCCGGTGGTCTCGCTGGCGGCGCAGGCGAACAAGCTGACGACGCCAAGCAGGCCGATGGCCACGGTCGCGGCGCGATCGAACCGGCCAATCGACCGTTCCGTCTGGCGTAAGCGCGAGCGGCAATGCATCCGACGCACGATCTAGCACCTTCGAGGGGGCTCGCCACCCACCTTGGGTGACATTTGACCCATCGAAGGAAAGCGCGCGGAATGCGGGCCAACCCGGCCTACTGCATCATGCTCTTGAAGCGATCGAACAGGTACAGCGAGTCGTGGGGGCCGGCCGCAGCTTCCGGGTGATACTGCACGGTGAAGACCTTGAGATCCTTGTGAGAAAGGCCCTCGCTGGTCCCGTCGTTCAAGTGGATGTGCGTGCTCTCGACGCCGGCGGGGAGCGAGTTCAGGTCGACGCAGAAGCCGTGGTTCTGGGTCGTGATCTCGATGCGTCCCGTCGCCAGATCCTTCACCGGCTGGTTCGCGCCGCGGTGGCCGAACTTCAGCTTGTAGGTCTTGCCGCCGAGGGCGATGGCCGTGAGCTGGTGACCGAGGCAGATGCCGAACATCGGCTTCTTGCCGAGGAGCGCGCGGATGGTCTCGACGGCGTAGCCGACGGCCGCCGGGTCGCCGGGGCCGTTCGAGAGGAAGATGCCGTCGGGGTTGAGGGCGAGGATGTCCTCGGCGCTCATGCTGGCCGGCACCACCGTGACGCGGAAGCCCGCGTCGACGAGGCAGCGCAGGATGTTCTTCTTCACGCCGTAGTCGATGGCGACGACGTGGTGCGAGGGCTCGCGCGGAGCCTCGCCGGGGGCAGCGATGCGCCAGGCGCCGCGACCCTCGTTGAACGTGTAGGGCGCCTTCGGCGTGACACGCTGCACGAGGTCGAGACCGGACATGTCCGGCGCGTCCTTCGCGAGCTTCAAGAGCTCTTCGGGGGAGGCCGTGCCGATGGCGGCGTTCTGCGAGCCATTGTCACGCAGGTGCCGCGTGAGGCGGCGCGTGTCGACGCCCGAGATGGCGACGATGCCGTGCTCGACGAGGTAGGCCTCGAGCGTCTGCTCCGAGCGCCAGTTCGAAGCGACGGGGCTCGAGTCGCGGAGGATGAAACCCGCGACGTGCGGCTTGCCGTCGACGGACTCGGCGTCCGCCGCGTTGACACCGACGTTGCCGATTTCGGGCGCGGTCATCACCACCAACTGGCCGGCGTACGAAGGATCCGTGAGGACCTCCTGGTACCCGGTCATCGTCGTGGTGAACACCGCCTCACCGGTGGTCGTGCCGCGGGCTCCGAAAGCCTCGCCCTCGAAGATCGTTCCGTCGGCGAGCACGAGGTACGCACGCTCGCCTCGCGATACGTGGTTGGGGGTGTTCGTCGCGTCCATCGATGTCTCCTACGGCCCTTCCTTAAGCGGGTTTGGTCGTGGCGTCGAACACGACCGTCCCGCTCACGATGGTCAGGACGACCTTGCCCGTGACGGTCTGACCGAGGAACGGCGTGTTCTTGCTCTTGGTTCGAAGTCGATCGGCCGACACGGTCCAGCTTGCGGCAGGGTCGACCAGGGTGAGATTGGCTTCGGCGCCTTCCTTGATCTCCGTGCGCGGAAGGCCGGCGATCTTCGAAGGGGCGCGCGTGAGAGCATCGACCATGCGGGCGAGGGGAAGCACGCCCTTGTTCACGAGGCCGAGCATCAGCGGGATGCAGAGCTCGAGGCCGATCATGCCAGGGGATGCTTCGCTGAGCTCGCAGTCCTTCTCGAGCGGCGAGTGCGGCGCGTGGTCGGTGGCGATGCAGTCGATCGTGCCGTCGGCGAGCGCGTCACGCAGCGCGAGCAGATCTTCGTCCTCGCGGAGCGGCGGGTTCACCTTGCACGCCGTGTCGTAGCCGATGAGCGCGGCGTCGGTGAGGAGGAGGTGATGCGGCGTCACCTCGGCGGTGACGTTGATGCCTCGCGACTTCGCCTCGCGGAGGATGCGAACGGCGCCCATCGTGGAGACGTGGGCGATGTGGTATTTCGCTCGCGTGTACTCTGCAAGGATGATGTCGCGGGCGACGATGACGTCTTCGGCGACGCGCGGCCAGCCGCGGAGGCCGAGCTTCGTGGAGACCGCGCCTTCGTGCATCTGCGCGCCCGCCGTGAGGGCGTGATCTTCGCAGTGCTGGATGAGCGGCAGGTCGAAGGTGCTCGAGTATTCGAGCGCGCGGCGCATGACGTCGCTGCGCGTGACGCAGTGCCCGTCGTCGCTGACGGCGACGGCGCCGGCGTCTTTCAGGTCGGCCATCTCGGTGAGCGTGTCGCCCTTCTGACCGAGCGTGATCGCGCCGATGGGGTGCAGGCGCGTGCCGCCGATGGCCCGCGACTTGTGCACGAGCATCTCGGTGATGGCGCGCGTGTCGTTGACCGGACGCGTGTTCGGCATCGCGCAGATGTCGGTGAAGCCACCGGCAGCTGCCGCGGCGAGGCCGCTCACGAGGTCTTCCTTGTACTCCTGGCCGGGCTCGCGGAGGTGAGCGTGGAGATCGATGAGGCCGGGCAGCAGCATGGCGCCGGGCACGGAGATCTCGGTGACACGCTCGCCCTCGACACCCTCGGCCGCACGCGGGCCGACGCGGGTGATCGTCTTCCCTTCGATGACCACGTCGACGATGGCGTCGAGGGAATTGGAAGGATCGACGGCTCGAACGCGACGTAGGACGAGAACGTCACGGCTGTTCGACATGCGGCGCGCAGTTAGCACGCGCAGTCGAGCGGAGGAAGCGCGCGCAAGCGCGATCGCGAACGATCGAGCTAGCCCAAGCGGGGCCGCAAAACCTCTTCCTCAGAACTAGCCGGAAACCGGCGGACCCGAGGCCTCCGTAGGCACTCGAGCCGGCCGTGTTCTGTTTCGGGGCGGTGAACCAGCCGCGTCGGGGACGCAAGAATCGGTCATATCGGCCCTGCTCCGGCCGAGGTAGGATCGAGGCCGGCGATGGCCTCTTACTTTCGGAGTCTTTTCTCGCTCGGTTCGGGGCTCGTACTCGTTTCGATCGTTGGCACGGGATGCGCGTCGATCCTCGGGTTCGACGAGACGACGGTTCGCACGGAGCCGCTGCCCGGTGCGGACGGCGGCGGGCTTGCCGACGTCGACGGGGGCAGCACCGAAGGAGGCTCGACCGAGCCTGGCGCGCCGACGTTGAGCGTCAGCCCCGTATCCGTCGTCGTACGGAGGGCAGGGGCGACGTCGACCGTGACCGTCACGGTCGACCGCAACGACGTGACCGGTCCGCTGAACGTTTCGGTGAATGGATTGCCGCAGGGCGTGACCGCGTCGGGCAGCGCGATTCCGGAGGGGGCCAGCCAAGCCTCCATCGTACTGACCGCGACGAAGA
Source organism: Labilithrix luteola (assembly GCF_001263205.1). Classification (GTDB taxonomy): domain Bacteria; phylum Myxococcota_A; class Polyangia; order Polyangiales; family Polyangiaceae; genus Labilithrix; species Labilithrix luteola. Next base: position 9,282,536 of record NZ_CP012333.1, read on the forward strand.
GCGCGGCGCTCGGCGGTGCGACGGCGACCTTCGCGCTCGACGGCACGAGCAGCTCCGAGAACGTTCACTTGCTGGTCGCCGATGCGTCGGGCGCGTTCGACACGACGTTCGGCGACCACGGCTTCGTGAAGGACGATGCTCGCGGGACGCGCTCGATCTTCTACGGGCTCGCCGTCGCGGCGGACGGAAAGGTCGTCGCCGGAGGCATCGCCAATACCGATCCGCTTTCCCCCGGAGGATGGCTCGTTCGCCGATTCTCGGCCTCCGGTGCGCTCGAGACGGCGTTCGCGCCAACGCTGCCGACCGATGGTGAAGTGCGCGCCGTGGCGATCGATGCTGCTGGACGCATCGTCGTCGTCGGCGCTTCGTCTGCCCAGGCAGGCGCTCCTGCGCAGATGACGGTCGTGCGTCTGACCTCTGCGGGCGTCGTCGATACGTCGTTCGGCGGAGGACCGGTTCGTCTCTTCGCCGTGGCCGACGCGCCCGCTGGCTCGGAGGGCTTCGGCGTGGCGTTCCAGCCCGACGGCGCGGTGCTCGTCGCAGGTGTTCGTCACGACGTCGGGAGCGACTCGGGCGTCGTCGCGCGACTGACCGACGCCGGCAAGCTCGACACGACCTTCAACAGCGGCAAGCCGCTCGTCGTGACCGGGCACTCGTTCGTCGGTGTCGCGCCCGGAACGAACGGATCGATCGTCGCCGGGGGCACGAGCGGCTCGGGTGGTTCGTTCTCGGTCGTCAGTCGCACGGCGGCCGGCGCGAGCGATACGACGTTCGGTCAGAACGGCGAGCTGGCCTTCGGTATCGGATTTCACGGCCTCGGCTTCGCACGCGCGGCCGACGGAACCTTTGCGCTCGTGGGTGACTCTTCGGCGAGCCCCACGCTGTACACCGCGGGCGTCGCGACGTCTGGAGGCGTTCAGGCGTGGGTGCGCGGCGTGGCGAACGGAACGGGCGCGTCGGCGTTCCATGGCGTGACCGTGCAGGACGACGGGAAGATCGTGGCGGTGGGCCATACCGCCGTCATGAACGGCGAAGCGCGCGTCACGCGGCTGCTTTCGAACGGCTCGGTCGACGAGACGTTCGCCACCGCGGGGACGGCGTTCATCGAACCGCCTGGCTCCGCGAACGGGATCGACGTCTCGCTCTACGCCACGACGGTGCAGGTGGACGGACGCATTCTCGCGGCAGGCGCACGCGCCAACGCGGGCGCTGCGATCTACCGAATCTGGCCGTAGCGAGACGTCAGAGCGAGCCGGCGAGCGTGAGGCCGGCTCCGCCCGCGTAGGGCGAGGGAACGAGCCGCAGGCCCGACGTGCGTGCACGCGGCGCCGTGAGGTAGAGAACGATGCCGCCGGCGGTGAGCGCTCCGCCCGTGATGAAGAGAATCGTCGACGCGGTGGCCTGGCTGCGTGCGCTGTCGATCTGGCTCTGCCCGTCAGCGGTGCATTCGTTCGTGGGCTTCGTGCAGGCGCCGTTGTCGAATGCGCTGTCGTACGTGGCGCGCGCGGAGAAGCCGAAGACGCCTCCGACGAGCATGCTCGTGATGCCCAAGCCGCCGATCACGAGGCCGGCAGGCTTCTGCCACGGCGTGGACGTGGGCGGCGCAGGCGGTTCGGTGAGCGGCGTCGAGGCGTGCGGCGGGGGCGGTTCGGGCGCGGGCGTCTCCGCGATCACGATGGGCTCGAGCGCCGGGATCTCGATGCGCGTGGACTGACCCACGGTGACCGCGACCTGCGTGTAGAAGAGCTTGCGGTTCGGCGCCGTGACTTCGACGGTGACGTTTCCTGCGTCGACCGTCTGCGCGGCGCCGAGCTTCGCTCGCTCGAGCACCTGGCCATTGCGCTTCACGACGAGGCCTGGGACGTCGTTGGCCGGCGGCAGCACGATCGTGACGTGCGAAAGTTTGGGGTCGAGCGCCTTCACGCGCTCGTTGGCCACCGCCTCACGCGTCGGTTCGCCGCTGCGGGTCGCGAGGTCGGCAACCTCTTTGTACATCGACCACGCACTCGCATAGCGACCGAGCTTTTCGTAGCACTCGGCGAGCTTTCCGCGGACGCCGATGCCCGGGAAGTATTTGAGGCTCGTTTCGAGCTTGGCGCACGCCTCGGCGAACTTGCCGTCGTTGTAGAGTGCAACGCCCTCGTTGAAGAGAGCGCGGCCCGTTGCCTGGGTTCGCGCATCGGGGGTTTGGGCGTCTTGGGCTCGCGCGGGCGTCACAGCCGTGGCGACGGGGATCAGGGCCAGCGCCGTGGCGAGCGCGATCCGCGCGAAACGTGCCTTTCTCGCGACGCGCGCCGACGAAGCGCACGAAGAAGAGGAGCACGACGAAAACGTAGTGGTCGTAGGCGAAGACGAAGGGAGTCGGTCCGAGTTCATGGGGCGCTCGCGACGCGCAAAGAGGAAACGGCGATTCTCCCAGATCTATCACGAGGTCTGGCGCGCCGCATGGCTGTCGGCATGCGCATACCGATTGCAACTTGCATCGCCATGACGCCGATTGCGGAAACGCTTCGTTTGCTTCGTTCGCTTCGTTCAGGTTCTGCGTCGCTTTCTCGGGGCGCATCGTCTCGCGGCCTCGGCGGCTCGCGCGGCTCGCGCGGCGCGCCTTGGGCGCGGCTGGTCGGCAGAGGGCTTCTCGCCGCGGTCGTCCTCGCGGCGTGCGGGGATCGAAGTGACGACGCGATTCAGCCCACGAACGGCCGAAATCCGACGGATCCCGGAGTGCTCGATGGAGGCCCCGCGGCGTGCCGGACCGATTGTTCTCGTCCATGCGAAGGCGGCTCCTGTGGCTCGACGAACGACGACGCGGGCGACCCAGGTGACCCGGGCAACCCGGCCCCACCGACGTGCGGCGTTGGGCACGACGTCCTGTGCCCGGCCGGCGGCGCTTGCGCCACGCATGCCGACTGTATGACGGGACTCTGCGGGGAACAGGGGCCGAATATGGGCAAGTGCGTGGTCGCGAAGAGCTGCGTCGGAACCCCGGGCGCCGACAATTCCTGCGGCGACGGCACGGAGGGGTGCTGCGAATCGATCGCCGTACCCGGCGGCGCGTACGTGGGCCTCGACATCGACGGCAAGACACCGATCAAGGCGTCCGTGTCGCCGTTCAAGCTCGACAAGTTCGAGATCACGGTCGGCCGATTGCGTGCGTTCTACAACGCGCACCACGGTGAGCTGCGCGGCAACCCGCCGGCGCCCGGAGCCGGCGCCAACCCGCACGTGGCGGGAAGCGGCTGGCGGTCGAGCTTCGACGTGCGCCTGACCGGCTCGTGGAGCGAGATCAACGAGCGGCACGTGGCGGCCTGCTCCGTGGGCGGCGACAACAACGACTACGGCGCAGCGGTGTGGACCGCCGATGCCGGCCCCAACGAGGACAAGCCCATCAACTGCGTCGACTGGTACACGCTCTTCGCCTTCTGCATCTGGGATGGCGGCCGACTGCCGACCGACGCCGAGTGGGGCTACGTTGGGCAGAGCGGCGACGAGAACCGCGTTTACCCCTACGGCGACGAGGCGCCCACGTGGCTGGGGCTGCACGATGCCATCGTCTCGGACCTGACGGACCCGCCGAGCACCTCCTACAAGTTCACCTACGGTCCTCTGTATCGAGGGCCGTCCGACGGAGCCGCCCCCATCGCGCCCGTCGGCCTCAAGAGTGAGCGGTCGCGCTTCGGACACGCGGACCTCACGGGCAACGTGATCGAGATGACCGCCGACATGGCGACCTCGCGCCCATCGACGTGCAACGACTGCGGGTTCGTCGCGTGGCCCGATCCGCCGCAAGGCCCGCCGGTCCAGCCTCCCAAGTGGCAGAAGCTCGACGCGAGCGGCCAACCCGTGGGCGACGAGTTCGGTGAAGAACGTGCCGCTCAGGACGGCATTCGCCTCGCGCGCGGCAGCTCGTGGCAAGGCGAGTGGGGCGGCCACCACATGAAGAACGGCCCGAACCGCTTCTGGCTTCCCGTCTGGCGAACCTACAGCGCCGCCGGCGGCCGCTGCGCCCGCGACTGAAGCGGACGCCACGCTCGAGATCGCTCACCGCCAGCCGCCCACCGACGGTCGCGCTTCTCTCCCCATCGGTAGGCCGAACGACGGGGCGCGAGCGCTGACGTCCCCGAGGTGAGCTCCCCGAAACCGCGAAACTCGCGCTCTCCCACGCGAGCCACGCGAACCCGCAAGCCTGGCCGTCCCGGGCGCGCCTACGCGAAACCGCGAAAGTCGCCGTCACGCCCTGCGACCTGCTCGACGGTCCATGACCTGCTCGACAGTCGCGGTCTCCCCACGCGAGCTGACAAAATGCGAAAGCCTTTTCCTCGTCAAGTGACGAGGAAAAGGCCTACGAGACAAGTGCGAAGGAAGGGACTTGAACCCTTACAGGAGTTACCCCACTGGAACCTGAATCCAGCGCGTCTGCCAATTCCGCCACCTTCGCGCGGCCCTTGTCTCCGAGAGTTCCTTGCGAAACGTCTGGACACGGTTGGGCTGCGTCCTCTCTGACGTGTCACCGTCGAGAGGAAGGGCACCATACTAAAGGTTTTCGACGCTTTTCAAGAGTTCCGGAAGGAAGTTGTTACGAGGCCTGATCAGGCCTGCCCGGAGCACCCTCGGCGCGGGCATGACGCCGAAGCCGTAGGTGCTCAGTGGGTCGCCGACGAGGCTGTCTTCTTCGGGGAAAATGATCTCCTGGTCGCTTCCGACCTTCCGCTCGACGTAGGTGGCGGACGTGGAGGAGCTGGGCGTTTGGGCGAACGCCTGCGACGGGAGGAAGGCCGCGCTCACCGCGGCGCCCAAGGCCAGCATGGTCAGACTCAGTTTCATCGGGAGCCTCTCTTCCAAGACGAGGGATCGGATCGGTGCGACGCCTCGCGCCGCTTGGAATCGGCGAAGGTGCACGGCGCGTTTGAAGATGCACCGGGGGACGCGCGTCCAACGTCGAGGCGCTGAAGGCACGCGATGCGTTGCCCCGGCACCTGTTCGTTGAAACCTTGCCGTGCGCTCAGGCTTGGGAGAAAACCGACCGCGAGCCGGAGGATCCGATGATTCGCAAACTGCTTACGCTCGTGGCTTTTGGTGGCGCCGTGGCGCTCGTGGCGTGCTCCGACGATGCCGGAGAGAAGTATCCCGACACCGACTCCTTCTGCACCGCGAAGGCGAAGGAGGAGTGTGCGGGGATTGCGGCGTCGTGTGCGACGAGCGAAGACGCGTGCACCGCGGCGCGCAAGCCCGCCTGTCTCCAAGACGCCGGTAAGGCGACTGGAGCGGCCCGCAACTACAAGGCGGCCGTGGCCGAGAATTGCCTCGGCAAGACGCACGATCTCTACTCCGCGAAGGTGCCCGACCCGACGAAGGAAGATGACCAGCAGGATGCGTGCGAGCGCGTCTTCGCCGGCAACAAGACGGCGAGCCAGGCGTGTCAGTCGACCTACGAGTGCGAAGGCTCGCTGATCTGCGACAAGGGCTTCTGCGCGGAGAAGGTGCTCCGCGAGATCGACAAGCCCTGCACCGACGCGGGCGCGATCTGCGTCGACAATGCCTATTGCGCGGACCGCGGCGGCGGTCAGAAGTTCTGCTCGCCGAAGAAGTCGAAGGGCGACATCTGCACGCCCGACGTTCCGTGCAAGGACGATCTCCGCTGCACGGGAACCTGCGTCGACAAGGTCGGCCCCGGCGGCGACTGCACGGTCGACGCAGACTGCGGAACGCTGGCGCCGTACTGCGAGCAGTCGACGAAACATTGCCAGCAGAAGTACCAGGCGGGCACCACGGCCTGCAAAGCGTTCGGCGGCCCCTGAGTCGTCGCGCTCTTCATCTGTAGAATGCACGAAACGCGCAGGCCTCACGAGGCGCTGCGCGTTTTCGTTTCTGCGGACCGCGCGTCAGCACCAACACGCCGAAGCACAAAAAAGCGAAGAGCCGGGCCCGTCGTCGAGAACGACCGGTCCGGCTCCAACGCGTGTCAAACTCAGATCACTTCTTCGGAGCCGTGGTCGCCGACGTCGGCGTGGCGGTCGTGCCCGTGCCCGCGGGCGCGGCCGTCTTGGTGGCCGCCGTGCCGCTCGCGGCCGGAGCCGCCGCGGTGGAGCCCGTCGCCGGCGTCGACGATGCGTCAGCCTTGGCGGCGTCCGTCGGCTTGCCGTCGACTTCCCAGATCTTGAACTCCGTACGGCGGTTCTGCTCGCGGTGCGGCTCGCTGTCGTTCGCAACGAGCGGCTTGCTCGGGCCGAAGCCGATCGTAGCGACGCGCGACTTGTCGACGCCCTTGCCGGCGAGCCAGGTGGCGACGGAGTCCGCGCGCTCCTGCGAAAGCTTGTTGTTGTGGTCGAGCGCGCCCTTGTCGTCGGTGTGGCCTTCCACGCGGACCTTCGTGATCTGCGGGTTCTCCTTCATGACGTTCGCGAGCGTGTTGAGCACGTCCTGCGTCTCCGGGGTCTCCTTGATCGTCGACTTGTCGAGGTCGAACTGGATCTTGCCGGGGATCTGGATCTCGTTGTTGACGATCTTGGCCTTGCCGATCGCCTTGAAGACGGGCTTGCTCGCGAGCGTGACCGGTGCAGGCGCGGGGGCCGGCGGCGGCGGTGCGGGGGGCGGCGGCGGCGGCGCGGCCTTGGGCTCCGGGTTGCCGAACTTCGCCTCGGCATGGCAGCCGCTGATGGCTGCGACAGTGACGCTGCTCACTGCGCACAACGCAAGCACCGAGAAAAGACGCTTCTTCGACATGAGCTATCTGCCTCCTCGCGAGGCTCTTCGCCCGCGTTCGGAGGCTGAAGCTACGGGAAAGGCAGGCGGATGGGAAGAGCCAGTGGTAGGGTTCGCCGCGGCTCGCCATGACCGATGAGAGCGCTTCTCGTGACGACGAACGCCGGCCTTCCGCGGATGGGAATTCTCGCCGCAACGGGAGCACCGAAGACCTGGTCACCGAAGTGACCGCAGCTGTCCGCAAGCACTGGGACGACCTCGATCGACGACTCGGATCCGAGGCGCGCGGCGAAGACGGGCTTGCGCTCGGCAGGGCCCGCGCAGCGGCGCTCGACGCTCTGCTCGCCAAGCTCTTCGAGGCCGCCGTCGCGAGCACGAATGCCGATGCCGACGAGCCCGTCGTTCTGGCGGCGGTCGGGACGTTCGGGCGTGGCGCCGTCGCACTCCGATCCGACATCGACGTCCGGATCGTGGCGCGCGCCGGAGCCAAGCATCGCGACGCGGCTTCACGACTGGCCGACGCTCTGCTCTATCCGCTCTGGGACGCAGGGCTCTCGGTCGGCCATCAGGTCGTCGACTGCGCCGAGATGCTCGACCTCGCGCAGGACGACCTCGCGACGGCCACGTCGCTCCTCGACCTGCGCCGGATCGCCGGCGACGTTTCGCTCCTCAAGGAGATCGAAGAGCGCGCCTATGCGGGCCTCTTCAGCGAAGGAGAGCTCGCGCGCTTCGCGGCCAGGCTCGAAGAGGAGGCGGCCGCACGTCACTCGCGTTTCGGGGGCTCGCTCTACCTCCTCGAGCCCGAGGTGAAGGCCGGCGCGGGGGGCCTGCGCGATCTCGACATCGCGCGCTGGGCCGCGCGTGCGCGCTTCCGTACGAACGAATCGCACGGCGAAGGTGGAACCTGGGCGGAGCTCGTTCGCCTCGGTGTCCTCGTGCCTCGCGAGGCACGCGAGATCGCGAACGCCGAAGAGTTCCTGTGGCGCGTGCGCAATCGTCTCCACGCGCATGCAGCCCGGAAGAGCGACCGGCTGACGTTCGACCGTCAGGAAGCGATCGCCGTCGACCTCGGCTACGTACCGGCCGCCGCGCTCTCCCAGACGGGCGAGGGAAGCGAGCTCCCCGACAACGAGCGCGCGGCCGCCGCCGAGCGCTTCATGCAGGATTACTTCGGCCACGCGCGCGTCGTCTCGCGTGCACGCGAAGCGCTTCTCCTCCGAGCCACGCCGCCGCGAAGGCGAGGGCGCCCGGTCGAAGTCGATCTCGGTCGCGGCGTGCGTCTGTTCGACGGACACGTCACCGTCGATCCCGCCGAGCTCGCGAAGGATCCGCCGCTCGCGCTCCGCGCGTATGCCGCGTGCGTCCAGAAGAAGGCGCCGATCCTCCCGTTCGCGCGCGACGCCATCGCCCGCAACGCGGCCGATCAGGGGTGGTCGGAGCGTCTGCGCGAGAGCCCCGAAGCGGGCCCGCTCTTCGTCGAGCTTCTCTGCACCGTGCCGGACATTCCGCTGAAGCGCGGCTCGATCGCCGGCGAGCTCCACGAGGTGGGACTGCTCCTGGCGATGATCCCCGAGTTCATGCCGGTCACCGGTCGCGTGCACCACGACGTTTATCACGTGTACACGGTGGACGTTCACAGCGTGGCCGCCGTCGATGCGCTCCGCGCGCTCTGTCGCGGCGAGAACGTGCAAGAGCGACCGCTCGCGAGCCGCCTCGCCGCCGAGATCGCGCGGCCTTCGACGCTCTTCCTCGCCACGCTCCTCCACGACGTGGGCAAGGGCTACCCCGACGCGAGCGGATCTCGGAAGAACCACTCGATCACCGGCGCCGATCTCTGCGTGACGATCCTTCCGCGTCTCGGCATTCTCCAAGACGAAGCGACGGAAATCCGTGCCCTCGTACGCGAGCACCTGCTCATGTACCACGTTGCCACGCGTCGCGACCTCGACGACCCCAGCACCACGAAGGACTTCTGCGCCCAGGTCGACGGTCGCGAAGCGCTCCGCAATCTGTACTTGCTCACGGTCTGCGACATCACGACGACCTCGCCGACGGCGATGACCTCGTGGAAGGCGCGCATGCTCGACGAGCTGTATTTCGCGGCCGACGCGTACTTCACGGGCACCGACCTCGCGAGTGATTCGTCGCCTCACCCCGTCGACACCGCGCGCACGCAGCGTGTGAAGCAGCGCGCTGCCAAGTTCTTCCAGGGCGACAAGCGCGATCTCGATGCCTTCGTCGACTCGATGCCCGAGCGCTATCTCCTCGCGAACTCGCCCGAGGCCATCTGCGCGCACGCGAACGTCGCCGCCGAGCGAATGCGCGAAGGAAAGTTCGTCCACGCCGCGCTCGTTCCTTCACGCCATCCCGAGGTGAGTGAGCTCTGCGTCGTGGCCGAAGATGCGCCCGGCTTGCTGGCGCGCATCGCGGCAGCGATCACGGCGAGTCGCCTCGAGGTGCTCGGCGCTCAAGTCTACTCGCGGCCGACGCCGGATGGTGACGGCGAGGCCGTCGACCTCTTCTGGATCCGCGATACGCGGACCGGTGCGGAGGGCGCTGCGCAGGCCTTGCCGCGTCTGGTGCGCGATCTCGAGAGCGTGTGCAGCGGAGAGGTCGACGCCTCCGACCTGCTGCGGGAGCGCCTCGGAACGTCGTCGCCGTGGCGTGAGCGCCCGAGCCCGGCCGTACTCTCCAAAGTCGTCATCGACGACCGCGCGTCACCCCGTCATACCGTCGTCGAGATCTTCGCCAAGGACCGCCCCGGTCTGCTCTACAGCCTCGCGCACGCCCTGCACACGCTGGGGTTGTCGATCGCGCTCTCGAAGATCAACACCGAGGGGACGAAGGTTGCCGACGTGTTCTACGTGAACGAGCTCGACGGCAGCAAAGTTGCGCCAGGTCCGCGTTTCAAAGAGATCCATGAGGCTCTCCTGGGTGCGGTAAGCACCGATTCCACCCGACCTTCCGAGGGTGGCCTGCGCACGAGTCCGCCAACGAATGGCTGAATCCGTGCGATCATGATCGTCTTCAGGATGGAGGATCGCTCGATGATCGGACGCGCACAGAAGCTTCGTTGTCTTTCGGCTCTTACGCTCGCGCTTGCGCTCGCCGCATGTGGCGGAGGGAACAAGCCCGCCGAATCGGCTTCGCCGGGATCTGGCGATTCGACGCCGAAGGCCGCCTCGGTCGCGACGTCGAACCCGGCCGACGGCCCCGCGGCGTCAGGTTCGAGCGAAGACGTGTCGAAGGGCACCGCCGCCATCAAGGCGGGCGACTGGAATACCGCGCGCGCGTCGTTCGAATCGGCCATCAAGAAGAACCCGAAGCAGGCCGACGCCCACTACTACCTCGGTCTCGTCATGGACAAGACGGGGGACCGCGCGGCGGCCGAGAAGCACTATCGCGACGCGCTCAACTTGCAGCCCGATCTGCAGGAAGCGGCCGAGAACCTCACGGCCATCTACGTCGAGTCGCAGAAGTACGACGACGCGATCACCCTCGCCAAGGGCGTGCTCTCGCGCAACGCGAAGAACGCCGACATGCAGCTGAACCTCGCGTCGGCGCTCTCGGGTAAGGGTGACCTGGACGCGGCATCGAAGGCCTTCGACGAGGCGCTTAAGCTCTCGCCGAACGATGCGCGCTTCTACATCGCGTATGCCCATCACCTGGCGTCAGCGAAGAAGAACGACGAAGCTATCGCGAAGCTGAAGCAGGCCCAGCGCGTTGCCGGCGAAGATGCAGCGATGCTCGGCACGATCGGCTTCGAGCTGCGCACGGCGCGTGCGGTTCCCGAGTGCATCGCCGCGTTCGACCGCGCGATCGCCATCAAGGACAACGCCGACTTCCGTACGAATCGTGCATTGTGCAAGTACGCAGCAAAGGACAAGGCCGGCGCCATGGCCGATCTCCAGACGGCCACCCAGAAGGAGCCGACGTTCGCGCCGGCGCACTACTGGCTCGGGTCGTGGATGCACGAAGACGGCAAGTTCGCCGAGGCAGCCGCCGAGTACGACGCGTACTTGAAGGCGGCGCCCACGGGGCCGATGGCCAAGGCGGCCGAGGCCAAGGCGAAGCTCGCCAAGGAAAAGAAGAAGCCGGCGCCGGCGAAGAAGAACTGATCAGCCGGCGACGAATCCCCGGAGGACCTGCCCGCTGCCCTCCGGGGAAACCTCGCCGATGGCCACGAGCTTTCCGCTCGCGTCGAGCCAGGCCGAGGTTCCGACGATGGCTTCGCCCGACGACGAGGACATGTCCGCGGCGCGAACGCGTTGGCCGTGGCGCGCGGCACGCACGCCGTCGTCCGTCAGCGTGAGGGTGGGCATCGCCCGCGCGACGGCCTGTTCCATGGGCAGAAGCCGCGCGAGGAGGCGCTCGCGTCGTTCGAGCTGCGCTTCCTTCGTTGTCGGCTTTTCCCAGAGGCCCTCGAGCGAAAGGGCGTCGTCGAGCGTGAAGCCGCCCGAGCGCGTCCGACGGAGCGCGGTCAGATGCCCGACGGTGCCGAGCCCCGCCGAGAGATCGCGAGCGAGTGAGCGCACGAAGTAGCCCTTGGTGACGTCGAGCGCGAGGCGCAGGTGAGGCTCGGGCGCGATTCCGCCGCCGCGCACCTCGAGCGAGCGCAAAGCCACGGGCCGCGCGGCGAGCTCCGGGGCCTCGCCGCGACGGGCCATCGTGTGGGCGCGTTCGCCTCCGATTCGCACGGCGGAGAATGCCGGCGGTACCTGCTCGCTGCGGGCGCGCTCGATCGCGATCGCGTCGAGGATCGCGGCCGGGCACGCTTCGCCGCGCTCGAGGCTCACGAGCGCTTCACGAAGCTCCTCGGAGACGTCCTGGCGGGCCGTCTCCTGGCCCTCGGCATCGAGCGAGTCGGTGCCGACGCCGAGCCGGACCGTGGTCTCGTACGCCTTGTCGTCCGCCGTGAGGTACGGAACGAGCTTCGTGGCTTCGTCGACGGTCACGACGAGCACGCCGGTCGCCATTGGATCGAGCGTTCCGCAATGGCCGATCTGGCGGGTTTGGAGGGCGCGACGGAGGACGGCGACGACGTCGTGGCTCGTCGGTCCTTTGGGTTTGTCGACGACGAGAACGCCGGCGGTGCACGTAGCACCGCCGTGTTCCTCGCCTCCGAGCTCGTTGCCGGCGGTCATGTGGGGTGCTGCTCTGTTCCGTTCGAAAATCAGCCAAAAAAGACGCTCTTCCGAGCGCCCACGGCGTGGTCGAGCATGCCTTGGATGGCGGCTCGAACGCGCTCGGCGAGTTTGCCGACGAGGATCTCGTCGTCCGCCGCCTCTGCTCCATACGACGAGAGGTCGATGGGTTCACCGAAAAGAATGCGCCACTTGGTCGGAGCCGGCAGAAGCCCGGCCGGACCGAGCAGCGGGAACGTGGGCGTGACCGGCACGTACGGCAGTTTGAGGAGCTTGGAGAGGAACTCGACCCGGAAGAGCATCGGGTTCGTCTCCTCGGCGCCGACGACCGCGACCGGGATGACGGGCGCCCCCATGCGGAGACACAGCTTGATGAAGCCGCCGCGCCCGAAGCGCTGGAGGCGGTAGCGCTCCGCGAAGAGCTTGCCGGTGCCCTTCACGCCCTCGGGGAAGACTGCGACGAGCTGCTCTTTGGCGAGCAGGCGCTCGGCATTTTCCTGGCAAGCGCGCACCGCACCGAGCCGGTTCATCATCGAGCCGACGAAGGGGAAGTGGTAGATGAAGTCCTCCGTCAACCAGCGGAGCGGGCGGGCTTCGGCGTGTTCGCGCTTCAGCGCGGTCTTGATCATGACGCCGTCGAGCGGCAGCGTTCCGGAGTGGTTCGCTACGAGAACGCAGCGCCCTTCGCCGGGGACGTTCTCGATCCCGCTCGTCTCGACGCGAAAGTACGTCGAGTAGAGGAAGTCGAGCATGCCTCGAACCTTCTCGTCGTAGATCGGGTCGTAGCCGAAGTCGTCGACCTCTTCGGAGCGACCGCGCATCGCGAGGCGGCCCCACTTACGCAGGTAGAAGTCGGTGGAGAGCAGCTCGCGCGCGGTGTCGAACACCGACTCCGGCGCCGGCGGCACGCTGCGCACCTCGGGGAGGGGGCCGCTCGGCCGCGCTGAGGGCAGGGAAGGGCGAGGCGCCTCGATGGAGTCGACCTCGAGCAGAGCGCTGCTCGGTGACGAGGACGTCGGCGCGGGCTCCGACACCGGAGCAACCTCGTCGTCGAGATCGCTGCTCGAGTCGCGCGCGAGCGACGAGACGTCACCGCGCGAAGCTTCGTCGATGAGCCTCTCGAGCTGCGCTTCGAGGTCGCGAATCTGTGCGACTACGATCGGATCGGCGGGCTTTTCGGGGGCGTCCGACGCACTCGGTACGTTGCGCGCGGAGGGCGGCGGGCCGGACTCGCTCGTCGGCGAGGACGCTTTCACGTGGGCGTGCAGCGCGCGCTTCTTGGCGAGGGGCGCGCGGTTCGCCCGTGACGACGGCGTACCTGATCGCGTCGGTCGCGTCGGCCGCGTCGGTTGGGTCTTCGGCTGCGTGTGGGCCTGCTCGGACTTCGCTGCACCGGCCTTCTTCGGTCGCTTCATGCCACGTTCTCCTGCAGGAGCTTGACGTCACGGAGGCGCTGCGCGTTCGTGAAGTCGAGGACCGCCTCGCGCGTCGTATAGGCTGGGCGGAATCCCATCGTCTCTTTCGCTTTGGCTCCGTCGGCCACGCACAGGAAGCGTAGATGACGGAGGAACGTCGGTGGGGCTTCGACGAGCTGCGCGAGCCAGAGTGCGCTGCCGAAGGTGCGAGCAATCGAGTGCGGCACGGGCATGGCCAGGCGCCCCGCGAGCTTCACCACGGTCGAGAGCGGCAAGACGCCGTCGCCGACGATGTTGAAGATGCCGGGGTGATCGCGATCGACGGCGAGCTTGAAGGCCGCGATGGCGTCGACCTCGTGGACGAACTGCACGAGGGGATCGAAGCCCATCATCGTCGGCACCACGCGCCGCGCGAGGTAGCGCGTGACGTAGTTGTGCACCGTGGGCCCGAGGATCGGCGCCGTGCGGAGCACCGTCACCACGGCGCCTGGGGACTTCTGCGTGAAGCGCGCAAGCTCAGCCTCCGCTTCGAGCTTGTCCACGAAGAACGGCTCGTTCGAGGAGGCACGGAGCGCATGGCGTTCCGTGAGGAAGTTCGGGTTCGACGGGTGCGCACCGTAGAGGCAGGTCTGCGACCACATGACGACCTTCTGCACCTGCGCATGCCGCGCCGCGACAAGAAGATGCCTCGTTCCAACGCTCTCCAACTCGTGGGCCAGGGCAATGGCATGCGAAGGAGACGACAGGAACGCGAGGTGTACGAGTGTGTCGGTTCGCTCGGCCGCGAAGATCTCGGAGAGGCGTGCTTCCGCGGTAGGCTGTGTAAAATCGACCTCGTAGAAGCGCGTTTTGGTCTGCGCCGTCTGCGGGGGCTTGATGTCGATGGCGACGATCCGGGCGATGGTCGGATCCTCCTCGAGGAGCCCGATCAGGTTCGTGCCCAGAAATGACGCGGCCCCGGTCACCGTCACGACACGTCCGGTTCTCCGACGGAGAAATCGACGCGATCCGTGCTCGTGCGCGTCGCGCGGGTCGCGGGCGCCCACCTGCAGCGCGTCAATGGTGCGGGAAGGATGGCAAGGATCCTCGCTTCCGCGTGACGACTCGGTACGCTTCGGGAGCACCATGGGGTACGCTTTCTACCGCCGATGAGCGCGTCGATCCATCCGGCCCCGCTCATGCTCGGGCCCTACGAGCTCCTGCAACGCATCGCGACGGGGGGGATGGCGGAAGTGTACCTGGCGCGGCGTGCCGGCCCGCGGGGCTTCCAGAAGGTCGTCGCCGTGAAGCGCATCCTCCCGCAACTCGCGGAGGATCATGATTTCGTAGCGATGTTCGTCGACGAGGCCCGCGTCTGCGCCCGCCTCGCGCACCCGAACATCGTCCAGGTCTTCGATTTCGGGGAGCACGACGGCGAGCTTTACATGGCGATGGAGTACGTGGACGGCACGACCGCCGCCCGTCTCGTCCGCGCCGCCGCGAGCCGCGGGGAGGACGTGCCGCTCGAAGCGGCGCTCTACATCGCCCTGAGCGTGCTTCGCGGGCTCGACTACGCCCACAACGCGCGTGACGATGACGGCCGGCGGCTCTCGCTGGTTCATCGCGACGTCTCCCCGGGCAACGTGCTCATCGATCGCTCCGGCGCGGTGAAGCTCACGGACTTCGGCATCGCGCGCGCCGCGGAGATCGAGCGCCGCACGGACGCCGGGCAGCTCAAAGGCAAGCTCGGTTACATGTCCCCGGAGCAGGTGGTGGGGCGCGAGCTCGACGCGCGAAGCGACCTCTTCACCGCGGGCATCGTTCTCGCGGAGCTCGTCATGCTGCGGCCGCTGTTCTCCGGGCACAGCGAAATCGACGTGCTCATGCGCATCCGCGATGCGGATCTGACCGTCCTCGACCGCGCGACCTCGCGCGTGCCCGACGACGTGCGCGCCGTCCTTTACCGCGCCCTCGCACGAGATCGCGCGCTTCGTTATCCAAGCGCGGCGGCCTTCGCCGAGGCGATCGAAGAGATCCTCCGGCGCCGTCGCCTGCAGGTCGGCCCAGGCAAGCTCGCGGGGTGGATCACCAAGCTCGGACTGATTCCGACGGGTGAGGTCGAGACGCCGGTCAGCGAGAGCAGCGTGCGCCCGACGGCAACGCTCGATCGGGCGTCGCCAACGCCGGAGTCGCCACGCATCACGGTTCCGCCACCGTCGGCTCCGCCGCCGAGCGGCAACCCGTCGCCCAGCGATCCACGCAATCCCGCCGAGCTCGCCCCGCTCATCTACCGCGTGAGGACGGCAACCGGCGTCACGATCGGTCCGATGAGCTACCCGCGCCTCGTCGAGATGATGGTCACCGGAGGCGTCGATCATCGCGCGCTCATCTCGCGCGAGAGCCTGCCGTTCCGCTCGGCAGTGGCTTATCCGGAGCTCGCTCGCTTCACCCAGAGCGCGGCGCTCCGCTGGGACGACAACGTCTTCTCGACCGCCAACGACAAGGGCCCGATCGACCGCGCGGTGCTGCCCTCGCGCATGTTCCGCCTCGCCCGCAAGCGCGAGACGGGAGCGCTCTACTTCCGCGACGGCGCTCGCAAGAAGAAGATCTACCTCGTCGAAGGCGTGCCCGAGTTCGTCGTGTCCACCGACAAGAGCGAGCTGTTCGGAGAGCACCTCGTGGCACGCGGCCAGGTTCTCCGCATGGAGGTCGAGATGGCGCTCTCGATGCTCCCGCGCTTCAACGGGCGCCTCGGCGACGCCCTCTGCGGGCTCGGGGTGCTTCGCCCCATCGAGCTTTTCCGGGCGATTCACCAGCAGATGCAAGACCGTTTCACCGAGGTCTTCCACTGGCGAAGCGGCGAGGTCGCCTTCGTTCGCGGCGCTCGCTCGCACGAAGAGACGTTCCCCCTCGGGTTCGATCCGTTCGACCTCGTACTGCGCGCCGTGCGCGACGCTTATCCGGAGGCCGAGCTCGAGGCCATTCTCCAGCCGCTCGAGAGCGCTCTCATCGTTCCGGTGGTTCCGCTTCCGGTGCGCCTCGAGGCGTTCCGGCTCGGTGAGGCCGAAGAGAACGTCCTTCGTGAGATCAAGAGGCCGACGCCCTTTGCCGACGTCCTGAGGGCGGCGTCGCGCTACGCCTCGCGCGAAGAGACCTTGAGGGCGCTCTTTTGCGGCCTTTCCTGCGATCTGCTCCGAGCCGAAGAGTGGCGCCGGCTCACGTCGATGCCGCCTCGACCGGTCTGATCGTTACCGAGCGCTTCGCGTGAAAGCGACGCTCTAGCTGCCCTGGAGAACGGCCGAGAGGCGGGTGCGCATGGCGCCTTCGCTGCGGGCGATGCGCGCCTTGAGGACGCGAATGCCTTCGTTGCGATCGAGCACGAGGAGCGAGCGTGCCATGGCCTCCGCCACGATCGGGCTGTCCTCCGTCGCGCCCTCGCCGCGCAACATGGCGACGATTCCGCGCCGGCCTTCGATGATCTTCGAGAGCAGGTTCACGGCGCGCGTTCGCAGCATCGGTGGCGTCTCGGCGAGGATCGAGGCCGCCGCCGCACGAAGCTCCTCGCCCGCGCCGCCCTTCGTGCCGAGCAGGCGTTCGACGACCCCGAGGACGTGATCATCGATGCCACGAAGCCGGCGCAGTCCGCGAAGGGCCACGATGCGCGTGGCTTCGTCTCCCGAGCCGAGCGCTTCGACGAGGGGCTTCTTCGCGCCGTCGCCCCAGAGTGCGACGAGGGCACGAAGCGCGGCGGGCCTGAGGGGCGGATGCGCGACGAACTTGGCGACGGCGTCGCCGAGGGCGGGATCGGCGCGATCGGGAACGGCCTGGAGCAGGTCCTCGGCGAACGCGACGTCTTTCTCGTTCTGCACCACCATGCGCGGAAGCACGGCAGAGAGCAGCGACCACCCGGCCGCGCCGGTATCGCGCAGCGTCTGCACGAAGACCTGGCGTGACTGGGGATCGGAGAAGTTCTCGCGAGCGACGAAGAGCGCATGCGCGCCCGCGCCTCCTGCCAAGACGAGGAGCTGGCGTGCCGGTTCGCGCTGCTGCGGCGGTCCGTTGAAGAGGGCGGTGGCGATCGGCACGAGCCGCTCGCGATCGATGATCGACTTCATCGTCGCGATCGCGTGCTGCTGGCGTGGTCCGGGCTGGCCGCTGCCACGCGCGTGCCGCGCGAGCACGCTGATCGCCGCGAGAAGCGCCGCGGCCTCGGCCTTTCGCGCGAGAACGGCCATCGCGGCTTCGAGGTGCCCGAGCTCGCGGCCGTAGTCGTCGTCGTGGATGATGTCGAGCGTGCGGAGGAAGCCCGAAGGCTCGCGGAGGAGCGCGTTCGCAAGGGTCTCGGCGCGGATCTTCTCGCCGAGGTCGCGCGGGATGTCGCTGTCGGTCACGATCGACCGACGGTGAAGCTCGGCGACGGCGGCGTCGGAGGTGGCCGACCGCTCGAGGAGGAGCCGCGTGGCAAAGAGCCTGAGGAGGCCCTTCAGGTGGTCGACGTCCGACTCGGCGCTATCGAAGTCGGCCACGAGCAGCATGGCGGCCTCGGCGCAGGGGTCGAGCAGCAGGCGTTCGACGAGAACCGGAACGAGCTGGAAGCCCGAGAAGCCGCGGTAGTTCGCGACAGCGCTGTCGACGATGTCCGCGTTGAGCACGAACTGACGGATTTCTTCGCCCCGCGTGAGCAGGTGCGCGACGGCCGCTACGAGATCGTCGCGGTTTTCGCGCATCTTCTTGAGGCTCACCCCGCGCGAGTTCGCGATGCCACCGAGGTCGCGCGCGAGGCGCGAGAGCGTGACGCCGACCTTCCAAGAGACCGAGCGATCGGCGGCGAGGATGTCGTCGACGAAGAGCACCGAGACGTGCGGCAAGTTCTTGGCGAGGAGCGCCTTGCGAAGTTCCTCTTCCGAGAGCGAGCCGATGAGGAGCTCGATGAACTCCTCCACTTCGTTGTCGGGAACGCCTTCGCGCAAGGTGAAGGAGGCGATGCCCTTCTTCACCACCGTCTCGATAAAGGGGTATCCGAGGTTCTCGTAGAGCTCGGTGCCGAGCAGTCGTTTCAGGTCGACGATCTCGGCGTGGCCGCTCATCACCACGTACCCGATCGACTTCTGCGTGTCGCGGCGCGCGAAGGTGAGCTCCCGGCGACCGCGCAGTGCAACGCGTGTCGCCTTGAGCAGATCCTTCATGGCCGCGGCGGCCTCGGGGTGTCCGCGCTCGAAGCGTCCGGCGCGCAGAACCGCGCTCGAGAGCGCCATGAAGAAGGCAGAGAAGCCCGATGCCGGATCGTCGAGGTTCGCGACGTTGAGGACGATGCTGCGTTCGTTCTCGCCGTCGGTTTCGTCGCCGTCGCCCGGGTCGAGGAGCTCTTTGAGCTCGAGCCGCAGCTCGCGCGCGGACTGCTGACGCTTTTCGGGATCCTTCTGAATGGCGCGAAGGATGATCTCCTCGAGCACCGGATCGAGGCCCCTGATGATCTGGGAGGGCGGGCGAGGGGGATCTTCGAGCTGCTGGAGCAGGATGTCAGGCGCGGTTTCGCCGAGGAAGGGCGGTCGTCCGGTGACGAGTTCGTAGAGGCAGATACCGCACGCGTAGACGTCGGCGCGTGCATCGACCTCGGTGCCGCGCGCTTGCTCGGGCGACATGTACTCGGGCGTGCCAGCGATGACGTTGTCACCGAAGCCGAGCTCGGGATCGTCGGCGCGTGCATTCTGCAAGGCGGCGATGCCGAAGTCGCACACCTTCACGAGCTCGAAGGTGGTGCCTTCGTCGTTGCGGCTCGTGACGAGCATGATGTTGTCGGGTTTGACGTCGCGGTGGATGATCCCCTGGTCGTGCGCGACGCTCAGCGCCGCGCAGACCTGGATCATGAGCTCCAGGGCGCGCTCGGGCGCCAGGCGTCGCTCTTCGTCCAGCCGGTTCTGCAGCGTGCGCCCGGACAGGTACTCCATCACGATGTAGACGAGACCGTCCGGCTCTTGCCCGAAGTCGAGCACGCGCATGACGTTCGGGTGATCGAGCTGGCTCGCGGCGAGCGCCTCGCCGCGGAAGCCTTTCATGAAGTGCGGATCCTTCTGGTAGTGCGGATGCAGCACTTTGATGGCGACCGTGCGCCGAAGCTCACGGTGTTGCGCCTTGTAAACCGCGCCGGCCGCGCCGCTGCCGATGAGCGACTCGATGACGTACTTGCCGTCGTTGATTTTGCGGCTGAGGAGCGGGTCGGACCCGTCGGTCGGCGGCCGCCGGCTGGGGCGGTCCTCCAGGCCGAGCGGAGGCTTCGAGCGACGCGTGGTCGGAGGCCGGCTACCGCGCGCGAGTGCAGAGGTGTCGACGAGGACCTTGCTCGAGCCGTCCATGCCTCCGCGTCGAGGCATGAGCGGAAGCACTTCGCCAGGCAGCTTCACGAGCGTCGCGAAGTCCTCGTCTTCGTCCCAGGGGGCGCGCTCGTCGTCTTCCCACGAGGCCGGCGTCTCGGGCGCCTCTTCGCTCGGTGGAGCGCCGACGGACGAGAGCCCACCGAGCGCCGTGTCGAAGAAGTCGCCCGGGCCACCGCTCGACGACGGCGGCGCCGGGAGCGTTTGCTTCGGCGTGACGGACGACGGTGGCGCTTTGGCCGAATCCGGCGGTTCGTAGAGAACGTGGACGCTGAGGCTCGGCCCGTCGTCCCAGGGGGCGGAGGGCGGCGCCGGCGGAAGCTTCGCGTCGGCGCGGACCTGAGGATCGAGCATCGTTCGGTCCGAACCTTCGCCGACGATCTCGTCTTCGGTGGTCTTTCGCGCGGCGACAGCCGCTGCACCCGCGGCCGCGGCCTGGCGTGCCCAGACCGCGCTCGGTACGGTGCGCTTCGGGTCGTCTCCGAGCGCAGCCGCTGCACGGGCGATGATCTCGCTGTCGCTCGACGGCGGGCCCCCCGGCGTCGGAATGGAGAGCGCCGGAAGCTTCGGGAGCGGCGGTGGCTTCGGCGGCTGCACGGAGACCACTGGCGGCTTCGGCGGCTCGGGGGCGCGCGGCGCCTCACCCGGCCGCGGCGGCTGCGTGATCGCCCACGCCGTTGGCGCCGTGCGCTTGGGATCCCACGATTGAAGCGGGGCGGTCTTCCGCGGATCGAAGTCTGGCGGTGTCGACGGTGTCGTCGGAAGCGACACACTCCCGAGCGCCCGCCTCGCGGCCTCAGGATTGAGCGCGAGCGTGCGCATCAGGAGGGGCTCGGACGACGGCGACGCCGATCGCTCACGAAGCGCCTCGGCCTCGATGAGGGCGTAGAGCTCCGAGGCCTGATTCTGGTTCAGAGGCTTGAGGCGCAACGGGAACGTACCGTTGCGAGGTGCTCCGACGGGCTCGGCGAGGAGCGAGAGCACACGTGTCCCCGACACTCGAAGCTCGAGCGTATGTGGCTGCGATTGGCGAGGTGGTTCCACCAACGCCACGTTCGAGATCTCGTGACGAAGCGCCGCACGAACGAGCGATACCATCGCCCGCCGGTCCGGCAGCAGCGTCGCGAGCATAGGCAAGCCCGGAGGCACTAGGTCGAGTCTACCCGAGGCCGATGCCCAGCTGCATCACATGTCGGAGCAACTTGGAGTGGTTCGCCGAGCGACCAGGGGGCGCGACGAGTGATGCCTGCGGTCATCATCGGATCACTTTTCGGTACACGGGATAGGGTGCGACGTCGTGGACGGCGTCGTAGCCGAGCTCGCGAAACAGATGCTCGGGGCCCTGCCAAACTTCCTCGTCGTAAAGCCGTTCGCTCGCACGACGCGGGTACCCTTCGATCGCTTGCGCTCCATGTTCGCGGGCGAACGCCTCCGCTCCGGCGAGCAGCGCGCGCGCGACGCCTTTTCCTCGGGCCGCGGGGTGCACGAGGAAGCAGCCGACGCTCAGCGTGGTCGCGTCGGGGCCGAGGTCGAGTTGCCTGTACACAGGCAAGTTTCGAAGCTTCGGCACCGCGCTTCGCCACGTGAGCTTCATCCAGCCGACAATCGCATCGGGGAGCGCCCGCGACGCATCGAGTGCCACGAGACCGAGCGCCGAAGCTTCGCCGCTTCGTACGGCAGAGGCTTGCTCCTCGAAGTTCTCGAGCGGCCGATGCGCGCAGCGGTCCAGCCACTCGTTCTTGTTGCCTTGGAACTCCCAATACCGGCAGAAGCACGACGACGACGCGCCTTCGAAGAGTCGCGCGAAGCCCTCGAGGTGTTCGGGACGGAAAGGTTCGACGTGAAGCGTCAATTCGGACATCTCAGCCTTGGCGCGCCGTCTCCCAGGCGCTCGCCAGCCTGAACATCGTGGTCTCCTTCAGCGCGGGTGCGATGATCTGGAGACCGACCGGAAGGCCCGCTTTGGTGGGCGCACATGGCACACTCATCGCGGGCAGTCCGGCGAGGCTAGCAGGCAAGGTGTAGACGTCCGAGAGGTACATCGAAAGGGGATCCGAGGTCTTCTCGCCGAGCCGGAACGCGGGCGTGGGCGAGGTGGGGCAGACGATGGCGTCGACGTCGGCGAAGGCTGCTTCGAAGTCGCGACGGATGAGCGTGCGGACCTTCTGGGCCTTGAGGTAGTACGCGTCGTAGTAGCCCGCCGAGAGCACGAACGTTCCGAGCAAGATGCGCCGCTTCACCTCGGCGCCGAACCCGGCGTCACGCGTGGCGCCGTACATGGCGCGCAGCGCTCCACCTTGCGCGTGCTTCGAGTCGCGCGCGACGTTGCCCGAGACCCGCAGTCCGTAGCGAACGCCGTCGAAGCGCGCGAGGTTGCTCGAGGCCTCGGCCGTTGCCACGACGTAGTACGTCGCGACGGCGTGCTTGGTGTGTGCAAGATGCACCTTTTTGATCGTGGCGCCGTCGGCCTCGAGCCGCGCGATGGCGGCGCGGACGCTCGCTTCGACCTCGGGGTCGAGGCCCTGGGCGAAGTACTCCTCGGGAACGCCGATGCGCATACCCCGGACGGACTGGCCGCAGGCCGCTTCGTAGTCGTCGTTCGGAACGCGAAGGCTCGTCATATCGCGTCCGTCCTCGCCGGCGATGACCGAGAGCACGCGGGCAGCGGAGCGAACGTCGGTGGCGAACGGGCCGATCTGATCGAGGCTCGAGGCGAACGCGACGAGCCCGTAACGTGAAACGCGGCCGTACGTGGGCTTCACGCCGACGATGCCGGTCAGCGCCGCGGGCTGCCGAATCGATCCACCGGTGTCGCTGCCGAGCGCCGCGGGCGTCATGCCGGACGCGACCGCCACGGCGCTTCCTCCCGACGATCCACCGGGCGTTCGCTCGGGATCATGCGGGTTGCGTGCCGGACCGAACGCCGAGTTCTCGTTCGACGAGCCCATCGCGAACTCGTCCATGTTGGTCTTGCCGGGCAGGAGCGCGTCGGCCGCCTTGAGCTTCGCAACGACCGTGGCGTCGTAGGGCGGGACGTAGGACGCGAGCATCTTCGAGGCGCACGTGGTGCGGATGCCTCGCGTGCAGAGCGCATCTTTTAGCGCAATGGGCACGCCTGCGAGCGGGCCGAGCGTCTCGCCACGCGCTCGCTTGGCGTCGAGGGCGCGCGCTTGCGCGAGCAGCTCGTCGCGCGAGACGGTGAGGAACGCGTTGAGGCGCTCGTTGTCGGCGTCGATGCGCGCGAGCGTGGCTTCGGCCACGGCCAGCGCTGTGAGCTCCCCGGAGCGGACCTTCTCGGCGAGGTCGACCGCGCGGCTCGGAATTGCGGCGGTCATTCGACGAAACCCGGAACGCCGAAGCCCTCGTGCTCGGCCTGCGGGGCCTGCGCGAGGGCATCTTCGTGCGAGAGGCAGGGGACGTTCTCGTCCGCGCGCCAGCCTTGCCCCGATCGGAGCGGCTCCGTTCCGGCGACATGGGCGGTCGGTGGAACGTCCGTGGTGTCGATCGCGTCGAGCTCGGCGACGTAGGCGAGGATGCGGCCAACCTCGCCCGTGAGTCGCTGCTCTTCGTCTTCCGAGAGCGAGAGCTCGGCGAGCTCAGCTACGTGTCGGATCTGGGCCTTGTCCATGGCGGCGGCCCACTATAGTCGGCCGCCCCCGGCGTGACGGGAAATAGCTGGGAACGAACGATTCAGGTGGACGGGACGCCGCCGTCGGGTCGCGCCACCTCGCCTGCGTCGCCTCCCGAGTCTCGTGACCCGCCGTCGAGCCACGACGGAGCCGGCGGCTCCTCGTACTCGGGCGGCGGACCTTCGGGCATCCTCGGCGAAGGACACGCGACGAGCGCGAGGCCGAGAGACGCGATGCTGGCGGCGATGGCGATGTTCCTCACTGCACCTTCCGAGCGGAGAAGACGTACTTGCCGAGCGCGGAGCCTTTGGTCTCGGGATCCTTGTGGATGACCACGAAGAGATCCGTCTGACCCGAGAGCGTGATGGTCGCGTTCGTTCCGTAGTTCGGGGCCCAGACATAGCCCAAAACCTTGCGGTCGGGGTCAGGAGTCCCGTCGGCTTCGGCAATCACCGTCGGATCCTTGGTCAGAACGACCTCGATCTCGCGATCCTTGGTCGCGGTGACCGCGATCTGGATCTTGTCGCCCGGCGCGCCGGTGATCTTGTAGGCGTCGAACTCGTCCTCACCGTTGAGCTCACCCGTGACGATGAGGCCGTCGGTGGCGGGGAGGGTCGCGACGGTGAAGGGGGCCGTCTGATCGTGCGCCGCGGCCGGCTCCGGCGTGACGGTGGCGTTCACGACGGTGCCGGTGACCTTCATCTTCTGATTCGCCGAGCCGCTGAGATCAGCGGTCACGAAGTAGTAGTCGCCCGCGCCGACGACCGGGAGGATCGCGTGCAGGTCGTAGGGCGGGGGCGCGGTGCCGAAGAGGCTCGAGGGCGGGCCGTTGCGCGTGATGAGGTCGCTGGCCTTGCCGCCGGTGCCGAACACGAACGTGTAGGGCAGCGTTCCTTGGTTGCCGGCGACCTCGACGCGGTAGTCGACGATCGCCGCGCCCGCGGCCGAGAGCTTGTAGAGCTTCGAGTCGTAGACGTCGCCGAACACTTCGTCCTTCGGCGTGTCGTTCGCCAGCGCGGTCGGCGTGTGGGCGACGACCTCGAACGCTTCGGCAGAGCTGAGGAAGGAGAGGCGCGGCTTTCCTTGCGCATCGAGGTTCGCGAAGGTGAGCTGCTTCTTGCCCGCGGGCGCGAGCGGCGGAACGAGGAAGAGCCCCGTGCCTGCGACCGGACCGGTGGCCGACGAGCCGAGATCGAGGAAGTCGGTGTCGACGAGTCCGAAGCCGCCCTGCGCCGTGTCGAACGCCTTGCTGTCGTTGTTCTCGATGACGAATTGGGCGAGCGAGCCTTGGTCGCCGCTCGCGCCGCTCTTGTCGCCGACCTTCACCTCGATCGCGGGAACGACGGTGAAGGCGTCCGTCGCTTCGATGTTTCCGACCTTGATGGTCTTCGGACCGATCGGCGCGTCCTTGGCGATCGTCACGTGCGCGATGAGCAGCGTGGGGCTCGATACCTTGACGTCGCCGACGGTGATCCCGGGGCCGAAGTCGATCGTGGGCTTCGTGGCATCGGTGAAGTTGCTGCCCGAGAAGCCGAGCTGCACGTCGAGCTCGCGGTCGAGGACGGCTTTGTTCGGCGAAACCACGCTCGCCGAGCCCTGCTCGGAGCCGGTCGTCGACGTGCCGGCGGGGCCCGGCGGGCCCTGTTCACCGTCCGAACCACACGCCGCTGCGAAACCCGCCATCGCGAGCAAAGAAATCGTCTTGAGCTTCATCGAAGAGCCTCCAATCCAAGCCATCACGTCGAAGTTTTTCGTGGTCCTCACGGGAGCCGCCGCACGCCGAGCTTGTACGAGCCCGTTGGTTTGGCCGCGCTGTCCGCCGCCATCACGCGGATGAAACGGCTCGTGCCGTACATCGCGACCGTCGTGGAGCTGCCCGTCTTTCCACTCAGGGAAATGCTCACCATCGACGGGCTGTCGAACGTGCCTTTGCTGTCGACGAGGACGGTGAGATTCGAGTCGGTGTACAGGCTGACCTGCAGATCGATGGTGTCCTCTCCGGACAGCCCATGGAACGCGTAGGTGTCCATCTCGCTGGCCTTGCCGAGCGATCCCTGGACGATCCGTCCAGGAACGGCGTCATCGGCCGCTGCGAGCACGCCGAGGTCTTGCGCGGTGCTGTCGTGGGCACCGGCCTGCTCGGCGACGATCGTGGCGCGGTAGGTGCGGTAGTCGAACGAGAGCTGCGTCGTCGGTCCGCTCGCGAGGCTTTTGTCGAACACGATGAAGTAGCCCTTGGTCGCTTCGACGACGGGATACGCCACGCGCGCTTCGGTGGCCGGAATGCCGAAGGCAGGGAACCCCGGATCGTCGGTCTTCTGGTCGAGCAGATCGGCGACCTTGCCGGAGGCAGGGTAGGCGAGGACGAGCGGCGCCATCGTCGAGCCCGCGGGCTTCTTCGCGTACGCGTCGACGAGGAGGCCCTCGGCGGCCTGAGGCGCGAGATCGGCCTGGAAGAACGCGGTCTCGTAGGGTTGCTCGAACGACTTGTCGCTCGGCGTTCCGGAGACGAGCGCTGCGGGCGCGCGCTGCGCGACGGTCACTGCGTCGGCGGCGGTGGCGAACGTGGCGGTGTCGGGATCGTCGGGGTTGTTGATCCCGATGAAGCCGAGCGGCCCGGTTTCGGCGAGCGGATCGCCGAGCAGGATGATGGCGCCGTCGGTTGCCGTCAGACCGTCGGACTTGAGCTGGACGAGCGTGGCGCCGCCCTTCTGGTACTTCGCGGAGACGAGGTAGAAGTTCTCCGTATCGAACCAGGTCCGATCGCGGTTCGCGATCGTCAGGCTCGCGAGGCCACCCTGTTCGGGCTTGCCTGCACCGACCTTCGCATCGATCGGGGCTGCGACGACGAAGGCGCCCGCGCCGATCACGGGGTCGACGCCGTCGGCCGAGACGGTCAGGTCGCGCGCGCCCGTCTTCGCACGGTCGGTGACGGCGAAATCGCACGAGAGCGAGACGCCGTTCGTCGCGCACCCGCTCACGGTCACGCCGTCGCCGAGGTCGAGCGTTGCGCCCTCGGGGAGGGCTGGCCCGTCGAACGAGACGCGCACGGTGCCCTTACGGCCGAGAAGACCGACGTTCGGCTCGACGAGGTTGATCGCCGTCCGGGTTCGGGGGTAGGGGCGGCGGCTGCGGGGCCCTGCGGTCCGGCCGGCCCATTGTCACCACTGCATCCAGGCGAGGCTACGGCGGCGCTTGCGCCGAGGGCCAGCCACATCCATGAGGCAAAGCTGGTTCGCTGCACGTGTTTCTCCTGCAAAGAAAGGCCGAGCTCGTATCGCGCGCATGAGCTCGAAAGGCAAGGCCAAGCGCTACCTTGCCGTCACAGGACCGCCACGTGCACGGCGCAGACGGGAGTAGGAAACGAAGGCAGAACGGTGTCGCCTCGACGCCTCCGAACACGCCACGAAAGGCTGTTCTTGACGTGGCACGGCGCGTGACTAGGATGCGCGCTCCCTCGGTCCTTAGAGCGCTATTTCAGGCTCGACGTATCAAGGGATGTCTCGAAACCAATCCACACGTTTCCCTGCGCAATCCATTGGCCCGGTGCGGATCTCCCGAAGGAGAACGCTGGCCAAGGGGGGAAACGGAGGCCCAACCGAAAGGAAGCGCGCATCATGGCTCAGTCCGAAGTTCCGCAGCTCAAGAACGATTTCCCCCTTCCGCTCCGCTCGCTCCTCGACGCGGGTGTCCACTTCGGTCACCAGACCAAGCGCTGGAACCCGAAGATGCGTCCGTTCATCTACGGCGCGCGCAACGGCATCCACATCATCGACCTCGACCAGACGGCGCGCCTCTTCCAGCGCGCGTTCAACTTCGTCACCGAAGTGGTCGGTCGTGGTGGTCAGGTGCTCTTCGTCGGAACGAAGCGCCAGGCGCAGGAGATCGTCCAGGAGGAGGCCGCGCGTTCGGGCTCCTTCTACGTCGTGAACCGCTGGCTCGGTGGCACGCTCACGAACTTCCGCACGATCAAGCAGGGCCTCGACCGCATGCGCCAGCTCGAGCGCATGAAGGAAGACGGCACGTACCTCCAGCTTCCGAAGAAGGAAGTCTCGCGCCTCGAGAAGGAGCGTGAGCGCTTCGAGAAGTACGTCGGCGGTCTCAAGAACATGAACGCGCTCCCCGCGGCCGTGTTCGTGATCGACCCCGCGATGGAGACGATCGCCGTCAGCGAGGCGAAGAAGCTCCAGATCCCGATCATCGCGATCACCGACACGAACTGCGACCCGGACCTCGTCGACTACGTCATCCCGGGCAACGACGACGCCATCCGCTCGATCAAGCTCATCACGCAGCGCGTGGCGGACGCGGTCGTCGAAGGCATGCAGCGCCGCAAGGACCACGCGCCGCGCGAAGAAGCGCACCGTGGCCCCCAGGCGGACGTCTCGTACGCCCGCGGCCGTGGCGGCCCGCGTCAGTCGGAGCAGCAGGGTGAGGGCGGCGGCGAAGGCCAGCCTTCCTGATCTTCTCTCTCTGAGCATCTGCTCGACGTGAACGCGACCCTCGTTGTGCTCCGCGCGGCGGGGGTCGAGTCGTTCCTATAACTTTTATCGCCAAGCGGGCGTCACCGTTGCCGCGCTTGGCTCTCAATCACGAGGATTCGAATCATGGCAGCTGTCACTCCCGCATTGATCAAGGAGCTCCGCGAACGCACGTCGGCCGGCATGTCCGACTGCAAGAACGCGCTCGTCGAGGCCGAAGGCGATCTCGAGAAGGCGGTCGAAGTCATCCTCAAGAAGGGGATCGTCAAGGCCGCTTCGCGCGCCGGCAAGGTGGCGGCCGAAGGTGAGGTCGCGACCTGGGTGAGCGCCGACGGCAAGAAGGGCGTCATCGTCGAGGTCAACTGCCAGACGGACTTCGTCGCCCGCGGCGACGACTTCAAGACGTTCGTTCGCAACGTCGTCTCGGTCGCGCAGAACCTCGCCAAGGGCGGCGACCTCGCCTCGCAGACCTACCCGGGCACGGAGAAGTCGATCGACCTGGTTCGCCAGGAGCTCGTCGGCCGTATCGGCGAGAACATCGTCGTTCGCCGCTGGGACTCGCTCGAGGCCTCGGGCCCCAACGGCGTCATCAAGGACTACGTCCACATGGGCGGCAAGCTCGCCGTCCTCCTCTCGGCCGACGCGCCCACCGCGGACCTCGCCAACGCCGAGTTCCTCGGCTTCGTCGAGAACGCCGCGATGCAGGTCGCCGCGATGAGCCCCCTCGTTGTCGACAAGAGCCAGCTCGCGCAGGCCGACGTCGACAAGCAGCGGGAAATCTACGTCGCGCAGATGAAGGAAGAAGTCGACGCTGCGAACGCCCGCATCGCGGAGCTCAAGGCGGCGACGGACCTCTCGCCCGAGGAGCTCGCCAAGGAGCTCAAGGCGGCTGAGTCGCGCAAGGGGCCGCCGGAGGCCATGTGGCCGAAGGTCATCGAGGGCAAGATCACCAAGTGGTACACGGAGACCACGCTCCTCGGTCAGGACAACGTCTGGGAGCCCGGTGGCGGTTCGGTCGACAAGCTTCGCAGTGCGCTCGGCAAGAAGCTCGGCGGCGAGCTCAAGCTGAACACGTTCGTCCGCTTTGGCCTCGGCGAAGGCATCGAGAAGAAGACCGAAGATCTCGCGGCGGAAGTCGCGAAGACCATCGGCAACTGATCACCCGCTAGAAGCAAAGCACCCCACGAAGCCGGTGTGGTCCTCGATTCGAGGCCCCGCCGGCTTCGTCGCATTTGGGCCTCGGCACGGGCGTCGTTTACAGAAGCGCGTCGTTTGCAGAAGCGCGTCCACGCGACGCTCGCGACCAATCCGCACGACCGACGAAGGCCGGCGCGGACGTCACTGGTGAGCTTCGGGGGCCGAGCTCGTGGACGGTGTGCGTGCCTTCGCGGGTCGGTACGCACGATGCAAGCCACGGTGCGTGTTCGAACCGGTTCTAGGGCGGCGATATGGCGGACCTGCTCATCGTCGATGACGACGTCGATACGGCGGATCTGCTGTCGGAGCTGCTTCACTTCGACGGGTACGACACCCGCGTGGCAAACGACGGCTCCGAGGCCCTGTCGCTGCTCGACGCTCGGAAGCCGGACCTGGTTGTCCTCGACGTCGAAATGCCCAAGGTGAGCGGCCCCGAGATGGCGCATCAGATGTTCATGCGCAACCACGGCCTCGAGAGCGTCCCGATCATTCTTTGCTCCGGCATGCTCGACCTGGGAGTCGTCGCCGCGAGTGTGGGCACTCGGTATTACCTATCCAAGCCGTATGCCTTGGACTCGCTCGTGAGCCTCATCGGTCGCGCGCTCCGAGAGCGAGCCGCCCCTGATCCACCGCCAGAGAAGCGGTGATGGGTACGGACGCTCGCAGCGCGAGCTCCCGCCGGCTCGCAGGGTTGCTCGTCGGCTCCTTTGCGTTGACGATCGCGAGCTTCGTCGCCGCCAGCGCCGTGTCCGAATATCGCGCGCGCGGCATCGAGGAGGCGGCTGAGAGCATCACTGGCAATGCGCTTCCGACCATCGATTGTTTGTCGAGGGCGAGAAGCGAGCTCCGTGAGATCTCCTTGCTTCTCGAACGAGTGACCGACGACCACGGCGGGGCGAGGAACTCGGCCGACGATTTGTCGAGACTCTCCCGAACTCGAGAAGCGCTCACCGCCGAGCGGAACAGGTGTCTCGCCCTTCCAACCTATCCCGGTGAGCAGGCGATAGAAGACCGCGCCTCAGCGCGTGCTGGAGAGATGAACGCGTCCATCGATGAGGTTCTTCGGCAATACGAGGCGGGAAATCGTCAGGCCTCGGCCCAGGAGCTCGACTCGAAGACCCAACCCGCCATCGACCGCCTCGACGCCGAGATGGTCGACGAGATCGACTTGAACGCGGGCCAGTCGACAGCGCTCGGTGCTCGCATCGCGCAGCTCCGTGCCTCCTCTCGGCGCACGGGCGCGGTGTTGAATGCTCTGAGTGCAGTTCTCGCGGCGACGGCGGCGTTCGTGATGGTTCGCATCCTCCGCCGCTTCGCGCGCTTGATGGAAACGAGAGTCTCCGACTTCGAGCTTTTTGCGGGTCGCGTCGCTCACGACATCCGGAGTCCCCTTGCGTCGGTCGGCCTCGCGCTCGATCTGACGAAGCGCAATCCCGAGCTCGGTCTGAAGAAGGGGGTGCTCGATCGCGCAACGACGACACTCCAGCGCGTCGGTCAATTGGTGGACGGGCTCTTGCTCTTTGCTCGCGCGGGAAAAGCACCGGAGGAGGGGACGATGGCCAACGTGGGGGAGACCCTCGCGGGCGTCGTCGATGACATGCGTCCATCCGCCGAACAGAACGGAATCACACTCGAGCTCGAGCCGGTGGAGGCCGACCTCACCGCTTCCTGTAGTCCCGGCGTATTCGTTAGTCTGATTTCCAACTTGCTCGGAAATGCAATCAAGTTCATGGGGACATCGGACGTTCGACGGGTGGTTGTCCGCGCGCGTGACCTCGGACGGTCCGTCCTCGTCGAAGTGAGCGATACGGGGCCCGGAGTTCCCTCGTCGGAGAAGGACCGCATCTTCGACCCGTACGTTCGAGCCGCCGACGCCGCCATTCCGGGTATTGGCCTCGGCCTCGCAACGGTTCGCCGGCTCGCGGAGGCCCACGGCGGAACGGTCGGCGTCCGTGAAAATGTCGATCGAGGAAGCGTCTTCTGGTTCGAGCTTCCGAAGGCCGGGGCTCCCTCGAGGAGAACCGTCGGTCACGATTTGGCGCTCGTCCGTTGACGTTCGTGCACGCCGACGCCGAGCAAAGCTTCACGCCCTGCGGGATGTCGTCCGCTTTCGAACCGTCGCCGGAGCCGGCGGGATGCGCCAGTCGGGATCGGCGAAGTGGCGCTGGAGATGTTCGATGAGCGTGCGAACGCGCAACGGGAGCCCGCGGGCGTTCGATACGACCGCGTAGATGCCGATCTCGGCGCGGCGAAGTCCTTCCAGAACGAGCTCGGCACGTCCGGCGCGGACCTCGCTGGCGACCATGAAGGACGGGAGGACGGCGAGGCCGAGGCCTGCCAGCATCGCTTCCTTCAGCACGGTTCCGTTGTTCGCCGAGAAGGCGCCGCGTGCGAGGGCGACCGGCTTGCGATCGCTCCCGCGGAACCGCCATTCGGCGGCTGCGTCGACGAGTGTATAGTGCAAGCATTGGTGATGGACGAGATCCTCGGCGCGCAGGGGGCGACCGCGGGCGGCGAGGTACGCCGGTGAACCTGCGACGACGAGGCGATCGGAGGCAAGGCGTTTGGCGACGAACGAGCCGTCCTCGAGCCTCGTCACGCGAACGACGAGGTCGAACTCGCCGGCGACCGCGTCCACGAAGCGGTCGTTGGTCGTGAGCTGCACGTCGACTGCTGGATGCTCGAGCTGGAACTTGGCGACCGCCGCGGCAAGGTACATCTGCGAGAAGGTGACAGGCGCGCTGATGCGTACGACGCCGCGCATGCGGACCCCCGAGCCGCTGACGGCGTCCTCCGCGGCGCGCGCCGCCTCGAGGACCTTGACGCAGTGCTCGTAGAACCGAGCCCCGTCGGAGGTCACGTCGAGCGCGCGCGTCGAGCGCCGCAGCAGCTGTACGCCGAGGCGCTTCTCGAGGAGCGCGATCCTCCGGCTGACGGCAGATTTGGCGATGCCCGTCCGCCGCGCAGCTTCCGAGAACGAGCGTGCGTCCACGATCCGCGCGAAGAGTGCAAGGTCGACGATGTGCTCCAGATCGAATGCCACGCGCCGAGGATAGTCGCTGCTCACCGTTCTCCCCAGGAGAACGATGCGTGCTCCTGTCGCCGTCTACTCGGCACGCGCGCCGCGCCGTAAAGACAGGCTCCCGACCTCGAGACAGGAGCAGTCTATGATCGACATTGGAATCATTCGACGGTTTGCCAAGACGGACTCGGATGCGCTTTCCCCGCCTTTCTCCAAAAAACGGGCAGTGACGCGCGGACTTCCCACGCAGAAAGCGAGGGCGTGATGAAGACTATCGACCTCGCAGCGCTGCGAGCGGCCCTCGCGTCGTCCGGAGCCGCCATGCTGCTCGAAGCCCTTCCCGAGCGCTATTTTCGCGAAGGGCACCTCCCGGGCGCCGTCCACTTTCCACACGATAACGTCGCCGCTCGCGCGGCCGCGGTGCTTCCTGATCGGCGCGCGCGAATCGTCGTCTATTGCGCCAGCGACACGTGCAAGAACTCGCATCAGGCCGCCGAGGAGCTCGTTCGACTCGGCTACGAGGACGTCGCTGTCTTCGTCGGTGGGAAGAAAGAGTGGCTGGCCGCGGGGCTGCCGCTCGAGACGGAGGTGCGCTAGCGATCGCGCGGAGGCGAGGGGGGGGCGCCTTGCCGGCCGTGCAGGAGCGCGGGCTTCGTTGCAGCTGCGCGCACCGTCCGCTCTCGAATCAGCGGGCGCTGCGAACGACCAGTGAGGACCGTTGTGTCTTGCGTCGACGCGAGGAGAGCCCAGGTTGCGCCGCGCATTCCCGAAACGAGAGGTGTGTGCGATGCGATCGATTTTCATGACGTCGTTGGCCGCTACGCTGGTTGCATTCACGGTCACGGCGTGCGGTGGTGACGCGAGTAGCGAAGATACGACAACCGAAGGTACTTCAGCGGTCGAGCAGTCGCTCGGGTGGAAGCACGGTGGCGCCATTCTTCCGCGCCTTCCGTCGACGCCCACGGTTTCGGCGAGCACCGTGCCCGAGAACGGCGACGTGAATCCCTACGGCGTTGCGTTCGTGCCCGACGACTTTCCGCGTGGCGGCATCCTCCGCAAGGGCGACGTCATCGTCTCGAACTTCAACAACAGCGGGAATCTACAGGGCACCGGCACCACGATCGTGCGTGTGAATGCCAATGCGTCGCCGTCGTTGTTCTTCCAGGACCCAGCTACACCAGGTCTCTCGACCGCGCTGGGCGTCCTGGAGCGAGGCTTCGTGGTCGTCGGCAACGTACCGAGCACCGATGGCTCGGGAGTGTGCACGGAGGGACCGAACGGCGAGATGGAGAACGTCGGCAACGGTTCCCTGCTCTTCATCGATCGCAAGGGCAACATCGTGAAGACGTTCACGAGCAAGAAGTTCTTGCAGGGCCCCTGGGATCTCACGATCAAGGACGAAGGGTCGCGCGCGAAGATCTTCGTGTCGAACGTTCTCAGCGGAACGGTGACTCGCCTCGACGTCCGCATCGATGGAGATCGAGACTCTCAGTGTGATGACGACAATGACGACAATGACGACAACGGTGACGATAACGACAACGGTGACCGCAACCGCAAATTCAAATTCAAAGGCAAGCGCCGTATCGTCATCGAGAAGGAGACGGTGATCGCCTCGGGCTACCTGCACCGTTGCGACTCGGCGGCGTTCGTCATCGGACCGACCGGCCTCGCCCTGGACGAGAAGCGCGACATCCTCTACGTGGCATCGACGGGCGACAACACGATCTTCGCCATCCGCGACGCCAGCGATCGACGTCACGACGCCGGCATGGGAGAGCCCATCGTGACGGATCCCGTGCACCTGCACGGCCCACTCGCCCTCGCGCGCGCTCGCAACGGAAACCTCATCTCCTCGCAAGGAGACGCGATCAACCCTGACCCGGCTCAACCGAGCGAGATCGTCGAGTTCACCGCCAAGGGCGAGTTCGTGGCCCAGTTCCCCATCGACCCCAGCTCCGGGTCGGCGTTCGGCCTGGCACTCGACGAGCGTCACCACAAGGTCCGGCTCGCCGCGGTCGACGACGCCCCGACCGCCAACACGTTGAACATCTTCGTCGCGAAGTAGTCGATACAGGCCTTCGACTCACCATCCGCGAGCAGCATTTCCAGCGCTGCTCGCGGGCGAGACGGCGACGCCGCTCCTTCGTGCGAACGAGCATTCGACCAGAACGCCACTTGCAGATTCGTTCGAACTGCGTTTGCGCGCGAATTGGCCGAATGGCTTCTCGAGTGCCCGCGCAACGTGGCCGGCGATCTTCTCCAGGGTATGGGTTACGGGGCGTCGCCGCGGGCCACCTTGGTGCCGTCGGCGAAGTTCAAGGACTCGATGACCACGTCGAACTCGTCCGTTTCGCCGAGCGCGTAGACCTCCTCCGTGTAGCGCAGAAACTGATTCACATCGAACTCCCACGCACCGTTACCGGCCTGCCCCGGAGCGAGATCGATGGTTCCGCGGACGGGAGCATCGAAGTTGTGAGCGGCGAATTTGATGCGCCCGGTGAACGCGGCGATCGGGACCTCGCCTCGGTTCTCGAACTTCACCTGGAAACGATTTTTGCGCGACCAGCCCTCGCGCACCGACGTGTGGAGCTTCGCGGCGACCTTCAACGCCGAGAGCTTCGCTTCGTTGGCCTTCGCGATTTCGGCTTTCCGAGCGGCCTCTTCGGCATCCTCGAGAGCGCGAAATTCCTTCATGTTCGCGATTCGGTCGATGCGCCAATACCCGTCGGGAACCTGTGTCATGTGGAGCTTGAGGTTGAATGGCGCTCCACGTGTCGTCGTGACCACGACGAAGAAGTGAGCATTTCGACCCTGCCGCTCGAGCTCCGGCACCTTGCCGGACATTGCCTTTTGCATCGACTTTCCGAGTGGCGAATCGCCGGGCACGACGCCGTCCTCGACGGCCTTGAGGACGACCGGCTTAACGCGCGTCACGAGCGCCCCGCCCAGTGCAGTCGCGAGCGGATTGCCGTCGGAGGCGTCCGCCACGAGTGACTCGAGGACGCTGTCGAGGTCGACGTGCTTCTCGAAGGTGTACTTGTCGTGCTGCTCGACCGCGCTCGCGATCTGCACGAGCGAGTACGTTGGCGAGTGCGTCCATTGGTACCAGCCCACGCCGCCGGCCAAACTCAACGCCAACGCGCTCGCGCCGCCGATCAAGATTCCGCGCTTCATTGCAATGCCCCCGTGGTGGTGCCTGCCGACTCTTCGAGCATTTCGCGTGCTTTTTTGACGCTCGCTTGGGTTTTCTCACACGTCTCGTCACCCGGCTGGATGGAGTCGTCTTCCGGATACGGCGGTGTGTCGAGCAACCCGAGCTGATGGAGGCCGATCTGCACGACCTCGGTATCCATCGACTTCGGGCATGCGTACCCGATGACCTCTCCGGGAACGGATTTCGAGCATGTGCGCGTGAAACCGTTTGCGTCCCGACACTCGCTCTTGACGGTCTTCGTGCCCCTCTGTGGCGCGCATTGCTTTTGCAGGGCCGCGGCAGGATTGCTTCGCGCGATCTCCTCGTGGCGTCGGCGATTCGCGCGCGCCGGTGCGTTCGCCTCGCACGCTTCGAGAACCTTGCTCTCGCGTTCGATGCGCTGGGTGATCACGCGCCGGTACTGCTCTCGCCGCTCGGTGTCGCGCTGTCGCGATTCTTCTTCGCGTTGACGGCTGCGCGCCTCGCGAACCTGCACGACCTCGTCTCGGCGGTTCTTCTCGTCCGTGGCCTGCTGGTCGCGATGTTCCTGCTGGTGCCATCGCGCGCATGTGCTTCGCACATCGGCATCGAGCAGCTCGCGAGCGGGGGTGAACGAGCCAGGATCAGGTGCTTCCGCGGCATATTTTTGGAAAAGCTCGCAGGCACCCTTCAAGTTGGCGATGTCCGTTTGCGCTTGCGGATCGCCATACCGCGTCCGCACGTCACGAATTGCTTTTGCGTGATAGTCGCTATTTTCCTTGGTCATCGTGTAGTGACGGCCGCCGTAGTCGTATTTCCAGCCGACCATCGAGCAGCCGGTCGAAGCGACGGCCAAGCCAAGCAGGCTCACCCTCGCAAAGCCCATAAGTGCACGCAGCATGTTCGTCCTTTCGGGCACAATTCGCAGTTTGCGCACGATCTCGAACCATACACGAGGCCGGGCAAGCGCGTCATCACCTTCGATGGTCGCGATAGCGCTCGAAAAGCCACTACGTGCAACTACGTACGAATGCCGCTTCATCATCGTATCATCGCGTCATCGCGTCATCGCATCGTCGCATCACCGCATCGCTGACCGGCGCGATACGTCGACGAGAACGGCTTTGACGGGCACTTCTTGAGCGGAGAACGCGCGCCGGCCTCGTGGCCGCGCGGGCGCCGAGCACGAGTCGACCGGGCGGAGGGGCACACGTTTCCATGCTTCTGTGTCGGGACACCGGAGGAGGGGCCGATGGAGCCGGTGGGCGCCGACGGTACCGCTTGTTCCAAGCCCGGCGTATTCGTCAGTCTGAATTCCAATGATCGAGGCTGCAATCGAGTTCATTCGAACATCGGACATCGAACGCTTCGACGAGGGACCGTCTGCACGCGTGACCGCGCACGTTCAAGGGAACGGTCGGGACCATCGGTCGCGACTGGGCGCGCACGTTCGCGCTGGGTTGACGTCGAACTGCGGTGATGAGTCTCATCGGTATTTAAGTCGTTTTCGTTGAACGCTCGCGCATCGCGCGGTGACTCATCGCTACCAAAACTGCGCGAGCCGATGTTCGCGCGAAAGGAGGCGTGGTCCATGGCGCGTTCTGCGATTCGCCGTCGTTCGCTCGTCCAAGGTGCACTCGGTCTGGCGGGAGGCTCGTCGTTCTTCGGCTTGCCGACTGCGGTGTTGGCGGCTTCGTCGCCTCCGCCGCCTCCGCCGCCCGAGCCAACGGGGAGAAGGGATTGGTTCGATCTCGACCTCATGAACGACGAGGTCATGAACAGTCAGCTTTTGCACTTCCTAGGGGCGACCTATAGCGCCCAGGCAGACGTCAGTGAGGTTCTCGACACGGGCTGTCGCATCGATCCCGACGACGACTGGAGCTGGCCGACGGAGTGGGTCAGCACCGCGAATCGACTTCGAACGATGGCCGATGCGAGCGCAGCAAAGCGACGAAGGTTCAGCGCGGGCAACGCCTATCTGCGCGCTGCGAATTACTATCGGGCAGCGCTCATCCATCATCCGGAGCCGGGACATCCAAGCGTGCTCGAGATCGGACGAAGCGCGGTGGACGCGTACGAGAAAGCGATTCGCTGGCTCGAAATGCCAGCTCACCGCGTTCGGATCCCCTACGAACGAACGACTCTGCCAGGGTACTTCTTTCGCTCCCCACGGGCCTGCGGGAGCGCGCCGCTCTTCGTCTTCCAGCAGGGCAGGGATGCATGGCCCGAGGAGTCGAAGTACGTCATCGACGGAGCGCTCGAGCGTGGATATCACTGCCTCATCGTGCACGCACCCGGTCAGGGGATGGCGATTCGCGAGCAAGGCCTCCCTTTCCGTCCCGACTGGGAGAAGGTGATCACTCCGGTCATCGACTTCGCGCTTCGGATTGCCGGCGTTGACCGGAGGCGCATCGCGCTTCTCGGATGGAGCATGGGCGGCGCACTGACGCCACGCGCGGCCGCGTTCGAAAAGCGGATCAAGTTGCTCATCCCCAATCCGGGCGTCTTGAACTGGGCAGAGTCGTCGTTCGAAGGGTTCAATCGCTATTTTCCAGATCTCATGCCAGTGCTCGACGAGAACCCGGCGGCGTTCGACGCGGCGATCTACCAGATCATGACGACCCAGCCGCTCATCCGTTGGTACGTGCGCGACGAGATGTTCAAGCACGGAGCAAGCTCGCCGTCGGACCTGATGTTCAAGCTCCGCGAGTATGACAACGAACCCATCGTGCACCTGATTTCTTGCCGAACTCTCGTCATGGACGGGACGGGCGAGCTCTTCTCGGTAGGCCAGGCGAAGAAGCTCTACGACGTTCTCCAGTGTCCCAAGGACTACATGCTGTTCGACGCGGAGGACACCGGGCTTCTCCATTGCCAAGAGGCAGCTTCGGCAGTTGGAAATCACCGCATGTTCGATTGGGTCGACGAGTACATTTGAGCGGACAGGAGGCGCTGGCTCGCCTCGGCGCTGCGGTTCGAGAGGCGTGACTTCCCGTCGGCCCGTTCCGATCGATGCGCCGGTGGCCGAGTTCCCCTGTCGCCCTCGATGCGCGGCGTGTCTGGTGTGCGCGGCGCGGGCGTGCGACGACCAGAACTTGGCATGCGATTCGAACCATCGGAGCGACATGCGTTATCCCTGGCTCGTTGTCGCGGGCGTCGTGATCGCCCTCTTCTTTGGAGGATGTCAAACCGCTGGGAGTGAAGCGACGACGTCACCGTCCGCTCCCGAGGTCCCGTCGGCTCCGCCGGACGCTCCGTCGACGCCGACGCAGCGTCCGGACTCACCGATCGTGCCTCGACCAGGGGAAGGGCACACTGTGTCGGAAAGCGCGCCGCCCGATGCCGGTGCGGCGCCTTCTGGCTCTCGCGTGCTCAAGACCCAGGAACCGTGCGATCGGCCCGTGCCGTACACGGGGTACATGGGGAGTCAGCGAACCGAATTCGCATATGTGAAATACAGCTACGAGCTCGTCCTAGGTGGGAACTACGACGGGCATTCGCGGCTGCCGCTCGTGGTCGTCTTCCACGGAGATTGGATGAGCGGGGCCCAGATTCGTGCGTGGCTCTGGCTCGAAGGGGAGTCGGGCGGGAACGCCATCTTCATCTATCCCGATAGCCCATCCGGCACGTGGGATACGGGGACGCATGCAGGGCTCAACGCGAGCGTTGCCCTCGTCGATGCGCTCGTGACGGACGTCTCCTCCAAGTATTGCGTCGATGCCAATCGCATCTTCGCGTGGGGAATCAGTCGCGGAGGCTTCCTCGCGAATTTCCTTGGCTGCTATCGCGGAGACACCTTCCGCGGGATCATCTCCAATTCCGGCGGTGGACCGTCGAAGGATTATCCGATGGCTCCGGACTTCTCCTGTCCGACGCAGCCCGTGACGGCGCTCGTGATTCACGGCAACGCGGACCAGACCATCGGGTTCGGCTCGGGGCTGGACTCGGCGACGTATTGGGCCGAGGCGAACGGCTGCAAGACCACGACGACTCCGACGGATCCGGGACCATGCGTCACCTACGACGGATGCAGACAGCCGGTGATCTGGTGTGCGCTCGGAGGGTGGCCGCATCAGCTCTGGAGTCCGTCGGTGCACGCGGCCTGGCAGCTCATCGAGTCGACGGCTGCGCACTGAGCACTGAGGAGTCTCGAGCGGTCGGGAGGCCGCGGCGGAGCTCACGCCCGGTCTGCCGAACGCGAGTCTCGAGCTCTTCGCGGCTGAACCGCTCGCGGGAGACCTCGGCCCGGCATTCTTCGCGAGTCTGAGGCAAGATAGTGAGATGTCGGCCTACGTCATTTCCGGGGGGACCATCTTCGATGGCACGGGTGGTCGTTCGTTTCGCGGCAACGTGCTCGTCGAAGGGGGGAAGATTCGGGCGATCTCGCGCTCACCGCTCGCGCATTCGACCGCCGAGGTGATCGACGCCACGGGCAAGTGGGTCATGCCCGGATTCATCGACAACCACACTCATTACGATGGCGAGATCATCGTCTCTCCGAGCCTCTCGGAATCCGTTCGGCACGGCGTCACGAGCGTCATTCTCGGCGGCTGCTCGCTGTCGTTCGTCTACTCGGACGTCGACGACTGCTGCGACATGTTCACGCGTGTCGAGGCGTTCCCGCGCGACGTGCTGCTCCCGATTCTCGAGGAGCGAAAGGCGTGGAGCACGCCGGCCGAATGGATTGCGCATCTCGAGCGGCAGGCCATCGGACCGAACTTCGCGTCCTTCATCGGCCACTCCGACATTCGCTCGCGCGTCATGGGAATCGATCGCGCCCTCGAGAAGGACGTGCAGCCGTCGGAGGAGGAGATGGCGCGCATGGTGTCGATGCTCGAAGAGAGCCTCGACGCCGGCATGATCGGCATCTCCATGCAGCATAACCCGTGGGACAAAATGGATGGTCGCCACTGGTCGAAGCTTCTGCCGGCCGCCTATGCCACGCGCCGTGAACGCAATGCACTCACCGAGGTGATTCGCGCGCGAGGCGCTCACCTCCAAGGCGTTCCGAACCTCGTCAGCCGCGTCGCTGCGCTCTGGTACATGGCACAGAGTGCATCGTTCTTCGGCTATCGTAAGAAGCTCAAGTCATCGATGGTGGCGATGATGGATCTGAAGGGCGATCCGTACATTCGCGGCCTCATCAGCTTCATCGCGAGCATCTTCAACAGGGTATTCGGCGCGGACTTCCGGATGCAGGCCTTTCCGGTCCCGTTCCGCGTCTACGCGCAGGGGATGGAGCTCGTGATCTTCGAGGAGTTTCCGACCGGCGAGCTCGCGCGGCACCTCTCGCGAGACCTGAAGAAGCGAAACGAGACGCTCAGCGATCCGGCCTACCGGGAGGCGTTCAAGAAGCACTATCGAAACAAGCTGGCGCCCAAGGTCTGGCAAAAGGATTTCGGTGACGCGTACGTTCGCAAGGCGCCGGATGCATCGATGATCGGGAAGTCGTTCGTCGAAATTGCCCAAGAGCGCAATCAGCACCCCGTCGATACGTTCCTGGACCTCGTCGTCGAGCAGGACCAGGCCATCGAATGGGAGACGACGATCGGCAATCACGATCCGTCTCGCTACAAGGATCTCTACAACGATCCGAATGGCATCTTCGGATTCGCGGACTCCGGAGCACACATCAACAGTATGGCGTTCTACAACTTCCCGCTTCGCGTGCTCCGCTATGTGCAAGCCTCTCACGAGGCCGGAGCCCCGCTCATGAGCTACGAAAAGGCGGTCTGGCGCCTGACGAAGGAGAATGCCGACTTCTTCAATCTCGACGCCGGGCACCTCGCGGTCGGCAAGCGTGCCGACATCACGGTCATCGACCCGTCGAAGCTGACGGATGCCGTGCACGAATATCACACGGCCGAATTCCTGCCCGGCGTGGGCCGCCTGGTGAACCGCGACGACGACGTCGTCGACCTCGTCGCCATCAACGGCAAGATCGCTTGGCGCTCGGGCGCGTTCACGGCGGCCTTCGGCCAAGAACGCTTCGGCGAGTTCCTCCGCGGAACGAATGCCACCGTGCCGCCGCCATGAACGTGTCGAGGACGAACTTGGGTCCCGTTTACGGGATGCGGAGCGCGAACTTGCCGAGATGATGCTCGGCGATTGCGCGATGAGCGGCGCCGACGTCCGCGAAGTCGTAGGTGCGCGCGACATGAACGTCGAAGGGCCCCTTCTCGATGAGGGCGTCCAGACGCTCGAGGATCGCGTGGTCGGGGTTGGCTTCGTAGCCGTGGACCTTCAGGTCCGATCGCGTGTGGGCGAGCTCGACGCCGAGGGGGTAGGCGACACGTCCGCCGTAGCGTACGGCCGCGAGCGCGCGCTCGGCAGCTTCACCGCCGGCGGTGAGCAGAGCCGCGTCTAGTCCGTCCGGAGCCATATCGCGCGCTGCGGCGAGAACGTCGCCGCGGTGGCCGTCGACCACGCCATCGGCACCGAGTCGCTTCGCGAGCGCGATGCCGTCCTCGCCGGAGGCGACCGCGAGCACGCGTGCGCCCATTCGTTTTGCGAGTTGCACTGCAATGTGGCCGATCCCTCCGCTCGCGCCGAAGACGATGATCGACTCGCTAGGCTGGAGCGCGAGAACGTCATCCAGACCGCGAAGCGCGGTGACGGCGACTCCGGACATGACCGCGCCTTGCTCGATCGAGAGGTTCGCGGGGATCGGTGATACGAGGGAGGCGTCGATCGCGGCGTACTGCGCGTAGAAGCCGCCCTTCGGATTCAGAAAGCCGGTCGCATAGACGCGGTCGCCTTTCGAAAGCCCCTTCACGTCCGAGCCGACGTCGGCGATGACCCCGGCGCCTTCCGAGCCGAGGATGTACGGGAAGCACGGCTCCTGGCCGAAGAGCTTCGCGAAGCCGCCCTCGCGCTCGAATGGATCCCATTCGCCGACTCCGGCGCACTCGACGCGCACGAGGACGTCCTTCGGGCCGAGCTGGGGAATGGAGAGCTCGCGCGGCTTCAGCTCCTCGACGCCACCGAAGTGATCGATCGCGATGGCTCGCATGGTGGGGGCGTTCGACGGATTCATGGCCCAACGCCCGTTACAAGCGGCGTGCCGAGTCGAGCGCGAGAGCTCCTGTCGTGCTGCGAGCGGAGCAGGTTCGTGGACCACCTCCAGCGGCGCTCTCCGCCATTACTGCGGCGACCACTTGCGTGGACCGAGGATTTCGGGGCCCACGGTGGGCGAGGGCCCCGAAATCCTCGGTCCTTTGTGCAAGTCTGTCGCGAACTCCGTTTGACTATTCAATCAGCGCAACTGAGTTGCGCTGTAACGCTTGCCGGGCGCGATCAGCGCGCCGCCGTCTGGCGTTTCAAGTAGGGCGCGGTTCGGCTCGCGGCGCTGCGCGCGATGACGTCGGGGACGCCCGAAGCGACGATGCGGCCGCCGGCGTCGCCGGCTCCAGGGCCCACGTCGATGACCCAGTCGCTCTGTGCGGCGACGCCCATTTCGTGCTCGACGACGACCACCGTATTGCCGCCCGCGACGAGGCCCTGCAACTGAATCAGCAGGCGCTCGACGTCGGCAGGGTGCAGACCCGTCGTGGGTTCGTCGAGCACGTAAAGCGTGTCACCGCGCTGCGAACGCTGGAGCTCGGTGGCGAGCTTGATCCGCTGCGCCTCGCCGCCGGAGAGCTCGGTGGCCGGCTGACCTAGTCGCAGGTAACCGAGGCCGATGTCGCGGAGCGCAGTGAGCGCGCGCTCGATCTGTGGTTCGCCGGCGAAGAGATCGCGAGCCGCGTCGACGGTGAGGTCGAGGACCTCGGCGATATGGAGATCGTTCCAGCGGATCTCGAGCGTCTGCGGATTGTAGCGGGTGCCGTGGCACGTGGAGCAAGGCGCGTAGACACTCGGAAGGAACAGGAGCTCGACGCTGACGAAGCCTTCGCCCTCGCAGGTCGGGCAGCGACCTTCGGCGACGTTGAACGAAAAGCGTCCCGCGCTGTAACGGCGCTTTCGGGCTCCGGGGGTGGTGGCGAAGAGCTTGCGAACGTGATCGAACAGGCCCGTGTACGTCGCGAGGTTGGAACGCGGCGTCCGGCCGATCGGTCTCTGATCGACGCGTACCAGGCGCCGGATCTTCTCGAGACCGCCCGTGATCGTTCCCTCCGTGGCCTGCTCTACGGACAAAAGAGGATTCGGCTCGTCCTCCTCCGCTTCCTCTTCGGGCTGCCCGAGGTGCTTGCGAACGAGCTCCGGCAAAGCCTGACTGACGAGGCTCGACTTGCCCGAGCCCGACACGCCCGTGACCGTCGTGAAGCAGCCGAGAGGAAACGCGGCATCGACGCGGCGCAGGTTGTTCCGCGTGATGCCGGACAGTCGTAGCCAGCCCGCGGGCCGTCGAGGTTCGCGTCGAGGCTCGTTCGTGCTCGCGCGAAAGAGATAGCGTGCCGTCGTCGACGCCTTCACGTTCGCGAGTCCCGCAGGCGG
The DNA here is from genome assembly GCF_001263205.1 of Labilithrix luteola. Classification (GTDB taxonomy): domain Bacteria; phylum Myxococcota_A; class Polyangia; order Polyangiales; family Polyangiaceae; genus Labilithrix; species Labilithrix luteola. The sequence continues at coordinate 9,326,084 of NZ_CP012333.1, forward strand.
GCCGCTGTAGACGATTCGCCCACCGTGCTCACCCGCTGCGGGCCCCACGTCGACCAGCCAATCTGCGCGCCGCATCATCTGCACGTCGTGCTCGACGACGAAGAGCGAATTGCCGCTTGCCTTGAGACGCTCGAGCGCGGTGAAGAGCGCCTCGCCGTCGGCCGGGTGGAGTCCTGCCGAAGGTTCGTCGAGGACGTACACGACGCCGAAGAGTTGCGAGGAGAGCTGCGTGGCCAAGCGCAATCGCTGGAGCTCGCCGGGCGATAGCGTGGGCGTGCTGCGATCGAGCGAGAGATAACCGAGTCCAAGGTCGACGAGCGCGGTCAGACGCTCGAGTAGCTCGGTGGCGATGCGCTGCGCCGCAAGTCGCTTCTCCTCGGAGAGGTTCGGTGTGCGCCGCACGTCGAAGGCGCCTTCGTGGGCCGAACCACCGCTTGCCACGCGGCGTTCGATGGCGGCTCGCGCGGCTTTCTTGGAGACGGACGCTCTTTGCTCCGTGCCCGTACTGGGCAGGTTGCCTCGAGCGACGGGGCGCAAGAGCTCCGCCAACCGCTCGAGCGAGAGCTGGGAGAAGTCGGCGATGTCGAGGCCGCCGAACGTCACCGAGAGCGCCTCCGGCTTGAGGCGTTTGCCGTGGCACGTTGGGCAATCACTGCCCACCATGAACTGGGAAACGCGCTTCTTCATCAGCGCGCTCTGCGTGTTGGCGAACGTGTGGAGCACGTAGCGGCGCGCGCCGGTGAAGGTGCCCTGGTAGCTCGGCGGATCCTTGCGTGCGAGCGCCGCCCGCGTGTCCTTCGGCGTCAGGCCCGCGTAGACGGGAACGGTAGGCTGCTCTTCGGTGAAGAGGATCCAGTCGCGATCCTTCTTGGGCAGGTCTCGCCACGGCTTGTCGACGTCGAAGCCGAGCGTCACGAGGATGTCGCGGAGGTTCTGTCCTTGCCATGCCGGCGGCCACGACGCGATCGCGCGCTCGCGAATCGTGAGCGAGTCGTCGGGCACCATCGATTGCTCGGTGACGGCATAAACGCGTCCGAGGCCGTGACACGTCGAACACGCACCCTGGACGGTGTTCGGTGAGAAGTCCTCCGCGAAGAGCATGGGCTGCTTCGGCGGATAGGTGCCCGTGCGCGAATAGAGCATTCGGACGAGGCTCGAGAGCGTGGTGACGCTCCCGACGGACGAGCGCGCCCCCGGGGTTCCTCGCTGCTGCTGGAGCGCTACGGCGGGCGGCAATCCCTCGATCGCGTCGACGTCCGGAACGCCGGCCTGGTCGATCAGACGTCGCGCATAGGGCGCCACCGACTCGAGATAGCGTCGTTGAGCTTCCGCGTAGAGCGTGCCGAAGGCGAGCGACGACTTGCCGGATCCCGACACGCCGGTGAAGACGACCAGCGCGTCGCGAGGAATTTCGACGTCGACGTTCTTCAGGTTGTTCTGGCGTGCGCCGCGCACGCGCACCAGACCGTTCTCCCGTGCACCGGGCGCACGCGACTTGGAGCTCGTTTCAGGCGCAGACGGACGGGTGCGGAGACGCTTGCCGCTCATGGTTCAGGTGTCAGTTCTTGAGGTGATAGCCGGTCTTCACGAGCCAGCGCACGGCGAGGACACACGCGGCGAGGAAGCCGAGCGTCATTCCGATGCTGATCTCGACGCTCACGTCGGAGCGGTCGAAGAAGCTCCAGCGGAATCCGCTGACGAGATAGACGACCGGGTTGAGCAGTGTGACCTTCTGCCAAACCGGGGGCAGCATGTGAATCGAATAGAAGCTGCCACCGAGGAAGGTGAGCGGCGTGACGACGAGCAGCGGAACGAGCTGCAGCCTCTGGAAGCTATCGGCCCAGAGGCCGATGATGAAGCCGAACATGCTGAACGTCACCGACGTCAGAACCAGGAACGCGATCATCCAGAACGGGTGGGCGATCTCGTAGGGGACGAAGAGCCGCGCCGTGAGAAGGATGATCGTGCCGAGGATGATGGACTTCGTGGCCGCCGCGCCCACGTATCCGGCGACGATCTCGATGTAGGAAATCGGCGCGGAGAGTACTTCGTAGATCGTCCCCGAGAACTTCGGCATGTAGATACCGAAGGACGCATTCGAAATGCTCTCGTTGAGAAGCGAAAGCATGGTGAGGCCGGGGACGATGAAGGCCCCGTACGAGATGCCGTCGACCTCCGTCATTCGCGAGCCGATCGCCGAGCCGAAAACGATGAAGTAGAGCGACGTCGAGATGACGGGCGACAGGATGCTCTGCATCACCGTGCGCCACGTGCGTGCCAATTCGAACTTGTAGATGGCGCGTATGGCGTGGACGTTCACGAGCGGGCCCTCACGAGATCGACGAAGATTTCTTCCAGCGAGCTTTCGTGGGTCTGCAAATCTTTGAATGCGATTCCGTGCTCGCCGAGCTGTCGAAGGAGAGGAGCGATCTGCGACCGCTCGCGTTCGCCGTGGAACGTGAACGTGAGCCGAGTGCCGTCGCTCGACAGCTCGAGGCCGTACGTTTCGAGTGCGCCCGGCACCGCCGCGAGCGGCGTGTCGAGGAGCAGGATCAGCTGCTTCTTGCCGAGCTTGGTCATCAGCGCGCGCTTCTCTTCGACGAGGATGAGCTCCCCTTTGTGAATGACGCCGATCCGGTCGGCCATCTCCTCGGCTTCTTCGATGTAGTGCGTCGTGAGGATGATCGTCACCCCGGTCTCGCGGAGCGAACGAACCATCGTCCACATGTCCCGGCGGAGCTCCACGTCGACTCCCGCTGTGGGTTCGTCCAGAAAGAGGATGCGCGGCTCGTGCGAGAGCGCTTTCGCGATGAGCACGCGCCGCTTCATTCCGCCCGAGAGCGTCATGATCTTGTCGTTGCGCTTTTCCCAGAGCGAAAGATCGCGCAGGACCTTCTCGATGTACGCCGGGTTCTTGCTCTTCCCGAAGAGGCCGCGACTGAACGTGACGGTGTCCCACACGGTCTCGAACATGTCCGTCGAGAGCTCCTGGGGGACGAGCCCGATGATGGACCGCGCCGCGCGGAAGTCTCTCACGACGTCGTGACCGTCGGCGATGACGCGTCCCGACGTTGCATTGACGAGACCGCACACGATGCCGATGAGCGTGGTCTTTCCCGCGCCATTGGGACCGAGCAGCGCGAAGATCTCGCCGGGCTGTATCTCGAGGTCGACGTTTCGCAGGGCGGTGAACCCCGAGCCGTACGTCTTGTTCAAATTCTCGATGGTGATGATGGGCGGCACAGAAAGCTCCCGCGGACGTCGTGGATTCGGTCGCGTCGACCTTTCTACTTCATTCTGCGCCGAGCTCGTAACAAGCGGAGTGCTTGGTGACCACGTGGGATGAGCTCTGGTCTCGCGCCGAGAATCGCGGTTGCGCTTCCTTCGCACGAAGTCCCCGCAAGGCGCGCCGATGGACACCTCGTCCGACGGTCGCGCCTGTTCGTTCGGTCGACCCTCTTTTGCCCGATTGGTCGGCTCTCGCTAGACGAAATCCGGGTGCACTGGACACTTGCTCGAGTGTTCGCGGAACCGCACGTTGTGGAGCCTGGAGGCGATTTTCGAGATGCCCCGCGGCAACGCAGACAAGAAGCTCAGTCGGAGCGCAGCCACGCTTCGTGAGCGTGTGCTGTTCGAGCTGGCGAAGCGCGACCAGGAGGACTGCGCAGCCACGTTCCGCGCGATCACCGAGGCCGCCGCGGTCGCCATGAACGTCGAGCGCGTGAGCATCTGGCAGCTTGGTGAGGACCAGCGCACAATCGTGTGCAAGGATCTGTATCTCCGCAGCGAGAATCGACACGAACACGGCATTCAGCTCCTCGCGGAGCAGAACCCGCGCTACTTCGAGGCGCTCCTCGAACGGCGTGTCATGGATGTGGACGACGTCCGTGTCGACCCTCGCACCGCGGGTTTTGCGGACTACTTCGCCCCCTTCGCCATCACGGCGATGATGGACGTGCCCATTTGGCGAGGCGGGCATCTCTACGGGGTGCTTTGCCACGAGCACACGATGACACCGAGGAGCTGGCAACCCGACGAAGCGGGGTTTGCCACGAACCTCGCCGACATCGTCTCCGTCGCTCTCGAGAGGAGCGCGCGCAGCGCCGTGGAGCATCGTTGGGACGCCGTCCTCGATGCGATGACGGAAGGCGTGTTTCTCTTCGACGCGAAGGGCGACGTCGTTCAGGCGAACGCCACGGCGCGGAACCTCGTCGAACGTGCGGGTGGGGGAGAGCGGTTCGAGGAGCGCCGCGGACTCATCGACTACGTCGACGTCAACGACCGACCGCTCTCCGTCGAACAGGTCCCTCTCCACCGCGCACTACGCGGAGAGACCGTGCGAGGCGAGGTCTACGGGATCGCCTTCCGAAGCACCGGAGCGCGCTCCTACTACCGCGTCACGTGCACGCCGTTGCGGAGCGAAGAGCGCATCACGGGCGTCGTCCAGGTCTTTGCCGACATCACCGAGGAAGTCCACTTCGAACGACTGAAGCGCGAGAGTCTCGCGGTGCTCGCGCACGAGCTGAAGACGCCACTCGCCATCACCAAGGGCTACGCCCAGCATCTCGCGAGCAAAGTGTCGACGCCCGAATGGCTCTCGATGTTGCAGACGATCGGGCGCGCGGCGGACCGCATGGATCGCCTCGTCAGCGACCTGCTCGAAGTCTCGAGCGTCATGTTCGGGCGCGTCGTTCTCTCTCGCGAACCCCGAGATCTCGTCGCCATCACACGCGCGCTGGTCGAGCGAACCGCGCGCGGAACGGTTCGCCACAAGATCGAGCTCTACGCGCCGGACCCCGCCTGGGTCATGGTCGATCCCGTGCGCATCGAGCAAGCGATTCGACGGCTCGTGGACAACGCCGTTCGCTATTCGCCCGAAGGCGGCGACATCGACATCGCCATCACGAACACGGCCGACGACGTCGTTCTGTCCGTGCGCGATCATGGCATCGGTATTCCCGTCGATCGTCAGAAGCATCTCTTCGAGGTCTTCGCACGACCGCACGGGGGAACGCCGTACGACACGGGCGGTCTTGGCGTCGGGCTCTTTCTGGCGCGGGAGATCGTGCTTCGCCACGAGGGCGCGATGTGGTTCGAGAACGCCGAGGGCCGCGGCACGAGCTTCTTCGTCCGTCTCCCTCGACACGACGCTCCACGCGTCGATGGCGGCCGTTCGCTCGCCTGATTCGTCGTGACGTGAGCCTCGGCCTCGGGCTTCGCGTTTGACGAGGTTCGAGAGGTGGGCTATCGACCGGCTTCGTGAAGGTAGCCACCCGGCGTGGGTGGCATTGGGAATCCGCAGCGCAAGCAAAGCGGAGCTGCCCCGCAGCGGTAGTTGGGAACGAGCTTCACCGAGTCACTGGCCTCTGGGCCGGGAAGAGTCGAAGCGAGGAAGTCGTGGCGGCCATCGTGCCGCTTCGAAGTGCCCATGAGCCCGAAGACCGACCTCCACCTGCGCGGCGTGTGCCGGGCGGTTCCGCTGTGCGTCTTCGAGGGAGAGACGTCGGCACGCGAGAGGTTTCGGCGCGGCGCTTTCCGTCCACGACGGAGCCACTCGTGTCTCGTCTTCGTGGTCCGGCGTGCCAATCCAGTTTCGTCGGGGGGCCCTGATCGGCCTCGTCCTTGCCGTGCTCGTGCCGTCGTCGGCCGGGGCTCAAGACGTGACGGTTCGCGGATCACGCCTTTCGCCGGCGAGCCGCGACGAGGCGGCGGCGTCTTCGCAGATCCGCGGTTCGGCGCTCGAAGGGGCGGGCCTCTCGACGCCCGAGGTTCTGCGACGCGAGACGGGCGTCACCGTCACCGAGACGGGAGGGTACGGCGCGCTGTCGACCGCGGCCATTCGCGGAGCGACCGCTGCGCAGACGAGCGTTTTTCTCGCGGGCCTGCGCCTCAACGACGATCTCACGGGCGACGCGGACCTCTCGCGCGTGCCGCTTTGGATGATCGGGCGCATCGAGGTCTACCGTGGAGCCGTCCCGCTCGAGGCTGATCCGTGGGGCGTCGGCGGAGCGATCTTCTTCGACCCGCGCGTACCGAAGCGCACGGAAGCGTCGGCCGCGGCCACCGTTGGCAGCTTCGGAACACGTGCTCTCGAGGGGCGCGTTGCGATTGGCGACGATCGGGCCGCGGTGCTCGTCGGTCTGCGCGCGGCGCACGCGAAGAACGACTACAAGTTCGTCGACGATCGCGGGACGCGGTTCGATACGTCGGACGACGTCGAGAAGCGGCGCGCGAACTCCGACGTCGACGACCTCGACATGTGGGCGCTCGGGCGGTTTCGGCTCGGTGAGCGCACGCGTGCGGTGCTCACGTCCAACGAGCTCACGCGGGAGCAAGGTGTCCCGGGCCTCGCCGTTGCCGAGGCGATGGCCACGCGATCGAAGACGCGCCGGTCGCTGCACGGCCTCGAGCTGGCGCACCAGTGTGGCGAGGGTTGCTCCTTCACGGGCACTGCCGGGTACGTTCGAACGTCTTCGGCATACGACGACCCGCTTCTCGAGCTCGCAGGCGGCAAGCGGCGATCTCTGCTCGAGGGGATCCGGGGCGAGGCGTCGTCGAGGCTCGAACTGCGGGGTGGCCCCTTCGACGGAGGCCTGCAGCTCCGTTTGAGTCGTGAAGAGCTCACCACGTCCGCATTCACGCTCGGCCGAACCGAGGAGGTGCGTCGTCGTGATGGAGCTCGGGTCGCTGCGCGTGGGGGCGTTCAGAGCGAGGTCTTCGGCCACGCCACGGTGATGGGCTCCTTCGAGCGACAAGGCACGTCCGGAGGAGACGCGGACGACACCCGCACGTATGGCGCGGTTCGCTTCGCGCTCACGCGGCCTATCGGCGTCGGCGTCGCCTCGCTGAACCTGGGATCGTACTACCGCGCCCCCACGCTCGGCGAGCTCTACGGCTATTCGGGCGTCGTACGAGGCAACGGAGCGCTGCTGCCCGAACGCGGCAGGATGATCGACGTTGGCGTGCGTCTCACGCGGCTCCCCTCGATCCGAGCGACGTCGGGAAAGACGCTGCTCCGTACCGAGCTCGCCGGTTTTCTCTTCGCACGGGACGCGACCGACCTCGTCGCGTTTCGCCGCTCGTCGCTCGGCTACGTCACGCCCTACAATCTCGGCTCGGCACGCGCCCAAGGGGCCGAGCTCGAAATGCGCGCGGAGCTCTGGGAGCGCGCCACGATCGGTGGCGGCCTCACGTTCTTCGACGGCCGAGATACCTCGAGGACGACGGGCAACGACCTTCTGCCGTTTCGTCCGCGGTTCAAGTCGTCGCTGCTCGCCGAGGCGCGTATGGACGGACCCGCGTGGCTCGGCGTCAAGACGACGACCCTATCCTGCGTGCACGTCTACGAGTCGAGTCGCTACGCCGATCCCGAAGGACTCATCGTGATCCCCGCGCAGGCCACGCTCGATGCCGCGCTCACGATCGCGTTCGTCGGCGACCACACCTCGTTCGATTTCCGCATTCGCAATCTGCTCGATGCCCAGCGGTTCGACACCGTCGGCTTCGTCCTTCCGGGCCGTGCCTTCTTTGCCACCATGGAGGTCTTCTTGTGATTACCGCCGCGCGCTTGCTCACCATGTCCTTCGTTTCGCTCGCCGTCGCACTCTCGGCGTGCAACGTCGATGATCCACCGGCGTCCACCGGCGGCGCTCGAGGCGCATCGTGCGAGCGTTTCGCCGTCGTGCGCTCGGACTACGCATCGACACAGATCGCGCTCGTCGACGACGGCGGACGCGTGCTCTCTGCGAACGTCGTATCGAGTGGCTCGACGCCCTCCGGAGCCACCTCGGCCCTCTCGGGCGACGTTGTCCTGCCTCACGATGCTCCAGCCGCAGGGAAGGTCGTCCTCATCGACCGCTTTCCCAACGGGATTCTCACGTGGCTCGATGCCGAAACTGGCGCGGTCGAAGGGCAGCTCAACGTCGTTCCCGGCTTCCCGGCGAATCCGCACGATTATCTCGACGTGGCGCCAGGCAAAGCTTACGTGACGAGGTTCGGGTCGAACACCAATCCTGGAAAGGTTGCCTTCGACGAAGGTGGCGACCTGCTCGTCGTCGACACGGCGCGGCGCAGCCTGTCGAAGCGGATCGACCTGTCGGGCTACGGCGGCGGCGTCGATCCGCGGCCCGACCGAATGACGATGGCGGCCGGTCGTGCGTACGTGACGCTCTCGCGTCTCGATGCGACCTTCGAGCGCGGAGAGGACGGGCTCGTCGTCGTCATCGACGTCACCTCCGACGAGGTGGTCGACACGATTCCCATCCCGGGGCTGAAGAACTGCACGAACCTCGCTCTCTCGCCCGACGCTCGCGCGCTGGCGGTCAGCTGCAGCGGCCTCTACAAGGTGCCGGGAGCTGCGCAGATGGCGGCTAGCGGCGTCGTGGTGTTCGAGCTCGCGTCGAAGAAGGAGCTCCTGCGGGGGCCGGCGTCCACGATTGGCGCCGCGCTCGGGTCCTCGCTGGGGTTCCCGACCTCGCGCACGGTCGTCGCGGTGGCGAATGCGGATGCGGGAGACCAGATCCTTGCCATCGACCTCGAGACGGCGCAGGCGAAGGTTCTCCACCAGACGTCACCGTTTGCCGCCGGCGACATGTTCTGTGGCTGCGGCGGACGCTGCCTCGTACCGGACGCCGATGCCGCGTCTCTGCTCGCCGTCGATGCCGAACGGGTCGCGCCATTGGCGGCGCTCACCGGGTCGGGGTTGCCGGCACGCGCCGTCTCGGCCATTGGAAAATCCTCCGATGATCACTGAAGCCTTCTCGGAAGAAGCGCGCCGCACACTGCTCGAGATCATGGCGGCCCGACGGGACGTGCGAACGTTCGAGGTCGGCCGTCCGCTTCCTCACGGGCTGCTCGAAGAGCTCTTCGCCGCGGCCCATCTCGCTCCCAGCGTGGGGTTTTCCCAGCCCTGGCGCTTCCTCGTCATTCGTGACGAGGCCCGCCGCGAACGGATCCGCGAGAGCTTTCTGCGATGCCGGCACGCCGAAGCCGCGCGCTATCCAGAAGAGAGGCGCGCCAAGTATCTCTCGTATCGCCTCGAAGGAATCGCCGAGTCCGCAGTCAACGTGTGCGTGACGGTGGATCTCCGCAATGACGGCGAGCACGTGCTCGGCACGACCGCGCAGCCGGAGGCCGTACGCGCGAGCGTCGTCTGCGCGGTGCAGAATCTCTGGCTCTGCGCGCGCGCGCACGGTGTCGGGGTAGGGTGGGTGAGCATCGTCGAGCCCGAGATCCTTCGCCAGGAGCTCGCGTTGCCGCCGGGGGTCGAGCCCGTCGCGTACCTCTGCATCGGTTACCCCAAGGAGCCGTTCGGGCAGAGGCCTCTTCTCGAAGAGACGAAGTGGCGCGAGAGGCGTCCGCTCGCCGAGCTGATCTTCGACGAGGAATGGCCGTCATCGGACGCCCGCCCGGTGCCGGAAGCAGCCGAGGACCGAATGGCCGCAACGCCCGTGGCGAGCCTCTCTCAGGACGCCGGCGAACGCTGCCGTGCTCACTGGGCCACGATCGCCGCGCCGAAGAACTCGCTCGGCGCCCTCGAGCGTTTGGCCGTGCGTTTCGCCGAAGCGCGTGGCGACTTCCCGGTACCTTTGCGTGACGGCACCTTCTCGGCATGCATCGCGATCTTCGCGGCCGATCATGGGGTCGTCGTGGAGGGGGTCAGCGCCTATCCTTCGAGCGTGACCGCCGCGATGGTGGCGACGATCGCTCGCGGGCGTGCGACGGTGAATGCGCTGGCGCGCGCGGCCGGCGCGGAGCTCCGCCTGTTCGACGTGGGTCTTCGAGGCGGTCACGACGGAATGCCGACACGGCCCGAAGTCCCGGTCATCGCGCGTCGTGTGCGCGCAGGAACCGACAACCTCCGCCGCGGTCCGGCGATGTCGCTCGCCGAGGCAAACGTCGCCTTGGAGATCGGCGTGCAAGCCGCGCGAGACGTCGCGTCGTTCGACGCGCTCGGCGTCGGCGAAGTCGGGATCGGCAACACGACGAGCGCGGCCGCCCTGATTTGTGCGCTTACGGGCCTCGACCCTCGCGACGTCGTCGGTCGAGGAACGGGGCTCGACGAGGCGGGGATCGCCAACAAGGTCTCGGTCGTTCGCGATGCGCTCGCTCGCCTCGTATCGCGCGATCCGATTCACGTGCTGAGCGAAGTCGGCGGCTTCGAGCTCGCGGCGATGGCCGGATTCATCGTCGAGGCCGCGCGAGCAAGGCGCCTCGTCGTTCTCGATGGATTCCTGTCGTGCGCCTCGGCCATCGTCGCGCACGCCATCGACCCGGCGGTGACCTCGTTCCTCGTGGCGAGTCACCGATCGACCGAGAAGGGCGCAGCGCTGGCGCTCGATGCATTGGGCCTCGAGCCTCTCGTCGCCTTGGGGCTCGGTGTTGGCGAAGGCTCGGGCGCGGCGCTCGGCCTCTCTCTGTTGCGGACCGCGCTCACCGTCGAGCGAGACGTTGCGACGTTCGCGACGATGACGCGGCCGGCAGCCAGGGGAACGTCGTCGTGAAGAGCGCCGAATCCCTCGAAGCGCCGCGCGACGACGTTGCACCCGCGTCTCGCGAATCGCCTGCGCATCCGTCGCCTCGTACGCCGAGCTTCGTGCGCGGAATGCGCGCTGCATTCGTCTTCCTGACGCGCGTGCCGGTAGGAGGCTTTCCCTATGCGCGCGCGGATTGGTCGTGGGCCACCGCTCACTTTCCGCTCGTCGGGCTCGTCCTCGGCGCTGCGCTCGGCGGTACGTTCGTGCTGCTTCGGCCGGTCGGCGCGCTCCCCGCGGCGGCGCTCACGATCGGCTTGTCTCTCCTCGTGACCGGCGCGTTCCACGAAGACGGTCTCGCGGACACGAGCGACGCGCTCGGCGGCGCCTACGATCGCGAGAACGTTCTTCGCATCCTCAAAGACAGCCGCGTCGGCTCGTTCGGCGCCGTTGCCCTCTGTTTCAGCTTCGTCACACGCGCGGCGCTCCTCGCGGAGCTTCACGGGTCACGGCCCGTCGAGGCGATCGGCGCCGTCGCGCTCGTGGGTTCGCTCGCGCGTGCCGTACCGCTCTGGCAGATGGTGCGCGCGCCGTACGCCACCGAGCAGGGCTCGAAGAGTCGCGACGTCGTCCGTGCCGAGCCGTCGCGAGCGGCGATCGGCACCGGTTATCCGCTGGTGCTCGGCGGCGTGCTCGCATGGTGTGGAGTGCTCTCGCCACTTCGGCTGGTCGCGGCGGCAATCGCATGCTTGGTGGTCGGTGCCGTCACCGAATGGCGCTATCGACGTCGCGTCGGAGGCATCACGGGCGATTTTCTGGGCGCCACCGAGCAGCTCTGTGAGATCGCGATCTTCGCCGTGCTCGTCTGGAGGTCATGATGGCGATCTATTTGGTTCGACACGCCCCCGCGCAAGTGAGCGGCGTCTGCTACGGGCAAAGCGACGTGCCGGTGGCGCCTCCGGCCAGCGAGGCGGCGAAGACCGTGCTCGCCAGCATCGACGCGCTCGCTCCTGGGGCAACCTTACCCTTTACGAGCATCGTCACGTCGCCCACGACGAGGACGCGAACGCTCGCCGAAGCCCTTGCTCGCGCGCTCGAGGGCATCCCCTTGCGCGTCGAGCCGCGCCTTCGTGAGCTCGACTTCGGCTCTTGGGAGGGGCGCACGTGGGCCGATCTCGAAAAGGACGAGGGACCGGCCTTGTCGGCTTGGATGAGAGCCTGGCAGGAGGCGCGCGTGCCGGGGGGCGAGGGCGCGCCCGATCTCGTTCGTCGCGTCCGTGAGGTTTGGGGCGAGCTCTCGGAGTCGGGCGAGTCCTATCTCCTCGTCACGCACGCGGGCCCCATTCGCGTGCTTCGCAGTCTCACGCAGTCACGCACCCTCTCGGACGTCTGGGCCGAACGCGTCGAACACCTGACGGTCGAGCGATTGCGCGAGAGCTCATGACTTCTTCGTCGTCGAATGGGTCGGCGCCGGTCGCGCTCACTCGGGGTGCCGGCGTCCGCGTGACCGCGCTAGGGTGATCTGCACTCATGATGCCGCGGCGCCGCTTGGACACCGTTCTCTCCCTGCGAGCGGACTACGATGCCTTTCTCATCGACGTCTGGGGCGTGCTCCATCGCGGTGAATCGCTCTTCGAGGGCGTCGCCGAGGTGATTGACGAGCTCGCCTCGACAGGTGCGCGGGTCGTCTTCTTGAGCAATTCGTCGCGCCTTGGAACGACGATGGCGGAGAGCCTGGTGCAGCTCGGTATCCGTCGTGACGCGTTCGACGGCGTGGTCTCCTCGGGTGACGTGACGCGCGAGGCGCTCGAGCGGAGGGCTCCGGAGCTGTTCGCGGCGTTGGGGCCGAGTCCGCGCGCGTTCCATCTGGGAAACCCCGCTTTCGTGCCGTGGCTCTTCGAGCTCGGGCTCGATTTCACCGAAGACGAGCGCGAGGCGGAGCTCCTGGTGGCGACCGGCACCGTGAAAGATCTCGACGAGCTCGCACACGCGAGGGAGCGTCTCCGTCCGCTGGCCGCGCGAAACGTGCCGCTCGTCTGCACGAATCCCGATCGCGTCGTACCGATGGGGGAGAAGCTCGCGATAGGCCCGGGCGCCGTCGCCGCAGAGTATGCCTCACTCGGCGGTCGGACGTTCCTCTACGGCAAGCCGCACGCGCCGATCTATCGCGAGGCCCTCGCTCGGGTGGGGGTGTCGCCTGCGCGGGTCGTGGCGATCGGTGACACGATGGAGACCGACATTGCCGGGGCTCGCGCCGCATCGATTGCCTCGGTGCTCGTGACCTCCGGCGTGCACGGCATGGAGCTGGGCGACGCCCCCGAGGACTCCGCGATCGACGCGCTGGTGGCCAGGCACGGAGCCGCGCCCGATGCGGTCATCGTCCGGTTTGGTCAGCGCAGCACGGACGGTTGACGAAATCGACCGGGCTCAGATCTTTCCGGAGCTTCGTCCGTACTGGGCGAAACACGGAGGATTTCGGCCCATGCGGAAGGTCTTTGTCTGCGCCCTGGCTTTGGCGGGGCTCGGCAACGTCGGTTGCGGTCAGACGACGTCGTACGTGAAGAGTGAGACCACCCTCGGCCGAGTCGTGGTCTACCGCAACGGGGTCGCGTACTTCGAGCGCTACGCCGACGTCGAGGGCGACAGCCTCAAGCTCAACGTGCCGCAGGACAAGGTCGACGACTTCCTCAAGTCGCTCACCGTCGTCGACGCGAAGACCGGCGAGCCCGCCCCCGTGTCGTACCCCTCCGTCGGCAGCGGCGGGGCCACGATCGACATGAAGGTCGGCGCGTCGAACGCGGCCTCCGGTCCACGGAAATTGCGACTCTCCTACGTGACCGAAGCCCCGTCGTGGAAACCCAGCTACCGCGTCGTCGTCGGCAAAGACGGCAAGGTCGAGATGCAGGGCTGGGCCATCGTCGACAACACGTCGGGTGAGGACTGGACCAACGTGAAGCTCGGTGTCGGCGCGAGCTCCGCGATGTCGTTCCGCTACGATCTGAAGGGTCTACGCCTCGTGCAGCGCGAGACGCTGCGTGACAACGACCTCTTCGCGCAGGCGCCCCCGATGGGAGGAGCGTCGTACGGACAGCAGCAGGGCGAGCCCGGAAAGGCGCGCGTGCTCGTCGATTTCAGCGACGACGTTCTTGCGAATGCACAGAAGAAGAACGACGAAGAGGCGCGATCATCGCGGCCGAAGGTGGCCACCGGCGGAGTGAATACCGGCGGCTCCGTCGAGAGGTGGGCCGACGGGGGATATCCGTCGAACGGGGGGCGTCGCCGAGCGGAGCCGGCGCAAGAGCCGAGTGTGCGCGCCGCGTCACCGGCGCCGCCTCCTCCGCCTGCGGACCCGGTCGCGCGCATGGCGCAGTCGCTCCAGGGGAATGCCAACACGATCGTCGTCGAGGGCTATGCCGCGCCCGGCGACTCGGACAAGAACTCCGCGTCGCTCGAGCGCGCGAATCGGCTTCGCGACCAGCTCGTACGCAACGGTGTCGACCCGAGTCGAATCGTGGCGCTCGGCAAGGGCGAGCAACAAGGACGGGCAGGTGGCGCCCGCCTCGTCGAGGCCCCTACGGAGGCGAAGCCGCGCGATGCAGGACCCGGCGCAAAAGACGACGCGGGTGGTAAGCCGAACGCCGAGCCCGCGCTCGGAGAGCCCGTGGGCACGTCGCACTTCGAGTCGCAGACGGCGATGAGCGTGCCGCGAGGAACGTCCGCCATGGTCTCGATCCTGCGCTCCCAGACCGAGGGCGAAGTGGTCTATCTCTACGATCCCGAGAGCCCACGCGGAAACACGCAGTACCCGTTTCGCACGCTTCGCTTCCGCAATCCCACCGACAGCGCGCTCGAAAGCGGTCCGGTGAGCGTGTTCGGCGAGGGACGATTCGTCGGCGAGGGGCTCGCAGATCCGATTCCCGCCAAGGCGGTCGCCTTCGTGCCGTTCGCGCTCGACCGCCAGATCGTCGTCGAGCGGAAGGACACCGAGAAGGACGACATCGCCAAGATCCTCACCGTGCAGCGAGGCGTGTTCTCCACGGAAATTCAACACAAGAAACGTGCAACCTTCACGCTCTACAACCGCTTGCCCGAGCGCGCGACCGTGTACCTCCGCCACTCGGTGCAACCCGGATACAAGCTCACCAAGGCTCCCGCGAATGGAGAGGCGGGAAAGAAGGCCGAACACCTCGCCGGCGCGCATCTGTTCCGCGTCGAGATCGAACCGAACGGGAAGTCCGAGGTCGAGATCGAAGAGGCCACACCCATCTATCGGTCGACCGACATCCGCACGTCCGCGGGGCTCGATCTCGTGCGGGCGTACATCTCGAATGCGGCGCTCGACGACGGGATGAAGACGCAGGTCAAGAAGCTCGTCGATCTGAATGCCGACATGGCGAAGATCGAGCAGCAGATCGCCACCACGCACGAGCAGATGGCCGAATACCGCGCCCGGATGGACGAGCTCCACCAACAGCTCTTCACGCTCAAGGCCGTCAAGACGGCGGGCCCGCTGATGGCCCACCTCGAGAAGAAGCTCCAGGAGATGAGCGAGAAGCTCTCCAAGGCGACGATCGACGTGGTGTCGCTGCAGGAGAAGCAAATGGTCGCACGCGTCCAGTTCCAGAACGGCGTGGGTGAGCTCACGCTCGAGGGCAAAGCGTCCGATCCGGACCGCGCGGCCAAGGCAACGGCTTCGAAGTAGTCGTTGGTCAGCGGGAACCCGCAGGTTTGTACTAGGCTGGCCCGCGTGCGGCTTGCCTCCATCAGCGTCGACCTCGACGAGATCCCCAACTACTTCGAAATCCACGGCCTCACGCCGGACAGCCGTGCAGCCACGCTCGTCTACGACGTCGCGCTGCAACGGCTCGAGGATCTGTCGAACGCCGGCAAGTTCCCGCTGACGCTCTTCACCATCGGCAAAGACCTCGCGCGCCGCGAGGCGGCCGAGGGACTCACGGCGGCCGCGCGCAGAGGCCACGAGATCGCCAATCACTCCCTCGACCACCGCTACGATCTCGTTCGCCTCGGGCGCGCGGAGATCCGGCGACAGATCGAGGAAGGCGCGCACGTCATCGAAGAGGCCACCGGCGTGAAGCCCGTGGGCTTCCGCGCGCCGGGATACACCATCACCGACGAAGTCTTCGGCGTGCTCGAAGACCTCGGCGTGGCCTACGACGCGTCGGTGTTTCCTTGCCCGGCGTATTGGGCCGCCAAGACCGCGGCCATCGGGGCCATTGCCGTACGCGGCCGAACGAGCCGATCCATCGTCGACACCCCGAAGGTACTCCTCGCGCCGACCGATCCTTATCGCGTGGGACGCCCTTACCACCGGCGCGGAAGCGGCATTCTCGAGATCCCGGTACAGGTGACCCGCGGCCTTCGCCTGCCGTTCATCGGAACGAGCGTGACGCTCGCCGGTCCGTCGAAGGCTCGCTGGCTCGCCAAGATGTGCGTGGGGGCGCCGCTCGTGAACCTGGAGCTGCACGGTATCGACGTGCTCGACGTGAGCGACGGTCTCGAAGCGCTCCGTCCCCACCAGCCGGACGTGCGCATCCCGCACCCGCAGAAGCTCGAAGCGATCTTGGCGGTCGTCGAGACTC